>CAWBVR010000015.1:0-32061 GCA_963792235.1 Vulcanimicrobiota bacterium
TGCGCACCGGCTTCACCAACGTGGTGCGCACGCCCGCGCTCGCGTCCGACAACGGCCGGCTGCGAACCGAGAACGCCACACTGCGCACGCAGAACGACGAGCTGCGCGAACGGCTCGCGCGCGTTCCGGCCGCAAGCGATCTCGCCACCGCGAAGCTCGCACACCCCGACGGCGTCGAGGCGACGGTGATCGGCTACGATCCCGAAGCATCGCAGCGCGTCCTGACGATCGACCGCGGGGCGAAAGACCACATCCACCGCGACGACGGTGTGGTCACCGGCGCGGGCGTCGTCGGCCGCGTCGTCGAGGTCGGGCCGTTCTCGTCCAAAGTGCTGCTCGTCACCGACGCGACGTCGAAGCTCCCCGCGGTCGTGCAGCACGGGCGCTGGTGGGCGATCGCGGTCGGCACGTCGTCGCGCGTGAAGCTGCAGTACGTCTCGCAGGACGCGAAGCTGCACGTCGGCGACCGCGTCGTCACCGGCGAGGGCCGCTCGTTCCACGCGGGCGTGCTTATTGGGCGCATCAAGCAGATCGAGCCGATCTCCGCGGGCGCGCTCGATCAAACCGCCATCGTCCAACCTGCCGCGGACCTCTCGGCCTTGTCGCGTGTCATCGTTCTACCGTAGAAAATATCGCAGCATCGAGATCACGGTGGGCCCCGCGTATTGGCCGGTGTTCGGCTGGACCGCGCTGCTCGCGTTTCTGCAGACCGTGCTGGTGCCGCTGTTCGCGTTCCGCGGCGCGGTGCCGTCGCTCGTCACGGTCGCCGTCGTGCTGTATGCGTCGCGCGCCGGTTCGCGCCGCGGCGCGTTGCTGGCGCTACCCGCCGGGCTGCTCGAAGACGTGTTCGGCGGCACGAGCGGCGGCTGGACGATCTCGACGACGGTCGTGGCGCTGCTCGTCGGCCTGGTTTCGCGGCGCATGTTCGCCGACGGCGCGTTCGTGCCGGCGGTGCTGTGTGGCCTGGCGGTACTCGTGCGCGACCTGATGTTCTGGTCGATCATGCGCATCGAAGGCTTCCCGCCCGGGTTCGCGACCGCGCACCTGCACACGTCGCTGTGGCGCGCGCTGCTCACCGCGCTCGTCGCGTTCGGCTGGCTGGTGATACGCGGCCGGCTCGTCACCGACAAAACGACGATCGAACGGTACGGGTACACCTGATGGCGGCCATCGAGCGCCTGTCCGGGGACCGTCCGGTCTCGCGTCTGCTGCTGTTCTGTGCGGCGCTCGCCGTCGGCTTGGTCGCGATCGTCGTGCGGCTCGCGCAAGTACAGCTGGTGCAGGGCGAGACGTTCGCCGCGGCCGCGCGCGCGAATCAAATCCAAGTGATCCCCGTCGCCGCGCCGCGCGGCTTGATCGTCGACCGCCACCACGCCGTGCTCGTGCGCTCGCGGCCGTCGTTCGTGTGCGCGCTCGTGCCGTCGGAAGTCACGGATATCGATAAGACGCTCGCAATGCTGGCTGAGGTGCTGCGCGTCCCGGAAGCCAAGCTGCGCCAGCGCATGCTGCACCACCACGGGAAGACCTACGCCGATTTCGACGCGGTCAAGGTGGACGAGCCGAACGGTCCCGTGATCCTCGCGACCGATCTCACGCCCGCGCAGACGGCGCGGCTCGCGGAGACGCAGAGCAGCCTCCCCGGCGTCGACATGGAAGAGCAGCCGGTGCGCAACTACCCGTACGGCAAGACGGGCGCGCATCTCTTCGGCTACGTCGGCGTGATCGACGAAGACGAGTACCAGCATCGCAAGAAGCTGGGCTATTCACCGAACGACGTGACCGGCAAAGACGGGCTCGAGAACTGGTACGAAGAGGCGCTGCACGGGCGCGCGGGCGGCCAGCAGGTCGAGGTCAACGCGTCGGGCTCGCTGGTGCGCCGGCTCAAGCCGCTCGATCCGATCCCGGGCAACACGCTGGTCACGACGATCGACTGGCGCTTGCAGAAGATCGTCGAAAAGAACTTGCGCACGCAGCTCGCCAAGTGGGGCAAAGGCCGCGGCCAGCGTTTGTCAGGCGCGGTCGTCGTCATCGATCCCTCGAACGGCGGCGTGCTCGCGCTTGCATCGATGCCGGAATTCGATCCCAACGAGTTCGCGACGCCGATCGACGAGAAGAAGTACGCGCGGCTGCTCAACGACAAGCTCAACCCGCTCTACGACCGCGCGATCGGCGCCGCGTCCCCGACCGGCTCGACGTTCAAGATGGTCACCGGCTCGGGCGCGATCTCCAGCGGCGTCATCAAGCCGAACCAGGTCCTGTACGATTCGGGCGCGTTCAAATGCCACGGCGTGTTGTTTCGCGACATCGCGTCCGGCGGGCTGGGGACGACGGGGTTCGTGCGCGCGCTCGCCGCATCGTCCGACGGATACTTCTACCAGCTCGGTTTCAAGCTGGGCCACGACCGGCTGCGCTACTACGCGACGCAGTACGGGCTGGGATCCCGCCTGCAAGTCGATCTGCCGGGCGAGTTTCCCGGCAACTGGCCCACCGAGGAGTGGACGCAGAGAAACTACCACGTGCGCCTCGAGCCCAGCGACGTCTGCCAGCTCGCGATCGGGCAGGGCGCGATGCAAGCGACGCCGCTGCAGATGGCCAACGTCACCGCGACCGTCGCGAACGGCGGCACGCTGTACCGCCCGCACATCGTCACGAAGATCGTGTCGCCGCGCGGCCGCGTGCTGAAAACGTTCGATCACGAAGTGATCCGCAAGGTGAACGTCACGGCGGAGTCGCTGCGCGAAGTACACGCCGGCATGGACAAGGTGACCGATCCGGGCGGCACCGCGTACGGCCTCGCGATCGCGGGGTTGCCGTTCGGCGGCAAGACGGGGACCGCGGAGACCGAAGGCGGCCACGGCGCGAACACCACGTGGTTTGTCGCGTACGCGCCGGCGAAGCATCCGAAGATCGCGCTGGCCGTCTACATGGAGAAGTCCGGCGGCTACGGCGCCAGCGTCGCAGCGCCGATCGCGCAGCACGTCATCGCGGAATATTTCGGGCGGAACATCCCGCCGATTTAGCCGAGGAGCTCGAGGACTCGCCGGATTTCGTTTGCCGGTTCGTCGATGCGGGCGACGAGATTATTCTCGATGACGTCTTTGCGGTTCGCCCGTTGCAGGCCGTATGCGGCGGCGATGGCGACGGTCGTGTCTTCGTCGTGGAGCGCGCGCTCCAGCAGCTTCACGTCGGAGCGGCGCGACGCGCCGTCGACGGCGGCGTACCGTTCCGCGACGACGTCCGAGGTGTAGGCCTGCTGCAGCGTCGGGACGACGACGTCGGCGGTACAGTGGCCCAGCGACTCGATCGCGGCAACGCGCAGCTCGCCGTGCTCTTGTTCGAACGCTTTGGCGAGGATGCTCGCGCACCACGGGTCGCCGACGATGCCCAAGCCGTCGATCACGCGGCGGCGTTCGTTGTCGTCGAGCACGCCCGCCGCAGGGTCGACGAGTGCGGGCCACGTGATGGCGTGCGCGACGATCTCGGGGACCATTGATGTTTGCGGTTCCCACGCCGCGTCCGGCTCGTCGAGCGACAACGTCTCGACCGGTGCGACCGCCGTGACGACCGGCGCCGACGATTGCGGGAAGAAGCGCGCGATGGCGATCAGCCCCACGCCGACGATGAAGAAGAAGATTCCGAAGACGAGGAACTCGCCGTGCGGGAGCTCGACGGCGAGCACGCTTATGCTTTTGCGGCCGCCGCTTCGAGCACGTCGCGCAACGCGGCACGTACGTCGCGCAACGCGGCATCGAGCGCAGCGTTCTGCGTCCCGACGAGGACGCGGTGGAACTCTTCATTCGGGAGCGCCGCAACGTTGGTGAACGTCGCGATCAGCGCGCTGCGATATGCGTTCATCGCCTCGCCGCCCGGCGGCGCCACGAAGGTTGACGGCAGCATCTGCGCGAGGATCAGCCACGGGCGCGCGCTGCCGAGCGGATCGGATTCCAATGCGGTGACGAGCGCGACGAGCCGTTCCGTCTCGATCGGCCCTTCAAGCACCACGGTCGCGTCGCCGGCGACGCTTTCTTCCGCCGGCTGCGCGTCTTGCAGCGAACGCACGAGCTCGACCAGCGCGAGCCGGCTCGAGCGGTCTTCGAGATCTTTCCCGGTCAGCGCGTAGCGCGGCATCCGCATCTTGATGAACAGCCGGTCGACCACGCCGCGCAGCGCCTCGCGCTCCGCAGCGAGCTTGCCGGGGACGTCGCCGTTGACGCCGACGAGCGCCGTCGGCAGCAGCGTGCGGATCGCGAACAGGTGCGTGATCAGCCCGCCGTAATCCGACTGCTCGAGGAAGCGCAGCGCGCGCTCCAGCGCATCGTACGCAAATACCAGGCGAACGCGTTGCCGAACGGCGGCCGGCGCGGGCGCGGGTGCCGGCGCCACGACTGCGACGGGTTCAGGCACCGGCGGCGGCGCGACGGGGGCAGCTTCGGCGACGAGCGCAGGCTCGACGACGGGCGGCGGCTCGGGCGCTGCGGCCGCTTCAGCGACCATGGGTGCTTCAACGGCTGCGGATGCTTCCACGGCGGGTGCCGCTTCCGCGACCGGCGTGGCTTCCGCGACCGGCGTGGCTTCGGCGACGGGAGCGGCTTCGGCGACGGGAGCGGCTTCCGCGAACGGAGCGGTTTCGGCTTCGGGCGCCGGCGCAGGGATCGTTGCCGTCTGCTCTGCCTGGGCGAGCGCGATCTCGTCGACGTGCTCGGGCTGCTCCGGGAGCGCCGCGACCGAGCCCGCCGCGACGTCCGCATCGGGCATTGCGATCTCGTAGGCCGGCGGCGCTTCCGCGTGGGCCGGCGCTTCGACGGGCGGTGGAGCGGGAGGCTCGGCAACCGGAGCGGGATGGGCCGGCTCAGGCGGCGCGACACGTTCGGGCGCGGGCGCTTCGACGGCTGCGGCCGGCCGCGGCGTAAAGACCGGCGGCGGCTCGACGACCGGGGGTGCAGGCGGCGGGACGACGGCCCGGGGTGGTTCGACGAACTGCGGCGGAACGACCGGCGGGGCGGGCGGGGGCGGGGCGGGCGTGAAGCGCGCGTCGATCGCTTCTTCGTCGTAGCGGAACGTCGCGCGATCCGGCGGGGCCGGCGGTTGCGGCGGCGAGGCCACGGGCGGTTCGGCCAGCGGCGGTGGCAGCGCGGCGAACGGCGGCGGGAGCTGGACCTGGGCGGCGCGGCGCTGCTCCGCGATGTCTTCGAGGACGTCGGCGGTGCGCGGTGCGATGCCCGAGACCGAAAACGGCAACCCGCTCGCCCGCACGGCGAACGCCGGCGTGGAGCGGACGCGGACGGTGGGCGACGAGATGGCGAGGACGCCGCCGCCGTCCCAGGCGAGGTCGAGGTGGGCGTCGATCAGCGTCCCGGCCGCGAGCGGCGTGTTGACGATCGTGCCGTAGCGGACGACCACCTCGACGCCCGGGTCGACGTCCTCAAGCAAAAGACCGTTCTTCGACCACAGCACGGAGCCGCCGTCGACATCGAGCAGCGGAACGTCGTTCACGAGCGTCGAGCCCGGAAGGTATGCCGTGTGCGGCGGCAGCTGGCCGCGCAGCACGAGCCGGCTCGCCGCGCCGTCACCGGTGTTGCGGACGCTCAGGCGGACGTAGAGCGGCTCACCCGCATCGACGGTCTCCCACGGCTGCGTGCGCAGCGAGGCGCCTTGGTCGAACCGCGGCTCCGCGATGGTGGGGATCGTGACGGGCGCGAGCGCGAGCGGCAGCAGCCCAACCGCTTCCAGGCGGCCGTTGACGGTGATCGCCGTGCCGCGCGCGACGATTCGCGCCAAACGCAGCCGCACCGTCGCTTCGGCGCGCGCGCCGGGCTGGATGTCGCCGAACAGAATCGACGTGCCGACGCGCGTCGCGCCGTCGACCGCCTCGATGCGCGCATCGTCGGTGATGTCCAGGTGCAGGCGCGCGTCGCGCGCCGCATCGGTGCCGTCGTTGACGACGACCACCTGCACGTCGCCGTGGCCGCTGGGCCGCAGCGGATCGCCCGCCGGATACGACAGTGCCGAACTCGCCGGCGCGAAGCGCGGTCGCGAGCGGACCAGCAGCTCCAGCTGACCGAGCACCGCGGCGGCGGTCTGATCGTTCTCGAGCCGCGCGCGCAGCCGGATGGCGAAGCGGTCGGCGATGGGCGACGCGACGGTGCCGACCAGCGTGAACGTGCGCGTCGCGCCCGGCGCGAGCGTGCCGACGTCGATGCCGCCAGGCTGCACGCGCGCCTCGCCGCCCCCGTCGGCATAGCGCAGCAGCTGCAACACCGGATCGGCTTCGATGACGATGCGCACGCCCGTCGCCTGCGCGGTTCCGTCGTTGGCGATGCGGATCGTGCCGCGCACTTCGCTGCCCGGGGTGACCTGCGACGAACCGTCGAGCGTCAGGGTGTTGCGCGCCTCGAGGAAGCGCGGCGACGACCGCACCGTGAGCGTGCGCTCGAACGTGCGCGAGCCCGTCGACCACTGCAGCGAACCGCCGACCGGCAGCGGGGTGCCGTCCACCGCGGGCGAGACGACATAGGCGTCGATGGCGGCCTCGACGCGTCGGCCCGCATCGACGCGCGGGAACACGAACGAGCCGGGCGTCTCGCTCTCGCTGACCGACCGGCCGTCGACCGCGCGGGAGCCGGGCGCGTAGCGCAAGCCTTCGGGCAGCGTGAGCCGGACGCGGGCGTCCTCGGCGGCACAGGTGCCGTTGTTTTCCGCGATCAGACCGACGCGCACGCGCCGGCCCGGTTCGACCTCGCTGGGCGCGTCGACGACGAGCCGGGTCGCCTCGGTGTCGAAGCGGCTCGCGCTGCGGACGGTAAGCTCCGCGCGGGCCAGCTCGAACTCGGCCGTCTCCGCGGACGCGACCGCGCCGCCTAACACGATGCGCGTGTTGTCGTCGAGCGGCGAGTCGATGCGCGCGCGGTACTCCACCACGAGCGTCGCCCCCGCGGCAAGCGAAGGCGACGCCACCGTCGCGTTGCCGAAGCCGAACGGGTCCCCACCGCGCTCGTCGATCGCGACCTCGCGGCCGTCGATGCGCGCGCTGCCGTCGATGTACGTCGTGCGGTCGGGCACCGGCAGCACGACCACGACGTCGTGCGCGGTCGCGTGGCCGCTGTTGCGCACGCGCGCCGTCGCGACGATCTCTTCGCCCGGCTCCGCGACGCGGACCGCTTCGAGCGACGCGACGGTCTCGGGGTTCTCCAGCTGCGGCGCGCTGCTGGCGACAAGCCGCACGACGTTCGAGCCGATGACGTCGGTCTCGTTGCTCGCGAGCGCCGCTTGCAGCTCGATGGCGGCGCCGTTCTCGATGGTCGGCGCGACGACGTAGGCCAACGCGATGCGGCGCTCGACGCCCGGCGGCACCTCGCCGACGTCGGCGCCGTTTGGGCTGAGCAGGCTCGTTTCGCCGCGGACGTCGTCGAGCGCGCGGTCGTCGAGACGCGCGCTGCCGGCAACGTAGCGCAGGCCGTCGGGGAGGTTGAAGCGGACGCGCAGCCCGGTCGCGGCGGCGCCGCCGAAGTTGTAGAACGCGAACGTGGCGCGAACCGTCGTTCCAGGTTCGACCGTTCGGTCGGGAGAAACGACGAGCGTTCGTAGCCCTTCCGGTAGCGACGGCGCGCCCGGGGCGAATACTTCCGTCAGCGTCCGCATCAGTCTCGCCCCGTTCGGCGATCTCCGGTCGCCGACCTCGCTTGCAGGTTCCCCATGACGACCATCGCTCACCACTCCGATTATCTCTGCGCCGCCGCGTCCCGGCTCGGGTCCGAGAGCGCCTTCGAAGTCCTTGCCCGCGCAAAGGCGATCGAGGCCACGGGACGCCGCGTCGTTCATATGGAGATCGGCGAACCCGACTTCGATACTCCAGACCATATCAAGCGAGCCGGCATCCGCGCGATCGAGGAGAACTACAGCCACTACACGCCCTCGGCCGGGATCCCCGAGCTGCGCGACACGATCGCGGCGTACGCGAGCACGTTCCGCGGCCTCGCCGAGCCGTACACTCGCGAGCACGTCGTCGTGGGCGCGGGCGCCAAGCCGATCATCTGGAACCTGCTATCGGCTCTGCTCGATCCCGGCGACGAGCTGCTCTACGCCGATCCGGCCTACCCGGCGTACGCGTCGGCGGCAAGCTACCTCGAGGCGAAAGCCATCCCTGTCCACCTGCTCGAGTCGCGCAACTGGCGGCTCGACCTCGACGAGCTCGCCGCGAAGATCACGCCGAAGACCAAAGCCGTCGTCATCAACTCGCCGCACAACCCGACGGGCGGCGTGCTCACCCGCGACGACCTCGAGACCATCGCGGCGCTCGCGCAACAGCACAACTTTTTGGTGATCGCGGATGAGATCTATTCGCGCAACATCTACGGCCCGACGTTCGAGTCCATCACGAAGATCGACGGGATGCGCGAGCGCACCGTGATCGTCGACGGATTTTCGAAAGCCTACGCGATGACGGGCTGGCGGCTGGGTTACTGCATCGCGCCCGAAGAGATCGCCAAGCGCGTGACGCTGTTCAACAACAACACGTTCTCGTGCGTCGCGACGTTCGTCCAGCGCGCCGGCATCGCCGCGCTCACCGGCGACGACGCGCCGGTGCAGCAGATGAACGCGACGTTCCGCGAGCGCCGCGACGCGATCGTGTCGGGCCTGAACACCATCCCGGGCGTGTCGTGCACGCTCCCCGAAGGCGCGTTCTACGCGTTCCCCAACGTATCGCAGCTCACGACCGACGACAAGCACCTCGCGAAGTGGCTGCTCGAGAACGCGGGCGTCGCGTGCCTGGGTGGCTCCAGCTTCGGCGCCGCGGGCAAAGGCTATCTTCGCTTCTCCTATGCGGCCAGTCTCGACGACATCGGGTGGGCGCTGGATCAGCTGCGCGAGGCGTTACCCCGCTACAGCCCGTAACGACCGGGACACGAAACGTTCATACCGGAGAGCTACGCTGGTCGCATGGAACCGACGGGAACCGAAACACAAACGATCCTCGAAGCGCTCAAGCGCGGCTTCGCCTCGCTGAACCGCAGAGCGGACGGTGCGGACCGGCATCTGTCGGCGCACGACCGCCACCTAAAGGCGCACGACCAACGCTTTGACGCCATCGACGCGCGGTTCGACCGCGTGGACGCACGGTTCGACCGCGTGGACGCGCGCCTCGATCGCATGGACGAGCGCTTCGACGGCATCGACGCGCGGCTGGACGGCTTGGACCGGCGCGGTGACGACTTGCACGCGCTCATCGTGACGGTGAAGGAAGCCGCCGAGCTGCAGTCCGTCCGCATGGATCGCGGATTCGCGCGCATCGAGGAACGTTTCGAGGGACGCTTCGAGCAACTCACGTCCGAGATGCGCGCCGGCTTCGCCGAGATGCGGCGCGGATTTGCGGACATCGGGCGCGACCGGCGGCGAGGGCCCAAGCGCGACGACTAGAACTGCAACGACATGGCACGCGCCGTCGTCTTCTCCGGAATCCAGCCCACCGGCAGCATCCACATCGGGAACTATTTCGGGGCGATCAAGCAGTGGGTGAACGGGCAGGACGACGCGCTGAACATCTTCTGCCTCGTCGACATGCACGCGCTGACCGTGCCCCAAGCGCCCGAGGCGCTTCGAAGCCAGATCGTCGAAACGGCGACGGTCTTGCTCGCGGCCGGGATCGACCCGGCGAAATCGCGGCTGTTCGTGCAGAGCGACGTGCACCAGCACGGCGAGCTGACGTGGTATCTGTCGTGCATTGCGTCGATGGGACAGCTCAACCGCATGACGCAGTTCAAGGAAAAGTCGGAGACGCACAAAGGCGAGGTGCGGGTTGGGCTGTTCACCTACCCGGTGCTGATGGCCGCGGACATCCTGCTCTATCGCACGACGCACGTTCCGGTCGGCGAAGACCAAAAGCAGCACATCGAGCTGACACGGGACCTCGCGCAGCGTTTCAACGCGGCCTACGGCGACGTGTTCATCCTGCCGCAAGCGACGATCCCCAAAGCGGGCGCGCGGATCATGGGCCTCGACGATCCTAGCAAAAAGATGTCGAAGAGCGCCGCGGGTTCGGCGCACGCCATCCGCGTGCTCGACCCGCCGGACCGGATCAAAAAGACGGTGATGTCCGCCCAGACGGACAGCGGCCGCGAGATACGTGTCGACCCGGCACGCCCCGGCGTGACCAACTTGCTCGCGATCTACATGGCCGCGTCCGGCGCGACGGTGGAGCAGGCCGAAGCGCACTTTGCGAACGCGCGCGGCTACGGCGACCTCAAGAAAGAGCTGGCCGAGATCCTCGTCGAGACGCTGCGGCCGCTGCGCGAACGCTACGCGGAGCTTTCGGCCGACCCGTCAACCGTCCGCGACGTCCTGCGCCGCGGCGCCGACGCGGTCCGCCCCACGGCCGCCGAGACCATGACCGCCGTGAAACACGCGATGGGCGTCGGCAGCGCCTGACCTGCGGCGCTCGCGCGTTTACGGCAACGCCGCGACACGCGTGCCGGCGAACGCGACGCCGCGCGCGATCGCGTCGCGCACGCGGTGGCGGGCGTGTTCGATCGCTTCCGCGAGCGATGCGCCGCGCGCAAGGCACGCAGCGATCGTCACCGCAAGCAGGTCGCCCGTGCCGCGCAGCTCACCGCCGACGCGCGGCGCGCGAAACTCGTGCGTGCCTTCCGCGTTTGCGAGCACGTCGACGGCGTCGCCGTCGAGATGGCCGCCCTTGACGAGCACCGCGCGCGATCCGAATGCGAGCAACGCCTGCGCGGCAGCGTGCATCGCGTCCACGTCCGCAATCGTTCGGCCCGCGAACGCGCCGGCTTCCGCGAGGTTCGGCGTGATCAGCGTCGCGCGAGCGAACAGTATGTCGCGCAGCGCGGCTCGCGTCGCCTGGCCCGCGAGAACGTCGCCGCCGCTCGCCGCGAGCACCGGGTCGACGACGACCGGGACGCCGGGATACGCTGCGAGGCCGCGGGCGACCGCAGCCACGGCGTCGGCCGAGACGAGTGCCCCCACGTGGAACGCATCGACGTTTGCGGCGCGCAGCGCGTCGAACTGCGCGCGGATCGTCGCGGCGTCGAGCGCCACGGATGCCGTCACGCGATCGGCGTCCTGCGCCGTTACGCCCGCGACCACGCACACGGGGCGGACCGCGTCGTCCGCGAGCGCGACCAGCGCAAAGCCGAGCCCGGCGAAGGCGAGCGGGTGCGTCGTCCCCACCGTCGCGACGACCGTCATGCGGGCGCGCCGTCCCAGCGCGCGACGAGCTCGCGCGCGGCGGATTCGACGTCGTCGCGCAGCAGCGCCGAAAGCACCGCCGCCATCGGGGCGCCCGTCTCGCGGATGCGCGCGACGTTCGCGAGGCCGATGCCACCGATCGCCGCGCACGGCAAGGCCGTCGCCTCCGCGACCGCGCACACGCCGCTCAGGCCGATCGGGAGGCCCGCGTCGTCTTTGGACGGGGTCGCAAACGCCGGGCCGGCGCCGACGTAGTCGATGAGCCCGGGGTCGGCGGCGCGCGCTTCCTGCGGCGTCCCGCACGACAGGCCGATGACGCCGTCGCGCAGCGCGGTGCGCAGCGCGCGAAGGTCGAGGTCCGCGGCGTCGTCCTGGCCGAGGTGCACGCCGTCGGCGAGGCGCGCCAGGCGCACATCGTCGTTGACGATCGCCAAGCCGCCGGCCGCGCGGACGCGCGTGACCACGGCGATCAGGGTCGCCCCGTCAATGCCGTTCTTCGCGCGGATCTGGACCAGCCGGATCCCCCCGCGCAACAATGCCTCGGTGAATGCGATCGGCTCGACGCGGTCCGGGTCGATCAGCGCATAGATGCCCCGCAAACGCGAACGAGGAGCGTCGCCGCTCCTCGTCGTCATCGCCGGTAGCGTCTTATTGCAGCGGGTTCTGCGGGTTCACCACGGCCACCGTGATCGAGCCCGGCGGCCCGGTCGGCGTGAACGTCGTGCCGAGACCGCTCCCGGTGATCTTCCCAGGCTGGGCGTTGACGGTGACGCAGTACGGATAGTTCGGGGTGATCGTTGCGAAGCCGGTCGGCAGCGGCAGTATGGTCGGCGGGAAGAAGATGATGTTCGCTTCGTTGACGGGGTCGATCGCGATGTAGATCCCGAAGTCCTGCGTGTAAGGCACCTGCGTCGCGCCGGGCGCGCCCGTGGACGTGGTGACCGAAAGGCACGGCCTCCTCTGGCCTAACGTGTTGAAGATGTAGCTGTCGCCGGTGGTCAGCGCCGCGCTCCACCGGTAGTTGGTGCCTGAGAGCATGCCGTTTTGGGAGCCGTGCACCTGCGTGGCGCTCAGTGCGATGCCGGCACCCGGCAACACGCGCGCGATGTTCGATGGTGCCGCCGTGGTGATGATCACGTGATCGGGGCTCGGGTTGTCCCCGCCGAAGCCGAGGACCGAGCCGCCCCCGCTGCAAGCGCTCAGCGCGGCGGCGCTCAGGACGGCGGCGAGGGAGAGTACGAAGCGACGCATGAATGCGACTCCCATAAGAACGGCAAAACGTCGGCGCCCTCTTCCGAAGGCCGCCGCCGGGCGGTGCGACCGTTCCGTAGCCCCCAAGTCGGTTCCTCTCTGGATCAGGTCGACGGCGCGATAGGTATCGTGATGTCGAACGGCTCGTCCCCGCCCTCCCGCAGCGAGGGCGCGACGGTGAGCGACCAGGAGCGTTTCACGTCCCCCAGCCGCGGCGCGGTGAAGGCGAGCGATCCCGTGTACTGCGAGTTGGGCGCGAGCCGGACGCCCTGGAACAACGGCTTGTCGGTCACGGTCCAGTTTTTCGTCGCCAAGATGCGGTAGGCGCCGCCGCGGTCGTCCCGCAGCACGCTCTTGCCGTACGGTAACAGGGTGACGAAGTTGTCGCCGATATTAGCGAACGTCACGACGACGTCGATGCGGTCCGGGTAGAAGTCGACCTTCTTCACGGTCACGCGCAGGCCCGACGCGTCCGCCGTGGATTTCGACGGAAACGCCCGATAGGGTTTGCCGGGATCTTTGACGTGCAGCACGCCGTGTTCCGGCAGCACGCCGAGCGGCACCGTCGCGTCGACTTCACGGCGCTTGTCGGTCGCGTGATCGACGTACGCGATGCGCTCGCGCACGAAGTACACGCGGCCGCGGTCATCGCCGCGCGCGCCGGCGACCATCGCGCGCTCTAGCGTGACGCCGTCGGCGGTAAAGACGCTGCGATACGCCGCGGCGTCGCCGAAATATTTGCGCTCGTCGTCGGTGAGCAGCGCGAACGCCGCATCGTAGCGGCCTGCGCGCAGCGCGTCGACGTACTTCTTGATCAGCGCGGTCTGCGCGTTGTTCGGCACGGGCCCGTATTGCACGGCGCGCCGCGGCGCGGGCGTGGCGCCGAGCGTTGCGATGCAGAGCAGCGCGCACGCTGCCCGCAGGAACGTTCTCACGACGATTCTCCCAACAGCAAGTCCGCAATGCGCAGCAGATCCGACGGGTCGGAATACCGCAGCTCGATCGTGCCGCCGCGCTCGTGCTGCACCACGCGCACTTGCGTTGCGAACTTGAAGCGCAGGCGTTCCACGAACGCGTCGCGATCGCCGTCCGCGCGTTGCGGCGGCGTGTTCGCGCGCGCACGCTTCGGCGCGGCGTCCTGCGCGAGCTTCTCGAGCGCGCGAACCGACAGCTCGTCGTCGACGGCGCGGCGCGCCATGGATTCGCGCCGTTCCGCCGGCATCGCGAGCAGTGCGCGCCCGTGCCCGGCGGTGAGCTTACCCTCGCGCACGAACTGTTTGATAGAGTCCGGCAGCGACAGCAGACGCAGCGTGTTCGCGATCGCAGGCCGGCTCTTGCCGACGCGTTCGGCCACCTGTTCTTGGGTGAAATCGTACGCTTCCATCAGGTGCGCGAAGCCCATCGCCTCTTCGAGCGCATCGAGGTTCTCGCGCTGCAAGTTCTCGACGATCGCAACCTCGAGCGACTCGCGGTCGTCGGACGGCCGAACGATTGCGGGTATCGTCTGCAGCCCCGCCGCCTGCGACGCGCGCAGCCGCCGTTCGCCCGCGATGAGCTCGAAGCCATCGCCGCGCTCCCGCACGATCACGGGCACGAGGACGCCGAAGGCGGCGATGGACGCGCGCAGTTCTTCGAGCGCGGCCGCGTCGAACGTGGTGCGCGGCTGATGCGGGTTGGGCCGGATCTTCGCAAGGGGGATCTGTTGGAGGTCGCGCTTTGGCAACGGGGTCGCCGTGGTCACGTCCGCCGTGCCGCCGTCGCCCAACAGCGCGCCCAAGCCGCTTCCGAGTCCGCGCTTGCTCACGCCACGAGTTCCTTTGCGAGAGAAAGGTAAGCCTGCGCGCCGCGGCTCTTCACGTCGAACAGGATCGCCGGCTTCCCGTACGAGGGCGCTTCCGACAGCCGGATGTTGCGCGGAATCTGCGTCTGGAACACCCGGTCGGGGAAGTAGCGGTGGACCTCTTCAAGCACCTCGGTCGCTAGCTTGGTACGTCCGTCGAACATCGTGATCAGCACGCCGCGGATCGCGAGCTCGGGATTGAGGCCTTCCTTGATGCGGCGCACGATCGCCACGAGCTGGCTGAGTCCCTCGAGCGCATAGTATTCCGCCTGCACCGGGATGATGATCTCGGTGGCGGCAGTGAGCGCGTTGATGGTCAGCAGTCCCAGCGAAGGCGGGCAGTCGATCAGGATGTCGTCGTAGTCGCGGAGCACAGGGAAAAGCGAGGTTTTCAAACGGTTTTCGCGCTGCAGGGCGGACACGAGCTCCACCTCGGCGCCAGCGAGGTTGAGCGTCGCGGGGACGATGAAGAGGTTCTCGACCTCCGTCGGCCGCATGACGTCGCGCACCGCCGCGTTCTGCAGCAACACGTTGTAGATGTCGCGCTCGACCGCGCGCTTGTCGACGCCGATCCCGGTCGTGGTATTTCCTTGGGGGTCGATGTCCACCACCAGGACACGCCGGCCGAGCAGGGCCAGGGACGCGCCGAGGTTGACGGCGGTCGTCGACTTGCCCACCCCGCCCTTCTGGTTGACGATCGCGATCACGCGAGCCGTCGTATGCTCCGGAACAACCAACGAGGCGAACCTTACTTCAGGACGCGCGGAAGTGCTCGTCCACGTAGCGTTCCGCGCGCTCGGCGAGCAAGCCCGCCTCGTTCCGAGACGGGTCGTCGGTGACCTCCTCGAACAGCGCGTGGAGCACCTCTCCAACGCGCCGGTCGCCGCGAAATCCCGCTGCGGCGAGGCCCAAGCGCTCGAACATCGCGACGATGTCGTCACCAGAGATCGCCAAGTCGCGGATGCGGAACGGCGGGCCTTCCGCCAGCACGGCCGCGATGCGCGCTTGAAAGCGCTCGTTCGAGTCGTCGCGCTTGGGCAGTCCCGAGCCGTCGACGTCCGCCCAGCGCAGCGCGAACAGCCGGTCCAAGTGCTCCGGCCCGATCCGGCGGATAAAGCGCCGCAGTGTCTTGTCCTGGCACTCCGGGTCCGCGGAGTACATGTGGTGCCGCACGAGGTGGGCCACCGTCTCGACGGTCTCGTTGGGGAGCCGGAGCCGGGCCAGCATCGGCGGCACCATCTCGGCGCCGACGTGCTCGTGCTGGTAGAACGTATTGCCGCGCCCGTCGGGCCGGGGCGCCGCCGTCCGCGGCTTGCCCACGTCGTGCAAGAGCGCGGCGAGCCGCAGCGTGACGTCGCCGGCGGGCGCGGCGTCCAGCGTGGCGAGGTTGTGGCGGTAGACGTCGTATGCGTGCCACTCGTTTTGGTCGACGTCGAGCCCCTCGAGGAGCTCGGGCCAGACCTGCGCGAGCACGCCGGTTGCCCGCAGGATCTCGAAGCCGACTGACGGCGCCCGCGCCGTCAGGAGCTTGGCGATCTCCTCGCCGACGCGCTCCGCGGAGACGGTCGACACCAGGCCCGCCGAGGCGCGCATCGCCGCCACCGTACGGTTCGAAAGCGTATAGCCGAAGCGCGCGGCGAATTGGGCGGCCCGAAGCAGCCGTAGCGGGTCTTCCTCGAACGTCGCCTCGTGCACGATGTCGATGCGACCCGCCCGGATGTCTGCGACGCCACCGTACGGGTCGACGACCTCGTCGTCGGCCAGCCGCCGGGCGATCATGTTCATGCGGAAATCCCGCCGCCCGAGGTCGTCATCGAGCGGCACGTCCGGCCCGGCTTCGACGGCGAAGTCCTTGTGCCCGACCCCGGTGGACCGCTCGCGGCGTGGCAGCGCGATATCCGCCTCGCCCGCCCGGTGCCGGAACTTCAGGACGGCAAACGACGCCCCGACGACATCGACGCGCCCAACGGATTCGAGCGCAGCGAGCAACTCGGGAAGCGCCAGGCCGGTGACGACGTAGTCCAAGTCCTTGGGCGGCCGCTCAACCCCGTCGAGCAGGGCGCGAAACTCATCGCGGACGCGCCCGCCAACCGCATAGACACCGGCCGAGGCGAGGGCAGCGACCAAGACGTCGTCGAGCGGATGGCGCACAGGGATCTATTCTAGCGCAAGCCCCGCAGCTCGTGTCGACCTGCCCGCAGCGCCGCGCACGATGAAGCCATCGCGCCTGCCACCGCTGAGCCCGTCGAAGGGTTCGGCACGCGACGTCCGACTAGTCGAAGAAAGTTTCCCGGGAAACACAACTCTGTCATACAAAGAAATGTTTAGCGTGAAACACTGGCGGAGCGGCGCTAAGCGCAAAGTGGTCGCTTGGCCGGCACGCCGTTTTTGCGAGGGAAACGCGCGCTCGTAGACGCTCGCTTTTCCAGAATGAGAACCCGGCGCTCGCCGGCTAGCGCGCGCTCCTCGACGAGCTCCGCGCCGAGCACGAGCGCGGCGTCGGCGACGGCGTTCCTTTCCGGCGTGTCTAAAGCGCCTCGTTGGAGCAACGCGCGCCCGCCGACGGCCAAGAACGGCACCGTAAGTTCCGCAACCGTGGAGGCAGAGCCGACCGCGCGCGCCGTTGCGGTCTGAAACCGCTCCCGATAGCTCGGATCTCGAGCGGCATCCTCAGCGCGGGCGGCGACGGCCTCCCCGTCGAGGCCCAGCTCGGCGATCACCCCCGAAAGGAAGGTCGCGCGCTTCTTGATCGGCTCCAGGAGGGCGACGTGCGCGCCCGTCGCGATCGCGAGTGGGATGCCGGGCACGCCGTTGCCCGAACCCACGTCGACCAACGGCCCGATGACGTCGGCGGCGAGCGTCAGCGCGTCCAGGATGTGGCCGGCAAACGCCGTGCCGTCCTTCGCCCCCGTGAGGTTGAGCCGGCGATTTGCCGCAAGCACCAGCGCCGCGTAGACCGCGAGGCGCTCCGCCAACGGCCCCTCAACGCCGGCCGCGCGCAAGACGGCAAGCGCCGCCGCCTCCGGCAGCGGCGTCACGCCGGTACGGAGTTTCGCGCCGCTAGGCGGTGCACGTGGACGCCGACGAGTGCGACGTCCGACGGAGCAATCCCGGGGATGCGTGCCGCGGCGCCGAGCGTCCGCGGGCGGGCGCGCTGAAGCTTCTCGCGACGCTTCGCGCGATAACGCTCGGATTGCCGCATAGTCGAGGTCCGCGGGTAGAGCAACGGCCTCATCCCGGCCGGCGCGGTCGACGGCAAGCTGCTGGCGCCGCACGTAGCCTTCCATCTTCAGCTCGATCTCGACGCGCGCCGCGAGCTCGGGATCCGTATCCGGAGGAAACCGGTCGAGGACGTCGCGGATCGCCAGGTCGGGGCGCCGCAGAGCATCGGCAAGCGTCGCGCCGGGAAGAAGGGTGGTCCTGCCAACAACAGCGGGCCCCAGTTTCAGCCTCTCGGCGTGGCGCCGCGCCGAGGCCAGCGCGTCCCGGCGCGCGACGAACCGCTCCCAGGCGGGGTCATCGACGAGGCCGAGCTCCCGGCCGACCGGGGTCAGCCGCAGATCGGCGTTGTCGTGGCGGAGGATCACGCGGTGCTCCGCCCGCGAGGTCAGCATGCGGTACGGCTCGTCGACGCCGCGCGTCACGAGGTCGTCGATCAGCACGCCGATGTACGACGTCTCGCGGCCCAGCCGCAGCGGTGCCTTGCCGTGCGCGCGACGGGCCGCGTTGATCCCCGCGACAAGGCCTTGCGCCGCGGCTTCTTCGTAGCCGCTGGTGCCGTTGAGCTGGCCGCAGTGAAACAGCCCCGCGACGCGGCGCGTCTCCAGGCTCGGGTCGAGCTCCGTCGGCGCGACGAAATCATATTCCACGGCATAGCCCGCGCGCAGCATCACGACGGCATTGAAGCCGGGCAGCGTGCGCAGCATCGCGAGCTGCACGTCGGCGGGCAGCGACGTCGAGAATCCGCCCACGTAGAACGCGGGCTCGTCCCAGCCTTCCGGTTCCACGAAAATCTGATGCGTCGGGTTGTGCGCGAACTTGACGACCTTGTCTTCGATCGACGGACAGTAGCGCGGTCCGATACCGCGGATCAGATCGAGCCCGTACAGCGGCGAGCGGTGCAAGTTCTCGCGCACGAGCGCGTGCGTGCGCTCGTTGGTGTCGACGATCCAGCACGGCAGTTGCGGCCCCGCGAACGCGCGCGGGCTCGCATACGAGAACGGCAACGGCGTCGCGCTGGGCGTTTGCACGGCCATTGCGGACAGGTCGAGCGACGTGCGGTCGACGCGCGGCGGCGTGCCGGTTTTCAAGCGGGCTAAGGGAAATCCGAGCCGTGCGAGCGCTGCGCTCAATCCTATCGCAGGTGCTTCGCCGAAGCGCCCTTCGGCGCGCACCTCGTCGCCACGGAAGGTCTTGCCGCCCAGGAACGTTCCCGTCGCGAGCACGACGTTGGGCGCGCGCAGCGTGCGGCCGTCCGCGAGCGCGACGCCGCGCACCGCGCCGCCGGCGACCACGAGATCCTCCGCCATCCCGCGCACGACGGTGAGATTGGGTTGCGCGGCGATCGTTGCGTTCGCGACGCGCACGTAGCTGGGCTTATCGGCGAGCGCGCGCAGCGCGCGCACCGACGGCCCTTTGGATTCGTTGAGCACGCGCGCGTGCAGCGAGACGCGGTCGGTTACGCGCGCCATCGCGCCGCCGAGCGCATCGATCTCGCGCACCAGCTGGCCCTTCGCGCTGCCGCCGATCGACGGGTTGCAGGCGAGCGTGCAGATGCGATCGGGATCGCCGGTCACGAGGAGCGTTTCGGCGCCGAGGCGCGCGGCCGCGAGCGCGGCTTCGAAGCCGGCGTGGCCGCCGCCGACGACGATCACAGCGGCGTCGCCGCCGCATGCGTCGATGGTCATCATGGTGCGCGCGGAAGCTTCGCCACGCGCGGATGGTTGGCCGCTAGGACGCTTCCCCGGACGCCGCCGGCTGGGCGACCTCGTCGTAGAGCGCCTCCATCTCGGTACTGAGCTCCTCGAAGCGGGCGCGCTCGGCGGCGGCGTGCTCGAGCTTTTCCTCGGGCGAGCGGTCGCGCTTCCCCGCACGCACCTTGAAGCGCAAGTACCCGACCTGCTGGTACGGCGGCAGCACGTCGGCGCGGATCTCGAAGCCTTCCTTGTGCAGGTTCAGCTTGAGCGCGACTTGCTGAATACCGTGGAGCAGCGCGGTCGTGAGCGCTTCGTCGGCGACGCCCAGGTCCATCAAGGTGTGCATCTCGTTTTTCGGCGCGATCACGACCCGGGTGCGCCAGGTGTGCTGCGGGGAGTCGTAGTCGTCCTCGGTTTGGTGGAACGCGACGACCAACTCGTCTTCGTAGACCACCTCGATGCCCTTGCGGCGCAGCTTCTTGCGCAGCGTCTTGTGGCGCACGCGCTTGGGCCAGCGTTCCGGCGCGACCGCGAGCACCTCCGTCAGGCGGACCGGCTCCGTATCCATGCGCGTCGTATACCCGCCGCGCGGGTATGCGTGAAGGCCGGTTCAACGAGGTGCCGCGTCCCTTGAGCTTTCTGACCCACGTGATCTGCGACGAAGCGCAGCGCCGCTACGAGAAGCCCGATCCCGACCATACCTTCCGCGGGCGCCTCGACGGCACGCGTCAGAAGGCGGACGAGGTCGTGTACGAAGACGACCTCGTCTTCGCGTTCAAGCACAACGTCGATCCCAGCCAGGAGCACTGGTGGGAGACGCACGTGGTCATCATTCCGAAACGCTGGATTCCGACGCTGCTCGACATCGGCATCGGCGACATGCGCGTGTGGACGGCGATGATCGCCGGCATTCAGAAGGTCGCGCTGAAGCTGGGGCTGCACAAGACAGGCTTCATCGTGCGCTCCAGCGTGCTGCCGCCCTACCAGCACACCGAGCACGTGCACATTCACATCCTCGCAGGGGAGCACCGGCATCCGCACACCGACGGACCGCTCTCCGAACACCTCGCGTAACGCGCCGCGCGCGTCGCTGCTCGGCATCGCGCGCACGTTCGGGACAATTGCGCTCGTGTCGTTCGGCGGCGGGCAAAAAGCGGCGATCCGGCGCGCGGTCGTCGAGCGGCGCACGTGGCTCAGCGACGACGAGTTCATCGAAGCGCTCGCGCTCGCGGAGCTGATGCCTGGCGCGAATCTCGTGAACCTCGCGGTGTTCGTCGGGCACCGGCTGCGCGGCGTGCGCGGTGCGGCGATCGCCGTGCTCGCGGTATGCCTGCCGCCGTTCGTCATCGCGCTCGGCGCGGCGTACGCCTACTTCGCGCGCATCGACGTACCGCTCGTCGGCGCGGCGCTGCGCGGTTGTGCGGCCGCCGCGGTCGGACTGACGATCGCGAATGCGATCGAGCTCACCGCCGAACGCCGCCGCGACGGCCCGCTGGGGCTCGCACTGCTAGCTGCGACGGCGATCGCCGTCGGCGTCTTCAAGCTCGGGCTGCTGCCGACGTTCGCGCTGTTCGGCGGGCTGGGCATCTGGCTCGCGACGGTGCGCGCGCGGCGCACGTCGCCGAACACCGCATGAAAGAGCTGCAGATTCTGCGCGTGTTCACGGTGCTGTCGCTGCTGGGCTTCGGCGGGGGCAAAGGCATCTTTCCGCAGATGCACGCGCAAACCGTCGACACGTTCCATTGGGTGAGCGCGGCGCAGTTCACGCAGTTCTACGCGCTCGGCAAGCTCATCCCGGGACCGACGACGATCGCGGCGGTGTTCATCGGCTACGCGGCGGCCGGCCCGCGCGGCGCCGCGCTCGCGGCGGTCGCGATGTTCGTCCCAGCGGCGCTGGTCATGCTCGGCGCGGCGATGCTGTGGCGGCGGTTTCACGACTCGCCGTGGCGCGAGCGGATCGGGACTGGCTTCGCGCCCGTCGTGGTCGGCCTGACGTGGGCCAGCGTGCTCGCGTTCGGGAAGGGCGCGGTCGGCGGCGTCGCGTCCGTCGCGATCGTCGTCGTCGTTACGGCGCTCGCGCTACGCACGAAGCTGGCCACGTCGGTCTTGGTGGGGCTCGGCGCGCTGGGCGGCGTCGCCTTTCTGCGCTGACGCGAACGCCTACCTGCGCTCGCGCGCGGTTGATTCTAGCTCGGCGCGATCAGCCGCGCTCGATGTCACGCGCCGGAGCCAGTGGATCAGCGACGGCGAGCTCTGCGGGATGTCCACGGTGACGACGCTCTCGTCACCGCTGCGCACGACATCCACGTTGACCTTCGCCGTGGCCTCGTCGCTGGACGCACGGATGCGCGCGCTGACGCGGACGGTCGCGCCGTCGTCGCCGAGGACGTGCACGTCGCCCGTGGAGGCTTCGACGCGCACGTGCGGCGCGGCCGGGCCCGCGCGTTCCACGGTCCGGCGGACGGGCGTGTCGGCCTGCGCGACGGCGGGCGGCAGGACGGCGGCACAGAGCAGCAGCAGCGCGGCGGTGATCGTACGCATGCCCCAGATACGCCGCGTCCGGCGGGGGTGTTTCGTCAGGCGCCGCGCTCGCGCGCCAGCAGCGCGCGCTTGCGCTCGAGCCCCCAGCGGTAGCCCGCCAGCCCGCCGTCCTCGCGCACGGCGCGGTGGCACGGGATCGCGACCGCCAGCCGGTTCGCCGCGCACGCGGCGCCGACGGCCTGCGCCGCCTGCGGGCTGCCCACGGCCCGCGCGAGCGCGGCATAGCTGACGGGCTCGCCCGGCCGCACGGCGCGCAGCGCGTTCCACACCCGTTGCTGGAACGCCGTGCCGCGTACGTCGAGCGAGAGCCCGAACGGCGCGCTCGGGTCGTCGACGAGCGCGACGACCGCGGCAACGGTCTCGCGCAGCGCCGCTTCGTCGCAGCGGAGGTCGGCGCTGGGCACGCGGCACCGCAGCGCCGCGACCACCGTCTCGTCGTCGTCGCCCAGCTCGATCGCGCACACGCCACGCTCGGTCGTCGCGGCGAGCACCCGGCCCAGCGAGCACGACGCGATCGCGTAGGTCACCCGCTCGCCGCGCCCGCCGGCCCGGTAGCGCGTGGGCGTCATGCCTAGCGCGTCGTGCGCGTACGGCCGGCTCGCGGAGCCGTAACCCGCGTCGTGGATCGCCGCGGTCACCTTCGCACCCGCCGACAGCTGCGTGCGAAAGCGGCCGGCGCGGCGCGCGCGCAGGTACTCGCCGGGCGTGACTCCCGCGACCTGGCGGAAGACGCGTTGAAAATGAAACCGGCTGAGCCCGACCTCGCGGGCGACTTCGTCGAGCGACGGCGGGGTCGGGGCGTCGAGCAGCGCGCACGCGCGGCGGATCAGCCGCACGCGGTCGGCATCCGGCGCGACGTCGTCGGGTGCGCAGCGCTTGCAGGCGCGAAAGCCGGCCTGCGCCGCGGCGGCTGCGTCGCCGAACGCAACGACGTTGCGCCGCGCCGGCGTGCGCGACGGGCAGCCGGGCCGGCAGTAGATGCTCGTCGTGCGCACCGCAAAAACGAAGCGGTCGTCGCGCTCGCGCGCCTGCACGCGCTCCCAGCGCGCGTCGTCGATCGGTTCCAGAGTCATCGCTTCCATGACCCTAGCCTAGCGGCTTTCGCGGCAAAGCGCGCTTCGCGGATTGCTCCGGCATCGCGGCGTGCTCATTTTCCGATGCAGAACCGAGCGAAGATCCCGTCGAGCATCGCTTCGGTCGCGGCCGCGCCGGTGATCTCGCCGAGCGCCGCCGCCGCGCCCAGCAGCTCAGGTGCGATCAAGTCGACCGGTTCGCCGCGCAAGAGCGTCCCGCGCGCGTGCGCCAGCGATTCGCACGCGCGCGCCACCGCGTCGGCCTGCCGCGCGGACGCCAGGTGGGGGCGCGCGAGATCGACCGTCTCGCCGTGCCAACCGGCGCACGCGATCGCACGGCGCAGTTCGGCGAGCGTCGTTTCGGTGTATGCCGAAGACGCGATCGCGGTCCCGCACAGCGCATCACGTTCCGCGGCGTCGCGCGCGTCGTAGCCCGCCGTTCCCAGATCGCGTTTGTTGAACAGCACCACGCGCTCGCGCCCGCGCGTCTGCTCGAGCACCGCGCGCGCGTCGGCGTCCAGCGTGCGCGACCCGTCGACCACGACGAGCGCCACCGCGGCGGCGCCGAGCGCGCGCCGCGCGCGGTCGATGCCCATGCGCTCGATCGCGTCGTCGCTCGCGCGCAGGCCGGCGGTGTCGAGCACGCGCACCGGCACGCCGTCGATCGCAAACGTCTCGTCGATCACGTCGCGCGTGGTGCCGGCGATCTCCGACACGATCGCGCGTTCTTCGCCCAGCAGCGCGTTGAGCAGCGACGACTTGCCCGCGTTGGGCGGGCCGACGATTGCGAGCGACACGCCCTCGCGCACCACGCGCCCGCGCTCCCAGTCGCGCACCAATGCGTCGAGCCGCGCGTCGACGCCGTTGACGACTTCGGCGACGCGCTCGCGCGACGGTTCGGGGACTTCGTCGGGGTAGTCGATCGCGCCGGCCAGCTCTTCGAGCACCATCGACAGCGCGGCGCGCGCACCGTCGACCGCCGCGCGCAGACCGCCGGCGAGGTTCGCCTGCGCTGCGCGCGCTGCCGCCCGCGACTCCGCATCGATCACGTCGGCGACGGCTTCCGCGGCGCTCAGATCGAGCTTGCCGTTGAGGAACGCGCGCCGCGTGAACTCACCAGGCCCGGCCGCGCGCGCGCCGGCGTGCAGCAGCGCGCGCAGCGTCTCGCGCGCGACGACCGGGCTGCCGTGCACGTGCAATTCCACGACGTCGTCGCCGGTGACGGTGCGCGGTGCGTCCATCGCGAGCGCGAGCCCGTGGTCGATCACCGCGCCGTCGACGTCGACGATCTCGCCGTACGTCACGACCCGGTCGTGCAACGGCTCGCGGCTGCGAAACACGCGCGCGGCGATCGCGCGCGCGTCCGGACCGCTGCAGCGGACGATCGCGATCGCGCCCTTGCCGGGCGGCGTCGCGACCGCCGCGATCGTCTCCGTCTTTATTCCGCCTTGGAGCCCCACGCGCTTTGCGTGTGGGCGGCACGGCGCCGAAGGTCGTCGTGCCCGTTCACCATAAACGCGGGCCTCAAATTGGAGTTCACTCCGATTTGGGGAAGACCACGAGCCGGCGTTCCGGTTCCACGCCTTCGGATTCCGTGCGAACGAACGGTGAATCCGCTAGCGCGAGATGCACGATCTTGCGTTCCGACGGCAGCATCGGCTCGAGCTTGATCGGCTTGTTCTCGCGCACGACGCGCTCGAGCGTCGACAACGCGAGCGTCTTCAGCTGGTCGGCGCGGCGCGCGCGATAGCCTTCGGCATCGATCGTGTAATAGCGGCGGTTGCTGCGCACGCCCGCATTGATGATGTTGTTGTAGATGAGGTTGAGTGCTTCGAGCGTCTTGCCTTCGCGGCCGATCAGCGACGCCAGGCGCGGGCCGCGCACTTCGAAGTACTCGCCCTCGCTGCGCGCGATGTAGACGATCTCGACGTCGTCGAGCCCCATCTTCGCCAGGATCTCCTCGAGCAGCGCGCGGGCCGGCTTCGCCGCCTCAGGCTCGGGCGACGGCTCGACGTCGGCCATGGGCCGGTCGCGCGGCGGGCCGGAGCGCCGCGGCGGCGGGCGCCGCTCGCCGCCGCCGCCGCTGGGCGGCCCTGACCGAACCGGTTTGTCGAGCGCGCGCCCCGCGCGGCGCCGCTGGCCGTGGCCGCGTCGGCGGCCGCCTTCGTACTCTTCCATCCGTCCTTTATCTCTGAAGCGGCGTTAGCGCCGCGCCCGTCTCTTCGGGCGATAGGCTCGCTTTCCGTTCGTCGCCGCCGCGTTGTCCGCGGCCCGGAGCGCCTTGCGCTCGGCCGCCGTCGACTGAGCGGCCGGCAGATCCGGCGGCAGCGTCAGCGGCGCGGCCTTGTTCGGGCCGATCAGCCCGTAGCGGCGGAACATGTAGAACTGCTGGGCGACCGTGAACACGTTGGTCGCCAGCCAGTAGATGTACAGCGCGGACGCCCAGCGGTACTTGAAGCCGAAGAACGCGATCATCGCCGGCGACAGGAAGGCCATGATCTTCTGCGTCTGCGCTTGCTGCGGATCGGTCGACGGCGGGCTGCCGTAGCGCACCGTGAAGTACATCGAGATCACGTAGAGCACGAGCAGCGCGATGTCGGGGACCGCGAGGCTGCTCGCGAACACGGTCGGCCATTTCTCCGAGATCGACGAGCCGATCCACAGCCAGTGCTCGTGGGTGAAGTGGTCGATCTGGCCTTGGATGGCCCAGTAGAGCCCGATCAGGATCGGAAACTGGATCAGCATCGGGACGCAGCCGGCGAGCGGGTTGACCTTGTGCTCTTTGTAGAGCGCCATCATCGCCGTGTTGAGGGTCTGCGGATCGCCCTTGTACTTGGCCTGCAGCTGCTTGACGAGCGGCTGGACCTTTTGCATCTCCGCCATCGAGCGGAACTGGATCTCGGTGAGCGGCCACAGGACGATCCGCACGACGAGCGCCAGCGCGATGAGCGCCCAGCCGTAAGACGGGATGACCGCATGGATCGCGGTCAGGACTCCGCCCAGCGCGTGGACGATCGGGTCGAAGATGGGGTTGGCGGCGAGGAACACGGGCGTTCAGGAGGCCTTTCGAAGGGGGACGGGGTCGTAACCGCCCGGGTGCCAGGGTCCGCACCGGCCGAGCCGGCGCATCGCCATGGTACCGCCGCGCAGGATACCGTGTTTCTCGATCGCCTCCGCAGCGTACTCCGAGCAGGTCGGCGTGAAGCGGCAGGCGGGCGGGAGCACCGGTGAGATGAAGCGCTTGTAGAGTCGTAAGGCCCCCACCGCCGCCGACCGAGCGATCACGGGGCCCCTCGGAAAACGCGGGCGACTTCGTCGGCGAGCGCCGGGTAACGGAGCTCGCCGGCGCCGGGCCGAGCGATGAAGACGACGTCGCGCCACGGCGGCGTGTCGAGCGAGTAGCGGTCGAGGATGGCTTTGATCCGGCGGCGCAGGCGGTTGCGGACGACCGCCCCGCCGATCGACCCGCTGATCGTGATCCCGACCCGGGTGCGGCGCCGCCCCTCGGCGACGAAGCAGGTCAGGTAGGTTCCGGCGTATCGCTGCCCCCGCCGCGTGACGCGCGCGAAATCGCTGCGCCGGCGAAGGGGGTCGTACGCCCGCACGACCTAAACGGCCAGGCGGTGGCGGCCCTTCTTGCGGCGGGCGGCGAGGACACGGCGGCCGTTCTTCGTGGACATGCGTTCGAGGAAGCCGTGGACGCGCTTACGGCGCCGGTTGTGCGGCTGATAGGTCCGCTTCACGAGCGAGTTCTCCTGACTGGCGGGACCGCGTCAGCGCGTCCCTCGGGTGCGACAAGATAGTATACGGGCGCCCCGCCCCCAGCGTCAAGGAAAATGCAAAAGGTGAGAACCGTTCCTGACTTCTCCACAGCGGGGGATAGAGCTGTGGATACGACGCGGGGGAGGTGGGCCGCCGGCCCGCCTCCGGCGCGGGTTCCTGCCGTGGTTCGTGTGGCCGGGAAAGCCGTGGATACGTTCATCCGGCCTCGTCGGTACGTGGGCGTACCCCATGTGGATAAGTGGATAACCCGGAGGAAAACACCGCAGGAAGCCACCCCCGCCGGGCCAATCCCCATCGCTCATCTCCCCCGGCGCGTACTCTGCTCGCCGGCCCGGACTATGCGGTAGGTAAACGGCAATGCACTCAACCAGCACGACGGCAACGGCACCGCAGGACCTGTGGACCGCGGCGCTCGAGCGGCTCGAACCGCGCTACAACAAACCGGTGTTCGAGATGTGGCTCAAGCCGATGCGGCTGGTCGAGCTGACCCCATCCGAGATCGTCCTCGCGGTGCAGACGACGTTCGCCCGCGATTGGGTCGAGAACCGGCTCAAGTCCGACATCACCGCCGTCTTGCACGACCTGCTCGGCGCCGAGATCGCGCTGCGCGTGGTCGTCGACCCCGGGACCGGCACGCAGACCCCCGAGACCGCGGTGGCGCCGGCGGCGAGGCCCGCGACCACCGACGACCTGCGGGCCGGGAACCTCAACGCGCGCTATACGTTCGACGACTTCGTCATCGGCAATTCCAACCGGTTCGCGCACGCCGCGGCGCAAGCGGTGGCCGAGGCGCCGGCGATGGCGTACAACCCGCTTTTTTTGTATGGCGGCGTGGGGCTGGGCAAGACACATCTGATGCACGCGATCGGCCACCGCGTGCTGGAGCGGAACCCGAACGCGAACATCGTCTACGTCTCGTCGGAGAAGTTCACCAACGAGTTCATCATCGCCATCAAGAACAATCAGAACGTCGAGTTTCGCAACCGGTACCGCCACGTCGACGTGCTCTTGATCGACGACATCCAGTTCCTCGAAGGCAAAGAGCAGACTCAAGAAGAGTTCTTCCACACGTTTAACTCGCTGCACGAAGCGCAGAAGCAGCTCGTGATCTCGAGCGACCGTCCGCCCAAAGAGATCCTCACGCTGGAGAACCGGCTGCGCTCGCGGTTTGAATGGGGCCTGCTCACCGACATCCAACCGCCCGACTTCGAGACGCGCGAAGCGATCTTGCGCAAGAAGGCCGAGACCGAGAAGGTTCCGGTCCCCGACGAGGTGCTCGCCTTCATCGCGAAGGTGATCCCGTCGAACATCCGCGAGCTCGAAGGCTCGCTGATTCGCGTCGTGGCGTTTGCGTCGCTGACCAAAGCGCAGATATCCGTCGAGCTCGCCGCCGAGGTGCTCAAGAACGCCGTCGCTCAAGCGCCGATGCACCGCGTGACGATCCCTGGCATCAAAGACCGCGTCGCCAAGCACTACGGTATCTCGATCAAGGAGATGGAGGCGCAGCGGCGCGACCAGCGCGTGACGCTGCCGCGCCAGATCGCGATGTACATCTCCTGGCAGCTCACCGGCGCATCGCTGCCGCAGATCGCGCGCGAGTTCGGCAAGAAAGACCACACGACGGCGATGTACGCACGCGACAAGATCGCGGACATGATGGACGCCGACGAAGCCTTCCGCAACAAGATCCGTTCGATCGTCGCACAAATCCAATCGGAGTGAGCGCGCTGTCGTAACGGCACGCATGATACACGGTGCCTTACGTCGCCCCGTTCAACACCATCGCGACCTCGTTCACGGTTCACCGCGACGTTCAGACGTGTACCGACACGATGCCGATCGGCCCCGCAGACCGGCGGCGCGGCGCGCAACACGAAGCAACAGCCGCACATGCGCGGCCCCGGGGGCGAGACGGCACCCAGCCGTCGCACCCTTTTTTCGTTCGCGGCAGGCAAAAGAGGCGACGCCTGCCGAGTCCACATCGGCTTTCCCCGACTTGGGCACAGGGCACCCCGGGTACCGTGGAAAAACGGGATGCGCGCATGGATTCGGGATCGCGTGGACAGGGAGCCTCTCCCGTCCACAGCCCGAATCGGGCGCAAAGCCACGGCTCGCGCGGCGTTCGGCGGTTCTCCCCGTTGTTCACCGCCTTACTGCTGGTACGACGATCTTTCTTTATACTAAAGACCCGGCCACGGACGGTTCTGAAACGGTGGATCAGTGAAGTTCACGTGTAGTACCAAGGACATCGCGTCGGCGGTCGGCGCCGCGAGCAAGGTCGTCAACGCGCACACGACGGTGCCGATCCTTTCGAACGTCCTGCTGACCGCAGACGACGGCTCGATCCGCGTCCGCGCGACGGATCTGGAGCTCACGTTGGAACAGTCGTTCCCGGCGGAGGTCGGAGAATCGGGCGCGGTCACGGTGCCGGCGCGCCTGTTCAGCGGGTATCTCGGCAACTTGCCGGCGGGCTTGCTCGAGCTCACCGGTTCGCCCACACGTGCGTCGGTGAAGGCGGAGCGCTCGAACTACGACTTTCACGCGCTGCCCGCCGACGAGTACCCGCCGCTGCCGACCGCGCAAAAGGGCCAGTCCTTCGCGGTCGCCGCCAAACGCTTCCGGGAAGGTGTCGGCGCGACGATCTTCGCGGCGTCCAACGAGGAGGCGCGCGGTGCCGTGCTCATGGGCACGCTCATGGAGCTCGACGGCGACAAGATCACGCTGGTCGCGACCGACGGGTACCGCCTGGCGCGCTGGACCTCGACGCTGGAACGCGGCATCGAGGGGACGGCGAAATACATCGTGCCGTCGCGCGCGCTCAACGAGGCCGCGCGCAATCTCGGCGCCGCGGAACTCGTCGAGGTGACCGCGCTGGGCGCGCAAGCGAACCAGCTGCAGTTCACCGCGGGCACGACGTCGATCGTCGTGCGCTTGGTCGACGGACAATACCCGAACTACCAGCAGGTGATCCCGGCAAAGTTCGACCGCCGCACGGTCGTGAACACCCAAGGTTTGATAGGCGGTTTGCGCCGTGCCGAGCTCGTAGCCGGCGACCGCGCATCGATGGTGAAGTTGGAGATCGCGAATCAGACGCTGATGATCACCGCGAAGTCGGACGTTACGGGCAACGCGTACGAAGAGCTCGAGGTCGAGCAAACCGGCGAAGATCTCGCAATCGCGTTCAACGCGCGCTATCTGGTCGAAATACTCAACCATGTCGACTCGCCGCAAACGGTGCTCGAATTTCTCGGCCCGCTTTCACCGGCGGCGATCAAACCGCTGGAGATCGGCGAAGGCTCGGGCGAGCAGCTCTACGTGCTGATGCCGCTGCGCCAGTAGCACCGGCGCTCGCCGGCGCTCGCGCGCTGTTGCCCCTGTCGTGAAGATCGAGCGCATCCGGCTGGCGGAGTTTCGCAACTACGAGAGCCTCGACTTCGCGCCGGAGCCCGGCCTCAACGTTCTGGTCGGGCCGAACGCGCAAGGCAAGTCGAACCTGCTCGAAGCGCTCGCGATGCTTGCGACCGGAAAGTCGTTTCGTGCACACCGCGAGAGCGAGTTGATTCGCAGCGGGACGGAGCGCGCGGAGATCGGCGGCGAAGCACGTATTGCCGCCGGCGGGATTCGGCTGCGGTGCACGATCGCGCGCACGCCGGCCGGGACGCGCAAGAGCTTCGAGGTGAACGGCGGCGCCGTCGGGTTCGCGCGGTTTCTCGGGCGCACGCGCGTGGTGACGTTCGTGCCTGCGGATCTGCAGCTCGTGTCCGGCGGGCCCGCGCTGCGGCGGTCGTTTCTCAACGGGGCCCTCGCGCAACTTGCCCACACCTACTATCGCGATCTCGCGCTCTATCAGAAAGTCATCGCGCAGAAGTCCGCGCTGCTGCGCGGTACGGTCGCGCCCGATCGCGATCTGCTGCTCGCGTACAACGACGAACTCGTGCGGCCGGCGTCGGCGCTGATCGCGGCGCGGCGCGCGTTCGTCGATGAGCTCGCGGCGGCGACCGCCGAGATCTACGCGCGCTGGCGCGGGACGCGCGAACGGCTCGGCGTGACCTACGCGCCCAACCCCGAAGGCGACGTGGGCGAGGCGCTCGGCGCCGCGGTCGAAAGCGAGCTGCGGCGGCGCACGACGCTGGTCGGGCCGCACCGCGACGACCTGCGCCTGCTGGTCGACGGGAAGTCGCTCGCGGCGTTCGGTTCGCAAGGCCAGCAGCGCACGGCGGTGCTCGCGCTCAAGGTCGCCGAATACGACGTCATGCACGCCCGCACCGGAGACGCGCCGATCCTGCTGCTCGACGACGTGCTCTCGGAGCTCGACGCGGAGCGCGCTGGGGGCTTCCTGTCGGCGGTGGGCGACTTCGAGCAGGCCTTCCTCACCACGACCGAGCTGCCGGCTGACGTGGGCGCCGCGGCGACGTGGGCGATCCGGGCGGCGACGGTGACGCGGTGCTGAAGCTCGGCAGCGTGCTCGACGCCTGGCGGCCGAAGCCGGGGCCGGGCTCGGACCCGCTGGTCGCGGTGCGGGCGGCCTGGCCGGAGCTCGTGGGTGCCGACGTCGCGCGCGCCGCGCAGCCGGTCGCGATCGAGCGCGACACGCTCATCGTGCTCACGCCGTCGTCGTCGTGGTCGCACCAGCTCGCGTTTCTGGAGCCCGAGATCATGCGCGGGCTGCGCGCACTGCCGGAGGCGCGCGACGTGACGCGGTTGCGCTTTCGAATCGGCAAGCTGCGCCGGCCGGTCCCGGTCCGAGACGGCCCCGGCGGGCCGCGCCGCGCGACCGGCGACATCGCTGCCGAGCCGCCCGCCAAGACGCTCGACGACGCCTTGGCCCGGCTCCGGCGCGCGGTGGAGCGCACCCGCAGCGCGCACCGGGCCAACGGCGGCGCGTTCTGCGCGCTCTGCGACGCGCCGGTCGACGCCGGCACGCCGATGTGCCGCCCGTGCCGCGACGACGACGAGCGCCGCCGCCGCTACGCCTGCGAGCGGCTGCTGTTCGAGGCGCCGTGGCTCAGCTCCGATGAGGTGCTCGGTGCGGTCGGCGGGCTGAGCCCCGAAGCGTACGACGCGATCCGGCGCCGCTTGCTGCAGTCGTGGTGGGACGAGCTGTGGCGCGCGAACAAGCTGCACAAGCTGCGCCAGCCGCTCGACCGCGTGCGCTTGCGCAAGCTCGCGAGCTCCTTCGTCCTGCTCGAAACGCGCATCGACCCGAATCGGCTGGAGATGGACTCCGCCGTCCGCAAAAACGCGCTCGGCGACCTCTACGATTTCGTGCGCGCGATCGAAGCCGAACGGCCTGAGCGATAGGCAACGGGTTCGAGCACGATCGCGCCGGCTGCGTCAGGCGCGCGGTAGCGCGCTGGCCCCTACACGCCGGTCGCGAAGCACCGGCGCGGTCGAACGACCGGAATCACGCCATCAACGGCGTCATATCGGTGCACTAGTAGTTTTCGTGCCTTTG
>CAWBVR010000016.1:0-19959 GCA_963792235.1 Vulcanimicrobiota bacterium
TCCCACCACAAAGCCGCGGGCAAGAAGAACTGGGGCAAGGTGCACCGCACGCTCGCCGCGATCGACCGCGCACGTGCGCGCGGCATCGCGGTCGGCTGCGACGTGTATCCGTACGTCGCGTCGTGGACGGAGCTCGCGACGGTGTTGCCGCCGTCCGCGCGCGAAGGTGGCGACGAGGCCGCGCTCGAGCGCTTGCGCGATCCCGAGCAGGCGCTCTCGATCGCGCTCGCGATGCAGCTCGCGCGCGATCCCGGGCTGGGGGGCGACGGCTGGGACACGATCATGGTGACCAGCACCGGCAGCGAGCGCAACGCCGAGCTTGCGGGGATGCGCGTCGACGCGATCGCGCAGCATTGGCGTACGACGCCGCCGCGCGCGGTAGTCCGCTTGCTGGTCGAAGAGGAGATGCACGTGGAGGCGGTCTTTTTCTCGATGAGCGAGGACGACGTCGCGACCGTGCTGAGCGCACCGTTCTGCAGCATCGGCAGCGATGCGTCGGCGCGCGCGTTCGCCGGCATCACCGCGCGCGGCGTGCCGCACCCGCGCACTTACGGCACGTTCCCGCGCGTCTTCGGGCGCTACGTGCGCCAGCGGCACGTGTTCGACACCGCCGAAGCGGTGCGCCGTATGACCTCGCTGCCCGCCGCGCAGTTCGGCTTGCGCGACCGCGGCGCGATCGCGCCCGGCATGCACGCCGACCTGGTCGTGTTCGATCCCGAGCACGTCGTCGACCGCGCGACGTACGAGCACCCGTTCGTCGCGCCCGAGGGGATCCGCGACGTGTACGTCAACGGCCGTGCCGTCGTGCGGGACGGTGCGCTGACGGGCGCGCGCCCCGGCCACGTTCTGCGCAACGGCCGCTCGTCCGGATGAATCTCGGCGACCTCGACCCCGCGCGGCGCGCGGCGCTGCTCGCCGGCGCGGTGCGCGTGCCGCTCGCGCGCGGCGCCAACGCATACCTGCCCGGCGACCGCGCGGACCGCGTGTTCTTCGTGCGCAGCGGCCGCGTGAAGATCGTGCGCACCAATGCGTCGGGCGGCGAGGCGATCGTCGGCATCCGCACCGCGGGCGACGTGTTCGGCGAGCTCACCAGCGTCGACGAAGGCGTGCGCGCGACGAGCGCAACCGCGCTGGAACCCACCGAGGCCGATGCAATCCCGGCTGCGGCGTTCGGCGCCGCCCTGGCGAGCGACGTGGCGATCGCGCGCGCCTTCGCGCGCGGCGTGGCGCGCCGGCTCGCGGCCGCGGAGCACGAGCTGGCCGAGCTGATGGGCAAGAGCGTCGCCGGCCGGCTGGTGGACGCGCTGGGCCGCCTCGCGGCAGAGCACGGCGTCCCCGAGCCCGGCGGGCTCGTGCGGATCGGGCTGAACCTCACCCACAAAGACCTCGCCGACCTGATCGGCACGAGCCGCGAGACGCTGACCAAGGAGCTCAACGTGCTCGCCGACGTGGGACTTCTGCGGGTCGCGCACAAGACGATCACCCTGGTGCAGCCTCGAGCCTTCCCGTTCGCGCGGCGCCCCGTCGACGAGCTCCGGACCAGCCGTGACGCGCGCTGAGCTCTTCGCCGCGGCGCTGGTCGCGGTCGTGTCGCCGCGCCCCGCGGTGTCGCCGCCGACGCGCGGCGTGTGGGCTGACGTCTCGCTCGAACGCCAAGGCACCGCGCTGCTGGCGCCGTTCACCGTCGCGATCACGCTGCACAACGCCGCCGACCACGGCGTGCAGCTACGCTTCCCCACCGCCGACCTCTTCCGCGTCGACGTGCTGCGCGACGAGGTGCCGGTGTGGTCGTCGCTCTCCGGGCACAAGCCGATCCCGATCACGCGCCAGCTCGACGTCCCGCCGGGCCAGCTGCGCGTCGCGCAGGTGATCGTCGATTCGACCACCGACGACCACCGCGCACTCGCGCCCGGCCGCTACATGGTGCGCGTCGCGATGCTGGGCAGCAACTTCGGCATGATCGTGAACAAGCCGGTGACGTTCGATCCGCCGGCGACGATCGCGAGCGCGCTCGCCACGAAGCCCGGCACGGTGATCACGATCGCCGGCGAACCGTACGTCGACGGCGGCACGCCGCGCCTGCGCGACGGCACCGGCACGCTGCGCCTCTCGCGCGCGCTCGGCATCCGCCCGTCGGGCACCTACGTCGTGCGCGGTTTCCTGGACGCGTACGGCGACGAGCGCGTCTTCGACGTCGGCCGCAGCGCGCCGGCCTTCGAGAACGCCCCCTCTCCGTCCCCATAAAACAATTCCTTTGGGCGGATTCGGCCGTCGGCCGAAACGCGCGCGTTCGCCGAAGGCGAACGCGCTACAAGAGCTTGCCGTCGTCGTCCGCGCCGAGCAGCAGCTTGCGCACGATCGCGATCGGCGGGTTGCCGTGCGCGAGAAACGCGTCGTGAAATTTCTGCAGCGTGAACGATGCGCCCAGCTTCTTGCGGTAGTCCTCGCGCAATTTGAGGATCTCCAGCTTGCCCAGGGTGTAATAGCCGTAGAGCGGGTCTTGCGTGCCGCGCAGCGCTTCGCGGCGCGCGGCGATCTCGGGCATGAACGCATTGTCTTGGAAGAAGCGCGTGCCTTGCTCGACGGTCATCCCCTGCGTGTGCTCGCGCAAGCCCACCAAATAGCGCGCCTCGCGCTGCAGCGCGAGCGCGAGCTGCGCGAGCCGCACGCGCGGGTCGCCGTCGCCCCAGCCTTCGTCCACCATGAGCTGCTCGTCGTAGTGCGCCCAGCCTTCGCTGTACGACGGGTTGCCGGAGATCGCGCGCACCACCGACAGATGCTGGAACTTGTGCAGCACGAAGTTGAGGTAGTGCCCCGGCATCACCTCGTGCGCGCTGATCACCGGAAACGCGTACGTGTTGTAGAACGACAGGTGCTGCTCTTGCTGCGCCGGCGTCCACGCCGGGTCGGGCGGCGTGACGTAATAATATGCCTGCGTCGCGACGCGTTCGAACGCGCCGGGCGTGTTCATCGACGCGAACGACGTCTGGCGGTTGAACGAAGGCGTCTCGCGCACGCGCACGTCGAACTCCGGCGGCAGCGTCACGAGCTTCTTGCTCGCGACGAACGCGCGCAGCGCGGCGAGCGAGTTCTGCGCGGTGCTCAGCAGCGTGCCGGCTGACGGATGCTGCTTGCCGAGATCGGCGTACACGTCGGACGCTGAACGCGCCGGGTCGATCTTGGCCGCGGTCGCCACGAACGCGGCCTTCGTGTCGTCGAGCGCGCGCTGGCCGACGCGCTCGTACAAGTCCAGCGGCAGCGCGCGGCCTTCTTGCAGCTCCAGCCGGCGCGCGAACGACGTTGCGCCGATCGCGAACGTGCCGCTCGGGTGCGCCAGCGGTCCGGCGGTCATCGCGGCCTGGTAGTCGCGCAGCGCCGCGACCGCCGCCGCGTTCGCGTCGGCGAGCTCGCGCGCCAGCGCGGCGTCGTGTAGGTCCGTGAACGCGGCCGGCACGACGGTGGTGAAGAACGCGACCGTGCCCGCGAGATCGGACGCGTTCAGCACGGCGGTCGTCGCGTCGACGGTGGTCACGTTCGCTTTGCCCGCCGCCAGCAGCGCCGGAATCGCGCGCTCGCGCGCGATCGCGGAGCGCGCGCGTTCGGTGAGCGGCGCGAAGTCGCGCGAGAACAGCCCGTAGATCGCGTACGACGCCGCCGACGTGTACAGGCTCGGGTTGTGCTTCCAGCGCTGCTCGGTCTCGTCATCGAGCAGCTGCCGTTCGAGCGCGGAGCGCATGATCTGGAGGTCGGCGGCGTCCTCGTCGTTGAGCTTCTCGCTCGAGCGGGCGAGCGCGTCGAGGCCGGCGAGTTGCGCGTGCGCGCTCGCCACATGCGCCGCGATCGCGTCCGCGGACAAATCGGGGAGCCGGTCGTCGTACGCGTGGATGCCGGCCTGCGTCGCCGCCGTCGGCTGGTCCATGAAGAGCCGCTGCACGTACGCCGTCTCCAGCGCCCCGAGCCGCGGCGACGACGTGCCCGCGGGCGGCAGCGCGATGCCACCCTGCGCGGCCGAGGGCACGGGCCCCAAGGTCAGCGCGGTGAAGACGGCGGCCGCGAGCGCGGCGAGCGAAGAGAGACGCATAGGGACTCTCTTACGACCAGCGCAGCAGCAGTCCGTTCTCCACGAGGCCGCCGCCGAAGCCGTACAGCAGCACCACGTCGCCGGCGCGGACGCGCCCGTCGTGCACCGCCGGCGCGAGCGCCAACGGGATCGACGCGGCCGAGGTGTTGCCGCACCACTCCAGGCTCATCAGCGCGCGCTCGAACGCGATCCCGGTGCGCTTGCAGATCGACTCGATCATGCGCGCGTTCGCGCTGTGGGGCACGAACCAGTCGACGTCCGCGGCCGTGAGCTGCGCTGCCTCGAGCAGCTCGGCGACGCCGGTGCTGACCGCCGTGACGGCCCACTCGTACACGGCGCGCCCGTTCTGGCGCAGGTACCGGTCGGGCTCGATCACGCCCGCGATCTCGCTGCGCAGCCCGGTGAGGAACAGCTCCTTGCCCAGCGCGCCGTCGCTGGAGGCGCGGCGCGCGAGCAGCGTGCGCGGCGCGTCCTCGGGCGCGTCGACGAGCACCACGCCCGCGCCGTCGCCGAACAGGATGCACGTCCCGCGGTCCTGGTAGTCCATGATCTTCGACATCGTCTCGCCCGCCGCGACGAGCACTTTGCGCGCGCGCCCGGTGTTCACCAGCGCGTCGGCGACGTCGAGCCCGTACGTGAAGCCGGCGCACGCCGCGGTGATGTCGATCGCGCCGACCTTGCCCAGGCCCAGCCGGTGCTGCAGCCGCGTCGCGACGCTCGGAAAGCCGTAGTCCGGCGTGGACGTGCACGCGACGACGTAGTCGATGCCGTCGAGGCTCCCGCCGCGCGCCTGCATGTCGGCCACGGCCGCCATGCAGAGGTCACTCGTGTACTCGTTTGCCCCGGCGATGCGCCGCTCGCGGATCCCGGTCCGCCGCACGATCCAGGCGTCGTCGGTGTCGACCAGCGCGGTGAGGTCGGCGTTCGTCAGCCGCTTCTCGGGGAGGTACGTGCCGATGGACGCGATCCGGATCGACGAGCGCACGGTGCCGACGGACGGGGAGAGCGGGAGGGTCTGCGCCACCCGGCCGCCTTCGCCGCGGCCCACATGGACCTCTTGCGCCGTCAGGCCGTGACGAGCGGGCCCAGCGCCGGCTCGGCCGGCCCCGGCTGCGCGAACAGCGAGCGGTACAGCCCCACGATCGCGATGGCGTAGAAGCCGGTGTAGGCCTGGCCCACGAGCATCGCGAGCGCGAACCACACCGCGCCGAACACGAGCAGGCCCGTCGCCGGCACGTGCGGCTGCGACGACGTGCCGAAGCTCGACACGATCGCCATCTGGATCGGCAAGATCGGTGCGGACGCGAGCAATCCGATCCCGTACTGGATCCCCAGCAGCACGAGCAGCACGACGGCCGACGTGCCGAAGAAGCGCCGCACGAGGCGGAACGACTCCCCGATCGCGGTGAAGCCGCCGCGCCCGCCCGCCACGATCGACGGCACCACGTACAACGTGACGAGCGGGAGCGCGAGGAGCGCGAGACCCAGCGTCGGCAGCGCCAAGATGAACGCCGCAATCGCCAGCCCCGCGATGCCGATCGCCGCGACGATCAGCGCGAAGCCGCGCCGGCGAAACGCGGTGAACCCGTCTGCAAACGACGTCGTGCCTTTGACCCACGCGGCGTCGGCCATCCCGAACATCGCGGCCTGGGCCCAGACGCCGATCGTCACCGCCACCACGGCGAACAGGAAAACGCTGAGGACGAAACCAGCGCCGAGCTGCGGCGATCCGCCCCGCTCGTAGCCGCCGTTCGCCAGCGCCGCGATGAATATCGTCCCAAGAAGCACGGCCATGCCGGCCAGCACGATGACCATTGCGATGACCGGCGGCAGCGCGACGATCCAGTTGCGCCGGTACAGCGCCCACGAGCGTGACAGCAGCGTCTCGAGCGGGACCGGCGGCGGCGTGGCGATCACGCGCGCTCCTCCTTCGCGGAAAGATCGCGCAGCAGCGCGGCGTGAACCTCCGCGCTGCGTTCGCGCAAATCCGCGAGATCGCCGTCGTTCTCGATGACGTAGCCGGCCTGCGCGCGCGCGAGCGCGGGATCGATTTGCGCCGCCATGCGGCGCTCGACGGCCTCGCGCTCCGTCGCGTCGCGCGCGACGACGCGCGCCACGCGCACGTCCGCGGGCGCGATCACGACGACGGTCTTGTCGCACGTCCGCCAGAACTCGCCCTCGAACAGCAGCGGCACGACGTGCACCACGAGCCCGTCGGGTGCATCGCGCTCCAGTTCGGCGCCGCGCGCGCGCACGCGGGGATGGATGATCGCATTCAGCCGCGCGCGGCCGTGGCCGTCGGAGAAGATGATGGCCGCAAGCGCAGGCCGGTCGAGCGCGCCGTCCGCACCGATCACCGCAGGCCACACCCCGGCGATCTCGCGCAGCCCGTCGGACCCCGGCGCGACGACCTCGCGCGCGAGCGCGTCGGCGTCGATGATGCTCGCGCCGCGCTCGGCGAAGTACGCCGCCACGGCACTCTTCCCGGAACCGATCCCGCCGGTCAGCCCGACCCTGAGCTTGGCCATCGCCGCTTTGGTTCGCAGCAAGGGCAAGCAACCCCGGCGGCGTGATCCAAAATCGGCATAAGCTTTCAGCGGCGCGTGCCTTATGTAACTTTACAGTGCAAGGCTGTTTATAGAGGCTTCCGCGTAAGGTTTACGGGGCGGTCACCATAATAAAGGTTATTTAATATCCTTAATTAAGCTTAGATCATGGCAAAGCTTCTTCGCCTCCAATGGAATGCGCGCATCGCGGGAATCGATCTTCCGCGGGAAGATCGCCGGTCGTGCATCTATGAGGCGTACGTTCCAGACGAACTCCAAGGCCGCGCGTTCGTCTTGAAGGGCACCGTGGCAGCAGACGTATCCGACGCGGAACACGCGATCGTTGCGCTCAACGCTCGAGCTACGGCCCTGCTAGACACCGAAGCCATCGCACGCCTCTTGCTCCGAGCTGAATCCGCGGCATCGTGTCGCATCGAAGGGTTGGAGATCGGGCCGCGCCGCCTCCTCCGCGCCGATGCCGTGCGTCAACTTGGCGACGGGGCCGAGGACGTCGGTGCCGCCGAAGTGCTCGCCAATATCGATGCGATGGCATTTGCCGCTGATACCATACGTGACGGTCTGCCGATCTCGTTGGAAACAGTGCTCGAGGTGCATCGACGCCTCCTCGCCCCGAGTACGCTTCGTGAGCACGCCGGCAACGTGCGGACCGAGCAGAATTGGATCGGCGGAAACCGCTACAACCCGTGCTCCGCGGCGTTCGTCCCGCCTCCGCCGGATCACTTGCCGCGACTGCTCCGTGACCTGATCGATTTTTGCAATGACGACTCTCTGCCGCCGGTCATCCAGGCCGCGGTAGCGCATGCGCAGTTCGAAACCATCCATCCGTTTGTCGACGGGAACGGCAGAGTTGGGCGGACGCTCATTCACATGGTTCTTCGGAAGCGCGGCCTCGCACCTCGAGTGGTACCGCCCGTGTCGCTCGTTCTCGCGACGTGGGCGGATCGTTACGTCGACGGCCTCACGGCGACTCGCTATCTCGATGAACCGACATCGGCGGCCGCCAGCGACGGGATCAACCACTGGGTCGGCCTCTTCGCGACCGCATGCCGACGCGCGGTCGAAGATGCAAACGTCTTCGAACAGCGCGTCATTGAAATTCAACGCGGTTGGCGCGCGCGCGTCGGCGCGGTACGATCGGATTCTGCGACTGCCCGGCTGATTGAAAGGCTTCCCGGCGCTCCGATCATCACCGTTCAAAGTGCGGCGGAACTCACGGGCCGCAGCTTGCCGGCCGCAAACGAAGCGGTTTCCCGTCTTACCGATGCCGGCGTTCTGGTTCAATCGAAGGTCGGGCGACGAAATCGGGTCTTCGAGGCGCGCGAAATCATTGACGCCTTCACGGACCTGGAGCGGCGCCTTGCGAGCCCCGCAGGCGACACCCGCGTATCGCCGCCGGAGCGGCCGGTGCCATACCGGCGCCGGAAGAGCGCCCGGTCGCGCAAGTAACGAGGCAAGCCTCGTCGTATATCGTCGGCATGAGTGCGACGACGACTACCGTCCCGGCCTTCGACGTCACCGATCATCCGCTGGTCCACGACGTCAACCAGGAACACAACGACAGCCTCTCACCCGTCGAGAAGGTCTGCAAGCGGATCGCGGATTCGACCGGCGCGCCGATCGCGCTGTTCCTCGCCATCGTCGTCCAGATCATCTGGATCGTCGCCGGCGCGCTGACCAAGTTCGATCCGTTTCCGTTCACGTTCTTGCTCACGTGCTCGAACGTGCTGCAGCTCATCTTGATCTTCATCCTGGCGGTCGGCGCGCGCCAGTCGAGCGCCCACGCCGAGTTACGCGCGGAGCACGACCATGACTCGATCTCGCGTTTGATTTACCACCAGGAACTGCAGGAGCGCATCCTGATCGAGATCGCGAGCAAGATCGAATGCGACGTCGAGTCGATCAAGACGATGGTGGCACAGCTCGCGGCACAAGACACAAGCCCGTGAGCGGCGCAAACGCCGCATTCGCCGGATCGGTGCCGGCGATCTACGACCAGCACCTCGGTCCGCTGTTCTTCGAGCCGTACGCCGCCGATCTGGCGGAACGCGCAACGGCGCTTCGACCCGAGCGCATTTTGGAGATCGCGGCGGGAACGGGTATCGTCACGCGAGCGCTGCGTGCCGCGCTGCCGGACGCGACCATCATCGCGACGGACTTGAACGAGGGGATGCTCGCGCAGGGAGCGCGCGAGCTCCGCGACGCACACGTGTCGTGGCGCCAAGCCGACGCGATGGCGCTGCCGTTCCGTGACGCCGAGTTCGACTTGGTGGTCTGTCAGTTCGGCGCGATGTTCTTCCCCGACCGCACGACCGCATTCCGCGAAGCGTGGCGCGTGCTGCGGCCCGGCGGGCATTTCGTGCTGAACATGTGGGCGTCGCTCGAGCACAACGAGATTCCGCGGATCATCGCGCACGCCGTCACACGAGCGTTCCCGGACGATCCGCCGCGGTTCATCGAGCGCGTACCGCACGGACACGGCGACGCCGCCGTGACCGAGGCTGAATTGCGCGCCGCCGGATTTTCCGGCATCGCGTTCGAGAGCGTGGAGCTGCCGAGCCGCGCACCGTCACCGGCCGGCCCGGCGATCGGATTGTGCCAAGGCTCGCCGGTGCGGCAGCAGATCGAACAGCGCGACGCCGGCCGCCTCGCCGAGATCACCGCCGCGGCGACGCGCGCCCTCGCGGAGCGCTTCGGGCCCGGTCCGATCGAGGCGCAAATGCGCGCGAACGTGTTCGACGCGACGAAATAATAAACGCGGGGGAGGCGTTTCCGCCTCCCCCGTGCATCAGGATCGCTCGCCGCCGTAGCAGCGAACCGACTCAGACGGTGGTTTGCGAGAGCTCCGCGCCGAGATTGCCGAAGCCTTCTTCGGATGCGGTGAGCTGCTCGAACTCTTCCGGTGCGACGTCGGCCACGTGCTGGATGGAGCCCGTGATGCGGCGCGTGCCGTGGTTGATGGTCAGCAGCGTGACCTCGACCTCTTGGCCCGGCGAGTACTGCACGCTCGCGTCGAACTCGCCCTTGGGCACCATCGCGAGCACGCCCGGGACGATCTCGACGAGGAGATAGTTCGGGGTGACCTTGACGACTTGCGCGACGAGCTTGTTGCCCTCGAACAGCTTGTCGGCGTGCTCGACCCACGGGTCGGGCAGCGCGTGCTTGAGCGACAGCGAGACCTTCTTGGCCTCGGGGTCGAACTTCATCACCTCGACCGACACGGTGTCGCCGATCTTGACGACCTCGGACGGGTGCTTGATGCGCGCGTACGACAGCTCGCTGTTGTGGATGAGGCCGTCGATGCCGCCGAGGTCGACGAACGCGCCGAACTCCGCAAGCCGCACGACGACGCCTTCGCGAATCTGACCGACCTGCAGCGTGCCGAGCAGCTCTTGCTTCTTGGCGTTGAGCTCTTCTTCGAGCACTTGGCGCTGCGAGAGCACGACGCGGTGGCGCTTGTGGTCGAGGTCGATGACCTTGAGCCGCAGCTTCTTGCCGACCAGTTCGTCGAGGTTGCCGACGGGCTGGCGGCGGATCTGCGACGCGGGGACGAAGCCGCGCATGCCGAGGTCGACGAGGACGCCGCCCTTGACGACTTGCGTGACGGTCGCTTCGATCACTTCGTCGTTGTCGTGCGCTTCGATGACCTTTTCCCAGGTCTTCAAGGCGCGGGCGCGGCGCTCGCTCAGGTAGAGCTGGCCGTCCTGGTCGTCGATCCGGTGGATCATGACTTCCAGGGTGTCGCCGACCTTGAGCTCCTTGGGTTCGATCGCGAGCGAGAGCTCGCGGAACGGCAGGATGCCTTCGGACTTGCCGCCGATGTCGACGAGCAATTCGTCCTGGTACTTCGCGACGATGACGCCGGTGAGCACCTGGCCTTCGTCGAGAACCTTCAGGGACTCTTCGTAGAGGCGCTGCTCGAGCGCGAGCTGGTCTTCGACTTCGGGTTCGTGGTGGACTTCGGGGGCCGCCGGCAGGGGTCGCGGCGCCTTGCGCCTGCGGGTCCTGCGGTTCGAGGTCGAGTGTGCTAGTGATGGTGGAGTAACTTCCTTCGCTATATATTTTTTATTTTTGGCAGCCGCGGCACCACCAGGTCCCGCGCTGTCCGATCACCGTGCGCACGATGGGTTTCCCGCATCGAGGGCACGGTTCACCGAGGCGGCCATAGACGGCGAGTTGGTTTTGAAACCCGCCCTTCAGCCCCTCGGCGTCGACGTAATCGTCGACGGTGGTCCCGCGCGCCTCGATGGAGCGGTGGAGCACGTCTCGGATCGCGCCGTGCAGCCGGCGTCTCGCCGGCTTGCTGATCTTGTGGGACGGTCGGCTCGGCCGGATCCCCGCTTCCCACAAGGCTTCGCATGCGTAGATGTTTCCGACCCCGGCGATCCTGGTCTGATCGAGCAGAAAGGACTTGATCGGCGTTCGACGCCCGTCCAGCATACTCACAAACGCTTCGCTGGTAAAGCCCTCAGAAAGTGGTTCGATCCCGCCGTCGGCGTCCCAGGGGTCGTCGGCGGCAAGCAAGCGCATCCGCCCGAACTGCCGGACGTCGGCGAAGCAGAGCCGCGAGCCGTCCGTGAACGCCAGCAGCACGTGCGTGTAGGGGTAGGGTTCGCTGTACTGCGCGCCCTGGACGATCAGCCGGCCGGTCATCCGCAGATGGACCGCCAGCCGCCGCCCGGAGGCGAGCTGGAAGAGCACGTACTTCGCGCGCCGCCCCACCGAGGCGATCGTCTCGCCGGCGAGGGCTTGCTCGAACGCCTCGCCTTCGGGGGCGATCGCGATCTTGCGCATGGTCACCGTCGCCGAGGCGACGGTCTTGCCGGTGACGGCGTTGGCGAGGCCGCGGGCGATGGTCTCGACTTCGGGAAGCTCGGGCACCTCCGTCTAAGACACCGTTCGTGCACCCGATGTTGCGCCCGCTCGCGGCGGTGGCGGCGCTGATGCTGCTGGCGGACAGCCCGGTGGCGTTCCGCGGGCCGCGCGCCCCCACGATCGTCGCCGGGGGCGAACCGCGCGCACCGGTGGTCGCGGTCGCCCTCACGGCGCAGCTGCGTGCCCCGGCGGCGGGCACAGCGGTGGTGGTCGTCGTCGCCGCCGGCTCGGGCCCTGCCGAAAACGCCGTCCGGGTCGCGGCGGTCCGGGACGCGCTCCGCGCCGCGGCACCGGGCGCCCACACGACGACCCGGACGTTCGAGACCTCCGCCCTCCCGGGACGGATCGGGCCGGGGCTGCTCGGCGGCCGGGTCGCCGTCGTCGTCCCGGGCGCGGCGGCCGCGGCCGCGCGGCTCGTCGCCGAGGCGATCCGGCCGTTCGCGTACGCGAGCATCCTCGGCATCGAGAACGAGCCGGCCGACTGCGCTGCGGCTCAGGCTGCGACGGATGCAAAGGCGCGCGCAGACGCGCGCTCCCTCGCGGTTGCCGGCGCCGCCGCGCTCGGATGGGACGTCGGCGACGCCACGATGTCCGAGAACCGCACGGTCCCCGGCAGCCCGCTCGACAGCTCGATGTTCTGCCGCGGCGACGACGCGATCGTGGCGTTCCCGCTCGAAGGCAGCGCCGCCGCCGACGGCCGCAGCACGCTGCGCGCGTCGTTCGCGCTCGCCTTCGCCGCCGTCCCGAACGCGTCGCCGCGGTCCGCGCCGGACGTTGCGAGCGACGTCGATTTCGAGCCTGCGCTCCCGCGCTGGTTTCCGCGTGACATCGCGATGGTGACGCGGCAGCGCGCGATCACGTTCGTCGGCACGGCGAGCGCGCCGGTCGCGTACGCGGGCGATCTCGTGACCTACGCGTCGCGAACGAACGACGACGCGGTGCGCGATCGCGTGCGCGCGCTGGGCGTCACCGACGTTCGGACGCTCGTGACCGGCGGCGGCGAAGCACTGCTCGCGGTGCGCGTGCCGCGCGGCGGCCGGGTGAAAGCGGACGACGTCGTGCGCGCGATGCGTGGCGCGGCGGGCGAGAGCGCGCGCTCCGTCGGCTCCGCGCCGTACACGGATTGCACGCGCCGCGATGCCGAGCTCGTCGCCGCGGCGGTGCACGACGCGCGCCGCCGCGCGGAGGTCGTCGCCACGGCCCTGCACGTGGACTACACCGCACCCGCGGCGTTGCTCGTCAGCCAGCCGGTCTCGTACACCGGCTGCACGTCCGGCGACGCGCCCGCGCACCGCGAGTACACGGCCGCGACGCGGTTCTTGAGCGGCGCCCCGGATCGTGACGCGATCCGCACGGTCGTCGTCGCGGTCACCTACCCGCTGCAGCGGGGGACGCCGCTGCCGCCCGCCGCACCCGGAATGCAACAGCCGCCGCAAGACGATCCGACCGGCCCGGCGCCCGACGATTTGACGCCGCCGATGCGACCCGCTAGCGCGCGCGACGTCGCGACGACGACGGCGTCGCACACGCTCGACGCGCGGCGCGTCGACCTGGACATCGCCGTTAGCCCCGACGGCGCGAACGCGTTCCGCGCGATCGATGCGGCCGCGGTAGAGCTCGCCGTCGCGCCGTGGATCGCGGGCGCCGGCGTGGAACGCACGCATGTCACGACGCAGCCGCGCTGGACGCCGGCCGAGCACGACGACATCGAGATCGGCTTCCGGCTCGACCGCGTGCCGGTGGGATTCACCGATCAATCGCGGGTCACCGGCGTCGTCACGCGCCTCGGCGCGCTCGGCTATCCTACCGTGCGTTACGTTGCACGCGCGACCACGTGCCGCGCCGCCGGCGACGCGGCGACCGTCGACGCCGTCCACCGCGCGCTCGTCGGCGACGCAGCAGCGAGCTCGATCGTCGTCGGCGCCGCGGTCGTGCGGCACGGCGCGTGCGGTGAAGGCTTCGGCAACCCCGCGTACGCATGGTGGAACAAAGCCGCCGACATGACGGTGCGCATCGACGTCACCGCGCGTGTTTTTCGCTGAGCACCGCTACGCAGGAGAAACGGTCCCCGATGACCCCGCCGCGTTTGTCCATCATCCTCGCGACGCCGCCCGGTTTCAACGCCGGGATGACCGCGACCGAGCTCGCCCTCGTCGCGTTTCTGCGCCGTCACGCGTTGCAGCCGTACGCGCAGTGCTATCGGCTCATACCGTTCGCCGACCGGTTAGCGCACCTGCCGCCCGCCGAGCGGCATGCGGCGGAAGCGCGCGCGGAGACCGGGCTCGAGTACCAGCCTGCATTCGAGCACCACGCCGCCATCGCCGCGAGCGACGCCGTGCTTTTTTGGGCGGATTATCTCCACATGGCAATCTATCTGCGCGAGCTCGCGAAGCTGGTCGCAGGCGATCCGAAGAGCGTGCTGCTCCTTGCCGGTGCGGATGATGCGACGATCGGTCGCGCGATCAGCTTCGGAACGACGCTGCTGTTCAACACGCCGTGGGACGAAGCCGACGCGTCCTATGCGGTGCCGTTACGGCGATTCCTCACGCGCGCCAAGCGCGTGTGGGTGCGTGACGCGCAGTCCGCCGCCCGCATCGCACACCTGCGCCACGACTATGAGACCGGCTACTTGGGCGTGGACTGCGCGTTGTTGCTCACCCGCGACGACGTGCTGCGCAATGCCGCGGCACGCGGGATCGGTACGCCGGCAGAGCCAGGCTCGGTCCTGGTGTTTTGCGGGCGCGAGCCCGCGGCGCGCGGCGCGTTGCTCGACGTTGCGAGCGCGCTCGCCGCGGGGCTCGGGCGGCACGTTCGCTGGCTCCCGTGGGGTGATAGCGGAGCGTTCCCCGTCTTGGGAGCGCGGCCGGACGGGATCGCGGGCGGCGACGTGCCGAGCGCGCACGAGCTGTTGAACGAGGTCGCGCACGCCTCGCTCGTCGTCACCGACACGTACCACTTAGCGGTGACCGCCTGGAACGCGGGCGTGCCGGCGGTGTGCGCCTTCACCGGTCACACGGCGAGCGCGCACGACGTCAGCAGCGGCGCGGAGTTCAACTGGCGCGACAAGCGCGAGACGTTCTTCTCGCAGTACGATGCGCTGGACTTCTTGATCCGGCCCGAGGAGCTGATGGAGCCTGCGCTGCTGCAGCGCCGCGTGCGGCATCTCGCGCGCGCCGTCGCGGACGTGCCGGTTCGCACCGCGGTCACGGCGCGCATCCGCGCGCACGCCGAAGCCGTGGAAGCCGCGCTCGCTCGCGAGCTGTCCGCGTTGCTCGGGCGGCCGGCAGCGGCCGTCGCGAGCGAACCCACGGCGTACGCGATCGCCACGCGACCGGCCACACCGTTCCGAGCCGTCGCCGTGATGTGCGTGGCCAACGAAGAAGTCCATATCGAAAGCGCGCTGCGCGACCTCATCGGCGAAGGGCTCGACGTGATCCTCATCGATCACGACTGCGACGATCGGACCATCGCGCTCGCGCACCAGTTCCTGGGCCGCGGATTGCTGTCGATCGAACGGCTGCACTGGACGGGCCAGTTCTCGATCACCGAACAGCTCGACGCCAAATGGCGCATCACCGAACGGGTCCACCACGACTGGATCGTACACGTCGACGCCGACGAATGGCTCAGCGCGCCCGAACCGGGACAGACGCTGCTCGACGGGTTGCGCGCCGCCGATGCCGCGGGCTACAACGCCGTGCACTTCAACGAGTTCGTGTTCGTGCCGCGGCCGGGCGAGGATCTGTATGCGACGGATTACCGGCGGCGCAGCACGCGCTATTACTTCCATCAGCCGCACTATCCGTACTTGCTGCGGGCGTGGAAGCACCGCAGCGGTCTGGACAACCGCCCGTTCGGCGGGCACCTCGTCTCGGGGCCCGTACGGCAATATCCGATCGACTTCCCGATGCGCCACTACATCGCGCTCAGCGAGTCGCACGTCCGGCGCAAGTACGTCGGCCGCTCGTTCGCCGACGCCGAGGTCGCGCACGGGTTCCATTACGACCGCGTGGACTTGACGCGAAATAGCCTGCGCTTCCCCAGCGACGGCGATGGACACATGCGCACGCTCGAGCATTGGTCGTCCAAGCAGTTCGATACGACTGCGCCCGTAAGCGAGAACTACTGGCTATGGCGACAGGACTCCGCGACCGCCGCAAGCGCGACCCGATGAGCCTCGGCGACGAGATCGGCGCGCTCAGGCGCCACATCGAATCGCGGTTCGAACGCGCCGAGCTCGAGCACAGCCCGTTTCCGCATGTCGTCGTCGCCGGCTTCTTCCCCGCGGACGTGTATGCGGACATCCTGCGCTTCAACCCGTTTCGCGCCAACGCCGGCGCGCAATGGCTGCCGCCGGAAGAATCCGGCAACGTCTCGGCACGCACGCCGTACTTCGCGCGCAAGCAGATCGATCTGCGCGCGGCGCACCGGTTCGAGGCGCCGCAGGCCGCGAGCGATTCTGGGCCCGTATCCGCGACACGCTGCTCGCCGGCAATTGGTTCGAGCGGCTGGTGGTCGCGAAGTACGCAGCCTATTTTCGCATGCGGTTCGGCGATCTCGTCGACGACGACGACTTCTTCTCGCTGATGTGCACGGAGCTGTTTCTGCAGCGGCACGAGCCGGGTTTCTTCATCGGGCCGCACACCGATCTGCCGACGCGCATCTTCACGTGCATCTTCTCGTTCGCCGACAGCGACGGCTTCGAGGAGTACGGGACGCAGCTCATGGCGCACAAGGACCGGCTCGTGCGGTGCTCGGGGCAAGGACCACTACACGCCCGAGGACTTCGTCGTGCGCAAGCTGGTGCCGTACCGCCCGAACAATTTTCTGCTGTTCTTCAAGACGCGGCATTCATTCCACTCGGTCGCGGCCGTCGGCGAAGACGTGCCCAACCAGCGCTACGGCATGCAGCTCCAGTTCCACGAGCCGCAGGGCGGCGTGTTCCGCGACCTCTCCGAACCGGACCTGATGCAGTTCCCGCGCCGCACGGCCGGCGCGTGACGCGGCTCAGGCGGCGGCTGACATCAGCGCGCCGCCCTCGCCGGTTTCCTCAGAGGCCGCCGCCGTTGTCGGGTGGGCCGATCGTGTACGTCACCGTCCCCGTAAGACCCGGCGTGCTGCAGGTCGACGACGAACCGCAGGCCGTCCACGTCGCCGTGACGCCCGCCGAGTCGGGCGCGTCGACCGTCACCGTGTAGTCCGTCTGCCGGATGAACGGCGATCCCGACGTCGGTGTGCCGAGCGTCACCCGCACGTACTGCGGCGTCGAGAAGTGGCAGAGCGAAACCACGAGCGGCGGGCCTTGACCCGCCGGGAACGAGAGGTTGTGCGCCGGAGCATAGCCGTTCATGAGCGTGAGCACGCCGGTGTTGCACGGGCCGACGACCCCGTACGTGTCGTAATAGATGAGCGAGGTCGTGCCGGGGCCGCCGTTGTGCGGCGTGCGCCCGATGGCCGACGGCGCGGCCGGAGCGGTGCTGCTGGATGGCGTGGTCGATCCGCCGCCGGAACAACCGGCAAGCAGAGCGACGAGCGCAAAAGCTGCGATCGTTCTCATTGAATGTACCCCTTCTCGCGGCTCGGAGAACCGCTACGCGGGAGTGTATCATGTCAACGCGGCGCCCGATTGGTTCTATCGGCCTAGGCGGCTATACCGTGATCTACGACAGCCTTGGGCGCTCACGCCGGCGCGTCGGCGCGGTGCGCGCCGTACAGTTTAGGCACGAAATACCACTCCGGCAGCGCGGCGGGGAACGTGACGTCGGTGAACGTGTAGTCCGTCTCGAACTGGCCGTACTGCGTCTGGCCGTGGATCGACGTGATGAGCGGCAAGCCGCCGGGACCGGGCGTGAAGCGCACGTCGAACTCTTCCTCGATCGACTGCCCGGTGATCCCGAAGTACAGATGATCGCGCACGCGCGCGCGGCGCAGGTCGTACGTGCGCGCGTCGACCCACATCTCGTCGAGCCGATTGCGCTCGGCATCCGACTTCGGCTCGAGCCACAGATGGATCAGCTCGCCGTCGCGCGCCATGCGCACGACGCGATAGTCGCCGTCGCGCGCGCCGACGCGCCCGATCTCCGGCAGCGTCGTCGGCTCGGCACCGGCTCGCCGGGCGCGCCTGCGACCACGCGCGCCGGGCGACGGCAGCGGCGCGGGCGACGCGTCGAGCCGTGCGCCGGGTGCGCCGAACAGCCGCTTCTCGAACATGTCGGCGGTCGGCGGCCCGGGGTCGACCGCCTTGTCGAACATCACCGTGAGGTTCTCCAACTCGCCGTACGCTTTGCCGCTCCACGCCTTGCGCGCGAGCGCGGAGCGGTCCGCGGTGCGGCACCAGAGCTTGAGCGTGTAGCTGTTCTCGAAGTCCGGCGCGCCGTTGTGCCGGTCGCGCCGGACCAGCGTGTACGCGACGAACGGCGGGCGCGTGTACGCGCGAAACACCGCCTTCGCGCGCGCGAGGATCTGGTCGCCGGTGAGCGGCGCGCTGCGGCTCCGGTGACTGTGCGGCGCACGCGAACGCGACGGCGACCGCCGCGAGCACGCGCACCGCGTTCATTTCGCGTCGACGGCTTCGATGTAGAGCTGCATCCCGGGTTCCAGCCCGATGCGCTCGGACTCGTCGCGCGCCCAGCTCGATCACGTACTTCGCGAGCGCTTGGCGGCGCGCGACCTTGTCGTCCGGCGTCCCCGGTTTCGTGGCGGGCACGTTCTCGGCGATCATCGTGATCGACGCCGTCGCTGCGCACGAACACCATGTCGAGCGGCGTGATCGTGTCCTTCATCCAGAACCCGCGCAGCTCGTCGCCGCCGGGGAACGCGAACAGCATCCCTTGACCGGCGGGCACGAACGGCACGTTCATCAGGCCGTGCTCGCGCTGCGCTTCGGTCGCCGCGACCGCCAGCCGCAGCGTCGTGCGCCCGGCGCGCACCTCGAGCACGCGGCACTCCGCGGCGTGGCCGCGGTGCACGGGGTTGCCTTCGACCTTCATCGGCGGCAGGTCGGCGCGCGGCAGCGGGAAGCGCGTGCACCAGCCCTGCGTCGCGCGGGCGTCGCCGCGGGCGCGGGGCTCTGCGCCGTGAACGCGAGCAGCGCAGCGAGCGCGATCAGGCTAAGCGTCGTCGACTTGCGCATCAGGGTCATAGCTCTCAACGTCGTACCAGTTCTTTCCCGTCTTGAGGGTCGCTTCGATCGGCACGCTCAGCTCCAGCGCGTGCTCCATCTCGTACTTCACAACGCGGCCCACCGCGTCGAGGTCGCGCACCGCCACCTCGAAGATCAGCTCGTCGTGGATCTGCAGCAGCATCACCGCGTCGAGCATCTCGCCGTCGAGCCGCCGCGGCCAGCCGGACCATCGCCAGCTTCATCAGGTCGGCCGCCGAGCCTTGCAGCGGCGCGTTGGTCGCCTCGCGCTCCGCCGCCGCGCGCAGCATGTAGTTGCGCGAGCGCAGGTCGGGCATGTAGCGGCGCCGCCCGAGCAGCGTCTCGACGTAGCCGCGCTCGCGCGCCTGCTCCAGGCAGCGGTCGATGTAGCCGCGCACGCCGGGGAAGCGCTCGAAGTACGTCTTCGCGTCATCGCGCGCGCCGTCGCGCGGTCGATCTCCAGCCGCTGCGCGAGCCCGAAGTCCGACATCCCGTACAGCAAGCCGAAGTTGACCGACTTCGCCATCCGCCGCTGGTTGTGGTCGACGTCGGCGAACGGCCCGACGTCGAAGATCTTGCGCGCGGTGAAGTCGTGGATGTCCTGGCGTTCGTGGAACGCCGCGCGCATCGCCTCGTCGCCGGAGAGGTGCGCCATCAGGCGCAGCTCGATCTGCGAGTAGTCGGCGGCGAGCAGCACGCGGTCGTCCGACGGCGCGACGAACGCCTTGCGGATGCGCCGGCCGAGCTCGCTGCGCACGGGGATGTTCTGCAGGTTCGGGTTGGTCGACGACAAGCGTCCCGTCGCGGTCGACGGTTTGATTGAACACCGTGTGGATGCGGCCGTTCGCGTCGACCAGCGTCGGCAGCACGTCGACGTAGGTGCTCTTGAGCTTGGACACCTCGCGCCACTCGAGCACTTTCGCCGCGACCGGGAAGCTCTTCGCGAGACCTTGCAGCACGTCGGCGCCCGTCGCGTAGCCGGTCTTGTTCTGCCGTCCCGCGGGCAGCCCTAGCTTGTCGAACAGGATGCGGCCGAGCTGCTGCGGCGAGCCGAGGTTGAACTCTTCGCCCGCGAGCTCGAAGATCTCGCGCTGCAGCCGTTCGACGGCCGCGTCCACCTCGGCCGAGATCTCGCGCAGCGCTTCGGGATCGAGCGCGATGCCCGCGCGTTCCATCGACGCGAGCACCGATGCGAGCGGCAGCTCGACGTCCGTGTAGAGCGCGATCTGGTCGCGGCGTTCGAGCTCTTCGCGCGTCTTGCGCGCGAGCAGCCCCGCCGCGTCGGCGGCCGCCGCGGG
>CAWBVR010000017.1:0-9023 GCA_963792235.1 Vulcanimicrobiota bacterium
CCAGCGAGCTAGGCCGAGCGCCGAACCTCACCTGAACGGGCGCCGTTGCGCGGCGCGTCTGCGGCTGCCGCCCGTTCCGCGCGGAGTAGGTTGAACTCGAATAGCGCGCTCGCGTGCTCGTCGTGCTTGCGGTCGCTGAGACGTTCTTGCGCGTGCAGGTGCTGCTGCAGCGATGCGACTCTCCGGCGCGCACGTGCGGTCGCGCCTGCTTCCCGGTGGTACGACGCGGCCACGGGCACGAGGACCAGTGCGACGGCGAGGATCCCGAACGTGAGGGACTTTAGGTCCCCCGGCTGGGCTGCGTGCCCGGCATTTCCGACTTGCTGCGACCAAACCGTTGCGAGCAGCGACAGCGCCGCTATGCATGCGCCGGTGATCGCGAGCGGCGAAAGCGCGTCGACCTCACGAGCGATGCGCCGGTGACGCAAGAGCTCGCCGATGAGGAAACCGGTTCCAACGAGACAGCCGGCGACGATAACCGACAGCACCACGCGCTCGATGGCGCCGAAGCTCGGACCGTCCGCAAAGGTCGCGACGATGAACGACTCGGCGAAGAACGCGGCGATGAGAAGGGCAACGACGGCTTCGAGGCGCCAGCCCTCCATGCGGGCGGGCGTGCTGTTGCGATACCGCAGCGCGGCGTCGATCTGCGTTACCAGATCGGCGCAGCGCGCGTCCAGCCGGCGCACCGCGACGCCGAGTTGGCTAAGGTGGTCAAGACGTTCGCGATCGTCTCCGTCGAGCGGCACGTGTGGTTTCGACCGGTACGCGCGGTACGCGCGCGCGCGACGTTCGGCGCTCCTCAAGCCCCTGTTTCCTTGTCCTTGCGTTCAGTCTCCGCCCCTTGCTGCTTGGCATCGGCGCGCTGTTTTTCGGCCTCAATACGCTGTTTTTCGGCCTCGGCGCGCTGTTTCTCGAATTCGGCGCGCTGCGTCTCGAGCTCGGCGCGCTGTTTCTCGACCTCGGCGCGCTGCTTTTCCGCCTCGACCTGCCGGCTTGCCGCGGCGGCATTCTGCTCGGCCTCGTAGGCCTGAAGCTTGTCCGCGTCGCCGCGCCGTTGCGCGTCTGCGCGGTCCGCCAGTTGCTCGCGCGTCGGGACCGGGCCGTACAGCGCCGTGAGCGCGCGGTCCAAGTCGCGCTCGTTCGCCTTGAGGTGACCTTCGTTGGCTTGCAGCTCGCTCCGGTATCTGCCGAGCTCCCGGCGGACCTTGAACATCTCGAACCCCTCGCGGTAATAGGAGCTGACCACCGTGAGGATGATCCCGATCGCCGCGATGGACGCAAGCGCGATCCCTTCCACCCACGAATCGAGTCCGCTGATGCTGTGGCCGCTTTGCGACAACCACCCGACGCGCAGCTGATAACCGATCGCGAGGAAGATCACGGTGGCGAGCGCGACCACGACCAGCAAGGTCGACTCGATCGGCCGCTGGCGGGAAGGCTCCCGCATGCGGTGCAGCAGCTCGCCGAGCCCGATGGCGAGCACCGCGGGGATTGCCGTGAACGTGATCGTGAGCATCTGCCACTGCCCGCGAACTTCGGTGAAGATTTGCGTGAACAGCGAGGCCGGGAGGTATTCGAGCGCAACCGTCACGATCGCGAGCGCGCCGACCAGCATGAGCGGCCAGCCGCGGCCGTACTGCGGGATACCGTTGCGCCGTGCTTCCGCCCCCTGGATGTGCGTCGCTCCGTCGCTGCAGGCGAGCTTGAAGTGCGTGATGCGCTCTTGAATATCGAGCACGCGCTGCGAGGTCGCGCCGAGATCCGCGTCACTGCTCGCACGTGCCGTGTAACCGGGTGTGGACTTTTGGCCGTCGTGCGGCGGGGCGACGCGCCCGTTGCCGTTCGAGCTCGGTATGTCGTCGTATCTGACGGTGCCCAAGAACATTTTTTCTGGCGCTCCTTACCGTACGTCCGGTTGACCCGGTCCTGCGTGATATCGCAAAGGAGAAGGATGCTGTAGCGCGGCCGATCTGTGAAGCGTCCGTCCGAACTGTCGTTAAGATGCGCGCGAGACCCGGCCGTTGTCGACGCGCTCGCCGCCCGAGGATGAACGGTTCGACTAGGACTATTGTCCCGGTCGGCCGACCAAGCGTTCGGGAAGGGGTCAGGTCGTTTCGGCCTTTGGTGGTCGCCCCCCTCTACCGAGCAGGGGTCCTTTACATTGGGTCAGAACTCGGTTGCCCCGCTCTGTAGGTGAACCGATGAACTTGACCGGCAAAGCCGTTCGTACGATGGCTCTCGTCTTAGTGGTGACCGCTACGCTCGTCTCGGGCAGCCGCGGGCCGCTTCGCGCGGAGGAGCCGAACAAATGCGAGCTCGAGGACGCGGTTCGAAGCGATCTTCTTACGAACGTTCGCGTCGAGCTGCTCCTCGCCGCGGGAAACACCGTTCCGCACGACCGGCGGGCGAGCTACGAACAGATCGCGCACGCCGTGATGGCGTGCGTCACGGGCGACTCGCGGATCGAGCTGCTCCCGATCACCAGCTCCGGGGTCGGCATACCTCCGGTGTTCGCCAGAGCCGTCCCGAGGATCGATCCGAACGGCGTGCCGCTGCAGGAGCAGAAAAAACGAGCGCAGTTCCTCGAGGCGGCGGATGCGGCGATCAAGGACGTCTTGAATGCCACGAAGCCCTTCGACCATTCGGATCCGATCGGGACGCTCTACGCCGCAGGCGAGGCGTTGCACCGTCCGCCGCCCGAGGGGAAGCGCGTAGTCATCGTCATCGCCAACGGCTGGCAGCAAACGAAAAACATCGACATCTTCGTGTACCGGAAAAACCCGGCGGCGCAGGCCGATCGGGTGATCGACTTCCTTCGGCAGCAAAACGCGCTGCCCAATCTCGCCGGCACGAACGTGGTCTTCACCGGCTTCGCGCTGGGAGACGCCGGCCTTCAGATGACGCCGATGGAGATGATCCACCTGTGCGACTTCTGGAAGAAGGTCGTTCACGCGAGCCACGGTTCGACGCCGCTGCCGTGCGAGCAGGTTTTGCCTGGTATGACGGGCGGCAAGATGTCGTCGTAAGACGGCCCGGCGACCCAGGCCGCGAAGGAGCGCCGATGGCCGTTCAACCGCAGATCGCCTATCGCGACGTCGAGGCGTCGCCCGCGCTGGAGCGCCTGATTCAGGCTGAGGCGGCGAAGCTCGAGCGCTTCTTTCACGGCATCGTGAGCTGCCGGGTGCTCATCGAGCACAGCCACCGCCGCCACAAGCATGGCTCGCCGTTCAACGTGCGCATCGATCTCAGCTTGCCGGGCGCGGATCTCGTCGTGAACCACTCCGACGACGTGCGCCCGGTGCCGCCGGCCAGCGACGACGAGCCCGAGCGCCTTCACAAAGCCGCCGAGCGTGAGGGACACAAAGATCCGGAGCTCGCCGTCCGCGCCGCCTTCACCACCTTGAGACGCCGGCTGCAGGAGTACGTCAAGCAGATCCGGCCCTGAGCCCGGGTTTATCTTCCCCGGCCCCTATATTGACAATCGCCGATGCAGCGACTAGCATCGAAGTATGTCGATGCAACGCTGCTGTCCGCCCGCCGCGGTGGACCGGGCCGACCGGACCGAGGACGCGGCCATCTTCAAGGCCCTCGCGGATACGAACCGGCTGACGATGCTCGCCACGCTCGCGCGCGCGGACGACGAGGTGTGCGTCTGCGACTTCACCGGCGCGTTGCCGCTGGAGCAGCCGACCGTGTCGCATCACTTGCGCATCCTGCGCGAAGCGGGGCTCGTGACGTGCGAACGGCGCGGCACCTGGGTCTACTACCGGCTCGCCGCCGGCGCACGCGAGCGCATCGACGCCGCTACGCACTCCGTCATCCCACAAAGAGCACTCGCATGAAGATGCACCTCAACCTCGCGACGCGCGATCTCGACCGCAGCGTCGCGTTCTACTCCACGCTGCTCGACGCGCAGCCTGCGAAGAAGCTCGCCGACTACGCGCTCTTCGTCACCGAGCAGCCCGGCCTCGAGCTGGCGCTCGATCTCGACGCGGACGCGCACGCCGGACCGCGGCCAGCACTTCGGCATCGTCGTCGATTCGACCGACGCCGTCGACGCGCAGATCGCACGGCTGGAGGCCGCTGGTCACACGGTCGACGTCGAACGCGACGAGACGTGCTGCTACGCAATGCAAACCAAAGTCTGGGCGAGCGATCCGGATGGCCGCCGCTGGGAGACCTACGTCGTGCACGAAGAATCCGAAGCGCGCGACACCTGCTGCGCGTAGGTTGAGCGGCGCGCGTTGAACCTGCGCCCGGTCGTCGCCGAGTTCGTCGGCACGGCGTTTCTGCTCGCCGCGGTCGTCGGCTCGGGGATCATGGCGCAGCGCTTGTGCGGCGGCAACGTCGGGCTCGCGCTGCTGGCGAACGCGCTCGCGACCGGCGGCGCGCTCGTCGCGCTGATCCTCGCGTTCGGGCCGGTGTCGGGCGCGCACTTCAATCCCGCCGTGACGCTCGCCGACGCGTGGCAAGGCGGCGTCGCGTGGTCCGCCGTGCCGCCCTACGTCGTCGCGCAGATCGCCGGCGCGCTGTTCGGCACGGCGCTCGCGGACGGCATGTTCGGCCTGCCGCCGTTCTTCGCGTCGGGCCACGTCGCGCGCCGGTTCGGGCATGCTCGTGAGCGAGTTCGTCGCGACGTTCGGGCTGCTGGCCGTGATCTGGGGCTGCGTGCGCGCGCGGCCGAGCGCGACGCCGTATGCGGTCGCCGCGTACATCGTCGCCGCGTACTGGTTCACGCCGTCGACGTCGTTCGCGAATCCCGCCGTCACGCTCGCGCGCTCGCTCACCGACACGTTCGCGGGCATCCGCCCGCAGGATGCGCCGGCGTTCGTCGTCGTACAACTGCTCGGCGCCTTCGCGGCGACGGCGCTCTTCGCGTGGCTTTCCCCGCTCTCGAAATCGGCGGCCGCAGCCGTCGTCGTCCCGCACCCGGAGGTCGCGAATGCACACGATCCCGCCGGCGCGTAGCGTCCGCAGCGCGACCGCCGCCGATCTCGACGCGATCCGGCGCATCTACAACGAGGGCATCGAAGACCGCATCGCAACGCTCGACGAAGACCCGAAAACCACCGACGACATCGCGCAATGGTGGGCCGTGCACCAAGACCGCTACGCGGTGCTCGTCGCGGAGAATTCGGAGGGCATCGTCGTGGGCTGGGCCTCGCTGAACCCGTACTCGCACCGCTGCGCGTACGCCGGGGTCGCGGACCTGTCCGTGTACGTCGCGCGCGATGCGCGCGGCACCGGCGCCGGTTCGCTGCTGCTGCGCGCGCTCGAGAAAACGGCGAAGGCGCACGGCTTTCACAAGATCGTGCTGTTCACGTTCACGTTCAACACCGGCGGTCAAGGTTTGTACCGCAAGCTGGGGTACCGCGAAGTCGGGACGTTCCACGAGATGGGAAAGCTCGGCGGCCGGTTCGTCGACGTCATGGCGATGGAGAAGACCCTCGTACCGTTCGTGCTGTTCGTCTGCCGCCACAACACCGGCCGCTCGCAGATGGCCGAAGCCTACCTGCGCCACTTCGCGGGCGACCGCGTCGAGGTCGCGTCGGCCGGCACGATCGCGGCCGACGAACCGCATCAGGGCGTCGTCGAGGCGATGGCCGAGGACGGCATCAACATCAGCGCGGCGCGGCCGAAGCTGATCGACCCGGCCGTGGCGCAACGCGCGGACCGCATCATCACGATGGGCTGCGACGTCGAGGGAGTCGCGCGCGTCGACGAAGACTGGGGTTTGCCCGATCCGAAGGGCCAGCCGCCCGAACGCGTGCGCGAGATTCGCGACGCGGTCAAGGCGAAAGCAGCGGCGCTCGCCGGCACGCTCACTGTGCCCGAGGTCCCTTGACGGCGGACGATTTTCACAGCATTCTTAGGTCTCCATAGTAATAGTGCCCTAACTCGGGTTAGCCCCCTTCGAGTCGGTCTGTGGGACGCGCCTCACGGACGGGGTGGTTCGTGTGCCGAAGTTCATTACGATCCAGGCTGACCCCGCGACGCTCGGTGCCGCGAGCGCGGTCCCGAACGCGCGGATTCTCGGGCAAACGGCGAAGCAGGTCGGCGCGAACACCTGGACGGTGGACGCGATCGTCGATGACGCGGCCCAAGCCGCGATCGTCGCCACGGGCGCGCAAGTCGTCCACGAAGAGTCGGCCGCCGACGTCGCACAGCACGCGGCCCTCGCGTTTGCCGACATCTCCAATGCGCCGCTCGATCTGGGGACCGCCTGAATGGGCTATCTCAGCGCGGATGCGATCGAGGCGACGATGACGTCGCTCGCCGCGACGTATCCCACGCTGTGCACGAAGACGCCGTTCGTCGACAAGGCGCTCTCCGTCGACGCACCTCCGCGCGAGTACTCCTACCTGCGGGTCGGCAAAGGCACCGCTGCGCGCCCGGTCGCGCTTCTCATCGCGGGCGTCCACGCGCGGGAGCTGGCGCAACCTGACGCCGTGCTGTCGCTCATCGCGAAGCTGCTCAAGGCGTACACCGCGGGGACGCCGTTCATCATCGACGCCTGGACGGACACGTCGAAGGTGCCGCCGCTCACGTACGGTCCCGGTCCGCCGATCTCGGCCGCCGACGTCAAGCGCATCGTCGAGAACGTCGACTGGTACGTGCTGCCGCTCGCGAACCCGGCCGGACGGCAGTATTGCATCGACAACGCCGCCGACGTCGTCAAGACACTCTGGCGCAAGAACCGGTCGGCGGCGATCCCGCCGGTCGGGGTAGGCGACGCGCGCATCGGCGTCGACGTCAACCGCAACTTCGACATCGCGTGGCTCTACAAAGAGAAGTACTACAACGACGCCGCGCTCGCGGACCCGAAGCTCAGCATATCGGACGATGCCGCGAGCGACGTCTATCGCGGGCCGTCGGTATTCTCCGAGGTCGAAAGCAAGAACGTGCGGCTGTTGCGCGATACGTGCAAGCCGTCGTTCTACATCGACGCGCACTCGTATTCGCCGCAGATCACCTATCCATGGGGTCTCGAAACCGAGCAGACGACCGACAAGACCAAGACGTTCTCAGAGGCGGCGTGGGACCGCGGCGGGGTCCATAACGGGCGCGACGGCAAGACGGGGACCGTGTACGAGGAGTTCATCCCCAATTCGCCGGTCCGGCTGCTCGACGAGCACGTGGCGGTGGGCAACGCGATGAGCGAAGCGATCCGCCTCGCCGCCGGCGCGGCGCCGCTCGCGATCGCGAACTCGAAGTACCCCGTCGCGCCGTCGATCGGTCTCTATCCGGCGCCCGGCGCATCCGACGACTACACGTTCAGCCGAACCTATCTCAGCGCCGCGCCGACCGTCGTTTTCACCGTCGAGTTCGGCAGCATCGCGGACGGAAAATTTCAACCGGTGTACACGACGCAGTTTCCGAAGGTCGAACGGGAAGTGCACGCTGCGCTGCTCGCGTGGCTGAGATACATCGCGATGTGGAAAGGCTTTGCGCCGGCGGCCGCGGCGAGCGGCACCGGGAAAGGCGGCTCGCCGGGTTTCTTCGACCGCTGGTGCAGCTTCAGCATCGCGTTCGAGTCGGATCTGCATCCTGCGGTCGTGTTCGTTCGGCGCTGGCGCGACGGGCTCGCGCTCCGTCCGGGCGCGCGGCGCTTCGTGCCCGCGTTGGAGGCGCTCTCTTACGGCGCGAGCCGCTTGATCGGTCCGTCCTTTTTGCTGCGCTACCCGCTCGCGCGGGCGTCGCTGCGCCGCCTCGTGCTGGCGCCGCTCGTTCGCGTGCTGCGCCTCTGCTGCGGCGAGGTGCTGCAGCGTGGCTAGCGGCGCGGGGACGATCGAGCAGCTGGCGCTCGTGCTGGGCCGCGCGCTCGCGCCGCTCGAACACCGGCTGAAAACCGGCAACGTCCTCGGACTGTTCGAAGAGCTCGGGCTGCGGTTTCCGCCGGCGCTGTTGGCGCAACCCGGTTTCACCAACGCGCTGGCGACGGCGGTGAACTCCGCGCAAGCGCTGCCGCCGCTCATCACGCAGCTGACGGCGGCGATCGGCGCCGAGGACGCCGTGCAGGCCACCTCGGTAGCCCTGAATATCATCAACGCCGTCAAGAATCTCGTCACGTCGCTCGAAACGGTCGCGACCGATCTCAAAGCGCTCGAGGGCGCGCTGGGCAGCCTCGGACCCGGCGACGCCACCGCGTTTGCGAACGGTCTCGTCGACGCGCTGCTGAGCTACCTCGTCATCGGGTATCTCGAAGGCTATCACCCGGTGCTGGTGGGCATGCTCGAGATCCCCGGCCTCATCGACCGCACCGCGCAGCCCAGCAACGGCGGCGCCGCGAAGCTGCCGTACGTCAAACGCGCGCTGCGCTTCGACCGTATCGGTGCTCTGTTCGGCTCGCCGCAGAACGTGCTGCACGACGTGTACGGCTGGAACGATCCGGGCTTCGACGGCGCCGCGATGCTCGAACGGCTGCGCAACCTGCTCGTCGGGCTGTCGGCACCCGCCTGGATCGACACGACGGTGAACCCGCACGTGTTTCGCGGGTCGCCGCCGACGTGTCGGCGCGCACCGACCTCAACCCGCGCGGCATCCAAGCGAAGTTGCTGGCGGACGTCCCCGCGAACGTCGACTTCACGATCCCGCTGAGCGATTCGGGCCTCGCGCTCGAGTTCGTCATCGACGGCGACATGCGCGGCGGCGCGACCATCCTGCTGCAGCCGCCCGCGAACCTGTCGATCAAGCCCGTCGGCGGAACGCTGCAAGGCGCCGCGATGGTGCGGCTGGTGAAGTCCAAGCCCGGCGGCGGAACCGTGCTGATCCTCGGCTCGGCCACGGGCAGCCGGTTCGAAGCGGCGCAGATCAAGCTCGGCGTCGGAACGTCGGTGCAATGGGACGTCGCGTCGAACAGCGCGCGCGGCGATTTCCAGCTCGGGTTCGACCTGCACGGCGGCAACATCGTCCTCAACTTCAAGGACGGTGACAGCTTTTTATCGTCGCTGCTACCGGGCGACGGTTTCCAGTTCGGCTTCGACCTCGGCGCCGGCTGGTCGAGCTCGCGCGGCGTGTTC
>CAWBVR010000018.1:0-61199 GCA_963792235.1 Vulcanimicrobiota bacterium
AGCCCTGACGCGCGGGGATGGGGTAGAATCGTAGCGTGAACCCCACCGAGGCCGCGAGCCTCCCGCGACTACGCCTCAGCCGCGCACAGTGGCTGCGCATGGTGGTGGTCGGGATCCTCGTCGTGCTCGCGCTGGGGCGGGTCCTGGGCGACCTCGTCCGCGTCGCGTATCCGCTCAGCTACTTCGGCTACTCGACCAACGGCGACGGGGTCGTCGTGACCGTGGCGGCGTCGCCGAAACCCGCGCCCAAGCCCACGCCGAAATCGCAGCCGAATGCGAAGCCCGACCGGCCGGCGCCGGCGGCGCGTCCTGCAGACGCCGCCGGCCACATCCACGTCGGCGACCGCGTCCGCATCGACCGCATCCCGTACGTCGACCGCAAGCCCGGGCTGAACGGCACGCGTGCGTTTACTTACGACAACCGCGACCGCTTCTTGCCGATCGAGCGCCGCGGCGAGGAACGGATCCTGCACCTCGTCGCAAAGACGGAGTCCACCGGCCCGGCGCGGTGGACCGACATGCTGCGCATCCTCCTGTGCGTCGTCGCCGTTGCGCTCGGCGCGATGCTGTTCTTGATCAAGCCGAGCATTGCGACGGCGGCGTTCTTCGTATTCTGCCTGGCCGCGGTCGAGGCGCCCGCGACGTATCTCGACACGATCACGCCGATGCCTTGGCGGCCCGCCGCGGAGCTGATCGACGACGCGCTCCGCGGCTTCGTGCGGCCCGCGCTGCTGCTGTTCGCGTTCTGCCTCATCGACGGCGACGACGACGCGCCGCGCGAGCGTGTCTTTGCCTGGTTCGCTGCCGCGCTGGGCATCGTGCTGGGCGGGCTCAACGCGTACTCGCAGTGGCTCATCGTCTACGCGGGCCGGCCTGCCGAGGACATCATCCACGTCCTCAAGGGCTCCTCTACCGCGTTGAGCGTGCTCACCGTCGCCGCGCTCGCCGTCGCGTTCGCGCGCGCGCGCGCCAACGACCGGCACCGCATCAGCTGGATCGTCGGCGCGTTCGTGTTCGCGGGCATCGCGCGCTTCTTGTCGGACTCGTACTTCCCCGGGCACATCCCGTTCTGGGTCAACAGCCTGCTGGTGTCGGCGACGATCGTGCCGATCGTGACGATCTGGATCGCCGTGCTTCGCCACCAGTTCTTCAACGTCGACTTCGTCGTCAGCCGTGCCGTCGTGTACGCGTCGCTGACGGCCGCGGTGATCGGAACGATCTGGGTCGTCGAAGACCTCGGCACGTACCTCTGGTACAACAGCAGCAACGCGGCGTACGCTGTGTTCTACGCGGTCTCGATCGCCGTCGGGTTGTCGACCGGCAAGCTCAAACAGCTGCTCGACCACGTCGTCGACCGCTTCATCTTCCCGGACCGGGGCGAGCAGCGCCAGGCGCTGGAGTTCATCGCCGGCTACATCCTCGACGCCGAGACGGTGGAGGACGTGTACCGCGCGCTGCTGCAAGACGCCGCGCACGCGCTCAAGCTCTCGTTCGGCGGCATCCTCGCGCGCCAGCCCGGCGGCGGCTACGTGCTGGCGCGAAGCTACGACTGGCCCGCCGGACTTCGACATCAAGCTGGGCGCCGACGACGAGCTGACGCGCGCCGTCACGCGCACGCGCGGCGCGCTGACGTTCTCGGGCAAGGACACGCGCATGATCCAGCGGTCGTTTCCCAACGAGCGGCTGACGTTCGTCGCGCCGCTCTTCTTCGACCGCAGCGTCAGCGGGATCGTCGTCTACGGCCACAACGTCAGCGGCCTCGACCTCGATCCCGACGAGCGCGAGCACCTCGTGCGCGTCGTCGCGCACGCCTCCATCGCGCTCAACACGATCGAGCTCAACCGCTACCGCAACGCCGCCGCACCACACAACCCGAACCATTACCCCTCCCGGCCACGTAGCAACGTTCACGTCATGGATAGCGCCCGACGGGCGCGGCTTTAGCCGACAAAGCTTCGCGCAGCGAAACTTTGACGGATAAAGCTCTAGTTCCCGACGCCGGAGTAGCGGTTCAGGCCCAGGCGCCAGAACGCGTACGCGATCGCGACGAACACGATGCCGATCGCGGGGGTGAGCAGGCCGACGCCCGCGGGCAGCATCGCGCCCTCGTGCGCCTTGTGCAGGAAGAAGCGCGCCGGGAAGTAGTTCATGAACGCGAACGGCACCACGAACGTGAGCAGCAGCCGCACGCCGCGCGAGTAGATGGTGATCGGGTAGCGGGTGAACTCCTGTTCGAGCTGGATCACGATCCAGCGCAGCGCGTCGACGCGCACGAACCAGAACGCGACGGTCGAGATGAACAGGTTGAACGCGAGGTCGATCAGCGCGCCGCCGAGCACGATGAGCGGCACGAACACCACGAACGTCGCGTCGACGCGGACGCCCGCGTACCACGTGACGACGCCGAACGTGATCAGTCGCGAGCAGCAGCTCGTCGGGGAAGATCTGGCCGGGCGTCGCGATCGCCTGGAACAGCGTGTCCAGCGGCCGCACCAGCAGCCGGTCGAACTCGCCGTCGCGGATGTGGTCCGGGATGTCGCCGACGGTCGAGAAGAACGTGTTGTGCACCGCGTGCGCGAGCATCCACAGCCCGTACAGGAACGCCATGTCGCGGAACGTCCAGCCGTTCATCGACGGGAACCGGTTGAGCACGATCCACAGCGCCAGGATCGCCGTGCCGTGATAGATGAACGTGAACGCGAACCAGATCAGGAAGTTCTCGCGGTACTCCAGCGTCGTGAGGATGTTGATGCGCCAGTACTGCTTGTAGACGCCGAGCATCACGCGCAGCGGCCCGCCCGGTCGCGCGCTCACGTCAGCCGCCCTGCACGACGACGCGCTTCGCGCCGGCGCGCCACATCACGGTCGCGACGAGCCCGAGCACGACCACCCAGAAAAGCTGCGAGCCCAGCGCCTGCGCGTAGCGCGTCCGGCTTGATCACGCCGACGTAGATCAGCAGCGGCGTGGAGAACATCGCCGCGAACGGCAGCACGAACGCGATCTTCTGCAAGAACGCCGGGAAGATCACCAGCGGGATGACCTCGCCGCCGAACAGGTCGCTCACCCACGTCACGATGAGCCGCGCCGCGTGGATCTCCAGCGTCCAGAACGCGATGCAGTTCATGATGAAGTTCACGCAGAAGCCGACCAGGTAGCCCAGGAAGAAGCTGACGAAGAACGTCGCGAGCACGAGCGGGCCCGGCACGTCGATGTGCACGATCAGCAGCGAGAACAGCAGCGACGGCACGATCAGCACCGCGTGGAAGAGCACCTCGCCCGAACCGTCGCTGAAGAAATAGAGCGGGACGTTGATCGGCTTCATGAAGTCGGTCGCGATGCTGCCGCTGTGCAGCTTGTCGTGCAGCATCCGCGTCTGGTCGATGTCCATGACGAGGCCCATCAGCAGCGCGACGGTGGAGTACGTGATGATCGCGTGCAGCGGCAGATCTTCCGACGTCACGTTGCGCGCGTACAGCGCGACCCAGACCATGCGCAGCAAGTAGACGCGCACGAGGACGGACGCGATGGTGGTGAAGACGTCGAAGCGGTAGGTCGCCTCGCGCGCCGCCGCCTTCTGCGCGAACTGGACGTACGGCTCGAGCCGGAAGCGCGGCCGGCGCGGACGGCGGCGTCCGTGCCGGCGCGCTCATGACGGCGTCGCCCACCGTACCGTCGTGGTAGCCCTCGAGGTAGATGCGGCGCACGATCGTCTCGATGTCGGGCTCGATGATGGAGACGTCGGTGATCTGGTAGCGCTCGGTGACCCGGCGGATCAGCGCTTCGGCGGTGATCTCGCGGCGGTTGAAGCGCAGCCGGACGGTGTTCGCCTCGCGGCCCTCCATCTCGGTGCCCGCGACCGCGACGTCAGGATACGACTCCGCCAGCGTCACCACCAGCGTGCGGTGCGTGCCGTACTCTTCGCGCAGCCGTTCGAGCGAGCCGTCGTAGATCACGGTCCCTTCGTCGATGAGGATGATGCGGCGCGAGAGGCGCTCGACGTCGGCGAGGTCGTGGGTGGTGAGGATCACCGTGGTGCCGCGCTCGCGGTTGACCGTCCCGATGAACGCGCGGATCGCTTCCTTTGCGACGACGTCCAGCCCGATCGTCGGCTCGTCGAGGTAGACGATCTTGGGATCGTGGAGCATCGCCGCCGCGAAGTCGCCGCGCATCCGCTCGCCCAGCGAGAGCTGCCGCACCGGCGTCGCCAGGAACCGGTCGAGGTCGAGGATCTCGGCGAAGTGCTTCATGTTCTCGGAGATAGCGGTCGCGCGGGACGTCGTAGATCGAGCGCAGCAGCTCGAACGACTCGCGCAGCGGCAGGTCCCAGTAGAGCTGGCTGCGCTGGCCGAAGACGACGCCGATGTTCGCGGCGTTCGCCATGCGGTGCGCGTGCGGGACGATGCCGGCCACCCGCAGCGTGCCCGAGGTCGGGCACGAGGATGCCGGTCAGCATCTTGATCGTGGTCGACTTGCCGGCGCCGTTGGGGCCGATGTAGCCGACCAGCTCGCCGGGCTCGAGCGCGAAGTTGACGTCGTCGACGGCGACCTTCTCGACGTACGTGCGCGAGAACAGCGCCCCGATCGCGCCGCCGAGCCCGGGCTGGCGCTCGATGGACCGGAAGACCTTGCGCAGCCCAATCGCCTCGATGATCGCCATGCTCGCCCGCGGATTCCGCCGCGGACCGCACGCGGCCTTTACGAACGGGAGAGGGAGGGGAGCCGGGCGGGGGGAACTGCCGCCATACCAGCACACGTTGGGAGCGACAGATTCGATGCCTTCAGGCACCGGGTCGAGTCTGACTACGAGAGGGGGTGAGATTACAACATGGCCGCAAAGAAGAAAGCCTCGAAGAAGAAACCGTCGAAGAAGGGCAAGAAGTAAGCCTTTCCCCAAGCTAGATAGAACGAATTCAAGAACGGATTCTCTCAGTCATCATCCATCTCGATATTGCGCGGTCGGCAACGACCGCGCTTTTTTCTTATGCCGGCGCGAGCGAGACCGCGCGCACGGCGAGCCGCTCGAGGTTCGCGGGCATCGCATCCGCCGATGCGCTGCGCGGCGCGGCGCAGCAGCAGGCCGGCCAGCGGGCCGCCGATCCCGACGGTCTGCACGATCGTCGTCCCGCCCGCTTCGGGCGCGAGCTCCCACCGCAGCCGCAGCGTCGCGACCGGGCCCGAACCGCACGGCGAGCGCGAGCAGGCGCTGCGGCTGCACCGCTTCGATCCGAAACGCCGTCTGCGGCGCGCCCTTGGGCTTCATCGTCAGCAGGCCGCCCGGCTCCAGCGCGCCTTCGACCGTCATCCAGTCGACGCCGGGTTCCACAGCGACCAGCGCCGGCCGTCGAGCAGCACGTCCCACACGCGCTCGGGCGGCGCGGCCGAGCTCGCGCCGGCGGTCCGTTCCCACGTCATCGCGAAGGCTCTTCCATGGACGAGCCGCAGAACCCGATCGTCGCGATGGCGGAGAAGATTCGCGCGCGCCGCGACCTCGGCGCCGCGATCGACTCCGCCACGGCGGGCGCCGCGCCGCCGCGCGCCGACGACGCCGCCGGCCGCTTCGCCGCGCTGGGCGACGTGCTCGCGGTCGGCGTGAAGCGGCTCAACTCGATCCTGGGCGCCCGCACCGGCGTGACGATCGTGCGGCTGGAGAACCCGCCGCGCGTGCGGCTGCGCTTTCGCGACAAGCGGATCGCGCTCGACCTGGACGCGCCGCGCCAGCTCGTCGTGGTGAGCGGCGGCGGGCTCGACGGCGAGTACCAGTTCGTCGACGCCGACGTCCCGGCGCTGATGAACCTCTCGAAGTTTTCGACCGACGCCGGGTACCGCGACGCGCTGACGGGCTCGGACTTCCTCAAGACGATCGCCGAGGACGCGCAGCTGCCGCGCCCCGCGCACCTGGACGAGCCGGGGCCGATGCGGTTTTGAGCGTGTTCTTCGCGGCGAGGTAGCGCGCGACGAGCGGGCGCGACGGGCACATCGTCACCGGGCAGCGGCCGCACTGCGGGACCGGCGCCTTGCAGATCTCGCGGCCGTGCAGGATCAGCCAGTGGTGCGCGTGGCGCCACTGCTCGCGCGGCACGAGCTTGGTGACGTCTTCTTCCACGCCGCGCGGCGTCGTCGCGAGCGTGAGCCCGAGCCGGTGCGCGACGCGGAACACGTGCGTGTCCACGGCGAACGCCGCTTCCTCGAACGCGACCGACATCACGACGTTGGCCGTCTTGCGCCCGACGCCGCGCAGCGCTTCGAGCGACTCGCGGTCGCCGGGCACCTGGCCGCCGTGCTCGGCGACGAGGTTCTGCGCCGCGGAGATGATGCTCTTGGTCTTCTGCCGGAAGAACCCGCACGACTTGATGATGACCTCGACGTCGGCCGGGTCGGCGTTCGCGAGCGCGTACGCGTCGGGATATTTCGCGAACAGGTGCGGCGTGGTGAGGTTGACGCGCGCGTCGGTGTTCTGCGCGCTCAGGATCACCGCGACCAGCAGCTGGAACGGGTTCGCGGTAGTCGCAGCGCCGTGACGGCGTGCGGGATAGGTGCGCGCGAGGATCGCGAGCTCCTCGGCCGCGACGGCGCGCGTCACCTTGCGTTTCGGAAACGGGATGGCCACGGGGCGGAACCTTCGGGCCCGCGGCCGCGAATCCTGTCTCGCATGCCGTTCCTCAAGCAGAAAGACCCGTCCGTGCCGCCGGGCCAGACCGTCACCGAAGGCTTCCCCGTGCTGCACGTCGGCGACGTCCCGAGCATCGATCCGGCGACGTGGCGGCTGCGCGTGTTCGGCCAGGTCGAGCACCCGTTCGAGCTGTCGTACGACGAGCTGCGCGCGCTGCCGGCGAGCGAGTTCCGCGGCGACATCCACTGCGTGACGCGCTGGAGCAAGAAGAACACGTACTGGGTCGGCGTGCGCTTCACGACGCTCGTGGCAGCGCGCGAAGCCGCACGCGTCGGCGAAGTTCGTGGTGCAGCACGCGGACAACGACTACACGACGAACCTTCCGCTGGACGTGATGCTCGACGACGACGTGCTGGTGGCGTACGAGTTCGACGGGCAGCCGGTCGAACCGATCCACGGCGGGCCGGTGCGCATGGTCGTGCCGAAGAAATATTTCTGGAAGAGCGCCAAGTGGCTGCACGGCATCGAGTTCCGCGACACCGACCAGAAGGGCTTCTGGGAAGTGCGCGGTTACAACAACGACGCCGACCCGTGGAAGGAAGAGCGCTACGCCGACCTGCCGGCGTGGTTCGGGTAACGAAGCATGCGCCACGATCGTGCACTGACGCGCTCGTGGCGCACGGGGTATTACAGCGTGTCGAACGTTCCGATCAGCGCGGCGCCGAGTTGCACTGACGCCCGGGCAGCGCCGCGACGGCGGCGGCCGTGCAGTCGATCGCGAAGACCGACGTGCCCGCGGTGCTCGGGAAGTTCAGCGAACCGCGCGGTGTCCGGCTGGGTGAGCGAACCGGACGCGAACAGCGACTTCGCGTCGAGCGAGTCTGTGGCCGCGATGTTCGCGCCGGACGGTCGTGCCGATCACGAAGACCGGAGTCGGACGTCGGGTTCGGGATCGGACCGGCGGGCTGCACTTGCGTGAAGCCGCGCTCGCGACAGCGCGCTGTTCCGAGCAGCGCGGTATTCGCGGCGTTGAACGTGGCCGGCGTTCCGCCGTTCGTCGTGCCGTACGCGACGGAGTTGCCGAGCGTCGAAGCCGCGTCGTGGACGCGATATTGCGGCGGCGTATTGCCGTAATCGAAATCTTGGAACAGCCGGCACGTGTGACCGGTTGCGTTCGTGCCGGCGATCACGACGGTGTACTTCGCGTTCGTGGCGAGCTGCGGGATCGGGCACGCGAGACCGAGCGAGCGCGGTCGAGCCGACGACGCGCCGGCGCTGCGCACGATCGCCGTGTACGCGACGGTCGGCTCCGCGAAGAACAGCGACGTCTTCACCGTACGGCATGTTCGTCGTGCTCGGCGCCGCGGGCGCGGACGGCGGGCGCGGCGCCGGTCGCTTGCAAGTAGATGTCGATGTTGCTGCCGAGATCGGGCGAGCCGTTCACGAACCGGATGTTGCGCTTGCTGACCACCGGTACCGATCGTGTTGCCGAGCACACCCGACGAACCGCCGCCGCAAGCGGCGAGGGAGAAAGCGGCAGGCACGACGACCAGCGCGGCGAGACGAGTAAGCTTCATGTGATTCCTGTGTGTGTTGCAGAGAAGAGTGTGTGATAAAGACCGAACGAAAGAATACCCGCACGTGTTCGCAGCAAACGCGCGTTACGTGCCAGAACGCGAGATTAAAAGGACGCTGGGCCTTAGCTGAGACGAACCGAAGCAGCGATGCGCGTCACGATGCCGTCGCGCACGAGCGCGTCGACAACGCTCGGTATCTCGTGCAAGCGATCGGCGGGAACGATCGACGCAAGATCGCGTTGCAATGCTTCGACGGCGAGCGACTCGCGTGCCGGAACGTCGCGCAAGCGGTCGATGATTCGCCCGCGCAGGAAGCGCGTCGTGCGCTCGAACGGGATGGCGTTCTGCGGCGGCCTTGCGCGGCGCGTGCGCACGCGCGCGCTCGGCGAGCACGCGCCGGATCGACGGGCGCCGCGGCGCACGCTTCGCGCAGCGGGCACACCAGACAGCGCGCCGCGCGCGCGGTGCAGATCGTCGCGCCGAGATCCATCATCGCGGAGTTCCAGTCGTGCGCGGCACCGCGCGGCACCGCCGCGAGCGCGAGCGTGTCGAGCGCGCGAGCGCCGGCCAGCGGCGGATGCTCCAGCCCGAACGCGACGCGGTGGATCACGCGCCGCAGGTTCACGTCCATCGCGGCGTCGTCGAGCTCGAACGCGAACGCGCGCAGCGCCGCGGCGGTGTACGCGCCGATCCCCGGCAGCGCGCGCAGCGCGTCGGTCTCGCGCGGCAGCTGTCCGCCGTGGCGCTCGACGACCGCGCGCGCGAGCGCGTGCAGCCGGATCGCGCGGCTGTTGTAGCCCAGCCCGCGCCACGCGCGCACGACGTCGCCGGCGTCGGCCGCGGCGAGCGCCTCGAACGTCGGAAAGCGCGCGAGGAACGCCTCGTAGAGCGGGATGACGCGCTCGACTTGCGTCTGCTGCAGCATCGACTCGCTCACCACGATGCGGTACGGATCGCGCGTCGCGCGCCACGGCAGATGCGTGCGCCCGTGCCGCGCGTACCACGCGAGCAGCGCCGCCGACGGGAAGCGTGTCAGCGCGCGGCCTCCCCGATGCGGCGGATGCCTTCTTCGATCGCGTCGCGCGGCACCGGCGTGAGCGCGAGGCGGAAGTTGTGGTCGCCGCCGGACTGCGCGAAGAACGCCTCGCCGAACAGGAACGACGCGCCGCGCCGCTCCGCGTTCGCGAGCAGCGCGCGCGCGCGCATCTCGCGCGGCGACGACGCCCACAGGTAATAGCCGCCGCCGTGCTTGGGCACGCGCATCGCCGCGGGCCAGTGGCGCTCGATCGCCGCGTACGCCAGCGCGCGCCGCCGCGCGAGCTCGTCGCGCAGCGCGCCGAGGTGCGCGTCGTACGCGCGCTCGAGATAGTCGCGCACGCCGGCTTGGATGTACATCGACGACGCCATGTCGTACGACTGCTTGCGCAGCAGCAGCCGGTCGTAGATCGTGCGCGGCGCGACCAGCCAGCCCAGCCGCAGCGACGGCGCGATCGTCTTCGAGAACGACGACAGGTAGATCACGTAGTCGGCGTCGCGCGCGAGCAGCGGCGGCGCGGCCGGCGCGGCGAGCTCGCCGTACGGATCGTCTTCGACCAGCGGGACGCCGTGCCGTTTCGCGAGCGTCACCAGACGGTCGCGGCGGTCGGCGTTCATCGTCACGCCGGTGGGGTTGTGGATCGACGGCATCGTGTAGATGAAGCGCGGGCGCCGCGTGCGCAGGATCGCCTCGACGTGGTCGACGCGCATCCCGTCCTCGTCGACCGGCACGGTGATCGCGCGCAGTCCGGCGATCTGGAAGATCTGCAGCGCGCCGGGATACGTCGGCGCCTCGACGACGATCTCGTCGCCGGGTTCCGCGAGCGACTGCGCGACCAGCGTGATGCCTTGCGTCGAGCCGGTGAGCACGAGCACGTCGCGCATGTCGACTTTGCAGCCGCGCGCGCGCATGCGCGTCGCGATCGCCTCGCGCAGCGGCGCCGTAGCCTTCGCTGTCGCCGTACGTCAGCACGAAGTTCACGTCGCCGCCGGCGCGCGCGAACGAGCGCGACAGGTCGGCGAGCGGCGACGGTTCGGCGGGCGGCACGCCTTGCACGAACGCGATCGAGTCGCCGTGCTCGCTCGCCGCGAGCTCGCCCAGCACGGACGGAAACTGGCCGACGCGCCACGGCGGCAGCGTAACCCACCACGGGACGCCGGGCGAGCGGTCGGGGCGGCCGCCGTCGAGCGAGGCGACGCGCGAGCCGGAGCCGACCCGCTGCGAGATCAAGCCGTCGGCGGCGAGGTCGCGGTAGGCGTGCACGACGGTGGAGCGGTTCACGTCGAGCCGGTCGGCCAGCGTGCGCTCGGGCGGCAGCCGCGTGCCCTTCGGGCAGCGCGCCCGCCAGGATCCCCTCGCGCAGCCGCTCGTAGATCTGGCGGTAGATCGGGACGATGCTGCGCGCGGTCGAGCTCGAGCGCGAGCTCCGGACCAGGCGGTGGACATGGCCATCCATTCCGCATGCCAACCCTGCCAATCCCCCGTCCGCCGGCTGCAAAATGCGCGAATTGGATGGTTCGCAGGCCGATTGGGGACGGAGCTCGGCGCGCGCGATAGCATAGGTTGTGGCGCGCGCTGACGCGCTCAGGGTGACATAAGCGCGACCTACCGTGATGCACCCGAGCCGTCGAAGGACCGCCATGATCGACACGTCCATCGAAGCCGCCCTCGCCACCAACGGTGCCGCCGCGAAGGCGGGGGCGCCGCCCAGCGGCGCAGCCCGATCCGCAGGAGACGCGCGAGTGGCTCGACGCGCTCGACGGCGTGATCGAGGCCGAAGGCGCCGGGCCGCGCGAGCGAGCTGGTGCGCGCGATCGTCGAACGCGCCGCGACGCGCGGCGTGCGCACGCCGGCCGCGCAGACCACGCCGTACGTCAACACGATCCCGGTCGACGAGCAGGCGCACGTTCCCCGGCGATCACGACATCGAGGAGCGGCTGCGGCACTACATCCGCTGGAACGCGATGGCGATGGTCGTGCGCGCGCAGAAAGACCATAGCGAGCTCGGCGGTCACGTCGCGACGTTCTCGTCGGCGGCGACGCTGTACGACGTCGGCTTCAACCACTTCTGGCGCGGGCCGTCGCACGCCGCACGGCGGCGACCTCGTGTACTTCCAAGGCCACTCGTCGCCCGGCATCTACTCGCGCGCGTTCATCGAAGGCCGCATCACCGAGGAGCAGGTCGACAACTTCCGGCGCGAGGTCGACGGCAAAGGGCTGTCGTCGTATCCGCACCCGTGGCTGATGCCGGACTTCTGGCAGTTCGCGACGGTGTCGATGGGCCTGGGCTCGCTGCAAGGCCGTGTACCAGGCGCGCTACATGCGCTATCTGCACGACCGCGGGCTCGTCCGACGCCGCCGACCGCAAGGTGTGGGCGTTCCTCGGCGACGGCGAGATCGACGAGCCCGAATCGCTCGCCGGGCTGGCGATGGCGGCGCGCGAGAAGCTCGACAACTTGATCTTCGTCGTGAACTGCAACTTGCAGCGGCTCGACGGTCCCGTGCGCGGCAACGGCAAGATCATCCAAGAACTCGAAGGCGTGTTCCGCGGCGCGGGCTGGAACGTGATCAAGGTGATCTGGGGCTCGCGCTGGGACCCGCTGCTCGCCGCCGACCACACCGGCATGCTCGTCAAGCTGATGAGCGAGACGCTCGACGGCGACTACCAAACGTTCAAGTCGCGCGACGGCAACTACGTGCGCGAACACTTCTTCGGCAAGTATCCCGAGACGCGCGCGCTCGTCGAGCGCATGACCGACGACGAGGTGTGGGCGCTCAACCGCGGCGGCCACGACCCGTACAAAGTCTACGCGGCATACAAGGCGGCGACCGAGCACAAGGGCGCGCCGACGGTCATCCTCGCCAAGACGATCAAAGGCTACGGGATGGGCTCGGCGGGCGAGGGCATGAACATCGCGCACCAGCAGAAGAAACTGCTGGTCGAGCAACTGCGCTCGTTCCGCGACCGCTTCTCCATCCCGATCTCCGACCGCGACCTCGAGAACGTGCCGCTGATCAAGCCCGCGCCGGACTCGCGCGAAGCGAACTACCTGCGCGAGCGCATCGCGAAGCTCGGCTCGGTGCCGGCGCGCCGGCGCAACGTCGAAGCGCCGCTGCCGGCGCCGGAGCGCAGCGCGTTCTCGGCGCTGCTCGAATCGACGGGCGAGCGCGAGATCTCCACGACGATGGCGTTCGTGCGTTCGCTCTCGACGATCTTGCGCGACAAGACCGTCGGCCCGCGCGTCGTGCCGATCGTCGCCGACGAGTCGCGCACGTTCGGCATGGAAGGGATGTTCCGCCAGCTCGGGATCTACTCGGCCGTCGGGCCAGCTCTACCGCCCGCAAGACGCCGACCAGCTGATGTGGTACCGCGAGGACAAGGCGGGCCAGATCCTCCAGGAAGGCATCACCGAAGCGGGCGCGATGTGCTCGTGGATCGCGGCGGGCACGTCGTACTCGACGCACGGCGTGCAGACGCTGCCGTTCTACATCTTCTACTCGATGTTCGGCTTCCAGCGCATCGGCGATCTCGCGTGGGCGGCGGGCGACATGCGCACGCGCGGCTTCTTGCTGGGCGGAACGTCGGGCCGCACGACGCTCAACGGCGAAGGCCTGCAGCACGAGGACGGCCACTCGCACCTGTTCGCGGCCGTCGATCCCGAACTGCATCCCGTACGATCCGACCTACGCGTACGAGGTCGCGACGATCGTGCAGGACGGCGTGCGCCGCATGCTCGCCGAGCAGGAAGACGTCTACTACTACATCACGCTGCTCAACGAGAACTACCAGCATCCCGCGCTGCCGGCCGGCGTGGAAGACGGCATCCTGCGCGGCATGTACCTGCTGCGCGACGGCGGCGCCGCGAAGCACGATCAGCCGCGCGTGCAGCTGATGGGCAGCGGCGCGATCCTGCGCGAGGTGGTCGCGGCGGCCGACCTGCTGCGCGACGACTTCGGCGTGGCGGCCGACGTGTGGAGCGCGACGAGCTTCACGCTGCTGCACCGCGACGGCGAGTCCGCCGCACGCTGGAACCTGCTGCATCCCGACCGAGACGCCGCAAGCGCGCGTACGTCGCGGAGCAGCTCGACGGCCACGCCGGTCCGGTCGTCGCGGCGACCGACTACGTGAAGACGTTCGCCGAGCAGATTCGGCCGTTCGTCGAGCGGCGCGTTCCACGCGCTGGGCACCGACGGCTTCGGGCGCAGCGACACGCGCAAGCAACTGCGCGCGTTCTTCGAGGTCGACCGCCGCTGGATCGCGCTCGCCGCGCTCAACGCGCTCGCCGCCGAAGGCACGATCGACGCGCGAACGTCGCCGATGCGATCGCGAAGTACGGCCTCGATCCGAACAAGCCCGAGCCGACGACGGTATAAACAGCGATGGCGCAAGTCGAGCTGACCGTCCCCGACCTCGGCGGCTTCAACGACATCCCGGTGATCGAAGTGCTCGTCGCGCCCGGCGAGACGGTCGCGAAGGACGCGCCGCTCGTCACGCTAGAGTCCGACAAGGCGACGATGGAAGTCCCGGCGTCGGCCGGCGGCGTGGTCAAAGAGCTGCGCGTCAAGATCGGCGACAAGGTGTCGCAAGGCACGGTGCTCGCGACGGTCGAGGCGGCGGAGTCGAAGCCCGTTCCCGCCACGGCGCCGGAGGCGAAGCCGGCGGTCGGACGACCGCCGAGTCGCGCAGCGCCGTGAGCTCGGCGGAGAGGCTGCGCCACCCAGCGCGCCCGACAACGGCGACGCGCGGTTGTCGCCGCCGGCGAACGCGCACGGCGTCCGGCGCCGTCGCATCGCGCCGACGGCCCGTGCACGCGTCGCCGGCGATTCGCCGGTTCGCGCGCGAGCTCGGCGTCGACTTGAGCCGCGTACACGGCACGGGCCCGAACGGCCGCATCACGCGCGACGACGTGCAAGGCTTCGTCAAAACGGCGATCGCCGCACCCGCCGCGGCGAGCGGCGGCGGCGTGACGGCGGGCACGACGAGCGGGCTTGGGCTGAACCTGCCGCCGTGGCCGACGGTGGACTTCGCGAAGTTCGGCCCGGTCGAGCGCGTCGCGCTGACGCGCATCCAAAAGATCAGCGGCCCCGTCCTCGCGCGCAACTGGGTGATGATCCCGCACGTCACGCAGAACGAAGAAGCGGACGTGACGGACCTCGAAACGTTTCGCAAGCAGATCAACGGCGAGCGCAAGGACGTCAAGGTGACGATGCTCGCGTTCTTGATGAAGGCGGCGGTCGCCGCACTCAAACGCTTCCCGCAGTTCAACGCCTCGCTCGACGGCGACGAGCTGGTGCTCAAGAAGTATTACCATCTGGGCTTCGCCGCCGACACGCCGAACGGGCTGCTCGTCCCGGTCATCCGCGACGTCGACCAAAAAGGCGTGGTCGACATCGCGCGCGAGACGTCGGAACTCGCGGCCAAAGCGCGCGACGGCAAGCTCGGCCCCGCCGACATGACCGGCGCGACGTTCACGATCAGCTCGCTGGGCTCGATCGGCGGCACGACGTTCACGCCGATCATCAACGCGCCGGAAGTCGCGATCCTCGGTGCATGCAAAGCCGATATCCGCCCGGTATGGGACGGAACGTCGTTCGTGCCGCGCCTGATCCAGCCGCTGTCGCTATCGTACGATCATCGCGTGATCGACGGCGCGAACGCCGCGCGCTTCGCGGTGGAGATCAAGCACGCGCTGACCGACTTGCGGCGGACGCTCTTATAGGGCGAACCCGCGATCACGGCGTCGTGAAGCGGCCGATGCTGTTCGCGAAGCGGTCGGTGTACCAAAGCGCGTTGTCCGGGCCGGTAACGATCCCGTTCAACACACCCTGCTGAAGCTGCGCAACGGGGTATTCCGTCAGCGATCCGTCAAGCGCGATGCGGCCGATCTTGTGCTGCTCGAGGAACCACAGCGCACCGTCGGGGCCGGCGGTGATGCCGGCCGGTGAGCTGTACGGATCCGGCAACGGGTATTCCGTGATCGCGCCGGCCGAGGTGATGCGGCCGATCTTATTGCCATTGAGTTCGGTGAACCAGAGCACGCCGTTGCGGTCCGGCGCGATCGACGACGGAAAGCTGTTCGCGGTCGGCGTCGGGTACTCCGTAACCGCGCCTGCCGTGGTGATCCGGCCGATGCTGCCTGCGCCCTGATCGCAAAACCAGAGCGCGCCGTCGAGGCCGGGCGCGATGGCGCCCGGGTTGTCGTTCAGGTTCGGGAGCGGAAACTCGGTAATCGCCCCGTCCAAGGTGATGCGCCCGATCACCTGCGTCCATTGCTCGGTGAACCACAGCGCGCGGTCCGGGCCCTGTGTGATTGCGAGCGGCTGGCTGTTGGGAGCCGGAAGCGGATATTCGGTGATCACGCCGGCGCTGGTGATGCGGCCGATCCGATTCATGTCGAACTCGGTGAACCATAACGCACCGTCCGGTGCGGACACGATCGAGCTGGGCCCGGCGTTGGGCGTCGGCAACGCGAACGTGGTGATCGCGCCCGCCGGCGTGATGCGGCCGATCGTGTTTCCGTCGAACGCCGCGAACCACAAATTGCGGTCCGCTCCCAGCGCGATGGCGGCCGGGCCGCTTTGCGCCGGCAGCAAAAACGGTGTGACGGCAAGCGCCGGCCGTTGCGGCGGCGGCGGGGCAGAGGCTCCGCCGCCACACGCGACGAGCCCCGCGACCGCGAGCGCAAGGACGAGTACGCCGGTGGGAGACACCCTCATGGGGCCTCGCGTTCCGCTCAGCGGGGTGCGACCCATGCCGCCGCGCGGCGCAGTTTGCCGGGCTTAGCCGTTGCCGCCCGTGGTGCCGGTGTTGGACTGAATCTGCATCATCTGCGTCAGCCACGCGCGCCAAGCAGCGTCGGCCTGCGCGGCGGTCATACCCTTCGTGTCGGGGCCCATGTGCGGCGTCATCTTCATAGTCTTGCAGACGATGCCTTTGTCGCCCATCATCGCGGAAGGCTTCTCGCCCGCCATCGCGGGGCGGCACATCATCTTGGCTTCCATCGCCGGCTTCGCCATGGAATCCATCGCGAGCGCCGGGCCGCCGAACATGACCACGGCGGCGGCCGCGGCGAGCAGAGTCTTCTTCATCATTCCGTCCTTCTCGTAGGTGAGACCGTGTGGCGTTACGCTACCGGATCGAGCATTGCACGCGCCGTAAGGCTCCTTACCTCGCGCGCTCGATCGATCCTACGGGCGACCTGCCGAAGCGCTCGGGCCCGCCGAGCGCCGTTTCCGAGCGGAACCGGTCGGGTACCTCATAGGTCGCCCGCTCGTTTGCGCCCGGAGGACCGTTGGCCGCCTCGACCTCGCACGTCACCACCGATATCCCGTTCCGCCTCGACCGCTTACCGTGGGCGAGATGGCACTGGGTCATCGTCATCGGGCTGGGCATCACATGGATCCTCGACGGGCTCGAGGTGACGATCGTCGGGACCATCGGCCCGACGCTCACGTCCAAGAACGGGCTGGGGCTCACGCCCGAGCAAGCCACCGCGGCGGGGTCGACGTACCTGATCGGAGCGTGCATCGGCGCGCTCGTGTTCGGCTACCTCACCGACAAGCTCGGGCGCAAGAAGCTGTTTCTCATCACGCTGACCTGGTATCTCGTGAGCACGCTGCTCACCGCGTTCGCATGGGATTTCTGGAGCTTCGCGCTGTTTCGCATGCTCGCGGGCGCCGGCATCGGCGGCGAGTACAGCGCCGTGAACTCCGCGATCGACGAGCTGATCCCGTCCGCGCGGCGCGGCGTGGCGGACATCGCGATCAACGGGTCGTGGTGGATCGGCACGCTGATCGGATCGGTCGTGTCCGTGCCGCTGCTCGACGGCCGCTTCATCTCGCCGTCGATCGGCTGGCGGCTCGCGTTCGGGCTGGGCGCGTTCCTCGCGATCGCCGTGCTCGCGGTGCGGCGCGGCATCCCGGAGAGCCCGCGCTGGCTGCTGACGCACGGGCGGCACGAAGAAGCGGAGAAGATCGTCGCGGAGGTCGAGCGAGAAGTGGCGCGCGAGACGGGCGCCGCGCTCCCACCGGCCGGCGACCGCAAGCTGACCTTTGACGCGTCGCGCAAGCACGGCATGCTCGACACGGTGATCGCGATGGCGAAGACCTACCCGCAGCGCACCGTGCTCGTGATGACGCTGATGATCACGCAGGCGTTTCTCTACAACGCGGTCTTCTTCACCCAAGGGCTCACGCTCACGACGTTCTTCAAGGTGGCGCCGGGCGACGTCGGGTGGTACATCATCCCGTTCGCGATCGGCAACTTCGCGGGCGCGCTGATCCTGGGGCATTTCTTCGACGTGGTCGGCCGCAAGATCATGATCTCCGGCTGTTACATCGTCAGCGGCTTGCTGCTGATCCTCACCACGGTGTTGTTTCTGAACGGCAGCCTCACCGCAACGTCGATCGCGCTGTGCTGGTCCGCGATGTTCTTCTTCGCCAGCGCGGGCGCGAGCGCGGCGTATCTCACCGTGAGCGAGATCTTCCCGCTGGAGACGCGCGCCGCGGCGATCGCCGTGGTGTACGCGGTCGGCACGCTCGTCGGCGGCGCACTCGCGCCGCTCGTCTACGGGCACCTCATCGCCAGTAAGGAACCCCGCATGCTCGCCGCAGGCTGGCTGTTCGGCGCGGCGCTGATGATCGTGGGCGGCATCGTCGAAATCGTTTTGGGCGTCGACGCCGAACGCAAGTCGCTGGAGGACGTCGCCGCACCGCTGACGCTGGCAGCCTGATTTGCAGAACGATCCGCTCTGGTATCGCGACGCGGTCGTGTACCAGACTCACGTCAAAGCGTTCCAGGACTCCAACGGCGACGGCCTCGGCGACGTCGCCGGCCTGACCGCGCGCCTGGACTACCTCGCGGAGCTGGGCGTGACGGCGCTGTGGCTGCTGCCGTTCTTCCCGTCGCCGCTGCGCGACGACGGCTACGACATCGCCGACTACGAAGGCGTCCACCCGTCGTACGGCACGCTCGAAGACGTGCAGCGCCTGGTCGAGGAGGCGCACGGGCGCAATATCCGCATCATCGCCGAGCTCGTCGTCAACCACACGTCCGATCAACACCCGTGGTTCCAGGCGGCGCGCCGCGCGCCGAAGGGCTCGCCCGAGCGGGACTTCTACGTGTGGTCCGACGACGACCGCAAGTTCGCCGGCACGCGCATCATCTTCACCGACACCGAGACGTCGAACTGGGCCTGGGACCCCGTCGCCGGACAATACTTCTGGCACCGGTTCTTCTCGCACCAGCCCGATCTCAATTTCCAGAACCACGCGGTGACCGGCGCCATCGTCGACGCGATGCGATTCTGGTGCAACGTCGGCGTCGACGGCTTCCGCCTCGACGCGGTGCCGTATCTCTGCGAGCGGGAAGGCACCAACAACGAGAACCTGCCCGAGACGCACGGCGTCATCAAGGTCTTGCGCGCCACGCTGGAAAGCGAGTTCCCCGACCGGATATTCCTCGCGGAAGCCAACCAGTGGCCCGAGGACTTGTCGTCGTACTTCGGCGACGGCGACGAGTGCCACATGTGCTTCCACTTCCCGCTCATGCCGCGCTTGTTCATGGCGGTTGCCGACGAAGACCGCTATCCCGTGCACGACATCCTGCGCCAGACGCCGCCGATCCCCGACGGTTGCCAATGGGCGGTGTTCCTGCGCAATCATGACGAGCTGACGCTGGAGATGGTCAGCGAGCGTGAGCGCGAGCGCATGAACGCCGTGTACGCGGTGGAGCCGAAGATGCGCATCAACGTCGGCATCCGGCGCCGGCTCGCGCCGCTGCTCGAGAACGATCGCCGCCGCATCGAGCTCATGAACGGCCTATTGATGTCGATGCCGGGGACGCCGGTGATCTACTACGGCGACGAGATCGGGATGGGCGACAACCTGTTCCTCAAGGACCGCGACGGCGTGCGCACGCCGATGCAGTGGTCGCCCGACCGCAACGGCGGCTTCTCGAACGCGGAGCCCGTGCGGCTCTACGCGCCGGTGGTGACCGATCCGACCTACGGCTACGCCGCGGTGAACGTCGAGGCGCAAGAGCGCAACTCCACTTCGCTGCTGAACTGGATGCGCCGCATCATCGCGGTGCGCAAGGCGACCAAGGTGTTCGGGCGCGGCACGGTCACGCTGCTGTATCCGAACAACCGGCGCGTGCTGGCGTACCTGCGCGAGCACGAGGGCGAGACGATCCTCGTCGTCGCGAACCTGTCGCACACCGCACAGGCGGTGCAGCTGGACGTCACGCAGTTCGCCGGGCGCACGCCGTTCGAGATGCTCGGCTCGACGGCGTTCCCGCCGATCACCACCGCGCCGTATACGGTGACGCTGGGGCCGTACGGTTTCTTCTGGTTCACGCTGGTGCGCGATCCGCACGGCGCGGCGGCGCCCATTCGCTCGAGCGAGCTGCCGGAGCTGCCGACCATCGTGGTCCCGCGCAGCGGCGTGGCGTTCGACGCGTGGGCACGCGCGGTCGTCGACAGCGACGTCGTGCCGCGCGCGCTGGGTGCGGCGGGGCACGTCGTCCACACGTTCGTAACCGACGAGGTCGACCCGTCGCTGGCGTTCGTCGTCGTCGGCGAAGGGACGAACCGCACGTCGCTGGTGCTGCGCTTCGTGTGGGACGCGCCGATCCGCGAAGACGCCCTGGCGCGCGCGCGCAGCGGCCCGCGTGAAGGCTGGATCGCCGACGCCGCGTCCGATGCGACGACGGCGCGCGTGGTCGAGCGCGCCATGCGCGCCGGCACGACGCTGCGGGACGACGATGGTGGGCTGACGTTCGCGTGGGAGGGCGATCCGCGGCCGGACGCCGACACGTCGCAGCGGTTTGGTTACGGGCCGGGCGCGCAGCGCTGGATCCTCGACGACTCGCGCCTGCTCACGCTGCACCGCGCCATGCCGCGCGTGCAGAATAGCACCGTCGCGTTTCTGCGCCACCTGCGCGAGCAGGGCTTCGATCAAGCGCCGCAGCTCTTCGGCACGGCGCTGGTGACGGACCGCAGCGGCGAAACGTATGTTGCGGTCACGTCGCAGAGCTTCATCCAGAACCCGACCGACATCGAAGCGTCGCTGCGCGAGATCCTGCGCACCGAGACGGCCGACGAGCGCCTCGTGCGCAGCGCGGAGAACGTCGCCGACGCGCTGGCTTCGCTGCACCGCGCGCTTTCGGCGCCGGGCAGCGATCCGACGTTCGGCACGCGCCCGCTCACGCCCGGCGACCTCGCGGCGTGGCGCACCGCCTCGCACGAGGATCTCGACGCGGTTGCCGACATCCCCGCGCTCGGCGCCGTGCGCGACCGCATCGCCGCGCTTGTCGACGCGCTGCCCGCGGGGGTCGACGCGGGCTCCGCGCGCGCGCACGGCCGGCTGACGCTGAGCCGCGTGCTGCTGGTCGACGGCGGGCCGGTGTTCGTCGGGTTCGGCGAGGCGCTTGCGCGCAAATCCTCGCCGCTCAAAGACGTCGCGCTGCTCGCGCGCTCCTTCGACACGGTGACGCGCGAAACGATCCAGGCCGGCACCTTCGACCCCAGCGTCGACCACGCCGCGGCGCGCGCCACGATGCTCGAGCTGACGGCGCGCGTGCGCGAGGCGTTTCTCGCGCGCTACGCCGCGAGCGCGACCGACCTCGCGACCATGCCCCGCGATCCCGTCCAGCGCGACGCGCTGATCCGGTTCTTCCGCGTCCAGACGGCGCTGCGGGACGTGCGCGACGCGCTCGCGCGCCGCTCCGGCGATCTCGCCGCGGCGATCGACGCGCTGCAGGCCGAAGTCGCGGCGCCATGACGCGCCACGCGCATGCGATGCCGTTCGGCGCCGAACTGCGCGACGACGGCGTCGCGTTCCGCCTGTGGGCGCCGTCGCGCGAGCGCGCGTCGGTGATCGTCGACGGCGCCGAGCACGCGCTGGAGCCGCGCGCGGGCGGCTGGTTCGAACGCACGCTGGGCGATGCGCGCACGGGCGCACGCTACGCGTTCGCCTTCCCCGGTGTCGACGTGCGCGTGCCCGATCCCGCGTCGCGCTTTCAGCCCGATGGCGTGCACGCGGCGAGCGAGGTGGTCGACCCGCGCGCGTACGCCTGGCAGCACGCCGCGTGGACCGGCCGCCCGTGGCACGAGATCGTGCTGTACGAGCTGCACGTCGGCACGTTCACGACCGAAGGCACGTATGCAGCCGCCGCCGCGCGGCTCGACGCGCTCGCGGACCTCGGCGTGACGGCGGTGGAATTGATGCCCCTCGCACAGCCCGCGGGTGACCGCAACTGGGGCTACGACGGCGTGCTGCCGTTCGCGCCGCAGCGCGCGTACGGGGCGCCGGACGAGCTGAAAGCGTTCGTCGATGCCGCGCACGCGCGCGGGCTGTGCGTGTTCATCGACGTCGTCTACAACCACTTCGGGCCCGAAGGGAACTATCTGCGCGCGTTCGCCGAGCCGTTCTTCACCGAACGCCACCACACGCCGTGGGGCGCCGCGATCAACGTCGATGCGCACAACGCGGAAGTCGTGCGCGACTATTTCGTGCAGAACTCGCTGTACTGGCTGCGCGAGTACCGCTTCGACGGCATCCGCTACGACGCCGTGCACGAGATCAAGGACGACGCGCCGCGCCCGTTCCTCGACGAGCTCGCCGCGCGCGTGCGCGCCGGCGTCGAGCCGGGCCGCGAGGTGCACCTCGTGCTGGAGAACGACAAGAACGAAGCGCGCTGGCTGGATCGCTACGACGCGCAGTGGAACGACGACGCGCACCACGCGTTTCACGTGCTCACCACCGGCGAACCCGACGGCTACTACCGCGACTATGCACGCGAGCCGGCGCGACAGCTCGCGCGCGCGCTGGCCGAAGGGTTCGCGTACCAAGGCGAACCGTCGCCGCACCGCGGCGGCGCGCCGCGCGGCGAGCGCAGCGCGGCGCTGCCGTCCACCGCGTTCGTCGACTTCCTGCAAAACCACGATCAGATCGGGAACCGCGCGTACGGCGAGCGCATCTCCGCGCTCGCGCCCGGCGCGGCCGTGCGCGCCGCAGCGGCCGTCCTGCTGCTCGCGCCGTCGATCCCACTGCTGTTCATGGGCGAGGAGTGGGCGGCGTCCACACCGTTTTTGTTCTTCGCGGACTTCGGGCGCGAGCTCGCGCGCGCGGTGACCGAAGGCCGCCGCCGCGAGTTCGCCGCGTGGCCGGCATTCAGCGATCCGGCGACCCGCGACCGCATCCCCGATCCGCAGGATCCCGCGACGATGCGCGCGTCGGTGCTGCACTGGGACGAGCGCACCCAGCCGCGCCACGCGGCGATGCTTGCGCTGCACCGTGAGCTGCTCGCATTGCGCGTGGGGCTGATCGTGCCAAGGCTCGCGAGCGGCGCGCACGGCGACGGTTACGCGCTGCTGGCGGAGACGGCGTTGCGCGTGAAGTGGCGGTTCGGTGACGAGTCGCGGCTCACGCTCGTCGCGAACCTCGGCGCGCAGCCCGCGACGGTGTCGTACGCGGCGGCCGGTGTGCGCATCTTCACGCTCGGCGACGTGCCGGCGCACGCCGACGCCACCGCGATTGCGCCGTGGAGCGCCGGCTGGTTCCTCGACTCGTGACGCCCCGCGCGACCTACCGGCTGCAGTTCCACGCGGGCTTTCGCTTCACCGACGCGACGGCGCTCGTGCCGTACCTCGCATCGCTGGGCATCTCGCACGTCTACGCGTCGCCGTATCTCAAAGCGCGGGCCGGTTCGACGCACGGCTACGACATCGTCGACCACGCGTTGCTCAACCCCGAGATCGGCACGCCCGATGAGTACGCGGAGTTCGTCGGCGCTCTGCGCGCGCACGGTATGGGACACATTTTGGACTTCGTGCCCAACCACATGGGCGTGGGCGGCGACGACAACGCGTGGTGGCTCGACCTGCTGACGTGGGGCGAGGACTCGCACTACGCCGACTACTTCGACGTGGACTGGAAGCCGCTGCGCGCTGAGCTGCGCGGTAAGGTACTGCTGCCGTTCTTGGGCCCGCAGTACGGGGAAGTGCTCGACGCCGGTGAGCTGCGCTGGGAGTATGCCGACGACGGGTTCGCGCTGCGCTACTACGACAATCGCTTGCCGCTCGCGCCGCCGACGTACGCGCTCGTACTCGCGGACGCGGAGCCGGCGTCGCTGGCGTCGTTCGCACCGCTGTTCGCCAACCTCGACACGATGCCGGATCACGTTGCGCGCCGCGCGGCGGCGGTGTCGCTGCGCCGGCTGCTCGGCGAGACGGAGGCCGCCAACGCGCGCGAGCGCGCCGCACGGCTCGACGCGGCGCGCACGACGCCCGAGGGCAAAGCGCTCATCGAGCGGGTCGTCGACGCGCAGCACTGGCGCGCCGCGTCGTGGCGCGTGGCCGCCGAAGAGATCAACTACCGCCGCTTCTTCGACATCAACGCGCTCGCGGCGCTGCGCATGGAGAACGCGAACTGCTTCGGCGACGCGCATCGCCTCGTGTTCGAGCTCGTCGCTCGCGGCGACGTCGACGGGCTGCGGATCGACCACGTCGACGGGCTGTTCGACCCGATCGGCTACTGCGAGCTGCTGTGCTCGCGCGCCGAGCTGCTCGGCCAGCCGATGTATTTGGTCGTCGAGAAGATCCTCGCGCCGAACCAGGAGCTGCTCGGGCGCTGGCAGGTGGACGGCACCACCGGCTACGAGTTCATGAACGCGGTCACCGGCCTGGCCGTCGACGGCGGTAACGCGCGCGCGTTCGACGCCGTGTACCGCCGCTTCGCGCACGATGCGATCCCGTTCGACGAGGTCGCCTACGGCGCGAAGAAGTTCGTGCTGGAAACGGCACTGTCGGCGGAGCTGAACGTGCTCGCGCTGCGGCTCGACCGCATCGCGCAGCGCGATCCGCGCACGCGCGACTTCACGCTGGGTGCGCTGCGCCGCGTGCTGGTCGAGACGATCGCGGCGTTCCCGATCTACCGCACCTACGTCACCGGCGCCGCGGTCGAGCCCGCCGACCGGCTGTTCATCGAGCGCGCCATCGCGATCGCCCGCGTGCGCGACGCCACCGACGAAGGCTCGACGTACGAGTTCCTGCGCCGCGTCCTGCTCGCGCAACATCCCGACGACCGCGTGCGCGAGCGCTACGTCGAGTTCGCGATGCGCTTCCAGCAGCTGACCGCACCGGTCACGGCTAAAGGCGTCGAGGACACCGCCTTCTACCGCTCGGCGCGGCTCGTCGCGCTCAACGAAGTCGGCGGAGACCCCGCGCAGTTCGGCACCACCGTCGCCGATTTCCACCGCCAGAACGCGCGCCGCGCCGCGCACCACCCGCGCGCGATGCTCGCGACAGCGACACACGACATGAAGCGCGGCGAGGACGTGCGCGCGCGCCTCGCCGTGCTGTCCGAAGTGCCGGACCAATGGCGGCGCGCGCTCGCGCGCTGGTCGCGGCTCAACCGCAAGCACCGCGGCCCGGTCACGCCGTTAGCGGAATATCTGCTGTACCAAACGATCCTCGGCGCGTGGCCTACCGAGCTGTTCAGCGACGACGTGGACGGGGACGCGCTTGCGGCGTTCACCGAGCGCATCGTCGCCTATATGATCAAGGCCGGTCGCGAAGCAAAGCTGCGCACGAGCTGGACGAACCCGGACGTCGCGTTCGAACGCGCGCTCGAGGAGTTCACGCGCACGATTCTCGATCCGGTGCGCTCGCCGGCGTTCTTCGCCAGCCTGCGCACCGGCGCGCGCAGCCTGGCCGCGAGCGGACTCACCAACGGCCTCGCGCAGGTCGTGCTCAAGGCGACGGCGCCGGGCGTCCCCGACACGTACCAGGGCACCGAGTTGTGGGACCTGAGCCTCGTCGATCCCGACAACCGCCGTCCGGTCGACTTCGCGCACCGCGCCGGGGTGCTGCGCGCGCTCGACGACGCGGTCGCCCGCGGCACACCGCGCGAATCGCTTGCGCGCGAACTGCTCGCGGCGTGGCCCGACGGGCGCATCAAGCTGTACGTTCTCGCGACGCTGCTGCGCCACCGCGCCGCGGCCGGCTGGCCCGACGGCGCGTACGCGCCGCTCGAAGCGCTCGGCGAACGGTCCGCGCACGCGGTCGCGTTCGCGCGGGGCCGCGCGGTCGTCGTCGTGCCGCGGCTACCGCGCACGCTGTCGAACGAACGCCCGCCGCTGGGTGAGGCGGCTTGGGGAGCGACGGCGCTCGCGCTCGGCACCGCCGGCGCCGTGCGGTACCGCGACGTGCTCACCGGACGCGTCGTCGACGCGCTCGAGCGCGACGGCCGCCGCGTGATGCCGCTGGCGGCTGCGCTCGCCGTGTTGCCCGTCGCGGTGCTCGAGCCGGTCGACGAACCTTCGCCCTAAGACCCGCCGAGCAGCTTCGCCTTCACCGCGCCGAACTCGGCCTCGGTCAAACTGCCCTCCGCGCGCATGCGGTCCAGATCGGCGAGCAGCCGCACCATGTCGGCGGCGTCCACGGTCCCCGTTCCCGTGCCGCCGACGGTCACCGAGGACGTCGTGATCGTGCGGCTTCCGTCCGCGTTGACGACCGCGGTCTCGCCCGCGGCGAGCCCCGCTTGCCGCAGCGCCTCGACCACCGCGTCGGGCACGCCCTGCCCCGGCTCCGCCCCGTTCGCGCGGGGCGCGGCGACGGCGACGGCGCCGTCACCGTCGTCGCTGAGGACCACGTGTTCGCGCTTGAGCGGGTCCACGCGGACGCTGAGGCCGGCTCCGTCCGAAGGCGGCGTGAACGTCAGTAGCTTCAGCTTGGCTTCGTAGGAAGCGCCCGCGCCGTCGATGCGCAGCTTCAGCGCCCACTGCGGGACGTTGTTGACGACCAGGCCCGTCATCTGAACGCCCAGCACGGTCGCGGTCGCGCGCGTGCCCTGGCGCCGGATGCGCTCGTCGTCGCGGCGGCCGCGCATCGCGCGCACCGAGAAGAACACGAATCCCGCGCCCATCAGGAGCCAGATCGCACCGACGATCGCGCCGGTCGGCTGCGGCACGAACAGGATGAAGGCGCCCGCGCCGGCCATGAAACCGATCCCCATGACGATCAGCATCACGTAGACCCACCCAGGGGTCGTTGCGTAGCGCACGACGCCCGTCCGCCTAGCCGCCGGTGCCGCGGTCTTGCGGCGCGATCTGCGCGATCTTGCGACGCCGCCAGCTCGCGACGTCTTTGACGGCGTTCCAGCGATAGCCGAGGTACGCCGCCAGCCACGGGTCGTCCGGTGGTTCGCGATCGAGCATCGCCGGGATGTCGACCTGTTGCGCGAGGATCGGCGCACCGAATACGTGATTCACGGCGCGCCGAACTTTCGTCGAACGGTTGACGCCTGCGCGATGAAATACCATGGAGTCGAAGAGAAACACGGAGCCCCTCGGCGCCTCCGGCGCGAACGAGCACTCTGCCGCCAGCGCGTCTGACGGAAAATCTTCGAAGCGATGGCTGCCCGGAAGGAACACCGTGCCGCCGGTCGTCGGGTTGAAATCTTCCAAGCACACCAACGCGCTCATCGCGATCGGCTTCGTGCTGACCCAATGCTGGTAGTTGAGATCGCGATGCCAGTTGGTCTGAAACTGCACGCGGTCGGGCCGGTTGATGACGCCGTTCTGCATGATCAGCACGACGCTGTCGCCGAGAACAGCCTTGACCGTGTCGATCAGCAGCGGGTGCTGCGCGAGCCGCATGAACGCATCATCGTACGCCAGCAGGCACCGAACGACGTCGGCGTCGTTCATCTTCGCGAGCTCGGGCTCGCCGCCGACCTCGCGGCACTGCGCCGCGTATACCGCATCCATGCGATCGTTCAGCTCGGCGACCTCATCATCGGTCAGCATGCCGGGGACGGCCGCGACGCCGCGGACCCGAATCTGTTCGCGGATGAGCGCGGCGTCGGCGGGAACCGTGCGAGCCGCCGGCGGTGACTGGACGACGCCGTATTTTCCGAACATCTGAGCCTGACGGCTTCGCTCGGCCGTCACCGCCGCCCTGGCGAGCGGGCTCCGAACGCACCGGGATGGACCGCGACGCCCGCGAATAGCGCCCGGATGGACGGCATCGAAAGCACGCAGCGCTTGGCGCACGTCTTTGATTTCTACGGGACGCGCTACGCGCAGCATCTCGCGCAAACGATCCGCGAGCGCGTCGCCCTCGCCGGCGACGTGTACGTGTTCGGCGCCGGTCAGAACGGCCGCATCGTGGCGGCGAGCCTGCACGCAGCGGGCCACGCACCGGCCGCGTTCATCGACGACACCCCGGCGAAGATCGGCACCACGATCGACGGCGTCCCCGTGATCGCCAGCGAGTCGATCCGCGGCAAGCGCTCGGCGTTCGTCGTCGTCTCCGTCTACCTTGCCCACCACGACTATCTCACGATCGCGCAGCGCCTTCGCGCGCTGGGCGCCGGCACGGCGTCGTTACTCCAATTCTTTTGGGGGTTCGCGTTTGAACAGCTGCCGTTCTATTTCCACGCGTTGCCCGACACGGTCATGCGCGCGCGCGGCGACATCGAGTGGCTCGCGACCCGGCTCGTCGATCGCGCCTCCTTCGACGAGCTGTGCGCGCACGTCGAGTTCCGGCTGAGCCTGAGACACGAGATCTTGCCCGCGTGGACCCCGCAGCGGTTGCCCGCGCCCGCCCACTGGCGCGGGATCGGCTTCGTCGACGCCGGCGCGTTCGACGGCGACACGGTCATCCCGTTCGTCAAGTCGCACGGTGAGCGCACGGCATTCGCGCTCGCGCTCGAGCCCGATCCGGCGAACCATGCGAAGCTGCTCGAGAACCTGGCCGAGCTTCCGCCGCACGTGCGCGCGCTGATCGAGCCCGTCGACTACGCGATCGACGCAGTCAGCGGCAGCGCCGCGTTCACCGAAAACGCGAATGCCGGTTCGTCACTGTCCGCGCACGGAACGACGCTCGTGCGCACGGTTTCGCTCGACGATCTGCTCTCGGAGCGCGAGGCGGAGCGGATCTACGTGAAGATGGACGTCGAAGGTGCCGAAGCCAACTTGATTCGCGGCGCGCAAAAGACGATTCGCGAACGCGCGCCATTTCTCGCGGTGTCGGTGTACCACCGCCCGGCGGACCTGTGGGAGCTCCCACGCCAGATCGCGCAGCTCGACCCCGGCTACCGCTTCATGCTGCGCAGCCACGGAGCGGACGGCGCCGACCTGACCGCATACGCGATCCGCCCCGGCGCCTAGCGGCCCGGCCAGGCGAAGCGGCACCTGCCGAGCGGCCACCGGGGGCTCGCGGCGAACGGCGCGAAAGCGCCCGAAACGCTTCCTGTTCCGCACGGGTCGTGTTCTACGGTCTAGGCTTCACGAGGCGAAGCCCGCCTCGACTGACGCCGAGCTCGCACAAGGAGTACTCAAAGAAACCCATGGCATCGTTCACCGTCGACGCGCTCGTCATCGGGGCCGGACCGGGCGGCTATCACGCCGCGATCCGGCTCGGCCAGCTCGGCAAGAAGGTCGTGTGCTTCGACCGCGACGAGGTGGGCGGCGTGTGCTTGAACTGGGGCTGCATCCCCACCAAGGCGCTGTTGCACGTCGGCGAGATCTCGCGCCAGATCGATCACGCCGGCGAGCTCGGGCTGAAGGTGCCCAAGGCCGAAGTCGACCGCGAGGGCGTCGCGAAGTTCGCCGACAAGGTCGTCAAGGCCAACGTCGGCGGCGTGAACCAGCTGTTCAAGGCGAACAACGTCGAGTTCGCGTACGGCGACGCGACGTTCGTCAGCAAGAACGTCGTTTCGCTCAAGAAGAACGACGGCTCGACTGACGAGTACACCGCGCAAGCCGTCGTCATCGCAACCGGCAGCGCGCCGATCAACGTCGGCGCGTGGCCGCACGACGGTGACACGATCATCAACTCCGACGATGCGGTGCGCATCAGGCGTATCCCCAAGAACATGCTCATCGTCGGCGGCGGCGTGATCGGGCTCGAGTTCGCCACCGTGTACACGCGCATGGGCGCGAAGGTGCTCGTCGTCGAGGCGATGCCCCAGCTGCTTACCGGCACGGATTTGGAGATCAGCAAGACGCTGGGCCGGATCCTCAAGAAGCAAGGTATCGAGATCATGCTCAATACGAAAGTGGAGACGATCGAGAAGACCGGCGAGCAGGCTGCGAAGGTGACGATCAGCGGCGAAGCGACGAACAACAAGCCGGAGACGCGCGAGTTCGACCAAGTGCTCGTCGCGGTCGGCCGCAAGCCGATCACCGACACGCTCAACCTCGCGGCGGCGGGGCTGCAGACCACGGACAAAGGTTTCCTCGAAGTCGACGCGCAGCGCCGCACCAAGGTCGACGGCATCTTCGCCATCGGCGACGTCACCGGCGCGCCGATGCTCGCGCACAAGGCGATGAAGGAAGGCGTCGTCGCCGCCGAGGTCATCGCGGGCGACCGCGCGAGCGCGTTCGACCCCGTCGCGATTCCGAACTGCGTCTACACCGACCCGGAGGTCGCCACGATCGGGCTCTCCGAGGAAGAGGCGAAGGCCGCGGGCTACGACGTGAGCGTCGGCAAGATGAACCTCATCGCATCGGGCCGCGCGCGCACGATGAACGAGACCGACGGGCTCATCAAGCTGATCGGCGACAAGAAGACCGACTTGCTGCTCGGCATGCACATCGTGGCGCCGCAGGCCGAGTCACTGATCGGCGAAGGCGTGATCGCCCTGGAGATGGGCGCGACGGTAGAGGACATCGGCCTGTCGATCCATCCGCATCCGACACTGACGGAGTCGATCATGGACACCGCGGAATTCATGCACGGCAAGGCGATCCACATCGTCAACCCCAAGCCGGCCAAACAGCCCGCCGCGGTCTGAACCGTATCGATGAGCATCGCCGAATGCCGCATTATCGATCTGTCGCGCATCGAAGACGCCCGGGGCGCGCTCACCGTCATCGAAGGTGAGAGCGACATCCCCTTCGAGATTCGCCGCGCCTACTGGCTGTACGACGTGCCGGGCGGTGCCAGCCGCGCCGGGCACGCGCACGCTAAGCTTCGCCAGTTCTTCGTCTCCATGTCCGGAAGCTGCGACATCCACCTCGATGACGGCCGCGACAAGAAAACATACCAACTCAATCGTTCGTACTTCGGACTTTACGTGCACTCCATGACGTGGCGCGAGATCGACAACTTCTCGTCCAACGCCGTGCTGCTCGTGCTCGCGTCGACGCACTACGATGAGTCGGATTACTTCCGCAACTACGACGACTTCGCCAAGGCGGCGCGGGGCGGCAGCTGATGGCGGTCAAGTTTCTCGATCTCACGCGAATGCACCACGAGATCGAGGCCGAGCTGAACGACGCATTTCAACGCGTGGTTGCCCGCTCGTCGTTCGTCCTCGGCCCCGAAGTGCAAGCGTTCGAGGACGAGTTCGCGCGGTATTGCGGCGTCGCGCACTGCGTCACCGTGGGCAACGGGTGCGATGCGATCGAACTCGCGCTGCAGGCGCTGGGGGTCGGGGCGGGCGACGAGGTCATCGTCCCGGCGACGACGTTCTCGGCGACGTGGTTCTCGGTGAGCCGGGTCGGCGCGATACCGGTGCCCGTGGAAGTCAGGCCCGATACCGTCACGCTCGATCCGGATTTGATCGAGCGCGCGATCACCGCGCAAACGCGTGCGATCGTGCCCGTGCACCTCTACGGACAAGTCGCCGAGATGGACCGCATCCGGGCGCTCGCGACGCTGCACGGGCTGTTCGTCGTCGAGGACGCCGCGCAAGCGCACGGGGCGCGAGACAACGGACGTCCGGCGGGCTCGCTCGGCGACGCCGCGGCGTTCAGCTTCTATCCCGGCAAGAACCTGGGCGCGCTGGGCGACGCGGGTGCCGTGGTGACCGACGACGCCGCGCTGGCCGGGCGCATCCGGCGCTTACGCAACTACGGCTCCGACGTCAAGTACATCCACCGCGAAGTGGCCGGGAACTCGCGGCTCGACGAGCTGCAAGCCGCCTTTCTGCGCGTGAAGCTGCGCCGGTTGGATCGCTGGAACGGAGTTCGGCGGCGTCTTGCCGCGCGGTATCAGGAAAAACTGACCGGCCTCGGCGCGCAGCTCCGATTGCCCGTCGAGCGGCCTGGTACCGACCACAGCTGGCACCTCTACGTCGTGCAACTCGCCGGCCGCGCAGCGGTGCAAGCGCATCTGCGCGAGCGCGGCATCGAGACCTTGATCCACTACCCGATCCCGAACCACCGGCAGGAAGCGTACGGCACGACGTATGCGGCGTGCGCGCTGCCCATCGCCGAACGGCTCGCGGACACCGTATTGAGCCTGCCGATGGGCCCGCATCTGTCGGAACGCGATGTCGACGAGGTGTGCGACGCACTCGTCGGCGCGCTATGCGTGCGGGCGTAAGCCGATCTCGTACTGTTCGTAGACGACCGTACCGGCGCCGAACTCCATCTTGAACTGGTGCAGGCTCTCGTTGAGCTCCGCACCTGAGGCATCCGTGCTGATCCCGAGGTCGACGTAACGCGCGCCGCGCGCGGCCGCGGTGTCGATGGCATGCTCGACGAGCAGGTCCATCGCGCCCTGCGCCATGCCGGCGGGCGACGACAAGCTGTACTGCACGTGGGTGACCGTCGGAGACTCGAAGAGCACGACGCCCGCGACGATCTCGCTGCCGGCGAAGGCGCCGAAGCACGCGATGGTGTCGCCGAAAAGGCTCGCGAGCAACTCGATCTCCTCGAGGCTGTGGACCGGGCGCCGGTTGTGCCGCTGGAGCAGCGCGGACTCGACGATCGGCCAGAACTTCGGCAGGATGCCCGCGCCGCGCTCGATCGAGTACCCCGAGCGCAGCGCCTTCGCCAGCGAGCGCTTCCGGCGCGACGACGGAGCGCGCCGGTGCGCGACGTCGATGCACGCCGACAGCGTTCGGCGCGTCGCGACCGCACCCAAGCGCCACAGCACGTAGCTGTCCTCTTGCCGCGGTACGCTGTGGTAGATGAACGGCCCGGGCTTGTACGCGAGGCGCGCGTAGCCGAGCCGCGCCCATTCCGCGAGCGCCTGCTCGAGCATCGCATGATAGGCGTAACCCGTGATCTGCGGGAGCGCCAACAAACCGCCGAACGTGGCGCCGGGATGGCTGACCACCAGCGCCGGGTCGTCGCGCGACTCCGCGGCGGGGATGACGCCGCTCAGGCGCCCGCCGGCATCGCGCACCACCAGCGACCGGTCCGCAAAACGGTCACCGTGGTAGGCGAGGAACCGCCGGGTATGCAGCATCGTCCCGTTCCCGCTCACGCCGACGAGCGCGTCCCACTCGCTCGCATCGGCCGGTTCGAACGGCGCGATGTTCCAGGCGGTCAAGGAGCCGCGTTTTCCGCCGGCGCGGGGACCTTGAAGAAGTCGTACGTCGACCGCGCGTGCGGCTCCGTCTTCTTCAGCGGCAGCAGCGTGCCCGCGGGGACGTCTTTGGTGACCGCAACACCGGGGCTGATCCACACGTCCCGGCCGACCGTGACGTCGTTGCCGACCGTCGCGTTCACGCCCAGGAAACAGTTCTCGCCGATCGTGCACACGCCCGAGATCACGACGTGCGACGACACGAACGTGTTGCGCTTGATGGTGGAGTGATGGCCGATGTGGTTGCCGCTCCACAGCACGACGTTGTCCTCGATCGTCACGAACGGCTGCACGACGTTGTTCTCGAAGATGAAGCAGTGCTCGCCGATGGCGACGTTGCGCCACACGAACGCGGCCGAGCTCACGTACGACGCGAGCAGGAAGCCGCGCGACTTCGCCTCTGCGGCGACCTCCGCGCGCAGGCGGTTGAGCTGCTGGTACGTGATCGCGACGTAGATCGCGTGCTCGTGCGGCGGAAAATGCCGGTCGATCTCCTCGTACGGCACCACCGGCCGGCCGCGCAGCGTGGTGTCCTTGATGTACGCGCGGTTGACCGTGAAGCCGACGACTTCGTACGGTGAGTCGTGCGTGAAATACTCGTCGGCGATTTCGGCGAACCACGTGTTGCCGAAGATCACCAGCTTCGTTCGCATCGTCAGGCTCCTGCTACGGGTGATGGAGCAGCACGTCTTCGCGCCGGTTGGAGAACGGCAAGCCGTCGGGCTGCGGCAGGACGTAGCCATGGATGCCCTGGTTGCGCGCCCGCATCAGCAGCGCGAAGATCACGGCGTCGTCGATCTCACCCGGCGCGACACCATACGGTGGAACGGGCGGCTCGGTGTCCGAGCCCGTGAACGCGCGGTGAAACGCGCGCCCGTTCGGGCTCTGGAACAGCCGCGTGCGCATCGAGCGGTTCGGGATGTCGCCGAACAGCGCGCGTCCATCGCCTGACAGTAGCCCACACACCGCGTCGAACATCGTCCACAGATCGCCCGAGATGAACTCGTGCTGGATGACGCTATAGAGCAGCACCGCGTCGGCCGCGCCTCGAAACTCGGCCAGGAACGCCGGGTCGTGCGGGAACCGGTGCGGCCGAAGCTCGGTACCGGGCGAGGCCGGCAGCAAGTGGAGCATCTCGGCCGAATCGACCATGATCAGACGGTGCCCGCGCTGCGCGCAGTGCGCCATGATCACGTGGGCGAGCGGTCCGCAGCCGCAGCCGATGTCGACGATGGTCTTGCCCGAGCCGTTCAGCGCGGGTAGCTTGCTCGACACGTCCGCGAAAATCGCCGCTTCGGTTCCCCCCCGGTAGGTATCGGGGAAGCCGATCTTCTCGTTCTCGGTGCGCGTGTCGTCCTTCGCGCGCACGCGGAAGTCGTCGTACGTGAGCCCGCGGTGATCGTCCGTCATGCGCGCTCCGCCGGCCCGTCATCGACGAGCCGCGCGACGCCGAACCCGGTCGCGCCGATCCCGTTGCCGTTGTAGAACATGAAGCGCCCGGCGGCCGTGTCGACCACCGCCGCGAACGAGCGCGTCTCGGAATCCCATTCCTCGTCGGGGCCGACGAAGCGCACTGTGTCGTCATGCCGTTCCCAGCGCAGCCCGTCGCCGGACTCGGCGTACGACAGACCGTAGCCGTGCGCCGTGGAACGCACCGAAAGCCACATGCGGCAGCGGCCGCCTTCGGAGATGACCCACGGTCGCCCGAATCCGAATTCCCGCGGCCGTCGCGGCACCAGCGCGGTGGTTCCGCGGCCGGACCACGCGACCGGTGAGCTCGAGGAAAGGAACATCATGTCGTACGTTGGCGTGGGTTTTCCCGCGACCTCCACCTGTTCGGAGCCGCCCATGTAGGTGAATATCCAGCGCTCGCCGTGGCGGAACACGAACCCGCCGGTGCGCACCAGCAACTCGCCGTCACACCGGTCGAGCAACGGAGCTTCGGACACGCGCGTGAAGGTCTCGCCGTCGTCCTCACTCTTCGCGAGCCCGGTGAACAAGAAGTAGCGCACCGACGGCGAGCGCTGCCAGCCGGCGTAGAACAAGTACCGCGTCGAACCTTCGGTGACCACGCACAGCGGCGAGACGCCGTGCTCGTCGAACGTCCCCGGCCGGCCCAGATCGAGCACCGGGCGTTCGCTGACCCCAAGCACGCGGGTGGGATCCGCCGCATCGACGTCGACGTAGCCCAACCGGCCCATGCGGCCGCCGTCCTCGAACGCGACCAGCACGCGCACCACCCGATCCGACAGCGCGAACGGCGTCGGCAGATAGGCGTGGCTCGCGCGCCACGGCGCTTCGCCGTCCGCGCAGTACACGCGGCCCAGCTTGTGCCACGTCTGCGCGCTCAAAGAAATATCTCGTCGACGACGGTCTCCGGTTTGTTGCCCACGATGTCGAACACACGCCACAAATACTCGCCCAGCGTGCCCAGCATCATGAGGATGAGCCCGGAGAAGAAGCTGATGAGCGCGACCAGCGTGGCGAAGCCCTCCACGGCGATCTTTCCTTGGAGCGCCGCGACCGCGATGTAGACGCCGTAGAACACGCTCAACAACGCCGCGACGATCCCGATCAGCGACATGAAGCGGATCGGCACCACGGTGAAGCCGCAGATGGTGTCGAGGAAGAACTTGATCTTCTTCGGCAGCGTCCAGCGCGACTTGCCGTGCTGCCGCTCGCGGCGGTGGTAGAGCAAAATCTCCGGCGTGAAGCCCAGCCAAAACGCGTAGACGTTCGGGTTGGTGTTCTTCGGCCAGGCGCTCATGTACGGCAGCATGACGCGGTCCATCAGCATCAGGTCGAAACCCCGTGCCGGATACCCGGGCAAGACGAACCACTCGACGATGCGGTAGTAGATGGACGCCTGGAATACCGTGAGCGGCGGGTCTTTGCGCGTCGCCCTCGCCGACACCACGAACTTGCTGCCGGCCAGCCAACGATCCGCCATCAACACGACTTGCTGCGGCGGATCCTGCAAGTCTGCCGCCAAGAACATGAACGCGTCGCCGGTCACCAACGACAGGCCGGTCTTCGATGCCGAGACGGCGCCGAAGTTCCGCGCGAGGCTGATGACCTTCGTCGCGGGCCGCGCGCGCTTGATCGCCAGCAGTTCGGCGAGCGAGTCGTCGCCGGAACCGTCGTTGACGAAGATCAGCTCGAGATCGACGTTACGCTCTGCGAGCTGGGTCTCGACGTTGCGGAGCTCCGTGAACAGATCCGGTAACGAGCCGGCGTTGTAGTACACCGGGATGATCACCGAGAGAGTTTTGTTTTTTGCGTCAGGCACTGCGGCTGTTACGCCGCGGTCGCGCGGGGTTCGCTGTGGAGGCGAATCTCGAAGGACATGCGCGTCGTGTCGCTGGTCTGGTTCACCGCGGCGCCGTGGATCAAAAACGGCGTGAACACGAGCGCTTCGCCCAGTTGCGGGTTGGGGCGAATCATGCTCAGCCCGTGCGACGAGTCGACGATACCGGGCACGTGATACGAAAGTCCGCCGATCCTCGCGTGCCCGCTTTCCGTTCTAAGGATGTCGTTCTCGCGCCACAGATGGCTGCCCGGGATGATCGGCAGCGACGTCGCCTGGCTGCAGCCGGCGACGGGCAGCCACAAATTGACCGTGTCCTTCCAGATGTCGAGATAACCGTCGCGGTGCGGCGGGTTGATGTCGAGCGTTTTCGGCCGGCTGATGCGCAGGATCACGAAGTCGCGCTCGAGCTTCGGGTTGCGCAGCGAGATCGGCCGCGCTAGCTCGTCGCTGATGCGCGCCGCAATTGCCTCGGCATCGAGGCAGAACTGCTCGAACGTCAGCCAGCGCGACTTGGAGATGACCGCCTGATGGATGGTGTCGTCGGCGTAGCGGTGGTAGTCCTCGAGCCGAAAGGTCCGGTCGTCGACGGAGACGCCCTCCGCGCGCAGCAGCCCGATCACGAGCTCCCGCGTGCCTTCGACGAAGCGCGCTGACTGCTCGGGCGAAAAGAGCGGGATGATCGTCCAACCGCGCTCGCGCCACGGAGTGTCGCCGATCGGGTTGTCCTCCGCGTCGTAATGGCAGACGTTTTCGCCCCAGAACACCTCGCCTTCGAGCGGGAACTGAAACGGCTGCTCGTCGATCGTCAATTTGCAGATCATCGTCCGAGCCTTTTTTCGAACCCTTCGAGATTAGTCTTCCGACCACGCCGGGCGGGCGGCCCGAACGCTCGCTTCCAGCTGCTGCCGGCTGCTTGCTCCGCCCAGCACGTACGCCACCCGGAAGCCTCAGACACCATGCCAGAGCCACGCTGCCTGAATCAAGCCCTTTGGTCGCTAGCCGGGCATTCCACGCGGCCGCGCATCTCGTACGTTCACCGGGCAACCGATTCCCGTCGTCGCGCGGTCATGCCCGAAGTGGAGAAGCCTGCGCGCCTGCTGGACCTCGGCCGCCGGCGCTACGCGCCGGTGCTGCAGCTCCAGCGCGCCTTGCATGCGGCCGTCGCCGACGGCCGCGCGCCTGACACGTGGCTCGTCGTCGAGCACGACCCGGTCATCACCTTGGGCCGCAACGCGAAGGAGGCGAACGTCCTGCTGTCGCGGGAACTTCTCGCGGCGCGGGGCGTGGACGTCGAAGAGATCGAGCGCGGCGGTGACGTGACGTATCACGGACCCGGCCAAGTGGTCGTCTACCCGATCCGCCGGCTGGCGCGCTTTCGCGAGGTCGTGCCGCTCGTGTCGTCGCTGGAGAGCGCCGTGACCGGCGCGCTCTACCACTGGGGCATCTCGGCGCAGCCGCGCAGCGAGCACCGCGGCGTGTACGTCGGCGACGACGCGATCTGCGCGATCGGCATCGCGGTCAAGCGCATGACGTCGCTGCACGGGCTCGCGCTCAACGCGAGCACCGCGCTGGACTACGACCGGCTCATCACGCCGTGCGGCACGCCCCAGTTCGGCATCACGTCGATCGCTGCGCAGCTCGGCCGCGAAGTGCCGTGGGCGGAGGCGCGCGACGTCCTGCTCGACTCGCTCGAAGGCGCGTTCGGCGTGGCGTTCGCGCGCGAAACCATCCCGCCGGGGGCGCCGTTGCCGTTCCCGTCGAACCTTGTCGCGGAATCAGCATGAACACGATCGACCTCATCACGCCCGAACCGCGCGACGGTGACGGTTCGCGCGGTCCCCACAAGCGCAAGCCCGAATGGCTCAAAGTGCGCCTGCCGTCGGGCGAGTCGTACGAAAACGTGCTCGGCGAAGTGCGCCGCCTGCAGTTGCACACGGTCTGCCAAGAGGCGATGTGCCCGAACATCGGCGAGTGCTGGGGCGCGGGGACCGCAACGATCATGATCCTCGGCGACACATGCACGCGCGGCTGCCATTTCTGCAACGTCAAGACGGGCTCGCCCAAGGGCGAGGTCGACTGGATGGAGCCGGCGCGCGTCGCGCAAGCGGTCGCGGAGCTGGGCTGGACATATCTCGTGCTCACGGCGGTCGACCGCGACGACCTCGCCGACGGCGGCGCGGCGATCTTCGCCAACACCGTGCGGATGATCCACAAGAAGGCCCCCGGCGCAAAAGTCGAGTGTCTCACGGGCGACTTCGCAGGCGACCTCGCCGCGCTCGACATCGTGCTCGACGCGCACCCCGAAGTGCTGGCGCACAACCTCGAAACCGTCGACCGACTTCAAGCGTCGGTGCGCGACCGCCGCGCGAACTACCGCCAGTCGCTGAGCATCCTAGAACACGCGAAGACGTCCGGCAAGGTAACGTACACGAAGACGTCGCTGATGCTGGGCCTCGGCGAGACGGAAGCGGAGATCGAGCAGGCGATGGACGACGCGCGCGCGATCGGCGTCGACATCTTCACCATGGGGCAGTACCTGCAGCCGACGAAGCGCCACCTGAAGGTGGAAGAGTTCGTGACGCCGGCAAAATTCGCGCGCCTCAAAGCGATCGGCGACGCGAAGGGCTTCGTGCAAGTCGTGTCGAGCCCGCTCTCGCGCAGCTCCTACCACGCCGAACAAGCGTTCACATAGCGGACACCGCAGGGTAACATCGATCGTGTCCAATGAGAGCGTGACGGACGAGATCATCTTGGAAGGCTTCAGAAGCCTGGCGCAGGCCATGGCTGAGGGCTTCGATAACGCGCGGCGCGACCTCAACGCGCTCGAAACACGAATGAACCAACGCTTCGGCCAAATGGACGAGCGATTCGCCTCGTCGGAACAACGTATGATGCGGCACTTCGACAAGCGCGACGACCGTCTCGACGATCACGGCCGGCGCATCACGACACTCGAAGCACAACGCTGACCACGTCGTCGGACCGTTCCGACGTACTGCGCAGCGGTCGGCACCGGCGCGGCGAGCACCGTGCGCTTGCGCGGGATCAGGGCCGGCGGGTCAGCCCCGAGCTCGTGAGGTCGAGCTCCGCCGCTTTGACGACGAGCGCATCGGGATGCGCCTTGCGCAGCGCCTCGATGAACTTCGATGAGTCGCCGACCAGCACGATCGTCGGCGGCGAAGACAACGCAGCGGCATATCTCGTGACCGCCGCCGGATCGACGGCGCCCAATGCAGCGGGCTCCGTGTCGAGCGCATTCAGCGGCAAGCCGGCGAACGCGTTGACCGCCACGAGCCGCACCAGCCCGCCGGTCGACTCGGCGGCGCTGGCGGTCTCACCGAGCAGCGCCGTGCGCCGCGCGACCAGCTCGTCGGCCCCGGCGGGCGCGCCGCTCACCGACGCGATGGTGCTCAGCATGATGTCGAGCGCTTCGAGCGCCTTCGCGTGCTCGACCAGGGTGCTCGCGACGACGAGGCCCGCGTAGCGCCCGCTGCCATAGTTCGAAGCCGCGCCGTACGAAAGCCCGCGCTTGACGCGGATCTCGGCGTTGAGCCGGCCGGAGTACCCACCGAGCACGCCGTTCGCCATCGTCTCGAGCGCCCAGTCGGGCGACGAGCGCAACGGCGCGGCGCGCGCGACGACGACCGCGGTGCGTCCGGCGGCCGGCTGATCGACGACGACGACGCGCGGCGGAGCGACGACCGCCGGCGCGATGGTCGCTACCGGTCCGGGCGGGGCGGTCCAGTCGCCGAACGCGCTCTGCGCAAGCGCGAACGCGTCGCCCGCCGCAAAGTCCCCGCCGATCGTGAGGATCGCGGCGTCGGGACGAAAGTGCACGGAGTGATACGCGACGATCTCGTCGCGATCGATCGCAGCCACGGAACGCGCGGTCCCCCACGGCGGGCGCCCGAACGGACCGGAGAACACCACGCGCCGTGCGACGAGCGCTGCGAGGTTCGACGGCGAACCGCTCTGCAGCGCGACGCTGCTGATCGCGCGCTGCTTGGCAAGCGCGACCTCGCCCGGCGCAAAAGCCGGCGCGCGCACCATTTCGGCAAGGAGCGCCAGCGCCGCGGGGAACCGCGCCGCAACCGCGTCGGTCGTCACGTCGGTACGTTCGTTGACGGTCCGCGCCTCGAGCGTCGCGCCGAGCGCATCGAGCGCAAACCCGACCTCTTTCGCCGAACGCTTCGCCGACCCGCGTGCGAGCAGCGACGCCGTCAACGACCCAACCCCGGACGTTGCATCAGAATCAGCCGCAGCGCCGCCGGTCAGCGTGAGGTCGGCAGCAGCAAGCGCGCTCCCGGGGACCCGCACGGCGATCACGCGCAACCCGTTCGGCAACGTCGTCGCAACGGGCATGGGATACCGCACCGTGCGCGGCGGCCCCGGCGGCGGCGGCGTCGATGCTGCACCCGGAACGATCTGGCGCTCCTGCGCCCCAGCAAACCCGCTCGCCGCAATCAAACCGCCCGCCGCAACGGCAACGGCCGCGAACACCTTCACGCGCATCACTTCGCGGCCGGCGCAGGGGACGACGCCGTCTTATACGCGATGACGGTGCTGTTGGCTTTCGTGAGATACGCGCGAGCCACGCGCTGCACGTCGTCCGCGGTCACGGCGGCGTAGCGCGCGGGAAGCCGGTTGACCGCAGCGGGATCGCCCGCGACCACCGCCGCACGAACGAGCGCCTGCGCAACGTCGTCGTGCGTCTGCAGCTGCCGCACGAGCGCCGCAATGGTCTGCGTCTTCGCTTTGTCGAGTTCGTCGCCCGGAACGAGCTCGTCCCGCAGGCGCGCGATCTGCCGCTCGAGCGCCGCCTGCAGATCGGCGCTCGAGTGCCCGGCGTTGGCGATGGCATACAGGGCGAAGAGCCCGGCCTGCTGGCGGGCATCCGTGTACGCGAACGACTGCGACGCAAGCCCGCCGTCGACGATGGCCGTGCGGAGCCGCGAGCTCGGGCCGCGCCCCAGCAACGACTCGATGACGTCGATCACCGCCTTGTCCGCATCCCGAGCCGCGGGGACGTGATACACGATCGACGTCGCCGGCAGCGGCGCACTCTTGCTGACGTACGAGATCGTCCACTGCGCCTTCTGCTTCGGCTCGACGACGGTCACTCGCGGAATCGCCGCCGAAGGCTTGCGCAACGGTCCAAAATAACGGTCGACCCACGCGTCCGCCTGGACAGGATCGAGATCCCCGACGAGCACGAGCACCGCATTGTCGGGCCGGTAGAACATCGTGTGGAACGCGACGACGTCCGCCAGCGAAGCAGCGTTGAGCTCATCGGGATTCCCGATGACGCCGCGCTTGTACGGATGCTTGGTGAACGCGGCGTTCATGAGCTGGTACAACATACCGTATGGGCTCGCAAGCACGGACTGATCGTACTCGCTGATGACCACCTTGCGTTCCGTGACAAAGTTCGGCTGGTCGACGTTGAGGTTCGCCATGCGATCGGCCTCGGCCCACAGCAGCCGCTCGAGGTGATTCGAAGGAATCACATCGTAATAATTCGTGAGGTCCTCGCCGGTCCACGCATTGTTGTAGCCGCCGACGTCGTCGGTGAAGCGGTCCATGGACTCCGGCTTGACGTTGGCGGTGCCCTTGAACATCAGATGCTCGAACAAGTGCGCGAACCCCGACCGCCCGACGGGGTCGCTCTTCCCGCCGACGTCGTATCCGACATCGACGGCAACCGTCGGCGTCCGATGATCCTCCGCGATCACGACGCGCAACCCGTTCGCCAGCGTGCGCTGCGTAAACGCGATCGGCACGACGACGATCGGCGCCTGCTGGGCACCGCCGGCCGCAGGCGCAACCAGCACGGCGACCATCGCGACCACGAGCGCGCGGCAGAACCTATGCATTCATCCGTAGTGCGCGGTCCACGCCCAGGGCCCCTCGCCGCCCCGCCACCCGGAACGAGCGGCTACGCCCAAACGGTCCGCCACGCTCGTTCGGTACCCTCACCGGCCGGGTACCATAGCGCAGATGGACATCACGGTAGACGAACTGCGCGCGCTGGCCGACACGGGCGCGACGATCCTGAACGTAGGCAAGCACGCCGGCCACCGCGAGATCCGCGGCGCGGTACGGTACCGCCCACACGACCTCCTAACCCCGGACCACCTGGCAATCCCGATCGCGCCGGACAAACCGGTAATCCTCTACGACGAAAAAGGCGACGGCGACCTGACAAAGCAAATTGCCGAAAAACTGCAACACAACGCCTTCACCGACGTCCGAACCCTCCAAGGCGGCTTCGCAGCCTGGGAAAAAGCGAACGCCCCCACCCAAGAATCAAGCCTAGAACAAGTCGTCCCCGCAACAAGCGCACCGGAAGTCCAAAAACTAGACCGCCGCATCTAACACCATCGCGGCGCACCCTTCGACAAGCTCACCCGCAGCTGCCAGCACATCCGGGTGACATGAGCAGGCACATCCGCACCGCACCATGACGTCGTGCGCGCACCGCCCCATGACGTCGTACGCGCACCGCCCCATGACGTCGTGCGCGGTGCCACCGCGCCGGCAACTCCACGATCCCGCAACCACCCCCCGAACGCACCGCCACGATCGCGCCGTCGCGGGGGCGGCGCGCTGCTATGGCGGGGTCTGCGAGCGAGTGAAGCGCAGGATGCGCGAGAACGACGCGAGCACGAAGCGAGCCTCGCACACGAAGTGCGAGGCTCGCGTCCCCGCCATAGCAGCGCGCCGCCCCCGCGACAACACCACCCCACCCAAGAACGCCTAGGCGTAAACCCCACGAGCCTTGAGCGACTTCACAACCCGATCAATAGCCACCATATACGCAGCAGTCCGATACGAAATCCCCCGCGCAGTAGCAATCTCCCGCAACACCGCAAAGTTCTCGAGCAACACTTCCTTGAGCCGCGCGTTCACCTCGGCCTCCCGCCAAAAGTACCCCTGCCGATCCTGAACCCACTCAAAGTACGACACGGTAACCCCACCGGCATTCGCCATGATATCGGGAATAACGACGATCCCGTTCTTGGCAAAGATATGATCGGCCTCAGGCGTCGTCGGCCCATTGGCCCCCTCGACGATCAGCTTCGCCTTGATGCGCGAAGCGTTGTCGACGGTCAGCACCTTCTCGAGCGCAGCCGGCACGAGGACGTCGCACTCGACCTCGAGCATCGCTTGGTTCGACATCTTCTCCCCGCCGCGGTACCCGTCGAGCGAGTGATGCTCTTGCGCGTACGCGATCGCGCCGTCGAGATCGATCCCGCCGGCGTTGACGTACGCGCCGGTGACGTCGCTGATGCCGACGATCGTGCAGCCCTGATCCGCGAACATCTTCGCGGCGATCGCGCCGACGTTGCCAAACCCTTGGACGACGATGCGCGCGCCCTTGGGATCGATGCCCAGCCGCGCCATCTCGTCGAGCGCGACGATCGACACGCCGCGCCCGGTCGCCTCGACGCGCCCGCGTGAACCGCCGATCTCGAGCGGCTTGCCGGTAACGACGCCGGGCGTGTTCTGGCGCACGTGCATCGAGTAGGTGTCCATGATCCACGCCATGTGCTGCGGCGTCGTGTTGACGTCGGGCGCGGGCACGTCTTTGTCGGGGCCGATGACCTCGACGAGCTCGGCCGCGTAGCGCCGCGTGATGCGTTCGATCTCCGCCATCGAGAGCGTGTTGGGATCGCAGGTCACGCCGCCTTTGCCGCCGCCGAACGGCAGGTCGACGACGGCGCACTTCCACGTCATCCAAAATGCGAGTGCGGTGACTTCGTCCAGCGTGACGCCGGGGTGGAAGCGGATTCCGCCTTTGGCCGGCCCGCGCGCGAAGTTGTACTGCACGCGGTAGCCGGTGAAGACTTCGATCCCGCCGTTGTCGCGCTGGAACGGGATCGAGAAGATGATCTGGCGGGACGGGTGGGTGAGGATCGCCTTGATCCCGGGGTCGAGGTTGAGCAGCGCGGCCGCTTCGTTGAAGTATGCGATCGCGTCACCGAAGACGCTGACCTCACGAACCGCTGTCGTACCCGTTACGGCTGTGGACATCGAGACAATGGCCTCCTGAGCCGTCCGGACTCTTTAGGACATTCGGCGAAAACCCCTGGCACCACGTTCGCCATCTGGCTAGGGATGCTCGCTTGGTCTAGGCGAACCGGCGTTCATGCACGACGGCGACGAGCCGCTGCACCCCGCCCTCACAGCGCTTTCGGTGATGTTCGCAGTGCTGGCGGGGCTGGCGTTCGGCATCGGCGGCTTCTTTCTCGCAACGGTGTTCCCGGCGATGCTCCGAACGGCGCTGCCCGGCATGAGCGACGCCGTCTTCCTCGGGCTCTGGTGCGTCACGGTCGCGCTCCCGCTGTTCGCGTTCTCGAGGGTGTTTCGCCATGGCAAGGGGCCGGGGTCGCGCGCGTATCCGACGTGCGGCATCACGGCGATCCTGATCCTGTTCGTTGGCGAGCTCACCGGAACGATCAGCGTGTACCCGTGGCACGCGCGCGTCTATGTCATCCCCGGCGTGCTCGATCGTACGGCTTCGCCGCCGCCCGCGATCAAACGTTGAAGCGAAACTCGACGACGTCGCCTTCCTGCATCACGTAGTCCTTGCCCTCGGAGCGCAGCTTGCCGGCGCTACGAATCGCGTCCATCGTCTTGTACGTGACGTAATCTTCGTACGCCACGATCTCGGCGCGAATGAAACCGCGCTCGATGTCGGTGTGGATCGTGCCCGCGGCCTGCGGCGCCTTGGTGCCTTTGTGGATCGTCCACGCGCGCGACTCTTTGGGGCCCGTCGTCAAGAACGTCATGAGCCCGAGCAGGTCGTACGCCTCGACGATCAGCCGGTCCAGCCCGCCGGACGTGATCCCGTAGTCCGACCGGAACTCGGCCACGTCGGCGTCGCTCATGCCGGCGAACTCCGACTCGATCTTGCCGTTGAACGCGATCGCGCGGCTGTTCTCTTGTTTCGCGTGCGCGAACACGGCTTGCGCCATCGGCCCAGGATTGGTGATCTGCGCCTCGTCGACGTTGGCGACATACAGCATCGGCTTGGCGGTGAGCAAGAACGCCTCGCGCGCGATCTCGGCTTCGGGCGAGCCGGGTGCGAACGCGCGCGCGGGCGTGCCGTTCTCCAGCGCCGCGATCAGGGCGTCGAGCGCCGCGAGCTTGTGCGCTTCCTTGGGGTTCGCGCGCACCTCGCGCTGCAGCTTGTCGCGCCGCTTTTGCAGCGACGCGAGATCGGCGAGCGACATCTCGATGTTGATGATCTCGATGTCGCGCAGCGGATCGGGGTCGCCCTCGACGTGCGTGACGTTGGAGTCCTCGAAGCAGCGCACCACCATCGCGACCGCATCCGTCTCACGAATGTGCGAGAGAAACGCGTTTCCGAGGCCCTGACCGCTCGATGCGCCGCGGACCAACCCCGCGATATCGACGAAGCGCATCGTCGCCGGGACGATCTTCTCGGAACGGCTGAGGTCGGCCAGCACGCCGAGGCGAGGGTCGGGTACGGGCACTTCGCCGACGTTCGGCTCGATGGTCGCGAACGGGTAGTTCGCCGCCAGCGCCTGCGCCGAGCGCGTGAGCGCGTTGAAGATGGTCGACTTTCCGACGTTGGGAAGCCCGACGATACCGCACGACAATGCCACGGAGCGCCTTCGTACGCGACGCCGCCCGATTCGACCCGCCGAACGGGTCGTCGCTCCCAAAGGAGTCGTGGATTCGCCTCCGGCGAATCCGTCGCGGTCCTCGCTTCGCTGCGGTCCGCCCAGAGGAGTTGTTTTAGGAGCCCCCGGAGTACCAACCGATGCGGCAGATGAAGGTCGACAAGCTGGGGATCGATCTGCTCACGCACGACCCGGTGGTCATCCTGAAGGATCTCGAAGGCAAGCGGTACCTTCCGATCCTGATCGGACCGTTCGAGGCCACGGCGATCGCGTTGGCGCTGGAGGGGACCGCGGTTCCCCGCCCGCTGTCGCACGACCTGATGCGCACGCTGCTGGAGTCGCTGTCGGCGAAACTCGAGCAGATCATCATTCACGACATCAAGGACTCGACGTTCTTCGCCAAGCTCATCGTGCGCACCAACGGCGAAGTTCAGGAGATCGACGCCCGCCCATCGGACGGCATCGCGCTCGCGCTGCGCATGCAAGCGCCGATCTTCGTGAGCGACAAGATCGCGCTCGAAGAAACCGTCCCCGACAAAGCCGGCGACGTCGAAGACCCCACAAAGTTCAAGAAGTTCATCGACGAGCTCAAGCCCTCGGACTTTCTGGACTAGACGTTATCCGTCAAAGCTGAAGCTTTGCCGGCGAAAGCCGCGCCCTCCGGGCGCTAGACTTGAAAGCGCAGATCGTATAAGAATCCGTCGAGCGCATCGCGCGCATTCGGCGTTTCGTCCGGTAGCGCGCTCTGCTCGTGCGCCTCCTTCAGCAGCGCTTCGAGCCGCGCGTACTCGCGCTCGTAGAACGTCAGCTCCCTGTCCGCCGGAAGCTGCCCGGCCTCGCCGTGATCGCGCTTTGCAGCCACGAGCTCGGGGATGTACGGCAGCCGGTACTCCTGGTTCAGCGCCACGATGTTCGCCTCGACCTCGCCCGTGCGCAGCAGGTGGATCCCGGTCAGGATCACCCGGAACACGTACAGCAGGCGCTTCACCGTCTTTTCCGGGCGGCGGTGGAACTGCGTCCACTCGTTGCGCGCGAAGCCGAGATAATGCTGGACGTGCTTGCGCGCGATGCATAGCCGCGCAAGCTCACGCCAGCGCGGCAGATCGCCCTCGACGACGACCAGCGGCGAGAAGATCTGCTCGAGCACGTAGCCGTTGTTGCGCAGCAGCAGTTGCGCGTACTTGCGCGCGTCGTGCGTGACGAGCTCGTCGAGCGGGCCGTCCTCGGTCGACTGGTCCTCGATCGTCTCGCGCGGCGGCTTTAGCGACAGCAACGCGGCGGGCGGCGTGACGTGCACGCCGCGCAGGTCGAAGTCGGAGTCCTCGGACGGAAATCCGTAGAGATGCGCGCCGGACACCGTCACAAAAGACAGTGGGTACGGCTGGCGGTCGAGGATGCTGAAGCCGTCGCGTCCGAGGATCACCGACCGGGCGTTCGGCGCCGCCGTCCGCCGCCCTCGGGGCGGAGATTGAAGCTCCGATGTCCTACTTAGGGCGCGCAATGTACACCACGAACGAACGCGCCGACATCGGCGTCTATGGCGGGTCGGGTTTCTACTCGCTCATCGAGAACCCGCGCGAAATCTGGGTGGAGACGCCCTACGGGCTGCCGTCCGACAAGATTGCGCTCGGCGAGATCGCCGGCAAGAAGGTGGCGTTCCTGCCGCGCCACGGCAAGGATCACCGCTATCCGCCGCAGTCGATCAACTACCGTGCCAACGCCTACGCGATGAAGGCGCTCGGCGTCACGCGCATCATCGGCCCCACCGCGTGCGGCTCGCTGCAGGCCGGGGTGAAGCCCGGCTCGATGGTGGTGGCGGACCAGATCGTCGACCGCACGACCGGCCGCAAGGACACGTTCTACGATGGCCCGGTCACCACGCACGTGTCGTTCGCCGATCCGTACTGCGCGCAGCTGCGCCCGCTCGCGGTCGACGCGCTGCGCAGCCTCGACATCGACACCCACGACAAAGGCACGATCGTCGTGATCCAAGGCCCGCGCTTCTCGACGCGCGCAGAGTCGAAGTGGTTCAGCTCGCTGGGCTGGGAGGTCATCAACATGACCAATTACCCCGAGTCATACCTCGCGCGCGAGCTGGAGATGTGCTACGTGAACATCTCGCTCATCACCGACTACGACGTGGGCCTCGAAGGGATGACGGGGGTCGATCCCGTGTCGCACGCCGAGGTGATGAAAGTGTTCGCCAGCAACAACGAGCGCGTGAAGAACGCGATCTTCAAGATCATCGAAGCCGTCCCGGCGGAACGCACCTGTTCGTGCGGGAGCGCGCTCGCGGGCGCGCGCGGCTGAGGCGAAGGCCGTGCGCGGCGCGCAGGTCCCTCCGGTCGACCTCTCGGTCTACGTCAAGGCGGTGCCGCTGCTGCTGCGCAACCCGGCGATCATCGTCGTCCCGTTGCTGATGGCGGTGATCGGCGTGCTGCTGACGCTCGTGATGGTGCCGTACGGCGGTGGCGGCGGCATCAACGGCCTCACCGCCGGGCTGGCGTCGTTCATCACCTGGCTCTTGGAATTTTTCGGGATCGGAGCGGCGTGCATCATGGCGGACGACGCCTGGCGGCACGGACGTGCGTCGTTCGACAACGGCTGGACCGAAGCGCGGCGGCGCGGCGGGGACATCCTCTACGCAGCGATCGGCGTAATTTTCGTGTTGTTCGTCGCGGGCTACGCGGGCACGCTCATCGGACCGCTCGCGATCGCGCTGACGGTGCTCGCCGTCGTGTTCTTGGTCTGGACGATCCCCGCTGCGGCCATCGGCGGCGTGCCGGGCGCCGCGGCGATCCAGGTTTCGATCGAACGCGTGCGCGGCAACCCGCTCGCGGCCGTCGTCGTCGCGATCGTCTCGTTCGCGCTGATCGTGCTCGCCGTACCGTACGCGGGGGCGTATCTCGGCGGATTGCTGCTGCCGCTCATCGGCAGCGGCAGCATCATCCCGCTGCTGCTGCTCCAGGCGCTGCTGCAAGCGATCGCCGGCGGCTACATCGCGCTGATCCTCGCGAAAACGTACGCCGACGCGGCGTTCACGCGGCGCTACTAAACCTCGAACGCAGCACTAGCGCGACGATGGCGCTAGCGCCATGCGCACCATCTCCGCGACCAGCGGCGGGCTGACGTTCGTGCGCGCGATCCGTTCGGCGTCGCCGATCGCCGCGAGCATCTTCGCGAACGACACCGGCTCGCGCGACGGGAGCGTTTCCAACCGCGCGCGCTGATCGCGCGCGAGAATCGGCACGCCGCCGCCCAGTCCTAGCGCGATCCAGTCACGCGCTAGCGTCTTGACCGTTTCCAACCCGGACTCGAGCGTGGAGCGCGTCGCCCAGCCGCTCGCGTCGGCCTCGTCGCCCTGCGCGGCCGCGAAGAACCACTCGACCGCGGCGTCACGCGTCGCGCCTTCGCCTTCGTCGAGGTAGGCGAGCGCGCGCGTCGCGCTGCCGTTTGCGACCGTCGCCGCACGCCGCGCATCGTCGCCGCTCAAACCGCGCCGTTCGAGGATGCGAACGACCTCGTCGTCACTCAGCAGTGGGAACGCGACCTCGACGAGGCGCGAGCGAATCGTCGGCAGCACGCGCCCGATCGCGTTCGTGGTGAGGATCAGCACGACGTGGTCGGGCGGTTCCTCGAAAAACTTCAGCAACGCGTTGGCCGCCTCGCGCGTGAAGTCGGCATCGCCGAGGACGAACACGCGCTTGCCGCCGGCGTACGAGTGCATCGAGAGCTGGCGCACGAGATCGCGCGCGGTGGCGTCCTCGGCGTCGTGGAAGCCGCCGCCGTCGCGGTCGCCGATCTTGACCTGGCCTTCGGTGAAGTAAGAGTCCGGATGCGTGCCCGCTTCGACGCGCGTGCAGCCCGTGCAGTGGCCGCACCAGCCCAGCAGCGTTCTCTTCGGCGTCACGCACAGCAGAGAGCGCCCGAGCTCGCGCGCGAACGTCTTCTTGCCGACGCCCTGCGGACCGGTGAAGAGGTAGCCGTGCGACAGCGTCGCCGGCGTGAGGTGCTCGAAGAGCGTGCGCGGCCCGGCCGCGCCGATCGCGTCGAAGTTGCCGTCGATCACCGGAACGGTGACTCCGTCATGCGAAGGATGACTCCGTCACGGCAGCGGCGCCGACCGGCGCTCTTCGAAGATCGCCCACGCGCTCGCCGCGAGCACCTCGGGCGGCTGCGCCCCATCGAGCACGACGTACCGGTTCGAAAAACGCTCCGCGAGCGCGAGGTAGCCGTCGCGCACGCGCGTGTGGAATGCCGTACCCTCGCGCTCGAGCCGGTCGGCACCGCCGCGCGCGCGCAGGCGCGCCTGCGACACGTCGACGGGGATGTCGATCAGGAAGGTCAGATCGGGCGCGATCCGGTGCGTCGCCACCAAACAGATCTCTAGGAGCGACTCGACGTTGAGCCCGCGGCCGTACCCCTGATAGGCGACGGTCGCATCGAAGAAGCGGTCGCACAGCACGACGCTGCGCGCTTTGAGCGCGGGCGCGATCACGTCGGCCACCAGCTGTGCGCGCGATGCGTTGAGGAGCATCACTTCGGCGATCGGGTCAACCGCCAGCGCAGGATCGAGAAAAACGGAACGCAACGCGTCCCCGAGGGGAGTACCCCCCGGTTCCCTGGTAACTAGGACGACGTTACCGCGGGTGGTAAGTTCTGCGTTCAACGCCGCGATCAGCGTCGATTTCCCGGCGGCTTCGATCCCTTCGAAGGTGACGAGCACCCGGCGCTCTTCGCGACACCAGCGTCCCGGCCATCGCGCGGAGGTCAGCGTGTTCAACGAGTTGCTCAAGCGGCTCGGCTCCCACAAGTCGGAACGCCGCAGCGCCGATCGGGTGCGCCGGCGCTTTCCGATCGGCTGGATCAACAACGGCACGCTGATCGGCGGTTTCGGCCTGGAGATCAGTGAAAAAGGGGTCCTCTTCGCCACCAAGGAGGCGCCGCCGGGCGCCCACGTCGACGTCGCGCTCGACCTCAGCGGCCGCCGCGTCCGCGCCCGTCTCAAGATCGTGCGCAAGGGGACCATGACCCGCGACGGCGTGGAGTGGGCCGTCGTCGCCTGCGTGTTCGAGGGGATCGCCGCCGACGACTGGGACCTGATCGTCCGCTTCTGCAAAAATATCGACGACCCGGGCAACAAGGCGGCCCAAGAGCTCTCCGCGCTGTCCGGCGACGACGACGCATACCGCCTGCTCCCGCTGAAAGTCCAGCAGCGCGTGGTCACCGTGCTCGTGAAAGCGGGTCGCCTCGCCCCCGAGAGCGACCCGAAGAACCCGCTCCTGCGCATGTCGTACGACGGCTCGACCCGCACGGGCGAACACCGTCTGGCGGTCCACAGCCGCCGCGTGATCGACGGGGAGAAGCTCCAGTTCGATTCGGTCCTGCTGGTCGACGACTCGGGAAACGTCACGCTCGACCGATAACCGGACAGATGGACCGATATCGCACGATCGCCGCCGGTTTCTCCCGGCGGCGTCTTCTTGCGATCGCCGTGTCGTTCGCGGGTGCGCTGGCGTTCGTATTCCTGGGCGGAGACTTCACCCCAGACGAGATGCGGGCGTGCGCACTCGTCGCACTCGGAGCCGTCTTGGTCTTCCCGCTCACCCAGACCATCGCGCTGCGCCGCGCGCTCGGCCCCGTCCGCGAAGCGGTCTCAACCGGCCGGGGCGATGCGACCGCCATCGCGCTCGGGCTGCGCCGCCTGCCGATGCCCTTCATCGTCTCGTGGCTGCTCGCGTTCTTCGCAATCGCCGGCGTCTCGTGTGTGGGTGGCAACGCGATCGCGGGCCTGCCCCTTATTCGCAACCTAGCGGACACGTTCATCGGGGCCGTCCTGTGCTGGGCGATGTACGCAACGCTCCTCGGCCTCGCATTCGAAACCACGCTAGCCGACTTTGCAGCCCTCGCAGCGGAAGCCGTAGGCGGCACGATCCCATCGCCACGCATCGCACTCGGCGGCATCGCCGGCCGCATCGCGCTGGTCATCGTCGTAACGGTCACATTCGTCACCGCAGTAACAGGCATCATCACCCTCCACGGCGGCAACCGCGTCGCCTTCATCATCACCGGCGTCGTCGTGGTAATCTACGGAGCGCTGGCAGCAATCTTCTTGGCGGAATCGATCGCGAAGCCGCTGTCGCGCATCGCCCGCGCGCTGGACCGCGTAAGCGACGGCGACCTCGAAGCGCTGGCCGAACTGCGCACGCTCCCGCGCGTCCCGCATGAAGCAGGCGCCGTGCTCCACGCGCTAGCGGGCGCGGAGTTATCCTTCCGCGACACCTCCAACGCCGCAGTCCGGCTAGCCGACGGCGACCTCACCACGCGAATCGAAGCACGCTCGCCGGGCGACTTCCTGGGCCATGCGCTCGCGTCGCTGCTCGCCGCGGTGCGCAACGTGCTCACCGACGCCCGCAGCGCCGCGATAACCCTGGACGATGGCTCACTGCAAGTGGACGCAAACGCCGCCCGCCTCCACGACGTCGCAGCCGGAATATCAGACGACCTGCGCGCCGCATCCACGAGCGTGGAACGTCTCGAACGAGCGACCGCGGAAGCAGGCGGCGCAAGCGTCGACGTCGCGACGGCCGTCGCAACCGTCCGCAACTCCGCCGACCAGCTTGAAGATACGGTACGCAACACGGCCGCGGCGCTCGAAGAACTCGCGCACTCCGTCGAACGCGGAGGCGACATCGCAACCGCGATACGCACGCTGGCCCATTCCGCCGCGACGGTCGCCGGGGACGGCGCCGAAGCCTTGGTCGCAGCGACGTCATCGAGCGACCGCGCCGCCACGGCGCTCGCGACGACGCTCGAAGGCATCGAAGCCCTGCACGCGGCGTCCGCACGCATCGGCGTGATCACGGAGACGATCGACGAAATCTCGGGCCAAACGAACCTGCTTGCCCTGAACGCCGCGATCGAAGCGGCCCGCGCCGGCGAACACGGCCGCGGCTTCGCCGTGGTAGCAGACGAAATCCGCGGCCTCGCCGAACGCGCGCTCAAAGCGAACAACGAGATCGCCGAGCTGGTGCGCGACGTGCAGAAACGCACCGGCACCGCGGTCGCATCGACCCGCGAAGGCGACATCGCGGCCCGCGCGGCCCGCGACGAAACGAGCGCCGCCGCAACCGCGCTCGAAACGATCCGCACCGACGTAGGCGAAGTCGCGCGCCAGCTCGACGACGTGGGGCGCGCGAACACCGAACAGCAGAGCACCACGGCCGCGCTGGTCCGAGCGACGACCGCCGTCCGCGACCAAGCGGCCCAAAACCGCAAAGTCGCCGGCAACCTGGGCGCATTAGCTCAGCAGCTCGCCGGCACGGCGAACGAAGGCGCCGAAGCGGCAACGGAGACGAAAGATCGCGTTGCCGCCTTGGTCCGAGCCGGAGAAAAGGTCGCTCTGGAAGCTGCGGTGCTGTCCGAACTGACGGCGGCGCTGCGCGGAGCGTCGGCAACGCTGACCGGCGCGATCGCACGGTTCCAAGAAAACACACCAACAAACAAAACGCACGCCGCGCCGCCAAGCCACCACGCCGCTCACCACGAAGAGCCGCGCCGACGAGCGAGCCGCGACCATGTCGCGGGAGCGACTACACGTCGGGGCCTTTGAAGATTCGCACACGCCGGTTCGGCTCCAGGCCCGTCGACCGCGACTGGACCCGGTACCGCTCAGCCAACTGGTGCTGCATCCGGCGAATATACGACGACTGCGGCGTCAACTCGATCGCCCGGCTGTCGAGGAGCACCTGATAGACCGCCTCCTCAGCCTCCCGCATCGCAATCTCCTCGACGTCGAGCGAAGGCAGATTGAACACGTCTTTGAGCGCGTTCTGAATCTGCGTCGTCGTGTTGGTCTTGATCGAGTAGATCGGCACGTTCTCCGCCGCGATCTGCTTGAGCCGCTCGGACTCCTTGCGTTCCAGCGTCTTGAGCGTCAGCACGACGTCGGCATCGTCCCACTTGCGGGCGATGGACGCATGCACGCGCAGGTTGTGGACGGCCCGTTCGATCTTGTTGCGCGACACGCCGTAGGGGAAGATGAAGAGCGGCTTCGCGTCGTCGGGGACCGACTCGCCGGTCGCGCCGAACAGGGCGCCGTCGTCGTCGCGCGGCTGCGTGCGAAACTCGCGTACCTTCTCCACCGAGATCGCCTCGGGGTTCGCGTGCTGCACGATGTCGATCGTGCCGCCGACGGTGCGCTGGCGCACCTCCGGCTGCGGCTGGTACCCACGGAGCAGCGCGTCGACGACCTCGCCGACGTTCTGGTGAATCGCCAGCCGGTCGCGGTCCTGAATTTCCACGAGCACGTCGAACGTCGGCGGCTGTTTCCGCTCGAGCACCGTCTTGCGCGTGCCGCGGCGGCGCGCTTCTTCGTCGGACAGCGTCACGGCGCTGATCCCGCCGAGCAAATCCGACAGCGTCGGGTTCATCAGCAAGTTTTCGAGCGTTTGTCCGTGCGCCGTGCCGATGAGTTGGACGCCGCGCTCGGCGATCGTGCGCGCGGCCATCGCTTCGGCTTCGGTGCCGATCTCGTCGATGACGATCACCTGCGGCATGTGGTTCTCGACCGCTTCGATCATCACGTTGTGCTGCAAGTGCGTGTCGGCGACGGGCATGCGGCGCGAGTGGCCGATGCCGGAATGCGGCACGTCACCATCGCCCGCGATCTCGTTCGACGTGTCGACGATGACCACGCGCTTGCGGTCTTCGGCGAGCACGCGCGCGCACTCGCGCAGCATCGTCGTCTTGCCGACACCGGGTCGTCCCAGCAGACAGATGGATTTGCCGCTGCGAATCACGTCGAGCACGATGTCGATCGTGCCGTACACGGCGCGCCCCACGCGGCACGTGAGGCCGACGATGCGGCCCGTGCGATTGCGGATCGCGCTGATGCGATGCAGCGTTTGTTCGATTCCGGCGCGGTTGTCGCCGCCGAAGGGCGACAAGCGGGCGGTAACGTGCGCGATGTCTTCCGACGTCACCGAGGTCTCGCCCAAGAACACGAAATCGTCGTCGAAGCGCGCTTCCGGCGGACGGCCGAGATCGAGCACCACTTCGATGACGTTGTCGAGGTTCGGTAGACGGACGAGCGCTTGTCGGATCGGGAGGGGGAAGATGTCCAGGAGCTGCGTGAGCTCCCAGTTCGGCACGAAGGACTCGGCGTTAACGGCCAACGCGGCTCCTAGTCGACGTCTGTCGATTGTCGTTCGTCGCCGTCTCCGTCGCCGGAGAACCGCGACGGAAAATGCGCTTCCCGCCCGCCTGCTCGATCACCTGGGCCATACGTCCCAGATACCCACTCCGCCCGGTGCGGTTTCGGTCGCCCGGCTGTGGGGCGCGGCCTGGCGAACGCGCCGGCGGCGTGAAGGATTTGGGAGGCCCCGGCCGATTCAGGGACGTTCATGCCCACCCGCTACCTCGAGGACTTCACCGTCGGCAGCAGCGCCGAGCTGGGAAGCATCCACGTCACCGACGACGAGATCCTCACGTTTGCGAAGCGCTACGACCCGCAGCCGTTCCACACCGACCCCGAGGCAGCCAAGCGATGGCCGTACGGCGGGCTCATCGCGAGCGGCTGGCACACTGCCGCCATGATGATGCGCGTGATCGTGGATGAGTTCATCGACGCCGAGACCAGCCTGGGCTCACCGGGCCTCGGCCCGATCCGCTGGATGCGTCCGGTACGCCCCGGCGACGTGCTGCGCGTGCGCGCGCGCGTCACCGGCAACCGCCGCTCGCAGAGCAAACCCGATCGCGGCACCGTGACGATCGAAGTCGAGGTGCGCAATCAGAACGAAGACGTGGTGATGACGGTCGAAAACTGGCTCGCGATCGTCAAGGCGCGACCGGATCGGCACTGAGCGCCCGCAGCGCATCATCGTACTCGCGCGCGAGGCGAGCAACGAGCTCGCCCGCGGTGGGGACGTGGTCGACCGCGCCGATCCCCTGACCCGAGCCCCAGATATCGCGCCACGCCTTGGTCTTGTCCGACGCGAAGCTCATCTTCGACGGATCGCTCTCGGGCAGGTTGTCGGGATCGAGCCCGGCGCGCGCGATCGAGGCGCGCAGATAATTGCCGTGCACGCCGGTGAACAGGTTGGTGTAGACGATGTCCTGCGCGCCGGACGCGACGATGCTCTGTTTGTAGTCGTCGCTCGCGTGCGCTTCTTGCGTCGCGATGAACGCCGAGCCGACGTAGCCGAAGTCCGCCCCCATCGCGCGCGCCGCGAGCACCGCGCCGCCGTTCGCGATGGCACCTGAAAGTGCCAGTGGTCCGTCGAACCACGCGCGAATCTCCTGCACCAGCGCGAACGGCGACCACGTGCCCGCATGCCCGCCGGCGCCCGCGGCGACGGCGATCAAGCCGTCGGCGCCCTTCTCGATCGCCTTGCGCGCGAACGCGACGTTGATGACGTCGTGCAGCACCACGCCGCCGTAGGAATGGATCGCCTCGTTGACCTCAGGCCGCGCGCCCAGCGACGTGATGACGATCTTCACGCGGTGCTTCACGCACAGCTCCAGATCGTGCATGAGACGCGCGTTCGACTTGTGCACGATCAGGTTGACGGCGAACGGCGCCGACGGCCGTTCGGGATGCGATGCGTCGTACTCGGCGAGCTCGCGCGCGATCCGTTCGAGCCACTCCTCGAGCACCGGTTCCGGCCGCGCGTTGAGCGACGGAAACGCGCCGATCACGCCGGCCTCGCACTGCGCGATCACGAGCTCGGGCTGCGAGATGATGAACAGCGGCGCCCCGATGACGGGCACGGTCAGACGGTGGAGCGAGAGCGCGTCGGGCAGCATCGTCAGACCGCCTGCCGGTCGAAGTCGACCGCGATCGTGTTCCCGCCGCTGACCACTACGCCGATGCGCTCGCCCTGCGCGCAGCGATAGCGGCCCGACAGCAGCGCTGCGAAGGCGGTGGCGCCGCCGGGTTCGGCCACGACGCGCAGCGCGTTCCACAGCACGCGCTGCGCGGTGAGAATGTCGTCGTCGGACACGAGCACGACGTCGCTCACGAAGCGCTGCGCGATCGGGAAGACGTTCGCGCCGATGCGTTTGGGCGCGAGCGAGTCCGCGGCCACGCTGCCCGTGGGCGCGTCGACCGGTTCGCCCGCGGCGAGCGCGTGCGACAGCGTCGGCGCACCTTCGGGCTCCACGCCGACCACATTGGTTGCGCCCGCGTACCACGCCGCGATGCCGCCGATCAATCCGCCGCCGCCCACGGCGACGAGCACGGTGTCCAGCTGCGGCGCCTGCTCGGCGAGCTCGAACGCGAGCGTGCCTTGGCCGAGCAGCGTCTCGGTCTGATCGAACGCGTGCACCGCCAGCGCGCCCGACGTGCCCATCCACTCCTCCGACGCGGCGAGCGCGTCGGAATAACGCTCGCCCGGTGACGACGAGATCCGCGCCGTACCCGCGGATGCGCTCGACTTTGGCCGCCGACGAGATCGTCGGCACGAAGATCTTCGCCGGCCGTCCGAGCCGCATCGCGGCGTACGCGACGGCCGCACCATGGTTGCCCCCCGACGCGGCGACGACGCCCGACGCGGGGACGTCGCGCAGCAGCAGGTTCGCGAACGCGCCGCGCGCTTTGAACGACCCGGAGTGCTGCAGCAGCTCCAGTTTCAGCGTGACCGTCGCGCAATCGACGCCGAACTCGCGTCCGCCAAGCTCGATGACGGGCGTGCGGCGGATATACGGGCGGATGACCGGTTCGACGGCGGCGATGCGCTCGGCATCGACGCGGGCCAGGGAGTTCGTAGGCACCGTCGTTGGTCCGCAGAGCGCACCGGGATATCCTTCGTTCTACAGCATGACGAGTCCGAGCCGCACGCCCACAGTGACGGCTTCCGTGCGCGACGTCGCGCCGAACTTGGCGAGGATCGCCGCGACGTGCGCCTTCACCGTGTTCTCGCTGATCGCCAGGCGTTCGGCGATGCGGCGGTTCGAGAGGCCGCTCGCGAGCATCGTGAGGACCTGGCGCTCGCGCTCGGTGAGCGGCTCCGTCAGCGCGGAGCCGCGCGCGGCGGCCGCGGCAGGCGCGAGCGCGTCGCGCACCGACGCGTCGAGCACGACGAGCCCTGCGCGCACCGCGTCGAGCGCGGCGAGCAGCTCGCGCGCGTCGCTCTGGCGCGCGAGCACGGCCGACGCGCCCGCGCGCAACGCCGCGAGCGCCACGTCGGCGTGCGGATCGTCCACCAGCAAGATCGTCGGCACGGCGAAGCCGTCGGCGATCGCGGCGAGCGCTTCGCGCAGGCCGGCGGCGTCGTGCAGGACGAGCGCGGCGCCGTCGCGCGGCACGATCTCCACACGGTCCGCCAGCGTGCGCGCGATGCGTTCGCGCGACGCCGGGTCGGCTTCGATCGCGATACGTACGTTGTCAGGCAGCGCGCGCGCTCTCCGCGTCGGGCGGGATCGGCACGGTGATCGCGACGCCGCCGCGCAGCACGTCCAGCGCGCTCGCGAAACGCAAGCGATCCGTATCGCGCGCGAGCAGCACGTCGCCCGCGATGAGCCCCGCGCGCGCAGCGCGGCTGTTCGGTTCGACCGCGACGATGACGAGCGCGTCGCGCCCGTCGCGCAAGCGTCCCGGCGCCAGGTGCACGCCCAGCGGCGCCGGCGTTGCAACGGTGCCGGCGAAGCGCTGCACGTCGCTCGTGGGCACCGCAAGCGCGAGCCCGCCCACGACCATGCTGTTGATGCCGACGACGCGCCCGCGCACGTCTGCGAGCGGGCCGCCGGAGTTGCCCGGCGCAAGCATCAGGTCGGCCTGAACGAAGCGCGAGCTTGCGGTCACGCGCCGCGTGTGCGATCCCCATGGTGAGAGCGTTCGGGATTCCCAGCGGATGTCCGACCGCGACGAGCACTTCGCCCACCCGCACATCGCGCGGGTCGCGCGTGACCGCCGCGGGCAGCCCCGTCGCGTCGATGCGCAGCAGCGCGAGATCGCGGCGCGCGTCGCGGCGCTCCACCCGCGCGCGGAAGCTGCGCCCGTCGCTGAGCACCACCTCCGCGACCGGCCGGTTCGCGACGTGCGCGTTCGTCACGATCGCGCCGTCGCTCGCCCAGATCACGCCCGAGCCCGCGCCGCCGCGCCCGAGCCGCACCGCAACGGTGCTAGCCCGCAGCGTCTCCGCGAGCGCTTCGAGGTCGCGCTCGATCGCGCCGCCCTCGGTTCGTGGACGTGCCATCAGTCGTGCTCCGGCCGTTCGCCAACCGTTACCTGCACGTGGCGCGGCGAGCCGCCGCGGCGCACGTCCAGTGCGAGCTGCTTGCCGACGGTGCCGGCGCTGAGCTGCGCGTGCACGTCGTCGGCGTCCTCGACGGCTTTGCCGCCGAGCGCGGTGATGATGTCGCCGACGATAAGCCCCGCCTGATCGGCCGGTGACGTCGGCTCGACGCCCAGCACGATCACGCCACCCTGCACGCCTTGCAACGCGACGCCGAGATACCCGCGCGGGATGCGCCCGCCGCGCGTCAGCAGTGCCTCGACGACGCGTTCGATGGTCGACGCCGGCACGGTGAGCGCCTGGCGGCGCGACAACCCGCCGGTGTTGAGCCCGATGACACGGCCGGTCACGTCGACGAGCGGGCTGCCGGAGAAGCGCGGATAGAGCGAAAGATCGGGCCGGATGAAGCGGTCGATGTCGCCGCCGTGCCACGTGCGCCACGCCTCGCCGAGAGCGCTGATCACGCCCATCGACGCGGCGAGATCGCCGTCGTCGTCGCGCGCGACCGCGAGCACGATCGCGCCGACGCGCAGCGCGTCGGTGGACGCGAACTCCAGCGGTACGCCCGCGTTCTCCACGCGCAGCAGTGCGAGATCGGTCGACGGGTCGCGACCAGCGATCGTCGCCGTCTCCGTGTCACCGTTCGCGCGCACGATCTCGATCTCGTCGCTTTCCAGCGCGTGATCGGCGGTGAGGATCAAATCAGGCCGAACGTAGAACCCGCTCGAACCGATGCGCGCCCGCCCTTCGACCGCGACGACGCCGCTAGCGACGCGCTCCACGGTCGACGCGATGTCATTGGAGAGCGCGGCGAGCGCGCTGGTCTCGGTAGCCATGTCCGCATCCTACGCGCCCAGCCCGCCCGCCGCATCACCCGATCGGGTTACTCGGCCGCGGCCGAAGTCATCCCGACGTGCTGTCAGCTGCGGCTGACATGCTGTCAGCTGCCGCTGACCTTACGAAGGATGCGCCACGACCGATGCGTGCTTCGGCTTGCGGTAGTGGATGTTCGCCCACGCGATGAGGACCGTACCGATCACGGTGGGCCACGCCCAGCGCGCGACGAGCGGGAGCATGTGCAAGTTCACCGCCGAGAATGCCGTCACGCTCGCGATATACGCAGCCAGGATCAGCGTCAGGTGCCGATACATCCACGCCTTGCGCGGCGCTGGGCGAGACATGCGGTACAGGTCCCGCGCGCCGAGGAACACGCAGATCGCGCCGAACATCGTCAGCACCGCAGAAAACTCGGACGGCTGCAGATACGCCAGCAGCAGCAATGCCACGCCCGCGATCGACACCGCGACCGCGGCGCCCACGTCGACCGGCGCGACGCGGTCGTGCACGCGCGCCGCGCGCCACGCCCCGAACACGAGGTAGCCGCTCAACACCCCCACGGCGACGAGAAAGAAATCCCGAAAGTACGGCCCCAGCCCGAACGCGGTTACCGAAACCGTCCCCATCGCGATCACGAACATCGTGCCCCAGCGGCGGTGCCACGTGCCACCCTTGCGTGCAATCATCGCGAGCGGCGCGAGGACGAGCGCGAGCGACCCCGCCGCGATGTGCAGCAGCAGCAAGAGCCGGATCGCCAGCGGCGCGTCGGGGTGCGGCATGAGCAACGCCGGTCAGCGAAAGGTGAGCTCGAGGCGGTACGTCGTCGCCACCGGCGCGCAGCCGGGCTGGCGCTCGAACACGAAGAGCCCGTTGCGCGCGGCCGTGGTGGCGAAATAGTCCGTCTTGGGGTTGCCGCTCGACTGCACGAGGTGCACGCCGGTAACGCGCGCGGTCGCATCGAGCGCGACGTCGATCACCGTGGTACCCGGCGCTTCGCGCCGCCGCGGCAGCGGTAGACCGTTGGGGCGAACGAACGGCGCTGCGCACGGTGCCGACGCGGCCGCCACGGTCGCCGCGGGCGATGGCGACGGCGACGGCGACGACGGGGCGGCCTCCCGCAATTCCCACCACTGCGACCACACCGAGCTCGAGCTCATGCACGCGACGCTCGGCGGCGCGAAACGAAATTCGGACAGCGCCTTCGCGGCCGCGGCGTCGACTGCGGAGTCGCCCGACGATTCGACGGTCGCGGAGCGCCGGATGCGGCCGTCGCTGCCGAGGTCGATGAGAAAGCGCACGCGGTCGTGCGTCGGGCGCGCGTTCTCCGGAAACGTGAAGTTCGATTCCTCGACCACGCGTACGCGCTCGCGCGGGCAATCAGGCGGCGCGGGCGCCGGCGACGGGGACGCGGCGGCAAGGACGACCGCCGCGAACAGACCCGCGATCACCGTACCACCCGGATGAACTTGAGCTCGTCGTCATACGGGCCTTGCATCTTCACCCCCGCCTTTTTCTCCAGCGTCAGGTACTCGATGATCTCGATGGTGATCTCCTCGCCGGGCGAAATCACCGGGATCCCCGGCGGATACGGCGTGATCACCTCGGCGCACACCCGG
>CAWBVR010000019.1:0-13015 GCA_963792235.1 Vulcanimicrobiota bacterium
CACCTGCGGCTTCAACCCGGGCGGCGCTTCAGATGTTGCGGCCGCCGGCCGGCTCCGCTGGTAGCGGGGCCGGCCGGCGTGCCTGGCCTTAGTGCTGAACGAGCTTCATGTTGTTGACCTGAACCGTGACCCCGGCATTGTTCCAGCCGGGCGGCTCTTCACTCGATTCGAAGTAGAAGAAGTACGCGCCGAAGTTCCACCAGCACTGGGGCGAGAGACCGCTCTTGTCGCAGACGCTCGTCGGCGCGTTGTAGACGACGGTGCCGTTGCGTTGCACGACGATCGAACCGCCGCTCGTCCCCTGAATCTGCGCCGTGATGTCGAACTGCCAGTTGTCGACCTCGCCGTCGTGCAGCGTGTCGGGCGAGTTGTAGGAGTGGTCGGGGCCGCCGGGGAGCTGGTCGTCGCAGCTGTGGAAGTTCCACGTCGCCTGGCCGCCCGGCGACTGGGTGCCGTATTGCATGTTGCCTTGGACGTACGAGGCGTAGGTGTTGCCAATCACCAGCGTGTCGCACGGGTCTCCGTTCATCGTGTGCGTCTGCCACACGATCGCGGGGATGTCCGCGCCGATATGGTTGTTGGGGAGGTCGTCGCGGTATGCGGTGTTGCCGTTGAGCGTGACGACGGTCTGGAACGTGAACGTGTAGCGTCCGCCGATGGCGAGCTCGTAGTTCGTTCCGGTGTTGGGGTCGATGGGGTTCATCTGATTGCGGTAACACGTGCTCGCCCCGGGCTTGGGCGTGTTATCGCGGAACGTGTAGGTCGCGTTGGTGTTTCGCAGCACCGTGAACGAGGCGTTGCCGCCGTTGATGGTGGGGCCGACGCCCGCGCATTGCCCGTCGCTTGCACCGGGGAGGGTGTACTGGCCGATGTTGCCGCCGCCGGTCTGCCAGACGACGGTCCCGGACGATCCCGCACCGGCATTGTAGTGCGCTTGCACGCGCGCCGCCGGCAACGCGGTGTTGTAGAGCGCGAACTCGCCCGCCGCGCCGGCGAAGCCGATATGCGCGTCGACCGGACCGCCGAACGTGAAGCCCGTGTACGGGCTCGTGTAGTTTACCAGCGAACCCGAGCCCGTCGCGCTGTCCGCAACGACGCCGTTCACATACCCCGTGAGCGTCGTGCCGTTCCACGTCATGACGATGTGGTTCTTCGCGCCGAGCACGGCAGCGGGGTAGATCGAGACCAAACCGTTGCTCGTGTTGATCTGCATGGTGAAGAACGGCGGCGTTCCGCTTTCGAGCGAGATGTAACCGGGCTGGGACGCATTGCCGTTCGCAAACGATTGCGTCCACAAGATCTGCGAGTTCGTTGTCACCGACGACGGCACGTTCACCCAGAACTCGACACTCTGGGCGCCCGTCGGCTTCAGCGCCGCATTGGTCGACGACCGCAGCACTTTCGCCGCCGACGACGTCCCGCCGGGGAATGTCGGCGCAACGTCACCGGTCACTAGCGTGGCGTTGCCGAGCCCGACGCTGCTCCCGTAGGTGCCGTTGTAGGCGTGGCCGGACGAGTCCGCGGCCGACGTCCCCGACGATTCGTTCGTGCGGTAGTAGACGACCGGCGAATCCGCGAGGACCGTTGCCGCATAGCTCGACGGAGGCGGCGTCGGATCGGGGTTGATCGCGGCATTGTAGTGCGCTTGCGCGCGCGCCGCCGGCAGCGCGGTTCCGTAGAGCGCGAACTCGCCCACGGAGCCGGTGAAGCCGGTATGCGCGTCGGACGGACCGCCGAACGTGAAGCCCGTGTACGGGCTCGTGTAGTTTACCAGCGAACCCGAGCCGGTCGCGCTGTCCGCAACGACGCCGTTCACATACCCCGTGAGCGTCGTGCCGTTCCACGTCATGACGATGTGGTTCTTCGCGCCGAGCACGGCAGCGGGGTAGATCGAGACCAAACCGTTGCTCGTGTTGATCTGCATGGTGAAGAACGGCGGCGTTCCGCTTTCGAGTGAGATGTAACCGGGCTGGGACGCATTGCCGTTCGCAAACGACTGCGACCACAAGATCTGCGAGTTCGTCGTCACCGACGACGGCACGTTCACCCAGAATTCCACGCTCATCGCGCCGGTCGGCGCCAGCGCCGCGTTCGACGACGACCGCAGCACTTTCGCGGCGGACGATGTTCCGCCGGGGAACGTCGGCGCGACGTCCCCGGTCACCAGCGATGCGTTGCCGAGCACGACGCTCGAACCGTACGTTCCGTTGTAGCCGTGCCCCGAGCTGTCGGCAGCCGTCGTGCCGGACGTCTCGTTCATGCGGTAATACACGATCGGTGCATCCGCCAGAACGGCGGCGGAATATGCCTGGATCGAGTGCGTCGCGCGGCCGGTGCCGGTGACCGCCGCGTGCGACTGGGAAGCTTGCTGATGAGCAGGCAGAGAAGACGATCCGCCGTGACACGCGGCGAGACTGAGACCTATGATGGCCGCGAACCCGAGCTTAGCTCTCATAGTGTGCTTTCTTGCGCTTCGCGCGCTTTCGATATGGTTTTTCCTCACCGCTGCAAAGCAGCGCTCGTTGTCTGCAACACCGTGCTGTCACCCCGTTTGTTTCAACCAACTCCGCGCTCGCGCAGGTGGGACGCCATCGGTTCTTGATCGGCGGAACGCCGCCTTCCATGTTGCGCGCATCGCCGTGCGGCGCGCGTTTTGCACGTGCACGAACGGTCTTCGTCATCGCGATTCGGGATGAATGTACCGTTGCACGCACATGCGCCGGCCTCGGGGAGCTCCGGCACACGCGTCTAAGAAGGTTGCGTGAAGCCGATGTTGCGTGCGCTCGCGACGGCGGCCGCAGCGCTCGCGCTGCTGGCGGACAGCCCGGTGCGCCCGCGCGGTCCGCTGGGGCCTACCCTCGTCGCCGGCGGCACGCCCGGCGCGCCGGTCGTCGCGGTCGCCGCGGCGGCGCAACTGCGCGCGCCGGCGGCGCGCACGGCGGTTGTGGTCGGCGTCGCCGCCGGGGCGAGCGCCACGGAGAATGAGGCGCGCGTCGCGAGCGTCCGCGACGCGCTGCGAGCCGCCGCGCCGCGCGCCGACACCGTCACGCGGGTCTTTCCGACCATCGCCGACGCGCGGCTCGCGATGCGGCAGTCCGGCGGCCGAATCGGCGTCGTCGTACCGGGCGCGACCGCAGCCGTGCGGCAGCTCGTCGCCGACACGATCGGCCGGTTTTCGTTCGCGCGAATCGAGGGCATCGAGAACGCTCCAGGCGATTGCCCGGCTGCGCGCGCGGCGGCCGATGCAAGCGCCCGAGCGGCAGCGCTCGCGCTTGCCACGGCGGGCGCGGCCGCGCTAGGCTGGGACGTGGGCGGCGTAACGACGGCCGGCGACCGCACCGTTCTCGGCAGCTCGCTGGACAGTTCGCTGCTGTGCCGCGGCGGGGACGAGATCGTCGCCTCATCGCTGGACGGCGGCGCGGTGCCGGACGACCGCAGCACGCTGCGCGCCGCGTACGCGCTCGCGTTCGCGGCACGGCCGCGATCGTCGCCGGCCGCGCCGGCGCACATCGCGCAGGACGTCGAGTTCGAGCCCGGGCTACCGCGCTGGTTTCCGCGCGACGTCGCGCTCGTGGTGCGGCAGCGCTCGATCACGTTCGTCGGCGCCGCGAGCGCGCCGGTCGCGTATGCCGGCGATCTGGTGACGTCTGCATCGCGAGCGAACGACGACGCGTTGCGCGAGGGGCTGCGTGCGCTAGGCCTCACCGACGTTCGCACGTTCGTCGCCGGTGACGGCGAACCGGTGCTCGCAGTGCACGTCCCACGCAACGGCGCCGTGAAGGCGGACGACGTCATTCGCACGATCCAAGCCGCGGGCGACCGCACGCGCTTCGTCGCTTCAACGCCGTACGCTGATTGCGCGCGGCGCGATGCCGAGCTCGTCGCGGCCGCGGTCCACGATGCGCGCCGCCGCGCCGGCGCCGTCGCCGCCGCGCTGCACGTGGTGTTCGCAGCGCCCGCGTCGCTGCTCGTCACGCAGCCCGTTTCGTACACCGGCTGCCGCGAGTACGACGCAGCCGTGCACCGCGAGTACGTGCGCGCCGAGCGTTTCGTGAGCGGCGCGCCGGACGCGATGCGTCGTACCGCGCTCGTCGCGGTGACGTTCCCGCTGCTGCCGGTCGCGACGTTGCCTGCGGTGACCGCGCTACCGCGCCAAGAAGACGATCCGAACGCCCGCCTGGGCGACGACGTGACGCCGCTTGTCCGGCCCGCGCGCGGCGATCAGCTCGCCGTGACGACCGCGGCGCGCACGCTCGAGGCGCAGCGCGTCGACCTCGAGATCGCCGACGGACCCGACGCGGCAAACGCGTTTCGCGAAGTCGATCCGGCCGCCGTCGAGCGCGCCGTTGCACCGTGGATCGCGGGCGCGGCGGCCCAGCGCACGCACGTGATCCTGCGCCCGCGCACGACGCCCGCCGAGCACGCCGACGTCACGATCGGATACCGCCTCGACCGCGTGCCGGCCGGCTTCGCCGACCAGACCCGCGTCACCGAGACCGTGAACCGCTTGGGCGCGTTCGGCTATCCCACCCTGCAGTACGTCGTGCGCGCGGCGCCGTGCCGCGGCGCAGCCGACGCCGCGACGGTCGACGCCGTGCGCCGCGCACTCGCCGGCGGTACGTGGAGCGCAGTCGTCGTCGGCGGTGTCGTCGTGCGCCATGGCGCGTGCGGTGACAGCTTCGGCGTCCCGGCGTACGCGTGGTGGAACCACGCCGTTGACCCCGCCGTGCGCATCGACGTCACCGCACGCGCCTATCGCTGAGCGCTACAGCGGGCCCGGGCTCGGCGGCCCGATCGTCCACCCGAGGCGTCGCCCGGATACCAGGGTAGGCGCGCCGCGTCCGAAGGCGGAATCCGTTCGGGTGACGCCCCGCCTCTCCGTCGTCCTCGCGACACCGCCTGGGTTCAACGCCGGAATGCTCGCCACGGAACTGGCGCTCGTCGCGTTCATGCGCCGTCACGACCTCCACGCGCAGGCGCAGTGCTACCGCCTCGTACCGTTTGCGCAACGCCTGGCGCACCTGCCGGCCGACGAGCGGCAAGCCATCGAGCGGCGCGCCGAGACCGGCATCGCGTACCGGCCGGCGCTCGACGACGGGGGCGCGATCGCGGCGAGCGACGCGGTGCTCTTCTGGGCGGACTATCTCCACATGGCCGTGTACCTGCGCGAGCTCGTGCCCGTCATCGCAAGCGATCCGGCGCTGCGCGACGGAGGCGGCGGCGCGGCGGAGCGCGTGAAGGAGTTGCTGCTTCTGGGCGGCGCCGGCGACGCGACGCTCGCGCGTACGATCAGCTTCGGCACGACGCTGCTGTTCAACACGGCGCGCGACGAGGCCGACCCCACCTATGCGGCCCCGCTGCGCCGGTTCCTGACGGGCGCAAAGCGCGTGTGGGTGCGTGATGCACTGTCCGCCGCGCGCGTCGCCCACCTGCGCAGTGACTATGACACGGGCTACTGGGGTGTCGACTGCGCGCAGCTGCTCACTCGCGCCGACGCGCTGCGCAACGCCGCCGCATGCGGTATCGGCACGCCGGCGGAGCCGGGCTCGGTCTTGGTTTTTTGCGGGCGCGATCGCGCGGCCCGGGGCACGCTGATCGAGGTCGCCACCGAGCTTGGCGCCGCGCTCGGCCGGCGCGTGCGCTGGCTACCGTGGGGCGACGGCGGCGGGTTTCCCGCGCTGGAAGCTCGCCCGTCCTCGACCGCCGGCCACGACGCGCTCGGCGTGCACGAGCTGCTGAACGAAGTCGCGCACGCGGCGCTGGTGGTCACCGACACGTACCACCTCGCGGTGACCGCGTGGAACTTCGGCGTCCCGGCGGTGAGCGCGTTCGGCGGTCACGTGGCAAGCGCGAACGACGTGAGCTCCGGCGCCGAGTTCAGCTGGCGCGACAAGCGCGAGGTGTTCTTCTCGCAGTACGATGCGCTCGACTTTTTGATCCGGCCCGAAGAGCTGTTGGACCGGACGCTGCTGCGGCGCCGCACCCAGCACCTCGCGGGCGTGGTCGACGACGTGCCGCTTCGCACGGCGATCGTGACGCGCATGCGCGCGCACGCCGATTCCGCCGAAGCCGCGCTCGCGCACGAGCTGTCCATGTTGCTCCCGCGCGCGCCGGCGCCGCCGGCGCGCAGCAAGCTCGTGGCGCGCGTCGCCGGCGCCCGGCGCGCCGCGCCGTTCAAAGCCGTCGCCGTGATGGCCGTTGCGAACGAAGAGGTGCACATCGAGCGCGCGCTGTGCGACCTCATCGGCGAGGGCCTCGACGTCATCCTGATCGACCACGACTGCGACGACCGCACCATCGCGCTCGCACGCCCCTTTCTCGGCCGCGGTTTGCTGTCGATCGAACGGCTCCCGTGGACCGGCCGGTTCTCGATCGCCGAACAGCTCGAGGCGAAGCGGCGCGTGATCGACCGGGTGGATCACGACTGGATCGTGCACGTGGACGCCGACGAGTGGCTGAGCGCGCCCGAGGAGGGGCAGCCGCTGCTCGACGGTCTGCGCACGGCGGACGCCGCGGGCTGCAACGCCGTGCACTTCAACGAGTTCGTGTTCGTGCCGCGAGCGGGCGAAGATCTCTATGCCGCCGATTACCGGCGGCGCAGCACGCGCTATTACTTCTACCAGAGGCAATACCCGTATCTCGTGCGCGCGTGGAAGCATCGCAGCGGGCTCGACAACCGCTCCTCCGGCGGCCACCTCATCTCCGGTCCGGTGCGCCAATACCCGGTCGACTTTCCGCTGCGGCACTACATCGCGCTGAGCGAAGCGCACGCGCAGCGCAAGTACGTCGGCCGGTCGTTCGAAGAATCCGAGCTCGCGGACGGGTTTCACTACGACCGCGTCGGCTTGACGCGCGCGGTCCTGCGCTTTCCGGCCGACGACGACGGTCCCATGCGCACGCTCGAGCACTGGTCGTCCAAACGCTTCGACACGAGCGCGCCGGTCGGGAAGCACTACTGGCAGTGGCGGCAGCCCGTGGCCGCGAAAAATGGAACGCGTTGAACGACCCGGCCGCGCTGCGGCGCCACATCGAACGCCGGCTGGCGGCGGCCGCGCTCGACGACCGCCCGTTTCCGCACGCCACCGTCGCCGAGTTCTTCCCGGCCGACGTGTACGCGGGCATCCTGCGATTCAACCCGTTTCGCGCGGACGCGGGCAGCCAATGGCTGCCGCCCGAGGAGTCGGGCAACGTGTCGGCCCGCACGCCGTACTTCGCGCGCAAGCAGATCAACATCGCCTCGCCGCAGCTCGGCGAGACGCCGGGCGAAGCGACGGCGTTCTGGACCGGGCTGCGCGACGCGTTCCTCGAGGGCGACTGGTTCGCGCGGCTCGTGTTCGCGAAGTACGAGACGTATTTCCGGCTGCGGTTCGGTGACCTCGTCGATGACGACGACTTTTTCTCGCTGATGTGCACCGAATTGTTCGTGCAACGCCACGAGCCGGGCTTTCTCATCGGGCCACACACCGATCTGCCGACCCGCATCTTCACGTGCATCTTCTCGTTTGCCGACCGCGCGGGCTACGAGGGGTACGGCACGCAGCTGCTCGCGCACGAGGACCGGCTCGTGCGCTGCTCGGGGAAGGATCACTACACACCGGGCGGCTTCGTCGTTCGCAAGCTCGTGCCGTACCGGCCGAACAATTTTCTGCTGTTCTTCAAGACGCGGCAGTCGTTTCACGCGGTCCCGCCGATCGACGACACCGTGCCGAACCAGCGCTACGGGATGCAGTTCCAGTTCCACGAACCGCATGGCGGCGTTTTTCGCGACCTGTCGGAGCCGGACTTGATGACGTTCCCGAGGCGAACGCCGGCGTGATGCGAGGATCCGCCGCTCCGCGATCTTCGCATTGAAGTCACGCCTTACTTCGAGCCGACCAACGGGGCGAGCGACTCGCCGCCGGACACGTCGACGACCTTCACGGAGCTACCGCTTCCGATGTCGGCCGGGGAGATAGCGAAGAACGTGAACGACCCAGGATAGACGCCGGTCAGCGAGAGCGGCGCGGCACTGGAAACCGCCGTGCTCGCCGGCCCGTTCAGCGCGATCGCGTTCGCGCCGCTAGCGCCCGTCGCGTTATTGCCCCGCAGATTCAAGGACTGGTAGTTGTGCACGACGTCCGACGCCGGCGTGATTCCCGTTTGGCTTACCGCAAGAGCGGCGGCGAAATCGGTGAGGATCTGCGTCGGAGCGACCCCGGTCGCGTTGCGCACGTTCGACAGCCCGGGGAGCGACGACTGATTCAGGCTCGAGAGGACCCCGATACCGAAGCGATCGGTGAGATAGCGCGCGAACAGGTATGCCTCTCCATAACATCCGAGGCAGCCGGACCCGTACGCACTGTTCTCGTAGCCGGAAAACGAGGTCAGCGTATACAATGACGGTGCGCCGAGATACGTCTTGCCATTGGTGACGGTTTGGCTCGACAGCCCGCTTTGTGCAAGATCCTGTGCAACTTGCGAGAGCCCCTCGTTGATGAATTGGGCTTCTCCCCCGTCGCGGAGAATCGAATGCTGTACGAAGTTGATCAGGTGCTGGAACTCGTGGGCAAATATTTCGTGATCGAAGTTCGCGAGCTCGAAGCTGCCGCCGCCGAACCATCCGACATGAATGAGCGGTACTTCGTTGGAGCGCGACTGGCCCGCCGGCTTGAAGCAATTGGCGACCGCTTGCGGGTAGAAGTTCGTCGTCGTGAAGAAGCCGCCGACGCCCGCTCCGAAATTCGCGGGGTTAACGACGAGCACGACGGTGCGCGGCTGATCGGGCACAGGAAACGTCGCCTCGCCACCGTCGGCATTTCCGTTCGCGTCGCAGGTCGGATCAGCGAATGACCCGACGAGCGGCGCAGTCGAACCGTACGCCGGCGAGGCGAAGACTTGAGCGTCGAGGGACCACGCCTGCTCGAAGTTCTGGGCGATCTGCGTCGCATACTGGATCGGCGACGATCCGCTCGCGAACGTGTTGTCAAAGTAGACCCAGCCGTGCTGCGTGATCGCGCCAAGCGTAAAGGGAATGTAGTTGTACGCGCCCTGGGCACCGGTCAGGTCGAATTTCTCGACCCAGAACGAGCGCACCTCACCGACTTGCGTTGGTGGTACGAAGGAACTGGTTCCGCGGCGGTGTGACGTCGCCGCATGCCGCGCGCGGCTGCTGGCACGCAGAGCGACGACGTCCGGCTCGTCTGGCGGCGACGGATCGCGCAAGCCGCGCGCCGATTCGCGGATGACGTTCGCGGTGGCGTGAGTCAGCGGCCCACGCTGCGTCGAGAACGTGCCGATCCCGCCGTTTACCTGGACCGTAAACTGACCGTTGGGCGTATTTGCCGCGGTGGCCGATGCCGGCTGCACGAGCGACGGGACGATCCCATACGCGGTCTGCGTGACCGGCCCGACGAACCCGAAGTACGACGTACCGTTCTGCTGGAACGGCTGCATTCCCGACGATGGCGCGGCATTAACCGTTGGACTGCCCGAGAACGTGAACGTCGGAGCCGTCAAGGCGACGCTGGAGGAAACCAGCGCGATCGAAACGCTGGTCGTGCCTCCCGGCAGCGGACGCCCGTCGTACACCAAATCGAGGACCGCCGGCGCCAACCCGGCCTTTCCCGCCTCGAAGAGAACACCGCTGATGAAGGTGCGTGAGAGCGTGATTCCCGGCGTCGCTGGATTCACCGCTGCCGTGACGCCGTTCCAGGTCGTGCCGATGATCTGCGCGCCGCTGGCGTCCTTGAGCATGACAGCAAGCGGGACGCGTTTCGCAACGCCCGGGGTGAGGGTCAGATCGGCCGATCCGTTCACCGGCGCCAACGTGATGGAGTTCATGAAACCGCGGAGCAGGAACGTGGCGTTGTTCGCGACACCTGGAAGCACATCATAGAGGAAGTCGGAGACCGAAAGCACGACGTGATTCGCGTCGTACAGATCGATGTGAAAGCGTGTCAGACCGACCGGCACCACGAGCGTCACCGAGCACACGGTCGGAGAACAAGCTATCGGCTGGAACTGCCCGGACGGAAGCGATTGGCCGACCGGTGCGCTGAATGCGATGATATAGACCGTTGCAGGCGACACGTACCGCGGCGTCCGCTGCGCACTCGATCCGGAGGTCCCGGTCAGCGGTACCGTGATCGTCATCGTCGTCTCCGCCGCTTTCCGATCGGAGACAGCCGGAACGCTCACGGCGGATGACCTGCCGCCGCATCCAGCGAGCAACGCCGACGCGATCGCGAGCGAGGCGAAGCGTATTCGGCGCATCAGTTTTGTCTCCGTTTGCTCTGTCCGGTTAGCGTGAGTGAATGGACTTCGACCAAGAAGCACGCATCATGCCCGCTGGTGTCGGTGACGGCGAGAGTACCGTAGCCGACACCTCTCCCTGTCAGGGTATAGGACGTTCCGGTACCGCTTACGGTAAAGATCGCGGCATCCAAGCTCGTCACGGTGACGGCGCCAGCAGCGGAGCTTATCGTCGCTTGCAGCGTAGCGTTGATGCCGCCGATGGATAACGGTAACGGGCTAACGCTGATCTGTTGCGGGACCGCGCCGTGCGTGCACGGCCTGGACGTGGGTGTTGGCGTGGGCGTGGGCGTGGGCGTGGGCGTCGGTGTCGGTGTCGGTGTGGGCGTCGGTGTCGGTATGGGCGTCGATGTCGGTGTCGGTGTGGGTGATGGCAAGGCGCTCCCGACCGAGAAGATCGCGAAGTAGTACGTTATACCAGCCTTGAACAGCATGCTTCCCGAGCCGGAGAACGTCATCAAATTGCCGACCGGTCTGCCGGGACCCTCGATCGTGATCCATCCTTGCTGTGGATTTGCATTCGGATCGAAGTATGCGATATACATGTACGGGCTGAGAGGCAACGCGCTGCTGGGAAACGTGATCGTCCAGGCCGGCGGCGCACCGAACGTGACGAGCGTGTTCGATGTAATCGTAACGTAGGCGACGGCCAGGAGGCTCTGGCCGCCGATCGTGCGCGGCCGACGCTGTACGGTCTGAAGCGCGATCGCACCCGGCGGCTGCGTCGTGGACATCGTCATCGTGAGCGTTGCCGCGGTGGATGCAGTTAGCACAGTAACGTTCGCGGCGTAGCCGCCGGAAACCGGACCAATATCTCCGCTCGCGGACCCGGACGCTCCGACCGTCACAGACGTGGTCGCCGTCGCTGGCAAGGGCGTCTGCGTTGGTACCGGTGTTGCGGTCGGGACGTTCATCACCGGTGGGGATCCACCGGTACCCGATCCGCCGCCGCCGCTGCCGCACGCGATGCAGAGAAGCGCCGCGGCGAGCACTGAAGCACCGCCTGCCAAAACGGAGGTTGGCCGCCAACCCATCGGTCCCTCGATTCAGGATTTGCCGCGCGCGAGCCGCGATCGGTACCGACACTATATAGCGCCTAGTCGCCTTTGTCTACTAAGCTGAGGAGCCTCGGAAGACTCGCCCTTGCCATGTGTCAGGCCGGCGCGTCGGCCCGATGCGCTCCGTACTGTTTGGGTTCGAAGTACCACGCCGGCAGCTCCGCCGGGAACGTGACGTCCGCGAACGTGTAGTCGGTTTCGTACTGGTCGTACTTCGTCTGCCCGTGGATCGACGCGATCACTGGTAAGCCCGAGGGACCCGGCCGGAAGCGCACGTCGAACTCTTCTTCGATCGACTGGCCGGTGATGCCGAAGTACAAATGGTCGCGCACGAGCGCGCGGCGCAGGTCGTAGGTGCGCGCGTCGACCCACATCTCGTCGACCCGGTTGCGCTCCGCGTCGGACTTCGGCTCCAGATACAGATGGATCAGCCCGCCGTCGCGCACGACGCGCACGACACGGTAGTCGCCGTCGCGCGCGCCGACGCGCCCGATCTCCGGTAGCGCCGCCGCATCGCCCACGGGCTCACCCGGCGGCTTGGGTCCGGACGTGGGAGCAGACGCGGGAGTGGACGATGCGTCGAGCCGTGCGCCCGGCGCACCGAAGAGGCGCTTCTCGAACATGTCCGCGGTCGGCGGTCCAGGATCCACCGCCTTGTCGAACATCACCGTGAGATTATCCAATGCGCCGTACGCTTTGCCGTTCCACGCTTTGCGCGCGAGCGCGGAGCGGTCCGCGGTGCGGCACCACAGCTTGAGCGTGTAGCTGTTCTCAAAGTCCGGTGCGCCGTTGTGCCGGTCGCGCCGCACGAGCGTGTACGCAACGTACGGCGGGCGCGCGTACGAGCGGAACACGGCCTTTGCGCGCGCGAGGATCTGGTCGCCGGTGAGCGGTGCGCTCGGCGCCGGTGACGGTGCGCTCGGCGCCGGTGACGGTACGCTCGGCGCCGGTGACTGAGCGGTGCACGCGAGTGCGACGGCAACCGTCGCGAGCACGCGCACCGCGGTCATTTTGCGTCGACCGCTTGGATGTAGAGCTGCATCCCCGGTTGCAGCCCGATGCGCTCCGACTCGTTGGCGGCCAGCTCGATCACGTACTTCGCAATCGCCTGGCGGCGCGCGACCTTGTCGTCCGGCGTGCCGGGTTTGGTGGCAGGCACGTTCTCGGCGATCATCACGATCGTCCCGTCGCTGCGCACGAACACCATGTCGAGCGGCGTGATCGTGTCCTTCATCCAGAAGCCGCGCAGCTCGTCGCCGCCGGGGAACGCGAAGAGCATCCCCTGGCTGGCGGGCACGAACGGGACGTTCATCAAACCGCGCTCGCGCTGCGCGATCGTCGCCGCGACCGCCAGCCGCAACGTCGTGCGCCCGGCGCGCACGTCGAGCACGCGGCACTCCGCGGCGTGGCCGCGGTGCACGGGGTTGCCTTCGACCTTCATCGGCGGCAAGTCGGGGCGCGGCAGCGGGAAGCGCGTGCACCAGCCCTGCGACGCGGGCGTCGCCGCAGGCGCGGGGGCGGGCGATTGCGCCGTGCACGCCAGCAGCACGGCCGCGATCAGGCTAAGCGTCGTCGGCTTGCGCATCGGGGTCATAGCTCTCCACGTCGTACCAGTTCTTTCCCGCCTTGAGCGTTGCTTCGATCGGCACGCTGAGTTCCAGCGCGTG
>CAWBVR010000020.1:0-447648 GCA_963792235.1 Vulcanimicrobiota bacterium
TCGCCGCAAAGCCGAGCGTGTTGGCGTGCCCCGACATCAGGCGCGCGTACGAGCCCATCGCGAGCGGGGACGCTTCGCTGGTGCCGCCGATCGCGCAGCCTGCCGTGCAGTTGCCCACGCCGGGAATGTTCGGGCCGTATACGCGGTACGCGCTGGCGACCGCGTCGGCCGCCATTGCGATGTCGGGCAGCCCGCGCAGGTTGGTCACGGCCGGACCGCTCGGGACGATCTGGGGGCCGCTTCTGCCACTCGGTCGCGTTTTCGAACTGGCTCAGCCCGCCGCCGCCCGCGTTCCACGCGGCTTCACCGGCGTAGCTGCCGTCGGCCGCGTTGGCGACGGCCGACGTGCCGCCGACGCCCACCGCGTACGGCGACGCCGCCGGATATTCGACCATCGGCGGGCCCGACATCGGCACGCCGTTCGTCGGCGCCAGCGCACAGGACGCGCCGGTGTCGCCGGTGGACACGAACATCGTCTGGCCCTGCGCCGCGGCTTGCATCAACAAGTTGTCGTCCACCTTCATCGCGCCGTCGAGCCACGCTTGATACTCGCACTCACCGAACGACGAGTTGCCGAGCTGCGCGACGTTCTGCGACACCCACTTGCTGTACTCGTTCGCGATGTCCGAGTCCGAAGTGACGTCGTCGCGTAAATGTAGAGCTGCTGCACGGTTTGCGCCATCCCGTCGAACTCTGCGTGTCGAGATTCCATTCGTCCACGCCCGCGGTGTCGGTGCTCGGATCGCCCACGTTCACCACGTTGACGGGAACCTGCGGCAGCCCTTGCAGGTCCTCGGCAAACGCGAGATCGCTGACGACTTCGACACGTCGCCTTCGGCCATCACGGCGACGGTCGTCGTCGATCCGGTCGGCGTGCCGCCGCGTCGTAGAAGTCTGCACGGTCGCGGCGTCGAAGCCCGGCGCGCATTGCCCGTCGGCGCCGCCGCGACCTTGGGTCGAGTGGCCGGCGTCACCGCCATCTTCGCCGCGTTGGAGAGTCCGAGCACCGCGCTCACCACCCCGCCCAGCTTCGCCGGCACCAGCGCCGGCTTCGTATTGACGTAGAGCTCGCGCCGGAGAGGGAGAACGCGTCCAGCGAGGTGTTCGACGGTTCGCCGCTTGCGCGGCCGTGCCGTCCGCGCTGACGAGCTGCGTGCCGGCCTGCACGTTGGTGAAGCCCTGCGCTTGCAGGTACGACACGACCGATGCACCTCGCTCGCCGTCGGCCCGAACTGCGCCGCGAACTGTCCCGGCGAGATTCTGCCGCGCCGCGATCAGCGATGCGAGCTGGTCCTCGTTGTGCAGGTTCAGGCCGAGCCGAACGGTGAGCGGCGTCGACGGTCCAGCGCGCCGGTGTCGGTCGCGCCGGCGATCGTCGCGCCGCGCGTCGCGGTCGCCGACCAGCCGGCCGGGGCGACGACGCGTCTTGACCGCACGCCCGTGTGCCGCGGTCGTGCCTCCCGAAGCCGGCGGCAGGCAGATGGCTCATCCCGCCGCCACTTCCGCACGACGCGGTAAGCAGGCCGGTGCCGACGCGGCGATACCAAGGAGTTTTTTCATCGTCTCCTCCTACTGTGCGATCGCCGCGTAGAGTCTCGCGATGTCGAGGCTGCCCAGACCCGTCGTGTAGTCGTAGTGCGGCAGCGAGGTAAGAGCCGTTGGAGCCTTGCAGGATGTCGTGGAACGGGCCGATCAGCTCGGTCACCGGCGGCCCGGCGATCTGCTGCGGCGTGCTGCCGCGTACGCGTTGTACCGCGTGGCGGCGCGAAGCCGAGCGCGTTGCCATGCGCGCTCTGCATGCGCGCGTAGACGCCCGCGGCCATCGGCGAGGCGAGGCTCGTGCCGCCGTTGACGTACGACACGCCGCCGTTCCAGGTGATCGCACCGGTCTCGATGCCGGCGTCGTACGCGACGTCGGGCAGGCCGCGGAAGCTGATCCGGCCGGTGTCGTTCCGACGGGCTGCGCGGGCGACTCCCACGTTGGTGAGACTCGAACTGACTCAGCCCGCCGCCGCCCGACTGCCACGCCTGTTCGCCCAGATACGTGCCATCGACGTTGCTGAACACGTCCGTTCCGCCGACCGCGACGGCATACGGCGAGGACGCGGGATACTCGACCATCGGCACGCCGCCGACACCGCCGTTGGGCGGAACGCCCGCGGCGCCGCAGTACCCGCCGGTGTCGCCGGTCGACGCGAACAGCGTCTGGCCTTGCGCGGCGGCTTCGACCAGGATCATGTCGCCGACGAGCATGTCGCCCGACTGGTACGGGAACACTTCGCACCCGCCGACCGACGCGTTCATGATCGGCGCGCGATCGTCGCTGGCCCACTTGTTCATCGCGACGGTCATGTCGGTGAAGGTGAACGACGCCACTTCGTAGAGATCGATCGCGGCCAGGTTGTACGCCATGCCCTGCACGTACGTCATGTCGAGCGTCCACTCGCCGTTGCCGGTGACGTCAGCGCTCTGCGGCTGCACGTGGATATCGTTGACCGGCACCTGCGGCATGCCGAACTGCGTCTCGCCGTAGCGGAAGTCGCTGATCGCGACGGCGGGATTACCGACCGCGAACACGGCGACTTCGGTGTTCGTCGCGGCCGGCGTCGAGCCGGCGTCGTACGTGATGTTGAACGTCGCCGGATCGTACCAGCGCGGGCACACCGGCGCGCCGGTCGTACCGTTGACGTTCTTGAGGCACCCGGTCGGGCTGGGCGAGCCGTTGGCGTTGAAGACGCCGGGCTGTGCGCCTGCGACGGGCTGCCGCGCCGGATTCGCCTTGAGTCCCGGAAAGTTCGTCAAACCGAGCACGGCCACGACGTTGCCGCCGAGTGCGGTCGGCACGAACGCCGGCTGCGTGTTCGCGAAGTACGTCGCGCCGCTCACGGAAAAGCCGTGCAGCGTCGTGTTGAACGCCTTTTCGACGGTCGCCGCCGAGCCGGTCGCAGTCACGAGCATGTTGTTCGGCGCGGCCTTGACGTTGGTGAAGCCCTGGCTGCTCAAGTACGACGTCGCCGCGGCAACTTGATCGCTCGACGGCGCGTACTGGCTCACGAACGCGTCGCGCGACATCCGCTGGCCGGCCGCGATGGCGGCCTTGACGGCGTCGACGTTGCGCATCTGCAGGCCGAGCGTCACGGTCACGGGCTTGGCCGCCGCGAGCTCGCCGAGATCAGCGGCGTTCGCCAGCGCGAGGGCGCCGGTGCCGGTCGCGACCCAGCCGGGCGGCGCCGTGGTGCCCGACTTCGCCCGCGTGGTGTGCGCACCGCTCAGGCTCATGGGGCTCTGCTGTGAACCCGCGCCGCCCACGGCCGGGATGGTGCTCGCGCTATGGCCCCCCGAACAGGAGGCCGTCAGCACACCGGTGATGACCGCCAAAACCGCGACTCTTCTCATCAGGCGAACTCCTCTCGCCTATGAGCCTATCGATCCGGTGTAAAGACCCCCATACACAAAACCGGGTAGACGCGCCCGTTAGGTCACCCTGGCGCCCATGTCACCCTGAGCTTCTCGGAGGGTGCTCCACCCAGTTCGCTTATCGGCCCTACACCCTTGCGGGCACCCGCATGGCCGCGCGGTCCCCAATCGCCCGCTGGTACTGCGGCGGCCAGGTGATCTCGGCGCCGAGCGCCCGCGCCGCGAACAGCGGCCAGTACGGATCGCGCAACAGCTCGCGCGCGAGGAACACGAGGTCGGCCCGCCCGTCGGCGACGATCGCTTCCGCATCCGCCGGCTCCGTGATCATCCCGACCGCGCCGGTTGAAATCCCGGCCTCGCGCCGCACGCGCTCGGCGAACGGCGTCTGGTACATGGGCCCGACCGGGATCGTTCCGGACGGCACCGGCACGGCGCCGCCAGAGCTCAAGTCGATCAGGTCCACCCCTTCGCCCCGCAGCAACTTCGACAGCTCGACGGTCTGCTCGATGTCCCAGCCGCCCTCGACCCAGTCGGTTGCCGAAAGCCGCATGAAGAGCGGCAGCCGCTCGGGCCACACGCCGCGCACCGCCCGCACGATCTCGAGCGCGAACCGGGTGCGGTTCTCGAACGAGCCGCCCCAGCGGTCGGTCCGCCGGTTCACCAGCGGCGAGAGGAACTCGTGCACGAGGTAGCCGTGCGCGCCGTGGAGCTCGATCACCGAGCCGCCCGCATCCAGCGTGCGCCGCGCGCCGTCCGCGAAGGCGCGCACGATCGCGGCGATGTCTGCCTCGTCGAGCGCCGCCGGCACGGGAAACGTCGGGTCGAACGGCTCCGCCGTCGGCCCCACGGGCGTCCAGCCGCCCTGATCGAGCGGCACCGCGCCCTGCCCGTCCCAGGGCCGCTTGGTCGAGGCTTTGCGGCCGGCGTGCGCGAGCTGCGTCCCCCACGCGGCGCCTTGGCCGGTGCAGAAGCGCGCGATGCGCGCGAGCTGCTCGACGTGCGCGTCCTGCCAGATGCCGAGATCCTCCGGCGAGATGCGCCCGCCGGCGGTCACCGCGATCGCCTCGGTGAGCACGAGCGACGCGCCGCCGACCGCGCGGCTGCCAAGGTGGACGACGTGCCAGTCGTTTGCGAACCCGTCGGCGGACGAGTACTCGCACATCGGCGACACGGCGACGCGGTTGCGCAGCGTCACGTCGCGGAGGCGCAAGGGGGAGAACAGCGTGGACATCGTTCGGTTGAGACGTCGCCGAGACGCGCGCGGTTTCGCACAGTAGAGGAAAGACAGCCACGTCTTGCCTCGGAAGGGTGTCCCGTATGATCCATGCAGCGTTCCTGATGGCGGCGACGACGGCCGGCGCAACCGCCGCGCCCCCGCGCCCGCCGGATGCGACATACTCCTACGCGCTCCAGGCGGGCGGCCTCACGCTGGGCACCAGCACCGTCGTCATCGACGGCAGCACGCACGGCACGATCGTCGTCAAGGAGAGCGCGAGCATGCTGGTTCCGGCGGCGTACAGCGCGACGACGACGGCGCGGTACGACGCGGCGACGCTGCACGAAATCGACTACCACGGCGACTTCACGTTGCCCAACGGCACGCAGCGCACCGACGCGACGGTGAAGCCGAACGCGGTGACCGAGGTTGTGTCCGGCCAACCCGGCGCAATCGATATCCCGACGAATCCGTCCGCGCCGCTGCAGCTCATCGGCGATAACCTCGTCGGCAGCGGCGTGATGCTTCCGGCGATCCTGCACGCGACGGGCGCGAAGTCGTTCACGCTCGCAGCGCTTACGACCGGGTCGGCCGTCGTCTGCAAGGTCGTGAGCGATCCGCTGCCGGCGCGTCCCGCAACCGTTCCAGGCACCGACGTCGAGCTCGCGCTCGAAGTCGCCGGCATCCGTTTCATCTCCTGGTACGATCCGGCTACGTACGTCGTGCACGACATTACGATCCCGTCGCAGCAAGCGGAGATCCGCCTCACCGCAACCGCCGCCCGATGAACGCGCTCGTCGTGGGCCGCATACAACTGCTCGGCGTGTTCGCCTCGATCGTAGCGATGTATGCGGGTACAAGTGCCGCATGAACGTCACCGCACCCAACCTCGCCACCACGCCGCCTCGCAGTGGGCGCGACATGCTCGGCCGCTATGCATGGTTGGCGCGGCTCGCGGACAAAGTCCGCGCCGATCACGCGGGGACCGAAGGCGAGTACATCGCCTACTGCGGCTTGTCGACCGGCTTCCTCGACCGCGCGGGCGTGCCGGTCGATGACTTCGACAAGCTGATCACCGAGGGCGCCACCGACGCCGACCTCACGAAATATTTCGACGAGCATGTTCCCGACGCGCAGCGCGAAGCGGCGAACCGCTACGTGCTCGACGACATGAAGTCCCACCTCGACGAGCAAGACGCCGAAGAAGGACGCTGAGCGAGGCGCTGCGACCTACGGCGCTGCCAGCGCCGGTTGCGGCTCCGGCACGTGGCAGCCGGCGGCGCAGCACCGTCCCGGCTGCGCGTCGGTCTTCGTGATGCGGCGCCCGCCGACGCCGCGCTCGAGCAAGTCTTCCACCAGCGCAGCTTTCTCTTCGAGCGGGTACTGGCGGAAGATCTCGCGCTTCATCGCTTCGGGCGAACCACCGCCGTGCAGGCTGATGATCGAGTACCAGCCCGCGGTGTAGGATGCCGTCAAATCTTCCATGAGGCGCGCGACCTGCAGGCGGTGCTCGCCGGGGATGTCGGCGCGCGCTTGCAGCACCGCCGCGAGGCTCGCCTGCGTGGCGGGGTTGTGGTCTTCTTCAGGCCCGGGCAGCGCGACGACGAGCCCACCTGAAACGTAGTTCGCGAGCCGGTGCATGTCGTAGATCTGCGTCGCGAGCAGCAGCTTTCCGATGTTGCTGAACACGCCGTCGGGCTGCGCGTTCCCGGCGGGATCGAGCTGGCCGTACACCGACGACGCAACGCCGCAGGCGAAGAAGCCCTCGACGATCTTGATCAGCTCGACCATCGCTTCGCGGACGTGGCCGTGCCGCTCCATGTCGAGCCCGTTGGACTCGATCATCAGCACGCCCGCGCCGATCAGCAGATCGCCGAAGCCCGCCCGCGCGCCGATGCAGCTGTGCCGATGGTGCGTCGCGTACGTCGTCGTGAGATGGCCGGTATGCCCCCACTCGCCGGCCAAGAATACGCGGTCGTGCGGCACGAACACGTCGTCGAACACGACGACGCCGGTCGACTGGCCGTACTTCGCGCTGAACGTCGCGCCCGCTTCGCCGGGCCGCCCCGCGGGCCGCGCGATGATCGTCACCCCGGGCGCATCGACCGGCACGGCGCAGCACACGGCGTAGTCCGCATCGTCGGCGGTCATCGTACGGCACGGCATGACCAAGAACTCATGCACGTACGGCGCGGCGGTCACGATCGCTTTCGTCCCGCGGATCACGATGCCGTCCGGACGCCGTTCGACGATGCGGACGTACACGTCCGGATTCGCCTGATCGTGCGGCCGCAGCGAGCGATCCCCCTTGGCATCCGTCATCGCGATGCCCAGCGTGAGGTCTTCGTCCTGGACGTGTTCGAGATAGTGCAGCAGCCGTCCGTGGTATTCGGTGCGGTGGTCGGCGTCCAAGCCGTACGTGGCCTGGAAGATCGCGTTGAGCGCGTCGTGCGCGAGATAGCGCTGCGCGCACCCGGTGTACTTGCACACGAGCCGCACGGCTTCGAGCTTCTGGAGGAGATCGTCCACCGCGTCGTTGACGTGCAGCATGCGGTTCACGACGCGCCCGGTGCGCTGCTGCGTCGCGGTCATCAGCGGCCGATAGCGTTCGTCGAGCGCAAAATCGTACGTGAGCCCGATCGCGCGCACGCCGGGCGCGAGCAGCGGTTCGTCGGCGACCGACTCGACGAGGCATCCGTTGACGTACACGGTCGGCGAGTAGCGGCGCAGCGAGTCACGGTACTCGGCGGATGACATCAGCATGGTAGGGACACCCGTTCGACGTACCCGGGTCAGCGACTTGTTCCCGAAGACGAGGTGCCCACGGTGCGCACGCCCATAGTCGGAAGCTCACACACGGTCGAAATGACGGTCGACGAGCGCGTCACGGTACCGGGCCTCTTGCCGGAGGTGCCGAGCTGGGCCGAGATGCCCCCGGTGCTCGCAACCGCGATGCTCGTCGCATGCATGGAATGGGCCGCGCTCGAAGCGCTGAAGCCGTTCCTGGACGACGATGAACGCAGCCTCGGCATCGTCGTCGACATGACGCACACGGCGCCGACACCGATCGGCGTACGCGTCCGCGCAACGGCGACGATCCGCGCGGTCGATGGCCGTCAGATCGACTTCGATGTCGAAGCCGTCGACGACAACGGCCCAGTCGGTACTGCGAAGCACCGCCGCGCGGTCATCAAGACCGATCGCTTCCGTGATCGCATCGCAGCGATGAAGTCGGCGGCCGCGGACCGTTAGTTGTTCGTGCGGCAGGTCGCGGTAGCGTTCCGTCAGCTGGTCCTGGCGCGGACGCTGTCGAGCGCCAGATGTCGTCTGCCGTTGCGCCAATATGGTATACTGGGCACATGTCGAGCGCAGAGGCGATTCTCGGGCTCAAGACGGGGGCGGAGGGGCTAGTCGATGCAGTTCGACTGGGCCTCCCTATCAAGTCGTTTACGTTGGTGGCCGAGTACACCGCCCTGAGCCGTCAGCAACTGGCCGCTGCGGCGGGGATCCCGCTGCGTACCGTGCAGCGGCGGCCTGCGCGGCTACGGCCCGACGAGTCCGATCGCCTCGCGCGCGTGGCACGAATCTACGCGCTGGCCGAAGCCGTGCTAGGCTCGCGCGCGACGGCTGAGCGCTGGATGGTTACGCCAAATTGGTCTCTCGATGATATGCGCCCGCTCGATTTGCTCGATACCGAGGTCAGTGCTCGCGAGGTCGAAGACGCGCTTGGGCGGATCGACGAAGGCGCCTTCGCATAATTGCGGCTCTACCGGGTGACGCGCCTCCGGGCGATCGCCGCTGAGGCGATCGACGGAAACGGCGCTGCGCGATCTCCGGGACGGTGGAACGAACGCGGTCACCGTGCGGTGTACCTTTCAACGCGCGTGGCGCTGGGGTTCCTCGAGGTCGTCGTGCAGTCCGGGACGGCGAGCCTGGACGGTTACGCGTACTATCCGGTTGACGTACCGGATGCGCAGGTTGTGCTGCTAGATCGCGCACGACTGAGCGCGCGTTGGCGCACGATGGCGGGCCGAACGGAGTGCCGTGCGCTCGCCACAGCGTGGCGCGGGACATCGGTCGGCCTGATCGTCCCCAGTGCGGTATTGCCCGAGGCATATGACGAAGGCGATTTTAACGTCGTTCTCAACCCGGGACACGCCGGCTTTGCGACTGTCGTGCTAGGTGCGCCGATTGCGCTCGATCCGGACCCGCGCCTCGTTGCGCTGACCGCGGGCCGGCCATAGCATGGACGGTTCTACGCATTCCAACCCACCGACGCCTTGATGCGTCACGAGGAGCTACGGACGTGAAAGTACAGCTTGGCGCGGTCTGGCATTTCAGCTTTGCCGTCAGAGACCCGGAGAAGAGCGCGCAGTTTTGGACCACGAACTTCGATCTGCAGGAAATGTTCCGGTCCGATGAGGCCATCGCGCTGACGAACGACGCGATTATCATCGGGTTCTTCAAAGGCACACCACATCCGGAGACGATCGACCACTTCGCGTTTCACCTTGACAGTATGCGCGCGCTGCGCGAAGCGCTCGCGACGTTGAAGAAAAACGGCGTAGAACTAGAAGATCCGGGCGACGAGATCGGCCCCACAGCGCCCGGCTCGCCGCATATGGGCCTGTGGTTTCACGATCCGGATGGGTATCGCTGGGAGCTCTCGGTTCAGAACGGTGCCCGGGAGCGCTGATCGCGAGCGCTCCGCTCTTGTCACCCTGAGCTTGTCGAAGGGTGCGCCCCGATCGCACCCCAAAAGGAAAGCGCCGGGCAAGCCCGGCGCAATCGTTCAAAAGCGACGAAATCAGCTACGGCGCCTTACGGCGCACCTCACACGAGTTCGCGCACTTCAAACGCGCCGACGCCACTGCCCCGGTCCCCGAGCTCAACCGGGCCGGACAGCATTCCATCCGCATTAACGATCAGTATCGGGTCTGCTTTGAATGGACTGACGCCGGCCCGGTCGATGTCGAAATCGTCGACTATCACTGACTTCGTCGAATCTCACGGAGTCACGACACTTATGGTTCTACGCATCCCAACCCACCGACGCCCAACCGGCCCCGGGCGAAATCATCCTACGTGAGTTCATCGAGCCGCTCGGGATCACGCAGACGGTTCTCGCTCAGCGCTTGGGGATCACCTATCATCGTTTCAACGAGATCGTCAATGGCAAACGCAGTATCAGCACCGACACGGCGATGCGCCTAGAGCGCGTCTTGGGACCATCTGTCGGATTCTGGCTCAACGCTCAGTATGCGGTCGATCTTTACGACGCAATGCACTCACCTGTCGCAAAGATAATTTCGAGACTGAAGCCCTTGCGCGACGTTTCCCAAAGCCACGTGTCACCCTGAGCTTGTCGAAGGGTGAGCCACGATCTCGACGAGAGCAGCTATTGCGGCTTACGGCGCACCTTCACACGAGTTCGCGTACTTCAAACGTTCCGACGCCACTCTCCCGGTGGCGAACGGTTAGCTCAACGTCCATGCTAAGGCGTCGAATCACGTCGATCAGCCGGTCAGTGGAAAATTTCAATCCTCGTCCGTGAGCAAGGCGGGAAATGTCAGCCTGATTCAATCCAGTGACTTCGGCGGCGCGTGTTTGAGTTAAGCCTTGGCGTTTGATTTCACCGTTGATCACGTACATCAACCGTGCCTTGGCTTGCCGTTCCTCCGCATTCGCAAGGCCAAGGTCAGCGAACACATTTCCGCTGCCACGCTCGAATTCAACCTTTTTGCTGTTGCGCATGATGCTCCCGTGCTTGCTTGAGACGATCGCGGATTCGGTCGAGATCTCGCTTGGGGGTCTCGGCACCTTTCTTCGATTTCTTCTGGAACGCGTCGAGAACGTAAATGACGTCACCGATCTTCGCCGTGTACGCTGCCCGAAATGTGCTGTCGCCTCTCTCATTATCCGCGACGATCTCCAGGACGTCTCGGAGATCGCCCTTCATCGGCTTGGCGTAGTCTGCCTGAAGGCCATGTTGCGCCAGATCGAGCGCATAGCCGAGGTCGTCTTGGACCTCCTCAGGCATCGCTTTTAGGTCTTTCTTCGCTGAAGCGATCCACTCGATCACTTTCTGGTTCGACTCACCCGAATGTCTCACGCCGATATGGCCCTTCTGCCATAATCGCTCCTTCCCTGGCTCGTCGCTATGCGGCTTAGCAACGAGACTCCGCGCGGTTGCTAGGTCTGGTCTCGAGAATGGTTTGCACTATTCGAACCTTGTCATGGAACAACTCGATAATATAGACTAAATCCATGACAAAGCGGAATCCCGACACCCCGCGGCTCACCCGCCGCCGGGAGCTTGCTCAGCTTGCAAGCGAGCGAAACGGTGTTTTCACCGCCTCCGCTGCTCGCGCTTTGGGAATGAGCTCCAGCTCCCTCGCCTATCACTCGCGAACGGGGACGATCGAGCGGCTGGGGCATGGCGTCTATCGCCTCGCCGATTTCCCATCAAGCCCGCGGGAGCCGCTGATCGTCGCTGCCACCGCGCTCGGCAAGGACGCCATTGTCTCACATGAATCGGCGCTCCAACTGTACGGCGTGTCGGACGTCGCGCCCTCACGGCTGCATTTTACCGTTCCACGCGCTCGCCGCTACGTCACCGTACCGGCCCACGACGTCGAGCTGCATACGACGACGCGACCGTTCGCACCGGGCGACATCATGCAGCACGAAGGATTTCGCGCAACGTCGCTAGCTCGCTCGATCGTCGACTCCGCTCGAGCGCACACCGGGCCCGAGCAGATCGTCATGGCCGTGCGCGAAGCACTACGTCGCGGTCTTCTGACTCGGCGTGATCTAGAGCGCGCAATGAAAAACACGTCCGCACGCGTCCGCGACCTCATCCAAGAAGGGCAATCCACGTGACGCCGAGAGACGACGTCGGCGAGGCGTTAGCCGGCGGCACCCGTGGTACGCCACCGTCGCCGCATTCGAAGCGGCCCTGAAAACCAGGCTAGCAGCTCTTGTCACCGAGCACCGCACGATCCAGGACCTTCGCAAACAACTTGCGTTCGATCGCGTTCTCGCGCGCCTGAGTCACGTTGCACCCGATGCGTGGCTACTAAAGGGTGGGGTCGCTCTGGAGTATCGCCTGGAACGTGCGCGAGCGACAATCGATATCGATATTTCTACGCACGTCGACCTCGAGAAATGATGGAGACGCTCGATGCCGCCGCTGCGGTCGAGCTCAGTGACTACTTCGCGCTCCGGCTAGGTGAACGCCACAAGCCCGTGGATGGAGTAGACATGTACCGATTCAAGGTAACGGTGCTGTACGAGAACGGTCGAATTTTCGAGGACCTCAAAATCGACGTCAGCTTCGCGGACCCGTGGCTTGGTGAACCTCAAGTACTCACGGCGCCGCCGCTGCTGGATTTTGCCGGTATCGCGCCGGCGACCGTCGGCGCCATCCCGGTAGAACAACATCTTGCCGAGAAGATTCACGCATACACAAAGCGATATGGCACCCGCGAATCGACCCGAGTCAAGGACCTCGTCGACATGGCGCTCCTCGTCGGCGACGCGCTTATCGATCAAAGCATCTTAGCCCAAACGCTTCGCGAGGTGTTCGGCGAACGAGGGACGCACGACGTGCCGGGCGCCCTCCCTCCGCCCCCCGGCGGCTTGGCGCGCGGTTTACGCGCGTCTCGCCGCAGACCTACCGATACCGCCGACCAGTGATGAGGCGCATCGTCACGTGGCCGATGCACTCGCCGGGGCGCTGAAAGCTGCAGCGCTGTCGGCGTCGCACACGCGAACATCAGGATGATGGCGCATCGCCTCGAGGGCGAAGCGGCCGCAGCCGAACGATCGTCTCGCCGCTTTCGCCGACCGGTACGCTCGTAAGGTGCTTCCGGGCAAATTGACTGTATCGATTTGCGGATCGCCGGGTCGATGGGATCGCCCGCCGCGTGGGTGAAGATGAACCCGTAGGTCTGGGCGCCAACAATTGTCAAGTGGTAGACCTGAGAGATGAGCTTACCGTTCGGTAGCGGCAGGCGCGCATCAAACGTCCAACCTGCTTGTTGGCCGTGGCACGTCAGTTCGGCGTGGGAATTGACGATCTCTCGATCCTGCGACAGCTCGCCGATCGCGCGGTGCACCTCCGCATCAAGCGTGGTGCTGGCCAAAGCTGGATGAGTTGTCACGGAAAGATTCTCCCCATTTCCGTTGACACCAAATTTCGGTGACAGCCAAATGAAGTTGACTGGTGTTTCCGCTGGCGGAGCCTTCGCAACCCAGCCCTTCGGCGCGACAAAGGACGTAGGCAACGCAAGGGAAGCGGCGAGGAGCAGCGGCGAAATCGGTGTGACCATTGGTGACGTATTTAGTTGTTCGTGCGGGGCAGGTGGCGGTAACGCTCCGTCAGCTGGTCCTGGCGCGAACGGTCGTGATATTCGCGGCCGCGCACGAAGACGTGCTCCACGTTCGTCGACAGCTCGAACGGGTCGCCACTCCACACCACCACGTTCGCGTCCTTGCCGGCAGCGAGCGAGCCGACGTGGTCCGCGATCCCCAGGATCGTCGCCGGCCCCAGCGTGACCGCGCGTAGCGCGTCGTCGTGCGACATGCCGTACGCTACGGCGTTGCCCGCTTCGTACTTCACGTTGCGCGCGTTGAACGCTTCCTCGTCGCCGCCGCCGGCGTTGCCCACGAGCGCCACCTCCACGCCCGCGCGCCGCAGTACCGCGGCGTTCTCTTGCCGCTGGCCCAGCGTGTCGAACGAGTCCGGGATGTTGTTCATCGCGCCGGTGATCACCGGCACGTGAGCCGCCGCGAGGCGCGGCGCGATCTGCCACGCTTCCGCGCCGCCCAGGATCACGAGGCGGATGTGCTCGCGGCGCGCGAAGCGCACCATCGCGTCGATATCGTCGACGCGGTCGACGCCGACCATCAGCGGCTGGCGTCCCTGCACCACGTCGAGCATCGCTTGCAGCGCGCGGTGCGACGCGCTCAGCCCGCGCAGCGCCCCCGCGTCGAAACCCTTGCGGTGCGCGGCGTAGAACCGCGTGTCTTCGAGCAGGTCGCGCAACGCCGCGAGCGCATCCGCGCGCGACTGCGGCGGCGCCGTGGTCTCACCGCCGGCCGCCGTGTCGCCGGCGGTCTGCTCGTCGACGTCGTTGGTCAAGCGCGGGTTGACGACGATCGTCGCAACCACACCGACCGGCGCACGCCGCACCATGTCGGACGCGGTCCCGTCAGCGAGATCCATCGCCGCCGCCTGACCCGCGACGAACGCGCCTTGCGGTATGATGCCGACCGTCGTCACACCGTCCTCGCGCGTCGCGGCAATGTAGGCGGACTGGGAGAAGAAGCCTTCCCAGGGCCGGAAATCCGCGTTGATGACGCCGCGCGCGCTGACGTTGCGCGTCGCGCGTTCGCCGCCCACTTCCACGAGCCCAAGCTGCGTCTGCGCGTTGATCAAGCCGGGCGTCACGATCTTCCCGCGCGCATCGATACGGCGCGCGCCGGCCGGAATCGCCACGTTCGCGCCGACTGCCGCAATGCGCCCATCGCGAATCACGACGGTGCCGTTCGGAATGCGCGGCCCATTCACCGGATACACCGTCCCCCCGGTGATCGCCACCGTCTCCGCGTTCGCAGCCGCGGTCGCGCCCAACAGCGCAGCCATCACTGCGCAAGCCAACGATCGCGCGTTCACTTCCGCACCGCCGATCGCACGTAGCCCAGCTCGAAATCCGTTCGCCAGTTCGCTTTGGGGTCGTCGCGGTCGTACAGCAGCGCGCCGTCCACGAACACCTTCTCCGCGTGCGTGTACACGCTGAACGGATCACCGTCCCACAGCACCACGTCGGCGTTCTTGCCGACCTCGAGCGAGCCGATCTTGTCGTCGAGTCCCAGCGCGTACGCCGAGTTGATCGTCATCCACTTGATCGCGACGTCCTCCGTTACCGGCAGCCCGATCCGCTTCGCGGCGTACATCGCTTTGCCCGTCTCCTGGTTCAGCCGCTGAATCCCCGAGGGGTCGTCGCTGTGGATCGTCGCGCGCGCGCCCGCCGCGTCGACCAAGCCGATATTTGCGCGCACCGTGTCGAGCGCTTCCATTTTGAAGCCGCCCCAGTCGGCCCACATCGTCGCGGCAATGCCTTCCTTCGCGAGCAGGTCGGCGATCTTGTACGCCTCGATCGCGTGGTGGAACATGCGCACCTTGTAGCCGAACTCGTGCGACATGTCGATCACCTGCGCCATCTCGTCGGCGCGGTAGCAGTGCATGTGCACGTAGATGTCGCCGCGCAGCGCTTCGGCCATCGTCTCCATCGCCAGATCGCGCCCGGGCGGATCGCCCTTGTGCGTCGCATTCCACGCATCCCAGCGGCGGCGGTACGACTCGGCGGAAATCCACGCCGCGCGGTAACCCGCCATGTTGCCCATCCGCGTCGACGGCCCGCGCTGCGCGTACACGCGCTTGGGGTTCTCGCCGCACGCCATCTTCAAGCCATAGCGCGCGCCGGGAAACTTCATCCCTTGCACGGTACGCGCCGGCACGACCTTGAGGATTGCGCTGCGCCCGCCGATGAGGTTCGCCGACCCGGGCAGCACTTGCAGCGTCGTGACACCGCCCGCGAGCGCGCGCGGAAACTGCGGATCCTGCGGCCACACGGAGTGCTCCGCCCACACGTTGGCGGTGTTCGGGTTCGTCGCTTCGTTGCCGTCGGAGTGCGCGCTCACGCTGGGCGCGGGATAATCGCCGAGGTGCGAGTGCACGTCCACGATCCCGGGAGTGACGTACTTGCCACGCGCGTCGATCGTGACCGTCACGCCCGCCGGCGTTCCGACGTTCGCGCCGACCGCAGCGATCTTGCCGTCGCGCAGCAGGATCGAACCGTCGTGAATCACCGGGCCTGCGGCGGTGAGGATCGTCGCGTGCGTGATAAGCGTCGCGCGCGACGGAAACGGCACGTACGTGGACGGATACGGGTCGGCCAGCGGCACCGAAACCGCGCCGGGTCCGGGCGTGGGCCCGGAGGACGGCGCCGGCGACGCGGAGGAAGCAGAGGGCGCCGTCTGTTGCGCGGAGCCGGGCGGAGGGAACGCGATCATGACCACCGTGCAAACGGCGGCCAGCGCGCGGGCGAGACGCTGCATATCCGGATTCGGTAGGAGAATGGTCCGGGCGCCTCCTGCCGTACCGCCAAATCCTGCGTTTAGCACGACGTGTCGCGGGGACTAGAGAGGAAGAGGGAGATCTCGGCTCTGGACGCGCCCGGTACCACGCTCCGGCAGACGGCGACGCGGCGTTCGTCGCCGCCGATCGCTGAATTTTCGGCCCCGGAATTCCGCGCCGCCGACTGGGCCGCGCTGGATCGTCTCACCATGCGCATCTTCCGGTCGCCCGATCTGGGCGCGACTTTGGACGCGATCGCCGACGCGGTTGCTCCGGCATTCGCGCGAGCCGCGTACGTGACGCTGGCCGATCCGCGCGAAACGGAGACCGCGATGGAGGCGCAGCCGCCGGGCGACGAGCTCACGTTTCCGCTCGCGGCCGACGGGGCGCCGGTCGGCACGCTGCACCTGCGGGGCGTCGACGACGCCGGCGCGCGCATGTTGCGTGCCGTCGCCGAACGATGCGGCCGGGCGCTCGCCAACGCGCGCCGGTTCGAGCGCGAGCGCCACGTCGCGCTGACCTTTCAAAACGCTGCGCTGGTTTCGGAGCTGCCGAACGGCTCCGGCTACGGATTCGACGCGATCTACGAAGCGGGGCGGGCCGAGGCGCTCGTCGGCGGCGACTGGTACGACGCATTTCGGCTCGCCGACGGCCGGTTCGTCGTGTCGATCGGCGATGTGGTCGGATCGGGTCTCGAAGCCGCGATCGCGATGGTCAACGTGCGGCAGACCGTGCGCGGCGTGGCGCAGGTGCATCCCGATCCGGCGCTCATGCTCGCCGCGGCTGAACGGACGCTGCGCGCGCAGCACCCCGATCGGTTCGTCACCGCGTTCGTCGGCGTCGTCGATCCGGTCACGCAGCAGTGCGCGTACGCGAACGCCGGACATCCCGGCCCGTACCTGCGCCTGCCCGACGGCGCCCTCGTGCAAATCCCGGGCGGCGGGGTTCCGCTCGGCTTGGACCTGATGACCACCATCGACGTGCGGCACTTCGCCCTCCCGCCGGGCTCGATGCTCGTGCTGTACACCGACGGCCTCATCGAAGCCACCCGCGACGTCCTCGAAGGCGAACGCCGGCTCGAGCTCGCGCTGCGGGATCCCGCGCTCCCCCAGCGCGACCGGGTGGCGCAATTCCTGCGCGACGCCGTGCTGGGCGATGCCCCGCGGGACGATGTCGCGATCATGGTGATCAGCGTGCAGGGGGCCGTGCCCGTGCAGCGCTGGCGGTTCGATCCGCGCTGGTCCGACGTCGCTGCGCGCGCGCGGCGCGAGCTCTGCGCGGCGCTGGAACACACCTCGCTCGATCGCGCACGCTTCGTCGACGCGGAGCTCGTCGTCGCGGAGCTGCTCGGCAACGCGCTGCGCCACGCGCCGGGCACCGTCGAGCTGATCCTGGAGCCGCACGCCGATCTCGTCGTGCTGCACTTTCTGGACGCCGGACCCGGCTTCGAGTTCAGCCCGCGCCTGCCGTCCGATCTGTACAGCGAGTTCGGCCGCGGCCTCTTTCTCATCCGCCATTTCACGACCGACTTCAGCGTTGAACGCCGCCCCGGCGGCGGCAGCCATGCCCGCATCACGTTCGCCACCCGCCATGGAGATAGCTCAGTATGACGACCATCGACGATCGCACGGAATTCGCGCGCCTCGACGCGATTCGCCGCTACGACATCCTCGACACGCCGCCCGACGGCGCATTCGACCGCGTCACGGCGCTCGCCGCAAAAATCTTCGACGTCCCGATCGCGCTGGTGACGATCGTCGACCACGACCGTATCTGGTTCAAGTCGCGCCACGGTCTCGACGAGGTCGATCAGATCGGCCGCGACCCGGGCCTGTGCGCGTCGTGCATCATGGAAGATCGGCCGTACGTCGTCGAAGCCGCGCGCGCCGACGCCCGCACCTTGGCGAACCCGCTCGTGGCAGGCAAGTTCGGCCTGCAGTTCTATGCCGCCGCGCCGCTGCGCACGACCGACGGCCACCGGCTAGGCACGCTGTGCCTCATCGACCGCGAACCGCGCATGTTCTCGCCGCAGCAAGCGGACGTGCTCCAAGGCCTTGCGGACATCGTCATGGACGAGATGGAGCTGCGCTTGTCGACCCTGCGCGCGCTGCGCGGAGAGCAACCCGCCACCTAGGCCGCGAAGAAGACCGATGGCCGTTCAACCGCAGATTGCCTACCGCGACGTCGAGCCGTCGCCGGACCTCGAGCGCCTGATCCAGGCGGAGGCGGCAAAGCTGGAGCGATTCTTTCACGGCATCGTAAGCTGCCGCGTGCTGATCGAGCACGCGCATCGCCGCCACAAGCACGGCTCGCCGTTCAACGTGCGCATCGAGCTGAGCTTGCCGGGGACGGAGCTCGTCGTGAATCACGCGGACGACGTGCGCCCGGTACCGCCTGCGAGCGACGACGAGCCCGAGCGCGTCCACAAATCCGCCGAGCACGAAGGACACAAAGAGCCGCAGCTCGCCGTGCGCGCCGCGTTCACCACCCTGACCCGGCGGCTGCGGGAGTACGTCAAGCAAATTCGCCCCTAATGCGGCCAGGCGGTCGGCCGGGCGGTCTCGGCTGCCGCAATCCGATGAGTGATTCGGCGCGTTACGGATCAGCGCGCTTTTCACCGGCGCCGGAAAGCCGCGATGGTCGCCCAATTCGCTCCTCCTGTTCGCCTGGTCACCGTGGTCACGGCAGTCCCCGAGCACGTGCTCGACCAAGCGGCAGCTGCAGACCTTGCGCGCGGCTACTTCGCGTCGCGGATGACGGATTACGACCGGCTTTCGCGCGTGTTCGCGTCGACGGGCGTGGCGCAGCGCTATACCACCGTGCCGGCGTCGTGGTTCGCCGAACCGCGCGGCTGGGCTGACCGCACGAGCGCCTACCTCGAAGGCGCGTCTGCGCTGTTCGAGCGCGTCGTGCGTGGTGCGCTCGACGATGCGTCGCTTGACGCGGCGCAGATCGATGCCGTGGTCTTCGTGTCGTCGACGGGCGTCTCGACACCGAGCATCGAGGCGCGCATGCTGCCCAAACTCGGCTTTCGGCCGGACACGATGCGCGTGCCGGTGTTCGGGCTGGGCTGTGCGGGCGGCGTGTCGGGCTTCGCGCTCGCCGCGCGCCTGGCCGCGGGCCGTCCGCACGCCACCGTGCTGCTCGTCGCGATCGAGCTCTGCAGCTTGGCGTTTCGCGCCGACCGCGCCACGAAAGCGGACGTCATCGCCACCTCGCTGTTCGCCGACGGTGCCGCAGCAGCGATCCTCTCCAGCAGCGACGGCGCAGGCCCGGTCGTGATCGGCTCGACCGAGCATCTGTGGCCCGGCACGCTCGACGTGATGGGCTGGAGCGTCGACGAGGTCGGCCTGGGCGTGTCGTTGTCGCGCTCGCTTCCGTCGTTCGTGGCAGGACGCTATCGTGAGGTGTACGACGCGGCCGTCGCGCGCATGGGCCTCGACCGCGACGACGTCGATCGCGTCATCTGCCATCCCGGCGGCGCGAAGGTGCTCGACGCGCTGGAGACCGCGCTCGACGTCCCCGCGGGCACGCTCGACCACGAGCGCACCGTCATGCGCGACTTCGGCAACATGTCGTCCCCGACTGCTCTTTTCGTGCTCGAGCGCGCGCTGCGCGCAGGCATGCCGCCGCTCGCGGTGTTCGCCGCGCTCGGCCCCGGTTTCACGGCGAGCTTCGTCGCGCTGGCGCAGGCGGGGTGACGAGCGGGACGCTGCTGCTCGCGTTCTTGACGCTGCAGCGGCTCAGCGAGCTGATCGTCTCGTCGCGCAACACCAAGGCGCTGCTTCGGAACGGTGCGTACGAGCGTGGTGCCGAGCATTATCCGGTGATGATCGCGTTCCACACGACGTGGCTGGCGACGCTTTGGCTGCTCGGCTGGAGCCACGCCGCGTCCGTACCATTCGTGTTCGCGTTCGTATTGCTGCAGGCCGCGCGCCTGTGGGCTATGCTCGCGCTGGGATCGCGCTGGACGACGCGCATCATCGTGGTGCCCGGCCTTGCGCCGGTGACGTCGGGCCCGTACCGCTTCGTGCGCCATCCGAATTACCTCGTCGTCGCGCTCGAGATCCCGTGCGTCTCCCTCGCGCTCGGGCTCGTTTGGCATGCGGCGCTCTTCGCAACGCTGAACGTGGCGCTGCTTTCGTGGCGAATCCGCGCCGAGGAGCGCGCCCTGGCGTAAGGGCTTGGCCTGAAAACGCCGAGAGGATACTAGGGCGGCGCTCGCACGCCTGCGAACGTTTCCTCGCTGGGTACGTTGTGCTACAACGCGCGTGGCCTCAGCAAGCGAGCAGCACGCTCAATCCGGCACCGGTCCCCAGGAGTTATTTCGACCACATGGGTTCACGCAAGGGCAACGCTTTCGCCGGCACGGTGCTGGTCCTGATCCACGTCGCCGCCCTCGCCGCGGTTTGGCCGGGATTCTTCCACTGGTCGTCGGTGATCGTCATGGCGGTGCTGATCTACGTGACCGGCGGCATCGGCATCGCGCTGGGCTTCCACCGCACGCTCACGCACCGCAGCCTGAAGCTATGGAAGCCGCTCGAATACGCCGTGGCGGTGTGCGGTTGTCTCTCGCTCCAAGGTTCGCCGATCGAGTGGGTCGCGACGCATCGCGCGCATCACGCGCACACCGACCGCGAAGGCGACCCGCACGATGCCAACGCGGGCTTCCGCTGGTCGCATTTCTTGTGGATGGTGTTGCCGAACCCCAACGTGCTCACGGCCGAGCAGAAGCACCGGTACGCCGCGGACCTGTATTCCGATCCGTTCTACCGTGCCTTGGATAAATTCCATCCGGTGCTGACGGTCTTGCTCGCCGCGGTGCTGTTCGCAATCGGCGGCGTGTCGTGGGTGATCTGGGGCGTGTTCGTGCGGCTCGCGCTCGTGTACCAGTTCACGTGGCTGGTGAACAGCGCGGCGCACACGATCGGCTACCGCTCGTTCCGCACCGACGACCGCTCCACGAACTGCTGGTGGGTCGCGCTGCTGGGGTGGGGCGAAGGCTGGCACAACAACCACCACGCGTTCCCGTTCTCGGCGCGCCACGGCTTGCGCTGGTACGAACTCGACGTCACGTGGCTGACGGTGAAGGCGCTCGCGTTCTTCCGGCTCGCGACGGATTTGAAACTGCCGACGCAGCAGATGATCAGCCGTCTGCGGCTGCAACGATCGCCGGCGCCCGCCGACTGACTTGGGTTAGGGCAGGATCAGGTCGGTGTAACGCCGTCTACGTACCGGCGGAAGAAGCCAGCGCCGCTTGCCCCAGGCACAGGCCCCCGTCGTTGGCGGGTACGATGCGGTTCAGCCACAGTGTCGAGGCGAGCCGGGCGTGCAGCATCTCGAGGAGCAGCCGGTTCTGGAACACGCCGCCGGACGCGGCGAGCGGCTTGCCCGCGCCCAGCGCATCGTGCACGCGCACGACCGCGTTGGCGACCGATGCGTGGAAGGCGCGCGCGATCGACCCGGCCTCGCGCCCGCGCGTGCGATCTTCGATGACGGCGGCAAGCAGCGGACGATAGTCGAGTTCACCCTCGCGCAGCGGGAAGTCGTACGGTGCCGTTTCGCCGGCGGCAGTGGCGAGGTGTTCCAGCCACATCGCGGCCTGGCCCTCGAACGTGATCTCGCGCGTGAAGCCGAGCAGCGCCGCGACGGTGTCGAACAGCCGGCCCATCGACGTCGTGCGGAACACGCGCACGTTCTTGGCGATCATCGCGCGCGCGCGCTCGTAGCGTGGCGGGAAGTCGAACGGCGGTGCGGTGAGCTCCGGTACGTCCGGCAGATCGAACAAGAAGCCCGCCGCGGCTTGCACCGGAAAGCGCGCGGCGGCGTCGCCGCCGGGCAGTGGCGCGCCGCGCAGGTGCGCGACGCGCGTGAAGCCGCCGCGCACGCTGCCGGCGAAGAACTCACCGCCCCAAATCGTGCCGTCGTCGCCGTAACCGGTGCCGTCGAACGCGACCCCGAGCACCTCGCGCGTCAACTCGCCGCGCTCGGCGAGCACGCTCGCGACGTGGGCGCGGTGGTGCTGGATCGCGACATGCTCGCCCAGGAGCGCGCGCGCGTACGTCGTCGACGCGTACTCCGGGTGCGCGTCGTGCGCCACGAGCAGTTCCTCTTCGCGAATCCCGTACATCGCGCACAAATCGCGCACCGTTGCCTCGAATGCTTCGCGCGCGGGGACGTGATCGAGATCGCCGACGTGCTGGCTCACGAACGCCTGCCCGTCAACCACCAGCGCGACCGCGTTCTTCAGATCGCCGCCCACCGCGAGGATCGGCCGCGCGGACGGGATCGTCGCGATCGCTTGCGGCGCGAACCCGCGCGCGCGCCGCAGAACCGAGGGCCCCGCCGCCGTCACGCGTGCGACGGAGTCGTCGACGCGCCGGGCGATGCGGCGCTCGCCGATCAGGAACGCGTCGGCGATCCCTGCCAAGCTCGCGAGCGCGTCGGCGTCGTCGAACGCCATCGGCTCGCTTGAACGGTTCGCGCTCGTCATCACCAGAACGTCCGGTGCGCCGCGCGCGAACAGCAGATGCTGCAGCGGCGTGTACGGCAGCATCACGCCCAGCTCGCGGTTGTCGGGCGCGACGCCCTCGAGCGTTCGCCGCGCGGGCGCGAGCACGATGGGCCGCGCGACCGAGATCAGCAGCGTTTCTGCCTCGCCGTCGAGCTCGATCAGCGCGCGCGCCACCTCGAGATCGCGCGCCATCACCGCGAACGGGCGCTCCTTGCGGTATTTTCGCTCGCGCAGCGCGCATACGGCGTCCGCGTTTGCCGCATCGCACGCGAGGTGATAGCCGCCGATGCCCTTCACCGCAACGACCGCGCCATCGCGCAGCAGGGCCGCTGCCGCCTCGATCGCCGCGTTCCCGCGCAGTTCCTCGCGCGTGCCGTCGCCGCGCAGCACGTACGCCGGCCCACACGCCGGGCACGCCACCGGCTGCGCGTGGAAGCGCCGGTCGGCTGGATCGCGGTACTCCGCCGCGCACTGCGCGCACATCGGCCACGGCGCCATCGTCGTCGCGGGGCGGTCGTACGGCAGCGCGAGCACGATGCTGTAGCGCGGCCCGCAGCCGGTGCAGTTGACGTACGGGTACAGATACCGCCGGTCCGCCGGATCGAACATCTCGCGCAGGCACGCGTCGCACACCGCCATGTCGGGCGCGATGCGCGCCGTGAGCCGCTCCGGCGTTGCGCCGCTCGCGCGGATCGCGAAGCCGCGCAAGCCTTCGTGAACGCCCGGCGTTGCGTCGACCGAGGCGATCGCCGCGGCCGGCGGCGCCTCGTCGACGACGGCGCGCGTGAACGCGTCGATTACGTTGAGCGCGCCTTCCACGTGCACCAACACGCCGCTCTCATCGTTGAGCACCCAGCCGCTCAGCGCGTGTTTTTGTGCGAGCCGGTACACGAAGGGCCGAAAGCCGACGCCTTGCACGACGCCGCGAATCCGCAGATCCAGCGCGCGGTCCGCCGGGGTCAAGTCGTCGCGTCGCCTCGCACGGCGACGTAGCACGATCGCCCGTTATAGCCGACTTGGAGCACGCGGCCATCCTCGACGAGCACCGGTACGGCAGCCGCACCGCTTCCGCCGGTCAGCGCCGTCATTCGCTGCATCGCGGCCGGGTCGCTATCGACGTCGTACTCCGTGAAGTCCCGCCCGCGAAATTCCAAGTCCTCGCGCAGCTCCGCGGTGTACGGACACGTCGTCGTCCCGTACAGCTCCAGCATCAGGCTGGAAGCTCCGCAAGCGCGCGGCGAATCACGTGGTACACGGCCGCTTGCGCTTCTTGGATGCGCGGGATGTAGTCGCAGCGCACCACGATCGCGTGGTCCGCCAGGCCGTGCCGCACGACGTCGCCGCCGTCGTAGCCGAGCAGCGCGACGGTGAGCAGCCCGCGCTTGCGCCCTTCTTCCAGCGCCGCGACCACGTTCTTCGAACCGCCGCTGGTCGACATCGCGAACGCGACGTCGTTCGGCCGCGACTGCGCGACGATCTGGCGCAGGAACGTCAGCTCGGCGCCGACGTCGTTGGCGATTGCCGTCAGCACGGCGGGTTCCGCCGCAAGCGAGATCGCGGGCACCGCGCGCATCCCCGGCGCGTCGAGCACGCAGTCCAGCGCGAAGTCGGTCGCGTCGGTCGCGGAGCCGCCGTTGCCGAAGATCAGCAGCCGCCCGCCGCGCGCCACGCGCTCGCCGATCGCGACGACGGCCGCCGCGATCGCGTCGGACTGCTCCGCAGCGATCTCCTCGCGCAGGCGCTCGCCGTCGCGGGCCTTCTCGACGATCGATGCGGCGACGCCGTCGACGATCGCGCCGGCGTCGGGCTGCGCGGAGCCGAGGTACGGATACAAGAACGCGGAAGCGCCCACGTCGTCGCCGAGCTCGCGGCGGTGTTCCAAGAACACGTGCACGCTCTCGTACAGCGTGTGGCCGAGCACCTCGAACGCTTCTTGGTGCACGTGCTGGTCGGCGGTCGGCGACGTCACGCTGTAGTCGGCTTCGATCCCCGGCCAGGCCAGCGTGTACGCACCCCGGCGGCGCGCGTGGCGCAGCGCGGCGATCGAGCGCAGGTCGCCCTCGGGCGGGCCGAACGCGATCGCCATATCGTCGGGCGTCACGAGCGCGTCGACGAACGCCTCGGGCGCGGCGCTCGCATCCATTGCGGGCAGCGCGCGCTTACCGACGATCACGGGGTGGATGAACTCCACCGACACGTGCGCGGCATCCGTCGCGTACGGCCCATTGCCGAACGCGTACAGCCGGCCGCCGCGCGCGAAGCGCTCGGCGACTTCCTGTGACGCGCGCGCCAGCCGCGGCGCTTCCGCTTCGAAGAACGTGCGCAGCACGGGGTTGCGCGCGCGCAGCTGCGCGGCGAGCCGCGGTGCGAGCGCGCCCGTCTGCATGCTCAGCATATCCGCGGCAGCGGGTCGCCGACGAGCATGTCGATCGCGCGCGTCCCGCCGTACGGCGTGACGCCCACCACCGAGCCGCCGTGCTCCGCCCGCACCTCGCCGATGAAGCATGCACCGTCGCCGCCCGCAACGGAGCGGAACGCGTTGAGCGCGCGCTCTGCATCGGCCGCCGCGACGATCGCGAGCACTTGGCCTTCGTTCGCAATGTGCAGCGGGTCGAGCCCGAGCACCTCGCACGCGCCGCGCACCTCGCGCCGCAGCGGCACGTCTTCCTCGCGCAGCACGATACCCAGACCGCTGTCGCGCGCCAGCTCGTTGAGCGCGGTCGCGACGCCGCCGCGCGTGGGGTCGCGCATCCAGCGCACGCCGCTCGCGCACGTCTCGATCAGCGCCGCCACGAACGGCCACACCGAGCGCGTGTCCGAGCGCAGGTCCGCTTCGAGGTCGAGCTCGCCGCGCGCGAGCAAGATCGTGATCCCGTGGTCGCCGATGGGCCCGCTCAGCAGCACCTTGTCGCCGGGGCGCACGGAACGCGGGTCGAGCACCAGCCGCTCATCGACGGTTCCGACGCCGAACGTCGTGATGTACATCCCGTCGCACATGCCGTGCTCGACGACCTTCGTGTCGCCGCCCACGATCGGCACGCCCGCGCGTGCGGCCGCATCGGCCATCGCTTGCACCTCAGCGCGCAGCACGTCGCTGGGCAAACCGGCTTCGAGGATGAACGACGCCATCAGCGCGGTCGCGCGCGCGCCGGACACGGCGAGGTCGTTCACGGTGCCGTTCACCGCGAGCTCGCCGATCGAACCGCCGGGGAATCGCAGCGGTTTGACGACGTAGCCGTCCGCCGTCGTGGCGACGCGCGTGCCGCCCAGCGAGAACACCGCCGCGTCGGACAACGTCGCGAGCACGGGGTTCGCGAACGCGGGCGCAATCAGTCCTTCCACGAGCCGCCGCGACGCCTTGCCGCCGGCGCCGTGCGACATCTCGATCTGCGTGTCGGTGAAACGCGCCCGCCGAGGTGTAGCGACCGTGGTCATCTCAGGCGTTTGCAAAAGCCTGTGCTGAGCTCGGCGAAGCAGCCTCGTCGGTGCGTTCTTCGATGCGCGCATAGCGGTAGTATGCCGCGCAGGCGCCTTCGCTCGACACCATCAGCGCGCCGACGGGATGCTCGGGATTGCACTCTTTGCCGAACAGCTTGCACTGCGGCGGCTTGAGCACGCCTTTCAATATCTCGCCGCACTGCGCGGCGCGCGGGTCGGTCACGCGCACGTTGGGCAGCGCGAAGTGCACTTCGGCGTCGTAGTCCGCAAACGACGGCTTCAGCTTGAGCGCCGACTGCGAGATGAAGCCCAGCCCGCGCCATTCGAAGTACGGCCGCAACGCGAACACCGCGGCCAGCGCGCGCAGCGCGGCCGGGTTGCCTTCCCACGGAACGATGCGTTTGTACTGGTTCTCCACCTTCGCTTCGCCCGCGCGGATCTGGCGCAGCACCATGAGGATGCCTTCGAGCAAATCCAGCGGTTCGAAACCCGCCACCGCGACGGGTTTGCCGTAATGTTGCGCGATGAACTCGTACGGGCGACAACCCGTGATCGTCGCGACGTGGCCCGGCCCGACGAACCCGTCGAGGCGCATGTCGGGCGAGTCGAGGATCGCGCGGATCGCCGGCACGATGGTGACGTGGTTGACGAACACCGAGAAGTTCTTCACGCCCAGTTCGCGCGCGCGCAGCACGGTGAGCGCGGTGGACGGCGCCGTCGTCTCGAACCCGATCGCAAAGAAGCAGACGTGCTTGGACGGGTTGTCCTGCGCGAGCTTGAGCGCGTCCAGCGGCGAGTACACCATGCGGATGTCCGCCCCGCGCGCCTTGAGCTCCAGCGGCGTACCCTTCGTGCCCGGCACGCGCATCATGTCGCCGAAGCAGGTGAGGATCGTATCGGGCTGCACCGCGATCGCCAGCCCGTCGTCGACGCGGCCCGTCGGCAGCACGCACACCGGACAGCCGGGGCCGTGCACGAGCTCGACGTTGTCGGGCAACACGTCGCGCAGGCCGTGGCGGTAGATCGCGTGCGTGTGCCCGCCGCACACTTCCATGATGCGGTAGTGCCGCGCAGGATCGACCGTGCGCGCGATCTCGTGCGCGACCGTGGTGATGAGCGCGGGGTCGCGGAATTCGTCGACGTATTTCATCGTCGTTCACCGTCGTCCGCGGCGAACGTGTAGCCGCGGACCTCTTCCATCGCGAGCTCGTCCTCGCCCATCGCGCGCAGCATCTGCAGCTGCCCGGCAGCCTCAATCTCGCTGACCTTGCTCAGCGCGAAGCCGACGTGGATGAGCACCCAGTCACCCAGTGCGAGCTCGCCGTCCTCCAGCAGCCCGATGTTGACGTTGCGGCGCACCCCGCCGACGTCGACCTTCACCAGCGCCGGCTGCTCGGCGACGAACTCGACCACCTGACCCGGAATCGCAAGGCACACAGTTCAAGAGCCCTTCACGCCGCAGTGAATCTCAACCTACATGGACTTCAGTTTGAGGTACCGCTGCACGTCGCCGGGGATGCTCATCAGCATCGTGAGCGGGTTCGACGTGCGCGCCTGCGCGTTGGTCTCGGGCTTGTCCCCACCGCCCTTGCCCAGCGGCGGCTCGCCCGACATCTCGCGCATCGCGTTGTAGCGCGCGAGATCCCGCACGCCGAAGATCGCCTGGCGCGCCGCGAACACGGCGAAGCCGATGGCGATGCCGCTGCGGACTACTGCTTTGACCATGATGCCGAACCTCCGGTCGTCTCGCGCGCCTGCGCCGCGAGCTCTGGGGTTGCGACCCGCACCTGCGGGTGCTGGGCTGACACCCGCACCTGCGGGTGCTGCGTTGCGACCCGCACGTGCGGGTGGTCGATGAGACGGCGAACGAGCGCGGCGGCGCCGTCCACGGAGCGCGCGACGGTCGGCGATAGCCCCATGCCGGGCTCGATCGTCTCCGGCTCGCAGCCGACGATCGTGACCGGCGGCGGCTCGCCGCCGAGCGTGCGCAGGTACGCGAACACGTTGCTCAGGTCCATGCGATGCGCATCGGGCGTGCTCGGAACGACGTTCGGGTCGGGCTCGATGACGTACAGCGTGCCGGGCACGTCCCCGCGCGGCACCGCGTCGACGAGGATCGCGCGGTCGTAGCCGTTGAGCAGCTCGTACGCGAGGTGCAGCCCGCGGATGCCGAAATCTTCGACCTTCGCATCGGCCAACGGCTCCTGTTCGAGCAGCACGCGGATCACGTCGGGGCCGAAACCGTCGTCGCCGAAGAAGATGTTGCCGACGCCCGCCACCAAAATCACGGCGCAGCCTCCACCGGCTCGACTTCGTCGGGATAGAAGAAGAACGAACGGCCGTACCAATCGTGCAGGTCGCTCGCCGGGTCGTCGTCGACGGTCACCGCGACGTACATCAGGTCCTCGACGTCTTGGTGGATCGCGCGCACCGTCGCGATTTTGTCGCGCAGAAACATGTCCCACGCATCGGCGCGCCGTTTCGGATTCAGGCGCACCGACGAGCCTTTGGTCACCTTGACGCCGTTGACGAACACGCAGTCGATCGCCGGCACGTCGATCGCCGCGAAGGGATCCGCTCCGCCGAACGGGTCTGCGCCCAGCGGGGTGCGTGGTTTCATCCCAACTTGGTAGAGCGTGCCGGCATGCACGCGCGCGAGGTCCTGCATGCTGAAGCGTTCCGCGCGCTCGATGATCGCACGGGCGCGCGGGTCGGTCGCACGCGCCTCGTCGCGCTCCGCGTCCGGCAAGCTCAGCACGCTGAGCGTGAGCAGCTCGTCGATCTCGGTGCCGTCGAACGCGTCGGCGTCGGTCTGCGGCGCGACGGCCGGAAAATCGTACAGGATGATCGGCGACGACAGCATCAGCGTCGCGCGCTGCTCGTCCACGGCCGAATCGCCGATCAGCACCGGGAATACGTGCCGGTTCACCAGCGACGCGGTCGCCTCGGCCGCGGCCGCGATGGGATCGAGCACCGACACGAAGCGCGCGCCGCGTGCGGCGAGCAGCACGTGCGTCGACACGAACGCGGTGCGCAGCGCGCCGCTGCGCTCGCCGGCGACGACGCCGGACTCGTTCTCGACACGCACGCGCAGCTTGCGCAGCGGCGCTTCGCCCGCGTCGCCGCGCGATGCCGCGGCGCAGCAAAGCGCGAGCGTCCCGGTCAGCGGCCAGCGCTCGCGCACGACCCGTCCCACCACCGTGCCCGCCGCATCGCGCAGCGCCTCTTCGGTGACGCCGCCCTCGATCTCGATCGGCACGATCTGTTCGGCGCCAGGTACGGCCTCGAACGGCACGGTGAGCTCACGCTCGAACGCTTCGTCAAATGTCAGGTACGTCGTGCCGCCGGCCTGGAGCGACTCGACCGGCTCGAACGCGTCGCCGCGCGCCGCTTCCACGCGCCGGGCCTCGACTTGCAGAAACCGCAGCCGCACCGTGACGACCGGCGCCGCATCGGCCTCGGGTTCGACGAGCACCTCGGTCTGCTGCTCCGCCGTTTCGCCGGTGTTCGCGCTCAGATACGCGCGCGGGACGACGACGCCGAACTGCCAGCGAATGCGGTTCTTCGGCGCCGACGCGGTGTACGGGTACAGGAGATAGCCTTCGTACAGCACGGCATTGGCGACGGAGAGCGCCGGCGCGAACACGTCCTCGCGCTCGTTCATCGCTCGCACCTCGCGTCCGCGCACAACCGCCCGAACATCGCTTCCCAGGTCGGAAAGCCGCCGGCGATCTTTACGCGGTACAGCTCGTCGAACGTGTCGCGGTCGACCCGCAGCCACGCGCTGTTGGGAAAGTACGCGTCCATCGTCGCGCGCCACACCGCGACGGGTAGCCGGTAGCGCGCCTCGCACGACCACGGCACCAGCTCGGCCTGCACGTTGCCGCCGTCGCCGCGCACGAACATCGTGCCGCTGAACATCGCGATCAGCGGAATCTCGCCGTCGCGCAGCGCGGTCAAGTACTTGTGCGCCGCGATCTCGAAGTCGTAGCTGCATGGGATTGCCAGGTCGAATTCCGTCTCGCCTTCGAACGACAGCACCGTCTGCGACACGTGCGTCCACAGGATGCTCTTGAGCGTGTCGCCGTACCGCTCGGGCCCGCCGAACAGCTCCAGCAGGTGGTCCGACTCGCCCGCGTCGTACCGCCGCAGCTGCGGCTCGATGCGCAGCTGCGCGCGCAGCGTCATCGCGTACACGGCCACGCCGCTGGTTTCCGCGACGCGCACGCGCAGCACGAGCTGCGGCGACGCCGCATAGGGCTCCGTCCGCGCGCCCGTGATGGAAAACGAGAGCTCGCTCACCAGCGCCCTCGCGCGGGCTCGTGCCCTTCGCTGCGCTCGTGCACGTCGTCGAAGAAGCCGTCGATGCGGCTCCACGCCTCCGCGCCGCCGTCGAAGCCTTTCCAGTTCGTGCGGATGATGCCGACCAGCTTGTACGCCGCGTCGATCGGCACGATGAAGCAGCGCGACGTGCCGTGGCGGCGCAGCACGACGATCGCTTCCACGTCCTGCTCCAGCGTCGCGAGCAGCGGGTGCTCCGCCGCGATCGCGTTCCACGCCTGGAGGTCGAGTTGCGACTCCGTCGCGCCCGCGGGGCCCGGGTAGAGCGCGACCGTACGCGCCTCGACGGAGTTGTAGAAGAAAAATGCGAGCCCAATCGGGATCCCGAGCTGATCCCACGCCGCGTCCGCGAGCGTGAAGCCGGCGATCTCGGCGTAGCGCGTCGGCACCGTCTTGTAGCGGCCCTGCGCCGCGCCGGACGGCTGGAACACCAGATAGCACGGGCGGCAGCTGCACATGATGCGCCGCGCTTGCAGGTCGATCAGGTGCCCGTGCTCGTCCGCGACCGGCGCCGCGCAGTAGTCGCAGCGCTCGCCGGGCGCTTGCGGCTTGGGCTTGCGCAGGAGTCGCTGAAGCGAGGCGAAGTCGCCCGGCGTGCGGTCCATCTCCATCGCTCAGCCCGCCAGTGAGATGACGGCGCGCCCGTGCTCGTCCTCGGTTTCGACGGGACACACTTCGTAGATCGCGGCGGCGCCCGTCCCCGCCGGCGTGACGTTCTCCGCGCGCACCTCGCGAATCTCCGGCACCTTGTTGAGGATCGCTTTCTCCACGGCGAGCTTGACGGTCGCAGCCGACGACGGGCAGCCGTCGCAGCTGCCCTGCAGATGCAGCACGACGACGTCGTCCTCGATGCGCGCGATCTCGACGCCGCCTTCGTGCGACTTCAGATACGGCCGCACGGAGTCCAGCGCGCGCTGCACCCGCTCCTCGACGGAGTACGGGTGCAGATCGTGCAGGCACAGCAGGCTCTCGACGAACGGGTCGTCGCACAGCTTGTCGAACACGGCCGCCGACTCGCCGCCCAGTGAGTCGTGTACGATCTCCAGCACGCGCTCGAGCCCCGTGCCGTACAGCGTGATGAGCGTACGCGCGAGCTCGTCGCCGAGCTCGCGCGCTTGGCGCGGCGTCGAGACCGCGTCGAAGGACTTCAGCAAAGCCTCGACGCGGTCCGACTGTTTCCTGAGGTCGTCCTGACCTGCCGCCATCAGCCGAACGGCGCCAGCGGCGAGTGAACCGTTTCGATGGTCTTGCCTTCGCCGAGATACATGTGGACGCCGCACGGCAGGCACGGGTCGAAGCTGCGCACCGCGCGCATGATATCGATCCCCTTGAACGTCTCGGGACCGTTCTCTTCCATGATCGGCGTGTTCTGCACGGCGTCTTCGTACGGACCGGGCGTGCCGTAAATGTCGCGCGGGTTGCCGTTCCACGGCGTCGGCGGCCACGGGTGGTAATTCGCGATCTTGCCGTCGCGGATGACCATGTGGTGCGAGAGCACGCCGCGCACCGCCTCGGTGAAGCCGCAGCCGATGCCTTCCTTGGGCACCGTGAACGGCTCCCACGTCCGCGTGCGGCCCGCGTGCAGCTCTTCGAACGCCTTGTCCAGGAAGTGCAGCGCCGCAGCGGCCGCGTACGCCTGGAAGTACGTGCGCGCACGGTTGCGCTCGATGGTGTTCGACCACTTCGGCGTGTGCCACTCGAACGACACCGGCCCGCGCAGCGCCGTTTTGGGAAGGTTGATCTGCACGCTGGTGCCGGTCGACTTGACGTAGCCGTTCATGTCGACCAGCCCCGCGAGCGCCGTCGACCACATGCGCGCGAGCGCGCCGCCGCCGGTGTCGAGCGCGAGGTAGTCCTTGCCGTCGTACCAGCGCGGCGACATCACCCAGCTGTACTGGTTCGCGAAGTCGCGCTTCTTGGGCGTCGGGAGCGTGTGCATGTTCCAGGGGTGGCGGCGGTCGACGGCGTTCCCGAGCGGATCCGTCGGCACGAACGTCTCCTCGTTCTGCCAGTCGTCGTAGTACGAGTGACCGAGCAGGATGCGGATGCCGAGGTTGATCTGCACGAGGTCGGTGGTGACGAGCTTGCCGTCCACGACGACGCCCGGCGTGACGAACATCTTGCGGCCCCAGTTCGTCATGTTGCGGTACGTGAAGTCGCAGTAGTCGGGGTCCTGGAACGCGCCCCAGCAGCCGAGCAGGATGCGGCGCTCGCCGTTGTGCTCGTAGCCCGGCAGCGCCTGGTACCAGAAGTCGAACAGGTCGTCGTGCAGCGGCACGCAGATCTTCATGTACTCGACGTACCGCATCAGGCGCGACGCATACTCGGTGAAGAGCTGGGTGGTTGCGATCGTGCCCACGCCGCCCGCGTAGAGCGTCGACGGGTGGACGTGGCGGCCTTCCATCAGGCAGAACATCTCGCGCGTGTAGCGGCTGATCTGCAGCGCCTGGCGGTAGAAGTCGCCCGTGAACGGGTTGAGCGACGTCATGATGTCCGCGATCGTCGCGTAACCGTGGATCGCGGCGTTGGGGGCCTTCGTCGCCTTGGCTTTCTCCCAAACGCCGGGATTGGTCTCCTTGACCATGTTCTCGCAGAAGTCGACGCCGACCAGGTTCTCTTGGAAGATGTTGTGGTCGAACATGTACTCGGCGGCTTCGCCGAGGTTCGTGATCCACTCGCCCATCGCCGGCGGCTTCACGCCGAAGGCCATGTTCTGCGCATACACCGAGCACACGGCGTGGTTGTCACCGCAGATGCCGCAGATGCGCGACGTGATGAAGTGGGCGTCGCGGGGGTCTTTGCCCTTCATGAAGATGCTGTAGCCGCGGAAGATCGACGACGTCGCGTGGCACTCCGCGACCTTCTTCGCCGCAAAGTCGATCTTCGTGTAGATGCCCAGGCTGCCGACGATGCGCGTGATCGGATCCCACGACATCTCGACCAGGCGTGATTTTTCGGTGCCGCCCGACGCGCTCGGCAAATCCTTGATAGCCAAGGTTTAATCCCCTTCGTAACGTGAGTGAACGAAGCGCTAATACGCGCGCGGCTTGTAGCCGGTCGTGAGCTGACCGCCCTTGTGGCGCCACTTGGGTTCTTTGTCCGCGGTGCGCATCGTGATCTCGCGCAAGCCGCGCACCATGTTGCCGTAGATACCGCTGACGGTCGACGAGAGCTTTGCGCCCGGTGGCTCGTCCATAAACGGCATGAACTTATCGGGGAAGCCCGGCATCGTGCAGCCGATGCAGATGCCGCCGACGTTCGGGCAACCACCGACGCCGCCCATCCAGCCGCGTTTGGTGACGTTGCACTTGACGACGGGCCCCCAGCACCCGAGCTTCACGAGGCATTTCGGCGAGTCGTAGACCGTTGCGAAATCACCTTGCTCGTAGTAGCCCGCGCGGTCGCAGCCTTCGTGCACGGTCGCGCCGAAAAGCCACGTGGGGCGGCCCGCTTCGTCGAGCGGGATCATCGGCGCGTTGCCGGCGGCCTGCCACAGCAGGTACAGGATCGTCTCCGACAAGTTGTCGGGCTGCGTCGGGCAGCCGGGCACGCACACGATCGGCACGCCGGCGCTCGACTTCCAGTCCCAGCCCAAATAGTCGAGGATGCCCATCGCGCCCGTCGGATTACCGGCCATCGCGTGGATGCCGCCGTACGTCGCGCACGTGCCCGCAGCGAGCACCGCCCATGCTTTGGGCGCGAGCCGGTCGATCCAACCTGCGAACGTGATCGGCTGATCGGTGCCCGGCGCGTTGCCGAAGCCCGTGAAGTAGCCTTCGGACTTGATCGACTCGTTGGCGATCGAGCCTTCGATGACGAGCACGAACGGGTCCAACTCGCCGCGCTCCGCGGCGAAGAACGCCTGCAAGAACTCCGCACCGCCGAGGCTGTACTCGATGAGCGGCCAGTGGAACTTGACCTTCGGTAAGCCTGGCAACTGGCCGAGCGCGATCTCTTCGATCGCCGGCTGCGTAGCGCCGGTCAGCGCAACGGAATCGCCGTCGCAACTCAGGCCGGCCGGGATCCACAGGACGTTGACGAGCGTGTCGCTCGCGGTCATCGCCATCGTTGGCGCCTCCGAGACTCGATCGCGTCGAAGCTGTGCGTGGAGGGCGATGTGGTGCCGCTTTTTCGCGCGTCCGCGGGAATCGCAGCGTCATGTCGCTCGGCGCTGGGCGGCGCAACCGAAGCGTGAAATTCGTGCGAGTTGGGTGACGGCGGGTCTGCGCGCTTGCGCTTTCGCCTGCCTGTGCGCTAACGTACCGTAAAGGTCATCTTTACGCAATCCCCCCACGAACGTCGTATGCATGCTCATGAAAGGAGGTGTCGGTGCACGAACTGTCGGTCGCGCTCAACCTCCTCGAAGGCGTGCAGGAAACTGCGGCACGCGACGGCATCGAGAGAATCCTTGCGGTGCACGTTCGCGTCGGCGCATTGAGCGGTATCGCGCCCGAGGCGCTGAAATTTTCCTGGGAGCTAGCAACCGCCGGTACGGTTGCGGCCAACAGCGCGCTGCGCATCGAAGACGTGCCGCTCGTCGTGTTCTGTCCAACGTGCGCAGCCGAACGCACGCCGCGAGCCGCGAGCGGCTTGGTCTGTCCCGAGTGCGGCAGCGCGTGCCCGACGATCGTGCGCGGCCGCGAGCTCCAACTCGTCGCTATGGAGGTTCCCGAATGAAGTATCGCGTCGTGCAGATCGAGCAGAGCATCTTGCGCAAGAACGCCGCGTTGGCCGATGCCTTGCGCAGCCGGTTCACGGCGACGCATACGCTGGTGGTCAACCTGCTGTCGAGCCCCGGCTCGGGCAAGACCACGCTCTTGGAAAAAACGCTCGCGCGCTTGTGCGACCGCTATCGAGTCGGCGTGCTCGTCGGCGATCAAGCGACGGACAACGACGCGCGCCGCCTCGCGCAGTACGGCGCACCTGTGCGGCAAATCACAACCGCGGCGGAGTGCCGGCTCGACGCCGACATGATCGGCAAGGCGCTCGAAGACTGGGACGCCGGCCCATTCGACGTGCTGTTCATCGAGAACGTCGGCAACCTGATCTGTCCCGCGGAATACGATCTCGGCGAGGACGTGCGCGTGGTGGTGTTCTCGGTGACCGAAGGCGAGGACAAGCCGCTGAAGTACCCGCTCGCGTTCAACACCTCGCACCTCGTCGCGCTCACGAAGATGGACATCGCCGATGCCGTCGGCTTCGACCGCGCGGCCGCATACGAAAGCATCCGCCAGGTCAACCCCGGCATCACCATCGTGGAGCTCGCGGCGCGGACGGGCGCCGGCATGGACGCGTGGATCGCGGTGATCGAGGAGCGCATCGCCGCGAAAGGATCCGCCCGAGCCGCCGCCCCGGCCTAGCCGAATCGCTGTTTCGAAAAGGCTGATCCGCGTCGAACGCGGATCATGCCGAGGATTCGGCGAGCGCAGCAAGCCGAATCATGGGAACGTTCCCAGCACGATGCTCGCCCGACGACTTGCGCTCGCCTTCATGGTCGCGCTGTGCGCGCTGCCCGCCGGCCCGGCCCGCGCCGTCGACGAGACGGCCGGACCGCTCTACGTCATCGTCCCGTTCGGTGAGCCGGGCGACACCGAGCCCGTGTTCGCGCAGGCCACCAAGCAGTTCGCGGTCGACCTGTCGGATCGCCGCATCCGCTCGGCGACCGCGACGCCGATCGACCCCATCGAGGCGGTCGGCACCGCCCGCCAGATGTGCGGCGCCTACAACGCGGACGGTATCCTGGTGCCGCAGCTGCGCTTCGAGCAGTCGAAGGAACGGAACCTCAGCGGCTTCATCCCGGTCGTCGGCGGCGTAGTTTCATCGTCGGGCGTCTTCGACCGCTCGCCGATCCGCGCGTCGCTTCGGCTCTACCTCATCGACTGCACTGGGACGGTCCGCTGGAAAACGTACACCACCGCCAACAAGGTCCACAAAGGCACGAACGTCTCGGCCGGCCTGATGCAGATCACCAAGGAAGCACTAGCCGAAGCGGTCGATCAGTTCGCCGGCCGCCCCGCCTTGCGCGAAACGCCGCCTCCGGCCCTTCGCTAGATACGGCAGGTCCGCAGGCCCTGCTTCTCCAGGTAGCGCTGGTGGTAGTCCTCCGCGCGGAAGAACGGCGCCTTGGGCAGAATCTGCGTGGCAATGGGCCGAGAGAACCGCGTTTGAGCGCGGGCTTTGCCGGCTTCGGCCGCGGCCCGCTGCGCATCGTCTTCATAGAAGACGGCGGAGCGGTACTGCGTCCCGACGTCGGGCCCTTGCCGGTTGACCTGTGTGGGATCGTGGAGCGACCAGAACGCATCGAGGAGCGTATCGTACGAGACCACGTCGGCGTCGAAGGTGACGCGGACGGCTTCAGCGTGCCCGGTGCGGCCCGTGCACACGTCGCGGTAGCTCGGGTTCTCCGTGGTTCCGCCGGCGTAGCCGGCCTCGGCGTCGAGCACGCCCGGGATGTCGCGGAAATCCGCTTCGACGCCCCAAAAGCAGCCGGCGGCGAAAGTTGCGATGTGCTTGTTCACGGCCTCCATAACCGCGCGCATACCACGGCGGTGGCATGAGGACGTTCGAGAGCCGCGCGATCGAGAACATCGCGACCGCGCCGGCCACCGCGGGCGACCGCCGCTGGGCGGCGGCGAGCGCGCTGGCGATCATCGCGCTTTTCGTCGTGTCGATCCCCTTCGCGCGGCAGCAGATCGGAACGGTGACGGCGTTCGTCCCGTCCGTCGTCGGGGCGGGCGTCGTCGCGCTGTTGCTCACGACCGTGCTGCTGTACGTGCAGTACCGGATCGAGCGCGATCTCAAGCTCGCGCTGCTCGCGATCGCATACGCGTTCGCAGCGCTCACGCAGGCGCTGTACGTCCTCACGTTCCCCGGGGTCTTCTCGGACAACGGGCTGCTCGGCGCCGGGCTGCAGACGGCGTCGTGGTTCTACATCGCGGCGAACGTCGGGTTCGCCACGTTCCTCATCGCCGAAGGCATCGCGGCGCGGCGGGGCTGGCGGCTCTCGCGCAACGGCGTGCGCGTGTTGGCAATCGGCACGCTCTTCGCGATCGCCGGCTTCGCGGTCGTCGTCACGCTGGGCCACGACGTCATCGCGGGCGCGAACGACGGCCGGGCGTTCACGGCGTTGTGGAGGCGCATCGTGGTACCGGTCGTCGCGGCCGAGATGCTGCTCGCCGCCGGCATCGTGGCGAACGGGCTGCAAACCGTCACGCAGGTCTGGCTGGGCATCGTGCTGCTCGCGCGCTTCGTCGCGCTTCTGACGGGCGCCGAGTTGTCGTCGGGCCGTTACTCGTTCGGCTGGTACGCGTCGCGCGTCGAGGAACTCGTCGCCGCGGTCGTGGTGCTCGCGATCTTCCTCGCGAAGATCAACGATCTCATGCTGCGGCTCGCCGCGCGCAGCCGCTCCACCGCCGAAGCGCTCGAGGTCGGTGAAGCGCGCTACGCGTCGCTGGCCAACGTCGTCCCGCAACTGATCTGGACGACGAACGCGAACGGCGACTTCGAGTACGTCAACGACCGCTGGGTTGCGTATACCGGCCTCGATCTCAACGCATCGCGCGAAGCGGGCTTGCGCACCGCGCTCGACCCCGATCAAGATGCCATGGTGCGCGACCGCTGGCGCCAGAGCTTGCGCAGCGGCGAGCCGTTCGCAGCGGAATGCCGGCTGCGCGAACGCGCGACGGGCCGCTACCACTGGTTCTTGGTGAACGCCGTGCCGGTGCGCGGCCGGCGCGACGAGGTGGTCGCCTGGATCAGCACGTGCACCGACGTCGACGCGCAGAAGCGGCTCGAGGAGCGCGAGGCATTTTTGGCGCGCGCGGGCGAGCGGCTCGGCGCGTCGCTCGACGTGACCGCGACGGTCGCCGCGATGAAGAGCTTGCTGATCCCGCGCCTCGCCGACCGCACCTGGGTGGCGCTGCTCGACGACACCGGCCGCTACGTGCTCACTGGCCTGGGCAGCACGGATCTGGGCGACGAACTCGACGCGCGCCGATGGCTCGGCTTGCCGATCCAGGCCGTGCTGCACGATCCCGTCGCGCGGATCGTCGCGGGCGGCGAGCCCGTGGTGCTCGACCAGCCCGAGGTCTTTCCCGATCCGTGGGCGCGCGACGTCGCCGCCAACGCCGCGATGGTCGTGCCGCTCGTCAGCGGCGACCTCGCGATCGGTGTGCTCGTCATGGCGCGCACGCGCGGCCGCGCGTACGACGTCGACGACGCCGGCTTGGTGCGCGAGTTCGCGCGCCGCGCCGCGCTGTCGCTCGAGCACGCGCGCTTGTACGAGCGCGAGCGCACCACCGCCGACGCGCTGCAGCGCGCGATGCTGCCGTCACAGCTGCCGCTGCTCGACGCCTTCAAGTTCTCGGCGTCGTACTCCGCCGCGTCGGAGTCGCAGCGCGTCGGCGGCGACTTCTACGACGCGTTCGAACTTCCCGACGGGCGCGTCGCGCTCACCATCGGCGACGTCACCGGGCACGGGCTCGAAGCGGCCGTCATCATGGGCGAGATCCGCCAGGCGCTGCGCGCGGCGTCGTTCGAGTCCGCCGATCCCTCGGCCATCCTCGACCGCGCGAGCCGGCTGCTCGTCGCGAGCGGCCGCACCGTGTTCGTCACGGCGATCTTCGGCGTGCTCGACCCGGTGACGGGGCGCTTCGCGTACGCCACCGCGGGCCATCCGCCGCCGCTGCTCGACGACGGGCGCGAGCTGCGCAAGCTTTCCAGCTCGGGCCTGCCCATCGGCTTGCGCGACGACGAAGGCGTCGACTTCGCGATGCGGCTGCACGCGCCGTGCACCCTGGTCATGTTCACCGACGGGCTGATGGAGTTCGCGCGCGACCTCGACGATGGCGAGCGCCGCATCGAGCACGCGATCCGCACGCTCGCGCGCGACGACATCGACCACCTCGCCGCTGCGCTGATGAAGGCGGTGCTCGGCGACGACGAGCCCACCGACGACATCGCGATCCTCACCGTGACCATTCGCCGCTTCGCCGCGGAGCTGCCGGGCGACGAGCGCGAGTGGCGCTTCGTCAGCCACGACTACCGCACGGGCGCACAGGTGCGGCGCGAGGTGCCGGACCTAATCGCGCAGTGGACGCAGCGCCCGGAGACGCAATTCGCCAGCGAGCTCTCGTTCGGCGAGCTCATCGCCAACGCGGTGCGGCACGCGCCGGGACCCGTGCTCGTGATCGCGTCGACCGACGGTGCGGGGACCGCGTCGCTGGTCGTCGAGGATACCGGCCCGGGCTTCACCCACGCTGAGCAGCGCCTCGACCCGTACGCGGAATCGGGGCGCGGCCTGGGGCTGGTGCGTGCGGTGTCCGACGGCGTGACCATCGAAGCGACCGCGCTGGGCGGCACGCGCGTCACCGTGATCTTCCGCCATGCGGTGCCCGTGCTGGCGACGGCTTAACGATACTAGGACGTTCGGCTCCTGTAACGCCGATCACACGTGCCGATAGATAAGGCATGGAAGCCCTACCGTCACTCCCCCGGGAGTTGCGTGACCCGCTCCAATCGGCTCGCGCCGACGCGGACCGCCTCGTGCTGTGGAACCTCTGGGAACTGCAGCAGTGGGTCGAGGCGACCCGCTCGCGCGGCCTGAAGTTCCTCGCGCTCGACACGGACGTCCAACGCCGGCTGATCGCCGCGATCGACGACCGCCTCGCGATCGCGTGCTGAACGCGGAGCACGACACCAGCTTCTGATCCGACCCGATCCTGCGGCCGCGACGGACGAAAGCGGTCCGAGCGATATCATCCTCGGCCATGATGCGCGACGATTTCACGCGCGCGGGCTAGCAGCGCGTCGCGCATCGCGACCGGATCGACGATGCGCGCCCTGGTACCCCAGGCGACCAGTTGATGCAAGGCGGCGTCTTCCGACGGAAAGTCGATGCGGACGACGATGTCATCCGGTTCGCTCGCGAGCGGTGGCGGCTCGACGTGCACTTCCCAATACCGCGAGACGAGCTCGAGGTCGGCCGGGTGCACCGCGATCAGCACTTCGAAACGGTTCCCGCTCGATTCCACCGACGACGTCCACGTCCGCCAATATTCGTCGAGATCGAAGTCCGCCGGGCGCACGAACGATTCGGCGAGCGCGGCCACGGCGAGGATGCGCTCCGCGCGAAAGGTGCGGTACGCGCCGTCGGTGCGCGCGACGAGGTACCAGATGCCTGCTTTCGCGACGAGCCCCAGCGGGTCGACCGCGCGTTCGGTGATGTTGGACGCGCGGTCACGGTAGCGTAGCCGTACGCGGCGGTCATCCCATACCGCCAGGCGCAGCGCCGCCAAGTGCGCTTGCGGCTGCTCAGCCTGGTTCCACCGCCGCTGGTCGAGATGGATGCGCCCGCGCGTCTTCACCGCGGCCTTACGCTGTGCGTCGTTCATCGCACCGGACAATTTCTCGAGCGCGCGCTCGCGGTCGACACCCATTCCGAGATCGCCCAGCGGATTGGAGCCCGAGATGAACAGCGCGCGGATCTCGTCCTCGCCGAACTGCGTGAGCGCCTTGCGATAGCCCGCGGCCAGCAAAATTCCGCCGTACACGCCCCGCTCGGCGTACACGGGGACGCCGGATGCGCTCAGCGCGTCGACGTCACGGTAGACCGTTCGTTCGGACACCTCGAGCGCCGCCGCCAGCTCGCGGGCGGAACGCCGCTCCGCGGATTGCAGCAGCAGCAGCATCGAGAGCAGCCGGCTCGACTTCATGGCGCCAGCCTACCGTACGAAACATGACACAGGGTGTCAAGTTTACGGCTGCCTACGCTCCGCTCGACCGGCGGGTCGCAGAGGTCGCTACCCGGCGTGCGCGTGCGCGGCGCGATCGTCGGGCGCGCCGTCTGCGTGGCAGCTGTGCTGCATCGGATTGCGCCGGTTCAGCCACCACAGGTACGCCGCCAGCGCGCCGAACAGCAGGTTGAGCCAGAACGTGTAGTTGAGCGAGAACATCGTGAGGTCGTGGCGGATGTTCGGGTTCGGCTTGGGCACCAAGTGCAGCGCGGAGAAAACGCCGTCCATCGCGATCGCCGCCAGCACGATCGTCGCGAAGAACACGCCGAAGATGTAGAGCATCATGCGCAGGCCATAATACTTGCGGTACACGTCGAGCAGCGGCAGCACGATCAGGTCGGCGTACAGGAACGCGAGCACGCCGCCGAAGGAGATGCCGCTCGCCCACAGCACCGCGGCCAGCGGGACGTTGCCGATCGAGCAGACGAACGCGAGGATCGCGATGACGGGACCGGCGATGGCGTTGCCGATGAGCTGCACGCCCGGCGCCGCGCCGTCGAGGAACAGCGCTTTCCACGCGCCGTTGGGGACGAATGCGGCGAGCGCGCCCGCGATCAAGAACCCGCCGAGCAGATCCTTCCAGAGCATCGAGAAGTCCATCGCGAAGTTCTGCGCGATCGCGACGCGCGTGGCGGGATTACCCAATCGCTCGATCGCGCCGCGCCCCTCGCCTTCCATCGAGCCGTGCTCGTGCGCGGTGACTTCGTCGACGCGCCGGCGCGCTTCCTCGACGAGCTGCTTCGGATATGTCAGCTTCACGAGCACGGTCATGATCGCGATGAGCACGAGCCCGCCGATCCACTCCGCCGCGGTGAACTGCCAGCCCATCAGCAGCCATAGGATGATGCCCAGCTCGAGGACCAAGTTCGTGGACGAGAACAGAAACGCCAGCGAGGGAATGAGCGCAGCGCCTTTCTTGAACAGGGTCTTGCTCATCGCCGCAGCGGCGTACGAGCACGACGAGCTGGCGGCGCCGAAACCCGTCGCGAGCGCGATCTCGCGGATGCCGTCGCGGCCGAGCACGCGCTGCATGCGCTCCTTGGAAACGAGCGCCTGAACAGCACCGGAGAGCACGAACCCCAGGATGAGGCTCCAGCCGACTTGCCATGCCATCCCGGCGGCGAGCATGAGCGCGTCGCCGAGCTTTGCGAAGAACATCAGATCAGGTCTTTGTGGAAGTTCAGCGTTTCCATCAGCTCGGTCACCGCGCCATCGCCTTCGCCGGCTTTGACTTGATCGACGAAGCATGTCGCGACGTGGTTCTCCAGCATGATGCGCGCCGCACGGTCGAGGCTTGCGCGCGCCGCGGAAATTTGCTTGAGAACCTGCATGCAGTACACGTCCTCGTCCACCATCTTGATGATGCCGTCCGTCATGCCGCGGACCGTCTTGAGACGGTTCATCACGTCTGTCTTGCGCTCGCCGTTCAGGCCGCTAACCTTGGGATGTTCATTCTTCCTGGGCATCGTAAACACGAGTGTACCACACCCCCACACCGGGTGTCTACCCCACTGGGGGTGTCCTATGAATTTTTCCACCGGGACTTCATTTCATATCCATCGCCGGCGTGGTCGCCATGTTCATGCCGCCGACGCTCTTGGTCGCCTTCCATGCTGCGTTAACCGGTTTGGGCAATTGATCCATGCGCTTGAGAAACATGGCGACTTGCCAGATCTGCGTCTCGTTGAGCGAATGCTTGAACGCCGGCATCGCCGAGAACCGAATGCCGTGGTGGATCTTCCAATACGTCGCACCTTCAGGGTCGTCTTCCGCGCCGTCTTTTGCGAACTGCGGCGCGGGCACGGAGAAGCCCGCCGCAATGTTCGATGCGTTGCCGTCCGCCGCACCGTGGCACATGATGCAGTTCTGCTGGTACGTTTTCAGCCCCGCGGCGAGGTTCGCGGCCGTGGGCGGGAGCGGATCGTTCACATTGCCCATCTGGCGCTCGGACGCGGCGTGCAGCGCCTTCATCGCGAGGTTCGCTTCCACGGCAGACGGTGCCGAGTCGCCCGCCATCGGCGCGTACCCGAGGTAGACGACCGCGAGCACGACGCCGAAAACGATGCCCAACACGGCGGCGATGCCGATGACGGCGCCGCGCAGGTGATGCGCGATCACGGCGTCATGCCGCCCATCGTCGTCGCGGTCGGGCGCAGCCGGACGAACACCTGGAACGACGCCGGCGTTCCCGTGCCGTAGTATGGATCGAGCCCGGTCGCCTTCGGCGAGAACGTGAGCTGTGCGCCAAGGCCCACGCGGGTGCCGTTCACCTGATGGTTGAGGTCGCGCACGTAGCCGAACGAGTACGCCCCGACGTCGAAGAGCGACCCGGCGGCGAACGGGTTCGGTAGGACGAGCTCGTGTCCGGATTTCTGCACGCGTTCGAAGCGCGCGTAATACGCGCTGCCTGCGTGCCGGTAGTCGGTTTCCAGCAAGTACGCGTCGCTCGTGGGGGAGCCGTCCGTCAGCTGATTGCGGCCCCAGACGGCAGCGGCATACCAGTTCGATTCGTAGCCCAGCGGCTTGTTATAGAGCACGGATGCAGTCGTGCGATGCTGGTTCACGCCGGGATCGAGCACTTCGGGTGCCTTGATGTAGCCGTTAGAGACTTGCACGGCGACGTTCGCGTTGGGATTCCACGACAGGCGGCCGCTGTACGAGTCGAGATGCGGGCGGTCGAAGTTGTAGCGAAATTCGTTCGGCTCCGTGCCCGTGAAGGCCGAGCCTTCCAGCTTGACGCGGCCGAAGTCGTAGCCTGCCGTCGCCACGCCGAACGTCACGTGCGTCGCATCCTGCCAATGGTGACCGATCGGAGCGTCCGCCATGTCGTACGCGATCGGCCGGTGCATGTACGTCGGCGGCCCGAGCGCGGGCTCGCCCGGATATCCGAGGTAGAGATATGCCGACGAACGCGTCCCCGTCTTGACGCTGTACGATGCGGACAGCTCGGAGAACTGGTCGTGCGGATGCTGGCGGTCGTGCAGCGGCCGGCCGTACGCGGATTCGCCGGTTTGATAGAGGAGCGGATAGCCGATGCGGTTCTCCGTCAGCGGGTCGAGCGAGATCATCGCGTGATAACCGAGCAGCGCGTTCGCTCCTAGCTTCTGCGAGCCCATGAGCATCAACCAGTTCGGTGCGTCGAACCGCCGTGAGCCGCGCGCGGAGCCCGTTTCGACGTAGCGCGGAAACGCCGCGTAGTGCGTCATCAGCATCGACGCCGGCGTCGCGTGCATCGCACCGTATTCCGGTGCGGAGTCCGGCTGCCACGACGTGCCGCTGCCTTCGCGCTCCATCGGCACGGCGAGATCCGTCGCGCCGTTCATCGTCATTCCCGACATGCCGCGCATCTGCATTGCGGGTGCGAGGGAAGCCGACGGCGACGGGACTGGCGCGCTCGGCGCCGTGGTCATCCCCGGCATAGGAGCCATCGTCGCGGTCGGCGGCGGCTTCGGCGGGGCGGTCGGCATCGGCATGGACATCGGCTCGGCTGCCTGGGCGCCGGCACGGGGTGCGGCGCTTGAAAAAAGGACGACGAACATGAAGGCGAGCCGAAGCATCGTGCCTAGTTTATACCCCACCCCTGGTGGGGTGCACTACGAAAGTCGCAGCTCAGCTGTCAGAGCGGATCACCGGGACGTGGCGCGCGCGGGTCACGGGCAGCACGACGCTTGCTCGCGTGCCGCCGCCGGCGTCGCGCGTGAGGTGGATGCGGTCGGTGAACGCGCTGATCACCGCGTAGGCGTGGTGCGTCGCCTCGGCGCTCATGTCGTCGTGGGAGAACGGCCAAGCCCGCAGGCGGTCGGCGCCGTCGATCACCACCAGCGTGCGGTCGTGCCAGCGGAACTCGATGCGGATCTTGCTGGGCGCGTGCGCGATGCAGTTGGCGACGAGCTCGCCGAACACGGCTTCGGCCGCAAGGAGATCGCTCGCCGGGTCGGCGCTTTCCGTCAGGTAGTCGCGGAACGCGCGCCGCATGCGCGCGGCGTCTTTCGCGTCGGCCGCGGTCAGCGTCCAGCGGCGCGCGTCGGCCTCGACGGAGAGCTGTCCGCGGTCGAGGGTCGTCAGGGGGGCCTCACGGTCGAGCAGCATCGCGCGTCCTCCTAGTGCGGTCCCGGCGCCGAGACGTGGACGCGGCCGTCGAGGACGCGCGCGCGAAAGGCGGGCTGAGGATATGCCGTCGGACCGGCGACGATCCCTCCGTCCAGCACGCAGAATTTGGACCCATGCCAGGTCATGTGATCCCGTCACCGTCCAGCGTGCCTTCCTCCAGGCACGAATCGGCACGTCGGTGATCGCGGGTGCAGGCCCGCGCGCGGAGGTCGGCCCGCGTGCGCGCCGTAGCGGGGGAGCGATGCTCCGCGCCGCCGTCGCGATCGCTTCGGCGCTCCTGGTCCTGTTCATCGCCGTCCCGCTCGCCGCGCTGTACTTGCACGTCGCGCCGGCGCGCTTCGCCGCGACGATCGCGTCGCCGCCGGCCCTCGCCGCGCTGCGCATCTCGCTGCTCACCACGCTGGCGTCGCTGGCGCTGACGCTCGCGTTGGGCACGCCGCTCGCGTACGCGCTCGCGCGCGGGCGCTTCGCGGGGCGCCACGCCATCGATGCGCTGGTCGACTTGCCGATCGTGGTGCCGCCCGCCGTCGCCGGGCTCGCGCTGCTGTTCGTGTTCGGGAAGTACGGCCTGACGGCGCCCGTGCTCGGCCCGCTGCACGTGCGCGTGGCGTTCACCACGGCGGCGGTCGTGCTCGCGCAGCTCTTCGTCGGGGCGCCGTTCTACGTACGTGCCGCGCGCGCCGGGTTCGCGTCGGTCGACCGCGTGTACGAGGAGGCGTCCGCGACGCTGGGGATGGGCCCGCTGCGCACGTTCGCGCGCGTTACCGTCCCGCTCGCGCTCCCCGCGCTCGCGGGCGGTGCGGTGCTGGCGTGGGCGCGCGCGCTGGGCGAGTTCGGCGCGACGATCATGTTCGCGGGCAACCTGCCGGGCGTGACGCAGACGCTGCCGCTCGCGGTGTACGTGGGGCTCGAGAGCGGCGACCTGGATTTGGCGGCCGCGCTGGCGGTGGTGCTGGTGACGATCGCGCTGGCGGTCGTCGCCGCGGCGCGGGCACTCGAACGGCGCGCGGCGTGATCGAGGTCGCCGCGCGCAAGGTGCTGCGCGACTTCACGCTTGACGTCGAGGTGCGTTTCGCGCGCGGCGTGACCGTGCTAGCGGGGCCGAGCGGTGCGGGAAAATCCACGCTGCTGCGCATCGTCGCGGGCCTCGTGCCACCGGACTCCGGCCGCGTCGCCATCGACGGGCGCGTGGTGTACGGCGCCGGCGCCGATGCGCCCGCGTTCCGGCGCGACGTCGCGTACGTGTTCCAGGAATACGCGCTCTTCCCGCACCTCGACGTGCTCGACAACGCGGCGTACGGACTCGCTGCGCGCGGCGTCGCGCGCGCCGCGCGGCGCGCGACCGCGAACGGCTGGCTCGAGCGGCTGGGGATCGGCGCGCTGGCGCGCGCCCGCCCGCGCGACCTGTCCGGCGGCGAGCGCCAGCGCGTTGCCCTCGCGCGCGCGCTGGCCTGGACGCCGCGGGCGCTGCTGCTCGACGAGCCGTTCGCGGCGCTCGACGATGCCACGCGGACGAACGTTCGCGACGAAGTGCGCGCCACGCTCGCGGCGCTCGACGTGCCGGTGGTGCTCGTCACGCACGACGAGTCCGACGTTGCAGCGTTCGCGGCGCCGGTGGTGCGGCTGCAGCGCGGGCGCGTCGTCTGAAAAGAAGACGGCGCCGTCCACCTGTGTGCGGTGCGGACGGCGCCGTGGCTCCTGAGGGCGTGCTGGAGAGTGATGAGGAGAAAACCCTCGACGTGCTCCGTACCCCGGGCTGTGATCGCTCAAACCTGAAGGGACGCCGCAGAGCGCGCGCGATACGAAGCCCGGGTGAGATTGTGCACGTTCGCATCAAACGGCGAGCCCTTGGTCGGCGCCGAAACGCCGCGCGGTATCGTCGACCTGCGCGCCGTGGATCCGGAGCTGCCGCCGACGCTGCGCGCGCTGCTCGCTGGTGGTGCACCCGCACTCGAAGGGGCACGGCATGCGCTCGCCGCCGCGCGCGACGTGCACGTCCTCCCGCGTGCTTCGGTAACGATGTTGCCGCCAATCGCCGACCCGGCGAAAATCATTTGCATCGGGTTGAACTATCGCGACCACGCCGCGGAAGTCGGGATGGCGCTGCCCGAGCACGTCACCGTGTTCGCGAAATGGCCGAACACCCTGATCGGCGACGGCGCGCCGATCGTGATTCCGGCCGAGTCGCACCGCGTCGACTACGAGGCCGAACTCGCGTTCGTCATCGGCACGCGCGCGCGGCACGTCGCCGAAGCCGATGCGTACGATGTGGTCGCGGGCTACACGTGCTTCAACGACGTGAGCGTGCGCGATTATCAAATGCGCACGTCGCAGTGGACGCTGGGCAAAGTGTTCGACACGCACGGTCCGTGCGGGCCGGTGCTCGTGACGCGCGACGAGATCCCTGATCCGCACGCGCTGCGCATCCGCTGCTCGATCGACGGTGAGATGTTGCAGGACTCGTCGACGGCGCAGCTCGTGTTTGGAATTCCGCGGCTGGTCGCGGAGCTGTCGGCGGTGATGACGCTGGAGCCGGGCGACATCGTCGCGACGGGGACGCCCGCGGGCGTCGGCACGTCACGCACGCCGAAGCGCTGGATTCGGCCGGGTGAACGCGTGCGCGTGGAGATCGAAGGGATCGGCGCCCTGGAGAACCCTGCGGTGGAGGCTATCGCCAGGTAGGTTAGGCCGGCGGTTCGAAGCCCGTGCTCGTTCGTGCTGTTCACGAACACCACGGCGCTTGCGATCGCGACGCCGTCACCCACTCCCAGCCGCCCACCGTCGCGCCGCTGCACCCGTACGTCGCCAACGACAACGCTGGCGCGCAGATCTTACAGTTCAACCTGCCGCTGACCAGGAGCACGACGTCGAACTTCACGATGACCGCTACCAACAACGTCGTCTCGCTGGGGCTCGACGCGAACGGTGACCTCGCGGCCGGGTTGCTGAACGGCAGCATCAATTTCTTCACGGCGCCGCTGACGGGTGCCAGCACGCCGACCGCAACGTTCTCGAACGGCGGCGCGAGCAACAACGGTCAGCTCGCGTGGGCGAACGGCTCCGGACGGGTCGACGTCTACAATCTGCCGATCACCGCGGCCAGCACGCCGGTGTTCGCGCTGTCGACCGGCGTGAACACGCCCGAGGGGCTCGCCCTCGATCCCGCCGGCAACCTGTACATCGGGAACCTCAGCGATGCCACCGTGACCGTATACAGCGCGCCGATCACCGCGGGCAGCGCGCCGTCGCTCATCTTCAAGGTGAGCACCGGCGCGTTCGCGATCTTCGGGATCGCGGTCGGGAAGTAACCGCGTGCGGCGGCGGGACGGCGGCTTGACCGCCGGCCCGCCACCGTGCTAGGCTGCCCGAACATGGTTTCGCGCTCGTACGTTCTTCCGGTTTTTGCGTATATCGTCGAGCTTTGCTCGCCGGCCGGATCGTCGTTCGCGTAAACGTCACAGCCCACATCGACGCAACGAACGCCCCGGCCGCAACGGCCGGGGCGTTCTGCTTTTCGAGGAGAAACGACCCGTGATGACCCGGACCGCGACCACCGTTTGGCTCGACGGCAAGCTGCTCGACGATGATCAGCTACACGTGCACGCGCTGACGCATGCGCTGCACTACGGCTCGTCCGTGTTCGAAGGAATTCGCGTCTACCCGACGCCGCAGGGTCCCGCGATCTTTCGCTTGCGCGAGCACGTCGACCGGCTGATCGCGGGTGCCGCGGCGTACGGGATGGAGCTACCCTGGGGCGCGGACGAGCTCGCGAAGGCGATCGTCGACACGGTACGCGCGAGCGGGCGCGACGCGTGCTACGTGCGCCCGCTGGCGTTCTTCGGCGGCGAGACGGTGCGGCTCGATCCCGGCCGCGAGTGCCCGGCGCACGTGATGATCGCGGTGCTGCCGTTCGACGGCCTCATGCCGGGCGACGGCGTGCCGCTTTTTCGCGCGACGGTGTCGCCGTTCATGAAGACGCCGTCGCGCGCGCTGCCGTCGACGGTGAAGGCGGGCGGTCACTACACGAACTCGATCCGCGCGCTCGCGGACGCGCACGCGCGCGGCTTCGACGAAGCGCTGCTGCGCAACGACCGCGGCGACATTGCGGAGGGCTCGGGCGAAAACGTCTTCGTCGTGCGCGACGGCGTGCTGATCACCAACGACGCCGACGCCGACATCCTGCCCGGCATCACGCGCGCGAGCGCGCTGGCGCTGGCGCGCGAAGCCGGCATCACGACGCGCGTGCGACCGCTCACCGTGGACGACCTCGCGCAGTGCAACGAAGCGTTCTTTACCGGCACCGCGGCGGAGCTCGTACCGATCGTGCGCATCGACGACCGCGACTTCGGCGCGGAGGGCCCGCTCACGCAGCGCCTGCGCACGACGTACACCGACGTGGTGCGCGGCCGCCGCCCGGCCCCCGGGCCGTGGCTTACCGTGGTCCCCGCATCGTAAAGGGAGGGCGCGGCGGATGTCGTGAGGGAGGTCCCGTAGACGATGAGGAGGTACGGTCGGCGGATGTTCGGCGCCCGTGCTTCCGTCGCGCTCGCTCTTGCGTGCGCGCTTCTGCCCGCTGTCCCGCGCCCCGTCGCGGCGGATGCGCCCGTCCCGCTCGACTACAAAGCGTACGACAGCTGGAACCGCATCGTCACGCCGAAGCTGTCGGACGACGGCCGCAAGCTCGCGTACGCGCTGGCGCCGCAGGACGGCGATCCGGCGCTCGTCGTGCGCGACCTCGATTCCGGCGCGGAGCGGCGCGAGCCGCGTGGCAATGCGCCGGCGTTTGCCGCCGCCGCGCGGTTCGTCGTCTTCACGCACGTCGCGCCGAAGAAGGACGTCGACGCGGCGAAAAAAGCGAAGAAGCCCGCCGCGGAGCAGCCGAAGAACGGCGTCGGCATCCTCGACCTCGACGCGCCGAAGGCAGCGGAAATCGTCGACAACGTCAAGAGCTTCGTCGTCGCCAAGAACGGCGGTGCCGTGATCGCGTACCGCGCCGAGCCGTCGCCCGCGCCCAGCGGTTCGCCCGCGCCGTCGACGTCGGCATCGCCGGTTGCGTCCGCGCGCCCCAGCGCGCCGCCGCGCGGCGAGCCGACGCTGCAAGCTGTCGCGTCGCTGACGTCCGCGCCCGCGCCATCGCCATCGGCGTCGCCGTCCGCCTCGCCGTCGCCCAAAGCCGACAAGACCAAAGAGACCGGCGCGCCGCTCACCATCCGCGATCTGACGTCGGCCAAGCGCGTCACCGCGCCCGACGCGACGGAGTTCGCGGTGTCCGACGACGACCGGTTCATCGCGTACGCGACCGAGACCAAGAACGGCAAGAACGACGGGCTGCACGTGTACGACGTGGCCCAAGCAAAGACGGTCGACGTGTTGACGGGCGAAGGGCGCTATCGCAACCTCGCGATCTCGCGTGACGGCGCAACGCTGGCGTTCCTCAGCGACACGGCGACGTTCAAGGACGACGTGCCGCACGACGCGGCGTACGTCGTCGACCTGCGCGCAGCCAAGCTGGCCGCCGGCAAAGCGATCGACGCCGGCACCGCGGGGCTCCCCGCGAATACCACGCCCAACAGCAACGGTAAGCTGACGTTCTCGCGCGACGGCAAGCATCTGTTCCTGGGCACGGCGGTCGCGCCGACGCCGATGCCGTCGGGGACGCCCGCACCGACCGCGGTGGATCTGTGGACGTCGCACGACGACGTGCTGCAGTCGCAGCAGAAGCACGACGCCGACACCGAGCGCAAGCGCACGTACCTTGCGGCGTACGACGTCGCGGCGGGCCGCTTCGCGCAGCTCGGCTCCCCCACACTGCGCGATGTCACGGCCGGCGACAACGGCGACGTCGCGCTGGGTCAAGACGACCGCGCGTATCGCCGCGCGACGTCGTGGCTGGGCCAGTCCTACGTCGACATGTACGCGGTGTCGCTCGCCGACGGACGGCGCACCGTGCTCGCGCGGCACGCGGCTAGCGCCGACCTGTCGCCGGCCGGCCGCTATGGCTTGCTGTGGGATGAACGCACCAAACACTGGGCGGCGGTGCGCGTCGCCGACCGCAAGCGCGTCGAGCTCGCGCCGCACGCCGGCGTCGCGTTTCACCAAACCGACGACGACCATCCCGCGCCGCCGTCGCCGTACGGCAACGGCGGCTGGCTCGCGGGCGACCGCGGTGTGCTGCTGTACGACCAGTACGACGTGTGGCTCGCGAACCCGGACACCGGCGCGGCGACGAACCTCACCGCCGGAGCCGGCCGCCGCACGCAAACCGTATACAGCCCGGTGAGCACCGATCCCGAGGCGACGTCGTTCCCCGCGGACAAGCCGATCTTGATGTCGCTGATCGACACCCGCGATTATTCGAGCGGCTACGCGCGCGTGGCGCCTCCGGCGACTCCGCTTTCAGGCGCCGTGCCCGCTACGCTGTTCAAAATGCCGGAAATCGTATCCGGCACGCGCAACGTGTTCAACGGCGGCTTACACGACTACACGGTCGCGCCGCTCGTTGCGAAGAACGCCGACCGGTACGTGTTCGCGCGCGAGTCGTTCCGCAACTTCCGCAACCTCTGGGCGACGGACGCGACGTTCAAGCACCTGACGAAGGTGACCGACGCGAACCCGCAGCAAGCAAAATACCGCTGGGGCACCGAGCGGCTCATCTCGTACAAGTCCGCGGACGGCACGCCGCTGCGCGGGATACTGCTTGTCCCCGACGGGCTCAAACCCGACAAGAAGGCGCCGCTGCTGGTGTACTTCTACGAGACGTACGCGAGCACGTTTCACTCGTTCTACTCGCCGGGTCCCGGCACGAGCCCGAACTTCTCGCGCTACGTCTCCAACGGGTACGTCGTGCTGCTGCCCGACGTGCACTACCGCGTGGGGCACCCCGGTAAAAGCGCGCTGGACTGCATCATGCCGGCGATCGACGCCGCGATCAAGACGGGCTACGTCGACCCCCAGCGGCTTGGCATCGCGGGGCATTCGTGGGCCGCGTACCAGATCAACTACATGATCACGCAGACGCACCGCTTCCGCGCGGTCGAGGCGGGTGCCGCGGTCGACGACATGATCAGCGCGTACTCCGGCATCCGGCTCGGAGAGCGGCGTGGTGCGCGAAGGCCAGTACGAGCACGGCCAGTCGCGCATCGGCGCGGCGCCGTGGGAGCGCCCCGACCTCTACCTCGAGAACTCCGGCCTCTTCCACATCAAGAACGTCACCACGCCGTACCTGACCGTGCACAACGACCTCGACGGCGCGGTGCCGCAGTTCCAGGGCATCGAGTTCGTCACCGCGATGCGGCGGCTCGGCAAGGAGGCGTACATGTTCGCGTTCGACGGCGAAGAGCACGGCTTGCGCGACCGCGAGCACCAGAAGTACTGGACGGTGCACCTCGACGAGTGGTTCGACCACTTCCTCAAGGGCGCGCCGCGCCCGGCCTGGATGAACGGCGTCGACTACCTGCACCGCGGCGAGCGCAACGTGCGCCCGCTGTTCGGCGAAACCGACTAGCCGCGAATGCGGCGCGTGCTCGCGGCGGTCGCGCTGCTGGCGCTCGCGGCGTGCGCGCGCTCGTCGGCACCGCAGAGCCCGCGCACGGAGCTGCGCCTGGCGATCAACGCCGAGCCGCGCAGCCTGCTGCCGCTGCTCGCGCAGTCGATCCAGGACAACGAGATCATGCGGCTGATCTACGACCCGCTGATCGCGTGCGACGCCGCGGGCCGGCCGGTCCCGGCGCTCGCCGCCGTGGTGCCCACGCGCGCCAACGGCGGCATCGCGCCCGACGGGCTCACCGTGACGTATCACCTGCGCCGCGGCGTGCGCTGGCACGACGGCGCGCCGTTCACCAGCGCCGACGTCGCGGCGTCGTTTCGCGCGGTGATGGACCCGCGCAGCATCGTGCAGACGCGCCACGGGTACGACGTCGTCGCGCGCGCCGACACGCCCGATCCGTACACGATCCGCTTTCGGCTGAAACGGCCGTTCGCGCCGTTCGTCAGCACCGTTTTCGCCGAGAGCGACGAGCCGTATTACGTCGCCCCCGCGCACTTGCTGCACGGCACGCTCGCGCGCTCGCCGCTCAACGGCGCGCCGGTCGGCACGGGGCCGTTCCGCGCGGTGCGCTGGTCGCGCGGCGACCGGCTCGAGCTCGCCGCCAACGCGTCGTACTGGCAAGGGAAGCCCGCGCTCGCGCGCGTGACCGTGCGCTTCATGAGCGACGAGAACACGCAGCTCGTCGCGCTGCGCAGCGGCGATCTCGACGGCGTGATCGCCATGTCGGCCAACGCCGCCGCGAACGCGCGCGGCATCGCGCACGTGCGCATCGCAACGGCGCCGCTCAACGCGTACTGGGGCGTGATGCTGAACAACGCGCCGGGCCATGCGACGGCTGACCTGCGCGTGCGCCGCGCGCTCGCGATGGCGATCGACGCGGCGTCGTTTCGCGCCAACGTCACGCACGGGTTCTACGCACCGCCGATCGCCGATCTGCCGGCCGTGCTGTGGGCGGCGGATCGCACCCTGCACCCGATCCCGCACGACGTCGCGGGGGCGCGCGCGCTGCTCGCGTCCGCCGGCTACGGCGTCGCGCACCCGCTCGCGCTGGACCTCGCGATCATCCAGTCGTCGCAGACGCACCGCGTGGAGTCGGTGGCGCTGCAGAGCGAGCTGAAGCGGCTCGGCGCCGACGTGCGCGTGCACCCATATCTCCCCAACGTGTTCGACGCCCCGGCCTCGCAAGGCGGCATCCTCCCGCGGGGCCGCTACGACCTCGCGCTCTACGGCTGGTTCGCGGGGATGGACCCCGACGACAGCGGCCAGTTCACGTGCGACCAGCGCCCGCCCAACGGTTACGACCATTCGTTCTACTGCAGCGCGGAGATGGACGCCGCGCAGCGCACTGCGCTCGCATCGTACGACGAGCGCGCGCGCAAGCGCGCCTACGCCCGCGTCGAAGCGCTGCTGCTGCGCGACGTGCCCATCGTGTTCCTCGGCTCACCGGTCGCGATCTCCGCGCTGCGCGACCGCGTCGGCGGTTTCGCGCCGACGCTGGTCACGCAGACCGCGAACGCGCAGCGCTGGACGCTGCGCTAGCCTAGGTCCTAAGCCGACGGTTCCGCCGGCGTGTCTTCGGGCGGCGGGGTGTCCTCGCGGTCACCTGCGGATGCGTCGTAGTATCTGCCGCTTCCGGGGACCTCGGCGACGGGGGTACTGAAATCTTCGGTGATCTCCGCGGCGCTGCCGACGTCGGCGATCTCAGGGCTGGAATACCGGCTCGTGTCGCTCATTGGTCGAATCTCCTTCGCATGGTGTGGTGGGGAGGATCGTGTGCGAGCCGTCGAACTGGCGGAACCAGCACTCGAGGGTCGCCGTCGTGATGAACTGGTGCATCGTCGTCGCGCGCCCGAAGCGCGCGCGCTCGACCGCCTCGCGCCAGCGCTCCGCATCGACGTAGCCGCGCTGCGCGAGCACGCTCGGCTCGCGCAACATCGGGAGCCACGTGGTCGACGTCCGCAGGCCTTCGAAATAGGACTCTTGCCCGCCACGCTTGCCGCCGCGGTTGCGCACCGCGTCCGGGAGAATGCCCGCCAGCGCGCGCCGCTGCAAGATGCGACCGCGGTCGGGGCGCACGCGCTGCTCCGGCGGGATCGCGAAGAAGAACTCGACCAGCGGCCGGTAGAGCAGCGGCGAGCGGTACGCGAACGACTCGTTGCCCACGTCGCGTGCCATGCCCGCCGACTCGCCCGTCACGGCGAGGCCTTCGGCGAAGTACTGGCGGTACGGCGTGTCCGCGCGCGGTGCATACCGCCGCTGCTGGCGCTGCGCGAGATGCATCGCGCGCGCGTAGCGGCGGTCGATCCAGCGCGCCACGCGGTAGTCCGGCATTCCGTCGTCGAGCAGCGTCCGGCCGCGCAGCAGACGAATCCACGGCGCGGCGACGTTCGCGCTCGCCCAGTGCAGCGCCGAGCGCTTCAGCGGGTTGTGCTGCCGCCAGTCGGCGACGCCGCGCACCACGGCGGGCAGGTCGAAACGCGCGAGCGGGTCGGCGAGATGATGCGCGTTCTGCGCGTCACCGCCGAAGATCAGATCGCCGCCGTGCCCCGTCAGCACCACCGCGACGCCGTTGCGCTCGACCAGCTCGACGCAGCGCCGGTGCATGGCCCAGGCCGTCATGGTGTCGTTGGGCTCGGCGAACGGCGGCGGCAATTCCGTGAACGGCGGCGGCGCGTCGCCGTCGACCTGGTGCCACGGCAAGCCGTAGCGCTGCACCACCGTCCGCATCCAGGGCCGCTCGTCGGCGCTGCGCGAGCGCTCGTACACGACGGACAATGCCGGAAGCGCCCGGCCGCACGACGCGGCGGCAACGCTCGCGACGGTCGAGGAGTCGAGCCCGCCGGACAGCTCGCACCACACCGGCCCGTCGGCGCGCAGCGACGTGCGCACGCCTTCGATCAGCAGTTCGCGCATGCGCTCTTCGTACTCGGCGTCGTTCGCGAGCTGCAGCGGCGGCGTATCGGCCAGCGACCACGTGCGGTGCTCGCGCGCGCTGCCGTCCTTCCACTCCAGGCTCAGACCCGGACCAATGCGCCGGATGCGTCGATACGGCGTGCGCGCTCCGACCGGCCGCGCGACCGCCAGATGGTCGGCGATGTACTCTTCGTCGAGCGCGGCGTCGCCGACGATCCGAAGCACGTCGGCGAGATGCGAGCCCGCGACGAGCGTACCGCGCTGGTCGGCGACGAACACCGGCACGATGCCGATCGCGTCGCGCGTCACCAGCAGCCTGCGCTCGCGCTCGTCGAACACCGCGACCGCGTACTCGCCCAGCACCTTGGCTTGCAGTCCGAGTCCCCACCAGCGGTAGGCGAGCGCGAAGCGCTCGTCGTCGCTGCGCGGCGGCGCACACCCGCGGCTGCGCGCTTGCGCGTCGAGCGCGTCCGCGTTGGCGATGTAGCCGCGCGACACCGCGGTGCAGCCTTGCGCGCTCGCGCCCGCGTGCGCTCCGTGCAGCACGCCGCGCTCGCCGTCGAGCGAGACGACGAAGCGCGCCGTCACGCGGTGATCCGTTCGAGGGTCGTGAACGCGCGCTGCTGGCCCGGATGGTCCGAGAGTACGCGACCGTCCAGCACGACGTAGGCGTGCGCGCGGAACGGGTTGCGGTTGACGCCGATGCGGTGCTCGACCGAGATCCCGAGCTCGCGCAGGAAGCAGAAGAGCGCGATCGAGCGCGGGAAGCAGTCGCGCGGCGCGTTGCGCAACACGAACGCGTTTTCCGCGAGCGCGAACGCGCGAAGCGCGGGCTCGAGCCGTGCGTCGGCGTCGGGCGCCGGCGGAAACGCGGCAAGTGCGGTCGCGGCGCGGTACGTCGCGGCGAACCCGGCGCGGCGCAGGCGCAGCGCGGTGCGCGCAAGCCACCACCAAGCGCGCGCAGCGGACGGTCGTGCGCGCAGCCGGCCGCGGGGCGGCGCGACCGGCGTCTCGAGCGCCGCCTCTGCTGCCGTCTCGCGCCGCAGAAAGCCGCCGTCCAGCAGGCGCGCCGTAAGCGCGTCGAGGTCGCGCGCGAGCGCGCCGGGATCGGCATCGTACCGCTCGGCCAGCGCCGCGACGATGCGCTCGTGGTCGCCGAGCTCCAGCAGGAGCCGCCACATCGTGGTGGCGACCGGGTCGAACAGATAGTCGCGCTCCGTCCGCAGGTCGAGCACGACCAGCATGCCGTCGATCTCGCCGGTGAGGGTGTCGCGGGACGGCACCACCCGATTGCAACGCTGCTCCCCCACCATGAGCGATGATTCTGCCCGAACGTGCGCCGATTTGCAAGCCCCCTCGGCTGAGGAACGAGAGCGGTCAAGGATAGCGGGCCGACCCCGGGGCTGCACGAACACTGCGGAATGATACGGCGCTCCATGGTGGCTCTGCTTACGCTGTTTCTCGGTACGTCGTCGCTGGCGCCGCTGGCCCGCGCGCAGGCGCAAAGCGTTTCGGCCGCCGCGCCGCAAGCGGCGTCGACGGTCTCGCCGGCCACGCCCGCGCCCGCGCCGACGCTCGGCGCGACGCCGCCCCCGGAGCCGTCGCCGTCCGCCACCGGTGCGCCGGCGGGGGCCGCCGCCGTACCGCGGGTGCTGCCGTCCGGTGCCGCCGGTGCTCCGTTCCCGTTCTCGCTGACGCCGGCGGCGACGCAGAACTACGCGACCTTCATGAAGACGACGACGTCGCGCCAGGACGGCGTGATCGACATCGTGCGCAAGGACGACGAACTCTACTTCGACCTGCGGCCGGAGAACTTCGACAAGACGTACATCGTCGAGCCGTCGATCGAGCGCGGCGTCGGCGGCGAGGCGTTCGCCGGGCGCGTGTACGAGCCGTTCCAAGTCACGTTCAAGCTCGTCGGCAAGCGCGTCCTGTGGATCACGCCCAACACGCGCTACGTCGCCGACAAAGGCAGCGCCGCAGCGAACTCGCTCGCGATCAGCGTGGCCGACTCGGTGATCCTCTCGACGCCCATCGTCGCCGAAGACCCAGGCAAGAAGCACGTCGTCGTCGCGCCGTCGCTGTTCCTCACCGACTTCGAAGGCATCGGCGCGGACCTCGGCCGCGGTGCAGCACCGCCGTCGCTGCCTGGGCTACTGCTGCTCGTGTCGCGCCCGTCGTTCTCGGTCGATCCGTCGAAGTCATACTATCTGTCCACCAAGGCGTTTCCGCGCAACGACGAGATCAGCGTCAACCTCGCGTTCAACGGCCCGCCCAACGCGCTGCCGACCGTCCCCGACGGGCGCGGCATCCCGATCGGCGTGCACTACAGCATCGTCGCCCCGCCGGAACGCGATCCGAAGTTCGTGCCGCGGCTCGCCGACGACCGCGTGGGCTACTTCATCACCGCGCGCAAGCGCTACGGAAACGACCGCATCGGTTCGCCGTTCGAGCGTTTCATCGAGCGCTGGAACGTCGACAGCGGCCCGATCACGTTCTATCTGACCAACGAGATTCCGGCGGAGTACCGCGCGACGGTGCGGCGCGGCATCCTCGCCTGGAATGACGCGTTCGCAAAGGTCGGCCACCCGAACGCGATCGTGGTGAAAGACCCGCCGCCGGAACCCGGCTGGGATCCCGACGACGCGCGCTACACGACGGTTCGCTGGATCACGTCCGATCAGCCCAACTTCAGCGCATACAGCCCGCACGTCAGCGATCCCGACACCGGCCAGATCATCCGCGCCGAGGTCGTGATCGACGGGGAATCGCTGCGCACCATCAAGCGCGGCTTCGTCGACCGCGTGCTGCCGGCGCAGCGCGCGCGCGCCAGCGCTTACGCGGTCGAAGGCGACCGCCTCGCGCTCGAGCCGCAAAGCGCCGACGGCGATCCCGCCGCGCCGCGCAGCCAGGAATGCGCGCTCGAAGAAGACTCCGTCGCGCAGGCCGCGCTGGGCTCGATGCTGCTGGCGCAGGACCCGCGCGCCACCAGCGCCGACCGCGAGCGCTACGCGCAGGAGTGGCTGTACAACGTGGTGATGCACGAGGTCGGCCACACGCTGGGGTTGCGGCACAATTTCCAAGGCTCGACGCAGTACACGATGCGCCAGCTGCACGATCCCGCGTTCACGCGCGCGCACGGCACGACCGCGTCGGTGATGGACTACACGCCGGCAAACATCGCAGCCCCGGGCGAACGGCAGGCCGATTACTTCCCCACGCGACTGGGTGCGTACGACTACTGGGCGATCGAGTACGGCTACCGCAGCTTTTCCAACGTGCGGTCGTCGGCCGACGAAGCGGTCGCGCTGTCGCGCATCGCCGCGCGCTCGACCGAGCCGGGCCACGCCTACGGCACGGACGAGGACGCGTCGATCATCTCGGTCGATCCGCGCATCCAGCGCTTCGACCTGTCGAACGACCCGCTCGCGTTCGTCAACGAGCAGTTCCACGTGGACGCCGACGTCGCGGCGCGGTTGACGCGCCGCTATCCCGGCGACACGCGCACGTACCAGGACCTGCGCGCCGGGCTGGTGACGGTGCTCAATAACCAGCTCAACGACGGTGAGCTCGCGGCGAAGTTCGTGGGCGGTATCTACACGTCGCGCGCGCACCGCGATCAGCCGGGCGCGCCGCTGCCGTTCGTGTCGATCCCGCGCGCGCAGCAGCGCCGCGCGTTCGATCTGCTCGACCGCTGGATCCTGTCGTCGCGCGCGCTGAAGTTCTCGCCGGAGCTGCTCAACGCGGCGGCGCCGATGCGCTACGGCTTGCACTGGGGCTCGAACGGCATCCGGCGCGCCGACTTCCCGGTGCGCGAGGTGATCGCCGAGTTGCAGGACGACGTGATCGCCGAGATGTTCTCGCCCAACAACCTGGGCCGGGTCGCGGACCAGGAGTTGAAAGTGCGCAGGCCGGGCGACACGATGACGCTGGCGGACCTGTTCGGCTGGACGAACGCTGCGATCTACGACGACCTCGGCCGCCCGACGATCGATCCCGCGCACCGCGAGTTGCAGCGCCGGTTCACCGACCTGCAAGAAGCGATCGCGCAGCTGCCGTCGGCGTTCGCCGACCAGCTCAGCCTGCCGCGCGAGACGCAGGCGCTGGCGAGGGCGAATTTGGTGCGGCTGTCCGGCCGGCTCGACGGCGCCGTGCGCGCCGCTCGCGACGACGGGACGCGCGCGCACCTGAGCGACCTGCGCGTTCGGGTCCGCGGCGTGCTGGACGCGCGAAACACCCGCTCGATCTGACCCGAGCGTACCGAGCGGGCGCAAGCATGTGACGTCCGCCACGGCCTAACCGCTCGGTATTGGGGCCGGAGCGCCCGATCACTGGAGCCATGAAACGGATTTCTACGGCTCTGCTCGGAGGCGCCGTTCTCGGTGCCGCGCTCCTGGTCGCCTGCGGCGGAGGAGGCGGCTCGTCCGGCTCGGGCGCGCCGGGGGGCGGCGGCGTCCCGCCGGTCGCGACGAACCCGCCGGCCGGCGCACCCCAAAGCTTCTCAGCCTCCGACGCGGTCGCGATCCCGAGCGCGTCGCCCGGCGCGGCGACCGTCCCGGTCGCGCTGCCGTCGGATCCCAGCGGCGCGTCGGCAAGCGCGGCGTTGCCGTCGAACGGCACGATCCCGGCCGACGCGACGATCGCCGCGACGTACAGCACCACGGGCGATGCGTCACTGCCGACGCTCTCGCACGGCCGTAGCGTGCAGGGCCGCGCGGTGCGCGAAGACGCGCACAAGGACGTCATCGCGTACCTGAAGATGGAGTTCTCCGCCGACGTCACGCTGCCGCAGGCGCCGGCGTTTTCGTTCGTCATCCCGCGCACGCTGCCGACCGCAGGCGTGAGCTACTGGCTCGCGTTCCTGGACCCGCTACGCACCGCCGCAGGCTGGCAGCTCGCCTTCGAAGGGCCCGCGACCGTCAGCGGGACGACCGCGAACGGCAAGCCCGCGACGCAGCTCGCGTTCGCGTCGAACGGCCAGCCGATCACGTTCGTGGCCAACCAGAAGTATTATTTTGCCGTCGTTGGGGTGCCGGCCGTCGCGGCGTCGCCGACCCCGGTCCCCTCGAGCGTGCCCACCAACCCGCCGCACGATCCGAAGCCGGGCCCGATGGGCGTCACGCCGCGCAACCTCCAGTTCGACGCGGTCACGTCGACGCCGGCGCCGGTCACGTTCGTGCAACAGGGCTACACCGGCGCGTTCACGCTGCACGGCGACTGCACGGGCATCGTGAACACGAGCGGCGCGAGCCCCACGTTCACGATCACGCCGGTCGGCGTCGGGCGCTGCGTGCTCGTCGGGCTGGGTGACCGCGGCGCGACCGCCGTGGTCCACGTCGGCGTCGTGACGCCGTTCGAGACGCCACGCCCGAGCACGTCGCCCACCGCTCACCCGTCGAGCTCGCCGGAGCCGACGCACGGGCCGACCACCGAGCCCTCGCACTCGCCCGAGCCGACGCACGCGCCAACGACCGCGCCGACGAACGAGCCCTCGCGCTCGCCGGAACCGACGCACGCGCCGACGACCGCGCCGACGAACGAGCCGTCGCACTCGCCGGAGCCGACTCAGCCGCCGGGGACGAACGCGTCGCCGAGCCCGAACCCGCACTAGCCCACGGGCGCCGCTCGCGGGGCAACTCGCGGGCGGCGCAGCCGGTCTGAGGCTAGCGATGCACTCCGTCTACGTCGGCGTCGGCTCGAACCTGGGGGACCGGCAAAGCACGATCCTCGCGGCGCTCCAGCACCTGCGCAAGGAAGCGCGCGTCGACGCGGTGTCGTCGTACTACGAGACCGCGCCGGCGAACGGCGTCGCCGGGCCGGCGTTTCTCAACCTGGCCGCGAAGCTGACGACGGCGCTCGAGCCGGTCGCATTCGAGACGTTCGTGCGCGGGATCGAGACCGCCATCGGCCGCCGCACGCACACGCCGCTGGCGGCACGCCCGATCGACATCGACATCCTGCTCATCGACGACACCGTCGCGAACTTCGGCCGCTTCGAGGTGCCGCACCCGTACCTCGCATCGCGCCCGTTCAACCTGATCCCGCTCGCGGAGATCGCGCCCGACGTGATCGAACCGCGCAGCGGCAAGCCGATCTCGGCGCTCGCCGCCGTGGTGTCGCACGACGGCATCGTGCGCAAGACGCGCGCGATCCACTTCGTCGCCAACCGGCAGGATGAAGCGCCCGAAGTGCGGCTGTCGCTCAACCGCGTGGGCGTGTCGTCGGTGAAGCACATCATCCGGCTCGACGTCGGTGGCGAGGAGCGGCTGTTCCACGGCGACTTCACGATGGTCGCCGACCTCGCGCCCGACAAAGCCGGCGTGCACATGTCGCGCTTCTCGGAGTTGCTCGAAGCCGCGACGCTCGACGTGCTGGCGCGCCGGGAGAAGCCCGCGCGCGTCGAGGACCTCACCGAGCAGATCGCGCGCGAGATCGTCAGCTCGCAGGGCGCGCTGCGCGCCGACGTGCGCTTGCGCGCGGAATTCGGATTGGAGCGCTGGACGCCGGTGAGCGGCAAGCGCACCGAGGAGACGTATACGCTGGTCGGCATCGCGCACGCCGATGCCGAGCGCACGCGCCGCATCGTCGGCGTCGAGGCGCAGGGCATGACCGCGTGCCCGTGCGCCCAAGGCATGGTGCGCGAGCACTCGATCCGCGAACTGCAGGACGCTGGGTTCTCTGAGGCCGACGCGATCCGCGCGATCGACGCGCTGCCGGTCGCGACGCACAACCAGCGCGGTCGCGGCGGCGTCTACATCGGCGCCGACGCACCGTTCTCGGATTTCGTGCGCGCCGAGGACCTGGTGGAGATCGTCGAGTCGTCGATGTCGAGCGAGACGTACGACCTGCTCAAGCGCCCCGACGAGTTCTTCGTCGTCAACAAGGCGCACCACAACCCGAAGTTCGTCGAGGACGTCGTTCGCGGCATCCTCGCGCGCGCGCTCGACATGTACGCCGACTTCCCCGACGCCACGTACATCGGGGCGAGCCAGCTCAACTACGAGTCGATCCACAAGCACGACGCGTTCGCCGAAGCGTTCGGGTTGTTCGGCGAGTTCCGCCGCGAGCTGCGCGACGGTATCCACGTCGACGTAAAGACCGACATCGCATCGTGGCTGGGCACGCGCCCGTCCCCGGCTGTCACGGTCTAATCGCTGCGGTGCACGGGCGCCTGCGCGGCGACCCAGTGCTCGATCATCCAGCCGGCGATCGACATCGGGCCGCGCGACGTCTTCACCCCGTCGAGGTCGGCCGGCCGGAACCAGCGCGCTTCGCGAATCTCTTCGGGCTGCACGCGAATTTCGCCGGCCGCGTAGCGCGCGAGGAAGCCGACCATCAGCTGGTGCGGAAACGGCCACGGCTGCGAACCGAAGTAGCGCACGCCGGTGATCTCGATCCCGGTTTCCTCGCGCACTTCACGCCGCACCGCCGTCTCGAGGTCTTCGCCGGGTTCGACGAAGCCCGCGAGCGTCGAGAAGAACGGTTCGGGCCGCTGATGCCCCCACGCGAGCAGCGCCTCCTCGTCGTGCGCGCCGCGCGTGACGAGCACGATGACGGCCGGCGCGATGCGCGGGTACACCGACAGGCCGCACGCCGGGCACCGCCGCGAACGGTCGCTCGCGCTCGGTTCGGTCGGCGTCGCGCAGCGGCCGCAGAAACGGTGCGTGCGATCCCACGCGACGATCTGCTCGGCGCGTCCCGCGAGCACCCACAGCGGGTCCGCGACGCGGCTGTACAGCCCGCGCAGCGAGGTCCAGCGCTGCGTGTGCGGTGGAACGAAGTCGGAATCGACGTCGATCGCGACGCAGAGCCGATCGCCGAGCGAACCGATCAGGTGCTGCGCGCCGGGCGGGGGCTCCGCTGGAAAACGGATGCCGTCGGCCGTGTCGTCGACGAGCACCTCGCCGCTGCGCACGCCGAGGTGCAACGGTGCGCCGGGCGCGTCGCGGCGGACCTGCGGATCGAATTCGGACATGGCGGGCTGGGCGAAGGGCGGCTGGTTCGGCGACACAAAACCGTCGTTCGACCGCGCGTGCAATAGGCGCCTTCGAGGTAGCAAGGCATGACGGTCCCGGCGCACCAACAGATGCCGCTATGGATCGTCTAGCAGGCAAGAGCGCGATCGTCACGGGCGCCGCCAGCGGCATCGGCCGCGCGGCCGCGGAGCTGTTTGCGGCGGAAGGCGCGCGCATCGTTGCCGTCGATCTCGCGCCGAACGTCGGCGACGTCGTGCGCGGGATCGTCGAGCGGGGATCGGAAGCTGCGGCGCTGATCGGCGACGTTGCCGATCCCGCGTTCGTCGCCCAGGCCGTCGCCGCGGCCGTCGACCGGTTCGGCGCGCTCGACGTCGCATTCGCCAACGCCGGCATCTCGGGCGGTCTGGTGTCGCTGTTCGATCTGACGGTGAACGACTGGGAGAAGGTGCTTCGCGTGAACCTGCTGGGCACGTTCTTGCTGGTTCAAGCCGCGGCGCGTGTCATGGTGAAGCAAGGTCGCGGTTCCATCGTCTGCACGGCATCGGTCGCCGGCTTGCGCTTCGGCGCGGGCGGCATGCCGTACAGCGCCAGCAAAGCGGGCGTGATCAGCCTCGTGCAAACCGCGGCGAACCAGCTCGGCGGCACCGGCGTGCGCGTCAACGCGATCTGTCCCGGCCTCACGGAAACCGGGATGACGCAGCCGATGTTCGATGCGGCGCGCGAACGCGGCGCGGGACACAAGCTCGGCCAGCTGAATCCGCTGAAGCGCGGCGCCGTCCCGAGCGAGATCGCGCACGCGGCGCTGTTCTTGGCATCGGACGACGCGTCATACGTGAACGGGCAGGCGATCGCGGTCGACGGCGGGCTGTCGAGCTCGCATCCGGTGGTCCCGGGCAAGATGGCCTAGACGGGCGGTGGCTCGCCGAACCGACCCGCTCGACCTGCAGACCGCGTTTCGCTTCCTCCGCGGTTTGAAGCGCAACAACGATCGCACGTGGTTCCACGCGAACCGCGCGGCGTGGGACGAGCACGTCCGTCACGGCTTCGAGGATCTCGTCACGATGCTGCTGCTCGCCGGCGCGCATGCCGACGCCAGGCTCGCGCACGCCGATCCGCGCGCGTGCCTGTTTCGCATCGCGAACGACACGCGGTTCCACAAGCAGAAGGACCCCTACAAGCCGTGGCTGTCGGCGTGGTTGTCACCTGGCGGGAAGAACGGCGCGTTCGCGGGCTACTACGTGCACCTCGCGCCGGGCGACACGCATTTCTCGGCCGGCATCTACGTGCCGGTGAAGCCGGCGCTCCACGCGCTGCGCAGCACGTTTGCGGACGACGGCGCCGGCGCGCGCGCATTCGACCGCATCCTCGCGGCGAAGGCGATCCGCTCATACTTGCCGCTGGACACCGAGCCGCTGCGCGTGACGCCGCGCGGTTTTCCCAAGCAGCACCCGCGCCTGCCGCTGATCCGCGCGCGCAACTATCTGGTGCGGCGCGACGTGTCCGATCGCGAGCTGCGCGAGCGCGGCGCGTTCGCCGTGTTCCGCGACGCGATCCGGGCGACGGCGCCGTTCGTGCGCTGGCTCGACGCGCATGCCGTCGTTGCGCCGGACGAGAGCGCGTTCGACGTGGAGTGAGAACGCCGCGCGGCGGAGTTGCGTTCGCACAGCGTATGCTCCGCGCGTTGCTCGCTTGCATCTGTGTCCTGGCATGGGCGACGCTGCCCGCGGTCGCGCGGCCGAAATCGCCGCCGCTGTTCCGGATCGTCGACGTCATGCCGGCGTTCTGGCAAGCCTGGGACGCGGGCCAGGGGCAACCGATCGCTGTCCGGGCCGCGCTGTTCCGCCGCGACGTGCTGAACCGGTATCCGCAGCTGTTCGCGTCCATCCGCGCCGACGACGCCGCGCTCGGCGCGTACTTGCAGGCGCTCGAACCGGACATCGCGGAGCTGCGCCACGACGAAGACGTGCTGCGCGCGCAGCTGCCCCGCTACCGGCGGACGTTCGGCGAAACGTTCCCCGACTTCGATCCGGCGGAGGTGACGGTCTACGTACAGCCCTCGCTGTTCCGATTCGGCGGCAAGACGGACGACGTCGAGGGCCGGCACGCGCTACAGTTCGGCCTCGACACGCTCGCGAGCGTACACGCCGACGTGGGCGTGGTGATCGCTCACGAGTTGTTCCACGTCTACCACCGGCAGATCAACCCGTCGTTCTTCGGCACGCGCGGCGAGAACGATCTCTACGCGTACGGGCTCTATCGCCAGATGTGGGCCGAGGGGCTCGCCACGTACGTCAGCCAGGCGCTCAACCCTGCGGCGACACCGGCCCAAGTCCTGTTGAGCGATCAGCTCGCGGCGCTGGACGACGTGCGCACGCGGCGGCTGGCGTGCGCGCTCGACGAATTGCTCGACAGCACGTCGCGTCAGCAGAGCGCGCTGTACTTCGACAGCGGCGTGCATCCCGACGGCGTGCCGCCCAACGGCGGCTATCTCATCGGCGATCTCGTCGCAAAGCGCCTCGGCGCGACGCGCTCGCTGCAGCAGCTCGCGAAGCTGGGCGGCGACGAGCTGCGCGCCGCGCTCGGCCGAGAAGTCGGCGCGCTATGCGGGCGCGCCCTCAAGCGCGCGGATGCGGGAAGCTAGCGACGGATGCGTGCCGAACAGCAGCTCCGCCCAGCGCGGTGGTTCCAGCTCCGCTAAATTCAGCTCGCCCAGGCGCCGGAACGCGCGCACGCCCGCGTCGCGGTCGTTCGTCGCGGCAACCGCGAACCGGTCGGCGCGGCGCTCCAGCGCGCGTGACGCCGCGTTCATCGCCGGTACGAGCGCGAGTTGCGCGAGCGTCGCGTAGAACGCCAGCCGCGCGCCTTGCGCCGGTGAGGTGAGGCCGCGCCGGGTCGTCGCGCGCAGCACCGCGTTGGCGCCCAGCAGCGTTGCGGACAGCGCGACGGTGCCGAGCGCGATGCCTAGCCATGGATCGCGGCGCACGTAGTGGCCGAGCTCGTGAGCCACCACGAACAGCGTTTCGTCGTCCGCGAACGACCCGATCAGCGTGTCGGCGAGCACGATGCGCTCGGTGCCGAGCACGCCGGTGACGAACGCGTTGGCTTTCTTCGTCTGGCGGCTCATGTCGAAGCGCAGGATCGCCGCGTCGCCCACGCCGTAGCGGGCCGCGAGCGCACGGATGCGCTGCTCCAGCTCGCCGGTCACCGGTTCGTAGCGGTTGAACAGCGGCATCACGAACGCCGGCGCGACGACCGTCGCGAACGCGAGCAGCGGCGGCGTCGCGGCGATCGCGATGAGCGGCCAGCGCCGGGGCGCGCGCACGACCACCGCGTCGGCGAGGCCGACGAGCAGCGCGGTCACCACCGCTGCGACGGCGGTGCCTTTGAGCTGATCCGTCAGCCAGCCGCGCGCGCTCTGGTCCGACGTGCCGTGCATGCGTTCGAGCACATGGCCCTCGACGTAGTCCACGCCGGCGTCGCGCGCGCTATCCAACCCCAGCACGGCCAGCGCAAACACGGGCGCGCGCAGCGGCCGTGGTAGCGGGCGCAGCGCGCGGTCCAGTGGATCGCCCAGTGCAAACGCAGTCATCGCGAGCCCGGCCACGCCGCGCGCCGCACCGGCCAGCGCGAGCGCACGCCGCTGCGCACCGTAGCGCCGCGGATCGCGCGCGGCGCGAGCGGGATAGGGCGCGCGCAGATCGCGCAGCGCCTGCGCCGCACGCACCGCCGCATAGCCGGCCGAGAACCCCGCCGCCGCACCGAGCACGCCCTCGCGGATCGCCGAACCGTTGATCACCCCGGTGACGTACCCCGTTTTCTCAGAAGAACGTCGTGCGGGCGCGGTAGGTCAGTGTGGTCGAACCGCCCGGCGGGACGTGCAGCGACCACGTTGCGGTGAACGCTGAGCTCTTGGTGTACGGTGCCGACGACCGCAGGATCGTCCAGTCGCCGGGGATCGGTTCGACCACAACGACGTTCTGCGTGACGGTTTTCGCGTTGCGCAGCACGATCTCGTACTCGCTTTCGTACGTTTGGTCGGGCACGACGACGCGGAAGTCGGTCTGCTTCTTGGTTGCCGTCACGTCGAACGAGCTGCCCAGGAACAAGCGCACCGTCTCGTTGCGCGGCGTGTGGTCGATGCTGTCGGAGCCGACGAACTGCTCCTGCCCGCTGTTGTCGCGCTTGTAGACACGCACGGCGCCCTTGGGCAGCGCGATCCCCAGCGATCCGCCGTGGTTCAAGAACGTCACGTACGTGCCCAGCTTGAGCCGCCTGCCCAGATCCGCATTGCGCGCGCGGTAGTAGGACTGCTCGCCGCGCAGTTCGAGCGTCTTGGTGACCGGGATGCGGTTCGCCGTCAGCAGCTCGACCTGTTTGGTCTGGTTGTCCGCGACCGTCGTCTTGCGCGGCAGCGTGTAGAGGTGGTACTCGAACAGCGACTGCTCTTTCGGTGCGAGACTGTAGCTGTCCGCAACCGGCGCCGGCCGCGCCGCGCCTTTGGCGAACTCCGACTGAACGACGTTGACGTCCCCCGCGACGAGCTGAACGCGAGCGTCGCGGTACGCCGTGCCGCTCTGGTTCTGCAGCGTGATGAGTCCGTGCAAATCGATGCGGTCGTCGCCGGGCGAGAGCAGCGCGGTGTAGTCCGCCTTCCAGCTCAACCCGCCGGTGAGGTAGGTGAGCTCGACCTGCTGCGCGGCGGCGTCGCCCCGGTTGGCGATGTCGGTCACCAGCGTTGGGCGGTCGCGTAGGCCGGGCGGCAGCGACGGAAACGCCAGCCGGCCGTCCACCGAGGTCTCGATGCGGTCGGCGTAGCGCAGCACCACGCCGTCGTTGGTCGCCATGACGCGTGCCCGCTCGCGCGTGCGCTGGCCGGTCTGGTAATTCGTGTGGATCACGTCGACGTCGCGGCCGACGTACTTCTCCAGCAGCTTCTCCGGCGACAGCAGGTCGTAGTCGAAGTTCTGCTCGAGCACGGTGAGGCGGCCCGGGTTGCCGATGCTCTGCAGCAGCGCCGTCTCGGACTGGATCTTCGCGCTGACGTCGCGCAGCGCCAGCCGCGACTCACCGTGCGGAAGCGCGAGCCGGCGGCGGTCGCGCACCAGCGCGAGCTCGCTGTTGTAGATCGTGACGCCGACGCCGGCCTGATCGGACAGCGTGCTCACGCGCTCGCCCGTTTGCGCCGACACGCTCGCCGTCAGCGTTGCCGCCAGGACGGCGACGAGAGCTGCGCGGCGCATCAGTAGCGCACCCGCACGCGGTAGGTCAGTGTCTTCGCCCCGTTCGGTGGAACCGCCAAGGTCCAGCTCGCCGTGGACGACGATGTCTTCACGTATGGATTCGACGACTGCAAGATCGTCCAGTCACCGGGGATCGGCTCGACCACCAGCACGGTTTGCGGGACGGGCTTCGCGTTGCGCAGCACGATCTCGTAGGCGCTTTCGTAATCGGTGTACGTGCCCGTGGTCGACTTGTAGTCGGTTTGCTTCTTGCGCGCGGTGACGTCGAAGGAGTCGCCGAGGTGCAGCCGCACCGTCTCGCCTTTGGGCGTATGGTCGATCGAGTCCGAGCCCACGAATTGCGCGGTGCCGGCGTTGTCGCGCTTGTACACGCGCACCGCGCCCTTCGGCAACGGGATGCCGAGATCGCCGCCCTCGTTGAGAAAGGAGAGATAGGTACCGACTTTGAGCCGGTCGCCGAGATCGCCGCTCTGGGTCTGGTAGTAGTACGGCGAGCCGCGCAGCTCCAGTGTCTTGGTGACGGCGACGTTGGGCGCGGTGAGCAACTCGACTTGTTTGGTCTGATTGTCGAGCACCGACGTGTGCCGTGGCAGCGTGTACAGGTGGTATTCGAGCAGGGCTTCCTGCGCGACCGAACGTGGCGTCGTGCGCCCGATCTGCGCGAGCGCCGGCGCGGGCGGCGCGAACGCGTTGCGCACGACGTTCACGTCGCCCGCGACGAGCTGCACGCTGGCATCGCGATACGACGTGCCGCTCGTGTTCTGCAGCGTGATGAGGCCGCGCAGGTCGATGCGGTCGTCGTTGGGCGTCAGCTCGGCCGTGTAGTCGGCTTTCCAGTTCAGCCCGCCGCTGAGGTACGTCAGCTCGATGTCCTGGTCGCCCGCGGTGGTGTTCGTCAGGTCGGTCACCAGCGTCGGGCGGTCGCGCAGGTCGGGCGGCAGCGACGGAAACGCCAGCGTGCCGTTGACCGACGTCTCGATGCGGTCCGCGTAGCGGAGCACGACGCCGCCGTTGGTGGCCAGCACGCGCGCGCGCTCGCGCGTTCGCTCGCCCGTCTTCGGGTTGTAGTGGATTACGTCGACGTCACGCCCGACGTACTTCTCGAGCAGCTTCTGCGGTGAGAGCAGGTCGTAGTTGAAGTTTTGCTCCAGCACGCCGACCCGGCCGGGATTGCCCACGCTCTGCAGCAGCGCGGTCTCCGGCTGGATGCGCGCGCTCACGTCGCGCAGCGCGAGCCGCGACTCGCCTTGCGGCAGCGCGACGTGGCGCCGGTCGCGCACCAGGGCGAGGTCCGTATTGTAGATCGTGATCCCGACGCCGCGCTGGTCGTCGAGCGTGCTGACCCGCTCGCCGGGGTCGGCCGAGGCCGTCGCATACAGCACCACGGCAAAGCCGAGCGCGAGGATGAAGGGACGCGGCATGCGGAAAACCTCCTGGCGTGACGACGTTCGCGGTGACCGGCGGGCCCTGCTACTCGTATGATCCGTCGAACGAAACTTGGTCGGGGTTCGACGGCATCCTCGTCGCAGACGGTACGATCGTCTCGACGCGCGCCGCCGATGCGGGCGCCGGCGTGCCGGTCGTCGATCTCGGCGGGCGCGCGCTCTACCCCGCCTTTGCCGATTGCCATGTCCACCTGACCGACACCGGCTTGTTCCTGGGCGAGCACGACCTCGCGAGCGTGCGCGACGCGGTGGCGTTCGCGAAGCACATCGCGGCGCTGCCGCGCGGCGCGTTCGTCGTGGCGGGAAACTACGACGAGTCGTCGTGGACCGACGGCGGCCTCGCGAGCGCTGCGCCGCTGGACGCGTACTTCCCCGACGCGTTCGCCATGGCCGTGCGCGTCGACGGCCACTCCTGCGTGCTCAACCGCAAAGCGCTGGCGTTTGCCGATCTGCCGCCCGGTACGGCGGGGATCGAGCGCGACCACAACGGCGAGCCCACCGGCCGGCTCGCGCTCGCCGCGAACTGGCGCGCGCAGGCGGCAATCCTCAACGCGCTGCCCGCCGCCGAAAAGCGCGCGGCCGATCGGCGCGCGACGGCGCTCGCGCTGCGCGAAGGCGCGCTGCACTTGCACGTGCAGCTCGTCGGTCTCGGTTCGCGCGACGCGTACGCCAACGAGATCGCGGCGATGCGTGAAGCCGGTCCCGCGAAGTGGCATCCGAAAATCTGCGAGCGCGATCCCGCGCTGGCCAAGGAGCTCGGCCTCCCGTACGTCGGCGGCGACGTGTTCCTCGACGGCAGCATCGGCAGCGGCACCGCCGCGGTGAGCGAGCCGTACCACGACCGCGCGGGCCGCGGCACGCTCATGCGCACCGACGACGAAGTCGAAGCATATTTCGGCGAAGCGGAGCGGCTCGGCATCAGCGCGGGCGTGCACGCGATCGGCGACCGCGCGATCGAGCAGTGCCTCGCGACGTGGGAGAAGGTGCTGGGCGGCAAGCCGTCACCACGCAACCGCCACTTCATCGAGCACTTCGAGATCGCGACGCGCGACCACATCGCGCGCGCCGCGCGGCTGGGCATCTTCCTCTCGATGCAGCCGCAGTTCGACGGGCTATGGGGTCACCCGGGCGGGATGTACGACGCGCGGCTGGGAGCGCCGCGCGCGCGCACGATGAACGCGCTCGCGTCGGCGAAGCGCGCGGGCGCGACCCTAGCGGGCGGCGACGACAGCCCGGTGTGCTCGCTCTCGCCGCTCGCCGGGATGCGCGCCGCGACGCGGCATCACAACCCCAGCGAAGCGCTGAGCGTCCAGGATGCGCTGCTGATGTACACGTACGATGCGGCGCGGTTCGGCCACGCTGAGACGCACACGGGCCGCCTCGCGCCGGGCTACGCGGCGGACTTCGTGATGCTCGAGGGCGACCCGATCGCGAGCGGCTCGTTCGACGGGGTGCGCGTCGCGCAAACGTGGAGCGGCGGAACGCGCGTCGATCATTCCACCGCGTAAAGCGTTCCGTCGGTGCTCCCGACGTAAAGAACGCCGTTCGCGATCGCGGGCGAGCCGACGATCGATCCAAGCGCGAAGATCCGGTCGAGTCCGGCAACGGCGCCTTCGAACGTGTTGTCGGTATAGAACTTCGAAAGATCGAGCTGGCCCTTCGCGTCGAGATGAGCCGGCAGGTTTTCGTTTGCGGCATCCGTTGCGAACTGTTTGCGAACCGTGCCCGCGCGAAGGTCGACCGCGTAGACCCGGCCGTCGAACGCCCCGAAATAGGCCGTGCCGCCGGCGATCGCGGGCGATGAAAACGCGAAGGCCGCGTAGCCGACGTGGTAGCGAGGCGTTCCGGTGACGGCGTCGAGCGCCCAGAAGAGCTTGCCGTCGGACGTGGCATAGTAGACGGTCCCGCTCGCGATCGCAGGGGAGCCGATCACCCAGCTGCCGTGCTCGTCGTGCTTCCAGCGCAACGCACCGGTGCGCCGGTCCAGCGCGCAGAAGAAGCTATCCCGGCACCCGAAATACACCACGTCATCCGCGACCGCGGCGGAGCCGGCGATGCCGACCTGGTTGTACGTGTCGTGGTCGTCGCCGGTTTGAAACGTCCACTGCACGCGACCCGTCCGAGCGTCGAGCGCATAGAAGTTCCGGTCCCAGCTTCCGACGTAGATCGTTCCTCGATCGTAGGCCGGCGAGGCGTGAACGACATTGCCCGTCTCGAACGCCCACCGGAGCGCGCCGGTGGACGCGTTCAGTGCGTAGACCCGATGGTCGCCGCTGCCGATGTACACCGTGTCGTTCGCGACGACCGGCGAGGACACGAGCAGATCGTAGGGATCCGGCATCGGTTCGGTGCGCGGGATCAACCCATGGATGCCCGGTGCGATGAAGCGCCGTTCACCTCTGGTTTCGAAATGCCACCGTTCCCGGCCGTCGTCCGCTCCAACGGCGTAGACGTTGCCGTCGACGCTCGAAAAGAACACGATCCCGTTTGCAACCGCAGGCGATGAGTTCACCGGACCTTTGGTCCGGAACGACCACCGTTCCGAACCGTCGCGGGTGCGAACGGCGTACACGCGCCCATCGTAGCTCCCGACGAACACGGTGTCGCCCGCGACCGTTGGCGAGGAGAATATCTTGCCGTGGGTGCGAAAGCGCCAGGCGACCGCCCCGAGCGCCGGAGCTCCGGAGTCATACACGCCGCGATGCGCCGGGTCGCCGCGAAACATGGACGCCGCTTGCGCGGCGACGGCGCTCGGTAGCGCTAGGACGGCGATGAGGCACAGCAACGCTCGCATGCCGCTAGGTATCTCCGGCGCAATCCGAAACCCTACGCCGCTTCGCGGGTGCGCATCCCCGCGCGGGTTTTTGTCAGTCCGATGTCATTTTTACGCGAGGCTCCGTCAGCGCCCGATCGCGAGCGGCGCTTTTACGAGCAGCGCGTCCGCGGTCGGAATGTCGCGCGCCATCTCGTTGCGGATCGCCTCCGCCACTGCGTTGAGCGCCGCCTTGTCGTCGCCGGCCGTGTAGCGGAACACCAGTCCGAGTGCGCCGACGTTCTTGCCCGACGCATCCTCGAGCACGAGCTCGACTTCGTAGCGCTTGCCGTTCTCCGCGACCTCGAAGTTCGGTTTGCCGGTGGTGACGACGCGCATGTCGTCGACGTCGGCCTTCTTACCGACGCGCCCGATGTTCGAGGCGAGCATCACGTTGCCGCGCTCGCCGGAAAGCGTCACGTGCATGCCGACGACGATGAGCTCGGGATGGCGCGCCATCGTCCGGTCGACGAGCGTCTGCGCGGCGTTGCCGGGGACGTACTCGGTACTGTACGGATACGGGTCCATGAGGTTCGCTTCGCTCAGCACGTGCTTGCCGAAGAACGTTTGAATCTGAGCCGCCGTGCGCTGATACGCGCTGGTATCTTGCCCCTTGGTGTAGGGGTACACGATGCCGAGCGCACCGATCGTCTCGCCGGACACGTCTTTGAGCGTTTCCTCAATCTCGAAGCGGTCGCCGGCTTTATCGACCTCGAGCTTCGGCTGGCCGGTCGCGATGACGCGCAGGTCGTCCTCGTCCGACTTCTTGCCGATCCGGCCCATGTTCGAGGCGACGATGACGATGTCGGTGGAACGCGGCGGCTTCGCGTGCACCGCGAGCACGAGGACCTCGGGGTGCGCGGCGAGCGTTTCGTCGACGAGGTGCTGCGCGTACATGCCGTGCATGCCCGTGTCGGCCGGAAGCGGCTCGGCGGCGTATGCCGCACCGGCGGCGCCGAGCCCGCCGAGAATCGCTACCGTGAGAAGTGCTATACGAACGTGGCTGCGCATGTGGCCACTATGACGAGGAAAACTTTCACCCACCTTTCAATGCGGCACGCCGGTGAAAGGTTGTTGCAAGTTTCGCCCGTTATAGTCGAAGGAACGCTTCGACGACATCGTGAGGAGATGCGCTTGACCAATCGAGCTGCGGCGCTTGCCGCCGCGTTCGCGCTCGTCACCTCCGGCCCGGCCTTTGCGCAGGCGGAAGCCGCGAAGGCGCCGTCGGTGGAGTGGCTGGTGCCGGCCGCGGTGCCGGTGAAGCCGCAGACCGAGGACGAGAAGCAACGCGGCCTGACCATGGGACGCGATCTCCCGGCGCTCGAAATTTTGCAGCCCACGCTCGATCCGGCGCTGCCGGTCTATCGCCCGCGCAGCGGTGTGAAGCTGCATGGCCATTTCAAAGCCGCCGCGTCGGACGTGCTCCCCGGGCTTGCGAAGGCGTGGGCGGCGGCGTTTAGCGCGATCCATCCCGGCGTGCGCATCGACGTCGATCCGCCCTATGCCGGCAGCCTCGGCGCCAAAGAGCTCGTGAAAGGCAACATCGACTTCGTGTTCGTCTCGCGCGAGCTCAAGCCCGACGACGTCACCGAGTTCACGGCCAAGTTCGGCTACGCCCCGCTCAGCGTCCCCGTGTCGGGCGGCAGCTACCGGCATTTCGGATTCCTCGACGCCGTCGGTTTCATCGTCAACCGCGACAACCCGATCGAGCACCTCAGCTTCGACCAGCTCGACGCGCTGTACTCGAGCACGCACGCGCACGGCGCAACGGCCGCGACCACGTGGGGCGATCTCGGGCTGACGGGCGAATGGGCCGACAAGCCGGTGCACCTCATCGGCGTCAAACCTTGGAACGGCTTCGAGGAATTCGTCCGCCAGCGCGTGCTGAGCGCACCCGGGCGGCGCGGCGAGTGGCGCGACGGGATCGACTATTCGCCGACCGTGTTTCCGCTCGCCGACAAGGTCGCGCGCGACCGCTATGCGATCTCGTACGACGGGCTCGCGTACCTGACCGCGCCGGTGAAGGTGCTCGCGGTCGGCGATCATGCGGCCGGGCCGTTCTACGCCCCGACGTACGAGAACGTCGCGTCGGCCGCGTATCCCCTCAGCCGCTTGATCTATTTCAACACGAACAAGCCGGCTGGGAAGCCGCTCGACCCTGCGGAGGACGAGTTTCTCCGCTTCGTTCTGAGCCGGCAGGGGCAGGCGATCGTGCAGGGGCAGCGGTTATACCTGCCGCTGCGAGCCGCGCAAGCCGAGGCGAGCTTGAAGCTGGTCGCAGGGGGGTGATCGTTCGCACGGTGAAGCGTCCGCCGTGCGGCTCCTGCTCGTGGAGGACAACCGGCAGCTTTCGGATTGGGTCGCGAAGACGCTTCGCAACGAACGGTACACGGTCGACTGCGTCTACGCCGGTGACGACGCCGATCACGTCCTGAGTACCGAAGAATACGCGCTCGTGATCCTCGATCTCGCGCTGCCCGCGCTGGGCGGGCTGGAGATTCTGCGCAAGCTGCGCGCGCGCGGCAGCACCGTCCCGGTGATCGTGCTGACGGCGAACGACACGCTCGAAGCGCGCATCGCGGGGCTCAACAGCGGCGCCGACGACTACCTCGCCAAACCGTTCGAGATGACGGAACTCGAAGCGCGCATCCGCGCGCACTTGCGGCGTGCCCGCGCGCACCCGCAGGCGCTCGTGCGCTGCGGGACGCTCACCTTCGACAGCAACCTGCGCCAGTTCACCCTCGCCGGTGAGCCGCTGGCGCTCACGGCGCGCGAGCACGCCGTGCTCGAAGCGCTGATGCTGCGCGCGGGCGCGACGGTGAGCAAGGACGCCCTGACCAGGACGGTGTTCGGCTTCGAGGACGAAGCGAATCCCAACGCGATCGAGATCTACGTGCACCGCGTTCGCAAGAAGCTGGCGGGGAGCGACATCGCGATCGTCACGCTGCGCGGGCTGGGCTATGTCCTCAAGGCCGGCGATGCCGGTTAGACATAGCCTCCGCTATCAGCTGCTCGCGGGGCTGCTGGTCCCGCTCGGCGTCGTGGCGCTCGTGCAGTTCTCGATCGCGTACCGCGACGCGCACGTGACGGCGACGGCGGTCAGCGACCGCATCCTGCTCGCCTCGGCGCGGTCGATCGCGGAGAACGTCGGCTTCAACGGCGGCGCACTCGCCGTCACCGTCCCGCCCGCGGCGCTCGGCATGTTCGACCTGGGGTACCGCGACACGGTCTATTACCGCGTGACCGGCGCCGACGGCCGGCTACTCGCGGGGTACGCCGATTTGCCGGTGCCACCGAGCCCGCTTGCCACCGCGCAGGCGACGTACGACGATGCGCGCTATCGTGGTGAACCGATCCGGCTCGTCGCGGTGACGCAACCGGTCGCGCTCGCGCACGGCGTGCAACAAGCCACCATCGTCGTCGCCGAGACGCTCAACGGGCAGCGGGCGATGTCGCGCCAGCTCTGGATCGGCAGCGCGTTTCAGCAGTCGCTGCTCATCGCGTTCGCGTGTGGGCTCGCGTGGCTGGGGCTGCGGCGCGTGCTGCACCCGCTGGTGCGCCTGGGCCGCGAGGTCGAGGACCGCAGCCCGAGCGATCTGCGCCCGTTCTCGGTGGCCGCATTGCAGGCGGAGCTCGACCCGCTCATGCGCGCGCTCAACGAGTACATGACACGCTTGGGCGCGCAGCTCGACGCGCAGCGCCGATTCACGGCCAACGCCGCGCATCAGCTGCGCACGCCGCTGACGCTGTTGCGCACGCAAGCGTCGTACGCGCTGCGCGGCAACGATGCCGGCGAGCGCCGCGAAGCGATCCGCGCGATCGTCGCGACCACGGGCCAGATCACCCGCCTCGCCAACCAGCTGCTGAGCCTCGCCAAAGCCGAGCCGCACGGGCAGCCGCCGCACCGCGACGCGCTCGATCTCGTGACGATCACGCGCGACATCCTCGTCGAGCTCGGGTCGCTTGCCGTCGAACGCGGCGTCGACCTGGCCTTCGAGGTTGCGCCGCCGGGAGCGCGTGCTGTCGTGCTCGCCGATCCGACGATGCTGCGCGACCTCGTCGTCAACCTGGTCGACAACGCGGTGCGCTACACGCCGCCGGGCGGTAGCGTCACGGTCACCGCGCAGCGCGACCGCGATGCCGCGGTGCTGCGCGTCGAGGACAGCGGGCCGGGGATCCCGGCCGTGCAGCGCGCGCTCGCATTCGAGCGGTTTTATCGCATCCCGGGCAACGAGGCGGAAGGGAGCGGCCTCGGCCTCGCGATCGTGAAAGAGATCGCCGACGCGCACGGCGCGACCGTGGCGCTCTCAGATCGCGCCGGCGGCGGGCTCACCGTCGAGGTGCGCTGGCCACCGGTCGCGGCGTCACGTGCCGATCTCGGTGAAGGCGGGTGGCCGCCACTTGAGGAGCCGGCGCTCGGCCCACGTTAGGCCGTAGTCGGCGGCGAGCGCGAGCACGGCGAGCACGATCATTGCCGCGAACACGCCGGCGGGGCTGAACAGCCCCTGCTCCGTCGCGATGAGCAAACCCAGGCCGTGCCGCGAGCCGAGAAACTCGCCCACGACCGCGCCGACCAGCGCAAAGCCGAAGCTCACGTGCAGGCTCGCGAGGATCCAGCTCATTGCGGCGGGCACGATCACCGTGGTGGTGACCTGCCACGGCGACGCGCCGAGGATGCGCGCGTTCGCGATCAGCGCCCGGTCGGCTTCGCGCACGCCTTGGAACGCGTTCGCGAACACCACGAAGAACACCATGACCACCGCCAGCGCGACTTTCGACTGCATCCCCAAGCCGAGCGCGATCACGAAGATCGAGCCAAGGACGATGCGCGGGATCGAGTTCGCGACCTTGATGTAGATGCTGAACACGTCGGCGAGCAGCTTGTCGCGACCGAGCACGATCCCGAACACGATTCCGAGCACCGCGCCGATCAGAAAGCCGAGGATCGTCTCCTCCAGCGTCACCAGCACTTCGCCCCACAGCGGCCCCTGCGACGTGCCTTGCGTGATCCAGGTCCACAGCTGCGCCGCGATCGTCGACGGCATCGCGAAGAAGAACGGATCGATAAGGTGCGTACGTGCCGCGATCTCCCATCCGCCCAGCCCCGCGACGAGGATCGCGAGCCGAAGCGTGACGATGAGTTGCCGGCGGCGGCGCGGTGCCGACGCCGTCGCGGTGTCTTCGGTGCGCTCGTGCACGACGCCGTCGGCCGCATCAGCCGCGACCGTGACGGTGGTCATCATCGCCGAACTTCTTCCCGGAGGTCTTCCCAGATCCGGCGGGACAGCTCGATGAACGCAGGCTGGTATCGAATCTCGGCGGTCACCCGCGGCCGCGGCAGGTCGACGTCGTAGACCGACTTCACCGTCGCGGGGCCGGCGGTGAGCACGTAGACGCGGTCCGCCAGCGCGATCGCCTCTTCGAGATCGTGCGTCACGAAGACCACCGACGCGCTCGACGTCGACCACAGATCGAGCAGCTCATCCTGCATCACGATCCGCGTCTGGACGTCGAGCGAGCTGAACGGTTCGTCCATGAGCAGAATCGTCGGGTTGTTGATGAAGGTTTGCGCGAGGGCGACGCGCTTGCGCATCCCGCCCGAGAGCTGATGCGGATAGTGGTCCTCGAACCCCGCCAGGCCCACGCGCGCGAGCCACGCGCGCGCGGACGCGTGCGCATCGCTCTTGGGCACGCCGCGGTAGAGCGGCCCGGCGGCAACGTTGCGCACGACGCTGTACCACGGAAAGAGCGCGTCGGCCTGGAACACGAAGCCGATCCGGGGATCGTTGGTCGTGACCGCCTTGCCCATCACGCGCACTTCGCCGGCGTTGGCTTTCGTAAACCCGGTGATGAGGTTGAGCGTCGTCGATTTCCCACAACCGGTCGGACCCACGATCGCGACGAATTCGCCGGGGTGCACGACGAGGTTGAAATCACGCAGCGCCGTGTGCGACGTGCCCGTCGGGGACACGAAGCGCCGCGTGACGTCGATCAGCTCGATGCTCGGCCGCTCCTCGGCCACCACGGCTGCCATCGCTAGCGCGCCGCCGTTGCGGTAGCGTTCGCGGCGTCGACGAATTGGGTGGAGTACGTGCGCGACAGGTCGATGGGCTTGCCTTTGACGCTTTTGCTGAACGCCGAAAGGACGCCGAGCACGGTCTTCGGGCCGCCCGCCGGCATGCGGCCGCCGGCCGTGAACATCCCTTTGCCGCCGGCGAGCGCGTTGACGTAGAGTGCCTTGTCGCCCGCGAAGTAGTCGGCCGGCATCTTGTCGGCGATCTCCGCCGCGCTGTGCGTGTTGATATAGTGCAGCGACTTCACGAACGCGTTCGCGAGCTTCTGCGTCACGTCACGGTGGCCGTCGACCCATGAGGTCTGCATGTACAGTGCCGCCGCGGGATACGTGCCGCCCAGCACCTTGCGCGTGTCGGCGGCGGTGCGCAGATCCACCAGCACCTTCGCGTCGCCGCTCTTGAGCAGCCGCGACACGGTGGGCTCGGTGGTCATCCCGCCGTCGATCTTGCCCTGCTGCAGCGCGGCGATGAACGTGTTGCCGGCGCCGACGGGAAGTGACGTGAACTCGCCGAGCTGGAGCCCGTTCTTGAGCGCGATGTACTGCGTGAGGAAGTTGGTCGACGACCCCAGGCCCGTGACGCCGAGCGTTTTGCCGCGCCAATCGGCGGGTGACTTGATCGTCGCCGACGCTTTGGCGCCCACCAGCTCGACCTCGCCCGGAGCCTCGCTCAGCTGAACGATCGATTCGACGAACTTGCCTTTCGACTGCAGGTCGATCGTGTGGTCGTAGAACCCCACCACGCCTTGCACGGCACCGGCGAGCAACTCGTCCTCGGCGTCGACGCCCGCGGGTTCGGTGAGCAGCTCCACGTCGAGCCCTTCGTCCTTGAAGTAATTCAGCTGCTCGGCGAGCTTCGCGGGCAGATAGATCTGCTTCTCCACGCCGCCCACCATGATGCGCACTTTGTTATCGGAGTTGTGCGCGCAGGCCGACGTGACGAGCGCCAGCGCCACACAGGCGGGCAGCAGCGCGATCGTTCGGATATGCATGGTCGCAGTATGGAGATTCAACCTTTCTGCAACCTTTCACCATGTGCCGGAAGGAAGGTTCTTTTCTCGGGCTCGGCTTCGAAAGGTTGGTGAAAGCAACGGTCCGCTATAGTGCAACGAACTTGCTGCGGAGGGAGCCCCCATGCCGAGGAAATTTCTTTGGAGCCGGGTCGCCGGCGTCGCCGCGTGCGCGGCCGCGGTGGCCCTGATCGCGCCCGCCGCCGAGGCGCTGAAATACGCGCCGGTCGAGCACCACCTCAAGGTGGATCCGGCGCTGCCGCAGTGGCATCCCGCGCCGGTCGAGTCGGTGCCCGAAGAAGAAGTCGCGGTGGTCGGCGCCGACGTGATGGACGAGATCACGCTGGGCTGGATCAAGCTCTACCGCAAGGCGTACCCCCGCCTGAGCGTGACGATGGAGGCGAAGTCGTCGAGCTCCGGCGCACCGGGGCTGATCTCCGGCAAGGCGGAGCTCGCGCCCGTCGGCCGCGAGATGCTCCCGGCGGAGCGCAAGGCGTTCATCGACAAGTTCGGCTACGAGCCGACGGCGATCAAGGTCGCGACCGGCAGCGTCGGCTCGCTCGGGAAGACCGCGACGTCGGTGATCCTCGTGGACAAGGACAACCCGATCCCGGGGTTGTCGCTCGCGCAGCTCGATGCCATCTACTCCACGACGCGCAAGCGCGGCCACGCCGACATCTCGACGTGGGGCGACGCCGGCCTGACAGGCACGTGGAAGGACCGCCCCATCCACTTGTACGGACTGAAGTCACCCAACGGCATCGAGCAGTTCTTCAAGATGGTCGCGATGCAAGGCGGCGACTACAAGTCCAACATTCAGTTCACCAAAGGCGTTGGGTTCACGCATGCCTTCACCGTCGCGGCCGAAGACATGGCGATGCATCCCGGTGGCCTGACGTACGCGCTGCTCGCGAACGTGACGCCGAACGTCCGCGTCGTGCCGCTCTCGATGAACGACGGCGGCCCGTACGTGATGCCGACGGTCGAGAACGTCTACTCGCACGCATATCCGCTGAGCCGCTACGTCTACATCTACATCAACCGCCCGCCGGGCGCGGCGATCGCGCCCAAGGTGAAGGAGTTCCTCAAGCTCGTGCTGAGCCGCGACGGCCAAGACGTCGTCGCCAACGAGGGTGTGTACATCCCGCTGACGCCGCAAACGGTGCAGCAAGAACTCAAGAAGCTGGATTGAGGCAATGATGACGACGAACACTCGCTTTCCCGCCGCGCTGTTCGCGACGGCCCTCCTTTTCGGTGCGCGCTCCGCGCTCGCTGCAGACACCAAGAACTGGACGCCGCCCGCGACGAAGATCTACGCGCAGGTGCTTTCCGACCAGACCATGGCCGCGCACCCGGAGCTGATCAGCGTCACGTTCCACGGCGTGCCGCCGTCGCTGAACAAGGTCTACACGATGTTCGCCGGCTCGTTCCCCGAGCGCATCGGCAACGCCGACGACCCCGACGATATCGACGTGTCGGTCAAGGGCATCACCATCGTCGACCCGCGCTGGCACCGCACGAACGACCCGGTGAAAAAGTTCGTCGTGCTGACGCCGCTGCGCGACGCATCCGGCGAGAACGTCGGCTTGATCGTCTACGCGTTCCACAACGAGCACCCCGCCAAGACCGACGAGCGCAAGTTCTACGACGCCGCGCTTACGCTGCGCGATACCCTCGAGAAGAAGATTCCGAGCTACGCCGCCTTGTTCCAGCCAGCCAAGTAGCGCGGAAAGGTGGAGTCATGACGTCTCCGGCACGCCGGATTGCAACTGCGCGCGGGCTGCTGATCGGGTTTGGGCTGACGACGGCGCTCGCGCTGCCCGCGAACGCGCAGAGCGGGCCCGGGACGCGGCCGATCACGGGCTGTACGGGCTCGACGTTCGCCAGCGCCAAGCGCGCCTATGCGCTCGCGATGGCCAAGCGCGCCGCTCCCAAGGCGACGGCCGCGACCGCCGCGGTCGCGCAGACGACGCAGACCGAGGCCGACCGCCCGAGCATCGACGTGAAGAGCGGGGTCGTCACGAAGACGACGATCACCAGCGACGCGCTGCAGTCGTCGAACTCGCAGAACACCTACGACGCGATCAAGAACATCCCGGGCGTGGTGCAGACGGACACGCGCGGCGGCGCGATCACCGACAGCTTGCAGATTCGCGGCATCAAGCTCAGCAGCACCACGAGCTATCGGCTCGACGGCGGCCTGCCGCTGGTGAACAACATCGCGCTGCCCGTCGAGGACAAGTGCCGCGTCGAAGCGTTCAAAGGCGCGGGTGCGCTGGAGTTCGGCATCGCGAGCCCGGCCGGCATCGTGAACTACGTGCTCAAGCGCGCGGGCGACGTGCCGAACACGTCGATCACGCTCGTCGGCAACGGCTACGGTCAGTCGGTCGGCTCGATCGACGCCGGCGGCCGGTTCGGGCGCAACGATCAATTCGGTCTGCGCGTCAACCTCGCCGGGGGCGAGTATGGTTCGTTCGTGCACGGCGCCGGCGGGACGCGCTATTTCGCCGCGGCGACGGGCGACTGGCAGCCGTCGGAGCGGCTGAGCACGCAAGTCGATTTCGAGCAGTTCGGGATCGACGTGATCGAGCAGGCACCGCTGCAGCTTCTCAAGCCCGTGAACGGAAAGATCGCGGTGCCGCGCGTGCCCGACCCGACGAAGCTGCTGTCGGGGACGTGGGCGCGTTCGGTGGGAGTCGGCCAGAACGTGTTCTTGCGCTCGCAATACGGGCTCGGGGGCGGCTTCACGCTCGTGAGCGAGGTGGGCCGGTCCGAGGGCAACCGCCCGCAGCGCAACGTCGGGCAGATCAGCAACTACGACCTGGTCACCGGCAAAGGCACCGAGACCGTCACGCTGGTCACGAACCAGCAGACGGTCAACGGCTACATGGACGTACACCTGAAGAACCACTTCGAGTCGCGCTCGATCACCAACGACGTGTCATTCGGGTTCAACCGCAACGTGCGCGACTTCAACAACCCGCAGAACCCGAGCGCCACGTACACGCAGAACATTTACAACCCCGTCACGCTGCCGGTGCCGATACGCACGCAGACCGTGGCCGACCTGCCCAACGCCAGCCACGACGAAGATTTCTACGTGTCCGACACGCTCGCGCTGGGGCATCTGCGGCTGCTGGGCGGCGTGCGCCAGATCAGCTACACGTCGGATTCGGTCGCCAAAAGCGGCAAGCTGCTCAAGACGCAGCAGTCCGTGCTCGCGCCGGCCGCGGGGTTCGTGTACGACATGAATCGCGCGGTGTCGGTGTACGCGAGCTATCTGCAATCGCTCGAAGAGTCGGGCCAGGCGCCCGTCAACGCGGCGAATGCGTACAGCGTGCTGCCCCCGGCGCGCGCGACGCAGCGCGAGATCGGCCTGCGCACGACGGGCCGCACGCTCTCGACGACGCTGGGATACTTCTACATCCAGAAGGGCAACGCAACGACCGACCCGGTGACGAACTTCTTCGGGCTCAACGGAACGACGATCTTTCAGGGCCTGGAGTCGACGGTGTCGCTCAACCTCAACCGCCATCTCGCGTTCAACACGGGCGCGCAACTCATGCGCGCGCGGCAAGACTCGATTGACGATCCGTCGATCAACGGCAAAGTCCCCGAGAACACACCGAACTTCAGCGGCAATGCAGGGATCACGTACCGGCCCGCGCCGGGCGGCGTGGGCTTCAACGTCGGGATGATCGCCTACAACCAGCGCCAGATCAACCCTCAGAACCAAGGCACGATCCCCGGCTTCATCACCGCGAACGCCGGCGCAAACTACACGGCGCGCGTCGGCGGCCACCGCTACACGTTCAACCTGAACGTCGGCAACCTGCTCGACAAGCGCTACTTCAGCTCGTCGGTCGGCGGCGCATACGGCGTCGGTGCGCCGCGCATCATCTCGCTCACCTCACGGGTGGACCTGTAGCCGGAGATGTATCGCGACCGCCTGCTGTCCGCGGCGGACATCGCGAGACTTCGCGAGTTGTTTGCTCGCGCGCTGGGAGCTGGACGCTTGCCTAGGAGGATATTGTAGGCGCGCGCTCCGCGTGCTATGATTGCCACCCCCACAACTAGGAAAGTTGGCATGTCATGCCGCTGCCGCAGCCGGGACCGGTACGGCGTCTCACCTTCGCGTACGAGGGCGATACGATCAGCCTCGTGTCGGAGCAGCACGTCCACATGATCGTGCCGCCCACGCAGCCGCTGGATCAAGCCGACGTCGCGGGTTTTAGCGTCCTGCTGCGCGACCAGCCGGGTAATCCGGTCTATCGGTTCACGCGCACGAGTCCGATCCGGTACGATGCCGAGGTCTTCAGCGAGCCCGGAGCCGAGCGCTCGATCGAGCGTGTCCCCGTCGCGAACCCGAAGGGATCGTTCGTGCTCCTCGTACCGGATGTGCCGGGTGCGAAGACGCTCGAGCTGGTCGATCATCCGCAGCGCGCCGACGCGTTGCGCGAGCGGCCGCGGAGCCTCGCCCGCTTCGAGCTCAAGCCGTTCGAGGGGAAGTGACGTATGGGCACCTCAGACGGACACGTCATCGGCACGACGAAAGTCGTCGACCACGGCGACCCCGCGCTGCGCTGGAACCTCGTCATCCTCGGCGACGGCTATCAAGCCGGTCAGATTCCGCAATTCGCGAACGACGTCCAGAACTTCATCAACACGCTACAGACCACGCCGCCGTTTCCAGCCTTGTGGACGGGCATCAACGTGTACCGCGTCGATGTGTCGTCGACCGACAGCGGCGCCGCCGATCCCGTCGCGTGCGGCGGGTCGGGTGCAGCGCCGCACACGTACTTTGACGCGTCGTTCTGCAACGGCGGAATTCAGCGCCTGCTCGAAGTGAACGATCTCACCGTCAACACCGTCGTCGCCGCGCAGATGCCGCAAGCCACGATGACCATGGTGCTCGTGAACACGCCGACTTACGGCGGATCAGGCGGCGCCATCGCGACGGTATCCCTTGCGCCGAGCGCCGTCGAGATCGCCCTGCACGAGATGGGGCACACCGCATTCGGGTTCGCCGACGAGTACGAGTATTGGGCGGGATGCGGCGTCGACGCGCCGGGCACGCACGACCACGCCCCCGCCGGGGAGCCCGGTCAGCCGAATATCACGGCGAACGCGACGGCGTCGATCAAATGGTCGGCGCTGGTCACGGGCGGGACGCCGCTTCCGACCACCGCGAACGCGAATTGCGCACAGTGCGACCCGCAGCCCAATCCCCATCCGCCGGCGACCGTCGGCGCGTACGAGGGCGCCGGCTACTACCACTGCGGGCGCTACCGGCCGCAGTTCAATTGCCGCATGCGCGCGCTCGGCTTCCCGTTTTGCGCGGTGTGCCAAAGCGTGATCTCGCACGTGATCGGTCCTCACGTGCCCGTCGGCGCCGGGCTGTTCCCGGTGGGAACGTTCGGCTTCATCAGCAGCGCGCTCGACGATCAGGTCATCGACATCTTCGGCGCGATCACGGCGCCGGCGGCCGACGTGATCGCCTTCCCCAAGAAATCATCCGGCATCGAAAATCAGCGGTGGCGATTGGTCGCCTCCTCCGACCCCAACTATTTCTTCGTCCAGTCGCTCCTCGACGGCCACGTGCTCGACATCTTCGGCGGTCTCACGGCGCCGGCGACGCAGATCATCGCGTTCCCGCAAAAGAGCAGCGGCACCGAAAACCAACTCTGGCGTCCCGTCCCGCACGGGTCGGGCCCGTACTGCTTCTTGGAAAGCAAGCTCAACGGAAACGTCATCGACATCATCGGCGCGGTGACGGTACCGGCGGCAAAGCTCATCTCGTATCCGAAGAAAACGAGCGGCGTCGAGAACCAGCTCTGGAAGTTCGCGCCCTGAGCGCGAGCTGGCCCCGCGGATATTACGCTACATTTCCAGCGTCCAGACGTAGAAGTGCTTCGCTTCGCCGACCGTGATCTTTTTCGATCGCCTGGTGTACCCGTCTGCGTCGACGGCCTCGAGGCGATGCGTGCCGGGAGTAATGTCCGTGGTACAGCTGCCGCCGCCGTAGGCCACGCAACGCCGCGTAGCATCGACGTAGAGCGCCAGGCTCATCGGTATGCCGTTGGCCATCGTCAACGTATACTTGGGGCTCTGCGCGCCGCCGACCGCCGTGCAGAGGAAAACGAGCGCCGCGATGATGACCGGCATCCGTCGTATCGCTCGGCGTTCCGGACGCTGCACCCAATGCCAACATGTGGACCAGGAACGTTGTGCTTCCACGGCTGCCTCGCTAACTGGACGGGTCCGCGGAAATCGTACTGCGCTCTCCCGTACGCGTCTACAGGCAAGCAAGCGGTGGCACGGATGTGGCCGGAGCACTGGCCGCAGCCGCCCTAGATCAGCGAAATCGTCTCTGCCGGTTTCGCCGGGCGCTTCGCCATTGCGGCTTCGAGCTGCGACGCCAGCACGTCGATCACGGGGTCGTCGATCTCCTCGACGCGGCCGTTATCCGCGAGCGCGACGAGCTTCGGGTCGATGGGCATCCGCGCCAGCAACGGCGCGCCGGCGAGGTCGGCGACTTCTTGCGCGTACGACGGACCGAACACGTCGTAGCGCTTGCCGGTGTCCGGCGCGACGAAGTACGACATGTTTTCGACCACGCCGACGATCGGTTTGCCGAGCTGGTGCACGAGGTTCGCCGCCTTGCGCACGATCATCGTCGCGAGGCGCTGCGGCATCGTTACCAGCACGATACCGTCGACGGCGAGCGATTGCAGCACGGTGAGCGGTGCGTCGGACGTGCCCGGCGGCAAGTCGATCAGCAGGTAGTCGAGGTCCGACCACAGCGCCTGTTCGTAGAACTGCCGGATCACGCCCGAGAGGATCGGGCCGCGCCAGATCATCGCGGTGTCTTCTTTGTCGGTGAGCAGGTTCGAGCTGACGATCTCGATCGCCGAGCGCGACATGGCCGGCACCATCAGCGGCTTCGGCTGCTGGCCGGGCGGGGTCGAGGGATCGGACTCGAGCCCCAGCGGCTGCGTGAGGCCGAACAGCCGCGGGATCGAGGGGCCGGTGATGTCGGCGTCGAGGATGCCCACCTTCTTGTGAGCGCGGCGCAGGCCGACGGCGAGCAGCGCGGTGGTCAGCGACTTGCCGACACCGCCTTTGCCCGACATGATCGGCACCACGTACGTGAAGCGCGCGCGGCGCGCGAACGCGCCCGGGGCGCGGCGGGCGGGCTGCTTGTCCTCGTTCATGATCGTCGGCACGCGGCCGGAGAGGCGGGCCTGCACCAGCGCGGCCACGATAGGCTCGGGCCGCAGCCCATGCGCCTTCGCGCCCTGCTCGATCGTCTCGTATTTGTTGACCCCGCAGCCGGCGCAGTGCAGGCCGAACTCGGTCAGGACTTCCTCGGCGATCGGGAGCTCCCCGACGAGCTCGCTGATGTTGGTCTTGGGGCTGATGTCGATCTGCTGGGTGGCCATGAGACGGGTCTACAACCTTCACGAGCGGAAGCGGGGATGCGGGGGACCTGACCGAGTTCGGGGTCGGCCCCGGCGACACCCGGAGCATGACACAATCCTCGATTCGAGCGTCTGAACAGTTCGATGGTTGACACGCTGATCGTTGGCGGCGGGCCCGCGGGGCTCGCAGCCGCCCAGTACCTCGCCGACGCAGGCCGTTCTGCGACGGTCCTGGAGAAGCGCCCGATCCTCGGCGGGAAGCTCTCCTCGTGGCGCGACCGCGACGGCGACATCCTCGAGACGGGGCTGCACGCCTTCTTCGGCGGCTACCACGCGCTGCACGCGCTGCTGCGCGAGGTGGGGATCGCGCACCACGTCCTGTGGCAGCCGCACACGCTGACCTGGGCGATGCCGCCGAACTTCTCGCCGCGCTGGAACGGCGTCCCGGTGTACGAGGAGTTCCGCTTCGTCGACGCGCCGTCGCCGTTCAACGGGATCGGCGCCGTACTCAACGCGCGCTACGTGTTCAACCACTGGGAGAAGCTGCTGTTCGCGAAGGGCACGCTGCCCGTGCTCATGCGCGACCACCGCTATGCGGACGCGCAGGACGAGATCACGTACGCGCAGTGGCACCGCAAGCGCGGGATGTCGGAGCACATGCTCAAGACGTTCTTCGCCCCGATGGCGCTCGCGCTGAACTTCACGCCCGTCGAGAAGATCTCGGCCGAAGCGATGCTGCGCGTGATGGCCTACTTCGCCTCGACGCGTGACGCCAGCCGCGCGGGCTTTCTCGACGGTCCGCCCGGGCCGCGCTTCGTCGAACCGCTCGCCGAGCACGTGCGCAAGCGGGGCGCGCGCATCGAGACGAATGCGGCGGTGGGCGAGCTGCTGTTCGCCGGCGACCGCTGCACCGGTGTGCGCACGCGCGACGGCCGCACGTTCGAAGCGGAGCACGTCATCCTCGCGACGCCCGTGCACGACGCGAAGAAGATTTTGCCGGACGACATGCTGCGCGATCCGCTGATCCATGGTGTCGGCAAGCTGCAAAGCTCGCCGGTGATCAACGCGCACCTGTGGTTCGACCGGCCGATCTCGCGCTACACCAACCTCATGTTCTCGCCCGGGACGCTGCTGGGCGTGCACGCCGACCTGGGGCAGGGCTCGCCCGGGTACGAGTGGTCGGGAAAATCGTTCATCGAGGCGTGCGTCGCTCCAGCGGACGAGCTCATCGCGCAAGACGACGAGTCGGTGATCGACGCCGTGATGCACGATCTCGGCAAGCTGTACCCGCTCGCGACGCGCGAGCGTCTCGTCAAAGCAAAGCTCGTGCGCGTCCCCAAGAGCGTGTACCGGGCGAGCCCAGGCGCCGAGCGCATGCGACCCGGCTCGCGCACGCCGGTGCGCAATCTGTTTCTCGCGGGCTGCTACGTCGACACGAAGTTCCCCGCGAGCATCGAAGGCGCCGTGCGCAGCGCGAAGCTCGCGGTCGACGCGGTGCTGGCGGAATCGCGTGCTCGCGCCTGAGCGCGGCGCAACTCCGCCGCCGCCCGGCCCCATGGCGGTCGGGAAATCGCTTCGCGGCGACGATCTCGCGGCATGCTACCGCGTGTGCGGCGAGATCGCGCGCGTGCACTCGAAGACGTTCTACCTCAGCTCGCTGTTCCTGAGCCCGGCGAAGCGCCGCGCGGTATGGGCGGTGTATGCGTTCTGCCGCACCGCCGACGACATCGTCGACCGGATCGCGCCCGCCCGCGAACGCCTCGATGCGATCGGCGCCTGGGAGCGCAAGCTCGTCGCCGCATACGACGGCCGCGCGAACGACGACCCGATCTTCGTTGCGTTCGCCCACGCCGCACGGCAATTTGAAATTCCGATCGAACCGGCATTGGACTTGCTGCGCGGCGCGCGGCTGGACGTGACGGTCCGTTGCTACGCGACGTATGACGCGCTGCGGGAGTACTGCTATCTCGTCGCGTCGACGGTGGGGTTGCTGGTGATGCCGATCCTCGGCACGCTGTCGCCGGACGCGGCCGGGTACGGCGTCGCGTTGGGCCGCGCCATGCAGATGACCAACATCCTGCGCGACGTCGGCGAGGACGCGCGCATGGGCCGCATCTACCTGCCGGCAGAGGATCTCGAGCGCTTCGGCTGTCGCGAGGCGGCGATCCTCGCGGGCACCGTGGATGACCCGTTCGTCGCGCTCATGCGCTTCCAGATCGAGCGCGTGCGCGCAATGTACGCGCAAGCCGAGCCGGGGATCGCACTGCTCGCGCCGGAGTCGCGCTACACGGTGCGGCTCGCGCTGTCCCTGTACCGCGAAATTCTCGCCCGCATCGAAGCCAACCGCTACGACGTCTTCACGCGGCGCGCACACGTGCCGCTGCGCGGGAAGCTGCGCACGGCGCTGGCGATCACGCTCGCGCGCTGACGCGCCGGCCCCGGCTCCGTCGTTACGAACGCCGCCAGAACACGCCGGCCCAGTCGATCCACTCGATCGGCTCGTCGATGCCGTGGCGGTCGCGATAGTCGTGGACGGCGGCGCGGCACGCGGCGTACGGGCCGTAGTCGTCCACGATCGCGAACCCGCCGCGCGCGAGCTTCGGGTACAGCGCGTCGAGCGCGTCGATCGTCGATTCGTACAGGTCGCCGTCGAGGCGAACGATCGCGAACTCGCGGGCGGGGATGTGCGCGAGCGTATCCGCGAACAAGCCTTCGACGAAGCGCACGCGGTCGTCGAGCAACCCATAGGCGGCAAAGTTCGCTCTGACCACGTCGACCGGCACGGCCAGCTCGGAGAACTGCTCGAAATGCATCCCCGCGTCCGCCGGATATTTGCTCGGGTTGGGCGGCGGCAACCCGCGGAACGAGTCGGCGAGCCACACGAGCCGGTCGTCGACGCCGTATGCTGCGAGCACCGCGCGCATCATGATCGCCGCACCGCCCCGCCAGACACCCGTTTCGATGAAGTCGCCCGGCACGCCGTCGCGCAACACCTGCTCGGCGCACTCGCGAAGGTGGCGCAATCGGCGCGTACCAATCATCGTGTGTGCGTTTGCGGGCACATCTCTGCCTTCGTCCCGAAGGCCGGGATCGTACGTCCCCTTCGCGCTGTCGGGAAAGATGCTCGGGTCGCGGTAGACCGAGTTGCACAAGATACGCTCCATGGTATCCAAGTACATGGCTCGCGGTCGCGCGGCGTCGTTCACCGGCGCCGCCAAAACGCGCCTGCCCAGTCGATCTGCGCCACGGGTTCGGTGATGTCGTGCACGGTGCGGAAATCTTCGACAGCGTGCCGGCAGCCCGGCACCGCACCGTAATCGTCGATGATGCAAAACCCGCCGGGTGATAAACGCGGATAGAGCGCCGTGAGCGCCTGCATCGTCGACTCGTACATGTCGCCATCGAGTCGCACGATCGCGAATCGCTCGGCGGAGATCGCGGGCAGCGTATCGCGAAACCAGCCTTCGACGAACCGGACCCGCTCGTCGAGCAGGCCGTATGCGGCGAAGTTTCGCTCGACCTCGCTGCGCGGGACGGCGAGGATCTGCACCGTATGGTGAGCGTCGCCGGCGTCGGCAGGGTAGCGGGCGGGGTCTGGTGGCGGCAGGCCGCAGAACGAGTCGGCCACCCACACGGTGCGCTCGCGGTCGTCGTAGATTTCGAGTAGCGCGCGCATGAAGATCGTCGCGCCGCCGCGCCACACCCCCGTCTCGATGAGGTCGCCGGCGACGCGGTCGCGCCGGACCGCCTCGTAACAGGCCTGCACGTTGTCGAGGCGGCGCATGCCAATCATCGTGTGCGCGCGCACCGGCCAGTCCAGGCCGTGGGCCCGCGTCTCTTCGGCGAACGGAACGCCGTTGAGTTCGACGGCGCCTTCCCGCTCGTAGATCAAGTCGGTGAGGCACCGCTTCATGAGATCGAGGTACATCGCGGTTGGCCGGTCCGCCGCACCCGGGCTCCCGTCGTTCACGGCGACGCTCTTTGTCGCGCGAGCACGCCGTGCCCGCTAGGCCCTCGACCCGTCCACCGGGAAGTCGGCCCGATGCTGGATACGAAAGCGCCGACGCACTACCGCTGGGAAGACATGACCGCGGAGAAGCTCAAGGGCTCGATCACGCGCCGGCTCATCACCGGCGACTCCATGATGATCGCCGAGGTGCGCCTGGCCAAGGGCGAGACGGTGCCCAAGCACGCACACCACAACGAGCAGATCACCTACATCACGGCGGGCGCGCTGCAGTTCACGCTGGGTGAGAACGGCGAACGCGAGGTCATCGTGCACGCGGGCGAGGTGCTCGTGATCCCGTCGAACGTGCCGCATTCCGCGCACGCGCTCGAAGACACGATCGACATCGACGTGTTCTCGCCGCCGCGCGAAGACTGGCTCAACGGCTCGGACGCGTACTTACGGGACGACCGGTAGCGCCGTTCGACGAGTACGACTGGACGAGCCGGCGCCCCGCCGCCGTCAGCGCCGTTGCCAGCGCGTCGCCGCTGAGGGCGCCGCGGCTCACGGCGACGATGATGACGTCGTTGTCGTGCAGAACCGCGATCGATCCGGACGTGGGCGAGTGCGGTTCGATGACGAGGACGGCGTCGTCGCCGATCCCGGCAACGACTTTCGCGCCGGCGTTGCCGTACGCGCCGGCCTCGGTTTCAAACGTTCTTTGGTCCTCGACCGACTTCGCCCGGGACAACGCGGCCTTCACGCTGGGCGCCCGCGGCGTTGCTTGCCATACGGCGGCGACGCCGGCCGGTTCGGCGGTGCGCTGGATCTCGGCACACGTCGGGATCTTGCCGAGAAACGCCGACACCTCGGCGTCGGACAGCAGCGTGCAGCCGTGTTCGGGCAGCGGCTCCGTCGACAGACCGCCGCATCCGGTGGCGACGAGGACTGCGAATACCAGGATCGCCCGTCGTCCGCGAACTCGCATTTGGCGACGAGCGTCCCTCACAGCGTCTCGACGTACGCTGCGACGTTCTCCACGTCGGTCTCGTTCAGCGGCGCGGGATACAGCTTCAGCATCGGCGGCTGCGGGTCTTTGATCCAAGCGACGGCCTCGGCGTAGTTCTTGCGCTCATTCTCCCGTCGCAGCGAAGGGCCGATGCCGCCTTCGGTCCCCGTCGCGCCGTGGCACCGCGCGCAGTTGGCGCTGAACACGAACTTGCCGCGGCCCCGATCGCCTTGCGCGAGGCCGCCGGGGGACGATCCGTGGAGCACGATGCTGGTGGCCGACGCCTGCGGTTCGGAGCTCGACGACGCGCCCGACGCGTCGCCGGCACCGTGCTTGGAACAGCCGGCCGTCAACGCGGCCGCCAGCGCGCTCAGCGCCAGCAGCGTCCAGAGCCGCCGCCGCGGTTGCGCCGCGTTCATCGCTTCACCCGGAAGATGCCGATCTCGTCGCTGCGTTTGTAGTCGAGCTGGAAGTTGCCGCCTGCGGCGACCGCTATGTACTGCGTGCCGTGGACCTCGTAGGAGATCGGCGGCGCGTTGACGCCGCCGTCGAAGCTGTGCGTCCACAGCTTCTTGCCGGTCTTCGCGTCGAACGCGACGAACGTGCCGTCGCCCTCGCCGGTGAACACGAGCCCGCCCGCCGTCGCGAGCGCTCCGCCGATCATCGGCTTGGCGGAATGATATTGCCACGCGATGTGGCCGCTGTCGACGTCGATCGCGGAGAACGTCCCGGTCTGCACCGTCGGCTTTTTCACGTTCGTGAACACGCTGCCCGTGTGCATGAACCCGGGGTGATCGGTGGCCCGCTGCGTCGTGAAATCCATCAGCTGGTTGATTCCCAGTGCGTACACGTCGTGGGTCTGCGGCGAATAGGCCGGCGGCGACCATTCCGAGCCGCCGTTCGCGCCGGGCAGCACGCGCTTCTTGGCGAACATGTGCGGGTTCTGGGCGACGAACGCGTCCGAGCGGCGGATGAGCTTGCCGTTGCGGCGGTCGACGATGAACAGCCAGCCGGCCTTCGCGGCTTGCGCCGCCGCCGGAATCGTTTGCCCGTTGTGCCGCACGTCCAACAGCACTACGTTACTGGCCGCGTCGTAGTCCCACAGATCGTGCTTCACCTCTTGGTAGTACCAGCGCAGCTTGCCGGTGCGCACGTCGAGCGCGACGATCGAGCAGGTATACAGATTGTCGCCCGGGCGCGTCGAGCCTTCGAGGTCTGGATTTGGGTTGCCGGTCCCGAAGATCACGAGGTTACGATCCGGGTCGATCGCGGGCGTCGTCCAAACCGTGCCGCCGCCCGTCTTCCACGAGTTGCCGCCGAACGTCTTTGGGTCGGTCGCATACCAGCGCCAGCGCTGTTGCCCGGTGCGCGCGTCGTAGCCCGCGACGAAGCCGCGCACCGCCCACTCGCCGCCCGCGCTGCCGATCACCACGGTGCCGTCGAAGATTTGCGGTGCCATGCTCTCGGAATAGCCCACGGCGGGATCGGCCACTTGCGTCTCCCAGCGCTTCGCGCCGGTGCGCGCGTCGAACGCGACGAGCTTTGCGTCCAGCGTTCCGACGTAGAGGTTGCCGTAGCCGAGCGCCGCGCCGCGGTTGTTGGGACCACAGCACACCTTGTGCGGGCCGACCGCATAGATCGTGCTCCAGATCGTCGCGCCTGTGGCAGCGTCCAGCGCCATGATCTTCATGCGGTCCTCCACCACGGGCGTGGTGACGTACATGATGCCGTCGACGACGAGCGGCGTGGTTTCGAAACTGGCGAACATGCCCGTGTGCACCACCGCGACTGGTTCCAGCGACGCGACGTTGATGGTGGTGATCTGCGTCAGCGGCGAGTACCGCCAATTGGCGTAGACGCGTCCGGGCAGGCGCCAGTCTTTTGCGTCCCGGTCCGCCGAACGCATCCGTGCGTCGTCCAGCGCGACGGCCGCGTCGGAACGAACGGTGCCGGCGTTCGGCGAGGCGGCCGGGCTACCGGGCGTCGGGTCCGGCGCCAGCGCGGGATAGGGAAGCAGTTGCACCCGCGCGAGCGTCCGCTGCGTGAGCGGCGCGTCGCCGGGCGCGTACCCGTTCTTGCTCAGCAGAAACGCGAACACGTTGAGGTATTGCTCCTCGCTGAGACTTCGCGGCGCATCGAGCGGCATCGCATCGTGCACGAACGCGTACAGCGACCGCGCGGTCATCTTCCCTGTCGCGATCGACGCGCCGAAGCGCGCGCCTTGCAGCTTCGGCCCGGCACCGCCTTCGAGGTAGGCGCCGTGGCATTTCAAGCAGTGCTCGACGTAGACGAACTGCCCGTTCGCGGCCTGCTCGCGCGTATACGCGCCGGCGCCCCGCGTCGAATTTGCCGCGCCCGCGAGTAGCACGGCGCAGGCGGCGAGCGCTGCTGCCACCGCCGCCGTGTACGCGGGCTTGCGATACATCATCGGGGACCGTCTCCTTCGTCGCGGCGAACCGCTTCTTCGCGCTTGCGTGGGGGCGTGTCGACGCGCCAGAACGTGAACACGAACGCGACCAGCGCGATGATCGCGAGATAGCCGGCCGCGCCCTCGGGCACCGGGCCCGTGGACCGGAACGGCGGCACCGCGTCGTGCGGCTCGTTCGCCAGGCCCACGACGTACGACGCGACGTCGTCGAGCTCGGTCTGCGAAAGCTGGTGCTCGCTAAAGCGCGGCATCTCACCGGGCCCCGCGCGCACCGCATCCGCGACGACGTTGATCGGCGCACTGCGCAGCGACGGCACCCAATCGAGCTTGCCGAGGTCGCCGCCGATGCCTTCGGCGGCATGACAGTGCTCGCAGTTCAGCTGGTAGAGGTGGCGGCCGCGCTCGACGTCGCCGCCCGCGGCGACGAGCGGGAGCGCCGGGCCGCCCGCGACCGTCGGTTCGAGGTAGCGTTCGATCGCGCGGATGTCGGCGAGCGGAAGCCGTTGTCCGCTGCGCTCGTCGCGGTCGGCGATTTGCACCCATGGCGCCGCAGCCGGCATGCGCCCCGTGGTCAGATAGAAGTCGAGGCGCGCCATGCCGATTCCGCGCAGCGATGGTCCGTCGGCGCCGCCCCACCGCTCGGGTGCGTGACAGGAAGCGCAATGCGTCAAATAGAGCCGCGCGCCGTCGGGCGCAAACGGCGGCGCAACCCCAAGCACGAGCGCGAACGTCACCGCAAGCACGTCAGCGCGCCTCGGTCGAGCGGTCGAACGCCGTACCCAGCCGGCGTTCGCGCGCGCCCCAATCTGCGACGCACCACAATAACGCGAGCAGCACGGGCGTCCCCGCGCTGAGCCACATCACGGCACCACCGTTCATCTGGTCTTCCAGCGCGCCGGCGTGCGCGGCGTAGTGCGGGTACATCGCGTGGTTGGTCACATAGAATGCGAAGCCCAGAAACGCGCTCGCCGGCAGGCTCAAGAAGAGCGCCAGAATGCGCACGGGATGCGACGCCGCGTGCGGGGCCGGCGCGACCGCGAAGATCGGCGACCAGAACAGCAACCCTGCGAGTAGGAACAGCCCGTGTTCCCACGCGTGCACGGTGTCGTTCTCGAGCGCGCGCTCGTACAGCGGCGAGAAGTGCGTGCCGTAGAGCACCACGGTGAGCGCTGCCAAGCCTGTCAGCGGATGGCTCAAGACGCGCACCGGGATGCTGTTGAGGAGGCGGGCCAACCACGTCGCCGAGCGCGCGGGCAGCGCCCCCAGCGCCAACCGGATCGGCGCGCCGAGCACCAGCACCGGCGCGACGACGACGATCAACGCGAGATGCTGCACCATGTGCCAGCTCAACGATGCGTCGGCGAGCTCGTCGATCGGGCCGTAGAGCGCCGCTACGGTGATCGCGATGCCGGCGGAGAACGCGACGACCGCATACGGCGAGAACGGGCGGCGCGCGCGCCACATGCGCGCGTATCCGGCCGCGTAGGCGACCGCCGTGAGCGCAAGCACGATCGCCAGCGTCATGCGGGCTGCGGCTCCTCTTCCTCGAAGCCGCCTTCGGCGTTGCGCACCAGCGTCGTCACGTCGGACGGATACACCGCGCTGTCGCGGATGCGCGCGCGCATCTCGGCGCCGATGCGCGCGGCGATGAGGCCGGCGACGAGCGGCCCCGCGAACAGCAAGATGCGATACACCCACACCAGCGTCTCGAGCCGGATGTGCAACGCCGCCGCCGTCTGATCGTCGGCGGCCGCGAGGGTCAGCAAGACCCCGTCAAAGATCAGCGCCGTCCCGACGCCCAGCCGCAGCGGCGATTGCGTCGGCAGGTCGAGCACGTCGTGCGCGGCGTCATCGCGCGTGAGCAGCTTCTCGATGAACGGCCACGCGACCACGAAGGTGAGCGTGACGAACGGCAGCACGACGCCGGGCCAGAACACCGGCGGGATCGGATGGCCGAAGATGTGAATTTCGGTCGAGGGGCCTAGCCGCAAAGCGCCGTCGAGAAACGCCGCGTACCAGTCCGGCACCGCGCTGTTCGTGGCGATCCACGGCTGGTACGGGCCGTATGTTTCGATCGGGTTGAGCTCCACCAGCGCGGCGAGCACGCCGAGCGCGGCGATCGACGCGCCGAACACTGCCAGCGTGCGCAGCGCGTAGTCGGGCCAGAACCGCCGTCCGACGACGTGCTCGGGATCGCGCACGAACTGGGTGTGCTTCTGGTACACCACCATCCCGAGGTGTAGCGACAAGAGCACGCCGATCGTGACGGGCAAATAGTAGACGTGCAGCGTGTAGAGGTGCGGGATCAGCTGCGGTCCGGGAAAGGAGTCGGCGCCGTTGAGCACACTCGATGCCCACCGCCCGACGAGGGGCACGGACAGCGCAACGCTGTCGGCGATGCGCAAGCCGATCCCGGAGAGGTCGTCGTTGGGCAGGGAGTAGCCGGTGAAGCCGGTCAGCGACGCGAGAACGAGCATCGTCACGCCGATCATCCAGTTGAGCTCGCGCGGCCGGCGGAACGCGCCGGTGAAGAAGATGCGGCCCATGTGCACGAGGATCGCGGCGACGAAGCAGAGCGCCGACCAATGGTGGATTTGCCGGATCACGTACCCGATCGGATGCGATCGGTCGGCCAGCGCGAGCACCGACGGATACGCGCCCGACGAGCTCGCGTCGAACGCGAACGTGAGCCAGATGCCCGTCGCGACGAGCGCCATGAAAAAGTACAGCGCGAACTCGCCGAGATAGAACGACCAGTGGTCGGGATAGATTTTCGCGAGGAGGTACCGCGCGCCGGCGTTCGTGCCGAGGCGCTCGTCGAGCCAGCGCACCGCGCCGCGAACGATCACGTGACGCGATCCCAGTCGTCGGGTCCCACCGGGCCGTCAAAATCTCCGCGCGCGATCAGATAGCCGTTTGCGTCGACGTCGAGCGGCAGCCCCGGCAACGGCCGGGGCGCCGGACCGGAAACGTTTTTCGCGCCGTCCAGGACGTCGAACAGCGATTGGTGGCATGGGCAGAAAAGCTGTTTCGAGTGCGCCCGGTAGAGGGCCACGGGGCAACCGGCGTGCGTGCAAATCTTCGAGAACGCGACGTACCCCGCCGACGCCGCGGGCGTGGGCGCGGCGGTCGCGCGCACGTCCTCGGCAGGCAAGCGGATCAGCACGGCCGATGCGTCGGGGATGTCGACGCCGTCCTGCGGGAACACGGTCTCGATGCCGCCCGCGATCAGCCGGTCGACGCGGATCGGTTCGTTGCGCTCGTTCACGAGCCGCATGCCTGCGCGCCAACCGGTTCGCACGCTGCGTCCCGGCTTTCGTGCAAGCGAGACCAGCGGCACGATTCCCAGCACCGCGAACGCGCCGGCGGCCGCGAACCACAGCTTGTTGAATGCGCCGCGCGTGACGCCCTCGGTCGGGATCGGCTGCACGTCGGACGGCCCGCGCGCCTCGCGCGGATCCCACAAATCGTCGGGCGCGTGCAGCGCGATCGCGGCCGCGGCGGCGGCACCGGCCAGCCCCGCGAACGCGATGGCGAGGCCCACCGCGAACAACGCAGGCGCGGCGCCGAACGCCGCGGCGGCCGTGGCCCCCAACGCGCCGGCGACCGACGCGACGAGAAAGATCGTGACCTTCATCGGATCAGAAAGATCGTCGCGTAGAGCGCGAGCCACACTGCGAACACGAAGTGCCAGTAGTATGCGACGGCTTCGACGCCGGCGTGGTGTTCGCGCGTGAACGCAGGCTCGCGCAAAAAGATCGCCACGGCCGCGAGGAGCACGACGCCGGCGAGCACGTGCGCGAAGTGCGTGCCGGTCAGCACGTAGTAGATCGTCGCGTACGCCGTGCCGTTGACCCAAAAGTTGGCGCTGTGCCAATCGTGCAGTTCAAGGTACAGAAAGCCGAGTGCACAGACGATCGTTGCCACCAGCAGGGCACGAGCGAGCACCCGGCTGCGGCGCGTCGCCGCGCTCTGCGCGATCGCCATCGTAATGCTGCCGAGCGCCAGCAGGCCCGTACCGACGGACATCCCGATGGTGTCCAGATCCGTACCGGCAGGTGGCCAAGGCGCCGTTGCGCCGCGCAGGAAAAAGTAGGCGGCCAACAGGCCTGCGAACAGCATCGATTCCGACGCCAGGAACACGACGGTTCCGAATACGAGCGGATGAGCCCGGATTGCGACGGAACGCATGACGTTCACCTACCCGGGTAGGAGAGGGACAAACCGGGTAGCATGGGCGCGTGCACGCTCAGAGTTGGCCTGCCGTTAGCAGTGCGCAGGCGGCGGCGCTCGCGGACGACTGGCGCGTCTTCACGTACGCGGCACTCGCGGTCGCGATCTTGGTCTGGGGTTTGATCGTGTATGCCGCGGTCCGATTCCGGCGCACGCGCGACAACCCCGCGCCGCGCTCGCAAAAAGAACAGAACGCGCCGCTCGAGATCGCGTGGACGATCGCGCCGCTGATCATCGTGATCGGGCTGTTCGTCGTGACGCTGCGCATCGAGAACACGGTCGAAGCGCGCACGCGGGCGCCGGCGGCGCAGATTGCGGTCAACGCGTACCGGTGGGGCTGGACGTTCAGCTATCGCAACGGGCCGACGATCGACGGGACGTCCAACGACCCGCCGGAGATGGTGCTGCCGGTCGGTGAGACGACGGCGTTCCGCGTCACGTCGAGCGACGTCGTGCACTCGTTTTGGATCCCCGACATGCTGTTCAAACGCGACGCGGTCCCGGGCCGCGCCTCCGAGTTCGACCTGACTCCTACCAAAGAAGGCACATTCCTGGGCCGCTGCGGCGAGTTCTGCGGGCTCAACCACGCGCTCATGACGTTTCGCGTGCGCGTGGTATCGCCGCCCGGCTACCAGCGCTGGCTGAAGTACGAGGCCGCGCAATGAGCGCGGTCGCGGAGCCGCGCGTCACCGCGCCCGAGCGGCATGACATCCTGTCGTGGATCACGACGACCGACCACAAGCGGATCGGCGTGCTCTACATGGCGACGACGCTCATGTTCATGGCGGTCGCCGGCCTGCTCGCCATGGCCATCCGCACGCAGTTGGCCCGCCCCGGCTCGGCGCTGATCTCGCCGCACGGCTACAACCAGATCTTCACGCTCCATGGAACCGCGATGATCTTCCTGGTCATCGCGCCCTTCGCGCTGGGTCTCGCGAACTATCTCATCCCGCTGCAGATCGGCGCGCCCGACATGGCGTTCCCGCGGCTGAACGCGACCTCGTACTGGATGTTTCTGTTCGGCGGATTGACGGTGTTCGCCGGCGCCGCGACCAACGAAGGCGCCGCGTCGGCGGGCTGGACGTCGTACACGCCGTTGTCGGAGATCAGGATCTCCACCGGCCTGGGCCAGGACTTCTGGATCGTCGGCTTGGCGATGGTGTCCGTGGCGTCGATCATGGCGGCGGTCAACTTCGTCACGACGGCGTTCATCCACCGTGCGCCGGGGATGACGATGTGGCGCATCCCGATCTTCACGTGGGAGATCATCGCGACGTCGCTGCTGATCTTCATGGCGTTTCCGTCGCTGACCGCCACGCTGCTGCTGCTGTTCGTCGACCGCCGGCTCGGCGGGCACGTGTTCGACCCGTCGTTCGGCGGCAGCCCGATCCTCTACCAGCACCTGTTCTGGTTCTTCGGGCACCCCGAAGTGTACGTGCTGATCTTGCCGTACTTCGGCGTCGTGAGCGAGGTCATCTCGACGTTCTCGGGGCGCCCGCTGTTCGGCTACACCGGGATGGTCCTGGCGGCGTTTGCGATCGCGGGCTTGTCGATGGGCGTGTGGGCGCACCACATGTTCACCACCGGCGCCGTGAACAACCCGTTCTTCGCTTTCGTGTCGTTTCTCATCGCGGTGCCGACCGGCATCAAGTTCTTCAATTGGATTTGTACCATGTGGGGCGGCTCGATCCGGTACACGGCGGCGATGCTCTACGCCGTCGGCTTCTTGATGAACTTTCTGCTCGGCGGCGTCACCGGCGTGATGGTGGCGTCGCCGCCGCTGGACTTCCAGGCGCAAGACTCGTATTTCGTCGTCGCCCACTTCCACTACACGATCGGGGGCGGCAGCATGTTCGCGCTGTTCGCCGCCGTCTATTATTGGTGGCCGAAGGTCTACGGCTGGCGGCTCGACGAGCGGCTCGGCAAGATCAACTTCTGGCTGACGTTCGTTGGCTTCAACGTGACGTTCTTCCCGATGTTCATCATGGGCTGGTTCGGCATGCCGCGCCGCATCTACACCTATTCCGGTGAAGGCGCGCTGCCGCTGCTGAACCTCATCGCGACGGTGGGTGCGTACCTGATGCTGCTCGCTGCGGTGGTGTTCGTCGCGAACATCGTGATCTCGGCATTCCGGCGCGAGCCCGCGGGCGACAACCCCTGGCACGGCTACACGCTGGAGTGGGCGACGACGTCGCCGCCGCCGGAGCACAACTTCCACCGGCTGCCGCCGATCCGTTCGGCGCGGCCGCTGTGGAACGTCGAGCACCCGGAGGCGGATCCGTCGTGAAAACCGCGCTGGTGCTGTTCATCTCGTCGGCACTCTTCACCGGCATCATCGGAACGGCGTATTGGTTCGTGGCGCACGAACCGGCCGGGACGATGCTGCTGGGCTTCATGACCGCGGCGCTGCTCGTCGTCGCGACGTACATGATCTTCGCTGAGCGCGACGCCGACCTCTACGCGGATCGCAAGGACGCGACGATGCCCGACGCCGCGGGCGAGCACGTCGGCACGTACGTGACGCATTCGCCGGCGCCGTTCTGGATCGGCGTCGCGCTCACGGGCGTGATGCTGGGCTTCGTCGTGTCGCCGGCGGCCGCGGGACTGGGCATCATCGCGCTGCTGCTGCTGGGCGCCTTGATGATCGTTCGCAGCCGATAGCGGCAATCGCGCGATCAGACGCGCCAAGCGGTCTTCATCATGCAGAGCCGCTGATTTCGTGCTCCGTATGAATGCGGGTGTTTACCATTCGGGCTTTCTGAGAATAGACTCAGAATGAAGTGCGGTCTGTTGGCCGGAGCGTGCATCCTCGCGTTTTCCGTTCTCGTCGTTGGAGAGACGCCGTCGCTTGCGCAGACGACGACGACGGCGAGTGGAACGCCGCCGCCGTCAACCGATGCCGACGTCGTGCTCGACGCGGATGTCCATATTCAGTCGATCCGTTACGTCGCCGTCCCGAGGAATGCGAAGGTCAAGGTATCAGGGGTCAATCAGCTTGGCGGGTACACCATCACGAAGACGAACCTTCCAGCGCACCCCAAACCTGGCGTCACCTATCGCAACGTGCGCATTCAGTTGCACGTCGCCTCACGCTTCGTCGATCCCGCCAATCCGCATGCTTCGCCGTTACCGGCTCCGGCGGCACCGCATTGAGCCCGCATCTCGGCTGTGCGATGCTCGTGCTCACGGGCGCGTTCGTCCAACCGGCGGCGGCGTCAGCCGACGAGCCGGTCGTCGCGGTGCGCGATGAGCGGATCAATCTCAACATCACCGAGCGCCGCATCGATCGCGGCCCGTACGAAGCCTCGATTCAAGTCGGCCTCGACAAGCCGATGCAACTCCGCGTCGGCGTCGCGCTGGCAACCGCGCACATCACCGTCGATCTGCGCGGCATTCACGGTGACGGTCAGTTCCATGGAGACCTGTCGCGGGTATCTCGCGTCATTGCAGCACATCCCGTTCGCGCCGTAAGCGGCGAGGAGAAACGATGATCACGAAGACCGTTGGCGGTGTCACGCTCGCAGCACTCTGTGCGCTGATACCGCTCGCAGCCCCGGCGCAGACGGCGCCGGCACCCGCATCGGGCGCGAACATACCGAACCCCACGCCCCCGCGGACGAATGCGAACGATCCCGACGTCCTCCTTCAAATTCCGAACCTGTCGGTGGAGTCGATCGACCTCCAAGTCGACAACCTCAAAGCACACGTCAATCTGGATGCCAAGCTCGCGAACTTATTGTCCCTCACGGCCGGCGTGGATGCGAGCATCGACAAAGTGAAGCTGACGATCAAGGGCGTAAAAGCAAGCCTGACGCTGCGCGTTCGCCTCGACAACGTCGCGTACATCATCGACCGCACGCTCACGACGCTGGACCGCAATCCGCAGATCGTCGATCGCCTCTTGTCGACGGTGGATACGACCGTCGGCACGGTGGGCAGCATCGCGAACACGGCGCTCGCGCCGGGCGGCTTCCTCTCGCAAACCGTGAACACACTGGGCCAGACGGTGAATCATACGGTTGACGCGGCGGGCAACATCGTCGAGAAGGCCGCCGCTGGAGCGGCCGGCGGTGCCGCGGCGAAGATCATCGGCAACGTGCTGCAGCTTCCGGCAGTCGGACAAGCCACGACCGACGCGAGCGGCAACACGGTGAAGACGGTGCGAACCGCCGCCGGTGAGCTGATCAAGATCGTCGTCGACAAGGCCGGCAAACTCGTGAGCGCTTCGAAAGGCTGAGAGGAGAGCCCCTGAGGCGTTGGTCGAAGCGGGCAGCATGGCTCCGATGCGCACGTTTGCCGGTCTCGTCACCGTCGTTCCACTGCTGTTTACGTCGCTCGCTGCGACGCCGCTCGATGCGCTGAACGAGCTGGACGGTCACTGGCACTGCACGGTGGTGGGCGGCCGTCCCGCCGATCGCTCCTATTACGTCGTCGCGACCAGCCTCGGACCGAACGCGGGCCGGCGCGAGGCCTTCGGACGTCAGGATACCACCCAAACCGACGGCACGCCGGTCACGTCGTTCGAGCGTATCGCGGAGAACGCCGCAGGCGGCGTCGCCGTCGAGGCGGTGGAAGGGCAAGGCACGGGTGCAAAGGACGCGGCGTCGCTTCGCTTCGCCGGTCGCAGCTTCGACGACGCATCGACGTTTGAACTCGCGTACAGCGTCACCGGCGACACGCTGCGGCGCAACGCGAAGAACGGTGCGACGACGGTGGACGACGAGACGTGCACGCGGGAACCGCAAGCGCCGCCGGTGGCGAACTGCCCGCGGCCCGACGTGCCGGCGAAAACGGTCCGCGTCGTGGAGCCGGACACGCCTGCCGAAGCGTTCGCCGCCAGGGCCAAGGGGCTCGTGCAGGTGCGCGTCGTGCTCGACGACCGCTCGCGCGTGCTGTGGGCCGACGTGCTGAAGTCGGCGTCACCGCTGCTGAGCGCCGTGTCCGTTCAGGCTGCGCGCGCGGCCACGTACCAGACCGCGGTCGTCGCTTGCCGCCCGGTTCCGGCCGAGTACGTCTTCACGGTCGACTTCGAGTAACGGCCGCCACGCCGCTTCGTCGATCAGACGCGGATCCAGACCTTCGCGTCCGATCCGAGGTCGGCGGTGAAGGAGCGAATGTCTGAGATCCGGTCGAGCCGGCGAACCTTGTCGACGATCCGCTCGCGGCGCTTCGCGTCCCACGTCACCGACGCCAGGTCGTTGAACTTTGCGATGAGCTCGTCCCATTCGAGCGGGCGATCGGGTTCGCCGCGCGGGCTCGTCGCCAGGCGGCGTTCGTGCACGTCGCCGGCGTCGACTTCGACTTTGGACGCCATGCGCGGTGCCAGCGCCTCGACCTCCGGGTCGTTGCTCACCTTGATGCGTTCGATGAGCCGCGCGAGCTGCGGGTCGTCAGGGCGCGCATAGTCGTCCCAGCGCACGCTGCCCCAGAGAATCGTCGCTGCGGCCGCATGATACATGCTGAACTGCTTGTCCACGACGCTGCGCGGCCGCCGCTTCGCCTCTTCCGGATCGCCGACGAGGCGCATTCCGGCGGCGGGGAGCCCGATGCGAACTTCGTCGATCGCATCCGGCTTCAGACCGTGCTCGCGCACGATTTCGGCGAGTTGATCGACGGCACTGTGGATGTAGCGGCAGCACGGGTACGGCTTGAACGCGGTGCGGTCGATCTCGTGCACGCCGTCCCACTTGTCGAGGATGTCCGCTGCGTCGGCATCGTCGGAGTACGCGTGCAGAAAGCCGCTGCGGCCTTCGAACGCTTCCGCGGGGCCGCGTAAACCCGCTGTGGCGAAGCGTTCTGCGAGCACCGCGTTGTGCGCTGCCAAGCCGACTTGGAGCGGCTTCGTCTGCGCGCCGTCCGCGCTGAACTGCAGCGAGCCCGCGGCTTGGCTCAGGTTGATCCCGAACGCGCTCACGAGCGTCGCGGGCGTGGCGCGGCGCAGGCGCGCGACGGCGGCCGTGGCACCGAACGTGCCGGCGGTCGCCGTCGGGTGGAAGCCGCGCGCATAGTGCACGTGCGGGCGGATGGCGATGCCGAGCCGCACGGTGACGTCGTACCCCGCCACGATCGCCGCGAGGAGCGCGCGACCGTCGGCGCCCTGCTGTTCGGCGACGGGCAGAGCCGCCGCGATCACCGGCGCGCCCGGGTGGAGGGACGACAGCTCGTGCGTGTCGTCGAAATCCAGCGCGTGAAAGCTGCAGCCGTTCAGCAGCGCGGCGTACTGGACCGCGAACTGCGGGCCGTACGCGACCGCCGTCGCCTTGCCTCCCGCATCGTTCTCGCGGATCACGCGGTGCACGATCCGCGTGGTGTCCGACTCCGCGCGGGCGCGGGCCGCGATCCCCAAGACATCGAGCAGCGCTTGCTTCGCGTGGTCGAGCGTCGATGGTGCGAGCGTTGCGGCATCGAGCGTCAGCGCGCATTGTGCGACCGCATCCGTGGACGTCATGTCCCCCAGCGTACCATGCGTGCCCCTGCGTTCCTCGCGGCCGCGTGCTTTCCGAATCGTGACCGCGTGAAGGAAGCGCGCTCGGCGGCGGTGACTAGCACGTCATGAACCGACCCAGCCCCGGCTTCGGGAGAAAGCCGATACCGCAGACGATGTGGTCGCTGTGGCTTCAAGGCTGGGACGCCGCGCCCGAGATCGTCGCGGCGTGCCGCCGGACGTGGGAAACGCTCAACCCGGCTTGGTCGTTTCAGCCGCTCACCCGCACGACGCTGTGCACGATGCTGGACGACCGCACGATGCGGTTCGTTCGGGAGCGGCCCGACGTGCCGCCCGACGCGCTCAGCGACGTCGTGCGGATCGCATTGCTCGAGCGGTTCGGCGGCGTGTGGGTGGACAGCACCACGTATTGTCTGCAGCCGCTCGATACGTGGCTCAGCGATGTGGCAACGACCGGTTTTTTCGCGTTCGACAGCCCCGGCGAAGACCGTATGGTCTCTAGCTGGTTTCTCGCGGCGACGCCCGGCAACCCGATCGTCAAGCGCTGGGCCGAACGAACGCGCGCATACTGGGACGGCCGCGCGGAGCGCGACCGGTACTTCTGGTTTCATCGTCTCTTCGGCAACGGCTACGCGGCCGACGCCGAATGGCGCGCCGGCTGGGATGCGGTGCCGAAAGTCCCCGCACACGGCCCGCACCACTACGAGCCCTACCACGAAAAGCTTTGGGCGCCGGCCTCGGGAGACGACGGCCGCCTCGTCGATCAGCCGACCACGCCGATGTTGAAGCTGACGCACAAGTTGCCGCCGGGTGAGTACCCGGACCACTCGGTGATCCGATATCTGTGCGATCGCGCTCTGGGCGTCAGCCCCAAACCTTCCGCGCCGTATCCACCACGAGCGCGAGCTTCGCCCACTGGTCCGCTTCGGTGATGAGGTTGCCTTCGGCCATCGAGGCGAAGCCGCACTGCGGGCTCAGCGCGAGGTTTTCCAGCGGTACGTACTTGCTCGCGTCGTCGATGCGGCGGATCAGCGTCGCCCTGATCCTCGAGCTCGGGCCGCTTCGAGCTGACGAGGCCCAGCACGACGGTCTTGCCCTTGGGCACCAAGCGCAGCGGCTCGAACGAGCCCGAGCGCTCGTCGTCGTATTCGAGCAAGAACCGGTCGACGTCGAGCTCGTGGAACAGCTTCTCGGCGATCGCGTCGTAGCCGCCGCTCGCGTACCACTGGCTGCGGTTGTTGCCGCGGCACAGGTGGATCGCGAGCGTCACGCCGGGCTTGCGCGCGGCTCGGAAGCACGCGTTGTCCGCGGCGATCGCTTCGTCGAGCAGCGCCTCGGGCTCGCCGAACTCCGCGCGCAGAAACTCGCGCCACTTCGGGTCGAGATAGTAGCTGTAGCGCGGCGCGTCGATCTGGATGTACGCGACGCCTTCGCTCGGCGAGCGCGCGCGTCTCGCCCTTCACGATGTCGACGACGTCCGCCAAGAACGCGGAGTGGTTCGGGTACGCGCGCTCGCTGATGCCTTTCTTGTACGCGATCGCCGGGAACTGCGTCGCGCTCGGCAGCGTCATCTTGATCGGGCCCGGTGCGTGCTGCTTGAGAAACGCGGTCTCGTGCGCGGTGAGCCGCCGCATCTGGCGCAGCTTCTCGGTGACGATGCCGCGCACGGCGCTCGGTGCGACGCCCGTTGCGGTGGCCGCGGCGTTCCACGTCCGCGCGATGCCGGCTTCGGAGTCGAAGCCTGCGACCGCGTCGGTGAGGTCGGTCATGAAGCCGCCGCGCCGGAACTCGCCGTCGGTGAAGATCTCGAAGCCGAGCTCTTGCTGCTTGGCGAGGATGCGCAGGATCTCGCGGTCCTCGATCTCGCGCAGCCGCTCGGGATCGGCGTCTTCGTGGCGCGCGTCGAGCAGCTCTTTGGGGCGCAGGAAGCTGCCGACGTGGTCGGCGCGATAGGTGCTCGAAGTCGCGGTGCTCGCCATGCGGGGCAGTTTCTTTGGCCGGCGCGGCGACCCTTGAGCGGAAAGGGCCGTCACGTCGAGCCGAGAAGCGCCCGCCATGTTGCTGCAAAGCTCGAAGCCGTCTCGCGCGCAGGTGCTGCGCTCCGGTTTGGCCGCCGCCGGCGCCGCGGCGCTGCCGTCGGTCGCGCGCGGCGCCGGCAAGCCCGTCGTCCGCATCGGCTTCCTCGACTCGTTCAGCGGCGTCTTCGCCGACATCGCCGCGCTGCACAAGACCGGCGCGCAGCTCGCGCTCGACGACGTCAACAAGAACAGCCGCGTGCGGTTCGAGTTCGTGTTCGGCGACGACGCATCGAAGCCGGCGACCGGCACGACGGAAGCGCGCCGGCTCGTCACCGAGGAAAAGGTCGACGTGCTGTTCGGCGGCACGTCGTCGGGGATCGGGCTCGCGATCGCGCCGCTCGTCGAAGACCTCGGCATCTTCAACCTCGCGCTGGGCCCGTTCGACTCGACGCTCACCGGCGAGAAGGCGACGCGGCTGACCTATCGCTACGGCTGCAACGCGCGCATGGTGATGCGCCCGCTCGCGAACCGCCTGCTGGCGCTGGGGAAGAAGTGGTACTTCCTGCAGTCGGACTACGGCATGGGCCGCGACTCGTACAACCAGCTTTCGGACACGCTCAAGCGCGCGGGCGGCACCGAGGTGGGCCACGACGTGCTGCCGCTGGGCACGAGCGAGTTCTCGCCGTCGCTCACGAAGATCCGCAACAGCGGCGCCGACGTGCTGATCCTCGCCAACAGCGGCCAAGACGCGGCGAACTCGATCAAGCAATTCGTCGCGTTCGGGATGCAGAAGCAGATGCACCTCGCGGGCATCAACCTCGAGGACTTCTACTACAAGGTCGTGCCGATCGACGCGATCGCGGGCGCGACGTTCTCGGTGCTGTGGACGCCGTACGCGTCGGACTCCTCGCGCAAGCTCGCATCGCGCATCCACAAGGTGACGAACGCGCCGGTGTCCGCGCGCCATTTCTACGGCTACGGCGGCATCATGGCGCTGACGGACCGCATCCTCGCCGCGCGCACGACCGATCCGGAGAAGCTCGCCGCCGCGTTCGACGACCACGCCTTCGACGGCTACAAGCGCACGAAGTCGGTGTGGCACGGCTGCGATCACCAGCTCGCGCAAGACGTCTACGCGGGCGCGGTCGTCAACTCGAAGACGTTCGCGCCGCACGCAGTTCTTGTTCGACGTGCAATCCGAGGTGCCGGCAGCGGAATCGGACGGCACGTGCGACTCACCGTGGGCACGCGCCGCGAAAACGGCGATGGCGTCGCAAACGATCGGCAAGCGCGAGGGCTACACGCCCAAGGCGGTATGATTTGCCAACCTCTACGCTGCGTCTATCGCAGTTTTGAGGACGTGATTGCGTTGCGTCAGCAGCCGCGTCAGATAGCGGGTCATGACGAAGCGGTCGACGAGGGTCCCGGCGAATCCTAGCGGCGAACGAAACGTCAGCACGTCTTTCACGATCGTCCCATCGGCGCACGGCTCGAAATAGTGGTCGTGAACGAATGCGCGAAACGCTCCCTTGATCATGGAGTCCTGAAAGTAGCGCGGCCGGTCGTAAGCAGTGATGCGCGACGTGAACCGCTGCCGGATTCCGAAGTGCCGTGCCTCCCACGTCACCTCCTCGCCGAGCTCGATGAGGCCGGTCGTCTTTCCTGCGACCGCGCGCTCACCGGTAGGTCCCATCGATCGAAGATGAAGATCGAGGTCGCGGCTGGCGTCGAAGCATCGCTCAGGCGTGGCGCGAACGGTGGTGAGCAGCGTGATGACGGGCAATCAGTGCATCTCGCGGGCGACCTTCGATCCGCTGTTGCCGACCAGGAAATCGAAGTCCGCGCCGCGTTCGGCGCCCAGCACGTGCTCGGTGTACAGCTTCGCGTAGCCGCGCTCGAACGCCGGCGGCTGCGGGCGCCACGCCGCGCGGCGGCGATCGAGCTCCGCCGCGTCGATCAGCAGTTCCAGGCGCCGGTTCGGGACGTCCAGCTCGATGAGATCGCCGTTTTGCACGAGGGCCAGCGGGCCGCCGACCGCGGCTTCCGGCGACGTGTGCAGCACCACCGTGCCGTATGCCGTGCCGCTCATGCGCGCGTCGGAGATGCGCACCATGTCGGTAATGCCTTTCGCGAGGATCTTCGGCGGCAGCGGCAGGTTGCCGGTCTCCGGCATCCCCGGATAACCGCGCGGGCCCGCGCCTTTGAGCACGAGCACGCACGTTTCGTCGACGTCGAGATCGGGATCGTCGATGCGCGCTTTGATAGTCTTCGATGTTCTCGAACACGACCGCGCGGCCGCGGTGGGTCAGCAGCGACGCCGTCGCCGCCGACGGTTTGATCACCGCGCCGTTCGGCGCGAGGTTGCCGCGCAGGATCGCGATCCCCGCGTGCTCCTTCACCGGCTCGTCGAGCGTCGCGATCACCTCGCGGTTCCAGCACGGCGCGTCGGCCGTCGTCTTCGCCGATCGTCTTGCCGCCGACGGTGAGCGCGTCGCGGTGGATCAAATCGCCGAGCTCGCGCACCACCGCCGGCACGCCGCCGGCGTAATAGAAATCTTCCATCAAGAAGCGCCCTGACGGCTGCAGGTCCACCAGCAGCGGCAGATCGTGCGCGAGCTTGTCGAAGTCGTCGAGCTCCAGCGGCACGCCGATGCGGCCCGCGATCGCGAGCAGATGCACGACCGCGTTCGTCGAGCCGCCGATCGCCGCGTTCACGCGGATCGCGTTCTCGAACGCGTCGCGCGTGAGGATCTTCGACATGCGCAGGTCTTCGCGCACCATCTCCACGATGCGCCGCCCGCTCAGCTGCGCGAGCGCGTAGCGGCGCGAGTCGACCGCCGGGATCGCGGCGTTGCCGGTCGGTGCGATGCCGAGCGCTTCGGCCATGCTCGCCATCGTCGACGCGGTGCCCATCGTCATGCAGTGGCCGTTGCTGCGCGACTGGCCGGCTTCGGCTTCGAAGAAATCGTCCCACGTCTTCTTGCCGCCGCGCACCTCTTCGGAGAACTGCCACACCATCGTGCCCGAGCCGATGTCCTGGCCGCGGTACTTGCCGTTGAGCATCGGGCCGCCGGTCACCATGATCGCGGGCAGGTCGACGCTCGCCGCGCCCATCAACTGCGCCGGCGTGGTCTTGTCGCAGCCGCTCAGCAGCACCACGCCGTCGATCGGGTTCGCGCGGATCGACTCCTCGACGTCCATGCTCATCAGGTTGCGGAACAGCATCGTCGTCGGGCCGCATGTACGTCTCGCCCAGCGAGATGGTGGGAAACTCCAGCGGCCAGCCGCCGGCCTCCCACACGCCGCGCTTCACCGACTCGGCGACGCGCCGCAGGTGCACGTTGCACGACGTCAGCTCCGACCACGAGTTGCAGATGCCGATGACGGGCCGGCCGTCGAACACGTCGGGCGCGAATCCCTCCGCGCGCATCCAGCTGCGGTGGATGAACCCGTCGCGGTCGCGTTTCCCGAACCACTCGGCGCTGCGCAGCACTTATGCGGAAATCAGCGCGGGGTTGAGGCGGACGTCGCGCTCGTGGCGGTCGACGCCGTTCGCCCACCGCGCGGAATACTCGACCAAGAGCGCGTCGAACGCTGCCGCGTCGTGCTTGCCGTCCGCGGCCTGCTGCAACGCGTCGTAGGCGAGCCGCACGGCCTTGCGCTGCGGCCGGTCGATCGTGCTCGGCTCGATCTTGCCGTGGCGGTGGTGCTGGAGCTGCGGCGAGAGGAACGTGCCGACGGCTTCGCGCGCGTCCGGACTGACCGTGACATCGACGCCGATCTCGCGCGCGCAGCGCGCGACCGTGCCTTCCCAATCGTCGATCAGCGCTTCGTACGACACGAACGCGCGCGGGATGCGCCGCGCGTCGTGCTCGCCCAGGAGGTTGTACTTCTGCCACAGCGCGCAAGCGCGGTCGAACGCCATGCCGTCGCGCGCCGCAAGCGACGACGCGACGTCGGCGGGGTTGCGAAAGATGTGGATCGCCTTGGGTGCGAACCCCGCGTCGGCGGCGGCAGCGAGCCAGTAGGGCAGCAGCGCGGTAATCCGCGGCTCTTTGATTGCGACGGGTCCGCCGGGGTCGACGCCGTGCGTGAGAAAATCGTCGATCAGCATGACGTAGTCGCGCACCAGCGCGACGTAGCCCGCAAAACCGGCGTGATCGCGCGGCGCGTTGCGGAACGTGAGCCCCGGATCGCTCCACGACGACGAGCGCGCGTGAAGGAAGCGGTCGTTGAGCTCCATCGCGTCGTTGGGCTCCCAGTAGCCCGTCGGGTTGCCGCTGTTGGGTGCGAGCAGCGAGCCGGGCAGCGCGGCACCGCACAGTGAGAGCACGCGCGTCAGCGCCGACGTGCCGCTGCGATGCATCCCAACGATGAAGATCAAATCACGAGCGTTCGCGTGCGACATGGTTAGCGCGGGGTGGCTTCGGGGCCGCGCGAGCATCTCCCGCCGTCAGCGACCGCATCGTCGCGAGCGCAGCCTCGGGCCTTGTCGCTCATGATACGCTCCCGCTATGAATCAACTCGATGTACGGGGACGCGTCGCGGTCGTGACCGGCGGCGCGTCGGGGATCGGCCTCGCGATCTCGCACCGCCTCCTTGCCTCCGGAGCGCGCTTGAGCCTGTGGGACACGAGTGCCGGCGCGCTCGCCGCGGCAGCGCCGCAACTCGGCGACGCGCACACCGTGGCGGTCGACGTGCGCGACTACGCCGCCGTGGAGCGCGCGCGCGACGAGACGCTCGAGGCGCTCGGCCGCATCGACATCCTCGTGAACAGCGCCGGGATCACCGGGCCCAACGTCGTGACATGGGAGTACCCGCTCGACGGCTGGCGCGACGTGCTCGAAGTCAACCTCACCGGGACGTTCCATTGCTTGCGCGCCGTCGTCGAACCGATGCGCGCCGCGAATTATGGTCGCATCGTGAACATCGCATCGGTCGCCGGCAAAGAGGGCAACCCGAACGCATCCGCCTACAGCGCGTCGAAAGCCGGCGTGATCGCGCTGACCAAGTCGCTCGGCAAAGAGCTGGCAACGACCGGCATCCGCGTCAACTGCGTGACGCCGGCCGCCGTGGAATCACCGATGTTCGCGCAGATGACCCAGTCGCACATCGACTACATGCTCTCGAAGATCCCGATGAACCGCTTCGGGCAACCCGACGAGATCGCCGCGCTGGTCGCGTGGCTGTGCACCGAAGACTGCTCGTTCTCGACGGGAGCGGTGTTCGACCTGAGCGGAGGCCGCTCGACGTACTGACGTTATGCCATCTCGACCGGAGCCTTCTACTCGTACGTGATGAGGTCGGGCGACGGCGTCAGGCGGAGGGTCTCGCGCGCTGAAAACATGCGCACGTCTTGGTGATAGAAAAGCTTGAATCCGTTGAAGAAGGGGCCGCGCCGCACGGCGAGCTGGTGGTACGCTGCCAGCTTCACGGCACGCCCGCCGAACCCGTCGATGTGAAAAACGAGCGCCAAACCACGGCGTGGTATCACGCCGTCGCGATGCGCGATCATCCACGGTGTGAATTGATGCACGATGAGCAGCTTTTGCGGTAACCGTTCGCGGTCCACGAGGGCCGCGAGGTAGGCGGAAACCGCGTTTACGGCCGCCGCGTCCGTGCCGCCGATCGTCCGGCCGGGGACCTCATGCGGTCCCATCTTCCATTCGGAGTCGAGGGCGAGCCCCACGTCCGGTTCGGTGAGGAACTTTTCGTAGCGCCGAACCTCTGGGAGAAATGCTGCGCGACCGGGCTGGATGTCGATGATCAGCAGGGCGCGGACCTTTCGCGCCGCGTCGAGATAGGTCCGTATCTGCGCATCGCTCAGGTGGGCGTTGTAGGTGCCGTTGCGCGAAGACGCCTGCGCGACCGTCGCGATCAGCTCGAAGGCCGGCAGCACGCGGCGCGGCGGCGTGTCGTAGGCCTTCGCTTGGCGCAGCAGCCGCTGTCCGGCTTGCTCCGGCGAGCCGGCACCGAGGATCCCCATGCTGGGATTGTCCGCGGTACCGTACGCTGCGACCACCCGGTATGCCGGGAAGATGACGCGGCCGCCGCCGGGGAGCGTCTTCACGGTGGCTGCGGCCGGCGTGGGCGCCGGCGTTCGCGTGGGCGTCTGCGGGGTGCACGCGGTCAGCGCACATGCCGTTGCGATCGTCGCGGCAAGCGAACGTTGTGTCAGCATGATACGGGGACGTTATTGCGGCGGGCGGTAGAACGCGATCGTCGCTTTGGTTCCGCTTGACAGGGCCGTGCGTTCGAAGTTCGGGAACAGCGCGTGCAGCGGCTTTTCGTCGAGCTCCGCGGCGAACATGAGCTCCGGGCCTTCGGCGCGCACGTCCGCGTCGGGGACCTCGTCGCGGATCGCGGCGATCACCTCGTCCATGCGCGCGAGCTGGCCTTGCAGGCTGAAAACGTGCGCGCCTTCCGGCGTCTCCGTCGCTGCGCGGGCGAAGATCGTCGCGACGTCCTCGACGTAGTCCATCCCCGTCGCGCCGGTGAAGCGGATCGTGTACGGACGGCCTTCGGCCGCGGCGCGCATCGCGAGCGTCGGGTCGGCGGTGACGCCGATCTCGCGGCCCGGGCCGTACACGGTGGACGGCCGCAGGCCGACGCTGCGGATGCCGGCGTCGTCCCAGTACGCGCGCGCGCAGCCTTCGTTGCACAGCTTGTACGCGCCGTAGTGCGTGCGCGGCTCGGGGTGGATGCCGTCGTCTTGGCCGAACACCGCCGCGCTCGATGCGAACGCGATCCCCCTCACGCCGTAGCGTTTGGCGGCTTCGAACACGTGCAGCGTGCCCATCACGTTGATGCGCGCGCCCAGCAGCGGGTCTTTGCGCGCGGTCGGGATCAGCACCGCGGCGAGGTGCACGATCGCGTCGCAGCCGTCGACCGCCGCGTCGACCGCCTTCGGCTCGGTGATGTCGCCGGTGCGGTGCTCCACGCGCGCGCCGCGCTCGCCCGCGATCGCGTCGAACAGCGCGCGCTCGCCGTGCACGTCGAACGTGCGCACGTCGTGCCCTTCGTCGAGCAGCACGCGCGCCGTCCACGCGCCGATGAAGCCCAGGCCGCCGGTGATGAGGACGCGCATCAGGCGAGCGCCGCCGCGCCGTGGAACGGCGCGAGGTCGTCGCCGGCAAGCGTCAGCGCGTCGGTCGGCTCGCCGATCGCGTAGCGGCCGTCGTCGCGCATCGCGGCGAGCGCGGCTTCGGACGCGGCGAACGTCTCGATGTGCAGCGTGTCGCCGATGCGCACGACGCGCGCGTGCGCGGCGTCTTCGACGCCCGCGGCGTTGAGCGCGTGGCGGATCGCGTCGCGGTCGTTGTCGCACACGACGGGGAGCCGCACCGTCGCGGGATGCGCCGCGGTGAGAGCGTTGAGATACGTCGCGCCCCAATCGATCGCATCCGCGAGGCGGCGCGTGCAGAAGTCGGCCAGCCCGATGCCGGTCGCGTTGCCGCCGGACTCCGCGCGTGAGCTCGCGCACGTAGAGCTGCTTGATCACGGGCTCCGGCACTTTCTGCGTGCGCCCGTCGACGGCGCGGCCGGTGACGTTGGTGTCCATGCCGGTGCCTGAGAAGTTCTTGCCCATGCGGTCGACGATCAGGAGGTCGAGCGCCGCGAACGGCAGCTTCGCCATCAGCGTCGCGCGCGTGCAGCAGCAGGCGCTCTTCGCCTGCGGCGATCTCGCTGGGAGCGAACGCTTCGATCGCGTTGCGTGCCGCCGCGATTGTCTTCGACGATCGCGAGCCCCGCCACGATCGGCACGCGCTCCATGAGGAACGCGGCGACTTCGCGAATGATCGGCTCGTAGCCGAAGCGCGCGAACGCGGCGTGATAGCGCGCCGCGCCGATCGCTTTGCCCAGGCCGATCGCCGTCATCTTGAGCACGCCGCTCTCGATGGTCGCCGGTGAAGTCGGTGTGCGGCTTCACGCGGCCGACGACGACGATCGCGTCGGCGCGCGCCGCGCGCGCGTCGCACGCGACGGCGATGCCGTGCGCTGCGGTCGTGCCGACTTCGACGACGTCCATCTCGCTCTCGATCGGCGCGCCGACGCTGCGCTCGCTCACGCCGAGGTGCGCGAGCATCGCGCGCTGCCCGTCGCCCGTGCCGCCGCCGTGCGAGCCCATCGCCGCGACCAAGAACGGCGTCGCGCCGGCGTCGCGCACCGCGTCGCACGCGCCGCGCAAGATCGCATCGATGCGCGCGACGCCGCGGCTGCCGGCGGTGATGGCGACGCGCGCGCCCGGCGCGCAACCCGGCGCGCGCGAGCACCGGTGCGAGCGCTGCGCGCGCGGCGGCGGCGACGTCCGCGATGGCGGGCGTGTCGAGCGTGTCGCGGACGAGCCGGGCGTCGATGGTGGTCATGGAGCCTCCGTGATGGCGATGACGTCGCGCTGGGTGTGCGCGAGGTGGGCGCGCATCGCCGCCCGCGCGCCGGCGGCGTCGCGCCGCACAACGGCGGCGGCGATCGCTTCGTGCTCGGCGAGCGCGCGCGAGAGCACGCCGGGGATCGCGTCGGTGAGCGCTTGCGCGTACGAAAGCAGCTCGTGCATCGGCTGCGCCATGCGCTCGAGCACGCGGTTGCGCGCCGCGCGCAGCAGGGTGAGATGGAACGCCGAGTCGCCGGTGACGTAGCGCGGCGGGTCGTCGAGCGACGCGCGCATCATCGCGAGCGCGGCTTCGAGCGCCGCGTGCTCGGCGGCGTCCGCGCGCTCGGCCGCGAGCGCGGCGACCTCGCATTCCACGATGGTGCGGGCTTCGAGCAGGTCGCGCAGCACGACGGCGCTCGGGCCGCTGGCGCGCAGCGCCGCAAGGACCGCCGGATCGAGCGGGTCCCAACGGTCGGGTGTCGTGACCCGCGTGCCCGAGCCGTGCCGGACGTCGACCAGGCCCTTTTCGCCGAGCACCCGCAGCGCTTCGCGCACGACCGAGCGCGACACGCCGAAGCGCGCGCTCATCTCCGGCTCGGCGGGCAGCAGGCTGCCCGGAGCGAGCTCGCCGCGGACGATCATCGGGACCAGCGCATCGACGAGGTGCGCGTGGAGTCGCCGCGGAGCGGCGATGGCGTCCATACCGCGGCAGGAGTTGTCCGGTCACCTGACGATTCCTAGCGCGCACATGCCGCTTTCGGACGACGGTACCGCGCTGCGCTTGAAAGACGAGGACGACGTCGCCGTCGCACTGCGCCTGCTTGCCGCCGGCGAGACCGTCCGCTTCGGCAACGACGCGATCGCCGTGCGCTCGGAGATCCCGAGCGGTCACAAGTTCGCGACGCACCCGATCGCGCTCGGCGCGCTGATCCGTAAGTACGGCCAGGTGATCGGCAAAGCGTCGGCGGCGATCGGCCCGGGCGAGCACGTCCACGTGCACAACGTCGAAGGCACCCGCGGCCGCGGCGATCTGGAGACGTCGACGGTATGAGCACGCACACGTTCATGGGCTACAAGCGCGCCAACGGCAGCGTCGGCGTGCGCAATCACGTGCTCGTGCTGCCGTCGGTGATGTGCGCGAATCACGTCGTCGATCTCATCGGGCGCAAGGTGCCCGACGTCGTTACCGTCGGGCACCCCACCGGGTGCGCGCAGGTCGGTGCTGATTTCGAGCAGACGAAGCGCACGATGGCGGGCTTTGCCGCGAACCCCAACGTCGGGGCGGTGCTCGTCGTCGGGCTGGGCTGCGAGACCAACGAGTCCAAGGCGCTCGCGCAAGAGATCGCCGCGCGCGGGCAGCGCGTCGAGGTGATCGGCATCCAGGAGTGCGGCAACACCACCGAGACGATCGCGAAGGGCGTCGCGATCGCGAAGCAGCTGCTGCGCGGAGACCGCGTCGGCCGAGCGTGTGCCGTGTCCGGTGAGCGCGCTGATCGTCGGCACCGAGTGCGGCGGCAGCGACGGCTTCTCAGGGATCACCGCGAACCCCGCGCTCGGGTACGCCAGCGATCGCGTCGTCAGCCGAAGGCGGCACGGTGATCCTCGCCGAGCTGCCGGAGCTCGTCGGCGCGGAGCATCTGCTCGCCGCGCGCGCGACAGAACCGGTCGCGAAGAAATTGTACGAGCTGATCGATCGCGTCGAGGCGCGAGCGCGCGCCATGCACGTCGACATCCGCTTCGGCAACCCGACGCAGGGCAACATGGCCGGCGGGCTGACGACGATCGAAGAGAAGTCGCTCGGCGCCGCGTACAAAGGCGGCTCGACGGAGCTGCGCGAGGTGCTCGAGTACGCCGACCGGCCGACTTCGAACGGCTTGGTGGTGATGGACACGCCCGGTCAGGACATCGAGCAGCTCACCGGCATGGTCGCGGGCGGCGCGCAGGTGGTGGTGTTCACGACGGGTCGCGGCACGCCGACGGGCTGCCCGATCGCGCCGGTGATCAAGGTGGCAACCAACACGACGATGTTCGAGCGCATGCGCGAGAACATGGACGTGAACGCGGGCGCGATCGTCGACGGAACGCGCACGCTGGAACAAGTCGGCGACGAAATCTTCGGGTGGATCGTCGACGCGGCGAACGGGCGCGAGCCCGCCGCGGAAGTGCTCGGCTTCCGCGACTTCGCGATCAACCGCATCGGCCCGTCGTTCTAGCGGCGGCCGCACTCAAAGGAGCGTGACCGTGAAACTCGACCGGAAGAACTTTCTTGCAGCGACCGGTGCGGCGGCCGCGGGCGCCGCGATCGGCTTCCCCGCGATCGTCGGCGCCGCACCCGAACCGATCCGCCTCGGGACGATCCCGTGCCTGACGGGCTCGAACGCACTGCTGGGGCAGCAGGAACACGACGGCATCGCGCTTGCCGTCGAAGAGATCAACAAGCGCGCCGGCAAGGTGTACGACGGGCGCCCGTTCGAGATCGTCGAGGAAGACGCGACCAACGACAATCAGTCGGCGGTGGCGGCGCTGAACAAACTTCTCGGCGAGAACATCGTGGCCGTGGTGTGCCCGGTGCTGTCGACGCAAGTCCAGGCGATGGCGCCGGTCATGAAAACCAAGGAAATTCCGTGGATGACGGGCGGCACCGCGGTCAAGAACACGCAGCTCGGGGTCGGCAGCATGTTCCGCCTGCGCGCGTCCGACGGCATCACGGCGGCCGGCATGACGAATTTCGCGGTGAAGGACAAGAAAGCGAAAAAAGTCGCGATCTTGCATGCCAGCGATGCGTTCGGGACGGGCGGCGCCGATCAAATCGTGATGAATCTCAAGAAGATCGGCATGGAGCCGGTTGCCAACGAGCAGTACCCGAAGGACGCCAAAGACTTCACTGCGGAGATCCTCAAAGTCAAGCAGTCAGGCGCCGACGCGCTGCTGATGTACATCCAAAACCCGAGCGACACGGCGATCATCCTCAAGCAGATCCACTCGCTCGGCTTGACCATCCCGATCATCGGCTCGCCGTCGCTCACCAATCAAACGGCGATGGAGGTGGCGGGCAAAGACGCGAACGGCGCCTACGGCGCGATGGACTTCATCGCGGGCTTCAATACCAACGTCGCCACCCATTTCCTCACGGCGTTCTATAACAAGTTCCATCACCTGCCCGACGTCGGCACCGGCTCGGGCTGGGTGTACGACGCCGTCTACATGCTGGCCGACATCTACAAGAAGCAGAAGTCGACCGATCCCAAACAGACGATCGCGTCGCTCAAAGGGCTCAAGAAGTTCGAGGGCGTCCTCGGCACGTTCAGCGCCGACGCCGAAAACAACATGGTCCACTCCGTGTCGATCGGGCAGATCGAAAACGGCAAGGTGCACTTGGTCAAGAAAGTCTCGGGCTGACCGTGCATTTCGACCCGGTCGCCAACATGCAGCTGCTCGTCAGCGGGCTGGCGGTCGGGTCGATCTATGCGCTCGTCGCGCTCGGCTTCGTGCTCATCTACAACGCCGTCGGCGTGGTGAACTTCGCGCAGGGCGAGTTCGTCATGCTGCCCGTCGTACGTCGCGGTGACGTTCATGCTGCCGGCGATCACCGTGTTCGGAACGGTCGTGCACTGGCAGCTTCCGGTCATCGGCGTCTACGTGCTCGTCCTCGTGTTCATGGCGGCGTTCGCGCTGCTGTTCAACCGCATCGCGTACCACCCGCTGCGCGACCGCGGCTGGATGCCGGTCGTCATCTCGACGATCGGCGTGTCGATCTTTCTGCGCAACGCGGCGCAGCAGGTGTGGGGCAGCCAGCCCATCGTGATGCCGAGCCTGTTCTCGGTCGACACGATCTTCCTGGGCCCGCTGCGCATCCGGCCGCAAGACATCCTGATCCTCGCGCGTCACCGCGGTGCTCATCGCGTTTCAGTTCTACCTGTTCGAGCGCACGACGCTGGGCAAGCAGATGCGCGCCACCGCGCAGGACCGCGCGACCGCGCGGCTGATCGGGATTCGCGTCGGCCGCATCGTCACGATCACGTTCGTCTACAGCGCGGTGCTCGGCGCGGTCTCGGGGCTGCTCGTCGCGCCGCTGTTCACCGTCACCAAGGAGATGGGCGCGCTCATCGCGCTCAAAGCGTTCGCGTCCAGCATCGTCGGCGGCTTCGGCAGCATCCCCGGCGCGATCATCGGCGGGCTGACGATCGGCGTCATCGAAACGTTCGGTGGGTTCTACGTCTCGTCGTCCTACGTCGACGCGATCGCGTTCATCATCCTGATCAGCGTCTTGCTGATCCGCCCCCAAGGCCTCTTCGGCGAACGCGTCGCGGAGAAAGCGTGATGCCGAAGGCTGCGCCGCTCGTCGCGCTCGTCGCCGTGCTCGCCCTGATCCCGACGTTCATCCATTCCGACTACCTCCTCACGCTGCTGGACACCGCGGGCATCTACGCGATCGTCGTGATGGGTCTGGGGATCCTGCTCGGTTTCGCCGGCCAGCTGTCGCTCGCGCAAGCGGCGTTCCTGGGCATCGGCGCGTACACGTCCGGCTTTCTTACCGTGAACTTCGGCTGGCCGGTGTGGCCGCGCGATGGGCGCCGCCATGGTGCTCAGCGCGCTGGTCGGCCTCGTCGTGGGCTATCCGTGCCTGCGGCTCTCCGGCCACTATCTCGCGCTCGCGACGATCGGCTTCGGCATCATCACGCAGCTCGTGCTCATCAACTGGAAGAAGGTCACCAACGGCAGCGACGGCCTGGGCGGGATTCCGCCGCCGGCGATCGGCTCGTTCGTGTTCGACACCTACGGGCGCTACTATTACATCGTGCTCGTCGCGGTGCTCGTGTGCGCGTACGTCGCGTGGCGGATCAAGACGACGCGCGTGGGCCGCGCGCTCGAAGCCATCCGCGAGAACGAGATCGCCGCGCGCGCCACCGGGATCGACGCCACGCGCTACAAGATCATCGCCTTCATCTTGGCCGGCACGTACGCCGGGCTCGCCGGCAGCCTGCTCGCGCACATGACGAAGTTCATCAGCCCGGACTCGTACTCGTTCGACCAATCCGTCGTGTTCTTGGTGATGCTCATCGTCGGCGGCTCGGCGTCGATCAGCGGCGCGATCCTCGGCGCGGTGCTGCTGTGGTTTCTGCCCGAAGTGCTGCGCCCGCTCAAGACGTCGTACATCATGGTCTACGGCGCGGCGGTGATCGCGATGATCGTGTTCATGCCGCGCGGGCTCATCGGCTTGCTCGAAGCGGCGCGCGCGCGCTTCGTGCGCCGCCCGCCGGAGGCGGCTGCTTGAGCGCGCCCGACGGCGGCGCGCCCGGCGCCGCGGCGCCGGACGCCGTCGCTGCCGCCGAGAGCGGCCTGCTCGAAGTGCGCGGCTTGGTGAAGCGCTTCGGCGGCGTCACGGCGGTGAACGCGCTGAACATGACGGTGCGCGCGGGCGACATCCACGCGCTGATCGGCCCGAACGGTTCGGGCAAGACGACGACGCTCAACGTGATCTCCGCGCTGTACCGCGCCGACGGCGGCGCGATCCGCTTCGACGGCGCCGAGCTGATCGGACGCCCGTCCCACGCGATCGCGAAGCTCGGCATCGCGCGCACGTTCCAGAACATCCGGCTGTTCGGCGAGCTCAGCGTCGTCGAGAACGTCATGATCGGCCGCCACGTGCGCACGCGCACGGGCTTCATCGGCGCGCTGCTGCCGGGCGGCGCAACGGCGCGCGAAGAGCGCGCGACGCGCGAGCGCGCGCTCGAGCTGCTGCGGTTCGTCGGCTTGGAGAGCGCGGCGGAAGCGTCAGCCCGCAGCCTGCCGTACGGCGATCAGCGCCGCGTCGAGATCGCGCGCGCGCTCGCGAGCGATCCGCGCCTGCTGCTGCTCGACGAGCCCGCCGCCGGCATGAACCCCGCCGAGACCGACACGCTCGTCGCGTTGCTGCGGCGCATCCGCGAGCAGGGCACGACGCTGCTGCTGATCGAGCACGACATGAACCTGGTGATGTCGGTGAGCGACCGCATCACCGTGCTCAACTTCGGCCAGCACATCGCCGAAGGCCCGCCCGACGAGGTCGCGCGCAACCCCGACGTGATCACCGCGTACCTCGGCGGAACGCTCGATGCTGCTTGAGATCCGCGACCTCGTCGCGCGCTACGGCGCGGTCGAGGCGCTGCACGGCATCTCGCTCGACGTCGCAGAGGGCGAGATCGTGTCGCTGCTGGGCGCCAACGGCGCCGGCAAGAGCACGACGCTCAAGGCGATCTCGCGCGTCATCGCGCCGGCGTGCGGCTCGATCACGTTCGCCGGCAAGTCGCTCGACGGGCTGCAGCCCGAGGACGTCGTCGCGCTCGGGATCGCGCACGTGCCCGAAGGCCGCCGCATCTTCCCCGGCCTTACCGTCATCGACAACCTGCGCCTGGGCGCGACGGCCCGCCGCGCGCGCCGCGCGGAGATCGACGCCGACGTCGACGACGCGCTCGGCGTGTTCCCGAAGCTGCGCACGCTCGGGAGCAAGCTGGGCTGGACGCTGTCGGGCGGCGAGCAGCAGATGCTCGCGATCGCGCGCGGGCTGATGGCGAAGCCGCGGCTGCTGCTGCTCGACGAGCCGTCGCTTGGGCTCGCGCCGCTCATCGTCACCGACGTGATGGAGACGATCGTGCGCATCGCGCGCACCGGCACGACCGTGCTGCTCGTCGAGCAGAACGCGCACTTGGCGCTGCAGATCGCGAGCCGCGCTTACGTGCTCGAGACCGGCCGGGTGGCGCTCAGCGGCGCTGCCGCGACGCTGCTCGCCAGCGAGGAGATGCGCCGCGCGTATCTCGGCAGCGCGGTTCGCGTGTGAAAGCCGGCAGGTATTCCCCAGTCGCCGGACGGATATTTTTTCCACCGCCGCCGCCCTTGTCGCGAAGCCATTTTGAGAGGACGTCATGAAGCATCCTGATCGCCGCGAGTTCCTGCAATCATCCGCCGCCGGCATCGGTGCGGCCGCGCTGGCCGGGTCGTTCCCCGCGCTCGCGTCGGCCGCCGACGCGTCGCCGTTCAAGCCCGAGAAGGGCGCGTCGCTGCAGCTGCTGCGCTGGACAGGCTTCGTCAAAGCAGACGACGTGATCTGGGCGGAGAACACGAAGAAGTTCACCGCGGCAACCGGCGTCCCCGTGACGATCCAGTCGCTGAGCTGGCCCGACGTCACGCCGAAGGCGGCGCTCGCCGCGCAGGTCGGCTCCGGCCCAGATATCATCATGGGTTGGAACGACGACCCGTTCGTCTATCCCGACAAGCTGGTCGACATGACGGACCTCGTCGACCACATGGGCAAGGCGCACGGCGGCTACTACGACAACGCGCGCTCGTACTGTTTCGACCAGGACGTGAAGCGCTGGGTCGCGCTGCCGGTCGGCTGCACGGGCAACGCGATCAACTACCGCGTGAAGTGGATGCACGAAGCGGGCTTCAACGAGTTTCCGAAAGACCTCGACGGGTTGCTCAAGCTCGCGCGCGCGCTGAAGAAGAACGGTCATCCGACCGGCTTCGCGCTGGGTCACGCCGTCGGCGACGCGAACAGCTGGACGCATTGGATCCTGTGGGCGTTCGGCGGCAAGCAGGCCAATCCGGACAACTCGATCGCGATCAACTCGCCGGAAACCGAACACGCGCTCGACTACGCCAAGCAGCTCTACGAAACCATGATCTCCGGCGTGTCGGGCTGGCTCGACCCGAGCAACAACCAGGCGTTCCTCGCCGAGCCAGATCGGCCTGACGATGAACGGCATCAGCATCTGGTACGTCGCGAAGAACGACTTCCCGGGGATTTTCCCCGACTGCGCGAACGCGATCCCGCCGATGGGCCCGGTCAAGCAGCACACGGTCTCGAACAACTTCACCTCCGCGTTCATCTTCAAGTACAGCAAGTATCCCAACGCGGCCAAGGCGTACCTCCGCTTCATGCTCGACAAAGACGCAAGCGGCGCCGTGGGTCACCGGCATGCTGGGTTACGTCACGCCGGCGCTCAAGGGCTACGCCGATCTGCCGATCTGGACGTCGAACCCGAACATCACGCCGTACCGCGACGTGCTCAACGGCGCGAAGTACGACGGCTACAACGGCAAGCCGGGTAAAGCGGCCGCGCAGGCGCTCGACGAGTTCGTGCTCGTCGACATGTTCGCCGACGTGTGCGTCAACAACGTCGCGGTCAAGGACGCGATGAAGAAGGCCGAGCAGAAGCTCGCGACGATCTACAAGCGCGCTTGATCGCACGCTCGGGCTTCCTGGCGCGGCTGGACTCGCCGCGGGTACTGGGCTATCTGCTCATCGTACCCGCGGCGCTGATCTTGCTCGGGCTGCTCGCGTACCCGCTCGTCCTCGGAATCTGGATGAGCCTCACGAGCGCGACGCTGGGCAAGTCCGGCGAGTTCGTCGGGTCTGCAAAACTACGCGACGATCCTCGCCGATCCGACCTTCCGCGGCGCGGCGGCGTTCTCGGTGTTCTACACGGTGTGTGCGGAACTCGGAAAGCTCTCGCTGGGACTCGCGCTCGCGCTCATCCTGAACCAGAAATTTCGCGGCTACCGCGCGGCGCGATCGCTGATGCTGCTGCCGTGGGTCGCGCCCACCGTGTTGTCGGCGCTCGCGTGGCTGTGGCTGCTCGACCCGCAGCAGAGTGCGCTGAGCTGGTTGCTGATCAAGCTCCACCTGCGCGCTGAGGGGAACTACGTCGACTTCCTGGGCCACCCGTGGGCGGCGCGGTTCTCGCTGATCGTGGTGAACATCTGGCGCGGGTTGCCGTACTTTGCGATCGGTTATTTGGCGGGGCTTCAGGGCATCTCGAAAGACCTCTACGAAGCCGCCGCGATCGACGGCGCCAGCGGCTGGCAGGCATTCCGGCGCATCACCTGGCCGCTGCTGATGCCGATCACGACGATCCTCGTCGCGTTCTCCTCGATCTTCACGCTGACCGACTTCCAGCTCATCTGGACGATCACCAAGGTGGTCCCACCGACGCAACGCAGGTGTTCACGACGCTCGCGTACCAGCGCGCGATCAGCGGTGGCCAACTCGGCGAAGGGGCCGCGATCGCGATCTCGCCGATCGTCTTCATGATCGTCTTGGCATTCTTCGTCGTCCGCGCGGTCCGGGAGCGCTGATCGCCGATGAAGCGCCGTTGCGGATCTACGCTCCGCTCACGCTGTACTGCGTCTTCCTGCTGCTGCCGTTCTACTGGATGGTCATCACGACGTTCAAGTCGCGCGGCGAGCTGCTGAACGACGGACAACCCGTTCCTGATCATGCACGGGACGTTTCAGCACATCGTCGACCTGCTGACGACGACGGCGTACTTGCAGTGGTTCGCCAACACGCTCTTCGTCTCGGTTGCCGCCACGATCGTGAGCGTGTTCGTCTCGTACATCACCGCCTACGCGATCATCCGGCTGCGCTTCCCGGGCTCGGAAGTGGTGAGCACCGCGATCTTCCTGGCCTACATCGTGCCGCCGGCGATCTTGTTCATCCCGCTCGCGACGATGCATCATTCAAGCTGCACTGGTTCGACCAGCTGTGGGCGCTCGTGCCGATCTACGCGACGTTCCTGGTGCCGTTCTGCACCTGGCTGCTGATCGGCTTTCTCAAGAACATCCCGCGCGAGCTCGAAGAGGCGGCGCGCGTCGACGGCGCGAGCAACTTCGCGATCATCTGGCGCATCATCTTCCCGATCGCCGTCCCGGGCCTGATCTCCGCGGCGATCTTCTCGTTCACGCTGTCCTGGAACGAGTACCTGTACGCGCTGGTGTACATGTCGTCGTCGGGCAACAAGACGGTGTCGGTCGGCATGATCACGGAGCTGATCCGCGGCGACGTCTTCCAATGGGGCCAGCTGATGGCGGGCGCGCTGATCGGCGTGCTGCCCGCGGTGCTGGTGTATTTCTTCTTCGTGGAATACTACGTCGCGGGCGTGTCGGGCTCGGTCAAAGAGTAGGCGTATGCGTGCACGACCGCGCACGCCGCGCTAGAAGTACGCCGCGCCGGTTGCCGCTGTCGAACAGGTGCATGCGCTTGGGGTTGATGCCCAGCGCGATCGCGTCGCCGCTGGCGACCGTCGCTTCGGCCGGTGCGCGGGCGGTGAGGCGTTCGCCGGCGCTCGTGAAGTAGAGGACTTGTTCCGAGCCCAGCGGTTCGACGACGTCGACGATCGCCGCGATCGAGCCGGCCGCGTCGGCGTGCAGCGAGATGTCTTCCGGGCGAACGCCCAAGCGTGACGTTCTCGGCGTCGATGGCAGCGAGCGCCGCGCGGCGCTCGTCGGGGATGCGCACCGAGAACGACGCGCCGCGTCGCGAACAGCGTTGCCGTTGTCCGAGATGATCCTGCACGGCAGAAAGCTCATCGTCGGCGAGCCGATGAAGCCCGCGACGAACTGGTTGGCCGGTTTGTCGTAGACTTCTTGCGGCGGCGCGACCTGCTGCACGACGCCGTCCTTCATCACCACGATGCGGTGGCCCATCGTCATCGCTTCGATCTGGTCGTGGGTCACGTAGATCATCGTCGTCGCGACGCGCTGGTGCAGCTTCACGATCTCCGTGCGCGTCTGCACGCGCAGCTTCGCGTCGAGGTTCGACAGCGGTTCGTCCATCAAAAACACCGCCGGGTGGCGCACGATCGCGCGGCCGAGCGCGGCGCGCTGGCGCTGGCCGCCCGACATCTCCTTGGGCTTGCGCTTGAGCAGCGGCGCCAGCCCGAGGATGTCGGCGGCTTCCTTCACCCGCTGGTCGATCTCCGCGCGCGGCATCTTGCGGTATCTTCAGCGCGAACGCCATGTTGTCGTAGACGTTCATGTGCGGGTAGAGCGCGTAGTTCTGGAACACCATCGCGATGTCGCGGTCTTTGGGGCCGAGGTCGTTGACGCGGCGGTCGCCGATGAAGATGTCGCCGCCGCTGGTCGTTTCCAGCCCGGCGATCATGCGCAGCGTGGTCGATTTGCCGCAGCCTGACGGGCCGACCAGCACCAGAAACTCGCGGTCGGCGATATCGAGCGTGACGTCGTCGACCACCACGGTGTCACCGAACCGTTTGCTGACCGACTTCAGACGAACGGAGGCCATGCCCGCCTTCTTGCGTATCCTGCGAGCGAGAGCCTTCGTTCGATGAACCCCGCTCGCGATCTCCCGCTGCTCGCCGCGTGGCGGCTGTTGGTTCCAGCGCGACCGCTGCGCGCGCTGGCGCGCGGCGACCACGCGCCGCTGCGCGTCTGGCTCGCGCAGGAGTCGGCGCTGCGGCTCGCCGAGGCACGGCGCGACGCCTATCTCGACCTCGCGGCGCTCGAGCAGCTCGGCGCGCGCATCGTCACACCGGACGACCCCGATTGGCCCGCGGGTTTTGCCGATCTGCGCGACCCGCCCGCGTTCTTGAGCGTGCGCGGTCGGCTACCGCCCGGCGGGGTGGCGGTCGTGGGCGCGCGCGACGCGGACGAGCGCGCGTGCGCCTTCGCGCGCGAGCTCGCCGCAGGGTTGCGGCGGCCGGTGATCAGCGGGCTCGCCCAGGGGATCGACGCGGCGGCGCACCGCGGCGCGCTCGATGCGCACGCGGCGACGGTCGCGTACATCGGCAACGGGCTCGCACGCACGTTTCCGCCGGAGCACGAAGCGTTGGCAGAAGCGATCGTCGCGGGCGGCGGCGCGCTCGCCGCGGAGAGCTCGCCGCAGTCCCGCGCGACCGCGTGGTCGCTCAAACGGCGCGACCGGCTGCAAGCCGCGCACGCGGCGGCGGTGGTCCTCGTCGTGTCCGACGTGGCCGGCGGCGCGATGCACACGCTGCGCTCCGCGCGCGAACTCGGGCGGCCGCGGTTCGTGCTGGACGTCGAAGCGAGCGGCAACGCGCAGGCGCTTGCGGACGGAGCTCGGCCGGTGAACTGGAACGTAGCGGAGGTGATCACGCTCATCGACTCGGTGCTCGATTGCTCGTAACGCGCCCGGACGACGCACTGGCCGGCGGAGCGAGCTCGCCCGTGCGCGCGGGCCGGCGCGTGGGCGGCGAGCCGTTCACATGCGTGCGCGCCGAAGGGGCGTACGCGTTCGATGCCGACGGTCGCCGCTACGTCGATTACGTGATGGCGTACGGGCCGCTGTTGTTCGGTCACACGCCGCCGTTTCTCACCGGGCTCGACGCGCTCGCCGCGCGCGGCGTGGTGTACGGTTCCACCGCGCCCGGCGAGCTGGCGCTCGCGGCGCGCATCCGTTCGCACCTGCCGTCGATGGAACGGCTGCGTTTCACGACGACCGGCAGCGAAGCGGTGCAGAGCGCGGTGCGTCTCGCGCGCGCGTTCACCGGCCGCGACGCGATCCTGAAGTTCGCCGGAAATTACCACGGGCACTTCGACCTCGCGCTGCAGGATGCGGGCGCGTCCGCCGAAACGCCGGATGCCGCGCGGTCCGGGATTCCGCGCGCCGTCGTCGCCGATCTCGCCGTGGCGCGGTACAACGATCTCGCCGACGTCGACCGGCAGCTCACGCGCATCGGGGAGCGCCTCGCGGCGATCGTCGTCGAGCCGATCTGCGGCAACATGGGTCTCGTCGAAACCGTACCGGGCTTTCTCGAAGGCTTGCGCGAGCGCGCGGACCGCTACGGCGCGCTGCTGATCTTCGATGAGGTGATCACGTGGCTGCGGCTCGGGCTCGGCGGCGCGCAACGTCGCACCGGCGTGACGCCCGATCTCACCGCCGTCGGCAAGGTGCTCGGCGGCGGCTTCCCCATCGCCGCGTTCGGCGGCCGTGCGGACGTGATGGCCGTGCTCGCGCCCGACGGGCCGTGCTTCACCGGCGGCACGCACGCGGGGATGCCGTTTGCGGTCGCGATCGCGTCGCGCGTGCTCGAGTATCTCGAACGCGAGCCTGCGCTGTACGCCGCGACGGAAGCGCGCGCGCGCCGCCTGGCGGTATCGATCCGCGCGGCGCTGCGCGAACTCGAGCTGGGCTACGCGGTGGTGCAGCTGGAGTCCATCGTGGACTTCAAGTTCCGCCGCGGCAGCCCGACGCGCTCGTACGACGACCAGCAGCGCGACGACCAGCGCGCGTACGCCGCGTTCTACCACGCGATGCGCGTGCGCGGCGTGCTCCTGCCGCCCTCGCACAACGAAGTGATGTTCCTCTCGACGGTGCATTCCGACGACGACGTCGACCTGACCGCCGCCGCCATCGCCGAGAGCTTGCACGACCTGCGCGCGAACGGCGTGGTGTGACGCCGTGAAGGCCGCTCAGCGCACCGGCGTCGGGTAGCCCGCGGGCGAGCGGTGGCCCTGCGCGTCGACGCTGCGCACGCCGAAGAGCCAGTTGTCCTTGGAGAACTTCAGCGCCGCCTTCGTCGCGCTGCCCGCGTCGACCACGTCCGTCCACAGCGGATCGTTGGTCGAGCGGCGCAGCACTTCGTAGCGCACTGCGCGCGGGACGGGCTGCCACGTCAGCGTCGTGTCGTTGGTGAGCACCTTGGTCTCGACGATCACCTTGGGCGTGGCGGGCGCGAGCGCGAGCGTGGCGAGCGCCGCGACGTTGTAGCGCGTCACCTTCGCGAGGTAGTCGAAGTCGACGTACTGCAGGAGGTCGCCGAATTGCACGCCGTTCTCCACGCGCACGTCCTGGTGCTGGTGGTTGAAGTTCTCGACCGGCTCCACGAAGCGGATCGCGGCGAAGCCTTGCGCGTTGAACGACTCGTGGTCGCCGCCGCGCAGGAAGCGGTCCGCGCGGTAGATCAGCATGCCGTGGAGGCCGGTCGGGTATGCGTCCCCGGTCTCCTTCGCGAAGCGCGCGAGCTCGCGCGAGGGCGAGTCGTTCTCGCCGCCGATCACGTTGACGCGCGCTGGATCGGTGCCGGGCGGGAGCGATTCGGAGAAGATGCGCACGACGTCGTCGCGCTTGACACCGTCGTCGCCGACCGATGCGCCGATGATGTCGCTGTTGAGGTTTCCCTCCACGTCGACGTGCGCATTCTCGAGCGTTTTGGCGTAGTGACCGCTCCCATACAGGCCCTGTTCTTCGGCGTCGAAGCACGCGAAGACCACGGTCGCGTGGAGCGGTACGTTCGCCAGGACGCGCGCCGCCTCGACCGCCTGCGCGACGGCGGAGCCGTTGTCGTCCGCCCCCGGCGCGTCGTGGACCCCGTCGTCGTTGTCGGAGTTGCGTGAGTCATAATGGCTCGACAGCACGTAGGTTCGCGTCGACGACTCGTCGCCTTTTAGCGTCGCGATCACCGACGAGATCACCACGTCGCGCGGCACACGCTTCTTCGCATCCGCGGGCTGCGTGTACGTATCGAGGGCCACCGTCATGCGCCCGTGCGTGCGGCGCGCGATCTCGCGGAATCGCTGGAAGAGGTAGGCGCGCGCCGCGAACACGCCGCGCTTGGGCCCGGCGTTCTCGGAGAACGTCGAGCGCGTGCCAAACGCGACGAGCCGCTCGTCGGTGGCGCGCAGCTGCGCCGCCGAGACGCGAGCGAGCGCCGCGGTGATCGCGGGGTCAAGCGGCGGCGCCGGGAGGTCGGCTCGAGCGGGCAGTGCGCCGAGCAGGAGCAGGATGGCGGCGAGCGCGAGCGGGCGGTGCGGAGACATCGGTGCGCCGTACCGCGCCGCCGCGCCGACGCCCTGCGACGGGCGGAAAATAGAGGACCGGGCGCAAACGCGGCGAGCATGTTGGCTCGCCCTTTGCTTGTTGGCGCGCTGGGGATCGCGCTGTGGATGTCGGCATCGCCCGATCGGCTCGCGGCGGCCGGTGCATGCGACTGCCGGTCGCGGCACGATGCGTACGTGCGCGAGGGATACGTTCCCGTCGACGGGGGCCGGGTGTGGTATCGCATCGTGGGCAACGGCCCCGGGACTCCGTTGCTCGTGCTGCACGGCGGACCGGGAGCGCCGAGCTACTATCTCGAGTCGCTGTCGGTCCTCGCGGACGAACGTCCGGTGGTCTTCTACGATCAGCTCGGTGGCGGACGTTCCGAGCGCCCGAACGATCCGTCACTCTGGACCGTGCGGCGTTTCACCCGCGAGCTTGCTCAGGTGCGGGCAGCGCTGCATCTCCGCCGCGTCCACCTGCTCGGCCACTCATGGGGTGCGCAGCTGGCCGTCGAACACGCGCTGACAGGCGCGACGGGGATTCAGAGCTTGACGCTCGCGAGCCCGTCGCTGAGCCTGCCGCGATGGCTCAAAGACGCGGCACGCCTGCGCGCGCAGCTGCCCCGTTCGGTGCAAACGACGCTCGCGCGCAACGAGACCGCCGGGACGACCAACTCGAAGGCGTATCAAGATGCCGTCGGCGTGTACTATGCGAAGTATCTGAGCTTGACGAATCCGCCGCCGTCGGCTGCCGTGAATACGCTGGAGAACTTCGGCGCACAGGTGTATGCGACGATGTGGGGGCCGAGCGAGTTCTACGCGACGGGATCGCTGAAGACGTACGACGTCACGCCGCGTCTGCACGAGCTGCGCATGCCCGTGCTCTTCACGTGCGGACGCTTCGACGAAGCGACGCCGGCGACGGTGGCGGCGTTTGCGCGGCTGGTCCCCGGATCGCACCTCGCCGTGTTCGAGCACAGCGCGCATTTGGCGACGATCGACGAACCGGCCCACTATGCCTCCACCGTGCGCACGTTTCTCCATCGCGCGGACGCCCAGTCACGGTAGCGTGACGGCGCGAGCGACCTTCGACGACGACCGCGTCCACGCCGTGCTCGCGGTGCTGCTGACCGTCGCGGCGCTCGGCGTGTTTTCAGGCTTTCGCGCCACGATCATGAACAATTTCGTGTGGGAGGCCGACGGGTGGCTGCACGGCTACACGTATCTGCCGCATTTTCCCGGCGACTACATCGACGCGATCCCCTATCACGGCCGCGCGTACGTCTATCAGGCGCCTCTGCCCGCGGTGCTGCTGCTGCCGTTCGTGGCGATCTGGGGCCTCTCGACGAACCAGACGCTGCTTGCGATCGCGCTTGCGGCGCTCGGCGTCGCGACGGCTTGGCGCGTCGCGCGGCGCATCGGCGTGTCGCGCAGCTGGGCGTGGTTGCTCGCGACGTTTTTGCTGTTCGGCACCAGCTACGCGTACTGCTCCGCCAACGGGGACGTGTGGTACGTCGCGCACTCCGGCTCGGTCGCGTTCACGTTCCTGGCGATCGGCGAGTGCCTGGGCGCGCGCGTGCCGTGGCGCGTCGCGCTGTGGGCGCTGTGTGCGGCGTTCTGCCGCTATCCGATGATGCTCGCGTTTCCCGCGTACGCGCTCGCCCTGTGGCCGCAGGTTCGCGCCGTCCCGCTGAGGCTCGTGGGCGTCGCCGCTGCCGGCGCGCTGTTCGCGATCCCTTCAGCATGGTACAACTACGTGCGCTGGGGCACGATCGCCGACGTGGGCTTTCCGAAGTTCTACCGCATCATGGACATCGGCAAGGACGATCCCGCGCCGCCGTTCGCGCTCAAGAACCTCGGCATGCAGCTGCGGTTCTACTTCGAGCAGCCGCCGCAGGTCATCGCGCACCCGCCGTACCTGATCGCCGGCATGTTCGGCACGGCGCTCACGTACACGAGCCCCGCGCTGCTCGTTGCGCTTCTTGCGCCGATCCGCGAGCGCGCCGTGCAGCTGCTGTGGTTCGCGACCGCGTGCTGCGCGATTCCGGCGCTGGTGTACTACAGCACGGGCATGGTGCAGCTCGGCGCGCGCCACGCGCTCGACTTCATCCCGTTCCTCTGCTGTTTGATGGCGTACGCGATTCGCGCGCGCCCGTCGCGCTGGTACCTGCCGCTGTTCGCGTGGTCGATTCTGTTCGGCATCGTCGAACTTGGCGTCTGGTCGTGGGCGCACGGCCTCGTGTACTAGCTCGCCGGATGGTATAGGGCCGGATGCGGGGTGGAAGGGAGCCCGGCGCCGTAGCACCGTCGTGATGGCAACCTATACCAAGCCCTCCGGGGACGAACTCCAGACCCTCGCCGCCGAGGCGAAGACCGCCAGCGCGCGCATCTCGACGCCCAAAGGCGATATCGTCTTCTCGTTCTTTCCGGACGACGCGCCGCTGCACAGCGCGGCCTTCATCAAGCTGGCGCGCGCCGGCTTTTACGACGGACTGAAGTTCCACCGCTACGAGCCCGGCTTCGTGATCCAGGGCGGCGACCCGGCGGGCAACGGCACCGGCGGGCCCGGCTACAACCTCGAAGCGGAGTTCAGCGACCGCCCGCATATCAAGGGCACCGTCGCCATGGCGCGCTCGTCGAATCCGAACTCGGCGGGCTCGCAGTTCTACATCGTGCTCGACGACGCGCCGTTCTTGAACAAGAACTATACGGTGTTCGGCCACGTCACCGAAGGCCAGAACGTCGTCGACCAGATTCGCGCCGGCGATGCGATGACGAAGGTGGCCATCGAGGGCGGCAAGTCGAGCGACAGCAAAGAGACGGGGAACGGCTGAGCTTACCGCACCTCGCCCTCGGGACGCAGGGCTGGTCGTATCCGGACTGGGTCGGTCCGATGTACGACGCCGGAACGCGTCCCGAGGGCTACCTGCGCGAGTACGCGGAAGAGTTCCGCAGCGTCGAGATCGACTCGACGTTCTACGGCACGCCGCCGCCCGAGCGCTGCCGGCGCTGGGCGGCGCAGGTGCCCGCGGGGTTCACGTTCGCGCTGAAGCTGTCGCGCGAGATCACGCACGACCGGCGGCTGCTCGGCTCGCGCGCGCTCGTCGACGAGTTCGTCGCGAGCGCGCTCGAGTTCGGCGACAAGCTCGAAGCGATCCTCATCCAAACGCCGCCCGACTTCGTGCCCGCGGAGGTCGAGGCCGTGGAACAGTTCGTGCGCGAGTTGCCGCCGGGACCGCGCTGGGCGTTCGAGGTGCGCGACGGCGACTGGTTCCACGGCGACGCGCACCAGCGCTTGCGCGACGCGCTCGGCACGCACGGCGTCGCGCTCGCCGTGAGCGATGGAACGTTCGTCCCGCTCGATACGATGCTGCACGAGTTTCGGCGCCCGACCGCATCGCACGCGTACGTGCGCTGGCTGGGCCAGCGCGAGACGTTCGCGCGCTTCGACGCGATCGGGATCGACCGCGGCGAGCGCATCGCGCAGTGGGTCGAGGCGATCCGCGGCACGGCACCGCAGCTCACCCGGCTCTCCGGCTACGCGAACAACCAGTACGCGGGCCATTCCCCGGGCACGATCCGCCAGATCTACGCCGCGCTGGGCGTCGCGCACGATCGTCCGGCGCGCATCGAGCAGACGTCGCTGTTCGAATGATCGTTTTGCACGAAGCGGAGGTCGAGCGGCGGCTCGCGACGCTCGATCTCGTGCCGGTGATGGACGAAGCGCTGCGCGCGGTCGCGCGCGGCGACGGCGGCGGCCCGGTGCGCGCGACGCTCACGACGCGCGACGAGATCTGGTTCGGTGCGATGCCGGCGTGGGCGGCGGTGCCGCACGCGGCGCTCGGCGCGAAGCTCGTCGTCGCTGTCCCGGCGAACGCGGCGCGCGGATTGCCGACGCATCGTGCCGTGGTGGTGCTGCTCGATCCGCAGACCGGCGCGCCCGTGTCGTGGGTGGAAGCCGAAGCGCTGACGCGCGCGCGGACGGCTGCGGTGTCGGTGGTCGCAACGCGCGCGCTCGCGCGCCGGCCGAGCGGCGGGCACGCGATCCTGGGCGCGGGCGCGCAGGGCACCGCGCACGCCCAAGCGTTCGCGCGCGCCGGGATGATCGAGCGGCTCACGATCTGGTCGCGCAACGAAGCACACGCAGCCGAGCTCGCGCGTTCGGTGCGCGAGCGCGGCATCGATACGCGCGTCGCGAGCAATCCGGACGACGCGGTCCGCGGTGCCGGCGTGATCACCACGTGCACCACGAGCGCCGAGCCGTTGTTCGCGGCGGCGTCGGTCGCAGACGGCGCGCACGTCAACGCGGTCGGCGCGTGCGTCGCCACCAAACGCGAACTCCCCGGCAGGCTCGTTGGAGCGTCCGCGCTGGTCGTGGACGACATCGCGGCCGCGCACGCCGAAGCGGGCGACGTCGTGCTCGCCGTCGCCGAAGGCGAGGCGTCGTGGGAAGGCGTCGTGTCGCTCGGCGAGGTGCTCGTCGGGCGTGCACGGCCACGCGCGGGCCGCCTGTCGGTATTCGAATCGCTCGGGCTCGGCGTCGAGGACGTCGCCGCCGCTGCAGCCCTTGGAGCCTGACGTCCGGACCGCGCCGCATCTCGCGCTGCGCGCCGTCTTGCTGTGGCTCGCCGGGATCGATCTGCGGCTGACGCTGCTCGCGGTGCCGCCCGTGATCCCGCTGATCCATCGCGATCTCCACCTCAACGAGTCGGGGATCGCTGCGCTGTCGAACTTGCCGGTGCTCGTGCTCGCGGGGTCGTCGGTGTTCGGCGCACTGCTCACCACGCGGCTCGGCGCGCGGCGCGCGATGGTCGTCGGCTTGTGCGTGATCGCAATCTCGTCCGCGCTGCGCGGCGTCGGTCCGTCGATCGCGATGCTGTTCGGCGCGACGCTCGTGATGGGCATCGGGATCGCGATGATCCAGCCGGCATTCCCGTCGCTCGCGCGCGCGTGGTTCGGCGCGCGGACGGCATTGGGCACCGGGATTTGGGCGAACGGGCTGCTGTGCGGCGAGGCGATCAGCGCATCGCTCACGATCCCGTTCGTCCTGCCGCTGGTCGGCGGGTCGTGGGAGCGCAGCTTCTTCGCGTGGAGCATCCCGGTGGGCATCACGGCGCTTGCGCTCGGCGTCGCGCGCGATCCCGACGGCAGCGCGGCCGCCGCGAACGGCACGTGGCTGCCGGACTTTCGCGACCCGCGCGTGTGGCTGCTGGGCGTGTTCCAGTCCGCGGCGAGCATGACGTACTTCGGCGCGAACACGTTCTTGCCCGATTTTCTGCATGCGACGGGCCAGGCCGGTTTGGTCGGGGCCTCGCTCGCCGCGCTCAACATCGGTCAGCTGCCGGCATCGATCGCGGTCGGCTTCATCCCGATGCGCGTCCTCGGCCGGCGCGCGACGTCGCTGCTCGTCGCCGCGCTGATCGTCGCCGCGCTCGCGGGCGTGGTGCTGTACGGCGGCTTCGTCGCCGTGGCCGCCGCCGCACTGCTCGGGCTGACGGGCGCGTACGTGCTGACGCTGAGCTTTGCGCTTCCGGCGCTCATCGCGCCGCCGGCGGAGATCGCGCGCCTCGCCGCAGGCACGTTCACCCTGGGTTACACGATCTCGTTCGTCACGACGCTGCTGTCGGGCGCGGCGTGGGACGCGACGCACGCACCGGCCGCGGCGTTCGTCCCGATGCTCGCGTCCGCCGTCATCGTCGCGGTGCTCGGCCCGCGGCTGGGCGCGCTCGCGGCACGCGCGGCGGCGTCAGCTGCCTGACGCGCCGAGGCGCAGCGCCGCGTCGACGCGGTGTGCGATCGAACCGATGCCGGTATTGCCGGCGGCGTAGTTGCGCAGCTTGCGGGTGAGCACGACGAGCACGTATGGCGCGTCGCCGAACGGGTCGACGATGCCCGCGTCGTTGCGCACGAAGTCGATCTCGCCGGTCTTGTGCGCGCACGGCGTGCCTGGCGGCAGGCCGCGCACGATCTTGGTCGCGTCGTCGTTGCCGAGCATCACGTCGACCATCGCGCGGCAGCTCTGCGGTGCCGCGATCGTCGCGAGCCCTTCCCGCGCGCCGCGCTCGATCGCGAACAGCAGCCCTGCGGTGTCGTTCGGTGTGATGATGTTCTCGCTGACGCGCCAGGACGGCACGACGTCGGCGAAGTGGCGGCCGAGCCGCGAGCGCGTCATGCCGGCGAGCTGCATCGTCGCGTTGACGGTGCTCATCCCGAACGCCGTGATCAGCGTGTTCGATGCGCTGTTGTCGCTGACGCGGATCATCGCTTTGACGAGCGTGTCGAGACTCCACTCCTTGCCGGCGGGCGAACCGGCGAGCACGTCGGAGCCGCCGATCAGGTCGGACGCGCGCGTCTTCACGGTATCCGACGGCTTGGCGGTGCCGGCGTCGTACGCGCGGTACACCGTTGCCATGATGGCAAGCTTGATCACTGATGCGGACGCGAATTTCTCGTCGGCGCGCACCGCAACGGCCGGTGGCCCATCGCCCATCGCTCGGGCGACGACACCGGTGATGCCGGGGATGCGGTCGACGAGATCGGTCACATCGACCGGCGTCGCCAACGGCGTTGCGGACGGTACCGGGCTCGCGCTCTGGGCCGCGGCGCGCAGCGGCAGCGCGCACGCCGCGAGCGCGGTCCCGAGGAAGACGCCGCGCCTCACTTCGGGATGCGCTCCATCAGGAACGCCGCGAGCTGGTCGCCCATCTCGCGCAAGCGCGGCTTCATCCAGGTGCGCTGCGCGGGGCACGTCAACTCGCCCATCTCGACGAGCATCTTCTCGGGTGCGTCCACGAGCCGAAAGCCGTAGTACTTGTGCTCGTTTTCGGTGAAGTTCTCGCCGACGAAGCGAAACGGAAACCACGCGCGATAGCGCGACTCCCACGCGTCGACGAACGCGCGGCTGGTGGACTCGGGGAAACCGACCGACGCGCCGCTCGCGCACTCTTTGGCGCCGTCGAAGTGCACGAAGACCGCGGCGCGCGCGCTGTCGCGCCCGAGATAATCCGCCGGGCGGCGCAGTACGTGATAGCCGTGCTCGCGCAGCACGCGCGTAGCCTCATCGGCGACGACGGACGTCCATTCGATCTCGCGCTCGCCCGCGGCGGCCGCGCCGAGGTTGCACGCGCGACCGGGGACCAGCGCGCAACTCGCCGGCCGTCCTTCGTGACCGGCTTGCACCAGCACGTCGCCGTCGTCCGCTAGAGCGAGCGCGGGTGATGCGAGCAGCAGCGAGGCGAGCAGAGCGGAGAAGCGCCGGAGGCGACGAGCACGCGCGGGAAGCCGGATCACCCGGCGATAATGCCCGGCAGCGATGAGCACTCCTCTCGTTCCAAGCGATCTTCTCCGCATCGTGCTGGTCGGCGACCCGCAGATCAGCGCTGACGGCTCGGCGGTGTACTACCGCCGCGCGTGGTTCGACAAGGATGCGGACGAGATTCGCGGCGCGATTCGGCGTGTCGACCGCGACGGGACCGACCGCGCCTTCACCAGCGGGACCAACGACCGGCTCGCACGCGTCGCGCCCGACGGCAAGAGCGTCGCCTTCGTCGCCGACCGCGAGGGGAAGACGCGGCTGTACTTGCTGCCGCTCGACGGCGGCGAGGCGACGCCGCTCGGCGCGGACTACCCGAAGATCACTGCCGTGGCGTGGTCGCCCGACGGCAAGCAGGTCGCGTTCGTCGCAACGGCTGCGCACGACGCCGCGAGCGCACGCGTGTTTCACGACACGAGGAGCGGCGCGCGGCACATCCGCATGCTGCCCTTCAAGAGCGATAGCGACGGCTTGCTCGACGGCACCCGCAAGCACCTGTTCGTGGTCGAACCCGCCGGCGGCGTCGCGCGCCAGGTCACGCAGGGCGATTTCGACGTCGCGCAGCCGGCATGGTCGCCGGACGGCAAGGGGATCGCGTTCTCGTCGCGGATCGACGTGGCGGATCCCGAGGGCGTCACGGCGATAAGCGACATCCACGTCGTCGACGTCTCGAGCGGCGCGCGCACCCGCCTCACACACGGCACCGGGCCGATGACGGTGCCTACGTTTTCGCACGACGGCAAAGAGATCGCGTTTGCGGGCCACCACCATGGTGACGACGCCGGCGGGCGCTTCGACACCGAGCTGCTGGTGATGTCCGCCGATGGCGGCACGACGCGCTCTCTCTCCGCCGGGATCGGCCGCACGATCGGCGATCCCGTGGGCGGTGATCTGCGCACCAACGCATGGTCGCCGCCCGCGTGGAGCGCGAACGACCGCGAGATCATCGTGCAGGTGTGCGACGAGGGCAGCACGTCGCTGCGCGCGTTTGCACGCGACGGCAGCGGCACGCGCATCGTCGCGAGCGGCGAGCGCCAGATTACGAACTTCACCGTTGCGAACGACGGTTCGATCGCGCTCGTGTACGGCACGCCCACGATCCCCAACGAGATCGCGCTGCTGGAATCGTACGGCGGCGAGCGCAAGCTCACCGACGCAAATCCGTGGCTCGCGGAAAAAACCGTCGTCACGCCGAGGCGCTACCGCCCGCGCGCCGACGACGGCACGGTGCTCGACGCGTGGCTCATCACGCCGCCCGCGAGCAGTGAAGCGAAGCCGCCGCTGGTGCTGGAAGTCCACGGCGGACCGCACGCGGCGTACGGCAACACGTTCTTCCTCGAATTCCAAGTGCTCGCTGCGCAAGGCATCGCCGTCGCATACGGCAACCCGCGCGGTTCGCAGTCGTACGGGCACGACTACGCGAACGCGATCCTGGGCGACTGGGGCGGCATCGACGTCGCCGACGTGCTGCGCATCCTCGACGGCGCGCTCGAGCAAGGCTCGTTCGACACGGCGCGCATCGGCGTCGCGGGCGGCTCGTACGGCGGCTTCATGGCAACGTGGCTGATGGGCCACAGCGACCGGTTCGCGGCGGGCGTGTCGATGCGCGCGGTCAACGAGTTCATCAGCGAGATCGGCGCGTCGGATCTCGGCTGGTTCTTGGAGAAGGAGCTGCAGGCGCGGTACGCCGACGACGCGGGCCGCAAGCTCTTCGAGAACTCGCCGATGCGCGGCGCGCAGTCGATCACCGCGCCGCTGCTGGTGGAGCATAGCGAGCGCGACTTTCGCTGCCCGATCGATCAGGGCGAACAGCTTTTCACGATCCTGCGCCGCCTTGGCCGCACCGATGCGGAGTTCGTGCGCTTCACCGATACCGGCCACGAGATGTCGCGCAGCGGCAAGCCGCGCAGCCGCATCCTGCGGCTACGCGCAATCGCCCACTGGTTCATCCGCCACCTGAAGCCGGCGGGCGTCGAAATTACGCCGAACGAAGCCGGCGCGCTGTTCGCACCGCTTACGGGTGAAGAGCGGCTGGACGCTGCGGAGGGTACAACGCCCGAGGAGCGCATTATCGGCGACGGCGCATCGCTATGAAGCCATGCGCCTCCGATGCATTTGCTTCTCCTCTTTACTGACGAGCGCCGCAGCCGCAGCAACGGTGTCAGGGCTCATCTCGATCGCTCGCAAGAGGACGCGAGCGGGCCGATCGGGCAAGGCGCGACCCTGTTCCCACTGTTGGATCGTCCGCTCGCTGAGATGAAAGCGCGCCGCAAACGCTCCCTGCGATAAGCCGAGACCCTCACGGATGAGGCGCACGTTCGGAACGGGCACGTTCGCCACGAGCCGTGTCGAAGGCCGGCGCTTGTCTAACCCAAGCTCTTCGCGTTGCTGCCTCGCGATTTCATTGATCTCAGCCCGGCTCTGGGAACGAATTTTTTCGAGGTCAACCCGTCCTCTATTCTGCGGATCCGAAGTATTTCGCATATTTCATGACCTCGTCATCGTCGGAAAGCCAGGCGCTGATGATCCGCTTACGTTTGCCACGCGGCGTATAGACGACAGTATAATAGCCGCCGTCAATCCGTCCCACACAGACGTTGCGCTCTTCGCCGAAATAGTCGCGATCGTCGAACTCTTCATAATAATAGTCGGACTCGAATAGGCGGGACGCATACTCGAAATCGAACTTTCGCCGTCGATAGCAATCCTCGCTCTTGTCGAGATCCCATTCGAAACGGTCGTCGAAATGCTCCAACGCCGAACCTCATTGTACTCAAATAACGGAGTACGTCAATAACGGGGGGAACCCCGTGGTCGCCGCGCTGGCGGTCGCGGTAAAGGCGGTGCCCGGGTCACGACGGACTCAGTGCCCGTCAGCAAAGCAAGAAGAGGCTTGGACGGCGACCGCGTACATCGCACGGTGCGCCGTCATCTCGCCGTAGTCGCTATCGCCACGTCCCTTGCCGCGTCGGCACTCGCTCCAGCCCGGGTCGTTCATGCGCAGGGGACGCAGCACGTCGACCCGTCCCTTTTTGCGGGGCTGCGCTGGCGCAACATCGGACCGTTTCGGGGCGGGCGCGCCGTCGCCGCTACCGGCGTTCCCGGCGATGCGCGTACGTTCTACATGGGCGCTGTGGGCGGCGGCGTGTGGAAAAGCGGCAACGCCGGGCGCACCTGGACGCCGATCATGGACTCGCAGCCGGTCGCATCGATCGGGGCGGTCGCCGTGGCGCCGAGCGATCCGACCGTCGTCTATGTCGGCAGCGGTGAGGCCGACATGCGCTCCAACATCCAGCATGGCAACGGCATGTACCGCTCCGCCGACGCGGGCGCGACCTGGGCGCGCATCGGGCTCGAAGACTCTCGCCAGATCGGCCGCATCCTCGTCGATCCGCGCAACCCCAATTCGCTACTTGTCGCGGCGCTGGGTCACGCCTACGGGCCCAACGACACGCGCGGTGTCTATCGGTCCACCGACGGCGGTGCGACGTGGACGCGCACGCTGTTCCACGATCGCGATAGCGGCGCGATCGATCTCGCGAGCGATCCGTCGATGCGCACCGTATACGCGTCGATCTGGCAGACGCGGCGGCCGCCGTGGAGCGTGTACCCGCCGTCGAAAGGCCCCGGCAGCGGGCTCTACAAGTCGACCGACGGCGGCGCGACGTGGACGCAGCTGCAAGGCAACGGGTTTCCGTCCGAAGGGCTCGGTAAGATCGGGCTCGCGGTCGCGCCGAGCGATCCCACGCGCGTGTACGCGATCGCCGACGCGAAGGCGGGTGGCTTGTACCGCAGCGACGACTCCGGTGCGACGTGGAAGCTGGTCGACAAAGATTCGCGCTTGTGGCAACGCGGCTGGTATTTCTGCCACGTCACCGTCGATCCGAAGAATGCCGACGTGGTGTACGTCTCCGACACCGCGTTCTACCGCTCGACCGACGGCGGTACGAGCTTCACGGCGATCAAAGGCTCGCCCGACGGCGACGATTTCCAGGGCCTGTGGATCGATCCGACTGAGCCCGCGCGCATGATCCTCGCGAGCGATCAGGGCGCGACGGTGAGCATCGACGGCGCCAAGACGTGGAGCTCGTGGTTCAACCAGCCCACGGGCCAGTTCTATCACGTCGCCACCGACCACGCGTTCCCGTACCGGCTCTACGGCGCGCAGCAGGACAACGGCGCGGGGATGATCGTCTCGCGCAGCGCGCACGTCGGGATCCAGGAGCGCGACTGGCGGCCCATCACCGCGGGCGGCGAGAGCGGCACGATCGCGCCCGACCCGCACGATACCGACATCGTGTACGGCAACACCGTCGTGCGCGAGGATTTGAGAACCGCGCAAACGCGCACCGTGTCGCCGACCACCGCACGCCCCGGTGTGTGGCGCGCGGAGTGGACGCAGCCGCTCGCGTTCGGGCGCGATCACGCGCTCTACACGGCGAACCAAGTCGTGTTCCGCACGCGCGACGGCGGCGCGCACTGGCAGACGATCTCGCGCGACCTCACGCGCCCGCACGCCGGCGTCCCGCCGACGCTCGATCCGCCTACCGCCGCCGATGCGGACGGTCCGGAGCCGCGCGGCGTCGTGTACGCGCTGGCGCCGTCACCGGTGCGCGCGAACGTGGTGTGGGCTGGTACGGATGACGGCCTCGTGCACGTCACGCGCGACGACGGCCGCACGTGGCGCAACGTCACGCCGCCCGCGGTCACGCCGTGGAGCCACGTCGACACGATCGAGGCGTCGCATTTCGACGACCGCACCGCGTACGTCGCCGTCGACCGGCACCGCCTCGACGACGACCGCCCGTACATTTACGCGACACACGATGGCGGTCGGACATGGCGCGCGGCCGCGAGCGGGATCGCCGACGGCAGCCACGTGTGGGTGGTGCGCGAGGACCCGCGCCGGCGCGGGCTGCTGTACGCGGGCACGGAGACCGGCGTGTACGTGTCGTTCGACGACGGGGCGGCGTGGCAGTCGCTGCGCCTGAATATGCCCATCGCGTCCGTGCACGACATCAGCGTGCGCGATGACGATCTCGCCATCGCGACGCACGGCCGCGCGCTCTGGATCCTCGACGACGTGACGCCGCTGCGGCAGCTCGCGGCGGACGCGGTGCCCGCCGCGCGCCTGTTCGCGCCGCGCGCCGCGGTGCGTTTGCGGCCGTACAACGACGAAGCCGAGTCGTCGCCGCCCGAAGTGCCGCTTGGCGAGAACCCGCCGTATGGTGCGCCGATCGACTACGTCGTGCCCGCGGGCGAACGGGGCACGGTCGGGCTCGTGATCGGGGATGCGTCCGGCCATATCGTGCGCGCATGGTCCAGCGGCGACGCGGTCACGCCGCCCGATCCCGGCAGCGTCGACTATCCCGCGTACTGGCTGCCCGCGCCGGTGCATCTCCCGGCGGAGCCGGGGATGCATCGCTTCATGTGGGACTTCCACGCGGCATCGACCGCGACGGGCCGCCGCCGCCGCGGCGGGAGCGGTCCCTTTGCGCCGCCGGGACGCTACACGGTGCATCTCACCGTCGGCGGCCGAACCATCACACAGCCGCTGACGCTGCGGCGCGATCCACGCGTGCGCGCAAGCGACGCCGACCTCGTCAAGCAGTTCGCGCTCGCGCGCGACGTCGATGCGCTGCTCGCGCGCGTGCAGCGCGCGGTGACGCAGGCGACCGACGCGCGCAAGAAGCCGGGCGCCGATGTCGGGAAGATCGACGCGATCCTCGGCAAGCCTTCGGGGTTCGGCTCGCCGCCCACGAGCTTCACCACGCTGAACTGGTACGCGGGCGCGCTGGCGGACTTGTTCGGTTCGATCGAAAGCGCCGACGCCGCACCCACGCCCGACGAGCGCGCGGCGTGGTCGTCGCTGCGCGCGAAAGCCGAAGCGGCGCTGACGGCGTGGAACGCCGTAGCGAAATAGGCAGTCGCCCCGGAGATCGGTGTTGTTTGAAGGTTTCACGCTCGAGCGCATCGACGCGGGCGAGGCGGTGCTGCGCGTGCGCCACGGCGGCACCGGGCCGCCGCTGCTGCTCTTACACGGCCACCCGCGCACGCACACGACGTGGCACCGTGTCGCGCCGCTGCTGGCGCGCGATCACACGGTCGTGTGCCCGGACTTGCGCGGATACGGTGAATCGTCGAAGCCGCCAACGGCGCCGGATAACGAGCCGTACTCGAAGCGCGCGATGGCGCGCGACTGCATCGCGCTGATGCGCGCGCTCGGCCACGAGCGATTCGCCGTCGCGGGCCACGACCGCGGCGGGTACGTCGCGTTTCGCACGGCGCTGGATCACCCGGCCGCGGTGACGCACCTCGCGGTGCTCGACGACGTGCCGATCGGCGACGCGCTCGCACGCTGCGACGCGCGATTCGCCGCGAGCTGGTGGCACTGGTTCTTCCTCGCCCAACCGTCGCCGAAGCCGGAACGTGCGATCGGCGCGGATCCCGACGCATGGTACAGCGGCCTTTCGCCGCAAACCATGGGCGCGGAAAACTACGCCGACGTGCGGCGCGCGATCCACGATCCGGCGACCGTGCACGCGATGTGCGAGGATTACCGCGCCGGGCTGGGCCTCGACCGCGCGCACGACGACGCCGACCGCCGCGCCGGACGGCGCATCGCGTGCCCCGTGCGCGTGCTCTGGGCGGCGCACGACGACCTCCCCGAGCTGTACGGCGACGTGCTCGCGATCTGGCGCGCTTGGGCGGACGACGTGTCGGGCCGCGCGATCGACTGCGGCCACCACATCGCGGAAGAAGCGCCCCAGGAGCTGGCTACGGAGCTGCGGACGTTGCTCACGAAGACGCCGCGCGCGTGAACGCATCGGCGAGGTCGTCGTTCCAGCGCGGAAGCGGCGTCCCCGCCGCTGCAGCGTTGTACGTCGACAAAAAGAGCCGGTCGTCCGCAATGCACTCGATCAGGCGCGCGCGGCCGAAGCGACGTTCGATCGTTACCGCCATGCGCCAGCCCACCGTGTACCATGCGCCTTGATTGCCGAAAAACGCCATCCCCGCGGTCCTCGCCGGCGCCCCGTCGGTAAGCTTGCCGCTCAGGATGTTGCGGAAGAACGTTGTGAGCTCGGTCATGCGCGCGGCGAAGGTCGCGCTTTCGGTCGCCCACTCCGGGCGGGCGCTCGATCCGACGACGGTTCCCGGATCAACGTCGGGACCTCCCGCACCCGCGAGGACCGCGAATCCTTCGCCGAACCCGCCGAGCCAGCGTTCGAAGAGCCGCAACGGCGGCGACAAACGTGCGATCTGCGCGCGAACCTCCGGCGTCGGACAGTTCTGCGCGAAGCCCACATGATGCAGTTCGTGTGCGACCGTGTACGTGAACTCCGTTGCCGTGATCGCCGGATCGAGGTAGAGGAAGATGCCCGGATCGCGCTCGACGTCGTGGACGAAACTGTTCGTCGCGGGCTTGATCTCGGGATACACGCTCGCGTGCAATCGAGAGCCGGCGGGAAGATATGCGAGCGCGCGCCGGCCGCAAACGCGCACGTCGGCGGTCGACCACGCCGCCAGCGTAGCGGCGAGCCGCTCGCGCTGCGCGAGAAGATCCGGATGAAGGACGAACGCGCGAAACGTCGCGTCGTCGAACGGCCGCTTGAACGAGCGTTCGCGCTCGGCCAGCCGGCGATAGCCTTCGGTCGCGAAGAGTGTCGTCCACAAGCGTTCTTCCGGCGCCGCGCCTGACGCGCGGCGCTCCAGGATCGCGAGCACGGCGCGCGCTTCGTCCGGCACGAACTGCAAGCGGATCGCAGCATCGCCTGTGTCGAGCTGCGAACGCGCCGCGGCGGGGATGCATGCTGCGGCCGCTGCGCTCATGACGAAAGCCGACCTCTTCATGCCCGCGATGGTAGCCGGACGCAGGCCGCCTGTCAACTATTAAATTAAGTCAGCGAAGCCCCGGCTGTCGCGACCTTCGCTACGAACGCGCGCGCGCGTGCGCGCAGCGCGTCGCCTTCGGCGAGCAGCAAGTTTCCGCCGATGAGCAGCATCGTGTCCGGGCCGTAGAAGTCCAGTAACTCGTCGACGCGGTCCAGCCGCATGCCGCCGGCGGGCACCGGCAGCGCCGGGCGAAGCTCGCCCCACGGTTCGCGCGCGCCCTCGGCCAGCGCGCCGCACTCTTCCCGCGGATACGCGAAGCGGCCGCCGTAGTTCACGAAGATCGGCGCATCGGCACCCAGCAGCCGGAAGATGCGGCCGAACAGCAGCGACGGCGCGATGCGCGCGTTGCCTGCGAACGACGGGTGCGCGAGGTACGTGAGCTGCGGAAACTCGTCGACGAGATCGGCGAACGCGGGGAGCCCGACGAGCATCGGCGCTACCAGCACCACCCGAACACCGGCGTCGACCGCGATGCGCGCGCGCTCGCGCAGCACGCGCGGCGTGCCGATGAGATGCGGCGCGTAGAACGACGGTTTTCCCGTCGCCGCCACGGCGTGCGCGATCGCCGCCTGGCACGCGGGCACGCGCTCGGCGAACGGCGCGCATGCCTGATCGGCGATGCCGTGATCGTCTTTTATGATGTCGATCCCGGCGAGCGCGAACGTCCGGCACATGCCGGCGAGTTCCGCAGTCGGCAGCCCTTGCGGCTTCATCGCGACGCTCGTGAGCGCGCGGTACGGCGCGTCTACGAGGGTGCGAATGCCGTCGATGCCGTGCCGCGGCCCGCCGAACCGCGCGAGCAGTCCGGGCGGCAGATCGAGGCCGATGAGCTGCACGTCGTCCCACATCGAGCAGTTGCCGAACACCATGTTCATGAACTGCGCGGGCTCGTAGCCCGTCGTCTCCACCGCGATCCGCACGTTCACGCGGTACCGCCCCGCGTCGGCCGGCTCGATCGAATCGACGCGCGCGACCACCTCGTCGCGGACGCGCTGGTCGCGCACCGCTTCGAGCGGGCACTCCACGCTCTGCTCGATCGCCACGTCCTGCGCGCGCGCCTCGATGCGATCCGGTTCCGCCTCGATCAGGTAGGTCGCCGTCAGCCACGCCATCGTTAGCTCCCCGTACCCTGATACCGGTCGATTCCGATGCGCCAGAACGCGTAGGCCAGCGCGGCGGCGACGAACCCGACCACCGGCGTCAGCAGGCCGATCGATGGATTCAGATGCAAACCGTCCTCGCTCTTGTGCAGCAGATACGTCGCCGGGAAGTAGTTCATGAACGCGAACGGCAGCACGAACGTGAGGACGAGCCGCACGCCGCGCTGGTAGATCGAGATCGGGTAGCGCGAGAACTCCTGCTCGAGCGACATGAACACCCAGCGCAGCGAGTCGATGCGCGTGAACCAGAACGACGCGGTTGCGATCGCGAGGTTGATCCCGAAGTCGATCAGCGCGCCGCCGATCGCGACGAACGGCACGTAGCACACGAGAATCCAGTCGACGTGAACGCCCGCGAACTTGGTCACCACGCAGAAGTAGACGATCGCGAGGATCAGCTCGTCGGGCATGATCTGCTGCGGCACGGTGAGCGTTTGGAACAGCGGGTCGAGCGGCCGCACCAAAAAGCGGTCGAAGCGCCCTTCGCGGACGAACTCGGGCACGCTGCCCACCGTGAACAAGAAGCTGTTGTGCAGCCCGTGCCCGAGCATCCAGAGCCCGTACATGAACGCGGTCTGCTTGAAATCCCAGCCGTTGATCGACGGGAAGTTGCGCAGCGTCACCCACAGCGCGACGATAGCGGTGGCGTGGTAGACGACGGTGAACCCGGCCCACATGATGAAGTTCGCCCGGTACTCCAGCATCGTGAGCAGGTTGATGCGCCAGTAGCGTGCGTACGTCGCGAAGTACACGCGCCAAGCGTTCCGTCCGCGAGGCGCTCGTCCCCGTTCGGACGCCGTACCGGCTCGATCTCACGGCTGTCGTCCTGCGGCGGCTCTCGACCAACGTCGTGGACGTCTTCGACGGCACCGTCTATCGCCGGCTGCTGGGGGACCCGCAGTCGCCTGTCCTGCTCTCCGTAGAGCAAGCCGCGCCCGACGCGCTCGCCGTGCGCATCCAGGGGCCCGGCGCGGACGCATTCGACCCGGTTCCGCTCGTGCGCCGCATGCTCGGCACGGACGCCGACCTGGCGGCGTTCTACGCCGGCGCTGCGACCGTGCCGTGGCTCGACCGCATCGCACAGGGCGCACGCGGCGTGAAGCCGCCGCGCTATCCGTCGCTGTGGGAGACCGTTTGCAACGCCGTGGTCTACCAGCAAGTGTCGATCCACGCCGCCGGCGCGATTCTGCGCCGGGTGATCGAGCGCTACGCGGTCCCGGTCGAAACGAACGGTGTGCGTCTGTTCGCGTTTCCGACGCCGCGCACGCTGCTCGAAGCAGACCCGGTGGAGATGCGCGCGCGGGGGTTGTCGGTGAACAAGATCAACACGCTCAAAGCGGTAGGCGCGGCGATCGCATCGGGCGAGCTCGACGAAGCGGCGCTCGAGCCGTTGAGCACGCCGGACCTCATCGCATCGCTCGTGTCGCACAAAGGCATCGGCCCGTGGACGGGCGCCGTCGTCGCGCTGCGCGGCTTCGGCCGCCTCGACGTGTTCCCGATGAACGATTCGGGCGCCGAAGCAGGCCTGCGCAAGTTATCGGGTGATCCGAAAATCCGCGCCGAGCCGATCATCGCTGCACTGTCGCCCCAGCAAGGGATGCTCTATTACCACCTCCTGCTCGGACGCCTCGACGCAGCGGGTGAAGTGTCGCTAACGATCGCTTGAACTTCGCGAAATTCGAACGGTGCCGCTCAACCGCGCGCGTCGAAGAAGTGGTCGCACGCAGCGTTGAAACCACTCTTGAGCGTGGGATCGAGCGTTCCGTGTATAGCAAGTCCCGCGGGCGTCGTCTCGACGCGCAAGCCGCGGTCGTCGTAGCGGCACTTGCCGGTGAATGGATGCGGTTGCTCACCGTGCGCCGCGATCTCGACCGCATGGATCGTCCCCGCGACACGATCGCCCGCCTTCACGGCCTCACCCGCGAGCTGTCCGTAGAGCACGTCGTTCTTCGCGAACATCAAACGCATCGGATACGAGCCGATACCGCGTCCATCGACGGCAAAGTCGATCCAACCCTTGCGCGCGCGCATGGCGACCGCGTGCGGGCCGTCGCGCAAGATGCCCGCATCCCGGTAGTCGATCCCACCTCTGTCGTTCGATTTCGCGATGAACGCCGACAGCCGGTACCCGTTCTGAGCCCAGCGCATGAGCCCAACTTGAACGAACGGCTGCGCCTTGCTGTGCATGCGCTGACCTGCGACCATCAACCAATCGCAGTACCACGATCGGTTCGCAGGCATCCGGTCGAGCGTCAGCGTCGCGGCTAGGCTGAAGCGTCCCACGAGCGGTCCCTTCACGTACGCCACCGCGGTCCCGTTCGGAATCTCGACGTCCTTGACGACCGGTTTCGGGATGAGCGACGCCGCGGCCACCGCGAGCGCGGCGAGCACGATTGCAGCGAAGATCGACCGCAACCACACGGCGTTGAGCCCCATCCCGGCGCCTCCGCCGCCCGCGGCGCCCGGTCCTGCGCGGCCGTTCGAGGTGGCGGCCGGGCGGAGGACCGGTCCCGGCGCTGGAACCTGGCCGGACTAACCCCGGGTCGGAGGTCACACGATGGCTACTCAAACCGCGCCCGTCTTTGCGATCCAGCGTTCCGGCGACCGGGCATTCTACGACTTCGGTTGGCTGAAGACGAACCACTCGTTCAGCTTCGCCGATTACTTCGATCCCGCCAACACCAATTGGGGCGCGCTGCGCGTGTTCAACGACGACACCGTGCTGCCGGGCCAGGGCTTCGGCACGCATCCGCACCGCGACATGGAGATCGTCACCTACGTCCTGCGCGGCGAACTGGAGCACAAGGACTCGCTGGGACACCAGGGCGTGGTCGCGCCGGGCGGGATCCAGTACATCAGCGCCGGCACGGGCGTGCGCCACAGTGAGTTCAACCATTCCAAAGAAAACGACGTCCACTTCGTGCAGATGTGGGTGCTGCCGCGCAGCTACGGCGAGCCGCCCGCCTACGGCCAACGCGCGTTCGCTGAAGACGAACGCCGCAACCGCTGGCTCGTGGTGATCAGCGGCCAGGCCGGCGCCGACGCGCCCGTTGCGCTGCGCGCGGATGCATCGCTGCGCGTCGCCAAGCTCGAAGACGCCGAGGTCACGTATGCGTTCGACCCGTCGCGATACGGCTTCTTGTTCGTGGCCGACGGCGCGGTGACCGCGAACGGCGAGCAGCTCGCGACCGGCGACGCGGTGCGCATCCACGGCCTGCGCGACCTCACCGTGCGCGGCACCGGCGAACTGGTGCTGTGGGACGTCCCGTCCGGCGGCCGCGCGGAGGGCGCATGAAGCAAGGCGCTTGCGAACACGCCGCGGCAGTGAACAACCCGGCGCCGCGAACGCCCGACGGTTGCGAGGAGTGCCTGCGCACGGGCGACACGTGGGTGCACCTGCGCTTGTGTGAGGAGTGCGGGCACGTGGGCTGCTGCGACAGCTCGAAGAACAAGCACGCCACGAAGCACTACCACGCGACGCAGCATCCCGTGATCGCGTCGCTCCAGCCTGGCGAGAACTGGAAGTGGTGCTACGTGGACGAAGCGATCTGGGAGTGAGGTGACGTGATGACGATGTGGGAGCCGTTCAGCGAGCCCGCGCGCCACAGCATGGTGCGCGCGCAAGAAGTCGCGCAGATGTTCGGCGCCAACTTCATCGGCACCGAGCACATGATCTTCGCGCTCGCCGAGGGCGACGACCCCGTCGCGCAGGTGCTCGCGAAAGCGGTCGACCGCAACGCGCTGCGCGAGGTGCTCGGCAACGTGACCCGGCCGCCCACGCAAGAGATGGTGTTCACGCAGGGCGCGAAGCGCTCGATCGAACTCGCCTTCGAGGCCGCGCGGCGGCTCAGCCACAACTACATCGGCACCGCGCACATCGCGACCGGGATCGTCCTCGCGGAGCCGCCGCCGCTGATGGGCGCTCACCAAGTCGCGACGCTGCTCGTCGACCTCGATCACGTCGCGACGCACGACGCGCCGCCGCCCGTCGCGAGCACCGGCTGGCGGCTGGAAACCGAGGGGGCGGATCCCGTCGCGGCCACGGCCATCGTCGCCGCGGCGCGAAATACGCTGCGCACGGACAAGGACGGCACCCGGATCACCGTCACCGTCGCCGTGCCGGGCGAAGAAGAACGCACCTGGAGCTGGATCAAAGACCCGACCGCATGATGGACGAGCGCTCGCTGACCACGCTGCCGCCGGATTTGCCCGCGCCGGTCGACGACGGCGCTGCCGCGCATCTCGCCGGAGCCCGCGTGCCGAACGTCGCGCTGCCGGCGACGGACGGCACGGTCGTCGACCTCGCGGATATCCTCGGCACGGTCGTCGTGTTCGCGTATCCGCGCACGGGGCGGCCCGGCGAACCGTCGCTCGTCACGGACTGGGATCAGATCCCGGGCGCGCGCGGCTGCACGCCGCACACCTGCGCGTTCCGCGACCTGAACGACGAGTTCGCCGCGCTCGGCGCGCGCGTGTTCGGCCTCTCGACGCAAGACAGCGCGTACCAGCGCGAGATGGTCGAACGGCTGCACGTGCCGTTCCCGGTGCTCAGCGACGCCGAGCTCGCGCTGACGCGCGCGCTGCGGCTCCCCACGATGGACGTTGCGGGGCAGACGCTGCTGAAACGCATCGCGTGGATCGCGCGTGACGGCACGATCGCGCGCGTGTTCTACCCGGTGTTCCCGCCGGACCGCAACGCGGCGGACGTGCTCGCGGCGCTGCGCTCCGCGCGTTAGACGCGCGCAGGTCCGAGCGGCCTGCTCCGGTTACGCCGGCCAGGCGCGGTCCACGATTGCGCGGGTGTCGGCGCCGGCCGGCAGCGTCCCGAACGCGAACCCGCGCTCCGCGCCCAGGCGCGCCGCGCAGAAGGCGTCGGCCACGGCCGCCGGCGCGTGCCGTACCAGCAACGACGCTTGCAGCACGAGCGCCATGCGCTCAACGGTCCGGCGGGCATCTGCTTCGAGCGATGTGCGGTCCTTGCCGAGCGCATCGTACACGGATGTTGCGGCGCGGTCCAGCCGCACGTCGGCGCCGCGCGCGAGGGCGACTTCGGCAGCGTACGCGTCGAGCGACGCGGGCTGCTTCGCGAGCGCGCGCAGCAGGTCGAGCGCGTTGACGTTGCCCGAGCCTTCCCAGATCGAGTTGAGCGGGGCTTCGCGGTACAGCCGCGGCATGATGCTCTCCTCCACGTAGCCGTTGCCGCCCAGACATTCGAGCGCTTCGCCAACGTGCACGGGCGCGCGCTTGCACACCCAGTATTTCCCGAGCGCGATCCCCAGCCGCGCGAACGCCGCTTCGCTCGCGTCCGCCGCGCCGCGGTCAACGGCGCGCGCGAGCCGCAGCATCAGCACGGTCGCCGCTTCGGATTCCAGCGCGAGGTCGGCCAGCACGTTGCGCATCAGCGGCTGCTCCACGAGCTTGGCGCCGAACGCGCGGCGATGGCGCGCATGGTGCGCGGCCTGCGCGAGCGCCTGGCGCATCAGCGACGCGCTGCCCGCGACGCAGTCCAGCCGCGTGTGGTTCACCATCTCGATGATCGTCGCGACGCCGCGCCCTTCGTCGCCGACGCGCAGCGCGAGCGCCTCGTCGAGCTCGATCTCGCTCGATGCGTTGGAACGGTTGCCGAGCTTGTCTTTCAGGCGCTGGATGCGAAACGCGTTGCGCGAACCGTCGGGCAGCACGCGCGGGAGGAAAAAGCACGTGAGCCCCTCGGGCGCTTGCGCGAGAACGAGGAACGCGTCGGACATCGGCGCGGAGCAGAACCATTTGTGCCCGGTGAGCGCGTAGGTGTCGCCGTCGAACGGCTCCGCGCGCGTCGTGTTGGCGCGCACGTCCGAGCCGCCTTGCTTCTCGGTCATCGCCATGCCGCACAGCGCGCCGCGCTTTTCGCGCAATGGGCGCAGGCCGGGCTCATACTCCGTCGACGTCAGCGCCGGCTCGAACAGCGCCGCGAGATCGGCGCGCCGCCGTAGCACCGGTACCGACGCGTACGTCATCGAGATCGGGCAGCCGTGCCCGGACTCCACCTGCGACCACACGTAGAAGCGCGCGTAGCGCGCGACGTGCGCGCCCTCGCGCGGCTCGCGCCACGGCGCCCCGTGGAGGCCGTGCGACACTGCGACTTCCATGAGCCGGTGCCAGCTCGGGTGGAACGTCACCTCGTCGAGGCGGTTGCCGAACCGGTCGTGCGTCTGCAGCTCCGGCGTGAAGCGGTTGGCCTCGAAGCCCCAGGCGATCGCCTCGTCCGAACCCGCGAGCGTGCCGAGCGCGTGCAGGCCGCCTTCGTCCCAACCGGCGCCCTCGCGCCGAACGCCCTCGACCAGCGCGGTGTCGGCGCCCGCGACGTCGTACCCGGCGAGCGGCGGCGGCTGATTCGTGACGTCGTGCGTGGTGCGGATCGGGCGGTCGATCGTGTCCATGATGGCCTCCGCGCCGAGGATTCGCGCCGGGGCGCACGCCGACCGCCCGGGTTTTGCACGGACCGGCGCGAAGCCCAGCTCAAACGCCCGACTCTACGAGGTAGCCGATGAAGGTATTCCATATCGCCGGCGCCGCCGCGCTGTGCGGCGCGCTGCTCCTCACCGCCTGCGCGAAGAAGAGCACCGACCAGAGCACCACCTCGTCGACGACCGACACGACGCAGTCCGCCGCCGCCGCGAGCGGGGCGCCCGTCGGCGAAGCGTCGCCTGCCCCCGCCGCGACGACCACGACCACCGAGACGAGCGCGTCGACCAGCTCGGGCAACGGGGCGTCGGCAGGCTTCATCGACGTTCCCGTCTATCCGGGCGCGACTGAGGAAAAGGACCAGGGGATCTCGTCGTCCTCGAACGGCAACTCCGTCGCGATGAAAGTCTACACGAGCAAAGACGAGACGAAGCGCGTCGCGGAGTGGTACAAATCGAATCTGCCATCGAGCTGGAAGAACGGCATCCTCACCGCCGGCGGCAAAACGGTCGGCACGTTCGCGGACGAGCACAAGAACGGCGACGGCGACCAGTCGGTCATCGTTTCAAATCAGGACGACGGCACGACGCGCATCCAGATCACGACGAAGCATGGGAAGTAGCGTGCGCGCGTTGGTGCTGTGCGTCGTCGCGGCGCTGACCGCATGCGGCGGCGGGGGCGGCAGCGCTCCGGTGACGCCTCCCAGCCCGGGGCTCGTCGTGAACTGGGTCAGCCGGTCGGGTCCATCCGGCGGTTCCGGGACGCAGGGCGATGCGATTCACCTCGCGTCTCCGTCGAGCGGCGTCTTCGTGACGGCGTCGCGCGGCGGGGTGACCCAGTCGTTCAACCTCACCGCAGACCCGACGTGCACGGCCGTCTACGTCGGTTCGGGCTCGTCGAATGTCGGCGTGGGCTTCGACCCGAATTCGCCGCCAGCGGTGACCGTCGTTCCCCTCGGGCCGGGACCGTGGGACGTCACGTGGACCATCGTGTCCACCAGCAAAGGGACGTGCACCGTCAGCGTCACGACGTTTGACGGGGCAAAGGCGACGCTTCAGGTGTTCTCGGGGCTGTGAGGTCGTAGCGCAGTACGGGCAGCACGCGGCCCGTGACGGCGGCGACGCGCTCGCCCGTGCGCGCCGCGCCCATCGCGAGGTAAAAGCCTTCGGCGTTGGGGTCGGACTCGATGAAGAACGCCGGCGAGCCCATCGCTCGCGCAATCTCCACCGCGTGCGCGAACAGCGTGCGTCCTGATCCGGTTCGAATGACCGCGGGCTCGAGCCAGAGGTCGTTCAGCCAGAGCTCGCCGCCTTCGCGCACGAAGCCGTAGAAGCCGACGATCGCGCCGCCGTCGTCCTCGGCGACGTACACGGGGTCGTTCGCAAGATAGTCTTCGCTCGGCGTGAGCACGTCGCGCGAGCGCTCCATGAACGCGTCGTCGTACCCCCAGTGTGCCTTCGCGCGAAAGGCCAGCGCCGCGAGCACAGCGCGATCCCGCGGCGCCGCCCGCCGAATCGTCATCAGCCGCCTTGCACCACGACGCGGCGCTGCGCCGCACGCCACACGATCGCCGACAGCACGGCGAACACCGCGGCCCAGCCGACTTGCGCGGCCATCGCGCCAAGGTAGCCCGACGGCGGGATTTTTCCGAGATAGATCAGCAGCGGCGTCGAGTAGATCGCCGCGAACGGCAGCGCGAGCACGATGCGCTGCAGCAGCCCCGGGAAGAAGATCAGCGGCACGATCTGGCCGCTGAGCAAGTCGCTCACCCAGCGCACGACGAGCTGGATGGCGAACGTCTCGAGCGTCCAGAACGCGACGCAGTTCATCAGGAAGTTCAGCATGAAGTTGACGAGGTAGCCCAGCAGGAAGCTCAGCGCGAACGCGGCGAGCACGGGCGCGGGCGGCACGTCGATGTGCACGAGGAACAGCGACAGCAGCAGCGCCGGCACGATGAGCACCGCGTGCAGCAGCGTCATCCCCACGCCGTCGGCGAAGAAGTACATCGGCAGGCTGATCGGCTTCATCAGGTCGGTCGCGATCGTGCCTTCGCGAATCTTGTCGCGGATCGCGCGCGTCCCGTCGATCTCCAGCACCAGCGACATCAGCAGCGCCACGCAGGTGTAGGTGAGCACCGAGTGCAGCGGGACCCCGGCCGGCGCGGCGTTCTGCGCGTAGAGCGCCACCCACACCGTCTTCATCAGGTACAGCCGCACGATGAGCGACCCCACGTTGGTGAAGACTTCCATCCGGTAGGTCGCTTCGCGCGAGAACGCCTTGGCCGCGAAGGCGACGTAGGGCGCGAACCGCTCGGCGAGGGAACGCGGCGGGTGCGCGAATCGTATTACGGACATGCTAGCAGCCGCCGTGCTCCTCGCGCTTGCCAGCGCGACGTTTCAGCCCGTCACCGCCGCGACCACCGCGCAGCCGCCCCAGGTGTTCGTCCGCGACGCCAGCGCGCAAGCGCAGACCGGGCGACAACCCGCACGACTACGGCATCCGCCCGCCCGGCGACAACGACTCCGACGCCGCGCCGCTGTACAACGCGCACGCCGAGTCGATCCACACCGGGCTCGGCACCTGGCGGACCGCCGTCGGCACCGCGACGTTCGAGCCGGGCCCGCAGACGACGAAGGTGCACGCCACGTTCCAGCGGCTGATCCCGAACGGCCGCTACAGCCTGTTCGTGCGCCAGCTCGCCGGCCGCACCGGCGCGGTGTTCACGCCGCTCGACCTCATCGGCGCCGCCGAACAACTTCACCGCGGACGGCCAAGGCACGGCCGACGTTACGGTCGACTCGCCGCTGCAGATGCCCGCGGGCTCGCAGCTCGTGCTCGTGTTCCACAGCGACGGCGCGGACCATCAGTCGTCGATCGGCGTGCTGGGGCTCAACGCGCACCCGCAGCTGATCACGCGGGTGCCGTAGAGGGTTCGCCTGCGAGCGAACCCTCCGCCGTCGCTGTAGCCTTCGAGGTAGATGCGGCGGATGATCGACTCGAGCTCGCGGCTCCTCGATCGAGAGGTCGCGCACGCAGTAGCGGTCGGCGACGCGGCGGATGACGACTTCGGCCGACACGGTGCGGCGGTCGAAGCGCAGCCGCACGACGTCGCCCTCGCGCGACTCCAGCTCCGCGCCTTCGACGTGCACCTCCGGCGTCGGCTCCGCGAACGTCACCACCAGCGTGCGGTGCGTGCCGTAGCGGTCGCGCAGCGCGTCGATCTCGCCGTCGTACACCAGCGTGCCGTGGTCGATCAGCACGATGCGCCGGCAGAGCCGCTCGACGTCGGCGAGATCGTGCGTCGTGAGGATGAACGTCGTGCCGCGCTCGCGGTTGACGCGCGCGACGAACTCGCGGATCGCCTCCTTCGCCACGACGTCGAGCCCGATCGTCGGCTCGTCGAGGAACACGACGGGCGGATCGTGCAGCATCGCCGCCGCGAAGTCGCCGCGCATCCGCTGCCCGAGCGAGAGCTGGCGCACGGGCGTGCGCAGGAACGGCCCCATGTCGAGCGTCTCGGTGAAGTGGTCGAGGTTGGCGCGATAGCGCGCCGCGGGGATGCCGTAGATCGCGCGCAGCAGCTCGAACGACTCGACCAGCGGCAGATCCCAGTACAGCTGCGAGCGCTGCCCGAACACGACGCCGATGTTGCGCGCGTTCTTCTGGCGCTGCTCGTACGGCACGAGCCCGGCGACGCGCACCGTCCCCGACGTCGGCACGAGGATGCCGGTGAGCATCTTGATCGTGGTCGACTTGCCCGCGCCGTTGGGGCCGATGTAGCCCACCAGCTCGCCCTCGTCGAGCGCCATCGTGATGCCTTCGACGGCGACCTTGTCCTCGTAGTCGCGCGAGAACAGCGTGCGCAGCGTCCCCGCGACACCCGGACGGCGGACGAGCGAGCGGAACACCTTGCGCAGGTCCCGCGTCTCGATGATGGGCATGGACGAGGCGACTTCGGCCGCGCGGCCTCCGTCGCCTCGGATGCTACGGGACGATCGTGAGCCCCCAGCCGTTGTCCGCGCCGGTGAACGCGCCGGACGTCGCGATCTGGTTGCCGCTCTGGTCGTACGCGGTGACGTTGGCGCCGGCGTGCGCCGCGCCTTGCGAGTTGTTCACGTAGAGCAAACCGTTCGCCGGGTTGTACCCGATCCCGACCGGCTGATGCGTGTTCAGAAACGCCCCCGGGACGTCGATGAGGTTGCCGATCTCGTCGAACACCAGCACCGGCCGTGCGCCGAACGATCCGTAGAGGCGTCCTGAGACCGGGATCTTGCGCCAGCCCCGACACGCCGTTGTGCGCGTCGAACCCCATCCGCCAGTTGCCGTCGATGTCGTAGACGACGACCGCGCCCGACGCGGTGTCGTTGACGTAGACGCTGCCGGCGTTGCCGCGCCCGCGCTCGCTGATCAGCAGCGCCGTCGCGTCGTACGGAAATGCGTTGGGCGTGCCGTGCGGCGGGCTCGCCGGCTGTTTCCAGTTGCCGCTCGTCGTGACGGGGCCGCCCGAGGTGTCGAAGACGAACAGCCCCACGTCGTGCGTGGCGACGAAGATGCGCTGCGTGTCCGTGTCGATCGCGACGGACATCGGATTGACCAGCGTGATCGCGTTGCTCGGGCTGGCGGCGTTGCCGTCGGGTCGTACGCCTTCACGGTGTTGTTCGAAAGTTCGCGACGAAGATGCGGCCCTGGAACGAATCGTACGCGAGCCCCATCGGACCTGATAGGTTCGGCCAGGTGCCCGCCACGTTCACCGCGTTGCCGAACTCGTCGTACACTTTGACCCAGTTCTGCCCCGGGCCGCCGGAGAGATAGATGCGCGGCGCGTTGCGCGCGACGTAGCGCACCGGGACGTTGACGCGTGAGCGGCGACGCGCCGCTGTTCGCGCGTCGCGGCGGTCGACGGCGTCGCGGTGACGACGAGCTGGAAGCCCGTGTTGTTCGCCCAGCCGGCGGGCGTGACGGTGAACAGGTTCGGGTTGCTCGCGGACGACGACGCCGTCGGACAGCGCGCCGTGCGTTCGAGCTGGTCACGGTGAGCGCCGGCGAGCCCGGCGCCGACGATGAAGTTGCCGTCGGCGTCCGTCGAGACGACCGTGAACTTGCGCGGCAGGATCGTCGTGCCGTCGGCTTTGTACGCGCCGTAGAGATCGAAGCCGCCCGTCTGGTCGCCGCGCACGTCTTGGTTCGCCTGCGCCAGCACGCTGATGCCGGTCGGGATGCCCTGCAGCACGAAGTGCAAGCTGTTGTTCTGACCGGGCACGACGTTGAACGGGAAGCCGAGGTTGGTCGAGAGGACGCTGCCTTGCGGGTTGCCGTTGACGTCGAGGCGGCCGTCGTACGTGCGGAAGTCGAACGTGTGCGAGCCCGGCATCACCGACACCGTCACCGTGCACTGCAGCGGCGAGACCGGCGTCGGCGTGTTGCAGTTCGGATCGCCCGGCCCGATGTTCATCGCGGCGAAGCCCTGGTTGGCGCTGCCGGGATCGATCGTGATGCCCAGCGATCCGGTCGCCGGCGAGATGTAGCGCGGCGCGCGGCGCTGCGCCGACGTCGCCGTCGCGCGCGGGATCGTGACCACGAACGACGTCGTCGCCCGCGCGCCGCTCGACGGCGCGTTCACGGCGGCGGTGCGCGGAACGGCCGACGTCACGTGACCGCCGGCGCAACCGGCGAGCGACGCGAGGAGGATGAGCGATAGCGCACGTTTGAGCACGGTCGAAGAGCCCCTATGCAAGACACGGAAAGACGCGCGCGCCGTGAAAACCACGGCGCCCGCGCGCGATCACGAAGGATCGAACCCTGCGGTTGGCAACAACGTTCGGCGAACCCGTCTCCAAGCGTGCGCGTTTACGATATCCACACGGCGGCATTGCGAACTCGTGACAAAAGCGAAGAAAACGAAGAAGAAGAAGCAGCCGAACGCGACGCCGCCGCAGGCGAGCGGCGGCTCGGCGCGGAGCAATGGCTCGCGGTGCGGCTGAAGACGCGGCGCCGGACCGATGGAGCCCAAGCCGCGGCGCGGAACGCGCGCCGAGCGCGAGCGCGCCGCGCTCGAGCTCGAAAACCGCGGCGCGGACGGGAAGGACGTCTAGGCCCGCAGCGAAGCGCTCGCTCATGCTCCCCGACGCGCTCGCGCAGGCGCTCCGCGACGCCGCGTTCGTCGTCGTGCAAGCGCCGGCGGGCTACGGCAAGACGACGAGCGTGCACGCCGCGCTCGACGGCGCGCCGGACGTCGCGTGGTACGACGCGCAGCCGTGGGAGGCCGACGCGTTCGCCGCCGCGCTGCTCGCGCGCGTGCGCATCGTGCGGCCCGACGTCGGGCCGGCTCACGCTCGCGCTCGCGGAGCAGCGCGCCGATCCCGAGCGCCTCGGCGCGGCGTTCGCCGAGGAGCTGACGCACGTCGACGCGCCGCTGCGCATCGTCGTCGACGACGCGCACGTGCTGGGCGCGTCGTTCGCCGCGTTCGCGCGCAGCGTCGCGCGGCGGCATGCCGCACACGGTGCGGCTCGTGCTGCTCGCGCGCGTCCCGCTCGACGTCGGCTTGCCCGAAGCGGTCGCCGCGGGGCGCGGCGCGCTCGTCGACGCGAACGCGCTGCGCTTCGACGTCGCCGCGCACGCGCGCGCTCGCGCGCTCGCTCGGCGTCGCGCTCGACGACGCGCGCGCGGACGCGCTGCTGCGCCGCACCGAAGGCTGGCCGATCGCGGTCGCGCTCGCGCTGCGCGCGCCCGCCGCGTCGGACGTGCTGCTCGACGAGCTCGTCGCGCACCGGCTCGACGCGCTCGACGCCGCGGACCGCGCGCTGCTCGAAGCGATCGTCGCGTACGAGACGGTCGAGCCCGAGGTCGTCGCGCCCGGCGATGCCGGCGTTCGCCGCGCGCCTCGCGGCGCAGGCCGAGGACGCGACGCTCGTCGCGCCGGTGCGCAGCGGCTACCGCGTCCACCCGCTCGTCCGCGAAGCGCTCGCGCGGCGCGTCGGCGAACGCGCGCTCGCGGCGCGCCACGCCGACGCCGCGCGCGCGTACGCGCGCGCCGGGCCGGCTGCGCCCGGCGCTGTTCCATCTCGACCGCGCGCACGACGCGGCCGCGGACGTCGCGTTCCTGCGCGCGCACGCGCCGTCGGCGATCGCGTCGGGGCTCGTCGACGGCGTGCGCGGCGCGCTCGCGCGCGTGCGCGCCGCGCGCGCCGACGAACCGGCGCTGATCTGTCTGGTCGAAGGGCTGCTCGCGAAGGCGCGCGGCGACGACGGCCGCGCGTCGTTCGCCGCAGCCGCGCGCGAGGCGGACGCGCGCGACGACGCCGCGCTCGCGTTCGAGGCGCGGCTGCAAGCGCGTCGAAGCCGATCTCGCGCGCAGCGAGCCGGTCTCGCCGGAGCGCATCGACGACCTGCTCGCGCGCGCGCCGGCGCACGGCGCCGCCGCGCTCGGCAAAGCGATCGTGCGCGCCGGCTGGGCCGACGCGGTCGGCGGGCGGTTCGCGCACGCGCTCGCGCGGCTCGACGCGCTCGTCGACGGCGGCGATCCCGCCGTGCTCGCCGACGTCGCGCCGCTCGCCGCGTACGCGCACGTCGCGCTGGGCGACTTCGAAGCGGCGGAGCACCACGCCAACGTGCTGATCGAGACGTGGTCGGCGCGGCGACGATCTCGTGCGCTATTTCGGCGCGCTCGTGTGGGCGGCGCGCTTCGCGCTGCTGCGCGGCGAGACGACGGCGGCGTACGAGCTCGCGCGCGAAGCCGAGCGCATCGCGCGGCCGTTCGCGCTGCGCCCGCAGGCGGCGTCGCTGCACGCCGCGCTCGCCGAGGCGTCGCTGCACGTCGGGCGACACCGCGCTCGCGCGGCGCGAGGCGCGCGCGGCGCTGCGCTCCGCCGACGCGGCGTGGTACGCGCGCGACGCGCAGCGCGTGCGCACGCTCGCGTCGCGCATCCTCGCGCGCGCCGACGCGCTCGACGGCGATCTGCTCGCCGCGCTCGCCGCCAGCGGCGACGACGATCCGCTGGCGCGCGCCGACGCCGCGACGTTCGCCGCGCTCGCGAACGCGAGCGACGCGCCGGCCCGCCGCGAGCGCGCGCGCACGGCGCTCGCCGCCGCGACGCCCGTCGACGGCGCCGACGCCGTCGCGCTGTGGGCGGCGGCGGAGACGCTCGACCTGCTCGACGCGCTCGCCGGGCGCGACGTCGAGACGCCGCTGCGCAGCGCGCCGTTCGACGGCCTGATCGCGCGCCGCGCCGAACCGCCGCGGCTCGCGGCGCTCGGCACGATCCTGCGCGGCATCGCGCGCGGCACGCGCGCGCGCCGCCGACTACGACGACGCGCTCGCGCGCGCGACGCGCGGCGGCCCGCGCTTCGAGACGCACGTCGCCGCGCGCCTCGCGGCGCCGTACCTGCGCGGCCGCGACGCGCCGCCGCAGGCGGACGAGCAGCTGGAGCCGCTGACCGCGCGCGAGCGCGAGATCCTCGAACTTCTCGCCGCCGGGCTGACCAACCGCGAGATCGCCCAGCGCCTCGTGGTCTCCGCGCGCACCGTCGAGACGCACGTCGCCCGCGTGACCGGCAAGCTCGGCGTCAACTCGCGCGCCCGCGCCGTCGCCCGCGCGGTCGCGAGGGGAATCCTCGCCCCCGCGCGAGAGTACAACACCCTGTGACCCGGCGCGGCCCGAAAACCCCGATCTTCCTGACCGTCGCCGCGCTGGGCGTCGTGTTCGGCGACATCGGCACCAGCCCGCTCTACACGCTCAAGCTGTGCTTGGGCCTGGCGGGCTCGAAGGGCGGCCTCGCCGACGTGCTCGGCATCTGCTCGCTGCTGTTCTGGGCGCTGGTGATCGTGGTGTGCGTGAAGTACGCGACGTTCATCACGCGCGTCGACCACGAAGGCGAAGGCGGCATCCTCGCGCTGCTCGCGCTCGCCACCGGCGGCCGCCTGCAGGGCACGATGATCCGCGGCACCGTGCTGACGATCATCGTGATCATCGGCTCGTCGACGATGATCGGCGACGGCATCATCACGCCGGCGATCTCCGTGCTGTCCGCCGTCGAAGGGCTCGCGATCGCCTCGACCGCGTTCGAGCCGTACGTCGTGCCGATCTCGCTGGTCGTGATCGTGATGCTGTTCGCGCTGCAGCGCAACGGCACCGAACGCGTCGGCTCGCTGTTCGGCCCCGTGATGCTCGTCTGGTTCATCACGATCGCCCTGCTCGGCGCGCTGGCGGTCGTGCGCCATCCCGAGGTGGTGCACGCGCTCGACCCGCGCTACGCGCTGCAGTTCGCGACGCACAACGGGCTCGTCGGCTTCACCATCCTGGGCGGCGTGGTGCTCGCGGTGACCGGCGTCGAAGCGATGTACGCCGACCTGTCGCACTTCGGCCGCGGCCCGATCGTGACGGGCTGGTACACGCTCGTGTTTCCGGCGCTCGTGCTGAACTACTTCGGCCAGGGCGCGAACCTGCTGTCCGACCCGCGCAGCATCGCGAACCCGTTCTACTCGCTCGCGCCGTCGTGGGCGCTGATCCCGATGGTGATCCTCGCGACGATGGCGACGGTGATCGCGTCGCAAGCGCTCATCTCGGGGACGTTCACGCTCATCGAGCAGGCGATCGCGCTCAACCTCGCGCCGCGCGTGCTGGTGCAGCACACGTCGCACCGCTACAAGGGCCAGGTGTTCGTGCCGTCGGTCAACCGCTGGCTCGGGATCGGCTGCGCGATCCTCGTCGTCGGCTTCCGCTCCAGCGACGCGCTCGCGGCGGCGTACGGCGTCGCGATCGGCTTCACGATGCTGTGCACGTCGCTGACGTACTTCGTCGTGATCACGAAGGTGCTGCACTGGAACCGCGCGCTGTCGCTCGCGCTCGTCACCGGCTTCGTGATCGTCGACGGCAGCCTGATCCTCGCATCGCTGCCCAAGGTGGTGCACGGCGGCTGGATCCCGCTCGCGATCGGCGGGACGCTGGTGCTGATGAGCCTGACGTGGCTCGAAGGCCGCCGCTCGCTGACCAAGGCGCTCGCGGAGCAGCAGATCCCGATCGAGACGGTGCTCGAGAAGCTGCCGGCGGGGATGGGCGAGCACGGCACGATGGTGTTCCTCACGCCCGACCCGCGCGGCGTGCCGTTCCTCGCGCGCCACCGCTGGATCCGCGACCGCGCGCAAGAGGAGCGCATCGTCGTGCTCAACATCGCGCGCGCGCCGACGCCGTATCTGCTGACGGACTTCGACCGCGTGACCGTCGAGCGCATGTCGCTGCGGCTGGTGCGCGTGATCGCGCGCTTCGGCTACATGGAGGCGCCCGAGATCGGACCGATCCTGCGCTCGTGCGAAGCGTTCGGCTTGAACTTGGACCGCGACGACACGTCGTTCTTCTACGCCGACCCGAAGATCGAGGCGGCGCTCAAGGGCGGGATGCCGGGCTGGCGGCGCGAGCTGTTCGTCAGCGCTGCTGCGCAACGCTCGCCCGCTTCCGGACGACCTGCACATTCGCGCCGAGCGCCGCGTCGAGCTGGGCGTCACGGTCTCGATGTGAGCGGATCGCCGCCGCTGAGCGGGTAGCCTTCGCAGGTATGGACGCCGACCCCGACGCCCGAACGCGATCCTCGGCACCCGGCCCGCTGCACGAGGCGCGGACGGCACCGCTCGCGCTCGCGGCGCTGGGCGTCGTGTTCGGCGACATCGGCACCAGCCCGCTGTACGCGTTCAAGCAGTGCTTCACGGCGGGCCGCGGCTTCACGCCGACGCCCGAGCACGTGCTCGGCATCCTGTCGCTGATCACGTGGGCGCTGATCCTCGTCGTGTGCGTGAAGTACGCGACCGTCGTGCTGCGCGCGGACAACCACGGCGAAGGCGGGACGCTCGCGCTGCTCGCGCAGCTGCGCCCGACCAGCCGCGTCGGCATCCCGGCGCCGCTCACCGTCGTGACGTACATGCTGCTGTTCGCCGCGGGGATGGTGTTCGGCGACGGCGTGATCACGCCGGCGATCTCCGTGCTCTCCGCGGTCGAAGGGATCGGCGTCGCGGCGCCCGCCGCGGAGCGGTTCATCGTGCCGCTCACCGTCGGGCATCCTGATCGCGCTGTTTGCGGTGCAGTCGCGCGGCGCGGGCAAGATCGGCGCGGTGTTCGGGCCGGTGATGGTGCTGTGGTTCGCCGCGCTCGCGCTCGCGGGCGGCGGTCGCGATCGCGCACGACCCGCGCGTGCTGGCGGCCTTCAACCCGCTGTACGCGCTGGCGTTCATCGCGCAGAACCGCATCGCCGCGATCCTCGTGCTCGGCGCCGTGGTGCTGTGCGTCACCGGCGTCGAGGCGATGTTCGCCGACCTCGCGCACTTCGGCCGCAACGCGATCCGGCTCGCGTGGTACGCGGGCGTGTTCCCGGCGCTGCTGCTCGACTACTACGGCCAAGGCGCGCTGGCGCTGATGGACCCGCGCGCGCTGCAAGAACCCGTTCTACCTGCTGTTCCCGGCGTGGGCGCTGATGCCGATGATCGTGCTCGCGACGGCGGCCACGGTGATCGCGTCGCAGGCGCTGATCACGGGCGCGTTCTCGCTCACGCAGCAGGCGGTGCAGCTCGGCTATCTGCCGCGCTTGAAGGTCGTGCACACGTCGCACAGCGTCGAAGGGCCAGATCTACATGCCGTTCGTGAACGTGATGCTCGCGATCGCCTGTCTCGCGCTCGTCGTCGTGTTCCGCAGCTCCGACCGGCTGGGCGCCGCGTACGGCCTCGCCGTCACGCTCACGATGCTCGCGGACTCGCTGGTGATCGGCGTCTTGCTGCGGCGGCGTTTCACGTGGCCGTGGGCCGGCATCGTGCCGCTCGTGGCGCTGTTCCTGATCGTCGACGGCGCGTTCTTGGCCGGCAACTTGCCGAAGCTGCCGCAGGGCGGCTACATCCCCGTCGCGATCGCGCTGGTGATCTTCACGCTGTTCACCACGTGGGTCGCGGGCCGGCGCCGGCTCGCGATGGCGCTCGCCGCGCTGTCGACGCCGGTCGAAGAGTTCGTGCGCGAGGTCGACGACAGGCCGGCCTCGACGACGCGACGGCACCGCGATCTTCCTGACGCCGCATCCCGAAGGCATCCCGTTCATCCTGCGCCATCACTGGCTGCACAAGAGCGTGCTGCGCGAGGAAGTCGTGCTGCTCACGATCGTCAACCACCGCCGGCCGTACGTCGATCCGGCACGAGCGCGTCAAGATCGAGCAGATCGTCCCGCGCCTGACGCGCATCACGGCGAACTACGGCTTCATGGAAGAGGCGAACGTCGAGCGACATCCTCACGCACTGCCGCCCGCAGATCCCCAAAGAGATCGAGCTCGAAGACGCCGACTACTTCCTGGCCCGCCCGCGCATCATGCCGCGCAACGAGCCGGGCCACGGCTTCCCGAAATGGCGCCGCTGGCTGCTGAGCTACATGATGCGCAACGCGAACCCGCTCACCGACTCCTTGGGCATCCCGCCGGACCGCATCATCGAGTTCGGCGTCGAGCTGAAGGTATGACGGTCGGTTTGACGGTTGTGGCGCCGTGGGGGATCAACGTTTATGCGTCGGGGACGCTCCTGACGGCTCGTCGGGGGCCTCTGGTCGCTCGGTGCTCCGTCGCTCCCGGCCTTCCGGGCCTGCGCGACTCCGCAACGCCCCGACGCAGCATCGTCGCTCCGCCACCTTCGGCACGAGTTGTGCTCGGGACGGACGTGGGACGGTGCGCGGAATGTTGAAGTTCGTGGCGATGACATGTTTGGAAACAACTTTTTGGCGTGACTGACAGACGTCGACGTCGTGCTCGAAGCGCGCGCGTTCAACGGCGAGTGCCCCACGTGGTCCGCCGCCGAGGGCGTGCTGTACTGGTGCGACACCTTTGCGGCGAAGCTGCACCGCTTCGATCCGCGCACGAACGTGGACGAGGAGTGGACGATGCCCGCGTGGACGGGGTCGTTCGCGCTCGGTTCGGGAGATCGCATGCTCGTCGCGCTGCGCACCGGGCTGTTTCGCTTCGACCGGCGCACCGCGCGGCTCGAACCGTTCGCGCCGGTGCCGTTCGACGCGCACCGGTTTCTTCTGGAACGACGGCAAGACCGATCCGCGCGGGCGCTTCTGGGTCGGGCCGGCGTGGGCGCCGCTCGACGCGCGCGGGGAAGGGCCCAAGGGCGCGCCGCTGTACCGCATCGAGCCCGACGGCGAGCAGATCGCGAAGTCGCCGACGGTGCGCATCTCCAACGGCCTCGCGTGGAGCGCGGACGAGCGCACGATGTACCACGCCGACACGATGGCGCAGGAAGTGTGGGCGTACGACGTCCTCGACGTCGACGGCGGCATCCTCGGCGAACGGCGCACGTTCGCGCGCGTCGAGGCGCCGCGCGGCGGCCCCGACGGCGCCGCGACCGACACCGACGGCTGCTACTGGAGCGCGGTGTACGGCGCGGGCAAGGTCGTGCGGTTGACGCCCGACGGCCGCGTCGAGCGCGAGGTGCAGCTGCCGGTGCCCAACGTGACGATGATCGCGTTCGGCGGCGCGGATTTGCGCACGGCGTACGTGACGAGCTCGGCGAAAACCGTTCGGCGCGCGCGACGCTGCAGCGACAGAGCCGCACGCGGGCGCGCTGTTCGCGTTCGAGGCGCCGGCGCCGGGCGTCGCGGTGCCGCTGCTCGACGACGCGTATTTCAGCTAGCGCGCGCGAGCAAGTCCGCGACCGGGACCGCGATCATGTTGACGACGTCCGCTTCGTCGATGCCGATCTCGAGCGCTTCCGGATGTTCGTCGCTGCCGTTGTGCAGGCTGAGCTCCAGCCGCGGCCACTTGCCGTCGTGCAGCGTGAGCGTCGCCCACGAGCCGCCGCGCTCCCACGTCGTGCTCTGCGGCGTGCCGTCGTTGCGCCGGATCTGCGGCGCGGCGGCGGGCTCGATCTCACGGATGCGCCGGTCGACTTCGTCGACCCGGCGCTGCGAACGTCTGCGGCTCCATGCCGGGGCGTAACACCTCGGGCGCGCGGTTTCCTGGGTCTGGCTCCGGTACCAGCGTGTCGAGCTGGTCCGCGTCGAGCGCCGGCGACCACACTGTTTCGTGCGCGAGCCGCCGCAGCGCGGCAAATGCCGCGCGGAACTCGAGCGGCCAGCTGCTCGAGTCCGGTGCTTCGACCGAATAGGTTCTGCCGCCGAACACGAACCGTAGCGTCGCCGACCACGTGTCGACGGCGTTCGCAGGGTACTTGCGGTCGAGCCGCTCGACGTGCGCGTCGTGCAGGTCGCGCACCGCGAGCTGCCATGCCATAGCCCGGGCGGTGCGGTGCGGTGAGGCGCCGGCCCCGCCCCAGTCGAGCTCGCCCGTTCCGTCGCGGCGGAAGACGATCGTGTACGCGCCGCACCGCCCGAAGCAACCCTTGCTGACGGCTTCGACGGCGCGCAGGTCGTGCAGCGACGTCAGCGCGGCGATGCGCGGGGCGTCCTGGCGCCGCGCGTCGGCGGCGACGGCCTCGTGCAGCGCAGTCGCGAACGCGCGCAAGGCGGGATGATCGCCGCCCTCGCCCATGACGTACGGCGCGACGGTGCGGCGCTCGCCTTCGATCCAGAACGTCAAGCCGGCCCGGCCGCCGCCGTCCGGCGACAGATAGCGTATCTCGCGCACCGCCGACAGGCGCTGGGCGAACGGAGCGAACGCGATGCGGCCGCGCGTCTCGTCGCCGTTGGAGGTAGTCGTAGCGGTCGCCGTCCTCGATTGCGATCTGCCACCAGCCCGGCCCGCCCCACACGGTGTTCGACACGACGATCTTGTGCAGGGGGCCCGGATCGAGCCGCTGCCACACGATGATGCCGGCGATGACCAGCGCTGCGGCGGCGGTGGCGGCGATTCGCGTGCGCACGGCAATCGGTCGTTCGGGGATCGAAGGTTCGGCGCGTGCGTTCGACGGAACGTCGTGGCGGTGGAGCGCTTCGGCTCGTGATCGTCACCGTCTCGCGCGCGTACGGCGCCTCGGCGCTCGCCGTGTCGCGCGCCGTCGCCGAGAAGCTCGGCTACCGGCTGGTCGACGAGCAGCTGCCCGTCGTCGCGGCCTGGCGGCTGGGCACGTCGGCCGACGTCGTGCAGACCGCCACGGAGCGGCCGCGCGGGTTCGGCGAGCGGGTTCTGGAGCAGCTCGGCGGCGGCGTCCCGGAAGCGTCGCAGCCGCCGGCGACCGACGACTCGCCCGCCGAGACGCGCCGCGCGATCGAGGAAGCGGTGCGCGAGGAAGCGGCCGCGGGCAACGCGGTGATCGTCGGCCGCATGGGCGGCGCGATCCTGGGCGCGCGGCCCGACGTGCTGCGCGTGTTCGTCAAGGCGCCGCTCGACTGGCGCGCGGCGCACGTCGCCGAGTCGCTCGGCGTCGACGACGCCGCCGCGCGCGCGGAGATCGCGCGCATCGACGAGGCGCGCCGGACGTACGCGCGCGAAGGGTACCGCGTGACCTGGGGCGATCCGCGCAACTACGATCTCGTCGTCGACACGGCGAAGTTCGAGATCGAAGGCACCGCGGACGTCATCGTCGCCGCGGTGCGCGCCGCGGGCGGGTGAGCGCCGAACCGCGGATCCCCGATCGCCGTCCCGGCTTCTTCGGACCGTTCCGCTTCAAAGATTTTCGCCTGCTGTGGAGCGGGCTGCTCGTCGGCAACCTCGGGACGTGGATGCAGTTCACCGCGCTGGGCTACTACGTCGCGTCGCTCGCGCCCAACGCGCGCGTCGGCTCGCTCGACATCGGGCTGCTCGGCGCCGCGCGCGCGGTGCCCGTGCTGCTGCTGTCGCCGCTCGCGGGCGTGGTCGCCGACCGCTATCCGCGCCGGGTCGTGCTGTTCGTCACCAACAGCTGCACGTCGATGCTGTCGTTCGTGCTGTTCGCGCTCGTCGCGACGAACCACGCGCCGCTGTGGACGCTGATGATCACCAGCGGCCTGCAATGCGGCGACGCAGTCGTTCGACGCGCCCGCGCGGCAGAGCTGGGTGCCGCTGATGGTGCCGCGCGAGTACATCGGCGGCGCGATCGGGTTGAACTCCGTCGCGTTCAACGCGCCCAGCGTCGTGGGCCCGCCGCTGGCGGGCTTGCTGATCGCGGGGATCGGCGTCGCGCCGTGCTTTCTCGTCAACGCGCTCAGCACGCTGGCGGTCGTCGTCGCGCTGATCTTCATGCGGCCCGCGCCGCCGTCGAGCACGCGCCGCGGCAACGTGTTCGGCGCGATCGTCGACGGCGTTCGCTTCTTGATGGGGCACCCGGTGCTGCGCTGGGTCGTGCTGCTGCTGACCGTCACGTCGCTGACGTACCGGCCCTACAACTTCATCCTGCCGGCGTACGCCGTGCACGTCGTGCACACCGACGCGAAGGGGCTGGGCTGGCTCATGGCCGCGAGCGGCGTGGGCGCGATCGCCGGCGCGTTCTTCACCGCCGCGACCGGCGGCGACCGGCGCGGCAGCATCTGGCTGTTCTCCGCGATCGTCGGCGCGGTCGGCGTCGCGGCGCTCGGGCTGACCGCGCACTTCGGCGATCGCCGCGGCGATCCTCGTCGTGATCGGCCTCGCGACGATGAGCTTCATCGGGTCGTCGAACATCTTGTTGCAGACGCTGGCGCCCGACGACATGCGCGGCCGCGCGATCTCGGTGTACTCGATGATCCTGCTGGGCCTGGTGCCGCTGGGGTCGCTGATCGTCGGCGCGCTTGCGACGTGGCTCGAGCTGCGCTGGACGTTCGTGCTGGGCGGCGCGATCGCGGTGGTGTTCGCGCTGTGGATCGCGCTGACGCAGCGCGACGTGCGCGAGGCATGACCGGCGTCTTTCTCACCGTGCTGCTCGCGGCGATCGTCGCGCTGGCGCTGATCGCCAAGAAGCTGCGCGTCCCGTACCCGATCGTGTTCGTGATCGGCGGGCTCGTGCTGTCGCTGATCCCCGGCGTGCCGGCCGTGACGCTCGCGCCGGAAACCGTCTTCCTGCTGTTTCTTCCGGCGCTGATCTTCGGCGACGGCTGGACGACGGACTACCGCGCGTTCAAGCGCTTCTACCAGCCGATCTTCATGCTCGCGATCGGCCTGGTCGCGTTCACCTCGGTGGTGGTCGCGTACGTCGCGCACTGGATGATGGGCTTCCCGCTCGCGCTCGGGTTCGTGCTGGGCGCGATCCTGTCACCGACCGATGCCGTCGCCACCGACGCGATCGCCGAAGAGGTCGGCCTGCCGCGCACGCTGCTGACCATCGTCAGCGGCGAGAGCCTCGTGAACGACGCGACGGGCCTGGTGATCTACCGCTTCGCGGTGATCGCCGTCGCGACCGGCGCGTTCTCGCTGCTCGCCGCGACGCTGAGCTTCGTGTACGTCGTCGTCGCGGGCGTCGCCGCCGGCCTCGCGATCGGCTGGGTCATCACGAAGATCGCGGTCGCGATTCGCCGCGCCGGCCTGTCCGACGAGCTGATCGCGGTGTCGATCTCGCTCGTCACGCCGTTCGCGCTGTACGTCCCCGCCGAGGCGATCCACGCGTCCGGCGTGCTCGCCGCGATGAGCGGCGGCATCTACATGAGCCGCAAGTCGACGCAGATCTTCGACGCCGACGCGCGCATCGCGGCCGCGTCCGTGTGGAACCTGCTGTTCTTCGTGTTCAACGGCGCGGCGTTCGTGCTGATCGGCTTGCAGCTGCGCAGCATCGTGCACGGGCTCGCCGGCTACTCGCTCGCGACGCTGATCGGCTGGTCGCTGGTGATCGCCGTCGTCGTCATCGTCGTGCGCTACGTGTGGATGTTCCCCGCGGCGTACGGCCGGCGGCGGCTGTTCCCGAAGATCCGCGAGCGCGAAGGGCCCGATCCGCCGTGGCAGTGGATCTTCGTCTTGAGCACGGCGGGGATGCGCGGGATCGTGTCGCTCGCCGCGGCGCTCGCGCTGCCGGAGACGATCGCCGGCGGCGCGCCGTTCCCGCAGCGCGATCTGATCCTGTTCGTGACGTTCGTCGTCATCCTCGTGACGCTGGTCGGCGAAGGGCTCGCGATGCCGTGGCTGATCCGGCGCTGGAACGTGCGCGACCCCGACGACGACGGTAAGGCGACGGCGCTGGTGCGCGTGCGCGTCGCCGAAGCGGTGCGCGATCACCTGCGCACGCTCGAGGCGTCGTTCTCGACGACGGCCGAATGGGAAGTCGCGGGCCGGCTGCACGCCGACTACGAGCAGCGCGTGGCGCACTTCAGCGCGCACGCGGAGGGCGCCGAGCCGCGTCGACGACGCGCAGCAGCACGAGATCGAGCGGCGCATGCGCCGCGAGGCGTACGCCGCCGAGCGCCGCGCGCTGCACGAGCTGCGCACCAGCGGCGCGGTGACCGACACCGTCTACCGCAGCATGGAATGGGACCTCGACTTGGCGGAGTCGCGCCTGGAGTAGGCCCGTGAACCGGAATGCCGCTGCCCTCGACGAAGGGCTGTAGATGAAGATGCGGCTCGCGGTCCTCGCCATCGTGCTGCTCCCGCTCGCGCGCCGGCGCCCAAGGCGGGCCCGTACCAGCGCTTCCCGGGTGCGGGCGGCATCAGCGTCCGGGCACCGGCTCGGTGCGCGTCCCGGTGAAGACGGTGCAGCTCACGCGGCAGGTGCGCGGCGCTCGTGGACGAGGCGAACGCGCTGGCAGCGTCTGCGCGCCGCGGGCGTCGAGGACTCCGTTCGATCGAGCCGGCAACGGGCTCGCGGATGCGGCGCGGCGCTCGCAGGTGCTGGTGCGCGGCACCGTTCGCGGCCGTCACGCACGCGAAGCTCGACCACATCGGTGCCGCGCGCGCGCGGCGTACGTCGCGCGCCCATCCCGGCACCACGGTCGACAACGTCATGTTCTCCGCGCGGCTCGAATGACTGCCCGCAGCCGGAGCAGAACCGCGCGCGCCGCCGCGCTCGCGGATGCACGGCGCAAAGCGGATCGCGATCGCCGCGCTCGCCGGCGTCTCGATCGACGGCGTCGCGACGGTCAACGAGAACGGCGGTTGTCGCGTTGCCGTACGCGCGGACGCTGGCTACGCCGGACAAGGTCTCGACCTCGGCACCCTCACTGACGACGATCGTCGTGTACGAGTACGTCACGTTCGCGATCTCGCCGGGCACCGCGTCGACGCGCCGCCGCACGCTGCTGACCGTCAGCGGCTGCGTGAACGTCGACGCGGCCGCCGCGTACGCCGAGCGGCATGCGCTGCACGCGCTGCTCGTGCAGCGCGGCGGCGACGTCGTGTTCGAGCAGCTACGGCGGCGGCTACGACGCGGACAAGCCGCACGCGCTCTACAGCGGCACGAAGAGCTTCTGGGGCGTGCTCGCCGTCGCCGCGCAGCACGACGGCTTGCTCGACGTCGACGAGCCGGTCGCGCAGACGCTCCCGGCCTGGTCCGAAGGCGCGAAGGCGCGCGTGCGGCTGCGCGATCTCTTGCAGCTCACCAGCGGGATCGGCTTCGGCGGCTTGGGCAGCGCCGTGCCGTCGTTCGATGCCGCGACCGCCGTCGAGCTGAAGGACGAGCCGCGCGCGACGTTCACCTACGGCGGCATCCCGCTGCAAGTGTTCGGCGCCGTGCTGGCGCGCAAGCTCGCGCCGCGCGGGCTCTCGCCGCAACGACGTACCTGCGCGAACGCATCCTCGACCCGATCGGGCTGCGCATCGGTTCGTGGCGAACGCTCAAGGACGGCACGCAGCCGCTGCCGACGGGCGCGTTCGTCACGGCGCGCGAGTGGCGCAAGTTCGGCGTGCTCGTGCGCGACGGCGGCACGTGGGAGAAGAAGACGATCGTGCCGCGCGCCGCGCTCGCGCGCTGCTTCACGGGCTCCGACGCGAACCCGCGCTACGGGCTGGGCTGGTGGCTCAGCCCGCTGCCGAAGCATCCCGACGTCGTGTACGCCAGCGGCGCCGGCGGGCAGGCGATGTACGTCATCCCGTCCGCCGGACGCGGTGGTGGTGAAGTTCGGCGGCTCCGCGTCGTACAAGCACGACGCGTTTCTCAAACGCTGCTGCCGGAAGCCCACTTCGAGCCCGCGGCGCTAGACCGCCTTCTCGTCTGCCGGCGGGGAACTCGCGGCGCTTGCGACACGTACGCGTCCCACGGCGCCGTCTTGGTGACGGTCCCTTCGCGCGTGAGCGCGTCCGTCACGCGATCGAGCGACGACAGGAGCTGACGCGTACGCGTCCTGTCCGAGCACGTCGAGGACGTACCGCTCGATCGCGTACGCGTGCGCGCGCGCGTCGTTGAGCAGCCGCGTGCCTTTGGCGGTGAGCCGCAGCGTGAGCGATCGTCCGCCGCTCGGCCGCGGGCGCGCGCGTGATGAGCTTCGCCGACTGCAGGCGAGCGACGATCGTGATCATCGCCTGCGGCGAGACGTAGCTCATGCGCGCGAGCTCGGCGCTGGAGATGTCGGCGTTCTCTTCGATCGCCGCGAGCGCCAGGAACTGCGGGATCGTGATCCCGATCTGGCCGAACTCCGTCTCGAGCGCGGCCCGCGACGCGGCTTGCGCGTACTTCAGCTTCGAGAGCAGGTGCTCGCAGACGCTCAGCTCTTCGAGGCGGTGCAGGACGTCCGGCGAGTCGGCCATGGCCGCTGGTTCCCCAGCGGCCCGGCCGTCCTTGCTGAAATCCGGCGGGTTCGGGCGCGCGGCGGTTAGGCCGGCTGCCAGGTGGAGCCGTCGCTGAACGTCACCGACTCGACGGCGCACTGCGCGCCGTCGGCACCGTATGCGCCCGCGTTCGCGAGCGGGACGAAGTCTTGTACGATCGGCGTGCCGGTCGAGAACGTACCGGCGTCGTCGACGATCTGCGTGCGGCCGGCGTAGCGAACCGCGAAGCGGACGTTGGTCGCCGTGAGCGGCGCCTGGTTGACGAACGAGATGCGCAGGTTGCCGCCCTGGAACGACGCGGATTCCGGGATCCCGGTGGACGACGACGGCAGCCACTGGCCGGTGTAGTCGCAGGAGACGACGGTGACAGGCGCGTTGGCGGCGGCGATCGGCGAGGCGCCGAGGGTGAGGATTCCGGCCAACCCGGTGGCGAGAGAGGTGGTGAGGATCGGCATGGCTTTCGGTTTTCCTTCGAGGGAGAGTGACTAATTAGCTTTATATCAAGATCTTGATATAAAGTCAACTAGCCCCGCCGAAGAAAAAGAAAACGCGCCGCGAGGTGGTCTCGCGACGCGCTTGGTCCCCGGATGGGGGTCGGCTCTGTTCTAGGCTGCCTTGCGGCGAGTCGTCTTCCGGCGGGTGGTCTTGCGCGGGCGTCGTCTTGCGAACGGCTTTGCGCGCGCCGGCCTTCTTGCGGCCGCCGGCCTTCTTGCGGCCGCCGGCCTTCTTGCGGCCGGCCGTCTTCTTCCGCGCCGGTCTTCTTGCGCCGCCGGTCTTCTTGCGCGCGCCGGCCTTCTTGCGCCCGCCGGTCTTCTTCCGTGCCGGTCTTCTTGCGCGCCGTCGTCTTGCGCGCGCCGGTCTTCTTGCGAGTGGTCTTCTTGCGAGCGGTGGTCTTGCGCGCTCCGGTCTTGCGCGCGGCCTTCTTGCGCGTTGCTTTCTTGCGCGTGGTCTTTCGACCCGACGCGGCCTTTCTTGCGGCCATGCGGTAGTGCTACCGTTCCTTTCGACGTCCGCGGTACCCGACGGACGCGCGGCGATCCGGCGGGGCGACCGCCGGCTAGTTGCTCTCCTTATACCACCAATGCATGTTTGCACGCAAGTTTTTACCGCGGCGCGAGAGGAGACGCGCGCTTGCGCGTCGGCAAATGCGCGCGAAAACGCGCGCCGCGAAGGAACCTTCTACCACGCCGCGCAAGCGGCCGAGCATGATCAGACGTGTGTCGTCGACCGCGTGCGCTTTGGTGTGTGCCGCGCTCGTCTTCGCGCCGTTGTCAGCGCGCGCTGACGTGTCCGAGGCGAACGCGCTCAGCGCCGGTCTCCTCGCACCCGCCAACGCGTCGCTCCAGCGCGCGCTTCGAGATATCAAGGAGAACCAGGCCGCCGCCGAATGCCGCGGGGGACGTCGCGCAAGCGAATCCGCCCGGCACGCCGCAGGCGCCGCTTCGCCGTCCCAGCTTGCCGCAAGGCTTCACGTATAACCTGGACGTCTCGTTCGCGTATCCGCTGAGCAACGTCGGCTTCAACGCCGGCGACCCGGGCGGGATGGATGCGGGCTTCGGCTACGCGTTCGACCGCACGCACCGGCTGCAAGTCGGCTACTACGAGATCCAGCAAGTCCCGATCAACTTCAGCAACCAGAACGTTCCGTTCTATCTGCAAGGCTTCACCGGGCCCGGTTCCAACTTGCCCGGCGCATCGCTGGGCACCGTGAACACCGGCGTCGTCGACGCGACGACCAAGGACAAGATCCTCCAAGTCGGCTTGCAGAATCTGTTCGTGATCGGCGGGAAGCTGCCGATCGTGATCACGCCGACCTATCTCTCGCACACCGCGACGATCGGCGGCCACTCCGACGAGCAGCTCGTCGAGTACAACGGTTTTCCGACGACGGTGCGGCTGCGCACCGAGCAAGAGTGGCTGCTCGGCGTCACGCTGCCGTTCCTCGCCACGCCGCGCATGTTCGGCACGTTCACCGTCGCGCCGCAGTGGCTGCTGCACCGCGCCGGCTTGAACCAGACCAATCACCCGCAGCTGTTCATGCTCGGGTATCTCGAGTACCGCGCGAACAAGGCGACGACGTTCTTCCTGCAGCCCTCGCGCCTGGTCCAGTACAACCCCGTCGATCCCTATCCTGAATACACTCCCTCCTTGATCTACGGGCTTTCGCACCACTTCACGAAGTCCACGTTCGTGCAGATGACCGTCCTCGAGGGCGGCGCGACGAACTACAACAATCAATTAGGGATCGTGAGCTTGACATGCCAAAGACTTCCGTGCCGTCAGAACCAGGTCGCGCCGCAGTTCGCGGGCCTCAAGGCGTCCGAGGTGCAAATTCAGTTCGGCATCGGCTCACCGACGGTGATCCCGCTGTGACGCGGTCGAGCTTGAGCTCGATCGCGCGCGTTCGCGTTGCCGCGGCGCTCGCGCTCACCATCGCGCTCGCCGCGTGCAGCGGCGGCGGAGGCAGCGGCGGCGTCAACGTCGTGCCGCCGGTCGGCAACGCCGGCGCAACGCCGCGCCGGTGCAGAAGCTCAGCATCGTCGGCGTCGGCGACAGCCTGACGGCCGGCACGCAATCCGGCGGCACGATGGGCGCGACGATCCCCGGCCCGCTCGGCACGATCCCAGGCGTCGGCGTGATCGCGCCGCCGCCGGTCGGCGTCCCCGCCACGCAGGAGAACGGGTTCTTCTCGCTGCTCTGGCAGCAGGCCAACGGCGTCGGCCTCGCGACGATGAGCAACCCGGCGACGTCGCCGCTGCCGCTGCTCAAGCCGCCGGGCGTCGGCGGCCTGCTCGCGCCGACGTCGACGCACATCTTCCCGGCGCCGGTCTCGAACACGTGCGACGCGAGCCAGATCCCGGCGAACCAGTTCTCGACCGCGCTCTCGCTGCGGCTGAACCCGAACCTCAACCCGTGGGACGTCGGCGATCCCGGGCCTGACCGTGCACGAAGCGCTGTTCATGAACGGCGCGGTCGGCGACTGCAACGTGAACTCCGGCAACTCGCCCGGCTCGTTCGTGCAGCTCAACTCGCTGGTCAACGGCGAGAGCCAGAACTTCTGGCCGATCCTCGCGGGCTTCGGGCAGGGCGTCACGCCGGTCGGCGCCGCGGTCTCGCTGCACGCGCAAGTCGCGACGGTGTGGCTCGGCTCGAACGACCTGCTGAAGGTCGCGTTCTCCGGCGGCGCGGCCCCGGTCACGGCGCCGCAGTCGATGCACGACGACACCGTCAACATCATCAAGCAGCTCCAAGGCGCGGGCTCGAAAGTCGCCGTCGCGAACTTGGTCGACGTCATGGGCGCCGCGACGTTCATCCCGCAGCCGGCGTACCAGCCCACGCTGCAGGCGTACATCACCGGCGTGCTCATCGCGCAGGGCGTGCCGCCGGCGCAAGCGCAGGCCGCCGCCATCCTGTACTCGACGGCGTACGCCGCGCAGGAAACCGCGCAGACCGGGCTCGGCCCGAACGGCTACTTCACCATCAACGCGCTGTTCAAGACGCTGCAAACGGCGGCCGCGCAGATCCCGGCGCACGCGTTGCCGGCCGCGCCGACCCTGGGCAGCGGCGACTTCGTCGCCGACGCGGTCGCGAACAACGTCAAGGCGCTCAACGCGGCGTACAACGTCGCGATCGGCCAGGCGGCGAGCGACACCGGCGCGGCGCTGGTCGACGTCCACAAGCTCTTCGTCCAGATCGCCAGCAGCCGGCGGCGCGCCGATCAACCCGCCGAAGTGCTGCTCCTTGGTCTACCGCGGCGGGCTGTCGAGCCTCGACGGGCTGCATCCGTCGAACACGGGCTACGCGCTGATCGCCAACGCGTTCATCGACACGCTCAACGCGGCGTACAACCTCGGCATCCCCGACGTCAACGTCGGCGCGGTGTACGCGAACGACCCGTACGCGCCCGGGAACGGCGTGTCCGGATTCAGCGTTTCGCGATCTATCACGATGAACATACGAACGACATCCTTCGCTGCCCTGACGCTCGGCGTCGCGCTCTCGAGCGCGACGCCGCTGCTCGGCGCGACGCCGTCCGGGCCGGCCGCGGCCTTCCTCGAAGCGTGGGCGAAGGTCCCGAGCTACACGACCAACATCAAGGTGCACGAGACCAAAGGCACCGACGTCCTGCGACCGCACGTTCCACTACGCGTACCTCAAGCCGCACTTCGCCAAGATCGACATCACCGGCGGACCCGGCCGCGGCGGCGGTGCGGTGTGGAAGGGCGGCGACACGGTCACCGGCCATCGCGGCGGATTCGTCAGCATGATCAAGCTGACGAAGTCGATCCACGATCCGGAAGCGACCGGTCTGCGCGGCGGCACGATCGCCGAAGCGTCGTTCGAGAACATGGCCGAGGCCGTCAAGGCCGCCGCGATCGGAGACCAACGGCGAAGAGACGGTGAACGGCACCGCAGTACGACACCGTGACGATGCCGTTCAAGGATGCCAACGGCGCGACCAAGCGCGTGATCTTCCTGTCGCGCGCGACGCATCTCCCGGCGCGGCGCGTCACGTACGCCGGCAACGCGGTGGTCGGGACCGAGGACTTCACCGACGTGAACACGGCGGCGAACCTCAAAGAGAGCGACTTCTAAAGCCCGATGATCGTGACCATCGACGGCCGCCGGATCGGCTACGACGACTCCGGCGGCGCCGGTGTGCCCGTCGTGCTGCTGCACGGTTTCCCGCTCGACCGCACCGTCTGGGACGAGCAGCTCGCCGCGCTCGCGGCGGCGGGCGCGCGCGTGATCCGCATCGACCTGCGCGGCTGCGGCGAGTCGGAGCCCAGCGACGGGCCGGCGTTGATGGAAGCGCTCGCCGGCGACGTCGCGGGCGTGCTCGACGCGCTGCACGTCGAGCGCGCGGCGCTCGTGGGGCATTCGATCGGCGGCTACGTCGCGCTGGCGTTCTTCCGGATGTACGAAGAGCGCGTCGCGGGCCTCGCGCTCGTCGCGAGCCACGTCGCCGAAGACGCGTCGCGCAACCCGAACGCCGACCCGCGCAGCGCGAGCTCGCCGCGGGCCGCGACGCGCTCGCGGACGCGGCTCGAGCGCGACGGCACGATGGACGCCGCGGTGGAGAGCTATCTGCCGCGCTACTTCGCCCCGGCCGTGTATCGCGAGCGCCCGGAGCTCGTCGAGCGCGCGCGCGCGGTGATGCAGCGGCAGAATCCGCGCGGCTGCGCGCAGCTCGTGCGCGGGATGAAAGAGCGCCTCGACTCGCACGACCTGCTCGAGGACGTCCGCGTGCCGGCGCTGGTGATCGCGGGCGCGCAAGACGTCTATCTCAAGCCGGAGACGCTGCGCGAGACCGCGGCCGCGATCGCCGGACGCGGAGTTCGTGCAGCTCGACGGCGTCGGCCATCTGCCGATGTTCGAAGCGCCGGAAGAAACGGCGAACGCGCTGGCGGCATTCGCGCAGCGCGTTCGCGTCTAGCTGAGTCACGACGGTCGTTGGGTTAGGTCGAGAACGACCCGATGAAGCCGGGCGTGCAGTTCGTGTTCGGCGCGTTCAAGTACACGCTGTACGTAACGCCGCCCTGCAGCGAGCCTTGAAGCGTCGCCGAGTAGTAGAAGTCGTTGGTGAACGGATGCGGACCGCTGTTGTCCGGCACGAGCGTCAGCGGCCCCGTGATGATCAGGTTGCCGAAATTGTCGCGGAGATTGAGGTCGAACTGCGCCGGGAAACTGTGTGCAGCTGGTCCTGGTCGGTGCTGGAGACGATCTCGATCGAGTTGCCGTTTTGGCCGAAACCGGCGGTCGGCCGCGCGAGCGCGATCGATCCGGCGTTGGGATCGCAGATGTTCGTGCCGCCCGGATTCGGCAGCGTGGAATTGCCGCTGCCGCCGCCGCAGCCTGCGGCGCGACGACGATGGATGCGACGACGAGTGCGCGGGCGAGGCGCACGGGATGATGGACGGAAGATGCGCACGGACGACCTCCTGGCAGGCGCGCGGAAAGAAGTGCTCGTTGAACTACCCCGATGCGCGCGAACGCGCTCAGTGATAGCGCAACGAACGTCGTGCGCGAAAATGTGCTGAGAGTTCGCTGAGAACGCTCGACCGCTCGCCGTCCTCATGCAGCGAGTCAGATCGAGGTCAGGCCGGTGCGACGACCGCTCGTTCGGGTGCGATCTCGAACCGTTCGTGCTTCGCGCTGTACGTGCCGAGCCCGGCCGTCGCCGTGCGCAGCTCGGTTGCATAACGCCCGAGCTCCGCTTGCGGAACGAGCGCGGAGATGCGGTCCCAGCCTTGCTTGTCCGCGCCTTCGAAGCCGAGGATCTGCCCGCGCTTCGCGGTGAGCTGCGACACGGCGGCGGACAGCGACGCCGACGGCACCGTCGTCTCGACGCGCATCAGCGGTTCGAGCACGACCGTGCCGAGCTTGTGCAGCGCGTCACGCACGCCCATCCCCGACGCGGTCTTGAACGACGCCTCGCTCGAGTCGACGTCGTGGAACGCGCCGTCGAACAGCGTGACGTGGATGTCGGTGACCGGGAAGCCGTGCGGCCCGCCGGTCGCGAGCGCTTCGCTCACGCCTTTCTCGACGGCGGGGAAGAACTGGCGCGGCACGACGCCGCCGACGATCTTCTCGGCGAACGACACGCCGGCGCCGCGCTCGCGCGGCTCGAAGCGCAGCTTCACGTCGGCGAACTGGCCGTGGCCGCCGGTCTGGTGCTTGTAGCGCGAGTGGATCTCGGTCGCCGCTCTGGATCGTCTCGCGGTACGCGATCGACGGCGGGTGCGTTTTGACGTCGACGTTGAACTTGCGGCCGAGCCGTTCGCACGCCGTCGACACGTGCGTCTCGCCGCTGCCGAGCAGCTGCAGCTCGTTGGTGAACTCGGCGCGCGCGACGCGCAGCGCGGGGTCTTCGTCGATCAACCGCCCGAGCGCTTGCGACAGCTTCGCTTCGTCGAGCCGCTGCGCGGGCGCGATCGCCACGGCGAAGAGCGGCTCGGAGAGCTGCACGGTGGGCAGCAGCACCTTCGCGTTGGGCGAAGCGAGCGTGTCGCCGGTGCCGACGCCGTCGAGCCGCGCGAGCGCGACGATGGAGCCGGGTCCCGCCGACGTGACGGGCTCTTGCTTCTTGCCGAACAGGCGCGCGATGCCCGACAGGCGCACCGTCGCGTTCGCGCGCGACGCGTTCACCAGCGGCGTCGCGCCGGACAGCGTGCCCGTGAACACGCGCACGACGGAGAGCTTGCCCTGTTGCGGGTGCACGATCGTCTTGCACACTTGCGCGACGACGGGGCCGTCGGCGCGCGGCACGATCGGCTTGTCGTCGGCGTCCTTGCGCGGCTCGGTCGCGGGCGACGGGAACAGACGCGCGATCGCGTCGACCAGCGGCGCGACGCCGACGTTCTCTTGCGCGCTGCCGACCAGCACCGGGATGATCTGATCGTGCGCGCAGTCGTCGCACAGGTCGCGGTCGATCTCTTCCTGCGCGGGATCCTTGCCGTCGAGCAGCTCTTCCATCAGCGTGTCGTCGAAGTCGGCGAGCGCTTCGAGCAGGATGGTGCGCTGCGCTTCGACGCCGTCGCGCATCGCGATCGGGATCTCGATCTCTTTGACGCCGCCGTCGCCGTTCAGAAATGCTTTGCGCGTCGCGAGGTCGACGTAGCCGCTGAACTTCTCGCCGAGACCCAGCGGGGCGGTGCGTGGCGACGACGTGCGGTCCGTACGCGGCGCGCAGCGCGGCGAGCGTCGCCTCGAAGTTCGCGCCCGGCCGGTCGAGCTTGTTGACGAAAAAGAGATGCGGCGTTTTGCGCATCTCCAGGTGTTCCACGATACCGGCCGTCTGCGGAACGCGATCGGGTTCGGCGTCGATCACGATGACGGCCGCGTCGACCGCCGTGAGCACGGTCTTCGTCTCCTCGAAGAAGTCGATGAAGCCGGGCGTGTCGACGATCGTGATGTCGACCGGTCCGCACGTCGTGTGCGCGAACCCGCAGCACACGGATTGCAGGTGGCCGATCGCCTCGGGCTCGCAATCGGTGACGGTCGTGCCGTCGCGGACGGAGCCTCGCCTCGGGATCGCGCCGCAGTGCGCGAGCAGCGCTTCGACCAGCGTCGTCTTGCCCGCATGGTGCGGTCCGACGACGGCGATATTCCTCAGGCGCGCGATGTCATCCACCGGCAGTTCCCCCGCTTGTCACGAGAAGGTCCGCGGGGCTTCCCCCGGGGCATCGGGAGGTTCCTCCCGTGGCTCGCCCACAACAAACCTCCATGCAGACGATGCCGCTCACCACGCTCGGCCACTTCGTCGGCGGCGCCCCCGTCGAGGGCGATTCCGGCCGCGCCGGCGAGGTCTTCGACCCGGCGACGGGCGCGGTGGCGCGCCGGGTCGCGTTCGCCGGCGCCGCCGAGGTCGACGCCGCCGTGCAGGCGGCGCGCCGGGCCTTTCCGGCCTGGTCCGAGACGCCGCCGCTGCGGCGCGCGAACGTGCTGTTCGCCTTTCGCGAGCTGCTGCTGCGCGACGCCGACCGCATCGCGGCGCTGATCACCGCCGAGCACGGCAAGACGCTGGCCGACGCGCGCGGCGAGGTGCAGCGCGGGCTGGAGGTCGTGGAGTTCGCGTGCGGGATCCCGCACCTGCTCAAAGGCGACGTCACCGAGAACGTCGCGCGCGACGTCGACAGCACGGCGATTCGCCAGCCGCTCGGCGTGTGCGTGGGGATCACGCCGTTCAACTTCCCGGCGATGGTGCCGATGTGGATGTTCCCGGTCGCGCTCGCGTGCGGGAACACGTTCGTGCTCAAGCCGAGCGAGAAGGACCCGTCGCCCGCGCTCGAGCTCGCGAAGCTGCTGAAAGAAGCGGGCCTTCCGGACGGCGTCTTCAACGTCGTCAACGGCGACCGCGAAGCGGTGCAGGCGCTGCTCGAGCATCCCGGCGTCGCGGCGATCAGCTTCGTCGGCTCGACGCCCGTCGCCGAGCACGTGCACCGCACCGGGACGCTGCACGGCAAGCGCGTGCAAGCGCTGGGCGGCGCGAAGAACCATCTCGTCGTGATGCCCGACGCCGACCTCGACATGGCCGCCGACGCGCTGATGGGCGCGGCGTTCGGCTCCGCCGGCGAGCGCTGCATGGCGATCTCCGTCGCGGTCGCCGTCGGCGACGCGACGGCCGACGCGGTGATCGAGCGGCTGCGCGAGCGCGTGCGCGACTTGCGCGTCGGGCCGGGTACGGCGCCGGGCGTCGAGATGGGCCCGCTCGTCACCGGCGAGCACCATGCGAAGGTGCGCTCGTACGTCGACCTCGGCGTGGAAGAAGGCGCGCAGCTCGTCGTCGACGGGCGCGCGGCGCGCGACGACAGCTGGGGCGACGGGTTCTTCCTGGGCGGCTCGGTGTTCGACCGCGTGACGCCGCAGATGAAGATCTATCACGACGAGATCTTCGGGCCGGTGCTCGGCATCGTGCGCGTCGACACGGTCGACGAAGCGCTGCAGCTCTGCAACGAGCACCCGTTCGGCAACGGCGTCGCGATCTTCACGCGCGACGGCGGCACGGCGCGCACGTTCGCGCACCGCGTCAACGTCGGGATGGTCGGCATCAACGTGCCGATCCCGGTGCCGATGGCGTTCCACTCGTTCGGCGGCTGGAAGCGCTCGCTGTTCGGCGACCACGCGATCCACGGCGCCGAAGGCGTGCGGTTCTACACCCGCCTCAAGACGATCACGACCCGCTGGCCCGAGACCCGCTCGGGCGCGGAGTTCACCTTCCCGACGACGACCTGAGGCCGCCGCCCGACCGGCCGGATCGATGCAACGCGACCCCCGCTCCCCGTGTTCTTCCGGCAGCTCGAAAGAGATGCCCGGAGGAACCCATGCTGCTCATCATCGTGATGGCGACCGTCGTCGTCGTCGGACTCGCCGCCATCGCCCTGGCGGAACCCCGCCGCGCGCCCTACGAGATCGTCGTCTGGAACGACGAAGCCGAACGGCGGCTCCTGCGTGACCGGAAGTTCAGCGCCGGCTGGTGGTGAGATGGCGCTTGCCTGCGCCTGCGTTCCGGCCGATGCGGACGCGATGCTCGCGGTCGCGCTCGCGCGCGACCTCGACCGGTCGCTTCGAGCACCTGGTGATCGCGTACCGCGCGCGCATCGTGACGTTCGTCGCGCGGATGCTGCACGACGACGCGCGCGCCGAAGACGTCGCCCAAGACGTGTTCGTGCGCGCGTACCGCGCGCTGCAGACGTATCCGCGCGGAGCGGCGCGCGTCGCTGCGGCTGCGGTCGTGGCTGTACGCGATCGCGCACAACCTCACGCGCAACGCGTTTCGCGACGCGCCGCCGCCGAGCGACTCGCTCGAGTACGACGACGGCACGCCGCGCGCCGGTTTGGTCGACGGTCAGCCCGGGCCGGAGCAGCCTCGCTGCTGCGCGCCGAGGCGTGGGAGATCCATCGGCGACGCGATCGCGCGCTTGTCGCAAGCCCTGCGGCCGGCGTTCGTGATGCGCTACGTCGACGATCTGTCGTACGAGGAGATCGCGGAGTCGCTCGATCAGCCGATCGGCACCGTCAAAGCTTCCGCGCACCGCGGGCTGCTCGCCGTGCGGGCGCACTTGGAGAAGAACGATGACTGAGGCGAACTTGCGCGATGCGCGCGACGCCGTGCAGCGCGACGTTTCACCGGACTTCACGGCCAAGGTGTTCGCCGGCTGCGGGCTCGACCGGTACACCACCGCGGCAAAGCGCGCTCGGTGAGGTGTTCGTGGCGTGGAGCGACTGCGGCGTGTCGGCCGTGCGCGTCGCGTCGCGACGAGCAGGCGTTCGAAGCGTGGTACGGCGAGCGCTTCGCGCGCTGCTGCGTGCCGGCTGTCGAGATCGACCCGATCGCAGCTGCCGCGCGCGCCCGGCTGCAGGGCGAGGACGTCGACGTGCCCGTCGACCTGCGCGACTGCTCGCCGTTCGAGCAGCGCGTGCTGCGCAAGGCCGCCGAAGTGCGCCCGCGGCAGCGCGCGGCCGTACGGCTGGGTCGCGCGCGAGCTCGGCACGCCCGATGCGACGCGCGCCGTCGGCAACGCGCTGGGCCGCAACCCCGTGCCGCTGCTGATCCCGTGCCACCGCATCATTCGCTCGGATTGCACGACCGGCGGCTACGTCTTCGGCAGCGAAGCGAAACGCACGCTGCTCGAAGCACGAGGGCGTCGATTTCGACGCGATCGAAAGGGTGACGCGCCGCGGCTTCCGCTACGTCGGCTGCGAGCGACGGATGGTTCTGCCTGCCGACGTGCGGCAACGTGGCGCGGCAGATCGACGACCCGGGTTACATGGGGTTGCGCAGCGCGAAAGAGGCGCACGAGCACGGCCTCGTGCCGTGCTCGCTCTGCCGCCCGATCGCGGCGTAAGCGCGGACCCGAGGGGGCGCGTCCGCACCAGCGCGAAGCCCGCCCGATGTCTGCAAACCTCCAGGAAATCCCGCTGCGCCAAATCGACGGCTCCGACACGACGCTCGGCGCGTTCGCGGGCAAGGTGCTGCTCGTCGTCAACGTCGCGTCGCAATGCGGCCTGACGCCGCAATACTCGGGGCTTCAGAAGCTCTACGACACCTACCGCGACCGCGGGCTCGTCGTGCTCGGTTTTCCGGCCAACGAGTTCGGCGCGCAGGAGCCCGGGCACGAACGCCGAGATCGCGCAGTTCTGCGAGACGCGCTTCGGCGTGACGTTTCCGATGTTCGAGAAGATCGTCGTGAAGGGCGCGGCGCGCCATCCGCTCTACGACGCGCTGATCGAGAAGCGGCCCGGCGAGATCCAGTGGAACTTCGAAAAGTTCGTCGTCGGCCGCAACGGCGACGTGGTCGAGCGCTTCGCGCCGACGGTCGCACCCGACGATCCCAAGCTCGTGCGCACGATCGAAGCGGAGCTCGCTAAGGCGTAAGTCTCGCGCGCCGCGCGCGATGCGGCGGTCGACGACGTAGTACGTCGCCGCCGCCAGCAGCGGCACGAACGACACCATCGCGAGCGCCGTGTCGGGGCCGGAGCGCGTCACGACGAAGCCCACCAGCGCGATGCCCAGCGAGCCCAGGCCGAACCCGACGCCGTTCATCAAGCCGAGCGCGGTGCCGAGGTTGCGCGGCATCAGCGCCTGCGCGAGCGCGACGCCCGGCGCACTCTGCACCGAGAGCAGCATGCTGCCGACGAGCAGCGCTGCGACCGCGAACGCGCCGTGGCCGCTCAGCGCGAGCAGCAGCGGCGGCACCGATGCGACGAGCCCGGCCATCGCGACGCGCGCGTGGCCGAAGCGGTCGGCGGTCGCGCCGCCGGCGTACAGGCCCAGCGCGGCGGCCATCAGATATGCGGTGACGACCGCGCCGGTCGCCGTCAGCGACAGGCCGCGCGACGTGAGCAGGTTCGGCAGATAGTACGCGAACGCTCCGCCGACGAGGTTGCGCAGCGCGGTGCTCGCGACGAGCAAGCCGACGCCGACGCGATCGATGCTCGCGTCGGCGGCGTCGCGCGGCGTATCGCGCGGGGCGATGGTGTCGGCGCTGCGCGCGAACGACGGCATCACCGCGGCGACGGCGAGCGCGGCGACGATGCCGGGCACGCTCAACGCGATCAGCGATGCGGTGCTGCTGCGCGCGAGCAGCGCGCCCGCGACGAGCGGTCCGATCCCGTAGCCGATCTGGCCGCCGATCTGATAGATGGAGATCGCGGACGCGCGACGCGAACCGCCCAGCACGCTGGAATAACGCCCCGCCTCCGGATGCATGACCGCGGACCCGAAGCCGCCGAGGACGATGCATGCGAACAGCGTGCCGAGCTGCAGCCCGACCGACGGCAGCGAGGCGGCCGCCGGCGCGAACGAGACGGCGATCGCCGTCAGCGCGACGGACGCCGGCAAGAACCACCACCGGCCGCGGCGGTCGCTGTACGCACCGACCAGCGGCTGCGCGATCGAGCTGGTGGCATACCAGCCGAGCGCGAGCGCGCCTTGGCACCACGCGGGCAAGCCGGCGCGCGTGACGTCGAAGAAGATCACGAACGGCACGATCCCGGAGTACAAGTCGCTCGCCCCATGCGCGAACGCCATCAAGGAGACGCCGCGCAGGTTCCATGGGAGCGGACGCGTGGTGGAGGCGGTGGTCACCGCGCTGCCTTCGTCACCGAGGGCCGCGAGGCTTGCGAACGAACGAGCGCCCGATGCGCGACATCGTGCTGCGCCGCGCGCGAGACGACGAAAGCGACGCGGTGGCAGCGTTGTTCCGCCTCAGCCTTCAGACGGGATTGCCGTTTCTCGCGGAGCGGCACACGCTCGAAGAGGATCGCGCGTTCTTTCGCGACCGCGTGTTCACGGCGTGCGACGTGTGGGTCGCCGAGCGCGACGGCGAGCTCGTCGGGTTGTGCGCATTCCGTGAAGGCTGGGTGGACCATCTGTACGTCCATCCCGCGCACCACCGCAGCGGCATCGGCGCCGCTCTGCTGCGAAGGCGAAAGACGCGAACGAGCAGCTGCAGCTCTGGGCGTTCCAGCGCAACGAGAACGCGCTGCGGTTCTACGAGTCGCAAGGCTTCCGGCTGGTGAAGACGACCGACGGCCGGGACAACGAAGAGCGCGAACCGGACGCACTCTACGCGTGGGAGAGGAGTTGATGGCTCCTGCCGGTGAGAATCCGAACGGAACCGCGTTCTCGCCGACCAAACGGATCGGCGTCCCCGCCGATCCGTTGAGAAAGGAGCTTCGTGTACGGCCGGATTGGGCTCGTGCTCGTCGCGCTCGTCGCCGCGCTCGTCTGGTTCCTGCCGTCGTACTATACGGGGCTGCTGACCCAGATCGGGTTGTACGCGCTCGTCACGATCGGGCTCAACCTGTTCATGGGCTATGCGGGCCAGGTCTCGCTGGGGCACGCGGCGTTCTTCGGCATCGGCGCGTACACGTCGGCCGCGCTCGCGGTGAAGGCGCACGTCACGCCGTGGGCGGGGATGATCGCGGGAGCGATCGTCGCGGCGCTCATCGCGTACGCGCTGAGCTTCGTCGCGCTGCGGCTGCGCGAGAACCTGCTCGCGCTCGCGACGCTCGCGCTCGGGATCGTGATCAACGTCGTGTTCAACCAGTGGGAGTTCATCGGCGGCTCGTCGGGATTCAAAGACATCCCGCCGTTCGCGATCGGCGTCGTTCGCGTTCGACCAGCGCGCGGACGCGATCCTCGCGTGGCTGCTCGTCGCCGCCGGGATCTGGTTCGCGGGCAATCTCGTGCGCTCGACGTTCGGGCGCGCGCTCATCGCGATCTCCGCCGGCGAGCTGGGCGCGCAGGCGCTCGCGGTCGACGCCGAGCGGCTGAAGCGGCAGACGTTCGTGCTCAGCGCGGTGTTCGCCGGCGTCGCGGGCTCGGTGTACGCGTCGCAGCAGTCGTACATCGATCCCGGCTCGTTCAGCTTCTTGCTGTCGGTGAACTTCGTGCTGATGTCGGTGATCGGCGGGCTGCGCAGCCTGTGGGGCGCGGTGATCGGCGCGGCGATCGTCGTCGTGCTCGGGCAATTGCTGCAGGCGTACGTGCCGGTGATTCCTGCCGAGCGCGCGCGGCGACTTCCAGCAGTTCTTCCTCGGCGTGATCCTGATCGCGATGCTCATCCTGCTGCCGCGCGGCATCACCAGCCGCTTCAGCGAGGCGCGCGGCGCATGATGGCCTCGCTGTGGCAGTACGTTCTCGCGGGCGTCGTCGTCGGCGCGATCTACGCGCTCATCGCCGCGGGGTTCGTGCTGATCTATCAGGTGACGGGGCTGATCAACTTCGCGCAAGGCGAGTTCGCGATGATCGGTGCGATGACGGCCGCGTCGCTCGCGACCAACGGCATGCGGCCGCTCGAAGCCGCGGCGATCGCCGTCGCGGTCGCCGCGGTGGCGGGCGCCGTGTGCTATCTGCTCGCGATTCGCCCCGCGCGCGCGGCGACCGGCGTCACGCTGATCTTCATCACGCTCGGGCTCGACGTCGCGCTGCGCGGGCTCGGCTTGTTCGTGTGGGGCACGAACCCGCTCAGCCTCGACGCGTTCAGCGCAGGCGCGGCGATCACGGTGTTCGGCGGCGTGCTGCCGCCGCAAGCGCTGTGGGTGCTGCTCACCGACGTCGTGGTGTTCGGCGCGTTGTATCTGTTCTTCCGGCACACGTACGCCGGCACGGCCGTGCGCGCGGCGGTCGCGAACCCGCCGATCGCGTCGACGTTCGGCATCCCGCTGCGCACGTTCGCGTTCTGGAGCTTCGTCGCGGCCGCGGCGATCGGCGGGCTCGGCGGCGTCGTCGTCGCGCCGATCACCAGCGCGACGTACGACATGGGGCTCACGCTCGGGCTCGCGGGCTTCGTCGCGGCGGTGCTCGGCGGGCTCGACAGCTTGCCCGGCGCGCTCGTCGGCGGCTTCGTGCTCGGCATCGTCGAGAAGGTCGCGGGCGGTTTGCTTTCGACCGGCTGGGAGGAAGGCGTCGGCTTCTTGATCCTCGTGCTCGTGCTCGTGCTGCGGCCGCAGGGCCTGCTCGGGCGCGCGGTGCGGCGCGCGTGACGACGGCCGCGGCCGCACCGGCGACGGCGACGCTCGACGTGCGCGGCGTGACCGTGCGCTTCGGCGGCGTGCTCGCGGTCGACGACGTGACGTTCACCGCGCGCACCGGCGAGGTGCTCGGCGTGATGGGCCCCAACGGCGCGGGCAAGACGACGCTGTTCAACGTGATCAGCGGCGTGCAGCGCCCGACGGCGGGCGACGTCGCGCTGCAGCGGTGTGCGGTTGAGCGGGCGCGACGTCGAGGACGTCGCCGCGCTCGGCGTGACGCGCACGTTTCAAACGCCGGTGATGTTCTGGGGGCTCACGGTGCGCGAGAGCATCGAGGTCGCGCTCAGCGCGCGCGCGCTCGCGACGACGTATCCGCCGTCGCCGCTGCGCGAGCTGCTCGCGTGCGGGCTCGGGTTGCCGGGCCGGCCGGCGCGCAGCCGCGGCCGTGCGCGAACGCGCCGACGCGATCCTCGCGCGCGCCGGGATCGCCGCGATGGCGGATCGCGCCACCGAATCGCTCGCGTTCGGCGAAGAGCGGCTGCTGGAGCTCGCGCGCGCGCTCGCCGCGGCGCCGACGGTGCTGCTGCTCGACGAGCCGCTGTCGGGGCTCAATCCCGGACGAGGTCGAAGCGGTGCTCGCGTCGATTCGCGCGGCGCGCGCCGACGGCGTCGCCGTGCTGCTCGTCGAGCACGCCGTCGGCGAGCTGCTCGCGGTCGCCGACCGCGTCGTGGTGCTCGACCACGGCCGCAAGATCGCCGAAGGCACGCCGCAGGCCGTCGCCGCGGACCCGCTGGTGATCGACGCATACATCGGAGACGAGCTCGAATGACGACGGCGCTTCGACAAGCTCGGGTGACACTGCGCAGGGTGACGACGCGGCGTGCCGGTGCTCGAGGTCGAGAACGTGTCGACGATTCGCGGGCGCGTGCAGGTGCTGTGGGACGTCAGCCTCACCGTGCGGCGCGGCGAGACCGTCGCGATCGTCGGGCCCAACGGCGCCGGCAAGTCGACGCTGGTCGGTTCGATCACCGGGCTCGTCCCGCCCAAGTCCGGCCGCGTGCGGATCGGCGGCGTGGACGTCACCGGCAGCCCGCCCGAACGGCTCGCGAGCCGCGGCGTCGCGCTCGTGCCGGAACGGCGCGGCATGTTCGCACCGCTCACGGTGCGCGAGAACCTGCTGATGGGCGCGTACGCGCGCCGCGCGAAGGCCGCGGCGCTGGCGGGCGATCTCGACGACGTCTTCGCGCTGTTCCCAGCGCTCGTGCGCTACCGCGACGCGATCGCGGGCTCGCTGTCGGGCGGCGAGCAGCAGATGGTCGCCGTCGGCCGCGCGCTGATGGCCAAGCCGGAGCTGCTGCTCCTCGACGAGCCCAGCCTCGGCCTCGCGCCGAAGATTCGCGCGGAGATCTTCGGCGCGCTCGCGCGGCTCGCCGAGCGCGGCGTGACGATCCTGCTCGTCGAGCAGAACTTGCGGCTGGCGGCGCGAATCTGCCAGCGCGCGTACCTCATGCAGCGCGGCCGGATCGTCGGCACGGAGACGTCCGCCGAGCTGGCGCAGTCCGCGCGCCACGTCTATCTGGAGTCGCACGGGTGAGCCGGGGTCCCGGCAGCCGAGCGGGCAATGCGCGTCACGCAGCAGAACTCACCCGCAACTCGTTTGAAGGAGGTCATCGCCATGCGTTCCACGGCTCTGCGGCTCGGCGCGTTCGCGCTCGCGTCGCTCCTGATCGTCTCGACCGCGCCGCCGCGTTCCGTCGCCGCCGCCGGCGAGCCGTATCCTCATCGGCGCGATCGGTCTCCGAGAGCGGGCCCGGCGTCGACGCTCGGGACGCCCCGAAGCCGACAGCATCCAGATGGCCGTCGAACGAGATCAACAAAGCCGGCGGCGTCAACGGGCGCCAGCCTCGAGGTCGACGATCCTCGACGACGAGTCGAACGCGACGACGGCGGTGAACAGCGCTGCGCAAGCTGCTCGACCAGCATCGCCGTCGCGGTGCTCGGCTCCTCGCGGCACGCCGACATCGCTCGCGATGGTGCCCGTCGCCACCGCGGCGCAGGTGCCGCTCATCTCGCTAGGGTCGAGCGCGCAGATCGATCGAGCCGGTCGGCGAGCGCAAGTGGGTCTTCAAAACGCCGGTCACCGACATCGTACATCGCGCGCCGGCTCGTGCAAGCGGTGGCGGCGCAGCGAAGCTGACCCGCGTCGCCGTCGTCTACCGCGACGACGACTACGGAAAATCGGGGCTCGCGCGGTTCGAGGAGAGCGGTAAGAAAGCCGGAGTCCAGGTGGTCGACGCCGAGGCGATCGCCGCGACGGCGACCGACGCGACGACCCAGTTGACGCACGTCAAAGCGGTCGAACCCGCAGGCGGTGCTGGCCTGGACGACGCTGCCGTCGGCGTCGGTCGTGCTCAAAGGCTACCGCGAGCTGAGCCTGCCGTATCCGCTGTTCTATTCCGAAGGCTCGGCGAACCAGCTCTTCCTCGCGCAGGCCGGCGGCACGCTCGACGGCGTCACCTTCGCCACCGAAAAGGCCGCGGCCGCGAACGAAATCCCGGCCTCGGACCCGCAGAAGAACGTGCTCGTGCACTACGCGACGGAGTTTGCCGGCAGTATCCGAAGGACGGCCCGCCGGGAATCTTCGGGGGCTTCGGTTACGACGCGGTCTACCTGCTCGCCGGCGGCTTGCGCGGGTCCGGCGGGAACGGCGGCGCGAAGCTGCGCGACGCGCTCGAGCATGTTGCGTACACGGGCGTCTCCGGGCTGTTCCGGCTCTCGCCGAGCGATCACAACGGGCTCGGGCTCGACGCGGTCGAGCTGGTGCGGGCCGACAACGGAAAGTTCGTCGTCGCCCGCTAACCTCACCGCAACACCAAGAGGAGGACCGATGCTTCGTTTTCCCGTTCGTCTCGGCGCCCTGGCGCTCGCGGCGCTGCTCGTCGTCTCGGCCGCCCCGCCCCGGCCCGTCGCCGCGGCCGGCGAGCCGATCCTCATCGGCGCGACCGTCTCCGAAAGCGGCCCCGGCGCGACGCTCGGCCGCCCGGAAGCCGACAGCATCCAGATGGCCGTCGACGAGATCAACAAGGCCGGCGGCATCAACGGGCGCCCGCTGCAGGCGACGATTCTGGACGACGAGTCGCTTGCGCCGAACGCGGTCAACAACACGCGCAAGCTGCTCGATCAGCACGTCGTCGCGATCATCGGCTCGTCGCTCACGCAGACGTCGCTCGCGATGATCCCGCTCGTGACCGCGGCGAAGGTGCCGATGATCTCGCTCGCATCCAGCTCGCAGGTGATCCAGCCGATCGGCGACCGCCAGTGGATCTTCAAGATGCCGATCACCGACTTCCACGTCGCGCAAGTGATGCAAGAGTACATGCGCAAGAAGAACCAGACGAAAGTCTCGGTGATCTATCGCGACGACGACTACGGCAAGACGGGTCTCTCGCACTTCAACGACGCCGGCAAGCGGTTCGGCTTCGAGGTCCTCAACTCTGAAGCGATCAACGCGCGCGCCAGCGATGCGACGACGCAGCTCACGCACGTCAAGTCGGCAGGCCCGCAAGCGATCGTCGCGTGGACGACGCTGCCGTCGGCGGGCGTCATCATCAAGGCGTACAAAGAGCTGGGCCTGAACTACCCGATCTACTACTCGGACGGCTCGGCGACCGGCGTGTTCCCGCAGCAGGCCGGCGCGGCGCTCAACGGCGCGTACATCGCCAGCACGAAGATCAACGTCGCCGACACGCTGCCGAACAGCGATCCGCAGAAGAAGATCTTGTCGCACTACATCGACGCGTTCGTGAAGGGCTATCCGAAGGACGCGCCCGTGAGCATCTTCGGCGGCTTCGGCTACGACAGCGTGTACGTGCTCAAGCAGGCGATCCAGCGCGCGAAAGGCACCGACGGCGAGAAGCTGCGCCAAGCGCTCGAGCACACGGACTATCTCGGCGTCACGGGCCAGTTCCGCATGTCGGGCGGCGACCACAACGGGCTGTCGGTGTTCTCACTCGTGCTGACGCAGGTGCAAAACGGCAAGTTCATCGTAGCAAAGTAAGGCGCTGGACGCGCCTTCCTTTGCCTCCCCGGCCTTCGGCCGGGTCCGAATAAGGAGGTTTCACGCGCCGTGCGCGCGTGAAGCCCTCCCCGGCCTTCGGCCGGGTCCGAATAAGGAGGTTGAAGTGCTGTCATCAGTTCAGCGAGAGAAAGCGTACCGAGCGCTTTCGCTTGCGCGGGCGCTCGACGACCGGATGTGGCGGCTCGCGCGGGCGGGCCGCGCGCATTTCGCGGTGCCGTGCAGCGGGCACGAGGCGATCGGCGTCGGGTACGCGCTTGCGATGCGGCCGGGCGTCGACTGGCTCGCGCCGCACTACCGCGATCTCGCGGCGCTGCTCGTGCTCGGCATGTCGCCGCGCGACGTGATGCTGTGCTTTTTCTCGCGCCCGTCGGATCCCAACGCGCACGGGCGCCAGCCGTACGCGCACTTCGGCTCGCGCGCGCTGCACGTGCTCTCGCAGCAGGGGCCGCAGCCCAACCACTGCTCGCACGGCGTCGGCTGCGCGTGGGGCTCGCAGCTGCTCGGGGACGGCAGCGTCACCGTGATCGCGTTCGGCGACGGCGGCGCGCAGAAAGGCGAGGTGCACGAGTCGATGAACGTCGCGGCGATCCACAAGCTGCCGTGCGTGTTCGTCGTGCACCGCAACGGCTGGACGCAATCGGTCGCGCGCGAAGATCAGTACGCCACGGAGACGCTCGTCGCGCGTGCGGCGGGGTACGGCATGCCGGGGATCGCGGTCGACGGGATGGACGTCGAGGCGATGTACGCGGCGGCGAGCGAAGCGATCGAACGCGCGCGCGCCGGCGGCGGCCCCACGCTCATCGACGCCGCTTGCGTGCGCTTCATGCCCAATACGTCCAACGACGACGACTCGCGCTACCGCGATCGCGCGGCGGTCGACGCGCTGCGCGCGAGCGGCGATCCGCTGTTGCGCGCACGGGCGCTCGTCGGCGCGCACTTCGCGGCGGCGGTCGACACGGAGAACGCCGCGCTGGCCGACGAGGCCGCGGCGTGGGCGGAGGCGCAGCCGCTCGGCGATCCGGCGACGGTGGCGGATCACACGTATGCGTGAGCCGGAGGCGCGCGCACGTGCCTGAGCGCGCGGATGTGCGCGAATTGTCGGTGATCGAAGCCGTGCGCGAGGCGCTCGCGGACGAGATGGCGCGCGACGAGCGCGTGCTGGTGCTTGGCGAGGACGTCGCCAAACTCGGCGGCGTATTCCGCGCGACGGAAGGGCTGTTCGACCGCTTCGGCGCGCGCCGCGTCATCGACATGCCCATGGCGGAGACGGTGATCGCGGGCGTCGCGGTCGGCCTCGCGATGCGCGGGCTGCGGCCGGTCGCGGAGATCCAGTTCGCGGACTTCATCCACGCCGCGATGGACCATCTCGTCGGCGAGGCCGCGAAGGTTCGCTGGCGCACGGGCGGCGACTGGTCGTGCCCGCTGGTGCTGCGCACCGCGTACGGCGGCGGCTTTCGCGGTGGACCGTATCACTCGCAGTCGGTCGAAGCGTTCTACGCGCACGCGCCAGGTCTGAAAGTCGTCGCGCCGTCGACGCCCGCCGACGCGAAGGGTTTGCTGATCGCGGCGATCCGCGATCCCGATCCCGTGCTGGTGCTCGAGCACAAGCGCACGTACCGTGCGATTCGCGGGCACGTCCCCGAAGGCGAGTACGTCGTACCGATCGGGCGCGCGGCGGTCGCGCGCGAAGGCCGTGACGCGACCGTGCTCGCGTACGGCATGATGCTGCACGAGTCGCTGGCCGCCGCGGAAACGCTCGCGAGCGACGGCATGGATGTGGAAGTCGTCGACTTGCGCACGCTCGCACCGCTGGACCGCGAGACGATCCTGGCGTCGCTGGCGAAGACGCGGCGGCTGTGCGTGGTGCACGAGGACACGATCACGATGGGGCTCGGCGCGGAGCTGTGCGCGCTCGCGGCGGAGGCCGACGTGCTCGACGTGCCGCCGGTGCGCGTCGCGATGCCCGACATCCCCGGCATCCCGGTCGACGACGTGCTCGAAGACGCCGTGCTGCCGAACCGCGCGACGATCCGCGACGCGCTCGTGCGGCTCGTCGCGGGCGAGCGCACGCGTTCGCGCGGCACGGCCCGCCTGCGCGCGTACGATCCGGCGATCCCGCAGGCGTCCAGCGTCGTCGAGGTCACGCTGCCCGAGGAGCACACGCGCCTCGCGGTCGACGCGCTCGTCGAAGCGGCGCGCGCGTTTCCGCGCTGCAATGCGACGTTCGCGTGGACCGGGATCGTCGAGCACGACGACGTCGTCGTCGACCTGGATCTCGGACCGTCGGCACCGGCGCGCGGGCTGGGAACGATCACGCTCGTCGACTACGGTTCGGAAGGGAGCGATCTCGCGATCCCGTTCGTTCGTCCCGGACAGACCGCCGCGGTGCGGATTGGCGCGGTCCGCAACGGCCGCGCCTACGTCGCGTGCGCCGTCGATCACCGCGCGGTGGACGGTGCCGACGTGGGGCGCTTCTTGGCGGCGTTCAAGGCTGCGGTGACGCAACAGCATGCAGGTTGAGTTTCCGAAGCTGGCCGACACGCTCGTCGACGGCGTCGTCTCCGCGTGGTACAAGCGGCCCGGCGATGCCGTGCGCAAGGGCGAGCCGCTGTTCGCCGTCGAGACCGACAAGGTGAACACCGACGTCGAGTCGCCGTACGACGGCGTGCTTGCGGAGATCGTCGTCCCCGAAGGCGAGCGCGCGGAGGTAGGTCAGGTGCTCGCGCGTTTCGCGGGCGAGGGTGGCGCGGTCGAAGTGAGCCCGACCGGCGTGCATACGGCGATGTCGCGCCCCATCCCGACCGCTGCGGCGCGCCCGAACGGCGGGCTCACCGCGATGCGCAAACGCATCGCCGAGCGGATGACCGAAGCGCGCGCGACCATCGCGCAAGGCTCGTGCGCGCGGCTGGTCGACGTGAGCGGGATCGAACGCCGCGGTGCGTCGTGGACGGCCTACTTCGTGAAAGCGTTCGCCAAGGCGCTGGAAGCCGACCGCATCGGCGTCGCGGTCGAGGTGCCGGGCGGGCTCGTCGTCCCGGTGATCCCCGATGCACGCGATGCGTCGCTGCACGACATTTCCGTGCGCATCACGGAACTTGCCGAGCGCGCACGCGCCGGCATGCTGACCGCAAACGACGTCGGCGGCGCTGCGGCGACGGTGACCAACGTCGGCGTCGCGGGGACGCTCTTCGCGTTCCCGCTCGTCGCGCCGGGCGAGCCCGCGATCCTCGCCCCCGGCGCAATCGTCGACGGCCGCTGCTGGCTCGCGCTGTGCTACGACCGCGCGCACTACGACGAATACGCCGCGGACCGCGTGCTCGCCGCGGTCGCCGGCCACCTCGTCGCGGCGCACTGACGAATTCCGTACCGAAGCCTACGACGGCGCGCTAGGGAACGGGCGCGGCCCGTGTCGCTCGTTCGCCGCCGCGATCGTCGCCCTCGGCGTAGTCGTCGTCTTTCTTCGCGCGCATCGGCGTTGCGAGCGAGCTGGTCGGCGCCTTCGGCGAGCCGTCGCCGCGCGAGGCCTGACCGGTCATGCGCGACAGCGTGTCGGGGACGAACCGCTCGGCGAACCCGGCGACGAACGCCCACGCCAGCAGCTTGCCCCAGTCTTGAAGCGCCGTGGGATTGGCGTGCTCGAGGAATTGCGTGACGTCGATCGGGCTCGTCGTCGCCGTCGGCGCCGGCACGGTGCTGGGGCCGAAGTGCGGGAAGAGGCCACCGCTCATCAGCCCGCCGACGAACAAGAAGTACAGGACGATCGCGAAGACCGAGCCGGAGATCGGCGCAATGATCGCGACGCTGAACCAGCCGTTCGTCAGCTGCAGCTCCTTGAAGAGCGGGTCGTCGCCGCCGGCGGATTGGAGCCGTTGTTGAACGCTGAGAAACCCGCCCATCTGCCCGACGAACAACACGACGACGATCGTGGCAACCGTCGATTGCTGACTATGCGCCCAAACATACACCGCCAAGCCCACCAGCGCTGCCGCGAGTGTGTACCAGCCGGCTCGCATGGAGAGCCGATTGCGAGCGAACTCTTTCGGCGGCTCGAACGTGTAGGTGTAGCGGATGCGCTCGGCGATCGCCATCAGCTCCGACCGAAGTTCGTCCGGCGTCCGCTGCACCGCCGAGGTGCCGGGCGGGACGGTCTTCGCGTACGTCGCGTACGCGTCGGTACCGACGATGTCGCGGTAACGATCGCGCGCGAGCAGCAACTCGTCGGGCAGGCGCTCCGCCGGGACCGCGTAGAGATAGGCCGTCTCGAGCGCGAAGACGTCGCCCCAGCTTAGGTCGTCCGGCTTCGTGTCGGCCTTCTCGAGGAGCCGCTGGGTCGACCGCGGTATCGTTCGCGGGCTGGAGCACGGCGCTTCCAGCAGCAGAAGATATTGCTCGCGGAGCTGGTTGAAGTAGTCTTTCGCGTACTTCGGAAACGGCCGGTCTTTCTGTTGCATGCGCGCAGATCGCCCTTTCCCCGATGGTGTCGGGAGCGTTTGCCTTCCAGGCCTGGCAAGCCGTTGTCCTGCCCGGGTATGACGGGCAGTATGCACGGCCGCTGCCGTGGAACGCCGCTGCGACATGATCGGCGAGGCACCATCGCACGTCCGCGCGCACGAGGCTGCGGAGCACGACTTCATCGAGCGGGCGCTGCGTGCCGTGGGCCTCAGTGACTCGGACGCAAACGACGTCGCCGACGTGCTGCTCGCTGCCGACCTGCGCGGCGTGGAGTCGCACGGGATCGCGCGGCTCGACACGTTCTACGTGCGGCGCATCGAAGCGGGCGTCGTCAACGCGCGCCCCACGTATACCGCGCTGTGCGACCGGCCGACCCAGTTCGCGCTCGACGCCGGCAACGGCTTGGGCCACCCAGCGGGCATCTTCGCGATGCGCAAGACGATCGAGAAGGCGCGCCAGCACGGCCTCGCGTTCGCGACCGTGCGCAACTCCAACCACTACGGCATCGCGGCGTACTACGCGATGCTGGCGCTCGACCACGATCTCATCGGCTTGTCGATGACCAACTCGACGCACCTCGCGGTGCCCACGTTCGGGCGGCAGAAGACGCAAGGCACCAATCCGATCGCCGTTGCGATCCCCGCCGACGGTCATCCGCCGTACGTGCTCGACATGGCGACGACCGGCGTCACGTTCGGGCGGCTCGAGGTGAGCGAGCGCAAGGGCAAAGCGCTCAAGCCGGGCTGGGCAGTCGACGCGGAGGGCCGCGAAACGCTCGATCCAACGGTCGCGATGACCAAGGGCGCGCTCCTGCCGCTGGGTGGCTACGGCACCGACAGCGGCGGGCACAAAGGCTACGGCCTGGGCGCGCTGGTGGAGATTCTCTGCGGCGTACTCTCGGGCGGCATGTTCGGCACCGAACTGCGGCTCGACGAGCGCGGCTTGCACGGCGGCACGGTCGGCCACTTCTTCGGCGCGTTCAGCATCGGTGCGTTGCGCGACGGCAGCGCGTTCCAGCGCGACCTCGCGCGCGAGCTGCGCCAATTCGAAGAAAGCACGGTCGTACCGGGCGCCGAGCGCGTGCTGACGCCGGGCGCGCCCGAGCGCGAGAACACCGAGCGCTATCGCCGCGAAGGCGTGCCGATCGATCCCAAGGTGTGGGACACGCTCGACGCGATGGCCGAGCGCCTGAACATCGAGAAGCTGGAGCGGTTCACCGTTGCGTGACGCCGTGCGCGTGCGCGAACGCGATCTGATCGCCTTCGTGGAGCGCGCGCTCACGACCGCCGGCGTCGATGCGGAGCAGGCGCGCATCGTCGCGGACGTGCTCGTCGCGGCCGACCGGCGCGGAATCGAGTCGCACGGCGTCGCGCGGCTGCGCTGGTTCTACGTCGACCGCATCCGCGCCGGGCGTATCGCCGCCCAGCCGCGGTACGAGACGGTGCGCGAGTCGCCGACCTCGCTGCTGCTCGACGCGGGCAACGGGCTCGGCCATCCCGCGTCGTACCACGCGATGACGCGGACGATCGAGAAAGCGCGCGACCGCGGGCTCGCCTTCGCCGCGGTCCGCAACTCGAACCACTATGGCATCGCGGGCTACTACGCGATGATGGCGCTGCCGCACGACATGATCGGCATCTGCACGACCGACTCCGCGCACTTCGCGGTGCCGACGTTCGGGCGCGACAAGATGCAAGGCACGAACCCGTTCGCGTTCGCGATCCCGGCCGGAAACGAGCCCGCGTTCGTGCTCGACTTCGCGACCACGACGGTGACGTACGGCAAGCTCGAAGTCTACGAGCGCAAGGGGCTGCAGCTAAAGCCAGGCTGGGCCGTCGATGCCGGCGGCAACCCGACGGACGACCCGGCGGTGCGCCATTCCGGTTCGCTGCTGCCGCTTGGCGGCTTCGGCACCGGTCATGGCGGCCACAAAGGTTACGGTATGGGCGCGCTCGCCGAGATCCTCTCCGGCGTGCTCGCCGCGGGCTGGTTCGGCACGATGCTGTCGGTCGGCGAAAGCAACACGTCCCCGTCGGGGATCACATCGCACTTCTTCGGCGCGATGCGGATCGATGCGCTGCGCGACGTCGCGGAGTTCAAACGCGACATGGACCGCGAGCTGCGCGCGTTCAAGCAGAGCACGCCGGTGCCGGGGCACGATCGCATCTACGTCGCCGGCGAGATCGAGCACGAAAACGAGATCGCATTCCGCCGCGACGGCATCCCGCTGATCGCGCCGGTGATCGGCGACCTCGACACGCTCGCGGACGAGCTGGGGATCGCGCAGGTCAGGCGGATCGTGGCGTAGCGATCTCCGGCGTCCGCACGTGCTCGGGGCGAAAGCCTACGCCGACGACGCGGGCCGGAATCTGCCGCAACGCCGGAAATGCGCGCACGAGCTTCAGCGGCCACGGTACCTTCGTCTGTGCCTTGCTCGCGAGCACGCTGGTGATCACGCGGTTCTGGATGAACACCTGCATCGCTTGCGTGAGCCGTACCGGCAGCATGCGCCGGTGCTGCACCGCGGCGAGCTGCGCGACCGGCGGCGCGCCGGTGCGCAGCGGTTCGTACAGCATGTTCGCCGCGGCGACCGCGTCCTGGATCGCGAGGTTGATGCCGACGCCGCCGATCGGCGACATCGCGTGCGCCGCGTCGCCGATGCACAGCAAACCGGGTCGATACCATTCGCGCAAGCGATCGACCGTCACGGTGAGCAGCTTCACGTCGTCCCAGCTCTGCAGCGTGTCGGCGCGGTCGGCGAGCTGGGGCGCAACGGCGGCGATGTCGTCGCGCAGCGCTTGCAACCCCGCCGCGCGCAACGCGTCGTAGCCGCCCTTGGGGATGACGGACGCGCACTGCCAGTAATCGCCGCGGTCGAGCGTGACGAGGATCTTGCCGGCGTCGAAGCGCCCCAGCGCCGCGCCGCTGGGATCACCGGGCCGTTTGGGCAACCGCATCCACAGCACGTCGATCGGGGCGCCGATGTCGTCGATGCGCAAGCCTGCGCGTTCGCGCACCGTGGAGTGGCGGCCGTCCGCGCCGACGACGAGGTCGGCGCGAATCTCCATCGGGCCGTCAGACGTCGTCACCTGCACGCCGGCGATGCGGTCGCCGGCGTCGATCAAGCCGGTGACCTCGGCGCGCATCAGCACGCGAAACGACGGATAGCGATGGCCGCGCTCGGCGAGGAAGTTCAAGAAGTCCCACTGCGGCATGAGCACGATGAACTTGCAGTGCGTGCGCAGGTGGCTGAAGTCGGCGATGGGCACTTCGGTGCCGCCGATGATCCCGATCAGCTGCGAAATCTCCTGATGGGGGCGTTCGAGGAACTCGGCGAGCAGCCCCAGCTCGTACATCAGCTCGAGCGTCGACGGGTGGACGGTGTCGCCGCGAAAGTCGCGCAGAAAGTCGGCGTGCTTCTCGAGCACGACCACGTCGATACCGGCACGAGCCAACAGGAATCCAAGCATCATCCCGGCCGGGCCGCCACCGGCGATGCAGCAGCGCACGCGAATCGTCTCCACCTTGCTAGCCTTCGCCACGCCCGAGGCGCGATGCTGCGGGATCGCCGAGGCGCCGCGCTGCGGTGAGCGAACGTATTCCCCTGATATGGCCGAAGCTGTCATCGTCGACGCGCTGCGCACGCCCTTGGGGCGGTACGGCGGCGCGCTCGCTCCCGATCCGCCCCGACGATCTGGGCTCATACGCGATCCGTGCGCTCGTCGACCGCACCGGCGTCGATCCCGCCGTACTCGACGACGTGTTCTGGGGTGCGGCGAATCAAGCCGGCGAGGACTGTCGCAACGTGGGCCGCATGGCGACGCTGCTCGCGGGCTTGCCCACCAGCGTTCCAGGCACCACGCTCAACCGTCTGTGCGGCAGCGGCTTGCAAGCGCTGAACTCGGCGTTTCACGCCATCAAGGCCGACGTCATCGACATCGCGATCGCGGGCGGCGCGGAGTCGATGACGCGCGCGCCGTTCGTGATCCTCAAGTCCGAGAAGGCGTACGACCGCGCGCCCGACATCCACGACACGACGCTCGGCAACCGGATGGTGAACGCACGCCTCGCCGCGATGTACCCGCCGATCTCGCTAGGCGAGACCGCGGAGAAGGTGGCGGAGCAGTTCAACGTCACGCGCGACGACCAAGACCGCTTCGCGTTCGACAGCCAAACGAAGTGCACGGCCGCGGTCGCCGCCGGCCGTTTCGACGCCGAGCTGGTCCCGGTGCACGTCGAGCAGGGGAAGAAGAGCTACGACGTCACGCAGGACGAGCCGCCGCGGCCCGACACGACGCTCGAATCGCTCGCGAAGCTCAAGCCCGCGTTCAAAGCGAACGGAACGGTGACGGCGGGCAATGCGTCGCCGCTCAACGACGGGGCCGCCGCGCTGCTGATCTGCAGCGCCGCCGCTGCGCAGAAGCACGGCTGGCAGCCGCTCGCGCGCGTGGTGACGTCGGCGACGTTCGGCGTCGATCCGAGCGTGATGGGGATCGGCCCGATCGGCGCGACACGAAAAGCGCTGGAACGCGCGAACCTCTCGGTCAGCGACCTCGATCTCGTGGAGCTCAACGAAGCGTTCGCCGCGCAGGCCGTCGCGTGCGTGAACGAGCTCGGCATCGACCCCGCGATCGTCAACGTGAACGGCGGCGCCATTGCGCTGGGCCACCCGCTAGGCTGCAGCGGCGCGCGCATCGCGACGACGCTGCTGCACGAGCTCAAACGCCGCGGCGCCCGCTACGGCCTGGCGACGATGTGTATCGGCATGGGCCAGGGGATCGCGACGATCTTCGAGCGCGCCTGATGCGGCGTTCGATCGGTTTGCTGCTGGGCGCGTTCCTCGCGCTGGGCGCGACCGTCCGTGCGGCCGCGCCGCCGCCCGCCCCGCGCATCGTCGTGCAGTTCGATCGCAGCCTCGGCGAGCTGCACGGGCGCATAATCGTGTTCTTGAAAAAGATCGTGCCCGGCACGCCCGTCGCGGCGCGCGAGCCGCTCGAACCGGGTTTCACCGATCCGCAGAACGTCGAAGTCCTCGGCGTCGAGGTTTCGAGCGCGCCGGCCGGTTCCGCGGTCGAGATTCCGGTGGATGCGGACGCGTATCCCACGCCGCTGCGCGCGCTCGCGCCGGGGCGCTATGCGGCGCGCGCGGAGCTCGACGTGCAGCACCGCTACACGTACGACGGCGGTCAGCCTGGCGATCCGACGAGCGCCAACGTCACCACCGTGACGATCGCACCGGGCGCCGTCACGACGATCGTCGTGCGCGGGCGCCGTCCGCCCGATGCGCCGGCGCCATCGCGCGCGTCGCCCGAGCCGAGCTTGGGCCGCATGGAGACGTTCGTGAGCCCGTCACTGAGCGCGTTCTTCGGTCGGCCGATCGCGATGCGCGCCTACGTGCAGCCGCCGAAAGACTATGCAACGTCGAGCCGCCGCTACGCGACCGCGTACGTGATCGGCGGCTATGGTACGACCGCTGATGCTCTCGCGCCGGGCGCTGCGGGACGCGCGGCGGCGCTCGCGCGGACGGGCGGATCGGAACTGATCTACGTGCACCTCGACCCGCACGTCCCAATGGGTCACAGCGTGTTTGCCGACTCCGCCAACAACGGCCCGTGGGGCCGCGCGCTCACGACGGAATTCATCCCGTACTTGGAATCGCGCTGGCGCATGCAGGCCACGGAAGGGACGCGCTTTCTGACCGGTCACTCGTCGGGCGGCTGGGCGACGCTGTGGCTGCAGGTCACCTACCCGTCGGTCTTCGGCGGCACATGGTCCACCTCGCCCGACCCGCCGGACTTCCACGACTTTACCGGCCCGAATCTTGTCGACGATCCGGCAGGTAACGTGTTTCACACCCGGGCGGGGCGCCCGTACATGCTGGTGCGCATCAAAGGCAAGGACGTCGTGCCGCTGCGCGACTACATCTTGCAAGAGCACGCGCTCGGAGCGTATGGCGGGCAGTTCGGCTCGTTCGACGCGGTGTTCTCGCCGCGCGGCGACGACGGACGCCCGCAACCGCTCTTCGACCGTGCGACCGGCCGCATCGATCCGGACGTGGCGCGGTATTGGGAAGCACATTACGACATCGTGCGGACGCTGCGCGACAACTGGCCGGCGCTGGGCCCGAAGCTGCGCGGCAAGCTGCACGTCGTCGTCGGAAGCTGGGACACGTTTCAGCTCGAGCGCGGCGTGATGCGCCTGCGCGACGCGCTCGCGACGTTACCCGGCAGCAACGCCCAGATCGAGATCGTCCCGCACCGCACGCACATGGATCTCTACCGCGGCGGCTTGACGGCGCGCATCGACCGCGAGATGACGGCGGCTGCCGCAGCGGCGGCCGGGCCGAAACCGAGCCCGTCGCCGTAATCTGAAAGAGCGCGCGAAGCGGCCGCGGCTACGGCCGGTAGCCGTTTGCCTCGCGGGGCGCCGCCGCGCCGGCGCGCTCGACCGGAAACGTGCGCGCTCGAACGTCGCTCGCGAACGCGTGCAGTGCCGTGGTCGCATCCGCGCCGAGCGCGGCGTACTGCTTCGCAAACGGCGGCGCGTCGGGATACAGGCCGAGCACGTCGTGCAGCACGAGCACCTGGCCGTCGCAGCGCGGGCCGCTGCCGATGCCGATCGTCGGGATCGCGATGCGCTGCGTGATCTCCGCCGCGAGCGCGTCTTCGACCATCTCGAGCACGACGGCGAACGCGCCTGCTTCGACCACGGCGTCCGCGTCGCGCAGCAGCTGATCGTGCTCGCGCTTGAGGCGGAAGCCGCTGCCGAGCGAGGCGGTCTGCGGCAGCACGCCGACGTGCGCGCACACCGGAATGCCGGCCGCGACGATCGCGCGGATACGCGATGCGGCGCGCTCGCCGCCTTCGAGCTTCACCGATGACGCGCCGCCGTGCTTCACCAGCGCGGTCGCGCTCGCAACGGCGAGCTCGTCGGAAGCTTCGTACGTGCCGAACGGGAGATCGACGATCACGTGCGCGCGCTGCGTGCCGCGCGCCGCGGCGGCGCCGTGCCGGATCATGTCGGCGAGCTCCACCTGCGCCGTCGAGTCGAACCCGAGCACGACCATCCCGAGCGAGTCGCCGACCAGGATCACGTCGATTCCGGCTGCTTCGGCGCAGCGCGCGAACGGCGCATCGTACGCCGTTACCACGGGGAATGCCGCGCCTTTGCGCGCGCTGATCTCCGCCGCTCCGACGCGCCGGCTCATCGGCTCGCCCCGCCGGCGGACCGTTCGCGCGCATGCACCAGCCGCAGCACCGTTTCCGTGAGCGGCACGGCGATCCCGTGCGCGCGAGCGCGCCGTACGATCGCGCCGGAGATCGCATCGATCTCCGTGGGCCGTCCGGCGTCGAGATCTTGCAGCATCGAGTTGCGGTTCGACGCGGTCGCCCGCGCCGCCGCTTCCAGCGTGGCCCACGGATCCCCGGGGGCGACGCCGTCAGCTTGCGCGACCGCGGCCGCTTCGGCCACCAGTGCACGCGCGAGCGGAATGAGGTCCGGATCGGTCACGATGGCGCCGTTGGGGGAGCTCGTCAACGCGCCCAGCGGGTTGATCGCGGCTACCATGATCGCCTTGCCCCACAACAGCTGCCGGACGTCGTCCTCGACGCGCGCATCGAGTCCGGCGGCGGCAAACGCCGCCGCGAGATCGTCGCTGGTGGGCGGCGTCGCGTCGTCGCGTGCGATGACCGTCGTCCCGCGGTTCACCGTGCGCACGCGGCTGTCGCCGAGCAGCACCGCGCCTTGCGTGGTCGGCGCGGCGACTGCGCGGGCACCCGGCAGCGCCGCCCGCACGCCGTCGGCGCTGTCGATCCCGTTCTGCACCGTTGCGACGAGCGTGTCGCGTCCGAGGACGCCGCGAAGCGGTGCGAGGGCGGCGGCGGTTGCATACGTCTTCACCGCGACGATCACGGCATCGCAGCCGGCGAGCGCGCGCGGGTCGGTCGTCGCCCGCACCGTGGCGGGCTCGCCGCCGCCCTCGCCGGCTTCGACCGTGACCCCGTCGCGCCGAATCGTATCGGCGACTTCACGCCGCCGCGCGAGGAGCACGACGTCATGCGCGCGCGCGAGCCACGCCGCGAACGTCAGCCCGAGCGCGCCGGCGCCGACGATGCCGATCTTCACTCGACCGTCTGTTACGTGCCGCGGAACTCAGGCTCGCGCTTGGCGCGGAATGCGGCGACGCCTTCCGTAAAATCCGCGGTCTCCCCGGCGGCCGCCTGCAACTGCAGTTCGAACTCGAGCGCCGCGCGCAGGTCGCCGCCGCCGTTGCGCAACAGCTCGCGCTTGACGAAGCCGACGGACCGCGGCCCGCGTGCGAACCGCCGCGCGAGCGTGTGCGCTTCGGCGACGACCTGGTCCAGCGGCACGACCTTCGTGCACAGACCGAGCGCGTCGGCGCGCTTCGCGTCCACTTTGTCCGACAGCAGGCACAGCTCCAGCGCGCGGCCGTAGCCGATCAGCCGCGGCAGCGTGAACGACAAGCCGCTGTCGGGCACCAGGCCGATCTTCACGAACGCCGTCGTGAACGACGCGGTCTCCGCGACGATGCGGAAATCGCAGGCGCACGCGATCCCCATCCCCGCGCCCGCCGCGACGCCGTTCACCGCGGCGACGAACGGTTTCTCCGACGTCAGGATCGCGGTGACCAGCGGCCCGTACCCGCGCTCGATCGCGTTGAACAGCGAATGCGTTCCATCGGACGGCAGCGTCTTCTCGTCGTCGAGCGCCTGGCCCGCGCAGAACGCTTTGCCGGCGCCGGTGAGCACGACCGCGCGCACCGCCTTGTCGCGCTCCAGCGATTTCAAGCTCGCGAGCAGCGACTGGATCATGTCCGCGGTGAACGCGTTGTATGCCTGCGGGCGGTCGAACGTCACCGTCGCGACGCCGTCCGCGATCTCGACGCGATGGTCGACCGCTTCGCTCATCGTCCTTGCCATACCGGTTTGCGTTTGTTCAGGAACGCGTCGACGCCTTCGCGCGCGTCCTGCGATTGCAGCAGGCCGTAGAAGGCGCGCCGCTCGTCGATCAGCGCCGCGTGCAGCGACTGCTCGAACGCCTGCGCGATCGCGCGCTTGGCGACGCGCACGGCGTGCGGCGCCTGCCTCGCGAGCGCGTGCGCGAGCTTCAGCGCGACGGGCAGGACGCGTTCCGCGGGGACCGACCGGTTCGCCAACCCGTGCAGCTCCGCTTCGCGCCCGCTGAGCTCGCGGCCGAGCAGCACCATCTCCGTCGCCAGCGCCTTGCCGACCGCGAGCGTCAGGCGCTGCGTGCCGCCGGCGCCCGGCATCACGCCGAGGTTGATCTCGGGCTGGCCCAGGCGGGCGTCGTCCGCGACGATCATCAAGTCGCACGACATCGCGAGCTCCAGCCCGCCGCCCAGGGCGACCCCGCGGACCGCGGCGATGATGGGCAGCCCGATCGCCCACAGCCGGTCCCACTCCTCGAGCCGCGGGCCGTCGGCGGCGAACTCGGCGATGTCGGCGCCCGCCGCGAACGCGCGGTCGTCGCCGGTAAGCACGATGGCGCGCGTAACACCGTCGGCGTCGAGCTTCTCGAAGGTCTCGGCGAGCTGCGTCGCGACGGCGTTCGACAGCGCGTTGAGGACCTTGGGCCGGTTGAGCCGCACCACCGCGACGTGCTCGTGCGGGCGCTCGGTGACGACGACATCGGCCTCTCCTGACGTGTTGTCAACTGCGGCTGAGCCTGTCGAAGGATCGGTCATACGCTTCTCCGGTCGATGACGCGCTTGGCCTTCCCTGCCTCGATCCGCTCGATCGTGCCGGGTGCGAGCACGCGTGTTTCGAGCGACACCAGCAGCGTCTCCGAAAGCCGTCCGGTTACGGTCCGAGCGAGAGCCGCGGGATCGCCGACCGCCGCGCCGGGATGGTGCTCCACCTCGACCAGCAGCGTGTCCAGACCGTTGGGCGGGCGGTCGACGAAGATGCGGTAGTTCGGCGACAGCTCCGGGAAGCGCAGCAGCACCTCCTCGATCGCCGACGGAAACACGTTCACGCCGCGAATCACGAGCATGTCGTCGACGCGCCCGGTGAACCAGTCGATGCGCGCGGTGGTGCGCCCGCACGCACACTTCTCGCGCACGAGTGAAGTCAGATCGCGCGTGCGATAGCGCAGCACCGGCATCGCCTCGCGCGTCAGCGTCGTGATCACCAGCTCGCCGCGCTCGCCCTCAGCCAGCGGTTTGCCGCTGTCCGGGTCGATGATCTCGGCGAGAAAGTGATCTTCCTGAACATGCAGCCCTTGCTTCTCGAGACATTCCTGCGCGACGCCGGGCCCGATAATCTCCGTCAATCCATAAATGTTGGTCGCGGTGACGCCGAACAGCTCTTCTAGCTCCGCGCGCATCTCGCGCGTCCACGACTCCGCGCCGCAAATCGCATACTTCAGGGCTTTGGGCCGGCGGTTCTCCGCTTGCAATCGTTCCGCGAGCACGAGCGCGTACGACGGCGTGCAGCCGATTCCGATGACGGGCAGATCGCACAGCAGCTGGATCTGGCGCGCGGTGTTGCCGCTCGACGCCGGGATGGCGCACGCGCCGAGCGTCTCGCAGCCGCCGTGCCCACCCAGCCCGCCGGTGAACAACCCGTAGCCCCACGCGACTTGGAACATGTCGCCCGGCGCGATGCCGCCGGCCGCGAAGCTGCGCGCCACCACCTCGCCGAAGACCCGCACGTCTTCTTTCGTGTACGCGCCGATGGTGGGGTTGCCGGTGGTTCCGGACGACGCATGGACGCGGGCGAGATCGCGCTCCGGCACGGCCAAGAGCCCGAGCGGGTAGGCATCACGCATGTCGGTCTTGGTGCTGAACGGCAATTCCGCGACGTCCTCGAGCGACGCCGGCGCCGCGACGCCGCGGAGGCGCTCGCGGTAGATGTCGTTCGCATCCCGCAGCCGCTCGACCAGCGCGCGCACGCGCTCCAGTTGCAGCGCCTCGAGCGCATGCCGTTCGAGCGTCTCGAACTCAGGCTGAAAGATCATGGTCCGGGAATACGCCTCTCGCGCGGATCGCTCCCGGCGCCGCGGTGAGATGAGCGGGCTGGCGCTGTGCGCTGCACGAGATTGTCATCGTGTCGCATCGAGACTTCGCGTACCAGAAAGAGGTAGAATCAGTGTTGCTCGACACTTGGTCACGTCTCTGTCTTGGCGTAGCGTAGGTTCATCGAAAAAGGGGTTTCGATTGAATCGCCTTCGGGCGAAACGCCGCGACGCGAACGGTGTTCCGAGGCGGCGAGATCACCACGCGCGCGCCGTTGTGACGCCGCGTCAGTTCTTCGAACAAGGGGTTTTCGAATGAAACGTTTGTTGACCATCGGTCTAGCCGCTGCATTTCTCGCCGGCTGCGGCGGAGGCAGCGGCAGCATGAGCGTCCCACCCGGCACGGGCACCGCGCCATCCCAGCCGAAATCACAAGTCCGCGCGCCGCGCACGATCAAAACGTACAACTACACGCTCACGATTCCAGCGTATCCGTCGGGCTTCAGTCAAAACTGCCAGGAAGTCAATCCGTCGATCTGGTTGTACGCCCCCGGTACCGGACAAGCCTACGATCCCACAGCGAGCGGTAACGTCGGCCAGGCCGGCGGCACCCCGCCGGACATCAACCTCGGCCCATCATGCGGGCTCGCCCACACCGGCGACTCGATCCACGTGACGATGGAGGTCAATTACGGCAACCCCCGGTTCATCGCCGGCAGCGGCAACTTCAAGGTGGACTCCACCGACGATTCGGGCTCTTTGCTCACGATCACCGACAACACCACAGGCGTATCGTCGCAGTTGACGGTCTACGTCTCGTGGTGACCGTCGCCGCCGCTCCGCCGGATGGTGAGCGGCGGTAACGACACCGCTTGCAAGCAAACGCCGCCGCTCCGGACGATGCTCCGGGCGGCGGCCTTTTTTGTATAAGACTTCCTTTTTCGGAGCTCGTGCGAAGCACGAGCGAGGGGTTCGGTCCGGAGCTTGTCGGAGGACTGAATCCTAGCGCGCGAGCACACCTTTGATCGAGCGAAAGATGTTACCGGGTCGCATCGAGTCTGCCGCGGCCGTCGCCTCGAAGCCGGAATGCACCATGCAGTCTTCGCACTTCGGGTTGCCGCTTGCGTGGCCGTAGTCGGCCCATTCAGTATCCTCGAGCAGCTCCTTGTACGAGTTCGCGTAGCCTTCGCCCAGCAGATAGCACGGCTTCTGCCAGCCGAAGAGGCTGTAGCTGGGCATGCCCCACGGCGTGCAGTCGTATTCTTTCTCCCCGGTGAGAAAGTCGAGGAAGAACGGGCTGGCGTTGAACTGCCAGCGATTCTTGCGCGCTTTGTACGGCTCGAGAATCGCGCGGAAAAGCTGGCGCGTCTGCTCCTTCGCCAGGAAATGATCCTGATCTGGCGCCTTTTCGTAGCGGTAGCCCGGCGAGATCATCATCCCGTCGACCTTCAGCTCGTCGGTGAGGTAGTCGAAGAAGCCCTGGAACGTCGCCGCATCGGCGCCGTCGAAGATCGTCGTGTTCGTCGTCACGCGGAAGCCGCGCGCCTTCGCCGCTTTGATCGCGGCAACCGCGACGTCGAAGATGCCGTCGCGCGCCACGGCATGATCGTGCACGTCGCGCGGTCCGTCGAGATGTACGCTGAACGAGAAGTACTCCGACGGCGTGAACTTGTCGAGGCTGGCTTCGAGGCGGATCGCGTTGGTGCAGAGGTACACGAATTTCTTGCGCGCGACGAGGCCTTTCACGATCTCGTCGATCTGCGGGTGCAGCAGCGGCTCGCCGCCGGGGATCGACACGACCGGCGCGCCACACTCGTCGACCGCGGCGAAGCACTGCTCCGGCGTGAGGTGGCGACGCAGCACGTCGACCGGGTGCTGGATCTTGCCGCACCCGCCGCACGCGAGGTTGCAGCGGAACAGCGGCTCCAGCATCAGCACGAGCGGGTAGCGCTTGCGACCTGCCATCCGTTGCCGGACGACGTACGAGCCGACCGCTACCGCTTGCTTGAGAGAGATCGCCATCCGTCCTCCGCCGGGCGTGCGCCGCGGGCGGCGTAGCCGTGTTGTTGAAACCAGGTGACCGCGTCCGCGAGCGCGTTGGTTACGGGGGATTGCGGAAGACCCAGCTCGCTCACCGCCTTCTCCGCGGTGTAGAACATCTGCTGCTTGGCCATGCGCACGCTGTCCACCGAGACGTCCGGTTGGACGCCGAGCGGTGCGAGAACGTACTCGCCGAACGCCGCGTAGGCCAGGGGAATGACACGCGGCAGGCGCACGCGCGGCGCGGCGCGGCCGGCGATCGCCGCCAGCCGGTCGAGTAGTGCTCGCAGCGTGAGGTTCTCGTTGCCCAGGATGTATCGCTGACCCGTCGCGCCGCGCTCGTAGGCGAGCACGTGCCCGACCGCGACGTCGCGCACGTCGACCACGTTCAGCCCGGTGTCGACGTAGGCGGGCATCCGGCCCGTCAGAAAGCGCACGATGATCTCGCCGGTTGGCGTCGGCTTGGCGTCCCAAGGACCCACCGGGGTCGTCGGGTTCACGATGACGACATCCTGGCCGTCCCCGACTGCTTGCCGGACCTCGAGCTCCGCCAGGTACTTCGAACGCTTGTAGGCGCCGATCAGCCTGTTGGGCGGGCTCTGGTAGCCCTCGTCCGCGGGCAGACCGTCGTCGCGCGCGCCCAGCGCCGCTACGGAGCTGGTGTGCACGGTGCGCGGGACCGCCGCCGCACGCGCTGCGGCGAGCACGCTGCGCGTACCGTCGACGTTCGCGCGCAGCACCTCGGCGCGGTCGCGGCGCCACAGGCTGTACGTCGCGGCGACGTGGAACAGCGCGTCGCACCCGCGCATCGCGTCAGCGAGGCCCGGCGCGAAGAGATCGCCTGGCACCAGCTCGACGTCGAGCCCGGCCAGCGACGGTGCCTCGCCCCGGACCAGCGCGCGCACGCGCCAGCCGCGGGCCCGAAGTTCGCGCACCAGGTTCGCGCCGACGAAGCCGGACGCGCCCGTGACGAACGCCGTCGGCACGCGGCGTCAGCCGGGGAACGTGAACGGGCGCTTGCGCACGCGGTCGACGAGCCAGCGCAGCGAGCGGTTCGTCAGCGTGGACGTCGAGCCGGCGACCACGAGCGCGCGCACCTCGGCGCGCCCGATCTTCACCGCGCCGCCGGGCACGAGCATCGCTTCGGAATGTTCGAGCTCGCGCATCGTCGCGACCGCGAACAACACCGGCAGCACGCAGAACAGCCGGATGCGCAGCGCCGTGGCGGGCAGCGCCTCGATGTAGCGCAGCGCGCGCTCGATGTCGTCCTGCGCGATTTGCATCAACGGCGCCAGCGCGTCGCGGTTGGCCGCGCGCCGCTCGTCACGCAGGATCGCGTCGTGGCCGCTGCCGGCGGCGGCGAGCAGGTCGGACGGGATGTAGATCGCGTTCTCGCGCTCGGCGTCCCACGCGATGTCCTTGAGAATGTTGACGGTCTGCAGCGCCTCGCCGAACGCCTCGCAGTCGGCGAGCAGCCGCGCGTACGTTCCTTTGCCGACGAACGCCGAATGCTCGTACCACAAGTCGGTGAGCAGATGCCCGACCGTCCCGGCGACGAAGTAGCAGTATTCGCGAAACTCGTCGACCGTCGAGATGCGGATCCCGCCGCGGTGCTCCACGACGAAGCGCCGCATCCCGAACACCATCTCGGTGATCCAGCGCCGCAAGATGTTGCGCGTCGGCGCGTCGAGCATGCGGTATGTGAAGAACACGTGCCCGGTTTGCTCGACCAGCGCGAGGTGGTCTTCGTTCGCGCCGAGCTCCGCGATGCAGGAGCCGAACGCATCGGCGGACTGCGCGCTGTCGAAGCAGTTCAGGAACTCGTCGAGCAGCGCCGCCTTGCGTTCGGGCGTCGCGGCGAGGTCGTCCTCGATGGTGTCGGCGATGCGGCACAGGAGGTAACCGGCGCGCACCGGCGGCTCCAGCTTGGGCGGCAGCAGCTTGATCCCGAGCGCAAACGTGCGCGACACACGCGGCAACAGATGCCGCGATAAACGTTCGGCATCCTGAAGCGTCGGCTCCCGGGTCGTCACTCCCGGCGGTGCTGCCTGCACGCTACGGGTCTTCCGTCGGCGGCCCGTCCAAGCCTCTCCCTCGGGCAGGAGGGGCCTTGCCTGGGCGTCGCATGTTGGGCGCATGCAAGTCGGAACACCAGAACACCGCAATCTGTTCTGCCGGACCTTCATCGAGACGCACGTCGACTTCGAACCGGAGCAGTTGCCTTGGCCGGAGCTCGACGAGGTCAATCTGCGCCGGCTGCGCGCGTTCCCGTTCTGGCGCTACGCGCGCTCGATCGAGCAGCGCGCGGGCCGCATGGTGACCGCATTCGCGCACACCGTGACGGATCCGGTGATCCGCGAGGCGGTCGCGCTGCAAGGCACCGAGGAGACGCGCCACGGCCGCCTGATGGCGCACGCCATCGAGCGCTACGGTATCGAGGCGCCGCCGCTCGACATCGCCGACGCGCCCGTGTCCGACGAGGAGTTCGCGATCTTCGGCTTCGGCGAGTGCACCGACTCGTTCGTGGGATTCGGCGCCATCGCGCTCGCGCGCCAGAAGAAGATTCTTCCGTCCGCCCTACTCGAGGTTTTCGACGGCGTGATGTACGAGGAGGCGCGCCACATCGTATTCTTCATCAACTGGTGGCGCTACGAAGAGGCGCGCGCGGGGCGTGGCGGGTTCGGCGCGCACGTGCTCAAAGCGCTGCGCTACCACTTCCGCGCCGCGATGGGCACGGTGACGGGCGCCACCGATCTTCCGCCGATGCCCGCGCTCGACGATCCGGAGCTGTCGGAGATCGTCAAAGGCGTGACGCCGCTGATGTTCCTACAGACCGCGCTTGCCGAAAACCGGCGCATGATGGCGCGCCTGGACCGCCGGCTCATCAAACCCAAGGTGATGCCGACGATCGCGACGGCGCTGCTGCTCGGGATTCGCATGCTGCCCCCGCGCACCGACGCGCCGGCGGCCGTCGTGCACGCGCCGAGTCAGCCGGGCAACGGCGTCCGTCCGCGCAGCGCGGCGTAGCGGCCCAAGAGGATCGGTCGCCGCAAGGTCACGAGGGATCTCGCCGCCGATTATTCCCGCGCGCCGAGCAGACTCCAGAAGCCGTGTGGCCGTAATGCGAAGCTCTCCGTAACTCGCGTTGACACCCACGCGGGTCCGAACCGCATCGGCCAGCAACTTCGCGAACTGCTCTGGTTCCGTGCCCGGCGCGAACGCTGCGAGCTCGTCCGCGATCATTGCTTCCACCTCGCCTAGCCGCGCATCAGCGGTCGGCTCAAAGCAGGTGGACAGCGTCGCCAGAGTTTTCTGTACCACGACGAGTTCTTCGGGACCGAACGATTGGTGCTGGGCGATCGTCTTGTACGCGGCTTCGATGCTGTTTGATTGCATCGCGGTGACATCGGCATAGCTCGTCAGTAACCGTTTGACAACCGCGCTGATCTTATCACGCGACGGCCCGGCGATCGAATTCGGGTATGCCGCCTGTAGCCACGATAGCTGTGGTATCGTCGGCGGCTCGATTTCCGTTTGTGCAAGCGCCTTAATCAATTCGAGCGTAGCGACGAATCCTTGAAACCAGTAATCGTCGCTGCGGATCTCGCTATCGACCGGCGTGCCCACGGACAAATTGGCGACCCCCTGCTCGATTTGCGCGAGTTGGAGCATGCAACTGATGAAGCCCATATCGATCTTGACCGTGTTGAGAAAGTGTTCACGGAACACGCGTTCGTCGAATTCGTCCCAGGCATTCGTCGAAAGGTCGCCGAGGCCGGATTCGTATTCCGCGGTGACGTCCGACCAAGGTGGGAGTGCCGTCGCGCCTGCAACGTCCACCGGGAAGGCGGTTTCCGGGGGTTGATCGCGAGGAATAACGTCGCGCATTATCTTACGAAATACTTTCGCGATTAGTTCGGAACAATACGAATGACGGGTGGAAGCTGTCAGGAGATAGTTGTAGTCTTGCCCGAGAAAATATATCGCAGCAGACAGTATAGCGACCTTATCGGCTTGGGAAAGCGTAGTATTGCGCCGAGCCGACCAGCGGGAACAAACCGCGGAAAATCTGACCTCGTCATCTTCCGTGGAAACAAAATGCACGCCACCTCTTGGCATCGCATGGACGTATAAGCCGGGGATGACGCATAATAAAACGTGCGAATACTCGGCGATCTTGCCGCGCACTAGCGTTTGACCGACGAGGTTAAACAGCTTGCTTCCGTCGCGGCCGCGGACCAAGACCACGTCGCCGGTCTGCTGAAACGTGCAAAAAATCATGTGTCACATTAAGCTTTCGCGAAATGTTTGGTAGCGTCCGAGCGCGCTCAGCGGGAAGTTCAGCCGGTACTGGTGATAGTTCAGGTAGAAATGTCCCGGGAAGCCCGTGCCGGTGAACTGCGGTTCGTCCCAGCTTCCGTCCGCGCGTTGCGTTCGTAGGAGAACTGCGCGCCGCGCTCGATCGCGGGTGCGAACGCGTCGGCGATTTCCGGCAGCCGTTCCGCGCATGCGAGCAGGCCGATGAGCGCCCAGGCAGTTTGGCTTGCCGTCGGCGGGCCGATGCCGCGCAGCGCCGCATCGTCGTAGCTCGCCGTTGTCTCGCCCCAGCCGCCGTCGGGCTGCTGCACGCTCTTAAGCCACACCGCGCCGCGCACGACCGCTGCATCGATCGCACGATCGCCGGGGCGGTCGGCGCCGAGCGCGGCGAGCACGCCGCTCGTGCCGTAGACGTAGTTCACGCCCCAGCGGCCGAACCACGCGCCGTCGCGTTCCTGCTCGTCGAGCAAGAATGTCAACCCGCGTTCGAATCGCTCCTCGTCGAAATCAATCAGGCCGCAGCGCGCGATCATCTCGAGCACGCGCGCGGTGACGTCCGCAGTGCTCGGGTCGATCATCGCCTTCAAGTCGCCGTAGGGGATGCGGTTGAGCCAGTCCTTGTCGTTGTCGACGTCGAACGCGGCCCAGCCGCCCGTCTTGCACTGCATCGTGGCGACCCAGCGCGCCGCGCGCGCGATCGCGCCGCGCGACGCGGTCCGGTTCGGGATGGTCAACCGCGGCGAGCGCCATCGCGACGACCGCCGTGTCGTCGACGTCGGGATACCACGCGTTCTCGAACTCGAACGCCCAGCCGCCGGGCTCGCCCGTGCGGTTCTTTACCGCCCAGTCGCCGTAGCGCGCGACGATCTGCTTGTCGAGCAGCCACGACACCGCGCTCACGAGCCGCGGATCGTCCCGCTCGATGCCCGCGTCGGCGAGCGCGCGCACCGCGAGCCCCGTATCCCAGACGGGCGAGATGCACGGCTGCACGCGGTACGCCCCGTTCGCCGCAACCGTGAAGCCGTCGATCGCGGCGAAGCCGCGCACCACGACGGGGTCGTCGACGCTGTAGCCGATCGCGCGCAAGCCGAGCATCGCGTTGAGCATTGCGGGGATGATACCGGCCCAGTCGCCGGTGTGCTCCTGCCGTTCGACGGTCCACTTCTCCGCGAGCGCCAGCCCGCGCGCGCGGAACGGCACGAGCCCGGCGCGCTCCGTCCATTTCAGCACCGCATCGACGCCGCTGAAGAAACGCTCGAACGCGTCGGCTCCACGCGGCAGCGCGAAGTGCGTCTTCGTGCGGCCTTCGGCATACAGCTCGCCGAGATCCATTGCTGGCCCGTAGACCGGTTTGCGGTCGAACAGCAGGATCAGCGGCACCGTGCTGCCGCGCGCCCAGCTCGAAAGGTCGTAGATCGAAAACGGACCGCGCTCGGGCAGCACCATCAGCCACGGCGGCAGCGCCGGCAACCCCGCCCACGCATACGCGCCGACGAGCGCGAGGTGCATCTTCGTGAAGATGCGCGCGCGGGTGATGCCGCCGCGTTCGAGGATGAAATCGCGCGCGCGCAGCAGCGCGTGATCGTCCGTCGGCACACCGAGCATGCGTAGCGCGAGGTAAGCCTCGATACTGACGCTGAGCTCGCCGCCGTCGCCGTACGCCAGCTCCCAGCCGCCATGTGCGCGCTGCTCGCCGCGAAAATACTGTTCCGCCGCGGCGCGCGGCACGCGGTCGAACGTGCCCCACACCCGATGCAGCAGCAGCACCTCGGCCGTGATGGTCACGTTCGACTGCAGCTCCGCCCACCAATAGCCAGCGGGGTCTTGAAGCTGGAACAGCGCGTCGGCGGCGCGCTCGATCGCCGCTGAAACCGAAAGAGGTTCGAGCGATAGACCGAGCGCAGTTGGATCGTTCGATGTCGACGTGCTCATCATGCTGAAGACGTTGCGGGCTGCGGCGTGGGTCGCGGCGGCGGCGTGGGTGGGCCTCGTCGCCGCTCGCGGTCGGTTTTGGGATGCGCGTACAGACGGCCTCCGTGATCCCGCCCCGGGCGACGCCGCGCCGGACGTGCAGGCGGTGGTCCCCGCGCGCAACGAAGCCGACGTCGTCGCGCGGACCCTGGCGTCGCTGCTCGCGCAAGACTATGCGGGCCGCTTCGCGGTGACGCTCGTCGACGACCGCAGCGACGACGGCACGGGCGAGGTCGCGCGCGAGGTCATCACGCGGTGCGGCGCGGCGCAGCGGGCGTGCGTCGTCGAAGGCCGCCCGCGGCCCGCCGGCTGGACGGGCAAGGTGTGGGCGCTCGCCCAGGGCGTCGCGGCGGTGCGCGCGGGCGGCGCGCGTCCGGCGTATTGGTGGTTCTCCGACGCGGACGTGGAGCACGATTCCGACACGCTCGTGCGCCTCGTCGCCACGGCAACGCACGAACGGCGCGCGCTCGTGTCGCAGATGGTCGCGCTGCACTGTTCGTCGCCGTGGGAGCGACTGCTGATCCCGGCGTTCGTGTTCTTCTTTCGGATGCTCTATCCGTTCGCGTGGGTGAACGACGACAAGCGCACCACCGCGGCGGCCGCGGGCGGGTGCGTGCTGATCGCGGACGACGCGCTGACCGGCATCGGCGGGATCGACCGTATCAAAGGCGAGCTGATCGACGACTGCGCGCTTGCCGCCGCGGTCAAAGGCGCGGGCGGCGGGTTGTGGCTCGGCGACGCGACGCGGTCACGCAGCGTGCGCGCGTACGACGGCCTGCCCGCAATCTGGTCGATGGTCGCGCGCACCGCGTACACGCAACTGCGGTACTCACCGCCGCTGCTCGCGGGCACGGTCGCGGGGATGCTGCTGCTCTATTACGTCCCGGTCGCGGCAACGTTCGCGGGCCTGCGGCGCGGCCGCGCGGACATCGCGCTACCGGGCATCATCGCATGGGCGGTCATGGCGCTCGCGTTCGCGCCGACGCTGCGGCTCTACAACGTGCCCGCGCGCCGCGCGGCGGAACTGCCGTTCGCCGCCGCGTTGTACACGGCGATGACGCTCGACTCCGCCGGCCGTCACGTGCAGCGCCGCGGCGGCGCGTGGAAGGGCCGGACGTTTTTGCCTTAGCGCCCTTTAGGCGCGCCGCGGCGCGCCGCCCAGTTTTCCAGCCAGCGGACTGCGAACTCGTTCAGATCACGCGCGTCCAGCAGCACGCTCTTCGCTGCGCCGACAGGCCCGCGCGTTCCGCGGCCCGTTGTGAGAAAGTCGTCCGCGATTCGTCCGAAGTAATCGTCCGGCAGGCCGTCGACGATGGGGTCCGCGGTGTCGAACTCTTCAATGTCAACCCACGCCGGAACGCCGTCGCACAGCAGCTTGCGGCGGTAGCGGACCACGCGTTTGCCGGGGATGCGCGCAAGGTGGTCGGCATGGTGCAGCAACGTGATCGTATCGAGGGGCGCGCCGAGCATGAGGATCTTCGCCGGCAGCGCGACGAGCTTGGCGAAGGGTGAGTCCTCGCCATAGCCGTAGTGCAGCGGATGATCCGCGCACAGCGCCTCGGCACGCGGGCCAATTGCGACGATTCCGGCATCGGGATGATCGCTGCGCACCGCGCCCGGCCACGTGCGCAGCGTCTCGGCCAGGATGCCGTTATCGCGCGCCGCGCGCGCCGTGCGCTTGTCGAACACCGGGATCTCCTCGGCGACGGACGGATCGTCCCAGTCGTCCACGCCCGTCTCCCAGTCGACGTATGCGACCAGCGTCCCCGCCGGCCCCAGCGCCTGGAACAGCGCTTCGACCACCGCGTTCACACCGCCGATCACCGGGCCGACGCTGCGCATCCCGGCGTGCACCATCACGACGTCATCCAATGCAACACCGAGCGCGCGGAGGTCTGCCGCCAGGATCGCGCGCGTGAACGGCGGCCTGCCGGATGCGTTCATCACTGCGCGGCGATCGTGCGCGCGATGCCGGCCAGCGTCGCAAGCGCACGGCGCACGTCGCGCACGAACGCGAACGCCGCGCGCGGCGAGCGCGCAAATGCGAGCGCGACCCGCAGCGGCCGTACGCGCCCGGTCGCGTCGATCGCGTCGCCGAGCGGCGGCAGGTCGCGCGACGCGTCGTCGCTCACCACCCGCACCATCGCGCAGCGCACCCCGCGCGCCGCGAGCGCGGACGCGACATGCGCCGCTTCCATGTCGACGACGTCCGCGTCGAACCGCTGCGCAAGCACGGCGCGGGCGGCGACCGTCGTGACCACCCGGTCGGCGGTGCACGCGCGTACCACCGCCGCGCCGGGCAGCGCCTCGCGGAGCTCGCCGATCAACTGCGTGTCGAGCGCGAACGTGCGCTCCCCATCGACGATTCGCCCGTAGATCACGACGTCGCCCGCGCGCAGGCCCCGCAGCGCCCCGCACAGGCCCAGCACTACGACCGTCGCGTCCGCGTCGAGTTGCGGGAGCGCGGACGCCGCCGCGGCGCCCGCGGGCAGCTCGACGACGCGGGCGGACGCGCCGCGCCGGACGGCAGCGGCTTCGGCGCCACGCGGCGACCAGAAACGTCGTGCGCGGCATCTCACGCGCGCATTCAGCGCGCGGCATACGCCGTCCCGGCGGCTAGCGCGCGGAGGACGACGGCGGTGCCGCGCCGTCGCTGACGATCTTGTAGTCGGTGAACGTCGCGTGCGCGACCACGTGGTACGCCGGGAGCTTGATGTCCGCGTCCTCGCTGGCGGGGACGGGGATGCCTTCGACGAGCGTGGGGTTCACGCGCACGTCGATCCGGCCGCCGTTGTGGTACTGCCACTGGATGCGGCGCAAGCCGTCGTTGTCGAGCTCCGCGTGGATGCCCTTGACGTTGCCGGCGATCTTGTCGCGCATCTCCACGTGCGTGCGGTCGCCTTCGTGCGCGATGCTCGCGACGTCGTAGTGCTCCGGCCACGTCTGCGGCTCGAGCGGGTCCATCTTCATGTTCTCGAAGCCCTTGCCGAACCACGGCACATGGTCGAAGTGCACCGAGTACAGGTTGGGGCGCTTGTACGCGATGCTGCCCTCGAGGTGGAACTTGAGATACGGAAACGAGCGCAGCGCGAAGTCGACGTGAAGTTTCGAGGTGTACGACTGGACCGGCGCCGTGCGCGTGCCGCTGAGCGCGAAAATCTTCGCGGCTTCCTCGGACGGTGCGCCGGGGCCGGGGGCTTCGGCGAGCATGCCGATCGACGCCGCCGTCATGGCGGCGACCACGAGAAGGGTACGCACGCACGGTTAGACTCTTTGGTTCGTGGTTGGGTTGCTGGTGGCCGGACTCCCCTGCGTTTCAGCGAGCGGGACCTCGGGAACGTCTCTGGGCGCGATGTATGCGGAATATCAAGTGCCGGAAGCCGTGCCCGACGTCCCGTCGGGCCCGAGCGTGCCGGAGATACCCGCCGATCCGACGCCGCCAGGCGGCGACCCGGAACCGATGGACATCGCTGCCTGATCTCCAGGAGGGGAACTTTGCGGATATTCACCCGATTCTCGATCCTGTTTCTCGCGCTGTTCCTCGCTGTGGCTCCGACGTTCGCGCTCGCGCAAACGACGGGCGGCGGCGGCGGCACCGGCGGCGGAACGACGAGCGGTAGCACCACGGGCGGCACGGGCGGAAGCTCGGGCACGACCAGCGGCACCACGACCGGCTCCACCACGACCACCACGAACTCCACCACCGACCAAACGGGCGCGTTCAACTGGACGTGGATCGTGATCGGCGCGGTGGTGCTGATCGTCATCGTCGGACTCGTTGCGATGTCGAACAATCGCTCGAGCTCCACGAGCACGACCGTCCGGCGCGACTAACCCAGCCGGAAGGCCCAACCCCAAAGGCTAAGAGCCGGCACGTGAGTGTCCGGCTCTATCCTTATCTCCTCGAACCGAAGCTGACGACGGCGATCTGGGGCGGCGACGCCCTCGTCACGCGCTACGGCAAGCCCGGTGACCGCATGCAAAAGCTCGGCGAGTCGTGGGAGTGCTGGGACGCGAACCGTGTCGCCAACGGCCCGCTGGGCGGCAAGACACTGGCCGACCTGCGCGCCGAGCTCGGCGACGCGCTGACGGGACCGATCGATCCCACGCGCCTGTTTCCGGTGCTCACGAAGATCATCGATGCGCGCGAGCCGCTGTCGGTGCAAGTGCATCCCGACGACGCGTATGCGCAACGGATCGAGCACCAGCCCAACGGCAAGACCGAGTGCTGGTACATCCTCGACTGCGAGCCCGGCGCGGAGCTGGTGCTGGGCTGGGCGCGCGACACGTCGCGCGAGGAGTACGAGCGCCGCGTCGCCGACGGCACGCTGGGCGACATCTTGCGGCGCGTGCCGGTGCATCCGGGCGACGCGTTCTACCTCCCAGCCGGGACGCTGCATGCCATCGGCGCGGGGATCCGGCTGTTCGAGACGCAGCAGGCCAGCGATCTGACATACCGTATCTTCGATTGGAACCGCGTGGGCGCCGACGGAACGCCGCGCGAGCTGCATGTGAAAAAAGCGGGCGACGTGCTCGACTTCCGCGCGACGTTCCCGGGCGCGGTGAAGCAGCTGTCGTACGATGCGGACGGGCTCGCGCACACGCTGCTCATCGCGAACGAAGACTTCTTGGTGGAGCGCATCACGATCGCGCGTGGCGACGCGTACGTCGACACGGACGGATTGCCGCTGACGATCACGACGATGGACGCACACCTGCGCGTCGACACCGCGGAGAACGCGAGCGCGCTGCTCGAGCCCTGGCAGACGGTCGTGACGCCGGCGTCGTCACCGCGCATCGCGCTCGTGCCGGGCGGCGAGCGGACGCGCGCGCTGCTGGTGCACGTGCGGCCCGATCGCGCAAAAGCGCATGAACGAGCGGTCGCCGCGGGCGTCCCGCCCGATGCCGCAGACGCGTTCTTCACCCAGTTTGCATAGCAGCCGCGCCGTTGCGGTTACCGTTCTGCAGCACGGTATCGATGATGCCGTACGCCTGCGCTTCATCGGCGCTCATGTAGAAGTCGCGCTCGAGGTCGCGCAGGATATCGTCGATGGGCTTATGCGTCGTGCGCTCGTAGATGCCTGCGATAATGCGGCGCGTCGCGACGAGCTCGCGCGCGTGAATCTCGATGTCGGTGGCTTGGCCGCCGATCTGCCCGATCGACGGCTGGTGGATGAGGATCTTGCTGTAGGGCAGCGCCATGCGCTTTCCGGCCGCGCCGCCGGTGAGCAGCAGCGACGCGGCCGACGCCGCCAGACCCGCGCAGATCGTCGCGACGTCCGGCTTGATGAGCTGCATCGTGTCGTACATCGCCAGGCCCGCGCTGACGCTGCCGCCGGGGCTGTTGATGTACAGGTCGATGTCGCGGTCGGGATCTTGCTTTTCCAGAAAAAGCAGCTGCGCGATCACGATGTTCGCCATCGTGTCGTCCACCTGACCGGTGACGAACACGATGCGCTCTTGCAGCAGCCGCGAGTAGATGTCGTAGGAACGCTCGCCGCGCGGCGTTTGCTCGATGACGATCGGGATGAGGCTCATGCGCCGCAGTCTACCAGACGCGTTCGCGGCGTGGCGCATTCGGGCAGCCGAAAGCGGCCGCGCACGATCGACGCCGTTGGGCAGCCAAAAGCGGCCACCAGCGAGCGGCTCTCGCAGGGTCGCGCGCGAGCACCGCGCGAAGCGTCGGCCATGAACACGCTGACCGAGGCGCAGCGCGACCGGGTCCTCGCGATGCTGCGCGAAGGCAAGACGCTGCGCCGCATCGAGCACGAGACGGGGCACCGCCGCGAAACCATCGCGGCGTACGGCCGCCGTGCCGGACTGCTCGGCGGCGACGTGGCGGACCTAAGCGCGGCGCGCGAGCCCGCGTCGGTTTGCGAACCTCACCGCGCGGAGATCGAGGACGCGCTCCTCGACGGCACGTCGCTGCGCGCGGTGCACGCCGATCTCGTCGAGCGGTTCGCTTTCCCCGGCAGCTACAGCACGCTGAAGCGCTACGTTCGCACGCGCCTCACGCCGGCGCGCGAAGCGACGATGATGCTCGCGGCCTGACGCGCTACGCCGCGAGCTCGGCAGCCGCAGCAGCCGCTGCGATGCCGTTGCGGCGCTCGTGCAGCACGCTGCCGCTGAGCCCAACCACCACGATCGCCAAGCCGAGCGCCGTGAGCGGCGGCGGCGCCGCGTGCAGTTGCACCCACGCGCTGAGCGCGGCGATGACCGGGATCGCGAACGACGCGAGCGCGACGGTGTTCGCAGGGAGCGAGGCGAGCGCGCTGCCCCACCACAGCCACGCGACGCCGCTCCCGATGATCGCGGCAAACGTCGCGGCGGCGACGACGCCCGAGTCGAGGTGCGCGACGGGCTTGCCGACCGTCAACGCCAGCAGGGCGAGTGGGACGAACGCGACGAGCTGCTGCCACGCGACGAGGCGCAGCAGGTCGATGCGGTACGCCGCGCGCCGCTGCAGCACGTTGCCCAGCGCCCACGACGCGCCGGCGCACACCGCCAGTGCACCGCCGATGAGCTCGTTGCGCGCGTGCAGCCCGGAGCCGACCACGACGATGCCGCCGGCCGCGACGAGTAGCCACGCGATCCGTGCCTGGGAGAGGCGCTCGCGAACGAGCGCGTACGCGAAGATCGCGGTGAACAGCGGCATCGTAAAGATCAGCGACGCGACGTTCGCGACGCCGCCAAACCGCAGCGCGAGCGTGGAGAAGCAGATCAGCCCGGCAACTTGCACGACGCCGATGCCGATGTACGCGCGACCAGGCGGCGGCGCCATGCCGCGGCGAGTGATCGCCAGCACGAGGAACAGCACGAGCGCGCCACCCCCGACGCGTACGGCGCCGAACCACCACGGGTCGATCGCGACCGCAGCAATCTTGAGCGGCACCCAATTATAGCCCCAAATGATGACAGTGAGCAGCAGCAGAGCGAGGTTACGAGCGTGGGGCACGGCGTCCACAACCCGCGACGGGGCGCGAAGTGTTCAGAGGCCCGCGTCGTCGGTACGCTGGGCCCGGAAAAAGTCGATCGTAGCTCCGACGGCCCCCACCATGCGGTCGAGGCTCGCGGCGCAAAAGATGCTATGCTCCTCTTGGTTCGTGATGTAACGAACGATGGTCCTGATCGCTAACCCACGGGTGTTGTCATCCACGGATTGATTGACGGCGACCGCCAACACCGCTTGCGCCTTGTTGAACTCGAAGACACGCTCGTCCCGCAGCTGTTCGCGGTTGAGGCTGAGGACCTGTGCGCTGACTCGCCCCTTTTGGGTCAAGGGGACGAGCTCACCCGTCGTCACGTTGATCGCAAAATGATCCATTGGGTTTTCTTCGTGGTGGTTGATCAACAGCCCGATGTCGGTCTCGCCTTCGGACTCGGCATGAGAGCCTTCGACGGGAAATTTGTCGCGCTTGAATCGCGTGTTGCATTCCTTGCATGAAATGACGAGATTTTCCCAGTCGTATGCGAGCCACCAGTAACCCGGGTGATCGCGGTCCGGGTAGCGAGCGGAGCGAATCTGCGTTCCGTGCTCGTCACAGACGCGATTCTTGGGACGTATGTGCTCGACGTCCCCTTCGAGTTGCGTCGTCAACCGGCGATCGCAATATGCGCACTTGCCGTGGAACTCTTCCGAAAGCGTTTTCTTGTAGATACGATTTATCGATCTGTCGACTATCGGGCGTTCTCCGGCCGCGCCGTTCGCGAAGTATTCGCGGAACTCGGTGAGGCTTCGTGCGATACGGCCAATGGCCGTCTCCGGCAGATCGGGGCGGTTGCAGCGCACCCGCTTCATTCGGAAGCACTTTGCTTTGTAGCCTGCTGCGCGGCTTTCTCAAGGGCGTCACGGACTCCACCCGGTTCCTGCTGCGCGAAGGTGAGTGCGACTTGGCGCAATCGCTCGAACTCCGCGCGCCTGGCTCGATCGTCACCGATAATCGTCGTCTTCGAAAGCTCATCCTCGATCTCTCTGCGCTCATCGCGCTGCTCAGGCGTAAGACTTGGAAGCGCAATGAGCTCGTTCAACCGGAATCGTTTGGCATCGTGTTCGGGCGATCTCGTTGATTCGAGGTCGAACGCATCGCTGGTCAGAACCTGATCGGCCCGTAGTCCGGTCATCGTTTCAATCGCCCGCTCCACCACGAGCTTGCCGTGTGCGTTTCGTCGCGCAATGCGGACGTCAGCCTCTGCTAGCGCGGATACGATGAGCGGCGAGTGCGTCGTCGCGATGAACGTTACGTTCGGGAAGTGCTTTCGCAGCAGGCCCGGCATCTGGCGTTGCCAAGCCGGATGAAGGTGCGCATCCAGCTCGTCGATGAGCGCAAGCGCCCGCTGGGCCTCGGGATTTTCCGAATCCCAGTATATCTCGTACATACGCTGCAGCAGCGTTCCGACCCAACTGAGCACCGATGACATCCCTTGGCTCACCTGATCGAGCGATGCCTCGCCATCGCGCATTTTGACCATGACGCGCCACGGATCTTTGACGACGCGCGAGAACTCGAAGCCGGTGTAAGGGACTATTTCCGCCAGAATTTTGAAGAAGCTCGCTCGCAACGCGGTTGCCCGGTCCCGCTCATGCGACGTCCATTGGCTCCCCCCGCCGGCGATGAAATCCACGTTGATCAACCATTGATGAACGTCATTCAGCCGGCCATCTTGATTGCCCCACGCCAGTGGCAAGACGTCGGCGACACTCGGGCTGCGGTGTTCTCCCCGCGGCACGAAACCCGGGATCGTCGAGACCGACACGCCGCGGACAGCCGGAAAGCCGAGCGCCACGAGGCCGCCACGACGCAGTGGGCTCAGCTGCTGCGAGGTGAGATTCACGGCGCCGCGGCTTCGTACCAAATCCACGCGGTAGATTTGGCGTCCCAGATGGAGCTCGATGAACCCATCGTTGGCGCCGTTCGTGAGCAGACGTTGAGCCGCCGTGGCGGCTGCCGGATCGCCGGATGCGAGTGCCACCGCGATTGCACGCAGGATCGTCGACTTACCGAACCCATTATCCCCGATGATGATCGTGAAGTCGCCGTCGAAAGAGAGGTCGAGCGACTCGAACGAGCCGATGTTCTTGAGCCGCACTGAGTTCAAGCGAGGCGGGGCCGATCGCGGCAATATAGAGCCGGTTTCGGCATTCGCGCCGTGCGTTTCCTCGAGCAGCCTCCCGACGAATGTGAGGACTTGAGGGTGACCTTTCGATGGCCGGTACGGGAGTATCTCGATGCCGAACGTAGGCCGGAAGCGCCGCGTGTTTGCTTGAAGATTTCGTTCGCTCGGAATCAACGCATAGTGTGTTCGCGTCGGCGTCGTATTGGCCGCGAGCTCAGGGATTGATGAAAGCACCCCCTCGATAAGCGCCGTGCTACAGCCTAAGAAGAGGACGGTGGCAGTTTGAAATAGCGAGCCAATGTATTTTCCGAATGTCGGGTTTGCGTAGACGTAGGAGCGAAGGTCTTGCCAGGTCAGCCGGATCGAGTCGGGCGCGCTGACGACGCCGAGCATGTTCGTAACGGAAAAAACAGCCGGGTTAGCGGCCGTTTCGTAATCATCGCTGGACGATCCGGTAATGATGACGGGTTTGCGATGTTGGAAAACGACCGCCCACGTCTCATCGTACGTGGTCGTTACGCAGTCTTCGAATGAAATTTCCGCCAACAGGCTTTCTAGAACTGTCGAATGTCCGCCCCAGCCCCCGCTCGCATTATTGAGCCATTCCAAGACGTTGTGTCGGCCTTCTTCGGCGATCAGCGTCTCGAACGCGGCGTCAATGTTGCTTTGCGCGAGCCGCCGGATCGTATCACGCATATCTTCAGACAGTGTCGCGCGGTAGAGAATCTGGTTCAGGATCGCGTCGCGCGTATCAGACCGGCTGATCCCGTTTCCCGCAAAGAGGACGCACGTACCGTTGCGACAGGCTTCGATCAAGTCTCGAGGCGGGTTCGGCGTTTCGCGTCCGGTGAAATCATCGAGATCGTCGTGGAGTTCACCGCGCGAATCCGAAAGACGCGAGCGAAGTTCGTTGAGCTGTAATTGCTGATGCTGCAACCGCCGCAACTGGTATAAAGCGATTCCGCCAAAGGCGGCAACCACCGCGAGCAGGACGACGATCGATACCGAAACGATGATTTCGTTAAGCGGCACGGCGGCGATTAGCTTCATCAGCGCGATCGTTCGATTCGCGGGTGAAGGATGAGACGGCGCGCTCTCATGCCACCCTGCAGTCGCCTGCCGTTACATGTCAACCTTGTAACCCCCGGCTGTTTGCACTTCTGGCCAGGGTAGCGCGACCCTAGAGGCCAAGTCAAGCAGCCGGTGCTCAGCCGGCCGTCAGAGGCGCGCTTTCGCCTCCACGACGTTGATTGCGGCGGCCAGCTGCGCGTCGGCTGCCGGATCGCCGAAGTGTGCGTGCGCGTTCTCCACGACCACCACGTCCGGGACCAGGCCGATGCCGTCGATGATGCGGTTGCGGGGCGTCAGGTAGCGCGCCGTCGTGATCTTCATCGCCGAGCCGTCGGCGTTGTACGCGATCTGCTGCACGACGCCTTTGCCGTAGGTGCGGCTGCCGACGAGCGTCGCGACGCCCGCGTCCTGCAGTGCGCCCGCCGTGATCTCCGAGGCGGACGCCGAGTAGTGGTTGACGAGCACGGCGACGGGGTGCGTCACGTCGGCGTTCGCGTCCGCGTCGAACCGCGTCGTGCCGGAGCGCTCGGCGACCGACACGATCGGTCCGCTATGGATGAAGTGGTCGGCGATGGCGACCGCGGCGTTGACGTAGCCGCCGCCGTTGTTGCGCAGGTCGATCACGTAGGCGTGCACGTTGGCGCGCTGCAAGTGCTTGAGCGCGGCGCCGAATTCCTCGGCGGTCGGCTCACCGAAGATGCCCACGGCGATGTAGCCGATCCCGTTGGGCAGCAGTTTCTGGTAGACGGTGGGCGCGTGCACCTCCGCGCGCACGATGGAGAGTTCGTCGTTGGGCTTGCCGTCGCGCATCACGCGCACCCGCACCACCGTGCCGGTGCGGCCGAGCAGCTTCGCGCGCACGTGCGCGATGTCGAGGCCGCGAACGCTGGCGCCGTCGACGGCGTCGAACACGTCGCCGCTCAGGATGCCCGCGCCCTCGGCCGGGGTCCCGGGCGCGACGTACGCCGCGCTGACGTCTTTGGTCTTCTCGTCCTGCTGCAGCAGCACGCCGATCCCGAACACGTGCGGCGGGTTGAGCGGGCCTTGGAAGCCGGCGAGTTCCTTGGGCGAGAGGAATACCGTATAGCGGTCCCCGGCGGCGCGCGCCATCCCGGTGAGCGCGGCAAAGGTGAGGTCGGTCTCGGACAGTCCCCCGCTCCCGCGAGCCTGCTCGATCGCGCCGACGATTTGCGCGAGTGCATCGCCGCCGGGGCGGGCCGCGAACGCCGGAGCCCGGCCCTTGCGGCGGCGGACGGCGTCGGCGATCCCGCTGCGCGCGCCCGCAGCCAGCTTGGCCGGCGCGACCCCGCGATAGAAGGTCTGCGTGAGCGCGCGGTAGCCGTGGCGCACGTCGTCGAGGTGCGTGACCGACAGCGCGTCGGACGAGGCGGGCGCGACGAGGGCCAGGATAGCGCCAAGCGCCGTGAGGGCGCGCACGACGGGATGCATCGGCTCGGATTTCGGACGCGAGGAGGCCTTGGCCTCCGCATTTGTGCGGAGTCCGGCGGGGCGCGAAGGTGGCCCAGATCACCTAAACTCGTTGGGCCAAAGGTCCGATCTTTTGGGCATGACACCACTCGTTGCCATGATGGCTGCGGTGTTCGGGTTCTCCCCCGTCGTCGTGGGAGTTGCTCAAGGGCAGGAAGCCCCGATCACCATCGCCTTCGTGAATCCGCACTACCCGCAACCCGCCGTGGACCAAGCGAGCGCGCTTGCGAACGACGTGAACGCCGAGCGCGTGAAGCGCGGCCTGCCGGCGCTGACGCGGGACACGGCGCTGGACCGCTTCGCCTACGCGAAGGCGGTCGAGATGGCGGCCCGCGGATACTTCGGGCACACGAGTCCGGACGGCATCACGTTCGAGGACCGGCTGCGGGCCTGGCATTGGCCGAACACCTACGCCGCGGAGAACATCGCGTTCGACCGCGACGAGCCCCATGCGCACACCGCGTTCATGAACAGCCCGGGTCACGCGCAGAACGTGCTCGACCGCAACCAGCGCCGCATCGGCGTCGCCGTCGTCACCGTGGGCCAGAACGAGACGTTCTACGTCGAGGACTTCTCCGGGAACTGACCGCCCGCGAACCAGAAGTTCGCTTGGCCCGTGCCGATGGCGGCCTCGTAACGGCCGAACTGCTCGCCGCGTGCTCGCCACGCGGCGCCGCCGTGTGCGCCGGCGAGCACGAGGTAGTGCGCGAAGCGTCCCTCGGGCGAGCACGTGCGCCGGAACTCCTCGGCGTGCGCGAGCACGGCCGCGTGATCGCCGGCTTGCCACCAGGCCATGATCCGCGCGTCGAATTCGCGCAGCGCAGGATCGCTGATGTCGGCGGGATCGGCGCTCGCGCGCTCGCGGATCGTCGCGAGCGGCCAGAACCGGTGCGACATCCCGCCCGATGCGACCAGCACCACGCGGCGTCCGCTGCGCGCGACCGCCGCCGCGAGCGCTTCGCCGAAGTGCAGGTTCGGCTCGACCTCCGCGGTGTCGAGCACCGAGATCGGCAGCACGCGCTTTTTCGCCGGCCCGGAGTTGTAGTAATGCATCGGGTTGAGCGTGCCGTAGTGCACCGGTAGGCCGCGGTGCGCCGCCGCTTCGGCCGGCACGCCGCGCGATCGCGACTCCTCGACGATCAGCGCCGCGAGCTCCGGGTCGCCCGGGTAGTCGTATGCGTACTCATGGATCATCCACGGGATCTCGTCCGACGTGTAGATGCCGTCGTGGCGCTCGTGCGCGTTGAGGATGAACTCGAGGGTCGAGTGCCAGTGCGTGTCGATCACGACGAACGTGTCGAACTCCAGCGCGTCGAGCCGCTCGCGCTTGATCTGCGGCAGCGCGTCGTAGAACGTGGTGACGTTGCGTCCCATGTACGCGCGGCGCGCCTCCGGATCGAGGATCATCAAACGCGGCACGTGCGTCGAGAACAGCCCGGCGACGATCATTCCGCTACGAGGGCGTCCGCGGCGGCCCAACCGTCGGGACCTTTGTAGCGCATCGGCGGCAAGTTCGGGATCTTCGAGCGGAAGACCAGATACTGGCGGAAGCCGTCGAACTCGAACGCGCGCTTGTCGGCGATCATGCCGGCTTCGTAGAGCGAGCTCGCGATCGGGGAGTCGCGCCCCAGCTTGCGGATCGTGATCGGCAAGAGGCGCTCTTCGAGGTCGAGAATCCGAAACTGCGCCTCTTCGGGATCAGGCGCCGTCTCGATTGCTTCTTTCACCACTTTGAGGCCCGTGCTGATGTGGCGCACCTCGTCGTGCATCACGTACTCGTACGTCGCCGCGGTGGCGAGATCGCCGTACTTGCGCGCGAGGTCGGCAATCGAGTTGAACAGGACGTGCGCGGAGTACGCCTCGAGCGTGCAGACTTGACCGTACACGATCTCGACGAACGTCGGCAGCCCGTTGACGAACCGGAACAGCTCCGTCTGCTCGTACGGCACGTCCAGCGAGTCCGCAAGATCGAGGTCGCGGATGCGGCGCCATTCGATCTGCGTGTGGCGGACCTCGTCCAGGGCATGCGTGGCATAGAAGTACTGGATCGCCGGCCGGTTCGTCTTCGTGATGATCTGCGCGACCTGCGCGACCGTCTGCGCTTCGCCCCAGCACGTCGTGAGCATGATCGGCCGCATCGCGTTGCGGTACTCGGCGGAGAGCTCCGGGTCGTGCGTCTTGTGCGCGCGGTACTTTTCGAGCAGCGCCTTGGAGTCGCGCGCCTGGTGCTCGATGTACTCCTCGTACGACTCCAGCGTCCCGAACGTCCGCAGCTCTTCATCGGGAACGTGCTTCGGGATGACGGTAACGGGATTCATGAACGACATCGGCGGTGTACTCCGGGTTCAAAATTGTCATGCTGAGCTTGTCGAAGCATGGGCCACGATCGTGGCGCACCCTTCGACAGGCTCAGCCGCAGCTGACAACACGTCAGGGTGACATTGGGGGCGGGTATCGCAAGGCGCGATTTCACCGTGCAGGTCAGTAGCTGATGCATACGAGCTTCGGTTCGGTGAAGAAGTCCAGCGACCAGCGGCCGCCTTCGCGGCCCAGGCCGCTCATGCCGACGCCGCCGAACGGCTGGCGCAGGTCGCGCAGGAAATAGCCGTTGATCCAGCACATGCCGGCGCGCACCTGCTGCGCGAAGCGCATGCCCGTGGTAGCGCTCGCCGTCCAGATGTACGCGGACAAGCCGTAGCGCGTCGCGTTCGCGCGGCGCACCACCTCGTCGAGCGTGTCGAAGCGGAAGATGGAGAGCACCGGGCCGAACACCTCTTCGCGCGCGATTGTTTGCGACTCGTCGCGCGGCGCGTAGATCGTTGGGCCGAGGTAGTTGCCCCCGGCGAGCGCCGCATCGCCGGGGCGCGCGCCGCGCAGCAGCGCTTCGACGCCCTCGTCGTCGGCCTGCGCGCAGAAGCGCTCCACGCGCTCGCGGTGCTGCGGCGTGATGAGGGGACCGAGATCGCTTTCACGCGACTGCGGATCGCCGACGCGCAGCGCGCGCACGCGGTCGAGGTAGCGCTCGACGAAGCGGTCGTACACACCGCTCTGCACGTACAGCCGCGTGCCGGCCAGACACACCTGCCCACTGTGGCGGAACATCGCGAGCACGCTGCCTTCGACGGCGAGTTCGAGGTCGGCGTCGTCGCACACGACGTTCGCGGACTTGCCGCCAAGCTCGAGCGTGACTTTCTTCAAGCTTGGTGCGGCGGCGGTGTTGATCGCGATCCCCGTCGGCTCGCTGCCGGTGAACGCGACGGCATCGACGCGCGGGTCGGCGACCAGCGGCGCGCCCGCCGCGGGGCCGAAGCCGGTGACGACGTTGACGACACCGTCCGGCACGCCGGCTTGCGCGCACAGCTCCGCCAAGCGCAGCGTCGAAAGCGGCGTCAGCTCCGACGGCTTGAGCACGCAGGTGTTGCCCGCCGCGATGGCCGGCGCGATCTTCCACGTCGCCTGCATCAGCGGCGAGTTCCACGGCGTCAGCAGCGCGCACACGCCGACGGGCTCTTCGCGCACGATCGACGCGATCTCGCGCTGCGCGCCCAGGAACGGCTTGCGGTCGAAGAACGCGCTCTGCTCACGCTGCTCGATCGCGCTTGCGAAGAACGCGCAGTTTTCGGCCGCGCGCGGGACGTCGCGGTCGGCGGTTTCGCGGAACGGCTTGCCCGCGTCGCGCGACTCGAGCCGTGCGAGGTCCTCGCGGTGCTCCACCAGCAGGTCGGCGAGCTTGCGCAGGACCTTCGCGCGCTCGGCTGCAGTGGTGCGCGGCCACGGGCCGTGGTCGAATGCGCGCCGCGCGGCCGTCACGGCGCGCTCGACGTCGGCGGCGGCGCCCTGTGCGACGCGCGCGAACACGTCGCCGCTGGCGGGGTCCACGTCGTCGTACGTCTCGCCGCTCGATGCGTGCGCGTGCGCGCCGTTTATCCACATCGGGTACGATTGTGGCGCACCCTTCGACAGGCTCAGGGTGACATTAGCGTTCGCGCCGCCGTCGGGCTCGCGTTCACTCACGATGCGCTGTGGACCGCGGTCCGTTTTTCCGGGCGCATCGCGGGGACGACGTCGTAGAGTTCGGGCAACCGTTTCTCGATGCGTTCCTGCGCGTCGTCGGGAGCGAGATACGGCGGGCGAGCAGGGCCCATCTCGATGCCCGTGACCACCGACGCCGTCACCTTGGTCATCCCCAGCGCGCCGAGCGCCGCTTCGCCGCCGCGCGGGAACACGCGGTTGAGCCGGCGCTGGATTTCTTCGGCGAGCGCGATGTCGCCGCGCCGCCAGGCCTCGTCGATTGCCACGCACGCGGGCACCGCGAACACGTTGATCTGCCCGCCGCCCGAGCCCAAGAGCCTCCCCGTGAGATATGCGCGGAACGTCTGCAGGTAGATCGCGCGGCCGCGCAGCGCGTCGGCGACCGCTTCGAGATGCTGCAGCTCCGTCTCCACCTCTTTGACGCACACGACGTTCTCGAGTTCGGCGGCCTTTTGAAAGAACGCGGGCGACATGTGGAACTTGGACAGCGCGGGGTTGTGGTACACGCACACCGGGATGAGGTTCGCGTCCGAAATGGTGCGGAAGTGCTCGAACGCCTCACGCTCGCCCACCTTCCAGTAGTACGGCGCGATGACGACCGCGCAGTCGTAGCCGAGCTGCGCGGCGAGCTTCGTCCAGCGCATCGCTTGCAGCGTCGTCGCGCCCGACGTCATCGCGGATGCGCTCTTGCCCGGGTGCTTGCGCGTCTGGTCGAGCACGACTTCGAGCACGCGGAGGCGCTCGTCGTCTTCGAGGTGCAGGAACTCGCCGATCGAGCCGGTTGCGACGACGCCGGTCGCGCCGTGCGCGAAGCACCAGTCGATCTGCGCGCGCAGCGCGCCCTCGTCGACCGCGTAGCTGCGGTCCATCGGCGTGACGATGAGCCCGATCACGTCCTTGAAGCGGTCCCGATAACGCTCGATCTGCATGGGGTGCTCTGCGCCGCACGCTTATGGTACCCTTTGCGCATGGAACTCCGCGTCGTGGCGACCGTGCTCTTGGCGACGCTGCTCGCGGCGCCGGCGAGCGCCGCCACGTCCGGTGGCGCGCGCCCGGTGCGCACGCTCAGCTTCAGCGTGGAGGTGCGCGTCTCCGAGCTGCGCGAGACGCCCGGCGAAGGCATCCGCCCGACGCGCCCCACGACGCCCGTCAAAGGCCGGATGGTTCGAGGCGGCACCGGCACGACGACCGGCAGTGGCGAGCGCGCGCTGGGCGCGACGCTCAAGGCGACCGGCTCGATCGACGTCGAGGTGGTGTCCATCACCGACGATGCGGGCCTGGTCCTCGACGTCTCGGAGAACGCGCTCGACCGGATGCGGCCCAAGGTGCGCATGGTGCTCGGCCCCGACGGCGCGCTCTTGTACGATCCCAAGAACGCGCCCAACGTCAGCGAGGAAGAGATCGCGGTGGTGCGCTGGCTGGCGCGCGGGTTCTACGGCGACCATCCGACCGATCTCGGCACCGCCTGGACGGTCGACCAGAGCGCGAACGGGCACGTCGACCTCGAGCACTACCGCGTGGTCGCGCACGACGCGCACAACGTCACCCTGGACTACGCGCTCGAGGAGAAAGTCCCAGGCGCCGCCGGCTACTCCGCGACGCGCGAGGGCTCGCTGGTGTACGACACCGCGCTGGTCGTCCCGCTCAAGGCGGCATTCCTGAGCGAGGCGCACCGCCAGGTGGGCGCCGCGTACGAGACGACGCGCACGTCCGTCACGCTCGCGCTCGTCGCCGACAGCTTCGCGAAGCGCTGAGCCCGTGCCGCTCCGCGTTTCGGCCGCGCTCGTTCTGGCCGCGATGCTCGCGGTGCCGCTCGCCGCAAGCGCGGACGATGCCGGCGCCGCCCGGCCGCTCCGAACGCTCACGTTCGAGGTGGACGTGCGCGTCGGTGCGCAGGGCGACGCACCGGGCGACGCGAGCCTCTCGGCAGCCCGCGGCCGCGCTGTTGCCACGACGGCCGGCGAACGCCACCTCACCGCGAAAGGCTCGATCGGCGTCGGTGTGGTCGCGACGACCGCCGATGCGCGCCTGGTGCTCGACATCGCGGAGACGGCGATCCAGCGGACGCGCCCAAAGGTGCGCGTCGCCGTCGCATCGGACGGCGCGCTGTTCTACGATCCCAAGGACGCGAGCAACCTCACGCAGGAAGAGCTCGCGCTCGCGCGCTGGCTCGCGCGCGGTTTCTACGGCGATCACCCGACCGACCCCGGCACCGCGTGGACCGTCGACCAGAGCACGAACGGCTACGTCGACCTCGAGCACGACCGCGTCGTCGCGCGCGACGCGCAGCGGGTCACGCTGAATTACACCGAGGAGCAGAAGTTGTCGGGGGCAGCGGCTTCGTCGGCACGCGCGGCGGCTCGCTCGTCTACGACACCGCGCGCACCGTCCCGGTGCGCGTGACGTTCCGCGGCGAGTCGCGCCGCCAAATCGGCTCCGCGGTGGAGACGATGCGCACGGCCGTCACGCTGACGCTGATCGCCGACAGCTTCGCGGCGCGCTGAGCGCTAGCGATCGTCGTCGGCTTCGCCGCCGCCGTCGGCGCCGACGACATCGGAGCGTTTCGCTCCGCTCGTCGCCAGCGGTGGTTTGCCTGCCGCGGTGAGCGCCGCGTTCGCGCGCGCCACGTCCTCGCGCTCGAACGCCGCGACGTCGCGCATCACGGCGTCGAACGCGCGGTCGACGCGCGCAGCGTAGTCGAGCGTCGCCGCCGTGGGCGGCGCACCGGAGCCGAACAGCAGCCCTTGCAGGTCCTCGCGGATGCGCCCCGGGCGCTGGATGAAGTCTTCATCGTTGGTGAAGTCGGCGGTGAGCCGTGCGCGCAGTGCGAGCGCTTTGGTCCGCACGGCGCCCAGCGCCGAGGCGAGCTCCGGGGGCGCGGTCTTCGCGCGCTCGGCGGCCGACGCGGCGTACGCGTCGAGCCGGTTGAGCGTGTCGTTCAACCGTGACGACTCGTCGGCGTGCCGCTTCGCGAAGACGTAGGCCGTGCGGTAGTCCGCGGCGGTGAACGCCGCGCGCGGATCCGGCGCGAGCGTGAACCGCTGCGAGAACGTCTTGCCGGCGAGCACGACGCGCGCGGTGTACGTGCCGGGGACGACCGCGACGCCGACGCGCGGCCCGCGGTACTCTTCTTTCGCGGCGCCCAGCCAGCGCACCGGACCGTCCTCGCGCAGATCCCAGCTGAACCGGTTGATGCCTGCGAAGTTCGATACTGCGGGCACGTCGCGTTCGCCCACGCGCGTCGTGCCGCTGTGCCGGACGACGCGCCCGCTCGCATCGAGGATTTCGATCTCGGGCGCCTTGGCCGCGGGCTTCGCTTGAAAGAACGAGATCAGCGCGCCGCCCGGCGGGTTCTTGCCGGCGTAGCGCGTGTACAAGCCTTCGTCGTTGGCGTGCTGCGCGAACGCGTACGCCGTGCGTGGCGCGAACAGCATCGCCCCCGCCGCTTCCGCTTGCGGCAATTGCTGGATCGGCGTGAGGTCGTCGAAGATCCACGCAGCGCGGCCGTGCGTCGCCAGGATGAGGTCATTCCAGCGGGGCTGCACGCGGATGTCGTACGTCGCGACCGTCGGCAATCCGAGCGCGGGCTTGCGCCAGTGCGCGCCGCCGTCGTACGAGAGCCAGAACGAGTTTTCGAGGCCGAGGTACACCAAGTGCGGGTTGCGCGTGTCGGGCCGGATCGAGCGCGCGGACTGCGTGGGCAGCCCGTCGGCGATGCGCGTCCAGTGCGCGCCCCAGTCGTGCGTAACGAACGCGTACGGTGCGTAGTCGCCCAGCAAATGCCGGTCGATCACCGCGTACGCGGTACCGGCGGCGAGCGCCGACGGGGCGATCATCTCCGCGCGCCCGTCCGGCGGCACGCCCGGCGGCGTCACGTTCGCCCAGCGCTTGCCGCCGTCGCGACTCACGTGGACGAGCCCGTCGTCGCTGCCCGTCCAAATCTCGCCGCGTGTCTTGGCGGACGGCTCGATGTCGAGCAGCGTGCCGGTGAACTCCGCGCTCGACACGTCGAGCGCGAGCGGTCCGCCCGACGGCTGCTGGTGCGCCTTGTCGTTGCGCGAGAGGTCGGGAGAGATCACGGTCCAGTGCTTGCCGCGGTCGCGCGTCGCGAACACGACGTTCGCGCCGAAGTACGTCGTCGCCGGATCGAACGGGTCGAACGCGATCGGCGCGTCCCAGTTGTAGCGATAGCGCGCTTTGTCGAGCGCGAAGTCGTCCTGCGCCGTGCCGCGCCACGGCTGCACGAACGTGTTGCGCTGCGTGCTGCGGTTGTAGATCGATAGCCGGCCCGTCTGCAGGTCGGTCCACACCAAGTTCGGGTCGCGCGGGTCCGGCCACGCCCACATCCCGTCGCCGCCGGTGACGCGGTCCCATGACTCGTCGATGATGCCCTCGGGGTTGAGGCTGTTGGACGGGCCGCAGAACCCGTTGTTGTCCTGCAGCCCCACGCAGATCGAGTACGGCGTGCGATCGTCGTAGCCGACGTGGTAGATCTGGCCCAGCGCGAGGTTGCGCGAGAACGACCATGCCGCGCCGCCGTCGGTGGTGATCGCGTAGCCGCCGTCTTCGCCCACGATCATGCGGCCCGGCTCGTTCGGCGCGATCCACATGTCGTGGTAGTCCACGTGCACGTTGCCGGCGATGGTCTTGAACGTCTTGCCGCCGTCTTTCGATTCCGACAGCGCTTCGGACACGCCGTACACGTGATCGGCGTTCGTCGGGTCGACGCGCACGTGCGAGAAGTAGAACGGCCGCTGGTTGACCAGTGTGTCTTTGGACATCAGCTTCCACGTTGCGCCCGCGTCGTCGGAGCGCCACAAGATGCCGTCCTTCGACTCGACGAGCGCGTACACGCGCTGCGGGTTCGAGGGCGCCACCGCCAGACCGATGCGGCCCATCATCCCGTCGGGCAGGCCGTGGCCGGTCAGCCGGTTCCACGTCTTGCCGCCGTCGGTCGACTTCCAGATTCCGTCGGCGGCGCCGCCGGACGTAAACGTCCACGGCTTGCGCTGGAACTGCCAGATGCCGGCGTAGATCACGCTGGGGTTCTTGGGGTCGGCGGCCAGCTCGCTCACGCCGCTCTGCGGGCCCACGTACAGCGTCTTCATCCACGTCTTGCCGCCGTCGGCCGTGCGGTACACGCCACGCTCGGGGGAGTCGGCGAACACGTCGCCCAGCGCGCCCACCACCACCACGTTGCGGTCGCGCGGGTCGATCACGATCGAGGCGATGGCGTGCGTCGCGGTGAGGCCGAGGTTCGTCCACGTGCGGCCGCCGTCAGCCGTCTTGTAGATGCCGTCGCCCCAGGACACGTCGTTGCGCGGGTTCGTCTCGCCCGTGCCGGCCCACACCACGTTGTGATCCGTCGGATCGATGGCAATCGCGCCGATCGACGAGACGTTCTGCTGGTCGAACAGCGGGCTCCACGTCGCGCCGCCGTTGACCGTTTTCCATACGCCACCCCCGGCCGAGCCGAGCACGTACAACTTCGGATCGCTCGCGACGCCGGCTACGGACGTGACGCGCCCGCCGCCGACGGCCGGGCCGACCTCGCGGAAGGCGAGCCGGTTGTAGGGCGGCGTCGGGCTGGCCGATGGCGACGCGGACGGCGCGGGCGACGGCGAGCTCAGCGCCGGAACAGGCGGTGCGGACCCGTTCGCATCGGGTGCAGGCGCTTGAGCCAGCGCCGGCGCCGCGTGGGCTAGCGCGTACGAGAAGAAGAACGCCGCGAATGCGGCGCGGAGCAGTGGGCTAGCGCAGAAGAACGGACGTAGCACTCGCGCGTGCTACGCGGCAACGGCGGCGCGTCCTGCGCTAGGACGCGCGCCGTGCTTTGCGGCACGCGGTCAGCGGCGCCAGGTGTAGCGCGCGACCGGCGCAGGCTGGCGGCGGCGAACCAGGTTGTACAGCGCGAGGCCGGCCACCACGAACGCGGCGACGATCGCCGCGAAGATCACGATCTTCAGCACGAAACCCAGCAGGATCAGCGCCACGAAGGCGACCGCGACGACCGCGGTGATCCGAACGAACAAACTCATCATGTCCTCCGAGCCCACGTACCGGGCCGCGCGAAGCCGTGTTTCAGCTACCACCCTTGCGCTCGCTTGCCGTCTGTGGCAAGATGGGACGGTCATGGATGGACTTTCAGGGGTGGGCGGCGCCACGATGGACCTCGCCGCAGCAAACACGTCGTCGGCGATCGCGATGAGCGTGCTCAAGAGCACGGAGAACCTCGTCGCCGACGAGATGGCCCGGCTGATGGCCTCGATCGGCGTCGGCACGAAGGTCAACACCTCGGCCTAGCCGCTGGCTCGGTCGGCCCGGCGGGAGTCGAACAGCCGTTCGAGAAGCAGCGCCGTTCTCGTGGACGGCGCATTTTCCACGTTGCACCCCCACGTCGCCGCGTGGTGCGACGAGCACCTTCGGACGGCGACCCCGCCCCAGGCGCAGGCGCTCCCGCTCGCGGCCGCGGCGCGTCACACGCTGATCTGCTCGCCGACCGGCACGGGCAAGACGCTCGCGGCGTTTCTGCCGGTGATGTCGCGGCTGGCGGAACTGCGCGACGCCGACGAGCTGCTCGCGCGCACGTACTGCCTCTACGTCTCGCCGCTGCGCGCGCTCGGCTACGACGTCGAGCACAACCTGCGCCGCCCGCTGCGCGAGATGGGCATCCTCGAGCGCCCGAACAGCGAGCGCGCGAAGCGCCGCCGCGGCAAGGTGCGCGAGACGTTCGTGCGCACCGGCGTGCGCACGGGCGACACGCCGGTGGAAGAGCGGCGGCTGATGATCGCGCGGCCTCCGCACGTGCTGCTCACCACGCCGGAGTCGCTCGCGCTGATGGTCGCGATGAACACCTACCGCAAGACGCTCACGCACGTCGAGACCGTCATCGTCGACGAGGTGCACGCGCTGGCGGGCAGCAAGCGCGGCGCGCACCTCGCGCTGCTGCTCGAGTCGCTCGAAGAGCTCACGCGCAAGCCGCTGCGGCGCGTCGGGCTGTCGGCGACGGTCGCGCCGCTCGACCGCGTCGCATCGTACCTCGCGGGCACCGAGAGAGACTGCGCGGTCGTCGACTGCCGCGGCCTGCGCGAGATGAAGCTCGACGTGGTCGCGCCGTTTGCCGGCGCGATGGCGCCGCTCGCGCAATGCGCGCGCACGGCGTATTCGCTGACGCAAGACGTGCGCTCGACGCTGGTGTTCTGCAACGTGCGCAGCCAGGCGGAGCGCGTCGCGCACGAGATGGAACAAGCTGGTGAACCAGCGGAAGAGATCGCGGTGCCCGAAAACGGCCCGCGCACGGAGACGGCGAGGCGCGACCGGCGCATCGGCGTGCACCACAGCGCGCTGGAGCGCAACGTGCGCCATCGCACCGAGGCCGAGCTGCGCAGCGGCAAACTGCGCACCGTCGTGTGCTCGTCGTCGCTGGAGCTCGGCGTCGACATCGGCTACGTCGACCGCGTGATCGTGCTGGGCGGCGCGCGCGGGATGACGCCGACGCTGCAGCGCGTGGGGCGCGCGGGCCACCGCCCGGGCGCCGTCGCGACGGGCGTCGTCATCGCGCAAGACCGCGACGACATCATCGAAGCGGCCGCGACGCGGCGCTGCATCCGCGACGGGATCATCGAGGAGATCGTCGTCCCCGACGCGCCGCTCGACGTGGTCGCGCAGTGGCTCGTCGGGCTGTGCGCGCCCGATAACCGCATCGCGATCGGCGACGCGCTGGCGCTCGCGCGGCGCGCGTACCCGTACCGCGACCTGCGCGAGGACGATCTGCGCGCGTGCGTCGCGTACCTGAGCGGCGGCGGCGTCGGCCCGGAGGAAGCGCACGTGCGGCGCATCGGCACCGACGGCGAGGCGGTGTACGGACTGGGCCGCGAGCCGTCGAGCGCGTACTTCGAGAACGTCGGCACGATCCCGGACGAGTCGACGATCCCCGTCGCGAGCGCGGGCGGCCACGGGATCGGCCGGCTCGACGAGAGCTTCGCGGCGAGCATGCGCGTCGGCGACGTGTTCCTGCTCGAAGGGCGCACGCTGCGCGTGGAAGAGGTCGGCCCGCGCGGGCTGCGCGTGAAGCCGCACGCGGGGCGGCCGACCGTGCCGCAGTGGAGCTCGCACCTCAAAGGCATCCCGTCCGCGCTCGCAAGCGAGATCGACGTGCTGCGCAACGGCGTCGCCGAGACGCTGCGGCACGGCGGGCCGCAGCATGCGCTCGCGTACCTGCGCACGCGCTATGCGCTCGACGGGGTCGAGGCCGCGCACGTCGTGCGCTACGTCGCGCAGCAGCTCGCGTTGTCGGACGTCCCCGACGCGACCCACCCGCTGGTCGAAATCTATCGCATGGACAACCGCCAGACCGCCGTGTACCACACGGGGGCGGGGCGGCGCGTCAACGAGACGCTCGCGCGCGTGGTGGGCGCGCGGCTGCACCGCCGCCTGCACATCAACTCGTCGTTGACCACCGACGACAACGGTTTTCTCGTCGCGCTGCCGCAGCGCAAGCACGTGCAGGACGCGGTGTGGGCGTCGCTGCTGCACGCGGACGGTTTCGACGAGGACTTGCTGGCGGGGCTGCGCTCGGGGTGGCTGCTGCGCCAGCAGTTCCGCTACGTCGCCAACACCGGGTTGCTGGTGCTGCGCCGCGCGGGCGGGCAGTCGATCCGCGGCGGCGCGCTGCGCTGGAACGCGGCCAAGATCTTCGACCGCTTATGGGAAGCCGACCCCGACTTCCCGCTGGTGCGCGAGACGGTGCGCGTGGTGACGCACGAACTGCTCGACGCGCCCGGTGCGCGCGCGTACCTCGAAGCGCTCGACGGCGAGCCGCGCGTGCTCCACCCCGCCGCGGCGACGCCGTTCACGTTCGGGATCGTCACGTCGTCGTTCGGCGATTCGGTGGTGATGGACGACCGCGCGAGCATGGTCGAAGCGCTGCACGAGCGCGTGCTCGCGGTGCTGGGCGAGGCGCGCCCCGACGAGCCCGAGCCGCTCGCGCGCGCCGCCAACGACGATGTCGTGCAGACCGTTCGTCCTCCCGCCGCCGCGCCCGCAGCGGCGCAACTGCGGTTGCAGGCTTCGCCGCAATTGCGATTGCTGTGATCAAGCCGGCGCGCGCGTGCGACGCGCACCCGCTCGCCGACGGCGTCCTCGCGCTGCCGGGTGGATTCGCGCTGTTGACGGCGTCGCGCGCCCTGATCTGTGCCGACGCGCACCTGGGTTACGAGGACGTGATGGGCGGCGGCGCGGCGCTGCCGCTGTGGAGCACCACGGAGATCGTCGCGTCGATCGCGCTGGCTGCGCGCCGGCACGACGCGCGCGAGATCGTGTTCCTCGGCGACGCGATCCACGGCGCCGGTCTGAGCGAAGGTGCGGCGCGCGCGGTCGCCGCGGCGCTCGAAGCGCTGCGCGCACAGGCGCAGGTGACGATCGTCGCGGGCAACCACGAGGGCCGCACGCGCGGCGTCGCGGTGCTGGGCGCGACGGTCGAAGCGTGCGAGCGCGACGGCTGGACGCTGCTGCACGGCGATCGCCCGCACCCCGCGGCGGGGACGTGGCAGGGCGCGTCGGCGCGCTCGATGATCGGGCACTTGCACCCGTCCCTGCACCTCGGCGGTAAGACGACGGCGCAGGCATTTCTCGGCTCGCGCGCGCTGATCGTGGTTCCCGCTCTCACGCCATATTCGCCCGGGCTCGACGTGACGAGCGACGCATGCGCCGATGCGCTCGCGCCGTGGGGCGTCGAGCGGCGCGATCTGCACGTCGTCGGAGCGACCGCCGAGCGTGTGTTTCCGTTCGGCACGCTTTCCGCACTGCGGAGCGCGTTATACGCGCCGTCACGCGACGGCGGGCAGCCGCTGCGGCGCCGCCGTTATCTTCGACCTGACGCTAAAGGCCGAGGTGGTTGAGCGCCACGAGGATCGCGGCGACTTGGGACGAGCCCGCGATGCGGCCGTCGAGCGCCATCGCGCGCACCTCGTCGACGGTCGCGAGCCCGACCTCGATGTCTTCCGTCACGTCGAATGATTGCTCGCGCGTGCGCACCGCGTCGCGAACGACGAAGACATGGAAATGTGCGGTAGCGTTCGTAGGGTCGGCGAGGAACGTGCGCACGAACTCCGGCGGCGCGCCGGTGTACCCGGTCTCCTCGGCGAGCTCGCGCGCCGCGCACGCCTCCGGCGACTCGCCCGGATCGATCATACCGGCAGGCAGTTCCGTGACGATTTGCGCCGCGCCATGCTTGTATTGCCGAACGAGTAGAACGTCATTTTCCGCGGTGAGACTGAAGATGACGCAAAACCCGCGCGACTCGCGCACGAAGTATTCGTCAACGATGACGCCGCTCGGGAGTTCGACGCGGTCGGCCCGCAATCGTAAAAACTTGGTATTGATGCGATATTCGCTTGAAACAATGCGCCACGGACGCAAACGTTCAGCCATGCGCTGCGAGGGTTTCGGAGGCGGCAGCGCGGAAGGTGGGCCGCATCACAAGACGTCCTTTCGGGGGAGACGGGACGATCGAAAAGTTAGAGATCGGCCTACACTACGACACGACGTATGGGACTCTGTGGAAGGACGGTACGTACCTCCCGCGGGGTACGCGCGTGCTCGTCACCGGCCTGCATATCGAGCAAGGTTTTTGCGTCCGCTTCCCGGCCGAGGCCGACGGCGAACCGCTCGAGACGTGGGAAGACTGGGACGAGATCGACTTCCTCGCCGAGGAAGGGTCGGTCGAGTCCGGGGGTGCGCCGCCGACCAGCGTCCTGATCGAAGCGCGCGATGTGCTCGACGACGCCGAGGACGGCTGTCACCTCCACCTGCACGAGGACGGATGACCGCGCTGCCGGCGTGAGAAAGGCGCCGGCCTGATGGCGCCGATATGACCGTCCCGCCGATGCGCCCGTGGCAAAACGCGATCGCGCTCGTCGCGACGGTCCTTGCGTGCGGCGCGCTGCTGCCGCTCGCGCCGCATCTGCGCATCGGCAGCGCGGTGCTGGCATTCGCGGTGATCGTCGGCCTGCTGGTAGCGCGGTTGCGCATGCACGCGGCCCGGCGCACGGACGCGCGCACGTCGGGCGTGTACGACCGCATCGAGCGCATCCGCGCAGAGCGCGGCGAGCGTAGGCGCTGAGCGCACCTCAGCCGCCGGGCTGCACGCCTTCCCGCGCAAGCATCTCCGCGTAGATCTCCGCCACGCGTTCCAGCGTGTCGGCGTCGGCGGGCGTTTTGTCCGGACGCAGGCGCACGATGCGCGGGAAGCGCAGCGCGTAGCCGCTCGCGTGCAGCTCGCTGCGCTGGATGATGTCGAACGCGATCTCCACCACGATCTGCGGCTCCACGACGATCTCGTGCCGCTTGAGATCGAACCGTTCGTATGCCTCACGCGCTTCGCGTGCCGGGAGCCGGTGTTCTTCGAACCACGCCGTCATCTCCGCGATCTCCACGTCCGTCAGTCCGCTAAACGCTTTGCCGATCACCACGAGCTCATCGCCGTTGCGCACGGCGAACGTGTAGTCCGACAGCACGTTTACCCGGCGGCCGTGGCCGCGCTCGACGGCGACGACCACGCAGTCCAGCGTTGCAAGCTCGCGTTTGAGCTTCAGCCACGCTTTGCCGCGGCGGCCCGGTGAGTACGGCGAGTCGGTGCGCTTGAAGACCAGGCCTTCGTGCCCGTGCGCGCGCGCCAACTCGAATCGCTCGTGCACGGCTTCCGCGCCGGCGCCCGACTTCGAGCGCGGTCCACGGCGCGAGCAGCAGCGCGTCGCCTGCGTTCGCGAGCAGGTCTGCGAGCCGCGTGCGCCGCTCGGCCAGCGGCGCGTCGAGCAAGAACTCCTCGTCGCGCGCGAGCGCGTCGAACACCGCGTAGCGCACCGGTACCTCGCGCAGTAATTCGGGCGCGACTTCCTTGCGCTGTAGGCGCGCTTGCAAGAACCGGAACGGCAGCACGCGGCCGTCACGCACGGCGATCAGCTCGCCGTCGAGCGCGAACGAACCCGGCAACGCGCGCAGCGCCTCGACCACCTCCGGATACGATGCGGCGACGTCGTTGAGCGTGCGCGAGAACAGCGACACGCGCTGCGGCGTGACGTGCGCCTGAGCGCGGATGCCGTCGTACTTATCTTCCACCAGCCACGTCGCGGCGGCAAGGTCCTTGTACTCCGAGCCGTATGCGATCGGGGATGCCAGCATGAACGCGACCGGCGCGTGGTACGCGATCGTCACTTCATCGAGTGTGTCGTGCTTGGCCGCGAGCGCGACCGTGCCGATATCGCCGGCCGCGCTCGCCGCACGCCGCACCGCGAGCGCGTCACGCGCGAACGCTTGCGCGACCGCGTCGACGACGAGCCCTTCGCGCAAGCCGATGCGCAGCTCGCCGGTCATGATCTTGATGACGTACGTCGCTTCGAGCGGGTCCGTGCACGCCGAGAAGATGCGCTCGCACAGGATGCGGCGGCGCTTCTGCGCGTTCTTCCCCGACGCGGCGGCGATCTCGTCGAGCAGCGCGTAGAGCCGCGCCGGGGTCAGCGTCTCGCGAAACAAGCCGAGGTCGTGCGACGGCCGGACGAACGGGCCCAGCGCCGCGCCGAGGTCGCCCGTCGCGCGGTACGCGGTGCCCAGCGCCGCGTCGTCGACGCCCCACACGCTCGCGGCGGCGGCGACGATCGAGCGCCCGCCCACGGCGAGGCTGCGCTCCTGCGCCTGCGGGAACGGGTTACCGGTGAAATAGCGTGCGGCGGGCGCGAGGTCCGCGTCGTCGCGCTCGCGCAGGTAGTCCGCGACGAGCGCGATCTTCTCGAGCTTGCTCGCGGTCGCCGCGATGGCGGCGCAGGTGCGCCCGAAGTCGATCACCGGCAGGGCGTTTCGCGGTCGGGGTGACGGTCCTTTCGCAGGTCAGCGGGGCGCTGCCGCGGTAGGCGGCGGGGTGATCACCGCGATCGTGCTGCTGAACGTCGAACCGGGCCGCGTGCGCATGCTGGCCGAGGAACTGCTGGAAATCGACGGCGTGACGGAATGCTACAGCGTCGCCGGGCCCTACGACCTCGTCGCGATCGCCCGCGTGCGCGAGCACGACGAGCTCAGCGACCTCGTCACCGAGCGGATCGCGTCGCACCCCGGCATCACCGCCACCGAGACGCTCATCGCGTTCCGCTCGTTCGCCAAACGCGACCTCGGCCTCGTTTGGGATATCGGGTCCGAGTGACGCACGAAGGAGTAACCATGAAACGGTCCGCCGTCGCGGGCGCGCTCGCCGCGCTCGTCACCCTAACGGCCGCGCCGGCGTTCGCGAGTGCTACCGACGACGTCCGGGCCGCCATGCTACGGCTGGCGGGGCTGTCGTCGTATGAGATGACGTTCGGCGCGGGTGCGCGCAGCGGGACGTTCGATTTCGTGAAGCCGGGCGACGTGCACATGCGAATGTCCGGGATGGAGATGATCCACGTCAACAACGCGTCGTACATGAAGATCGGCGGCGCCGGCTGGACGAAGCTGCGGGCCTCGCGGCAAGCGGCTCAGTACTCGATGGCCGACCGGATCCGCGCGATGACGAAACGGACCGCCGACTTCACGGCGACCGATCTGGGAATGAAGTCGGTCGACGGCGAGACGCTGCACGCGTATCGCGTGAAGTCGCAAGGCAGCTCGGAGAGCACCCTGTACATCGCGCGCGACGGCTACGTACACCGCATCGACGGTGGCGGAACGGACGGCATCATCCACCTCTCGAAGTTCAACGCCGTTGCCCCGATCCGGGCGCCCATCTAGATCAGGCGCGCCAGGAAGCCTTGCGCACGGCCAGGCATACCGCCCACGGTAGCATCCACACCAATGCCAGCGCGATCATCGCGCCGACGTAGACCGCATCGGACAGGAACGTGACGTTGCTGGGGCGTTCCAGCGAGATGCCGACGGCAAACGTCGTCGCGACGATGCCGAGGCCGCCGCAGAGCCACACGCCCGGTATGCCGCCCGGTACGCGAAACGGGCGCGGCGCGTCGGGCTGCGTGTAGCGCAACTTGATCACCGCCGCGAAAATCGGCAGGTAATAAAAGCCCAAGAGCGCGGTCGTCGTCGCGGTGAGAATCCAGTATGCCTGGTTCACCGACGGCACCAGCGCGAACGCGACGCTGATGAGCGTGATCAGCACCGCCTGCCAGATCATCACCGCGGCGGGCACCTGGCGCGCGCTCAGCGAGCGGAACACCGGCGGCAGCAGCCCGTTGCGCGCGACCTCCGAAAGGCTCAGCAGCGGACCGACGAGCCACGCGCACATCAGCGCGATCGCGCCGACCGCCGTCAGCACCGCGAGCACCGCCGCTAACCACCGCAAGCCGAACGCGCCGAAGATCACCGTGAACGTCTGCACGACGCCGCCGCTCAAGCTGATCTTGTCGGCCGGGACCGCGAGCGCGATGGCGAGCGTGGCGAAGATGCTCAAGCCCGAGATCGCAACGAGCGCGAGCGCCATCGCCTTGGGATAGTTGCGCTGCGGATCGCGCACCACGAGCGCGTAGTAACCCGACACTTCCAGGCCGGTGAACGCGAGCAGCAGCGACGACACGAACGGCAGCCGGCTCAGATCCCAGCTCGGAAACACACGCGCCGCGCTGAACGGCGGTAGCGCGACGTGCTTGCCGGCGGCGACCCACGCGATCCCTGCGCCGATCAGCACGACCGCCGGAACGATGGACCCCAGCACCGTGCCGAACGCCGTGAGCTTTGCCGCCGCGACGGGCCCTGCCAGGCACGCGAGCGTGAGCGCCCAGAAAATCCCGATCATCACGCACGCGATGAAGATGCGGTTCTCTTGCCACGCGGGTTCGAACCCGTACGCGAGCGAGACCGCGACGAACGCGAGCACCGTGGGGTACCACGGCAAGTTCTGCACGACGATCGACCACACGGCCATGAAGCCCGCCGGCTCGCCGAACGCCTCGCGCACCCACGCGTACACGCCGCCGGCCTTGGGCCACGCCGAGGCGAGCTCGGCGGCCGTGAGCGCGAGCGGCAGCAAGAACAGCACCGTCCCGAGCACGTACCAGAAGATGAGCGACCAGCCTTCGACGGCCATGCTGGGCAGGTTGCGCACGGAGAAGCCCGCCGCGGTGCTGACCATCGCGACGTAGAAGATGCCGAGGCCCGGCGCGACGGCGCGCGAGCGATCGGCTATGATCGGAGCCCCATGTTCGAAGACTTCGTGCTGTCGTTCGTCGATACCGGCGAAGCGACGATTCGCGTCCGGCGCGGCGGCAGCGGCCCGCCGCTGCTGCTCCTGCACGGTCATCCGCAGACGCACGTGATGTGGCACCGGGTCGCGCCGCGGCTCGCGCGCGACTTCACCGTCGTGGCGATGGACTTGCGCGGCTACGGCGACAGCTCGAAGCCGCCGACGACCGACGACCACGAGCCGTACTCCAAGCGCGCGATGGCGCGCGACGCCGTCGCGGTGATGGCGCATTTCGGCTTCGCGCGGTTCGACGTCGCAGGCCACGACCGTGGCGGGCGCGTCGCGTACCGGCTCGCGCTGGACCGCCCCGACTGCGTGCGCAAGCTCGCGACGCTCGACATCCTCCCGACCGGCGAGCATTTCCGGCGCGCTGACATGAAGTTCGGCCTCGGCTACTGGCACTGGTTTTTCCTCGCGCAGCCCTCCCCGCTGCCCGAAACGCTGATCGGCGCCGATCCCGACTTCTTTTTCACCGGCCGCCCCAATCGCGCGAACGTGTACGCGCCCGAAGCGCTGGAAGATTATCTGCGCTGCTATCGCAACCCGGCGACGATCCATGCCGCGTGCGAAGACTACCGTGCCGCGGCAACGTACGACTTCGCGCTCGACGAAGCGGACCGCGGCACCAAGAAGATCGCCGCGCCGCTGCTCGCGCTGTGGGCGGCGCAGGGCCAGCTCCCAGGCTGGTACGACGTGCTCGCGGTGTGGCGCGACTGGGCGGACGACGTGCGCGGCCACCCGATCGACGCTGGTCATTTCATGGCGGAAGAAGCGCCGGATGCGACGTACGAAGCGCTCCACGCGTTCTTCGCGGGGAATCCATGAAGCGACGTTACGTCAGTCGAACCACTCGATCTCGTTGACGTCGTGAGCCGGAATCTCGCTCAGGACTTTGCGGAACGCGGCGTCGATCGCCGAGGCCGGCGTCTTGCAGTCGGGCGACCATCGCTTGATATCCGCCTCGTACACCCATTCTTCGTCGCGCGGTCCGCGCTTCGGAAAGTCGACGATGCGGATGCGCACGCCCTCGAACGGGTTGCAGGCGAGGTAGTCGCCGTACCAATGGCTGTCCCCTTGGCGCCATGTCCAGCCGCCCATTGCGTTTAGCCGCGCGAGCAGCGCATGCGTGTCCCCGTACGTGCAGACGAACGAGTACGCGCCGGTCATCGTGACGATCAGAACAGCGCGAGCTGTTCGTTTGCCTCTAAATACGTCGCGTCGACGCCCAAGCGTTTGAGGCGCCACGCGAAATCTTTCCAGCCGTGGTTCAGCAGCACTTTGCGCGGCTGCGCGAGCTCCACGTAGCGCAGCAGCGACGGGTAGTCGGCGTGGTCGCTCAGCGGGATCGCCGTGTCGGCACCGTAGCGGAACTCCGCGCCCTTGTTGAGCGCCCAGCCGGTGAGCACTGCCGTGCGCGTCGGCTTGTTGCGCAGCGCTTTGGGCAACGTCTTACCTGACGGCGGCCAGATCAGCGCGCGCGCGCCGTCGTACGTCGTCGCATCGTAGCGCTCGTACGCCGGCATCTTCACGCCGGACTGCTCGTACACGCGCGAGATCGCGTACACGGCGCCGTGGACGGTCAGCGGGATGTTCGCTTTGCCGAGGATCGCCATCGCCTCTTGTGCCTTGCCCAGCGAGTAGGCGTAGAACACGGGCGCGCAGCCGTCTTCGAGCGCCTTGGTGGCGAAGGAAACGAGCGCGTCCTCCACCTCGTCGCGGGACGGGAACACGTACTGCGGCCGTCCGTACGTGCACTCCATCAGCAGCACGTCGCAGCGCTTGACCTCGGTGGGCTCGCACGTGTACGAGCGCGCCAGCTTGAAGTCGCCCGTGTACACGAAGCGCCCGCGCTCGCCTTCGATCATCAGCTGCGCGCTGCCCAGAACGTGGCCGGCCGGGAACAGCGTGAGCTCGTGCTTGCCGTCGGACCAAGGCTGGTTGAAGCCGCGCTCTTCGAAGTCACACGCCGGGAGCGGCCGTTGCGGGAGGAAGCTCGTCTGCTTGGCGCGCGCGGCGCTCCGGCTGAAGCGCGACCGGCAGATGCTGGCGTTCGCGGGCGTGGTGACGATGATGTCGTGCTCGCGCGCATGGTCGCTGTGGCCGTGCGAGACATAGCAGCGGCTGCGGGGGCGCATCGAGTCGATCCAGAGGTCGAGGTCGGCGACGTAGAGCGACCTCTCGGCGAGCGAGAACATGAGGACCGAACATTCGTTCGCGTGCTCCGGGACCCGCACCCTTTCTACCCGAGCGAGGGTTTAGCGGTCCATCATGCGCGTTTACGACAACATCGCCGACACGTTCGGCAACACGCCGCTCGTGCGCATCCCGCGGGTGGGCAAGGGCCTCGGGGCCGAGATCCTGGTCAAGCTGGAGTCGAAGAATCCCGCCGGATCGGTCAAGGACCGCATCGGCGTCGCGATGATCGAAGCGGCCGAGCGCGACGGCAAGCTGCGGCCGGACTCCGTCATCGTCGAGCCGACCAGCGGCAACACCGGGATCGCGCTCGCCTTCGTCTGCGCGGCCAAGGGCTATCCGCTGATCCTGACCATGCCCGACACCATGACCGTCGAGCGCCGCAACCTGCTCAAGGCCTACGGCGCGCAGCTCGTGCTGACGCCCGGCGCTGAGGGCATGAAAGGCGCGATTGCCAAGGCCAACGAGATCGTCGCTTCCAACCCGGCCAAGTACTTCCAACCCGGCCAGTTCGACAACCCCGCCAACGTCGATGTCCACTACCGCACGACGGGCGAGGAGATCTGGCGCGACACCGACGGCAAGGTGGACATCCTCGTCGCCGGGGTCGGCACCGGCGGCACGATCACCGGCGCAGGTCACCTGCTCAAAGAGCGCAAGCCGAGCGTGGAGTGCATCACGGTCGAGCCCGACACGTCGACGGTGCTCTCCGGCGGTGCGCCCGGCCCGCACAAGCTGCAAGGCTTCGCGCCCGGCTTCGTCCCGCGGATCCTCGACACGAAGGTCTACAGCGAGGTAATCAAAGCGACGTTCGAGGACTCGATCGCGACGTCGCGCCGGCTCGCGCGTGAAGAAGGCATCCTCGTCGGCATCAGCGCGGGCTCCAACGTGTGGGCCGCGTTGCAAGTCGCCGCGCGCCCGGAAAACGCGGGCAAACTCATCGTGACGATCGGCTGCGACACCGGCGAGCGGTATCTGTCGCACCCGCTGTTCGCCGAACAAGAAGCCAACACGTTCGAACCCGCGCTCGTATAGCAGAATCCTCTGGCCCCGAACGCTGCTCCCGGCAGCGTCAGCGCTCGAAGACGGCCGCGGCCAAACCGAGCGCGATGATGCAGGCGAACGTTGCCGCGACGATGCCGCTGCTCACCGAGCTGTGCAGCAGCACGATGCCGGTCAGCACCGCGAGTGCGACGGCGACGGGCGCACGGCGCGAGTCGCCCGCGATGAACTCCCAGATCGCCGCAAGCTTCACGCGCGCACCGTTCGCGGTGCGCGCGCCGTCGCGATGAGAACGCCCGACACGGCCAGATAGAACGCCGCGAGGATCGGCAGCGAAAGGTCGGCGCCCCACCACGCGATGCCCAGGCCTTCGCCCGTCCAGAACGTGCCGAAGGACGTGAGCATGATGCCGACGACGAACTTCATCGCGTTCTCCGGCACGCGCGACGCGGGCTGCTTGAGCGCCAAGCCGATCAGCACCACGAGGACGACGGCCGCGGCCGCGCCGGCGGCGGACCATCCGAGTGCGGCTGTTGACGCGGCGCCGAACGTCACCACGATGATCGCGACCTCGAGGCCTTCGATCAGCACGGCTTTGAACGACGTCACCAAGCCGATGCGGTCCGCCGTCGCATCCTCCGCGGCGCGCAAGGCCGACACCTCACGTGCGAACGCGGCGTCCTCGTTGCGGAGCGCCTTGCGCCCGGCGTAGCGCAGGATCGCCTTGCGCAGCCACGCCAGGCCGAACAGCGTGAGCACGATCCCGACCACGAGCTTGAGCTGGTTGATCGGGATCAGATGCAGCAGCGGTCCGAAGATCACGACGATCAGCGCGAGCACGGCGAGGGCCCCGACCGCGCCCCGCAGCGCGACGCTCCACGACCGCGCGATGCCGACCGCCAGCACGATCGTCATCGCTTCGACGGCCTCGACGCCCGAGGCGAGAAAGCTGGTTCCGGCAAGCGCCCATCCGTTCACGGACCCCCAGAACCGTTCTCGTCTGCAATCCGATGCGGTCGCCCCGCGGCGAGGAGGCGTGGACCGATACGCGAACGCGCCGTCCCGGTCATGTTCTGGGAATTGGCGGGGGTACCGGCGGTCGCGGTGCGGCGTGGTGCGCGCGTCGAGTCGGTTCACAACGTCGCCGCGTGCGTCGCCGACGCCGACGGCGACGTCGTGCTCAAGGCGGGCACGATCGAGGAGCCCGTGTTCCTGCGCTCGTCGGCCAAGCCGTTCGTCGCCGCGGCGTCCGTGCGCGCCGGCGTGCTCGAACGGTTCGGCTTCGGCGAGCGCGAGCTGGCGGTGATGTGCGCGTCGCACAACGGCGAGCCCGGGCACGTCGAATTGGTCGCGTCGATGCTTGAGCGCATCGGTGCGACCGAAGCCGACCTAGGCTGCGGCGCGCACCCGCCCTCGTACGAGCCGGCGGCCGCCGCGCTGGCCGCGCGCGGCGAGCGGCCCACGCAGCTCCACAACAACTGCAGCGGCAAGCACGCCGGGATCCTGGCGCTCGCGAAGGTGCTAGGCGCGCCGTTCGCGGGCTATCTCGAACCCTCGCACCCGGCGCAGCGTGTGATTCTCGCGTTGTGCGAGCGGGTCAGCGACGACGTGTTCGACGGCGACAAGCTCGCCGTTGACGGCTGCGGCATCCCGGTCTATGCGACGACGCTGCACAAAGCCGCCGTGTCGTTCGCGCGCTTCGCGACGCTGCAAGGGCTGGAGGACGACGACGCGACGGCGCTGGCGCGCGTGGCGGCGGCGATGGCGGCCGAGCCGTGGTACGTCGGCGGCACCGGCCGCTTCGACACGGACCTCATGCGCGCGACGGCGGGCCGGATCGTGTGCAAGGCGGGCGCGGAAGGCGTCCACTGCGACGCGCTGCTCGACCTCGGCGTGGGGCTGGCGCTCAAGGTGGTGGACGGCTCGCGCCGGGCGGCGCCGCCCGCGGTGCTGGCGATCCTCGAGGCGCTGCGGGCGCTCGAGCCCGCCGCCCGCAAGGCGCTGCGCCCGCACGCCGTCGTCCCCGTGAAGAACGTTGCCGGCCGCGTGGTGGGCGAGGTGGCGGCGCTCGACGGGTGGATCCCGGCGGAACGTCCGGCCGGCTAGGCGCTGGGGTCGAGGCGCTCGCGCTCGGCGTGCGCGAGCGCGCGCTCGAGGATCGCGCGCAGCGCGCGCTGGTCGTCGGCGCTCAGCGCCGCGATCGCCGGCGGCGCCGTCAGGAAGACGGCCTCGGCGCGCTCGCGCATCCGCTTCCCGGCCGCGGTGATGTGGACGCGCTTGACGCGCCGGTCCTGCTCGTCGCTGCGGCGCTCGATCAGCCCGCGCTTCTCGAGCCGGTCGACAAGCCCGGTGGCGTTCGAGGCGTCGCACGACAGCTCGTCGGCCACGGCCCGCATCGTCATCCCCTCCGGTGGGATGACGTGCAGCGCGTGCGCGGTCTGCATCGTCATGTCGATCTCGGCGAAGCGTGCCGCGGCGGCGCTCTTTTGCGAGCGCATCACGTCGATCAACGCCTTCCAGGCCCGGCCGCCGTTACTTGACATGTACCACTTTCGAGGATTATAACCATTTGGCTCTATGCCCACAAGCACTTCCGCCGCGGACATCGCCCTGTGGTATGAACGCTACTCACCGTCGCTGAGGTCCATCGCCGCACGCGTCACCCGCGACCCGGACGACGCCGACGACGCCCTGCACGACACGTTCGTCGCCGCTTGGCTGTTTCGTTCCCGTTTCGACGATGCCCGCAACCCGCTGCCGTGGCTGGCGACGATCGCGAAGCGCAAAGCGCTGACCATCGTCTCGCGACGGGCGCGCACGCCCGACGTGCCGCCGCAGGCCGCCGCGCCGTCGGCGGAAGACGAAGCGTTGCGGCGCGACTCCGATGCGCTCGTCCGCGGCGTCGTGCGCGCGGAGCCGGCGCTTGCGCTCAACGCCTTGGGCGGGTTCGCCGCTCGCGACGTCGGCGAACTCCTTGGCGTGCCCATGCGGACCGCAGCCTCGCGCATCGCGCGCGGCCGCCGCCGCGTCCAGGCAATGCTAGGAGCAACCACTCCCCCCTCTGCGAGGTCGAAGGCACCGTGGTCGAATTTTTCCTGAAGCGCCCGATCTTCGCGTCGGTCTTCTCGCTCGTCATCCTGCTTTTGGGGATCATCTCGATCCCGAACCTGCCGATCGCGCAGTTCCCGAACATCGCACCGCCCACGGTGACCGTGAGGGCCATCTATCAAGGCGCGAGTGCTGAAGCGGTGGAGTCGTCGGTCACGACGCCGCTCGAAGAGGCGATCAACGGCGTGCAGGGGCTGCGCTACATCGCGTCGTCTTCCGGCAGCGACGGCACGTCGCAGATCACCGCGACCTTCAACCTCGACCGCGACCTCGACCAAGCCGCCAACGACGTGCAAAACGCGGTCAATCTGGCTCAGGCGCGCCTGCCCAACGAGGTCAAGCAGATCGGCGTCTCCGTTGCGAAGAACTCCGGTACGTTCGTGATCGCGCTGGGCGTCACGTCGACCGATCCGCGCTGGGACCCGGCGTTCCTCACGAACTACCTCGAGACCAACGTCGTCAACGACCTCAAGCGCATCAGCGGCGTCTCCGACGTGCTCGTGTTCGGCGAGCGCAAGTACGCGATGCGGCTGTGGGTCGATCCGAAGCGCCTGGCCGACAACGGGTTGACCGCCGGCGACGTGGTGTCGGCGCTGCAGGCGCAGAACGTGCAGGTGGCCGCCGGCGCGATCGGCGCGCCGCCGACAAACGGCCACCAGCCGTACGAATATTCCGTGCTCGCGACGGGCCGGCTGCACAGCACCACTCAGTTCGCGAACATCGTGCTCAAGACGACCCCCGACGGCGGCTTCGTGAAATTGCGCGACGTCGGGCGCGTCGTGCTCGGCGCGGAGAACTACGGCGGGTCGCTGTGGTTCAACGGGCGCGAAGGCGTCGGCTTGGGCATCCTGCAACTGCAGACCGGCAACACGCTGGCGGTGGCCTCCCAAGTGCGCGCCGCGATGGACAAAGTGCAGGCAAAATTTCCCGCGGGCATGCACTACAAGATCGCGTTCGACACCAGCGAGTTCGTGCGCGAGTCGATCCGCGAGGTCGTGATCACCCTGCTCGTCGCGATCGGGCTCGTCGTGCTCGTGATCTTCCTGTTCTTGCAGGACTGGCGCACCACGCTCATCCCGGCGCTCACCATCCCCGTCTCGCTCGTGGGCACGTTCTTCCTGATGAAGGTGCTCGGGTTCTCGATCAACACGCTGACGCTGTTCGGGCTCACGCTTGCGACGGGACTCGTCGTCGACGATGCGATCGTCGTCATCGAAAACATCGCACGGTTCATCCAAGAGAAGGGGATGTCGCCGCTCGAGGGCGCGCGCGAGGCGATGCGCGAGATCACCGGCGCGGTGCTGGCATCGTCGCTGGTGCTGCTCGCGGTGTTCGTCCCGGTCGCATTCTTCCCGGGCACGACGGGCCAGCTCTACAAGCAGTTCGCGCTCACCATCGCGTGCTCGATCACCATCTCGCTGTTCTGTGCACTGACGCTCACGCCGGTGCTGTCATCGCTGCTGCTCGGGCGCACGGAGCGCAAGGAGAGCCCGTTCTTCCGGCCCGTGAACGGCGTCATCAACGCGATGCGCCGCGGCTACCATCGCGCGCTTCCGGCCGCGCTGCGGTGGCGCTGGCTCACGCTCGCGGTGTTCGCCGTGTTGCTCGGCGTGACGGGCTGGATTTACACCACCACGCCGACCGCGTTCATCCCCGACGAAGACCAAGGCTTCGCGATCGTCAGCCTGCAGCTGCCCGAAGGCGGCTCGCTCGACTACACCCACCAGGTCCAACGCCAGGTCGAGAAGCTGCTCAGCGAGCAGCCGGAGATCTCCGACGTGTTCGATGCCGCCGGCTTTAGCTTCACGGGCGCCGGCTCGAACAAAGCGACGATGTTCATCCGGCTCAAGCCGTGGGGCGAGCGGGCCGGAAAAGAGCACATCCTCAGCGCGCTCACGGCGCGCATGAACGGGCATTTCTTCGGCGACTTCAAGTTCAAGCATCCGGACTTGCTCGCGTTCATGGTGCAACCGCCGTCGATCCCCGGGCTCGGGTTTCAAGCCGGCTTCGCCTACGAGCTCGAAGACCGCGCGAACCAGGGGATTCCGGCGCTCGCCGCGCGCATCCGGGACGCTGATCGGGCCGGCCTACGCGCCCGATGCGCCGCTTACCAGCGTCTACACGACGTTCCGCACCGATAAGCCGACGATCCTCACCGACGTCGACCGCGACAAGGCGTCGCAGCTCGGCGTCTCGCTGCCGTCGCTGTTCAACACGATGCAGGTGTACCTCGGCTCGGTCTACGTCAACGACTTCGACATGAACGGCAAGAGCTATCGTACGTATGTCGAGGCCGACACGCAGTACCGCTCGCGCGTCGCCGACCTGCAGAACATCTTCGTTCGCAGCGGCAACCCGTTCATCGTGAACGGCCAGCTCGCCACGGCGCCGGCGATCCCGATCACGGACTTCGTCAAGATCACCGAGATCAAGGCGCCGCCTGTCATCAACCACTTCAACCTCTACCGCTCGATCGAGATCAGCGGCGCGCCCAAGCCCGGCCACGGCTCCGGCGAGGCGCTCGCGGCGATGGACCGTTTCGCGACGTATCTGCCGCCCGGGTTCGCCACGGAGTGGAGCGGCATCTCGCGCGAGCAGATCGAGGGGGGCGCGACCGCAGCGATCATTTTCGCACTCGGCATCGTGTTCGTGTTCCTCGTGCTGTCAGCACAATACGAGTCGTTCGCCGATCCGCTCATCATCCTGTTCGCGGTGCCGCTCGCGCTCTTGGAGCGCTCGTCGCGCTGCATCTTCGCGGGTTCTTCTCGGACGTGTTCGCGCAGGTGGGTTACGTCATGCTCATCGGGCTCGCGTCCAAGAACGCGATTTTGATCGTCGAGTTCGCGAATCAGCAGCGAGAGCAAGGCGTCGATGCGATCACCGCCGTCGTGAAAGCGGCCGAGACGCGGTTGCGGCCCATCCTCATGACGTCGATCGCGTTCGTGCTCGGCGTGACGCCGCTCGTGTTCGCGTCCGGCGCCGGTAGCGGGGCCCGAAACTCCCTGGGGACCGCGGTTTTCGGCGGAATGATCTTATCGACGATCCTCAACTTGTTCATCACGCCGGTGCTGTACGTGTTCATCGCCGGGCTCGAGGACCGGCTTGGGTTCGGCCGCGGGAAGCATGCGCCGCGGCGTGGCGCCAACGGCGCCGGCGGCAGCGTCTCGGACGCGCCTGCGGCTCCGCAGCCCGTTCGGTTGTAAGCGTTCGCGGCGCGGCGGCGGAGCGACGTCGCCGCGCCGGGCGCTCCGGCCGGCGGTGAGCGGTTCAGCCCGCTAGGCGTTCTGCGGTTTCGGCGGCGTTATCGATCGTTGGGCGCGGCGTGTAGGCTTCGATTGCGTATTGGGCCAGCATCCGTTGTGCGTTGAAGTGGCTGGCGTTGAACGCGATTGCGCCGCGCATCACGGCGACGTAGCGCTCGCGGTCGAGCGTGTATGCTGGTAGGATCGTGTGTTCCAGCACGGTGTAGAGCGCGTTGGCCGTTGCGTAGTCGTCGTGGCCCGTGGTTGCATCGATCGACCAGCCCGTGATGCCGTCGAGGGCGCCTTCGATCCACCAGCCGTCCATGACGGACAGGCTTGGGACGCCGTTCATTGCCGCTTTCATGCCGCTCGTGCCCGAGGCTTCGTTTGGCGGGCGTGGGGTGTTCAGCCAGAGGTCTGCGCCCGACGTGAGGGCGGCGCCCCATGCCATGTCGTAGTTTTCGACGTAGACGATGTCCACGGCGCCCGCGAGCGCGTTTGCGCTGCCGACGATGTGCTGGATCATCGCTTTGCCATCCCAGTCGCGCGGGTGCGCTTTGCCGCCGAACACGAGCTGGATGCCGCCGAAGCGGCGTGCGATCCAGGCTAATCGCTCCGCGTCGCGCAGGATCAGGTCGTTGCGCTTGTAGGCCGTTGCGCGGCGGGCGATGCCGATCGTGAAGCGGTTGGGGTCGAGCAGCTTGCCGGTGGCGTGCGCGACGCGTTCGATGAGCGCGTGCTTGGCGGCGGCGTGCGCGCCCGCGATCTCGTCGAGCGGGATGCCGACGGCTTGGCGCAACTGCCAGTTGTCGCGGCGCCAGCCCGGGAGCCGGCGGTCGAACAGGTCGGCGAACGGCGGCGACGTCCACGTCGCGGCGTGCACGCCGTTGGTGATCGCGTGGACCTGCGCTCCGGGAAACATCGCGCGGGAGACTTCGCCGTGCTTCATCGCGACGGCGTTGGTGAAGCGCGATGCGCGCAGCGCCAAGTGCGTCATGTTCAGAACGTCGTGTTCTGCGAGGTTCAGCGCGCGCAGCGTCGCCGCGTACTCGCCGCCCAGGACGTCGTTCGCGAGGTCCAGGCCGAAGCAGTCGTGACCCGCCGGAACCGGCGTGTGCGTCGTGAACACGCAGCGCTCGCGCACGCGTGCGAGGTCGTCGTACGTCGGCAAGCCGTGCGCCGCCGCGCGCGCTTCTTCGAGCAGCGCCAGCACCAGCAGCGCGGAGTGGCCTTCGTTCATGTGGTATGTCGCGACACGGTCGTGGCCCAGCGCGCGCAGAACCGCCACGGTGCCGAGGCCGAGCAGCGTCTCTTGTTCGAGGCGGTACCGGGCGTCGCCACCGTAGAGCGCGCGCGTGAGGCCGCGCGCCGCGTCGTCGTTTTCCGGGCGGTCCGTGTCGAGGAAGTAGACCGGGACGTGGTGGCCGTCGACGCCGGTGACCGTGTAGCGCCACACGCCCGCGTGCACCGGACGGCCGGAGATCGATATCGTGATGACCTGCTCGAGTTGCTCCAGCGCGGTGTCGGGGCGCCAGCTCTGCGGCTCTTCGTACTGCGTGCCCGACGCGTCGAGGTGCTGGCGGAAGTAGCCGTCGCGGTACAGCAGTGTTACGCCGGCCATCGGATAGCCCGCGTCGGCGGCGGCGCGAACGACATCGCCTGCGAGGACGCCGAGCCCGCCGCCGTACGTCGCAACATGCGATGACACCGCGATCTCCATCGAGACGTACGCAACGATCGGTTCGTGCATGTCTTCCTTTGCTGTGGGCACTAGGCGGATTCGGCCGACGGGTGCGCCACATAGGCTGCGACCCATGGGGCGGTCGTATAGAGGCGTCCGTCGCGGCGGACCACGCGCAGGCGACCGCGCTGCGCTGCTTTGTAGAGGCGGTCCGCGCGGCCGTCCGGCGCGAACGCCGCGAGCGGGCGCAACTCGTCGACCGGTTCGACGACGTCGCGCAGGCGCTCGAGCCCGCGCGCGAGTGCGCTCCCGATGACGCGCGCGAGCGGCGTCGCGTCACCCGCGAGCGCGGCGCGCAGCGCGGCGGTGTAGGCGCGCCGGCCGCGCGCGTCCAGCACGATGGGCGGCAGACCGCGGCGGTACGCCAGCAGGTTCGCGACGAGCCGCGCGACGCGGCCGTTGCCGTTGGCGAACGGCTGCAGGCGCACGAGCCGGGCGGCGGCGCGGGCGAGCGCGAGCGGTGCGGGATCGTCGGCGCCCAGCGCCAGCCGGCCCACGTAGGTTTCGGTCTCGAACGGCACGAGCCAGTGCGGCGGCGGGACGGTGCCGTCCGCCAGCGGCGGGACGGTTTTCGTGCGCCAGGCCCCGGCGTCGTCGGCGATCCCACGCAACGCGAGCCGGTGCAGGGTGCGCAAGTCCTCGGTGGAGACCGGCCCGCGGCGGGTTCCTTGCTGCGCCGCCCAGGCCGCCGCGTCGGCGTAGCTGCGGACGATCAGGTACTCGTCGAAGCGGTGACCGCCGAGTGCCCGGCCCCGATCGAGCAGCGCGCGCACCTCCGTGGCGTCGAGGCGGGCGCCGGCGAGGCGGGTCGAGCCGACGATTTCGTCCAGGCGCAGCGCGCCGAAGGCGTCCCGCAGCGCGGCCGAGGGCGGGGCCGCGCGGACGAGTGCGCCCAGCATCTCCAGACGGCTCGCGATCTGTCCAATCGCCTCCATATCAACGTCATTGGACAGCAAGCCGGAGATTCCGTCGTGCCCAGCCGTTAGGATGGCCGAGATGGCGGATTATCTGGCTGCGCTCCGCGAGCGCGTGATGCTCTTCGACGGGGCGATGGGCACGCAGCTCATGGCGCAGCACCTCACGGACGCGGACTTCGGCGGGCCGTCGTACCACGGTTGCAACGAGGCGCTCGTCCTTACGCGCCCCGACGTGATCGAGCAGATCCACCGCGACTTCTTCGCCGCGGGGGCGGATGTCGTCGAGACCGACTCGTTCACCGCCTCGCGGCTCAAGCTCGACGAGTACGGCCTGGGCGCGAAGACGCGCGAGGTCAACCTCGCCTCCGCGCAGATCGCGCGCCGGGCGGCGGATGCGTTCTCCACGCCGGAGCGGCCGAAGTTCGTCGCGGGCTCGCTGGGCCCGACGGGGATGCTGATCTCGTCGTCCGATCCTGCGCTGTCGAAGATTACGTTCGACGAGCTGGCGGACTTGTACGAAGAGCAGTCGACCGCGCTGATCGAGGGCGGCGTCGACCTCCTGCTGCTCGAGACCAGCCAGGATCTGCTCGAGATGAAGGCCGCGATCGCCGGCATCACGCGCGCGTTTGCGAAGGGCGTGCGGCGCGTGCCGATCCAGGCGCAGGCGACGCTCGACGTCACCGGCCGCATGCTGCTGGGCACCGACATCAGCGCCGTGTGCGCGACGCTGGACGCGCTTCCCATCGACGTGATCGGGCTGAACTGCTCGACGGGTCCGTCGCACATGCGCGACCCGATTCGTTTTCTCGTCGAGAACTCGCGCAGCTTCGTCAGCGTGATCCCCAACGCGGGCCTGCCGCACATGGGCCCCAAGGGCGAGACCATCTATCCCGAGACGCCCACCGAGATGGCCGCCGAGTTGCACGCGTTCGTGAAAGACTTCGGCGTGAACGCGATCGGCGGGTGCTGCGGCACGACGCCCGCGCACATCGCGGCGTTTCGCGCGGGGCTCGACGCGCTCGCCGCGTCGGGTTCCACGCCGCGCATCCCCGCCGCCAAGCCGCTGCAGTTCGCCGCATCGGCGATGACGGCTGTCGCCTTGAAACAAGAAGGCACCGTGCTGCTGATCGGCGAGCGCGTCAACAGCCAGGGCTCGCGCAAGATCAAACGGCTGCTGCTCGCCAACGACTACGACGAGATCACGCTGGTCGCGCGCGGCCAAGTGGAAGGCGGCGCGCACCTGCTCGACGTCTGCACCGCGCTGACCGAGCGCACCGACGAAGACGTGCAGATGGCGACGATCGTCAAGCGGCTCGCGCAATCCGTCGAAGCGCCGCTGGTCATCGACTCCACCGAAGCCAAAGTGATCGAAGCCGCGCTGAAGATCTACGCAGGCCGTCCCGTGGTGAACTCGATCAACCTCGAGAACGGCCGCGCGAAGATCGACTCCGTGATGCCGCTGGTGAAAGAAGCGGGCGCGGCGGTGGTCGCGCTGACGATCGACGAGACGGGGATGGCGAAGACCGCGCAGCAAAAGCTGGCGATCGCCAAGCGCATCCGCGACATCGTCGTGGACGAGTACGGTATCCCCGACGGCGCGCTGATCTTCGACGACCTCACGTTCACGCTCGCCACGGGCGATGCGGAGTACATCGACTCCGCCGTCGAGACGATCGAAGGCATCCGGCTCATCAAGCGCGAGCTGCCCGGCGTGCTCACGTCGCTGGGCGTGTCCAACGTGTCGTTCGGGCTCAAGCCCGCCGCGCGCCACGTGCTCAACTCGGTCATGCTGCACCACTGCACCGAGGCCGGGCTCGACATGGCGATCGTCAACCCCGCGGAGATCACGCCGTACGCGGAGATCGGGGCGGTCGAGCGCGAGCTGTGCGACGACCTCGTGCTCAACCGGCGCGCCGACGCGCTGCAGCGCGTGATCGAGCACTTCGAGTCGCAGACGGTATCGTCGAACGGCGCGGCGCCGCAGGTCGACGACGACGCCGACGCGACCGTCGAGGTGCGCATCCACAACGCGATCCTGCGCCGTCGTAAGGACGGCATCGAGGCAAAGATCGACGAGGCGCTCGAAAAGCGCGATCCGGTCGACGTGCTCAACAACGTCTTGCTGCCGGCGATGAAGGAAGTCGGCGACAAGTTCGGCTCGGGCGAGCTGATCCTGCCGTTCGTGCTGCAGTCGGCCGAAGTGATGAAGAAGGCCGTCGCGCACCTCGAGCAATTTCTGGAGCGCAAGGAAGGCGTCAGCAAGGGCGTGGTCGTGCTCGCGACGGTGTTTGGGGATGTGCACGACATCGGCAAGAACCTCGTCGGCACGATTTTGTCGAACAACGGCTACACCGTGCACGACATCGGCAAACAGGTTCCGGTCAACACGATCCTCGACAAGGCCGTCGAAGTGAAGGCCGACGCGATCGGGCTTTCGGCGCTGCTGGTGTCGACGTCCAAGCAGATGCCGGCGCTCATCAAGGAGCAGGCGTCGCGCGGGCTGACGTATCCGGTCGTCATCGGCGGCGCGGCGATCAACCGCGACTTCGGCCGGCGCATCGCGTACGCGGCCGACGAGCGCTTCTTCGATCCCGGCGTGTTCTATGCAAAGGATGCGTTCGAAGGGCTCGATCTGATGGACGGGCTGACGAATGACGACGCGCGCCTGCAGCTCGTGGAGCGCGCGCGCTCCGAAGCGGCGACGCTGCGCATCAAGGACGCCGCCGCACTCGCCGCGCCGGTGGCCGACGGACGCACTGCGCGCGCGGAGGTCGGCGCCGCCGACGTTCCGGCGCCGCCATTTCTCGGCGCGCGCGTGCTGGCGCACGTCGATCCGCGCGAGCTGTGGGATTGCTTCGATCTCAAGAGCCTGTACCGGCTGTCGTGGGGTGGCGCGAGCACGAAGGGCGCTGACTGGGATCGGCTCGTCGCGACCGAGTTCGAGCCGCGGCTGAAGCGCTACCAGCAGCTTGCCGAACATGAGCCGCTGCTCGAGCCGCGCGTGGTGTACGGCTACTTCCCCGCCGCCGGCAGCGGCGACGACGTGATCGTGTACGATCCGCAGAACCGCACGCGCGAGCTCGCGCGCTTTACGTTCGCGCGCCAGATCGGCGGCGAGCACCTCTGTCTCGCCGACTACATCGCCGAGCCGCGGGATGGCGGCGCCAGCGACGTGATCGCGCTGCAAGTGGTGACGATCGGCAGCACGGCGACGGTGCGCACCGATGCGCTGCAGGCAAAAGGGGACTACAGCGAAGCGTACTTCTTGCACGGTTTCTCGGTGCAGTCCGCCGAGGCGCTCGCGGAGCGCACGCACCGCCGCATCCGCACGGAGCTGGGCTTGCCCGGCACGCGCGGCAAGCGCTACTCGTGGGGCTACGGCGCGTGCCCCGATCTCACCCAGCACGAGATCGTGTGGAAGCTGCTCGACGTGGAGCGCGCCATCGGCGCATCGCTCACGAGCGCGCACCAGATCATGCCCGAGCAGTCGACGGCGGCGATCGTGATCCACCACCCGCGCGCCGCGTACTTCAACGCCGCCGCGGTCCGCGAGCTAGCAGCCGTTTAGCGCGAGGCCGTACATGCGGCCGGTGCGGAAACGCCGTGCCGGCCGTGGTAGAATCTGGGGCATGCGCGTCCTCGTTGCGATGCTCGCCCTGACGTTTGCTTTCGCCTCGGTCCCGGTTGCGGCCGCGCCGCCGGCAACGCTGTCGCGCGAGGACGCGCTCGTCGCGCTGTGCCGGCTTTGGAACGCGGTGCGTTTCACGCATCCCGCGCTCGCGAGCGAAAGCGACGCGAGCTGGGAAGATGCGCTGATCGCCGCCGAGCCGATGGTCGAACGCGATCCGAACGCGCTGCGCGCCGCCGCCGCGGCGATGCTCGCGACGCTGCACGATCCGGCGACGGCGCTGGAAGCCAAAGGGGGCGGTGCGCCGGGCGCGCTGCCGACGGCGGACGAGCGAGGCGGCGTGCGCGTCGTACACCTCAACAGCTATCCGGTCGAAGACGATCTCGCCGCGTACGGCAAGGCCATGGAGGCCGCGCTCGCGACACCGGCGTCCGATCGCGCGCTCGTCGTCGACCTGCGCGTGAGCGGGCTGCCGTCGGTCGATCAGATCGAAGGCGCGCAGTACGCATGGTTCAGCGCAGCGCTCGCCGCGCACGCTGCGATCGCGCCGATCAGCATGCCGGCGCTCGCCGGACGGTTTTTCCGTGGCTTTCCCACGGAAAGCGGCGCCACGAGCGGCGACTACCGCGAAGGCCGCGAGACGGACACGCCGCGGGTCGTCGCACCGGCGGCTGATGCGCGCGCGATCCCGGTTGCGTTCGTGATCGATGAGCAGTCGGTGCTCCCCGACGACGCGCTCGCGCTGCAGCGTACCGGGCGCGCGGCGATCTTCTCGGTCGACGGGTCGGCCGGAATTCTACCCGGCGAGGTCACGCAACTCGATGCGGGCGCAGGCCTCGTCGCGGCGCTACGGGTGTCTGCGCCGCTCGATGCGACGCCGGTGCAGCGCGGCACGCTCGAAACCGCGCTCGCGTGGGCCCGCGATCCCAAGGCGGCGGCGGTTCCCGCGACGCCGGTCGCGGCATCGGCAGCCGCAACCGTCGGCCCCGACGAGCGTTTTGCCGACAAGGCGCTGCCCGATGAGGCGCATCGCGTGCTTGCTGCGTTCCGCATCTGGGGCACGATCGCGTACCTGTTTCCGTACAAGAGCTTCATGCACGACGACTGGGATGCGGCGCTGCATGGCGGTCTGGCCGATCTGCACGGCGTCAACACGGCGCTCGACTACGATCTCGCGCTGATGAAGATGTATGCGCACATCCACGACACGCACGGCTTCATGAGCGTGCCTGCCGTTCGCGCGGCGAACGGCGGCACGCCGCCGTTCATGGCGCGTAGCGTCGAAGGGCAGTCCACGATCCTGCGTGTCGACCCGGTCGCGGCGAAGCGCGACGGGTTCGCGGTGGGCGACGTGATCGAGGCCGTGGACGGCGAGACGGTCGCGGCGCGCGCCGCGCGCATGCTGCCCTACATCAACGCGTCCACCGAGCAGTCGGCGCGCGAGTACCTCCACTACTCCGCCGTCATCGGGCTATTCGCCGGTGCGCCCGGCAGCAGCGTCACGCTCCGGTTGCGCGGCGCCGACGGGCGCGCGCGCGACGTGCGCACCACGCGCGTCGCGTTCAAAGACGTCGCGGCGCTGTACGCGCGCACGCGCCCGGTCGTCGAGGTGCTCCCGGGCAACGTCGGCTATGCAGATCTCGCGCGGCTCGACGTCGCAGGCGTCGATGCGATGTTCAAGCAGCTCGCGGGCACGCGTGCGTTCGTGTTCGACATGCGCGGCTACCCGCGCGGCACGGCATGGCGCATCGCACCGCACCTCACCGCGAACACGGTCAGCGCGGCGCTGTTCCGCACGCCGCTGAGCCGCGTCCCCATCGGCGCGCCGGATTCCACCACCGCCGGCCTGCGCTTTCACCCCGAGACGCGTGATTTCGACCAGCTCATTCAGCCGGCCGCGCCGCGCTATGCCAAGCCGGTCGTCGTCCTCATCGACTCGCGCGCGATCAGCCAGGCCGAGCATACCGGGCTGTACCTCGCGGCATCGGCGCACGCGCGGTTCGTCGGCGAGCGGACGATGGGCGCCAACGGGGACGTCACGAACTTCTGGGTCCCCGGCGGCGTGCAGCTCAACTTCACGGGCCAAGCAGTGTTTCATCCCGACGGCTCGCAGCTGCAGCGCGTCGGCCTCATCCCGGACGTGCGCGCGTCGCAGACGCTGCGCGGCGTACGCGCCGGCGAGGACGAGCTGCTCGCCGCCGGCCTGCGCGAAGCGCTGCGGCTCGGCGGTGCTGACGCGGCGGTGGCACTGGCGGCGCTTGCCGCCGAACGCGCCAGCGAACGGGCCGACGCGCGGGCGCAGCTCGTCGCGCCGGAGCCGAAGCCGCAGGGCGGGGGGGCGCGGCGGGCGTACTGAGGCCCGATTCGCTCCCGGTCCAGGAGTCGTGTATGCGTTCATCGATCATCTCGCGCGCCGTCGCCTCGTTCGCCCTCGCCGCTCTCGTCGCAGGCTGCGGTGGCTCGACTTCGAGCTCCAGCGGCACGGCGGGCGGCACCGTCAAGATCGGCGTCGACCTGCCCGTGAGCGGTGCCGACGCCTCGATCGGGCTCCCCACCCAAAACGGCGCCGTGCTGGCGGTCGAGGAAGCGAACAAGAACGGCTTCGCGGGCGGGAAGTTCAAGCTGGAGACGTCCTTGCTCGACGACGCGGTGCAGGGGAAGCACGATCCGAACGCGGGCGCGCAGAACGTCAAGACCTTCATCGCCGACGACGCCGTGCTCGCGATGATCGGGCCGTTCAACTCCAACGTCGCGCAGGCGGAGATTCCGCTCACCAACGACGCCGGGCTCGCCCAGATCTCGCCCTCGAACACCAACGACGGGCTGACGGTCGGCGACAACGCCAAGAAGCTGCGCACGGCGCATCCGGACGCGAACTCCTACTTCCGCGTGTGCACGCGCGACATGAAGCAGGGCCAGACGCTCGCGCAGGTCGCGGCGCAGCGCCTGGGCTTCAAGAAGGCGTTCATCATCGACGACAACGAGACGTACGGCAAGGGGCTCGCAGACGTCTTCGACGCGCAGTACCGCCAGCTCGGCGGCACGGTGCTGGGCCACGAGCACATCACCGCCAACCAGGTCGACTTCAAGGCGCTGCTCACCAAGATCAAGTCGCAGAACCCCGACGTGGTGTTCTTCGGCGGGAACACGTCGACGGGCGGCGGCCTGATCCGCCGCCAGATGGCCGACGTCGGGATGGCGAAGACGCCGTACCTCGGCGGCGACGGTATCTCCGACGACGAGTTCGAGACGCAGGCCGGCGCGATGGCGAACGGCGCCTACATGACGACGGCTTCGCCGGACGCCGCGAAGCTGCCGTCCGCGAAGACCTTCGTCGACGCGTACAAGGCGCGCTTCAAGAGCGACGTCGGCCCGTACTCCGCCAACGCGTACACGGCAGCGAAGATCGAGATCGCCGCGATCGAGAAAGCGATCAACGACAACGGCGGCAAGACGCCGACGCGGGCCGACGTGCTGAAGAACATCGCCGCGACGACCAACTTCGACTCGCCGATCGGCAAGCAGGGCTTCGATTCAAACGGTGACACGACGGCACCGATCCTGACACTCTACAAAGTGCAGGGCGGCAAGCGCGTCACGGTCGATACGATCGCCGTCAAGCTCTGACGGGATTGGAACTCTTCCTTCAGCAGCTCATCAACGGGCTGTCCCTCGGCGGGATTTACGCGCTCATCGCGCTGGGCTACACGATGGTCTACGGGATCATCGAGCTGATCAACTTCGCCCACGGCGACGTCTACACGCTGGGCACGTTCTTCTCGCTGGCGATCCTCGCGCTGCTCGGCGTCACGGGGATCGTCACGGGACCGATGCTGATCGTGGTCGTCGCGGTGACGATCATCGGCGCGATGCTGCTGTGCGGGCTCACGGGCGTCATCATCGAGCGGCTCGCTTACCGGCGCTTGCGCAACGCCCCCAAGCTCGCGCCGCTGATCACGGCGATCGGCATGTCGTTCATCCTCGAGAACATCATGCAGTACTGGCGCGGGCCGTCGCCCGTGCCGTTCCCGCAGGTGATTCCCAACCCGAGCTTCGCGCTGGGCGCCGTGTCGATCCAGACCAAGCAGATCATGGTGATCCTGCTCGCGGTGGTGCTCATGTTTGCGCTGCAAGCGTTCGTGTACAACACGCGCCTGGGTAAGGCGATGCGCGCGACCGCGCAGGACAAGGACGCCGCGCAGCTGATGGGCATCGACATCAACACGACCATCGCGCTGACGTTTTTGATCGGTTCGGCGCTGGCCGGCGCAGCGGGATTCGTGTCCGGCGTGTATTACGGCTCGACGTGGTTCTTCAACGGCTTCGCCGCCGGGCTCAAGGCGTTCACCGCCGCCGTGCTGGGCGGCATCGGCAACCTTGCGGGCGCGATGCTCGGCGGCTTCTTGATCGGGCTGATCGAGGCCATGACGACCCAGTTCATCGGCGACCAGTGGTCGAACGTGATGGTGTTCTCGATCCTGGTGCTCGTGCTGATCTTCCGGCCGTCGGGTCTGCTCGGCGAGTCGCTGCCGAACAAAGTCTGATGACGTTCAAAGGCGGCGTCCGCAACCCCGCAATCTGGTTCGCGCTCGCGATCGTGCTACCGTTCATCCCGTCGCTGTTCCGCATCAACGGCGGCGGGTTCACGAACTTCCTGGCCGACGCGGGCGCGTTCGTGCTGCTCGCGCTCGGGCTGAACATCGTCGTCGGGTTCGCGGGGTTGCTCGACTTGGGCTACGCCGCGTTCTTCGCGATCGGGTCGTACTCGTTCGCCATGCTCGCGTCGCCGCAGTTCGGCATCCACATCCCGTTCTGGGTGATGCTGTTCGTTGCATCCGGCATCGCAGCCGTGTTCGGCATCTTGCTAGGCGCGCCGACGCTGCGGCTGCGCGGCGACTACCTCGCGATCGTGACGCTCGGGTTCGGCGAGATCGTGCCGCAGACGTTTCTGAACCTCACGCAGTTCACCGGCGGCCCGAACGGCATCAATTTGCTCGACCGGCCGTCGATCGGGCCCTTCAAGTTCGGCTTCGACGCGCTGCCGTACTACTTCATGGTGCTCGCGCTGATCGCGCTCGCCGTCTGGCTGGCGAACAACATGCGCAACAGCCGGCTGGGGCGGGCGTGGATGGCGATCCGCGAGGACGAGCTCGCCGCCGCGCACATGGGCATCAACACGACCACCACCAAGCTCGCCGCGTTCGCAATGGGCGCGTCGTTCAGCGGGTTGGCGGGCTGCGCGCTCGCGTCGAAGCTGCAGCTCGTGTCGCCCGACCAGTTCGGGTTCAACGTCAGCGTGTTCATCCTCGCGATGCTCGTGCTCGGCGGGATGGGCAACATTCCGGGCGTCATCGTCGGCAGCCTGATCCTGTCTTCGCTCGAGCGGTTCATCTTGCCGCAAGGCACGAACTTCTTGCACGCGCTGCGCATTCCGGGCGTCGACTTGAGCCACGTCGACCTCACGAACTCGCGCTTCTTGATCTACGGCCTCATCCTGGTGATGATGATGCTGTTCCGTCCCGAAGGACTCATCCCCAGCGGCCAGCGCAAGGCAGAGCTGCACGCCGCCGACACGCGACGCCGGCGCCGCGGCGCAGGAGCAGGCGCTCTACACGGAGGCCGTGCGGTAGATGGCGCTGCTCGAGCTGGCCGCCGTTACGCAGCGGTTCGGCGGGCTCGTCGCGGTGAGCGACCTGAGCTTCGCCGTGGAGCGCGGCTCGATCGTCGCGATGATCGGTCCGAACGGCGCCGGGAAGTCCACCGTGTTCAACCTGGTGACGGGGATTTATACGCCGAGCGCAGGGCGCGTGCTCTTCGACGGCGCCGACGTGACGGGCACCGCGACGAGCGCGATCACCGGCCTGGGCATCGCGCGCACGTTCCAGAACATCCGCTTGTTCGCGTTCATGTCGGCGCTGGAGAACGTCATGACCGGCGAACACGTGCGGCTGCGCGCGAACCTAGTCGACTCGCTGCTGCACACGTCGCGCCAGCGTCGCGAGGAAGCCGCCGCGCGAGCCAAGGCGCTGGAGCTGCTGCGCTTCGTCGGGCTGGAGAAGAGCGCGGACACGTACGCGCGCAACCTGCCGTACGGCTCGCAGCGGCGGCTGGAGATCGCGCGCGCGCTCGCGACCGCGCCGAAGATCCTGCTGCTCGACGAGCCGGCGGCCGGCATGAACCCTAGCGAGAAGCAAGATCTCATCGCGCTGATCCGGCGCATCCGCGACAGCGGCGTGACCGTGTTCTTGATCGAGCACGACATGGGGCTGGTGATGGAGATCAGTGAGCGCATCACGGTGCTCGACCACGGCGAGAAGATCGCCGAAGGGACGCCGGCGGAGGTGCGCAGCGACCCGCGCGTGATCGAAGCGTACCTTGGGACGCCGGCCTAGCATGGCGCTGCTGGAGGTGGAGAGCCTCGTCGCGCGCTACGGCCGCATCACCGCGCTGCAAGACGTGTCGCTGACGGTCGATGAGGGCGAGATCGTCACGCTCATCGGCGCGAACGGCGCCGGCAAGACGACCACGCTGCGCGCGATCAGCGGGCTGGTGCGACCGGCGGCGGGCGCGATCCGGTTCGCCGGGCGCGACGTCACCCGGCTGGCGCCCAGCGAGATCGTGCGCGCCGGCATCAGCCATTCGCCCGAAGGCCGGCATGTGTTCCCGCGCATGACGGTGCGCGAGAACCTGGAGCTGGGCGCGTACACGCGCGGTTCGAAATCCGAGATCGCCGCCGACACCGAGAAGGTGCTGGCGATCTTCCCCCGGCTGAAGGAGCGCTACGAGCAGAAGGCCGGCACGATGTCGGGCGGCGAGCAGCAGATGCTCGCGATCGCGCGCGCGCTGATGTCGCGCCCGCGCCTCTTGCTGCTCGACGAGCCGTCGCTGGGGCTGTCGCCCAAGCTCGTGCAGACGATCTTCGAGGTGATCCGCGACATCAGCGCGCGCGGCACCACGATCCTGTTGATCGAGCAGAACGCGCGCCAGGCGCTCGCGGTCGCCGCGCGCGGCTATGTGCTCGAAGTTGGCGCCATCGCCCACTCCGGCGCCGCCGCGGAACTCGCAGCGAGCGAGGCGGTGCGAGCGGCATACTTGGGCGGAGCGGCATAGTGCAAAACCCGGCGGTCACCCAATCACTGGTGAGCTTGCTGGTCGTGGCGTTCGTCGTGTTCCGGTTTGCGCAGCGCGAGCTCAAGGAACGCGTCGTCAAGGCGAGCACGCTGTGGATCCGGCCGGTGCTGCTGCTCGCGATCATGGCGTGGCTGATCGGGCTGACGGTCACGCTCGACCCGTCCGGCACGACCGAGATGGCGCTCGCGCTCGTCGTCGGGATCGCGCTCGGCGTCATCACGGGCGGGCTGATCGTTGCCAACACGCGGTTCCGCCCGGCGGAGATTCCGAACTCGGTGCGGGCGCAGGGCTCCCGCCTCACGTTCGGGATTTGGATCGGCGCGTTCGTGATTCGTTTCCTCGCGCGCTACGTCGTGCCGCACGGCGCCGATCCCCGCACGCAGTTGCCGCTCAACTGTGGGACCGTGGCGCTCGTCACGGCGGCGTTCGTCGTGATTTCAATCGCCTTCTACCGCGCGATCGCGCGCTACCGCGGTCAGACTCCGGGCGTACCGTCGATGTAGGGCCGCATCTCGCCGACGAACTTGTCGGCGTTGCGGACGCTGCGCAGGATAACGATGATCGCGTCTTGCGGGAAGCCCGATTCCAGCGTTACCGTATACCCGCAGAACACGTCCGCGGTGTCGTCGGCGCCCCAGAACAAGAAGTTCTGATCGCTGTAGTAGAGCAGCTTGCGCATCAACCCGTTCGTGTCGCGCGCCTTGCCAAGATTGATGTAGCCGCTCTTGTAGTGCGGGTAGATGCGAAATCCGATCGTGTCGCTCTTGGTCACGCTCACGACGATCTCCAACGAATCGGAGTTCTTCAGCCCCGTCGTCATCGAGCCGACGAAGTTGTACGGGTTCTTGGTGCTCTGCCGAAAGGTGACGTTGACGTCGTCGCGCTGGCCCGCGATCGTCAGCGCCTGGCGGACTTTCTCGCGGGTGGCATCCCGATCGGATTGGGCGTTCGCGGGCGGGCTGCCGAGCAGCAGCACAGCGAACAAGACGGGGACGGCTCGAAGCAGGCGCATGGCAGGGATTGCCCTCCGCCAGGCGCCTACTCCTTCGCGTCAGGCCGGGGTCTCGTCGAACGGGCACGCGGCGACCTGGGATTCGTCTTCGTAGACGATGTAGCCCGGGCGCCGGCTGGTGATCATCTCGACCGCGACTCCATAGGCGTCGAGCAAGTGCTGGACCTCGCGAATGCGTTCCAGATGCGCCGTGGCGTCCCGTTTGAACCAGCAGATCGCCGTTGCTCGCCAGTGAGGTCGCCCGGCCCGGCCCAGCCGCGCCGGTTTCGGAAGGTGCGCGTCGAACCAGCGCAGCGCGTCGGCGAGGCGCGTGTCGTCGTAGTCGGGCAGTGCGCCGGTGTTGCGCAAGCAGTGGGCGGCCTGAAAGATGCCGCGTCGTTTCCCGGAGCTGCGATCGAGCTCGTTGACGACGAATCTGATGAACATGTCGTGCATCTGAAAACACGAAGCCGGGCGGCACGTCGTTCGTGCCGCCCGGCTCGTTGTTACGCGCCGCGCGCGAAGTCCGCGATCAGCGCCGGCGCGGCTGCGTCGAAGCCGACCACGTCGAGCATGCCGCCGTCGTTCGGGTCCGCGATCGTGAACCCGTTGGACGTCATGCCGACCACGACGAGCTTCGCCGGGATACCCATCCGCTCGCGGTAGAGGCGCAGCGCCTCGTCCGGGTGGATGGTGCCCGCCCACGTCTCGTTGTCCGTCATGACCACGAACAGATCGATGGGCAGACGATGCTCCAGCGCGTAGAGCATCGGCAGCGAGCAATCCGTGCCCATGAACGGCAGCGCGTCCGTCCGCTGTACGACCGACGCGACGCTCTCGTCCTTGCCGATCGCGAACGGCACGAAGGCGTCCGCGAACGCCATGACGTGCACGTCGCTCTCCGTGCGCACGAACGTCATCGCCATCGCCGCCGCGCCGACGCGCGGCGTGATGCCCGGGATGCCGGCGATTTCGCCGCAGCTCATCGAGCCCGACACGTCGAGTCCGATCAGCATGCGCGCGAACGTCGGCTCGACGTTCTCGAATGCCAGCGTGAACGCGGCGTCGAGCGCGTCGACCACCTCCGGTACCGGCTTCCACGTCGTCGAACCGCGCGCGCTGCGACCACTCTTGTACGTAGTCAGCGCCGCGAGCAGCGCGATCGGGTGGATGCGCGCCTTGCGCAGCGCCGCCCGGTCCGCGATCCGCGCGATCACGTGCGGCGTCGCCTCGCCCTTGGGCGTGAGGACACCGACGCGCGTGAGCGTCGCGAGGTTGCGGATCAGTGCCGTCAGCGGCAGCGCCGGGAGCAGCGCCTCCCACACGCGCGGCTCCTTGAGCCATGCGCTCGGAAGCGCTTCGCGCGGGAGACCGCTCGTGCGCACCAGGTCCGCGCACGTCGCGGCGTCGGCACCTTCCGATGCCTTGGCCGTTGCGTGTGCGCGCAGCAGCGCGAGCGATGCGTGCTCGTCGCCGGGAACGTCGCCCTTGACGATCCATGCGTACAGCGCCGCGCGCTCCGCGTCCGTCGCGAGCGGGTGCGCGAGACGGAACACGTCACGGTGCGTGAAGCCTTCCCGGTTCTGGTACTTGAGCGCCTGGTACGCGAGATCGCGCACCGGCTTGGCCTCGTACCAGCCGCGTAGGCCCTTGCGCAGGCCGCGTCCCCAGCCGCGGAACTGCTCGATGTACGAGCAGAACGTGAGCAGGTGCGAGCCCGTGCGGCACACGCGGCGCAGGCCTTCGCCCAGCGCGAGCGCCCGCGTTGCGTCGTCGCCGAAACCGGCGCACGCTGCCAGCGCGAAGATCGCCGGCTGCACCTTGGGCACGCGGCCGCTCTCCGAAAGCGCGATGGCGCGCGCGACGACGCGTGCGCCGTCCTCGCGGACCGCCTCGACGAGGTTGACCGCGTTTTCCTTGGTGAGCCGCTGCTCCGATGCGTAGAACGTTCCGCCTTCAGATCCCAGAATGAGAAAGCGGTCGACGCGTGCCCAGCGGTCGAGCGGGTAGACGTAGCCCCCGTTGTCGGCGCGTACTTGCGTGCGACCGGCCTGCGATCGCGTCTGCAGCGTTCCTGCGGCGCGGCCGCGGAAGATGCGTGCGAGCATGTTCATGATGTGTTCCCTCCCTTCACGTGAGAGTTCGAATGATTGCGATGATGATGGATGAGTGCGAACCGGAAAGCTCGCGGGCAAATAGTGTCCGAGGACGGGCTTGCGCCCAGTGCTCTACCTCTGAGCTACGCGCGCTCGCGGCGCGCGGCGGGACTCGAACCCGCGACCCCTTCGTTAGCAGCGATAACCTCGGACGTCCGGCCCGCAAGCCGAACCGTGGACAAATGGAAGACGTTTCGCGGACGAGTGGTTGGAGCGGTATCTCCTCCGGCTTACCGCGAACGGCAAGCCGTTTCGGAATTGAACCGTCGGAACCAAATAACCGCCGCCGTTCGGCCCGCGAGCCGTGGGCAAAATGTGTTCCCGGATGGGAGCGCCGCTAGCGGCGTGCGGAAGTCCGACTTCGCGCCCATCGCGGCGGGGCCGTTATCCGCGGCCTTCGCTGCGATCCTCCCGGGCGATGCATGGAGCACCTGGTGGATAACCCGAAACGTCCGGCCCACGGCCGGCGCATCAACCCTTGATGCAGACCACCTGGCGGAGCGTGTGCACGATCCGCACCAGATCGTGTTGCGCCCGCATGACGGCGTCGATGTCCTTGTACGCGGACGGTGCCTCGTCGAGGACGCCCGCGTCCTTGCGGCATTCGATGCCGTCCGTTTCGCGCTTGAGGTCCTTGAGCGTGAGCGTTGCCTTCGCTTGGCCGCGGCTCATCCGGCGGCCCGCGCCGTGCGAGCACGACTCGAACGAGTCCGGGTTACCGAGACCGCGCACGACGAACGAGCGCGCGCCCATCGAGCCGGGGATGAAGCCGAGCTCGTCCTTGCCGGCGCGAACCGCACCCTTGCGCGTCACGTAGACGTCGGCACCGAAGTGCCGCTCGCGTGCGACGTAGTTGTGGTGGCAGTTCACGACCGTTTCCGCGCGGTCGAAGCGCGGCAGCTTCACGCTGCGGTGGCGGAGTGCCTCGAGCGCATGGGTCATCATGAGCTCGCGGTTGATCCGCGCGTAGTCCTGCGCCCAGCCCACCGCCTCGACGTAGGCGTCGAAGAGCGGCGTGTGCTCGGTGAGGTGCGCGAGATCCTTGTCGACCAGCTTGACGCCGAGCCGCTCCAGCTCACGCTGCGCGCGCTCGATGTAGTACTGGCCGATGCGGTTGCCCGCGCCCCGCGAACCCGAGTGCAGGACGAGCCAGACCGCGCCGGATTCGTCGAGACAGAGTTCGCAGAAGTGGTTGCCGCCGCCCATCGTGCCTAGCTGCTCGCGCACGTTGCGCGTGGAGACTTGCGGTGCGCGCTCCACCACCGTGGCGTAGCGCTCGCCCAACTTCTCGTCCCACGCGCGATCCGCCGCCGGCAGCGCGTCGCGATGCGACGCCTTGCCGACCGGGACCACCTTTTCGATCGCGCTGCGGATGCCGCGCAAGTCGGTCGGGAGGTCCTCGGCGCGCAGCGTGAGCTTCTGCGCGATCATGCCGCAATTGTGGACGAATACGCCGGCCGAGAGTGCGAAGTTATGAAACTCCGGAACTGTCAGGCAGAAAGCGTCTGCGCGCTGCGGTAGCGCACGGACCGAGACTACCTCGTGGTTGCGCAAGACTCCATGATTCGATCTCCGATGATTGAATAGTCCTATGTAACTCCGGATTTCCTTGCCGCATTCCGGACAGGGATGATGACGAGCCGCCAGCTCACTGGATTTCCGCCGACCGCGGTCGCTGCGGTTGTAGCTGTCCAGAAACTGCTTGCCACGCTCGCCGTTCCCGACTACAGCATCTCTGAAGTGCTCCGGGCGCGCCTCCATGTACGACCGAATGTTTGCTGTACCACGCTCCGCGTAATACGCATAACCTTCGGGCGTCCGTGCCTTTGCACGCAACGCCTCTTTACGCGCCGCCTCAAATTCGGGCGATTGCCAATGCTCATTTCTCTCCACGAGGCTGCGATGATACGAAGAGTGTTGACCTGCGCTCATGAACTCGAGATTCTCAGGCCGGTTGTCTGCTTCGTTGAAGTTGCGGTGATGGATGACGGTCCGCTCGCCTTCGAAGGACGGAATGTCTCCAAGGAGTCCCGACCTCGCCATGAGCCAATGGGCGCGTTGGAACTTTTCGCTGTTTGGCTGATTGACTCGAAAATAGCCCTCATCATCGACATGCGCATAGAACGGCATCAGTGAAGTCCCCGGGGACAGTTTGTCTGCCGCGCGGTACGTACCATTGCGTAGCATGAACAGATGATCCGGAGTACACCGGATGCGGCGCGCGTTGTCCAGCTCGACCTCAACGAGCTCAGCATCGCGACGCGTGAGCCGCGCCGTCGCCGTTGCCCCGTGAATCCGCCCTAGTGGCGTACATGCGAAAACTACGAATTCACCTGAGTCGGCGAGGCTGTCTAGCCGATGCGACCGGCTGTCAGCCAGTATGACCTCGGTGTCGCCAGTAAAGCAGCCGATGTCGACGCCGACCGCAGCCGGTACGATCGCACCGATCGTCGGGATGACGCTGCCCACCGTCGCCCCCTTGCCGACGTGGACGTCCGGCATCACCGCGACGTGCTCGTGGATGAACGGAAGCCGCGCCATGTTCTCGACCTGACGGCGCGCGCCGGCGTCGAACTCGACACCGTCGACCCATGCCTTGATCGGGTGGGCGCCCGTCTCGATCACTTCCACGGTGGACCTCCTTTCGCTAATAATAGAAGCGGGGTGAGCGCATCGCTCACCCCGCTGCAATCAGCGTTCGGGAAGCGTGCTGGTGGTTTAGGCCGGGACGATCCCGGTGAGGCAAAACGATGTCGTCAGACTCCCCTGTGGGGAATCCGTACCTGGATTGGCTCGGACGTCGTGTTTGCGTGTCGTCATAATCCGGTTACGAGCCTACGCGACAGGTCCGACATTTGTCAAGCGCGTTTTCAAAGAATTTTGATGAGACCGCTTGACAAGTGTGGCGGCAAGGCTCTAGGATCGGCAAATCATGATGCAGCGAATCGCATCCACCCGACCCAGTCCACGACTCCGAGATTGCGGCATGCAGTTCTCGAATTCATATCATCTGAACGCCAAGGCGTTCGGCTGGTCCGTCGTGCGGCCGGAAGGTACGATCGCCACGTCATAACGCTTACACCGAAGCTCTTGTGAGTTCCACGAGGGGATCGGCGCAAGCCGGTCCCCTCGGTGTTTGTCCGGGTTCGTGTCGCGGCGACGAGTGCGATTCCAAACCGCACGAAGGCGGTTCGACTCCGTCCGGACCTGCCATGGTGATCGAGGCCGAAGCGGTCGAGGCACCGGCTTGTGGAGCCGGTTGAAGTCAGTTCGAGTCTGATCGGTCACCCCAATTTCACCGCGTGCACGGTCGTGTACGTCTGGTTCAGCGCGTCCTTTGAAAACTGAATAGAATCATGTGAAATCTTTGCGTGAGGCTCTTGCGCGGCGTGCTGGCATTCGCCGTTGCTCGTTGAGCCGCCTCACGCGCTCCAGCGATCGGGGCAGCGCCGCGTCTCCTGCGCGAGAGGGAACGCGGCGAGATCGCAAATTTCACGGAGTGGTGGCCGAACGGTAAGGCGTCGATCTGCTACGTCGATGAGTCGCGAAGGCGACGAGCGCGTTCGACTCGCGCCCACTCCGCCATGGGAATGCAGCTGAAACGGTTCTAGCGTCTCGTTGAAGCCGAGAAGAAGACGGTTCGACTCCGTCCGTTCCCACCACATCATGGGCTGCCATGTTCCAAGGCCGGCGAGCCTCACTTGCAATGAGGCTGCGTAGAGTTCGATTCTCTAGCGGTCCACGTCTCACGCCGCGTGCTGCATGCGGCATCGTTTCGGCGTAGCACAATGGTAGTGCGAGCGGTTGTTGCCCGCCCAGATCTCCGTTCGAATCGGAGCGCCGAAGCCAGCCCGGGTTCGCCTAACGGTAGGGCACCTGATTGTAAATCAGTGGCGCGGAAGCGCACTGGGAGTTCAAGTCTCTCACCCGGGACCAACATCGATGGGGTTTCGCCCAGCGGCAGGGCAGCGGGTTCATATCCCGTATCGGCGGCGGTTCGAGTCCGCCAACCCCAACCATAGAGACGTGGCGTAGTGATAACGCGCTCCCCTCGGGCGGGAGAGTCGCCGGTTCGATTCCGGCCGTTTCTACCATGCGTGCCGAGCCCGAGCGGCAGGGCGTCCGACTCTTGATCGGTTGTGTCCGGGTTCGAGCCCCGGGGCGCGCACCAAGTTTCAAATCAACCGTCACCCAGGATCGTGCGTTCACGGCGAGCCGTGCGATCCGAAGGCGCCGTCGTGGGGCGACGTGCGCAACGCTCCGTGTCGCGATGGTCCGCGACCGGAGCAGCTCGCCGTGTCTTGCCCCTGTAGCTAAGCGGAAAAGCGCCGGCTTACGAAGCCGGTCATGCGGAAGTTCGAATCTTCCTAGGGGCTCCATTCGCGGCTCTCGCTCAACGGTAGAAGCAGCGCGCTTAGGACGCGTTCAGTCTCGGTTCGAATCCGAGGAGCCGTACCATCTCCCCGTAGCTCAGCGGAAGAGCATGCGTTTCCGAGGCGCGAGGCCGCGAGTTCGACTCTCGCCGGGGAGTCCACCGATCTCGACTCCGTCCTCCCGAACGATGCGCCGGCGTAGCTCAACGGTAGAGCGGCGTCCTTTTAAGTCGTAAGACGCGAGTTCGAATCTCGCCGCCGGCCCCAAACGACGTCCACGTGGTGAAGCGGTCAACACCGCAGTCTGCAAAACTGCTATTCGCCCGTTCGAATCGGGCCGTGGACTCCATGCCTTCGTAGCTCAATGGCAGAGCTCCGGTTTCGTAAACCGGTGACGCGAGTTCGATTCTCGCTGAAGGCTCCAATCTCGGAAGGTGCCGCCGAATGGCCGGCAAGCGGTTTCGAAAACCGTGGGCTCCGCAAGGGGCGGCGTTCGATTCGTCCACCTTCCGCCATGCTCTCGTAGTGTAGTGGTCTGCACGGCGGATTGTCGATCCGTGAGCACGAGTTCGATCCTCGTCGGGAGCGCCAGTCCGGTTCGTCTATCGGTAGGACGGCTGTTTTTCACGCAGCAGAGGCGGGTTCGACTCCCGCACCGGGTACCAACATCCCGCCGCAGCTTGACGGTGAAGCACCGCCCCGATAAGGCGGCGATCGCGTGTTCGACTCACGCCGGCGGGACCACATTCGGGCGGTTAGCTCAGCGGCCAGAGCGTCGGTCCTACACACCGAGCGTCGGGTGTTCGAATCACCCACTGCCCACCAATCTCCGGTCATGATGTAGTGGAAGCCTGGGGCCGTGCCATGGCTCGAGCGCGGGTTCGATTCCCGCTGACCGGACCACGCCGGCGTTGCATCGTGGCAATGCCGCTGCCTTCCAAGCGTAGTCGCGGGTTCGATTCCCGCCGCCGGTTCCAATGCTCATCACCACTGCGCGCATCGTACATCCGCACGAAAGGAGGCGATCCCGTTGTCCGAGTCGGTCTTACTTCTCAACTTCACGTATGAGCCACTCGGGATCGTCGATCTCGCGCGGGCCGTGCGGCTGCTCTTTGCGCGCAAGGTCGAGGTGGTCCACCGTGGCGACCGCGACGTGCAAACGACGTCGATCGCGTTTCCGCTGCCGTCGGTGGTGCGCATGCTGTACTACGTTCGGCGTGCGCGCAAGCGCGTCGCGCTGACGAAGAAGAACGTGCTGCTGCGCGACGACTACACGTGCGCGTACTGCTTCACGCGCAGCGGCCGCGACATGACGGTCGACCATGTCGTGCCGAGCAGCCGCGGCGGCCGGTCGGCGTGGGAGAACCTCGTCGCGTGCTGCTCGGCTTGCAATGCGCGCAAGCGCGACCGCACGCCGGAGGAGGCACGGATGCCGCTGCGGCGCGCGCCACGTGAGCCGCGGGCGATCCCGTGGGTCGTCGTGCGCCGGCACACGGCGCCCGGTGAGTGGGGCAAGTACCTCGCGCTCTACAACGTCGGGATCGAGGAGCGCGTCGAGCGCTGATCCCGTGCCGCTCCGCGCAGCGCCCGGCAAAGGTTCGGGCGCTCCGGACGGCATATCCGGCATCGAGGAGGCACGCGGTGGTGAGAGCTAGGTGAGGATCCGGACGCAAGCGGTGCTGTTGAGCGTCGTGCCGCTGACCTTCCTCGTCGTCCTCTTCGTCATCGCCACCGTTCTCCAGAACAAAACGGAGCAGACCGCGACGTGGTCGCAGCGATCCACGAACGCGCTCAAGCAGTCCGAGCACGTCGCGAAGCTGGTCACCGACGCGAACTCCAGCGTCGTCCTCTACACGACGAAAAAACCAGTCCCCGCCAGCCTTTCAGTCTATCGCGCGGTCGTGCGCGACATGCCGGCGCAGATCGATGAGCTGCGGCGCCTCGTGCACGACGAGCCCGGCCAAGAGGCTCGAGCCGTTCGCTACGGCGGGGCCGCGCACGGACTGTTGGACCTCCTCGGGCGCTACGCGGCCCTGTGGCGACCCGGCAAGAACGCAGACGCGCAGGCAAAAGCGATGATCGCCGGCCCCCGGACGCAGCGACTCGTCGACCAATGGAACGCTGCTCGTCACGATTTCGAAGGGGCTGAGCGCACGCGAGCGCTGGGCCGCTACGACGCGCTGCACCGTGACTTCGGCTGGCTCGGTACGGTGCTGCTCGCGTCGTCGATCGCCGGCATCGTTCTGACGCTGTTCGTCACGGCGCGCTTCGGATGGCGGATTGCGCGGCGCTTGCGGCAGCTTGCGGAGAACGCGCGCCGGCTCGGCCGCGGCGAGGCGACAGCGCTCATCGCCGGCAGCGACGAGATCGCGGACTTGGACGCGACCTACCACGAGATGACGCGCCGCCTGCAAGAGACGCTGCACGAGAAAGAAGCCGCCCTTGCCGCGTACGACCGAGCGCATCACGTCGCGTCCACGCTGCAGCGCGCGCTGCTTCCGCAAGGCTTGCCGGAGATTCCCGGGATCGAGTTCGAAGGTGTGTACGAGCCCGGCAAGAGCGAGGCGCAGGTCGGCGGCGACTGGTACGACGCCGTGCGGCTCGCCGACGGTCGCGTGCTCATCTCGATCGGCGACGTTGCGGGCAGCGGCTTGCAGTCCGCCGTCATCATGGCCGCGATGCGCGAGGTGATCCGCGGCGTCGCCCAAGTGTATGCCGACCCGGCGACGATGATCGACGCCGCCGACCGCACGCTCAAGTCCGAGCATCCCGATAGCTTGGTGACCGCGTTCGTTGCGGTCTTCGACCCGATCACGCGTTCGCTGGCGTACTGCTCCGCCGGCCACCCGCCTCCGCTGCTGCGTCGGACCGACGGCACGGTGATCGATCTGCCGTCGCAGGGCTTGCCGCTCGGCATCCGTGCGCGCGACGACGTCGATGCGCGCGTCGTGCAGATACCGGACGGCGCGACGGTGCTCTTCTACACGGACGGCCTTACCGAGTCGACGCGCGACATCGTCGCCGGCGAGCAGCTGCTGCGCGAATCGCTGGCCGATGCCGACATCGCGTCGGAAGGCAATCTCGCGCAAGCGATCTACGATACCGTGTTGAGCGACGGAGCGCGCGACGACGTTGCGATCCTCGCGATGCGCCTGGACGGAAGCCGCACGGGCTCGTCGACCGAGGTCGTCGGCCAGCATCTGCGGCGGTGGTCGTTCGACACCGGCGATCCTGCGACCGCGCAGCGCTCGCGCGCCGTGTTCGCATCGGTCCTTACCGCCGGCGGCATGCTCGACGAGGACGTGTTCACGTCGGAGCTGATCTTCGGCGAGCTGCTGAGCAACACGGTGCGCTATGCGCCCGGCCCCGTCGAGGTGGTGCTCGACTGGAGCGAAGCGTCGACGGCGATCCTGCACTTCATCGATTTCGGACCGGGCTTCGTGCTGATGCCGCGGTTGCCGTCGGACCTCTTGAGCGAACGCGGTCGCGGGCTGTTCTTGATCTGGTCGATGTCGGAAGATTTCAACGTCACCAAACGCTCCGACGGCGGTGCGCACGCGCGCGTCGTCCTGTCGCCGCGGCGCAAGCGAAGTGCCGCCGGCCGCACGCGACCGGACGCGGTGGGCTGGGCCGACTCCATCTCGTGAGCCTCCGGGAGCGCTTCGAGGGGGACGGCTTCATCGTCGTCCCCGGATTTACATCAGGCGTGGCCGTCGCCGAGCTGCGCGCGCGCGCCGCGGAGATCGTCGACGCGTTCGATCCGGCGGAGTCGACCGCCATCTTCACGACGCGCGACGAGTCGACCAAGTCCAACGACTACTTCCTGACGTCGGGCGACAAAGTACGCTGCTTCTTCGAAGAAGAGGCGTTCGACGCATCGGGTGCGCTGCGCCAGCCGAAGGCGCTGTCGATCAACAAGATCGGCCACGCGATGCACGATCTCGACCCGGTGTTCGAGCGCTTCTCGCGCGACCCGCGCCTGCACGAGCTCGTGGTCGAGCTCGGCCTCGCGGAGCCGCGCATCTATCAGAGCATGTACATCTTCAAGCAGCCGCGTATCGGCGGCGAGGTGCGCTGGCACCAAGACGCCACGTACTTCGACACCGAACCGGTCAGCGTGACGACGCTGTGGTTCGCGCTCGAGCGTGCGGACCGCACCAACGGCTGCCTGTGGGTGCACCGCGGCGGCCACCGCACGCCGTTGCGGGAACGTTTCGTCGTGGCCGGCGGCGCCGGCCGGCTCGAGTGCATCGACGCGACGCCGTGGCCGTCCCATGACGCCGCGGAGCCCGTGGAGGTCGAGGCCGGAACGCTCGTCGTGTTGCACGGCCGCCTCCCGCACTACAGCGCCCCGAACCGCTCGGCGGCGTCGCGCCACGCGTATACGCTGCACGTGGTGGATGCGCGCACGCGCTATTCGCCGGCGAACTGGCTGCAGCGCGACGCCGCGTTCCCGGCCCGCGGTTTCGTGTAGGAGAACGCCGTGCACGACACCAGCCCGTCCACGTTCGGCTTCGCCAGCGAGGGCGTCGAGATCGCCGGCGAACGGCGGCTGCCGGACGGGGCGCCGAAGGCGGCCGTCGTCATCGCGCACGGCATGGCAGAGCACGCGGCGCGGTACGGTCGCTTCGCCGACGCGCTCGCCGCGCGCGCCTATGCCGTGTACGCGCCCGATCACCGCGGGCACGGGCGCACCGCGGGCGGCGACGATCGCTTGGGCTGGGCGGGCCCCGACGGCTGGAATGCGATGCTGCGCGATCTCGACCGGCTCACGGCCCTGGTCGGCGAGCGCCATCCCGGCGCGCCGCTGATCCTGTTCGGGCACAGCATGGGTTCGGTGCTCGCGCAGCGCTTCGCGCAACTGCACGGCGAACGCCTCGCGGGGCTGATCCTCTCCGGGACGTTCGGCGCCGCGCCGAACATCGGCGCCGGGATCGCCGCCGCGAACGCGCTGCGCTTGCTGCGTGGCGATCGCGCGCCATCGGGCTTGCAGCGCACCATGTTCGCGGGCTTCAACAAAGCGTTCGCGCCGCAGCACACCGGGTTCGAATGGCTCAGCCGCGACCAAACCGAGGTGCAGAAGTACGCGGACGACCCGCGCTGCGGCTTCACGTTCTCGAACGGCTTGCTCGTCGACATGCTGCGTGGCTACGTCCAGACGTGGCAGCCGAAAAACGAACGGCGCATCCCCGCTGCGCTGCCCGTGCTGTTCTTTTCGGGCGCGCTCGACCCGGTCGGCGGAAACACGCGCGCGGTGAGGGCGCTCGCGGAGCGCTACCGCGCGCTCGGCCTGCGCGACGTGCAGGTGACGTTCTATCCGGACGCGCGCCACGAGATGCTCAACGAGACCAACCGCGACGAGGTCGTGCGCGACGTCCTCGCCTGGCTGGACGCCCACGTCTAATCCAGAAAGATATCCTCGCCGAGCGGGGTTCCGGGGACCATCGCGTAGCCGTCGAAGTCGCTCGTGCCGTGCGCGCGCAGCACGTCCTCGTCGATGTACGTGTTGCCGGTGGTGGTGCGCGCGTCGCCGTTCAGGATGACGTAGGCGGCATCCGCGACGATGTCGGGCTTGCGCGATGCGCGGATCACCGCGTCGCCGCCCAGCAGGTTCTGCACGGCCGCGGTCGCGATCACCGTCTTCGGCCACAGCGCGTTGGCGGCGATGCCGCGGTCGCGAAACTCCGCGGCGAAGCCCAGCGTCAGCAGCGTCATGCCGTACTTCTTGAACGTGTACGCCGGCGAGCCGCCAACCCACTTCGATGCGAGCGCGATCGGTGGCGACAGCGTCAGCACGTGCGCGTTCGACGACTTCTCCAAGTGCGGCAGCGCCGCGCGCGTCACGAGGTAGGTCGCGCGCGGGCCGATTGCGGTCATCAGATCGAACGCCTTTGCATCGACCTGCGCCGTGCCGCCCAGCCGGATCGCGCTGGCGTTGTTGACGACCACGTCGATCCCGCCGAATCGCTCCACCGCCGCGGCGACCGCCTGCGCGATCTGCGCCTCGTCGCGCACGTCACACCGGACCGCGAGCGCTTTGCCGCCCGCCGCTTCGATCTCCGCGGCCGCGGTGTGGATCGTGCCCGGCAGCTTCGGGTGCGGCTCGACCGTCTTCGCGACGACGACGACGTTCGCGCCGTCGCGCGCGGCGCGCAGCCCGATCGCGAGACCGATGCCGCGGCTGGCGCCGGTGATGAACAGCGTCTTTCCGGCGAGGCTCATCCGCGGGCGCCGCGGGTGAAGAACGCGCTCATCGCGGCGCGCGCTTCGTCGGAGCCGAGGCGCTGGGTGAACGCGGTGCTCTCGCGCCGGATCGCTTCGACGATGGTGTCGCGGTCGTACGTGACGAGCCGCTTGGTGGCGCGCACCGCTTCGCGCGGTTTCGCGGCGATCGCGCGCGCGGCCGCGGCGGCGTGCTCGTCGAGCTCGTCGTCGGCGATCACGGCGGTCACGATCCCGTCCTCGTACGCGCGCTCGGCGGAGATCGGCTCGCCCAGGTACAGCGCGCCGCCCGCGTGCGCGCGCCCGATGCGGCGCGGCAGCAGCACGCTGCTGCCGGCTTCGGGCACGAGCCCCAGATCAACGAACGGCACCTTGAACTTCGCCGTGGGCGACGCGTAGACGAGATCGCAGTGCAGCAGCAACGTCGTGCCGACCCCGACGGCGTTGCCGCGCACCGCGGCGACCAAGGGCACATCGGTCGTCGCCAAGCCGATCAGGAAGCGGAACGCGGGTGCGTCGTCGCCGCGCGGCGGGTGCTCGAGGAAATCGTGCAGGTCGTTGCCGGCGGTAAACGTGTCACCGCGCGCCGCGAACAGCAGCGCGCCGACGTCGTCGTGCGCGGCCGACGTGACCGCGTCGGCGAGCGCGGCGTACATCGCGGTGGTCAGCGCGTTCTTCTTGTCGGGGCGGTCGAGGACGACGAGCCGAACGCCGTCGCGGTCTTCTACGGAGACGCCGAGTGAGGTCATCCGGCGCACTCCGCGCGATGGCGTACGGTTCCCTCTCGTGGCCGAGGAGAACGAGCCGGCCGGCCGAACGCGAACACCATGCTTGGCCGACGTCTATCCGGCTTGGCCGGAACCGCTCTCGCCGTCGCGTTGACCGTGCCGGCCACGTTCGCGAGCGCGCAGGCGCCGCCGAGCGCGAGCCCCCCGCCGTCGTCGTCGCGCTCCGACGAGAACGCCGCGATCGTGAAGCCGCTCTCCGAGATCGGCCGCGTGCGCTCCCGGACGCCGTATTGCGGCGCGCTCGCCCGCGCGCGCGCCGGCATCGACGCCGCGATCACGTTCGAGTACAGCACACCGATCCTCGCGGACGATCTGCGGAACTTTCGCCTCGATTCCGGCTTGACCAAAGCGCGGTCGCTCAAGAAGACCGAGCGCGACCTTTCGTCGTTGTGGGATCTTGCCATTGCGGGGCGCGACGGCGTGCGGGCGCTGCGCGCCGCCGCCAACGCCGAGGGCGACGAAGAGAAGCGCAAGGAGATGCTCGCCTTCGCGAACGCGCTCGACGGTGCGAAGTCACGTCAGATGATGCTGACCAAATCGATGGCGCGTATCTACGGCACGCTGGCGGAAACGCCCGTCCGTGACATCACGAACACGCAATCCGACGATCACGGCGCCACGGCGTTCGATCGCAGCAGCCGCGACCGCATGACCGCGTCGGCTGATCCCACCACGGTCAACCCCATCGGCGGGATCAGCTCGTTCACCAGCGCGCAGTCCGAAGCCGCCGACGACCAGCGCCGGATGGCCGACCTGTTTCGCACGTTTTCCGACGAGCGATTCATTCGCGACGACCTCAAGAATGCGGCGCAACACGGCAACAAGGCGGTGCAGCTCGGCGGCTGCCAAGGGATCTAGGCCGACCGGCAAGTTGTTCACCACGTTCGAAGCAAGCGCGGCGGCCACGGCGACGAGCCCGCAGCCGAACGTCACTTGGCCGAGCGGCCCGTCGAGCGACGACGTTGCGACCAGCACGACCGCGCTGAACGCGAGAGCGACGAGCGCGACGACACGCGGCGCCGGCGCGCGCTCGTCGTGCACCACGAGCGGAGCAGCCACGTCGCGCCGGAACACGAGCGCGAGCGCTGCATAGGTCAACGCGACCGATGCGATGGACGCGAGCGTGAACGACGCCAGCCACGGCCCCAGCGCGGGCACGCGATCCGCGAAGAACAGCAAGTTCGACGGGTTCGCGATCGGCAGCACGAAGCTCGCCGCGTTCGCAACGAGCGCGCACGCGAACACGTACGCATGCGGTCGCGCGTCGGTGCGCGCCACCGCGTCGAGCACGGCGGGCGTGAGCACCACGATCGTCGCGTCGTTCGACAGGAACGCCGTGGTCACGACGCCCGCACCGTACACGAGCAACAGCAGCCGCGAGCGCGAGCCGCGCGCGGCGTGCACCGCCCGCGTGGCGATCCACGCGAACACGCCTTCCTAGCGCGCGAACCCCGCCAGCGCCATCATCCCGATCAAGAACAGGTACACGTGCAGGCCGCGGCCGAGCGCCGCGGCGGCGGCGGGTGGCGACACGGCCCGCGAGACGACGACCACGACCGCACCGCCCACGGCCCACCACGCCTCGTTCACGCGCCACGGACGAAAGAGGACGCCGAGCAGCGCGAGCCCGGCGATGACCGCGCCTAGGATCGGAGGATCAGCTCAGGCGCTGGCGGTGCGTGACGGGCGGTAGAGGTGCGCCGACCCGTACACGGGCAGGCCGCCGACGATCGTCGACAGCACGCGATGGTCGTCGCTCCACACCGACAGATCCGCGCGCTTGCCGGGCTCGATCGTACCGAGCTCGCGGTCGAGGTTCAACAGCCGCGCGGGGCTGCGCGTCGCGTTGACGACCGCGGTCTCGAACGGGATCTCGGCGTACACCATGAGGTTGCGCACCGCTTGGTCCATCAGCAGCGCGCTGCCCGCGATCGTGCCGTCCTCCGCGCGTACCACGCCGCCTTCGATCCGGTAGCCGCTGCCCGCCGGCGGCATGTTGTCCGTCGTGAGCACGAGCCGGTCGTGCAGCGTGCGGTACAGCAGGTCGACCATGGGCGGCGACACGTGGTAGCCGTCGCAGATCAGCTGCACCGTCGTGCGCGACTCTTGGATGAACGCGGCGAGGATGGACGGATCGCGGTGGTCGAGCGGCGGCATCGCGTTGAACGCGTGCGTCACCGTCCGAAAACCGAGCCCGATCGCGAGCATGCCTTCGCGGTAATGCGCGGCAGTGTGGCCGGCCGAGCACACGATGCCTTGATCGTAGAAGAAGCGCGCGATCTCGTCGGCGCCGTCCACTTCGGGGGCCATCGTTACCATCACGAGCGCGCCGCGGCACGCTTCGATCATCTCTTGCGCGCGCTCGATGGTCGCGGGCACGATCCACTCCGCGCGGTGCACGCGCCGAAACTTCGGGTTGAGGAACGGGCCTTCGAAATGGATGCCCAGGCACCGTGCGCCGATCGGATCGCCGGCTTCGACAAGTTGATTCGCCGCTTCCGACACTTCGGCGGCCGCGTGCATCATCGACTCCCACGGCGCCGTCATGATGCCCGCGAGATACCCCGTCGCACCTTGTCGGGCGTACGCGCGCGACGCGACCTCAACCGCGTTGCCTTGGTCGCGGTTGAACAGCAACTCGTCGGCGCCGTTGGTGTGCACGTCGATCAGGCCCGGTGCGATGATCGCTCCGTCGGGCGGGCGCATGTCGGTCGGGCCCTCTTCTGGGAGAAGCCTGGCAATGCGTCCCCGGTTGACGGCGATCCGGCCGTGGGCCAACGTGCCGTCGCCGAGCGCAAGTCGCGCCGGCCCGAGGATATAGGTGTCGGACACGTCCGGTTCGATTCGGCTACGACGGGGTCGGCCCCCCTTTCGTGCGTCGTTCTAACGGCGGCCGAACAGGCGCTTGAGCAGCGACCCACGCTCGCTTGCTGCAGGCGCTGCGGACGGCGGAGCGGATTTCGCGAGCCGCTCCACTTCGGCGCGCTCGCGCTCGCCCCGCGCGAGGCGCGCCATGTGCTCTTCGGCGTGCGCTTCGAGCGTCGAGCGCAGCGCGACGAGTTCGTTCCAGCCCGCCGGCGCACGGCCCGCGTCGACCGCTTCGCGGTATTCCAACGTGGACGTCGTGAAGATGCGCTGCGGCACGATCGCGCGCTCGCGCAAGTAACGGTCGGCGAGCATCACGACGTTGCGGCGTTCCGCGGCGTCTTCGTGATCCGCCATCGTGTGCACGAACGTGATCGGTTTCGTCGCCTGCGCGAGCGTGCCGTACAGTTCCAGTTCGCGGTCGGAAAGCTGGCGCGAGAACAGCGCGACGATCTCGCTGGCCGACTGTGCGGCGGCGCGCACGATCTCGTTGGCCAGCGGGAAGCCTGAATCGAAAGCGGGCGTGTGCACGAGCACGAGCTGGCGCGGCAGCGTCCACGGCGTCTCGATCAGCAGCGGCGTGCGCGTCGCGGCGTCCAAGGCTTCGTTCGGCGCGATCTCGTTCCAGCCGGCATCGTCGCCCAGCGCGTACGCGCGGTGCCGTTCGCCGTAGCGCACGTGCACCGGGAAATGCATCTCGACGTCGGCGCCTTCGTCAGGCAGCACGCGCGAGCCGGCCATCGCGTTGATCAGGCTCGACTTACCGCGCTTGAACGCGCCGAGCACCGCGATGCGCCAGCGCTCGGGGCGCAAGCCGTGCTCGTAGGTGTGCGGGTCGAACCGCGCGGCACCGTCCTGCGTGACGCGCTCGCGGCCGGCGTGCGGGTCGAGCGGCACGGCGGGATCGGCGAGTTCCGCACGATCCGAGCGGCTTTCGCGCGCGAACGCCTCGGTGCGCGTCTCGATGCGCGTCGCGAGCGCGCGCGCCGCGTCGGCGCGCTCGCAGGCCGCGCGTGCGGCGGCGACCCGAGCGGCTGCGGCCCCAGCCGTCGCGCCGGCGTGCGCGGCGAGCGCGCGATCGAGCGGGCCTAGGGCTTCCGCTCGCACGCGCGGCGCGAGCGCGGCGATACGCGCGCCTAGCCCGCGCGCGATCGTCTCGACGCGCGCGGTGATCCCGTCAACGTAGCGCGCGAGCTCCGCGTCGAACGCGGGGTAGATGCCGCTCTCGAGATCGGCCAGCAGCTCGCGCTTCATGTACGCGCCCGGCGGCGCGGCGGCGAACCGTCGCGCGATCGCGTCGACCAAGCCGACGGCGGGCCCGCCGAGCGCGCCCAGCACGATGGAGCTGCGCAAGCCGGTCTCCAGATCGGTGCTCCACGCGCCGCTCGACGCGTCGGCGCCGAAGGCGTGCGCCGCGTCTTCGGTGACCGGCAGCCGCTCCGCCGCGATCGCGTCGAGCAGCGGCGCGAGGACGTGCTCGCCGTCGGCGCCGCGCGCAGCGGCGACCACCGACGCCGACGCGTTCTTCGCCTCGTCGCGCAGGCGCTTGGCGACCAGCTCCGCCGCGTCGCCCGCGAACCGGCCGACGGCCGTTGCGAGCACGTCGTCGACGAGGATGTGCAGCTTCGCGCGATCGCGCAGCCGCGCGACGTCGGCCGTGTCGAAGGCGCGCGCCAGCGTGCGCGCGAGCGCGCTGCGCGTCGCCTCCCCGCGCGCGCGCGTCTCGCTTGCGAGCGCCGTACCGGCCTCGTCGAGCCGCGCGTGCGCGGCCGCCGCCGCCGCGTCGAACGCATCGAGCGCCGGCGCAACGCCGGCACGGCGCGCGCCGAGCACGTCGGCGGTCGTCTCCAGCGCGTCGGCGTCGAACGCAAGCGCGTCCGCGGCCCGCGTTGCGACGCGGCGCGCTTCGGCGGCCGCGCGACGCAGCCGCGAGCGCCCGGTGGTCGCGACGAGCGACGCGTCCAGCGCGCCGAAGAACTCGCGAAAGCGGCTTTGCGCGATCAGCGCGTCGTCGCCAGTGAGCAGGCCTTCGGCGTACTCGCGCGCGGAGAGCGGGAACACCGGCGTTCCCGGCGCGTGCTTCGCGGCTTGCGCGACGATGCGCTGCGCCGCTACCTGCCAGCCTTCGACGGCGTCGCCGCCGGTCTCACGCGAGCCGGGTGACGGGCGCATGCGCCACAGATCGATCTTCGTCTGCACGATGAACACCGACTCGATGTAGCGCCGTACGATCCCAAGAAACGACGCGTCGCCTTCGGTGAACGGCTGCTGCGTGTCGATGAGGTAGAGCACCGCGTCCGCGCCCGGCAGATACGAGAGCGTGGCGCGGCGGTGCGCAGGGTTGATCGACGCGAGCCCCGGCGTATCGGCGACGACGAACCCGCTTTTCAAAAACGGCGAGTCGACCGCGATGCGCACGAGCACGGGCGCGCCCGCATCTTCGGCGCCGGTCGCGTCGTGCAGCTTGCCTTCTTCGCCGACCGCGATGAAGCGCGCCAGCCGGCCCAGCGGGATGCGCTCCTCGCGCCCGCTCGCGTACACCGCCGATGCCGACTCGTCGCTCGCGTAGGTCAACTCCGTGATCGTTGCCGTCGACGGGTTGATGTCGGTCGCCAGCAATCCGGCGATGCGCTTGCCGCCGGGCCGCTCCTCGAACTCGACCTTGCCGAGCAACGCGTTGAGCAGGAACGACTTGCCGCTCGAGAACTCGCCCACGACCGCGAGCACGAAGCGCCCGTCGCGCAAGCGCGCCGTCGTGCGCGCGAGCGCGTCCGCATCGGCGTCGGCATCGTGCCAGCGCGCGGCCTCCGCACCGACGAGTTCGCGCAACTCGTCCAGACACGCGGCGACGTCGTCGCGCGCGCTGCGATATCGTTCGAGTGGGTCGTTCACGCGGCGCTCACGCGAGGCGGTTTCGCGAAGGCCCCGCCGTCCTCCGCCGAAGCTCGGGTCGGCGGTTGAAGGAACCGGCACGGCACGGCGGCTATCTCCGTGACCGTGGTGCGATGCTGCGCTGCAAGGGGCAAGACTGGTGAAGCACGATAGCGCAACCGTCGACGCGCGATATAAGCGGCAGTTCGCCGTGCGCGCCGGCTACCTGCCGAAGAAGCGCGAGGCGCTGCACGGCTGGCACGCCGACATGAAGACAACGGTCGCGGGCGTCAAGGCGAAGGGCGGCGTGACGATCGCCAGCGCGTCCGTCAAGGAACTCGACCTGCTCATCGAACGCGACCCGATGGTGCGAATGTACGTGCAAGAGATGCTGAAGCAGGTGCGCCATCTCGACGGCGTGCCGCCGACGCCCGAAACCGTCGAAGAACTGCTGATCGCCCTCGATCACATCACGCGCATGGCGCCCTACTACGACACGCACAGCGTAGCATTTCCGATGTCGGCCCTGTTCTCGTACATGATGATGACCGACGCCGGCGAGGCGATCTTCCGCAACGCGGCGTTCAACGAGGCGATCCGGCGGATTCTCAAGGAGTGGTGCCGCTACTTGAACACCCCGGAGAGCCGGCACACGATCAACCACGGCCCGCACGGCTGGCTGTCGCCGTTCGCCTATCAGGACATGAAGCTGTTCGAGTTCGTCACCAAGCCGTCGGACAAGTACTGGGGCTGGAAGTCGTACAACGATTTCTTTCATCGCGCGATCAAGCCCGAGGCGCGGCCGATCGCCGGACCCGGAGATCCCAGCGTGATCGTCTCGGCCAACGACGGTCACGTGCTCACGATCGCGCGCGGCGTCAAACGAACGGACGAGTTCTGGCTCAAGGGTGAGCCGTACTCGCTGAACGACATGCTGAACCGCAGCAAGCACGTCGACCGATTCGTCGACGGCTACGTCGTCCAGTCGTTTCTCAGCGGTGCGAACTACCACCGCTGGCACGCGCCCGTCGACGGCACGGTGGAAGAGGCGTACGTGGTAGACGGCTTGCAGTTCAGCGATGCCGAATCGGCCGGCCCGGATCCCGGCGCCGACTTGGCGGAGGGATATTATGCGTGCGTGAACACGCGCGGACTGGTGTTCATCAAAGCCGACAACAAAGCCATCGGCATGGTGTGCGTGATCCCGGTCGGCATCACCGAGATCTCATCGGTCGAGATCACCGTGAAGCCCGGTACCAAGGTGAAAAAAGGGGACCAGCTAGGATACTTCAGCTACGGCGGCTCGACGCTGGCGCTCGTGTTCGAGCACGGCGCGATCGACCATTTCACGTGCCCGAGCCCGCCCAAGGGGCAGTTCGATCCGGGTGACGGCCCGCCGATTCAAGTGAACGCGCAGATCGCCGTCGCGAACACCTGACGCGCGCGAGCGCGCTCAGCTGCGGCTGACACCTCGGGCCGCGATTAGCCGCGGATGACGGCGAGCGCCTCGTCGCGGTGCTGCTCCATCAGCGCGCGGGTGTCGCCTTCGACGTTGACGCGCAGCAGCGGCTCGGTGTTCGACTTGCGCACGTTGAGCCACCAGTCGGGGTACTCGATCGTCACGCCGTCGAGGTGGTCGACTTTCGCGTCCTTGTAATGTTCTTCGAGCCGCTTCATCTCGCGGTCGGCATCCGCGACCGGTAAGTTGATCTCGCCCGAGCGGAAGCGCGTGTTGTACGGCGCGATCGCCTCGGTGATCGAGCCGTCGATCTCGCTGAAGAGATCGAGGCACTGCAACAGCGCGATCATCCCCGAGTCGGCGAACCAGTTCTCGCGGAAATAGAAATGGCCGCTGTGCTCGCCGCCGAACGGGATGTTTTCCTCGCGCATGATCGGCTTGATCAGCGAGTGGCCGACGGGCGAGCGCCGCGGGATCCCGCCGTGCTTGGTGACCGCCTCGGGCACGCTGCGCGAGCAGATCAAGTTGTAGAGGATCTTCGAGCCCGGGTACTTCTTGAGCGTCGCGACGCCGACGGCGGCGGTCACGATGCTGCCGTCCGGGAAGCCGCCCTTCTCGTCGACGATGAACATGCGGTCGGCATCACCGTCGAAGGCTGCGCCCAGGTCGCAGTGGTTCTCCAGCACCGCCTTGCGCAGCGCGAGCTTGTTCTCGTCTTCGATCGGCGACGCGGGATGGTTGGGGAACGTGCCGTCGAGCTCGAAGAAGAGCGGGATCACCTCGCATTGCGGCAGGTACTTGAACACATACGGCACCGTCAAGCCCGCCATGCCGTTGCCGGCGTCGATCGCGATTTTGTAGGGCTTGATCTTGGTGACGTCGCGGATGAACGACACGCAGTGCTTGCCGAAGTCGTCGAGGATCTCGCGCGAGCTCACCGTGCCCTTGCGCGCGGGTTCTTTGAAGTCGCCGGAGAGGGCGAGGTCGCGCACCGCGCCCAAGCCGGTGTCGAGCGAGATCGCCTGCGCTTCTTCGCGGCAGAACTTGAGCCCGTTGTACTGCGCGGGGTTGTGCGACGCCGTGATCATCACGCCGCCGTCGAAACCGTAATGCCCCACGGCAAAGTACAGCGCGTCGGTGGAGATCAGGCCGATGTGCGTGACGCCGGCGCCGCCGTCGGTCGCGCCGCGCGTGAGCGCTTCGAGCAGCTCGTCGCCCGACGGGCGCATGTCGCGCCCGATGCAGATGTTCGTGCGGCCGAGGGCCTGCACGAACGCGCGCCCGATCCAATACGCGACGTCCGGGGTGAGCTGGGTTCCGACGATCCCGCGGACGTCGTAGCTCTTGAAGATGGACGTGTCGAACGCATTGGGCATACCGGGTCGGCTTTCGGAGCGCAAAACGCGGCCACCTGGGCTGCACGTCCTGCGCAACCCGCAACTGCGGCTGCAGCGCGAGCGCATGAATCGCCGAGCGGGCGGGCACCCGACGCTGTGTGCGGGGTTCGCAAGCAGGCTTCTCGCTGATCGAGATCCTCATCGCCACGGCGTTGTTCGCGGTCGTCGCGTTCGGCGCGTTCGAAGCAGTGCGCCAGCTGGTGCCCAACGCGCGCCAGCTGACGGCGCGCCATGTTGCGTATGCGTCGCTGGAGCGCCTCACCGCGCAACTGCGCGCCGAGGCGCGCAGCGCGACGGCGATCTGGTCGAGCGCGCCGGCTGCGGGCGCAGGCCGCGACGACTGCGTGCAAGTCGATTTCTTTACCGCCGATGCAGCGGGCGCGAAGTTTTGGAGCTATCGCAACTTCCCCAACCACACGCGCGCCGATACGCCGCCCGGCGACGCGCTGCAGCGGCTCGCCGCGACCTCGCCGATCGCACCGTGCGATCCGGCGCAGAGCGGCACGGCGGTGCTGACGCGCGTGCGCGCGCCGCTGTCCATCGCCGCCGTCGCGCCCGACGCGCTGCCGGCGCACCAAGACGGCTATCTCGCGCAAGCCGACTCGCCGTTCGTCGCCGCGAGCGTCCCTTCAACGACACCGGTCGCGCTGGGCGTGCTCGACGCGAGCGGCATGCCGGTGCGCGGCGGCAACACCGTCGTGGAGGTGCGGCTCGATACCGACGACGGCTCGCGCATCGTCGATCTTTTGCCCGGCGTGTTCCCCAACGGCTTCACCGAGGTGCTGCGCTACACGTGCAGCGAGCGCTGCGACGTCGGCCACGACACCGCCGCGCCGAAGACGCTGACGAGTTGCGCGCTGACGTGGCAGCCGGGCTGGAGCACGTACGTGCGCTGGAGCGACTACGCGACGAATCCTGACGGCACGCTGACGTTTCCCGGCGGCTGGTTCATCGCGGGAACGTTCGTTTTCACCTATGCGGGGACGCGCGCGTCCGACGGCGGCACCGACACGCTGGCCAAGCCATACGCCGCGACGAACTGGGACGCGGCGCGCGACTACGCAACGTTTCCGCCCGACCGCGCGGCGTCCGACGGCTCGCGCGCGGGCAGCTTCGCGCCGTGGGACGTACGCGCCGAAGCACCGGCAGCGTGGCTCGCGGACTTCACGCCCTATCTCGCGGCGGGCGAGAGCCCGCCGCTCGCCGCGGAGCAGCGCCGCTGCGACGCGGTGCAAGCGCAAGGAGCGAGCGGTGGATTCTACGCGAACGGCTGAGCGCGGCTTCACGCTGCTCGAAGTGCTGCTGTGCGTGGCGATGCTCGCGGTCGCGAGCGCGGCGATGGTGGGCGCGTTCGCCGCGGTCGCGCGCAACGCCACGCCCGGCACCACCCGCGACGTCGCGCTGATGGTGGGCGAGAACACGCTGGCGCGGGCGCGCGCCGCCGTCGCGTACGCGTCGTCGCCGTCGCAGGACGCGAGCACGCTGCTCGCCGCGCGCACGTGGGCGCTGCATCCCGGCGAGACCGACTTCGTGGCCGGCGCGCAACTTCGTGCCGGCGCGTCGTGCGGCGCGCAAGCGCGCACGCTGCGGCTTCCGGTCGCGGCGACGTACGACGCGGCGAGCGAGCGATTCACCGTGGTGGTGACGTACCCGCGCGATCCGTGCCGCGTCGCGAGCGACGGCACGATCCCGCCGGACACCGCGGCAACGGTCACGCTGGCCGAAACGCTGCCGCCGTCGGCGTATCAGCCGGGCCAGACGATCCATCGCGACGTCGCACCGCCGGCCCGGATGTAGCATGCTGGGTCCGACGCTGTGGTTCGTGGTGGTGATCGGGCTGCTGGCTGTCGCGCTGATGAACGGCGCGGCAGCGTTCGGTCGCGCCGGCGTGCATGCTGCGGCGGACCACGCGCTCGAGGCCGCGCTGCACGATGCCGTCGCGGACTACCAGAACCAGCTGCAATCGGCGGGCGAGCACCCCGCGGCGCCGGGGGCGGCGCTGGAGCGAACGGTTCCGCCACCGGCGAACGGCGGGCCCGGCGGCGGCTTCACGCTCGCGTACACGGTCGCGCCGACGACGGTCGCCGCGCCCGGGTGCTCGCCCGCCGGCGTAGCCCCGGCCGGCGGGCCGGACGCGATCGCGTGGCTGCAGTGCGGCGGGTTCGTGCGCGAGTCACGCATATCGCTGCGCGTCGTCGTGCGGGTGCTCGACTCGGCCGGCGTGGCGACGCTGGCGCGGCGGGAGCAGTACGTCACGCTGCGGCTGTTCGGCGAGCCGCCGTACAGTGCGGTGGTGGGCCGCAAGGACGCGAGCGCGGCCGACCCGGCAGGCGGCGACGCGCTGGCAGCCGCGCCGCACGAAGGCGACGTGGGCGGCGACACCGTGAGCGGCGCTTCGCCGCCCCCGCTCGCCGGAGGGGCGCCTGCCGACGGCGGCTGGCCGTCCGGCGGAACGCTCATCCACGTCCGCTACGAGTGCCACGACGGCGCCGGACGCTGCGCGAACGCGGCGCCGCCGGACCCGGACGCCGCCGGGCTGCGGGCCGGCACGCGCTGGGCCAACGGAAACCAGCCCAAACTGTGACAGACGGGCACTAAGGGCGCTTTTGGGGACCGCCGATAGTACTGAGAGCCGGGTCACGGACGGAGGGAACAGCATGATGCTGGACGGTTTTGGGCGCGAGGCTTGTCATGACTGACGAAGACGCCCGCGCATTCTTCGCCTGGGCCGATCGCGAGCGCGCGATCACGCGCCTGATGTACGCCGGGAAGCTCGGCTTCGGCGAGCTTGCCCTCCGCCGCCAGATGAGCTACGACCGGCTCATCGCCGAGACGCCGGCGCAGCCGCACACGCAGTTGGACCGCAGCTCAGCCGAGGGCTGACGCGACCGGACCGCCTGACGCGAGGAATGACGCTAGCTCGTCGTCGACGGCCTCCGGCTCTTCTTCGTGCGGCAGCAGCCCGCTGTGCGCAAAGGTCGCCAAGCGCGCGTCGCGCGTCAGGCGCAGAAACTCGTCCGCGTTCGAACGGGGGTTGACCGTCGACGCCCGCTCGCCCCAGAGCACCGCGAGCGGGACGGTGAGAAACGGCAGGTCGCGCGCGACGTCGCAGTCGAGCGCGCCGCCCACCAGCGCCGCGGGCACGTACCGCGCGCCGGGCTGGTGCGTCACCGCGTAGTAGTGATCGACTACGTCGCGCGTCACGTGGGCGGGGTCAGCGTAAATTTGCTTCGTCAGAAACGCGCGGATCGACGCCTTCGAAGCCAGCGCGTTGAATGCGGCCTCGCCCAGGATCGGCGAGCGAAACAGCGCGGTGATCGCGGGTCCCGGGCCTTTGGGGCCTTTGTCCAGCTTGCCGCCGAGGCCGGTGGGGCAGATCACGGCGAGCCGCGCGATCGCGTCGCGCACGCGCGTCGCGGCACGGATCGCGAACGCGGCGCCCAGCGACGAGGCGACCACCGCAACGGGTTCTTGCGCCAGTTCGCCGACCGCGTCGGCGATCTGCTCGACGAAGAACTCGGCGCTGTACGCCAGCTTCGGCTTGTCCGATAGTCCGCAACCGATCAAATCGAAGGCGACCACCCGATGCCTGCGCGCGAGCAGCGCGAAGAGCTTGCGAAACTCGTACGACGAGGCGCCGGCGTAGACACCGTGCACCAGCAGTACCGGCGGACCCGAGCCGGCTTCGGTCGCGAAGATCTCGTTGCCGTGCCACGACCACGAACGCGGCGTGCCGCCGAGTGCGTTGGTGGGGAGGGGAGCGTTGCTCAGTGCGCGATTCGTCGCCGCCAGAGCACCGGTCACACCCGCCCCTGCGAGGAACGGTCGCACGATTTTCTTCACGCCTTCCGTACGTACCCACGAAGGACCGTACCGCGGTCCCGTCGCAACGGCCGTCGTGGTCGCCCGTGTCCTCGGCGCACTTGCTCTGCTAGCCGCGGCGAATTTTTCCGCGCAAGCGGCGCCGTGCGGCGTCCAGCCCGGCCACGCGGTGTTCCTCAAATCGGGCGACATCGATCCGGACGTGTTCGTGTGGGACACCAGGCAGCGCGTGGTCGACTACGCGGGCGGCTCCTGGGGCACGAGCGAGGTACTCGCGCACACGGTGCTCGCGAAGCCGGGGACGCGCGCGGTCATCGTGCAGTGCATGCCGGACGCCGTGCGCACCAAGGGCGGCAGCACGCGCGACGCGATCGGGATCAAGCTGGTGAACGGCCCCAACAAGGGGCGGTATGGCTGGGTGACGTCGGACGACGTCCACCTGCTCGCCAAGCGCTAGCGCCGCCGCGGTTCGCCATTTGGACAGCCCGCGCGCCGCTGCGCGGGCACCGCGGCCAAGTGAAGGCGGTATTGCGACGATTGTCGTCTCCACACGTCCTGCGCGGGCGCTGATTCGTTCGCCAAATCCCTAATGCCGCGAGCGAGCGGCTTCTTTAAGATGAACGCGTGGATAAGATCAGCGCCGGTGATACTGCTTGGGTCTTGGCCTCCGCCGCCCTCGTGATGATCATGACGCCGGGGCTCGGATTCTTCTACGGCGGCCTCGTGCGCCGGAAGAACGTGCTCTCGACGGTCATGCACAGCTTCTTCATTCTCTGCCTGATCAGCGTGCAGTGGGTCCTGTGGGGGTACTCGCTCGCGTTCGGCCCGGATTGGAAGGGTCTCGGTATCATCGGCGATCTGTCGTGGGTCGGCCTGAACGGCGTCGGCCTCAAACCGAATGCCGACTATGCGGCGACCGTCCCGCACCAGGCGTACATGGTGTTCCAGATGATGTTCGCCGTGATCACGCCCGCGCTGATCAGCGGCGCGTTCGCCGAACGCAAACGCTTCAAAGCGTTCGTCCTGTTCAGCTTGCTGTGGGCGACGTTCGTGTACGATCCGCTCGCGCACTGGGTGTGGGGCCACGGCGGTTGGCTCGAACAAGATGGGCGCGCTCGATTTCGCCGGCGGCACGGTCGTCCACATCTCGTCCGGCGTCTCGGCGCTCGTCGCGGCTTGGGTGCTCGGCCGGCGCATCACGCACACAACGGGTGAAGACGTCGAGCCGCACGACATCCCGATGGTGGTGCTCGGGTGCGCGCTGCTGTGGTTCGGCTGGTTCGGCTTCAACGCCGGCAGCGCGCTCGCAGCGAACGGACTCGCGGTCAGCGCGTTCGTCAACACCAATACCGCTGCGGCGATGGCCGCGCTGACCTGGCTGACGATCTCGTGGGCGCACAAAGGCGTGCCCAGCGTCGTCGGCGCGACCGCCGGCGCCGTTGCCGGGCTGGTCGCGATCACGCCGGCCGCGGGCTACGTCACGCCGCTCGCGTCGATCCTCATCGGCCTCATCGTCTCGATCGTGTGCTACGGCGCGGTGATGCTGCGCGACAAGATGAAGGTCGACGACGCGCTCGACGTGTGGGCCGTGCACGGTGTCGGCGGCACGGTCGGTGCGCTCTGCACCGGGCTGTTCGCGACGGTCGCGATCAACTCGGGCGCCTCCAACGGCCTCTTTTACGGCAATCCCAAGCAGCTGTGGATTCAAACGCTGGCGGTGCTTGCCGCCTGGGTCTTCAGCGGCGCGATGACCTTCATCATCCTCAAAGTCGTCAACGTGTTCGTCCCGCTGCGCGTCTCCGAGAACGAAGAAGCTATGGGCCTCGATCTCTCGCAGCATTCCGAAGTCGCCTACAGCCCGTCATAAGGAGTCACATCGTGGAACTCATCGCCTCAATGGTCGCATTCTTCGCCCTGGTCGCCGCGTGGTTCGTGCTGCCGTCCGCGCCGCCCACGCGCCAAACGACGCACGCAACGCGTCGCCGAGGCGCTCCCCACGGCGGCGTAGCGGCGGCCGCTCCGGCGGCAGCGTTCCACACCGCAACACGGCCGTGCGCAGCGCGAGCTGCGCCCGGCTTTTTCTTTCCTTCCGCTCGAGATCCGGAGATACTTTGCGAACCTTTATAGCGGCCTTGACAGCCGCATGCGCCCTGGGAACCGTCCCGGCCGCGGCGCAAACGCCACCATCGCCATCGCCGGCGTTCCCGTCGCCCGCATCGTCGGCGACGCCCACGCCCTCGCCCTCACCAATCCAGCCCGCGACCGTGGGCCGCGTCCGGATTCGCGGCGGCGTCGTACAACGCGTCCTCGAACGGCAACGGCACGGCGGGATTCTCGTTCGTTAACGGCAGCGCGGCGCGCGTGTTCGACACGGTCAGCCGCCAGCCGATGCTCAACGCGATCAACGTGCAGCTGCAGAAGAACGGGCCCGTGTTCGGCAAAGTCGAGCTCACCGCCGGCACGAACGCGAACGTGATCGCGTCGTATCCGTACGCCAACAATCCGAACCCGCTGCAGACGGCGTTCGACGTGACGCAGCTGTACGCCGGCTACACGAGCGGCGCGTTCGCGCTCCAAGTCGGGAAATTCGCGACGCTCGCCGGCGCCGAGGTGATCGAAGACCCTGCCAACGCGAACATCTCGCGGTCGATCCTGTTCGGCTACGCGATTCCGTTCACGCACACCGGCGCGCGCCTGACCTACACGGCAAACTCCACCGTGTCGCTGATCGCAGGCGTCGAACAACGGCTGGGACAACCTCAAAGGCCCGGGCGGCCCGAAGACCGCCGAGCTCGGCGTCGCGTACAACGGGAGCATCATCCAGGTGACGGCGCAGAGCTACTTGGGCATGGAGCGCTACTCGAATGCACAGTGGTCCGCGACCGGGGACTCGCCGGCCGGCCACCGCTCGCTCGTCGATGTCGTCGCGACGTACAAAGCGACGCCGAAGCTGACGTTCGTCGCCAACTACGACACGCGGCCGGCAAACCGCGGTCCCGCTCGTCGACGGGACGGGCGCCACGGTGCCCATACCCGGCGGCTTGGGCACGGCGACGTGGAACGGCGTCGCGGGCTACGTGCAGTACCAGCTCACGCCGAAGCTGTCGGCCGCGCTGCGCTCCGAGACGTTCAACGACAACGGCGGCTATCGCAGCACGTACGATCAGCAATGGCGCGAAACGACGCTGACACTCGCCTACGCGCCGTCGGCGCCGGTCGTGTTCCGCATCGAAGGCCGCGCGGACAAGTCGAACCGCCCAGTCTGTTCGGACTTCAGCTCGTTCCTGCGCAACGGCGATGCAAAGCCTCGCCGCGCAAGTGCTGGTGAAGTTCTAGCGACGCGCTAGCGATCGCGGGGTTGCGGTGGAATGCCAGCCCGTTCGGGCGGCGTTCCACCGTGACCGACACGCCGTACGCGCGCTCGATGGTCGCCGTCGTGAGCGCATGGTCCGGCGGGCCGTCGGCGATCGCGCCGCCGTCGCCGAGGACGATCACGCGATCGGCGAACGCCGCCGCCTCTTCGAGTTGATGCAGCACCGCGACGACGACCGCACCCGCGCCGGCCAGCTCGCGCACGAGCTGCAGCGTCTCGACCGATGCTTTCAGGTCGAGATGGGACGTCGGCTCGTCGAATAGGATGACGGACGCGCGCTGCGCGATGGCGAGCGCAATCCAAACGCGCTGCCGTTCGCCTGCGGACAACGTGCCGATCTCCCGGTTGCGGAACGCGGTAAGCGCCGTGCGCGCGAGCGCCTCGTCGACGGCGGCATCGTCGTCGGCAGTTGCCTCCCATTCCCACCAGCGGTGGTGGGGGAAGCGCGCGGCGGCGACGGCGTCTTCGACGCGGAGCGCCGCGAGCACGGGCTCGGTGGGATCGACGAGCGCGATGCGGCGCGCCCGCTCGCGCGCATCGAGCGCGCGCACGTCTGTGCCGTCGAGCGTGACGCTGCCGCGTTCGGGCGCGAGCGCGCCGGCCATCGCGCGCAAGAGCGTCGTCTTGCCAACGCCGTTCGGCCCGACCACCGCGACGACGCCGCCGTCGAGCGCGAAGGAGATGTCGCGCAGCAGCGTTCGGCCGCCGCGCGCCAACTCGACGCGCTCGAGGGCAAGCGTCATCTGCTCAGTGTGCAGGCTTGGGCCGGTCTGCGGTCCGGCACGAGGCCGCTGTCGTCGTACGAACCCTGAACGAACGCAGCGTTGACGCCCAGGCCGGGCGCGCCGACACGGTGCCCGTGACGACCGAGCCGCCCGACGGCGCAACGTTCGGGAACAGCGTTGCGCCGCTGATGAGCTTCGATAGTGACGGTGCCGCCCGGCGTGAGCTTGATGCGGGCGCTTTTGCGGGGTGAGCTCGTGAGGTCTTCGGGCGAGCGCGGGCCGTTGAACCGCACGTTGTAGTGATTCCGCCCGGAAAGGTACGGCTTGATCCCCGCGCAGCATGACGTTGCGGGGAAAATGTGAAGCGCGAATCCGACGAAGCGACGTTACGCGCCGCAAGCGCCTCCGCGAACTCGCCATAGACCTGCGCGAAGGACTCACCATTCGCTTCGGCCTGAGACGGGGACGACGTTGCGCGTCGCTGCCGCGGCGTGTAGATCCGCGTAGAGGCGGTGCAGCCCCGCATCGCCGCCGAAACGGTCGTAGAAATAGCGTGCGAACAAATACGCGCCGCCGTAGTTTCCCGCGGTGGAGCGGAAGAAGCCGTACGGCGTTCCATTCGGGTCGAGCGGGTCCTGGTCGTAGCCCGCGAACGCCGTGAGCGAGTAGTTCCCGGGCGTGTACAAGTACACCATCAGTTCACGAGCGAATCGGTGCTTTGCGGCGGGTTTGCGCCGCTGCCGAGCACGAAGTCTTCCGCGAGCATCGAATCGCCCTCGTCGACAAAGGCGTCGTCGAATTGTCCTGGCCGTGCCCGCGAAATCGGGACGCGATCACTTTGTTGAGCGAGTGCAGATAGTGCTGAAACTCGTGCGGAACGGATGCGCGGCATGTCTTGCGTGCGCCAGTAGTTCGCGTCTGCGCCCGTACCGTTCTGACCGTACTTGTCCGCGCCGAGGACGAACATCGGCAGATTGTTGCTCGGAACGTGATTCGCGCCTTGGAACGCGCAGTTAACTTCTTGGTCGTTGAGGTTGTTGTAGAAATCGAAGTAGCCGCCCTCGCCGGTGTTCTCGAGCGCCTTCGTGATGAGGATGCTGATATGCGGATCTGTGCCGCTGAGGTCCGGCACGGGGTTATATCCGTTGGGAGGATTGGGCAGCGGGTTTCCGTTCGAGTCGCACTGTTGATACGACTGGGTCGGGCCGGGGATGAATGCGGGCGCAAACGCGGCCGTCTCGCGCGTGAAGTCGTTGTCGAACGTCGTGCCGGTCAAGTCCCAGTCGGACTGTGTCAGCCCATAGCTGGGGTCGATCGCGTCGTCCACCCATACGTAGGAATGCGTGGAGACGGACAATAGGTGGGTCGGAACGTCGAGGTAGCAGCCTGACGTGCCGACGGGTTTTTGCGGCGGCGTGCACGTGCCGCCGAGCCCGGTGATCGTGCCCTGCTGAACGTGAAACGTACGCGTCGTTCCGGTCGGAAAGCTGCTGGTGCGGCGCACGCTTTGCACGCTGACACCGCGCGCGATGCTCAGGGCCGAGTGGCCGTGGAACGACTCTTGCAGCGCGCTGGTGCGCGGGTCGAGGTGCGGCCGGAACGGCAGCACGCCGTTCGTACCTTCGCGTCCGACGGCGCTTGCGACGCGCGCCTTTGACGTCGACGACGTCACACCCGCGGCGCTCTCGCTTGCGGTGACGTTGTACTCCGTGAGGGTGAACGTCGCGGGCGGCCGCTTCGGCGCGTCCTCGCTTTGAATGACGAACGTCCCATCGTTCGACGCGCCGAGCATCGATGACGAGAACGTATTCGACGCGTTCGCCGGAATCTGCGCGACGCCACTGACGCCTTTGACGAAGTTCGGTCCGGGCGTGGCCGTCGGAACCGGCGTCGGCGTGGGCCCGCCGCCGCCACCACCGCCACCGCCGCCGCCGGGCACGGCCCCGCCGCCGCCACCACCGCACGCCGCGAGGATCGCGGCAGCAAAAACAGCGACCGCAAGAGCCGGCCGCACCCCATGCAACTTCATCCGGCTCCAGTACGCCCGAGGCAGGACCTTCACCCTTCGCACTTAGGCGTACGCACGTGCGGTACCGCGCAAATACAACACGAGGAATGTCGGCACGCCGACGAAGGCGAGCAGCACCCCAAGCGGGATTTCCGCCGGTGCGGCCACGGTGCGCGCGAGCGCGTCGGCGAGCACGACGAGCGATGCACCGGTCAAGATGCTTGCCGGAACGAGCGCCCGAAGATCGGCGCCGACCACGCGCCTTGCGAGATGGGGCACGATCAAGCCGACGAACCCGAGCAGCCCCGCCAGCGCGACGGCAGCAGCGGTCAGCAGCGTCGCGGCGATCAGCAGCGCCCACTGCAAGCGCGTGACGTCGACGCCTAGCGCTGCGGCGCGGCCTTCACCGAGCCGCAGCACGTTGAGGGCCGGGATCGTCGCCACGCCGACGAGCGCGCCGAGGATCGCTTCCGGCGCCGCCGCCGCGAGGTCGCTCCAGCCGCGGCCGGCAAGCGAGCCCGCCAACCATGCGAGGATCGCTTCGCTGGCGGTGCCGCGCGCGAGCCGCTCGATCGCGAGCGTGATGAACGCCGACAGCAGTGCCGAGAGCGACACGCCCGCGAGCACGAGCCGTTCGGGATCGAGCCGCGGGCCGCGCCGCGCGAGCACCGCGACGAGCACCGACGTCGCGAAGCCCGATGCGAAGCCCAGCGGCGGCACGAGCGCCGGCGCCAAGCCGAGGGTCGTCGCGATCGCGATCGACGCGCCCGCGCCGCTCGACACGCCGGTGAGATACGGATCGACGAGCGGGTTGCGCAACAGCGCTTGCAGCAGCGTGCCCGCGAGCGCGAGCGCCGCACCCACCACCGCGGCGATCGCGACGCGCGGCACGCGCAGTTGCCACACGATCGTGCCTGCGTCGCCGCCGGCCGACGGGTGCAGCAGCGCCTGCGCGAGCGCGTCGGGTGCAAGCGCCGCGCCGCCGAACGCGACGCCGATCAGCATCGTGACCGGCACGAGCGCGGCGAGCGCGACCAACGCGAGGGCTCGCCGCACGCGCACGGCGTTCAGCGCGTCGACAGCTCGACGGCGAACGAGCGGCCCGGCATCGGAAACCCGCCGCTCTCCTGGTAGCGCTCGCCGCCCAGATCGTACACGCGCAGCGACACGAGCGCGCGAGGCGCGACGCGCAAGCGCGCATACGCGTCGACGCGCGTGAACGGCTGTGCGCTGCCGAACGGGTCGGCGTTGAGCCCGACGGAGTGCGCGACGACGCCCGCGGCGGCAAGCAGCGTGCGCGGCGCCCCTGCGTACGCGAGCTCGACGTTCGACACGATCACGGGCCGGCGCGGTAGCCGCTGCTCGCTCGCGGTGAGATCCTGCGCGCGAAAGACGTTCGTCAGGTTGATCCGCGCGGAAACGCCGTGCAGCGGCCGCGTGCGCAGGTCCAGCGTCAAGCCGCCGATCACCGCTTTCTGCACGTTCTGCGGGCCCGAGCCGACCACGACGATCAGGTCGTTGCCCGTGGTGACGAAGTAGCCGAAGCTCGCACCGCCGAGAACGCGCGCGGCCTCGATCGTGACGTCGAAGCTCTTCGTGCGCTCGGGATGCAAGTTTGGGTTCGAGAAGCCGGGATAGTACAGGTCGAGCGCGGTCGGCGCGCGGAACGCGGTCGACGCGTTCGCTCGCAGCGCCAAACCGTCGCCGAAGCTCCACGTGCCGCCTAGCGACGGCGCCAGCGCGCCGCCCTGCGCACCGTCGCGCTCGGCGCGCAATCCGGCGTAGGCGCGCAGCGCGCTCGAAAGCCGAAACTGGTCCTGGGCGTAGAATGCGGTCTGTGCGAAGCCGTGCGACGGCGGGCTGCCGTCGCCCGCATCGATGCGGTCGACGCCGCGCGCGAGGTCGACGCCGTACACGAGCGCGCCGCCGTCGTTCTGCACGACGTTGCGCAGCGAGGCCTGCAATCGCGCTTCGGCGCTGAGCAGCACGATCGGCGAGCCGGTGAAGCTCTCCGCGGCGACGGGATCGCGATACACGATCGTCTCACGCGTACCGGTGAGATCGAGCGTCGCCGTGGCGCGCGTCGTGGTGCGCGAAAGCGTCGCGCGCGCATCGGCGTTCACGTCGTCCTGGCGCGCGTTCGGGGAGAGGAACGACGTCGGCCCGGCGACGCCGAGATGACGCGCGACGATGCCCGCGTCGAACGCGACGCCGAACGCGCCGAGTCGCGTGGCGGTCCGCCCGCGCAGCGCCGTCGACGCGACGTCGACGTCGTCGCGCACGCCGGCCGGATCGCCGCCGTACGCCGGATAGCTGAAGTCGTTGCGCGCGAGGCGGCGCTCGAACGAGAAGTTCGGCGCATCGACGAGCAGCGCGCGCTCGCCGAACGTCGCGCTGGACAGCGTCGCGATGGTGTCACGGCGGCTGCGCACCGCGGTGACGATGTTGATGACGCCCCCGATCGCGCCCGTGCCGTACAGCGTCGCACCGCCGCCCTCGACGACCTCGATGCGCTCGACGCCCGCAGTCGGCAGCGCCCCGAGGTCGAGCGCGCCGAGCTGCGCGCCGGCGAGGGGGCGTCCGTCGAGCAGCACGAGCGTCTGATTCGATCCGGTGCCGCGAATCGTGACGCTCGCGGAGGACCCGATCGGCCCGGTCCGCGTGATAGCGACGCCGGGGACGTTCTCCAGCGCTGCGGCGACGGTGGTGAACCCGCGCCGCACGATGTCGGCCTTGGTCACGACGTACGTGGTTTTGCTGGTGGCGCCGGCGGGCTCGTCGCGCCGGTCGCTCGTGCTGACCCGGCCGATCTCGCCGAGTGGGGCGGGTGACGCGCTGGATTCAGGGTCGGGCGCGGTTTGGGCAAGCGCGGGCGCCGCCGGAAGCAGGGCGAGCGGAGCGCAGAGCGCGACCAGGGCGGCGCAGAGCGCCGCGGACGTGCGGATCGTCATCGGAGTCCTTCCCTTCGTGCGAGGGTGAGGGTGGCGTGGACTCACCGGCGGCGAGTCCCGGCGTCCGCGCGCCGGTATCCTGACTCTGCGGATCAGCACCCATTGCTGCGGCCTTCCAGTTCTCTCGAACCGTGACCGCAGCGGCTCCCCGCTGACAGTGGCGCGACCGTGCCGGATTCTCACCGGCTTCCCGCGCGTGCGAACTCTCGGACTGTTCGGGCGATGGCCGCCGCCGCTCCTGGCGCCGGGTCGCCCGTCGTGGCGCCTAAGCCCGCGGTAGGTGGGGGCTAGGCGGACAAGCTACGATAGCGGGCAGTAGTGCCATTGCATTACACCGTCACCGAGGAGCAGCAACCATGATCCCGATCCTGATCGTATCTGGCCTATCTTGTCCGGCGGCGGGCCGGTCTCCGACGATCGGCGGCGGCTACCCGACGCGTACGACGCTCGGTCGGCGACGCCGCGGGTCCCGACGTCTGCCGACGCCACGGCGGTTAGCCCCCGCACTCACTAGACCGGTCGACCATCAGCGCGGGGGCAGGACGGCGGTGCGTCCCCGCGGCGATGACATCCGGAACGGGGTTCACGGAGGGGTCGCACGCGGGGATGCAATCGGGAATGAAGGAGCGCGCGAGTCCTGCCCTCGATGGCCGCCTTGGATGATGCGCGGTCGGCGTGGTCGCGGGGTGATTTCGATGGTGTCTGTCTCGTCTGGACGCGATCGGCACCTTCGCCTGGCGATCGTGAGCCGTGGGTCGAAGCTACTCTGCTTCGAGCGCGCTCATTATATCGTCTTAGGCGCATACTCGGAAACGATCGCCTTGCTCGAGCCCGTCCTCTCGGCGATTTCGCGGATGGCGACGAGTCCTGTACGGCCCACATGCTTCTCGGTTCGTCAATCGCGCGCTCGGGCGACGTCGACTCGCGGCCTAGAAATGCTTGACGAACCGCGGCGCGAGCCGAGGCACGCTGGCGTTCACCCTGCCATTCGCGCCGAAATCGCTCACGCTCGCGCGCATCGCGCATTGGACTCGGCGCGAGCTGGACGAAACCGAGCGTCTCGCGCGCCGCGCGGAAGGCTGCCGGAGCCGACATCATCTCCGTGCGCGCGACACAGTTGCGCGGCTTCATTGCGCTTGCGCAGGAGCGATTCACGGAAGCGCTCTCGCTCTTCAATGTGACGCTCGATGCGTATTGGCGCTGCCGTCAGCGCGACTGCCGATCTTGCCGAGATGACGGTATTCCAGATCGCGGCACTGGAGTTGATGCTGCGGTCGCGCTACGTACCCGGGACACACCGGTTCCCGATCGCCGGCGGGTGCGCGACCGTGGGATGCAACCCCGACGGTTGCGTCAGTATCGCGGATGCAAACGTTGGTTTGCGACGCGTGGCTGTTCGCGCTGGACGGTGATCGCGATACGGCGTTACGTAAGATGCGCCGTGCCGAGGAGATAGCTCCCGGCCCGCATGGCGCGTCTGGGCGCTCGCCGGACGTGCTGCGTTGGCGGCGGCGTTCGGCGAAATGGGCAGTGCGCGCGAGCACGCTGCGCTTGGGAGCCGAGGTGTCGCGAGAGCGTCGACTGGACTGCGACGACGGGCGAGGAGCGCGCCGCTATACTGTTTCTTACAGAAATCCTGACCGTCACAGATCCGCCGGCCGCGAGTCGCAATGTTGAAGACGTACGAGGCGCTGACCGAGTCCGATGGATCCGGAACAAGTGTTCAGCAGCGATCCACGGTTTCGAGCCTTCGAGGATTACGTGCGCGGCCTAGCGCTTCGCCTTGAGGGCCACCACGTCGCGGCCAACGGGCTTCTAAAGTCGGCGATGCATCGCTACGGTGCCTGTCGGTTACCTGTGGCGTCGGCACTCGCCCGCGTCGAGCTCGCTTCGACGCCGTCGCATTGGAATGACCTCGAAGCTGCGCGTGCGGTCGTTGCCGAGCATTTTCCGAACTCGTTTCTCGCGCGGCGTGTCGGCATTGAGGGGATGTCCGATCCGATCGTTGCGCGGCTCACGCCTTCGCAGCGGGAGGTTTTGGCGCTGCTGCTCGACGGGCTCAACGCGCGCGAGATCGCCACGCAAACGGGGCGCGCGTACAATACCGTGCGCGTGCACATCGATCGGTTGCGCGAGACGTTTGAGGCCTCGTCAATCCATGCGATGGTCGTCGATTGCCACCGGCGCGGCATCGTGTTGCGTTCGTCCGCCAGACCGCGCGGCGTCAAAGACGAGCCGATTCGCAGCGTCGGGTGACCCTCCGAGCGGGGTGGAGGGAAAGCACCCCGCCGGCCGTCTCCGGGGTGTGGGCGCGCATCGAGGTGTGGATCGAGCGCGCAGAGACGGTCGGCGGGAGGCGCCGGGACATCGGTCACCAGCGCAGACCCATGCTATCGGTTGACTGATCGTCCAGTCCATCATGCGAATGCCTTATTTCGCTGCGACAGCGTACGGTCGGAGCGCCGGTCATGGGACACCGGCCCGGCATCGCCGAACGGCGCGCCGGTGATGTGTTTGCTCGCCCGGTGATGTGCCGCGCGGTTGCGCTCGCCGCGGTGCTCGCGCTCGGCGGTTGCGCGCGGTCGCCCGTGGCGGTCGCGGGGCACGCCGAAGCGCCGCATCGGATCGTCTCACTCGTCCCGTCGATGACCGAAGACCTGTTCGCCGTCGGCGCCGGGGATCGCGTCGTCGGCGTCTCCTCGTACACCGACTACCCCGCGCGCGCGAAGAAGCTGCCGGTCGTCGCGACGTTCGCGTCGATCGCGACCGAACGGATCGTTGCGCTGCATGCCGACCTCGCGCTCGGCATCGAATCGCAGGACCGCCTCGCGGGCGATCTGCGCCGTGCGGGGGTCCCGGTGCTGCTGCTGCACGACGACCGCTACGACGACATCTTTCGCAACCTCGTGACCATCGGTACGACGACCGGCCATCGCGACACCGCGATCGCGCTGGTGAACCGCCTGCGCGCGCGCACGAACGCGCTGGTGCGCGCGGTCAAGCCGCGTGCGCGCAAGCCGTCGGTGTTCGTCGTGCTCGGCGTCGCCCCGGTGTTCACCGTCGGCAAAGGCTCGTACATCGCGACGCTCATCGATCTCGCGGGCGGGCGCAACGCCGCCGCCGACGTGAACGCACCCTACGCGCGTTACAGCGCGGAGGCGCTCGTCGCGCGGCAACCCGATGTGCTCGTGGTCGATCCGTCCGTGCGGCTGGGCGACGTCATCGCGCAGCCGCCATGGAACGCCTTGCGCGCCGTGAAGGAGCACCGCGTCTACACGCTCCTGGATGCCGCGATCCTCGAGCGTCCGGGCCCGCGTTACAACGACGGCCTCGCTTGGCTGATTCACGTGATCGACCGCGTGAGGCAGTAGATGATGCACCGAGCTACGTCGACGCCATCGCCCACCGAGCCAAGCCCGTCTTCAATCCTGCGACGGTTTGCTCGCGACCGGTTTTGCCGCCGTCGTGCAACAGGACGACTTGGCCCGCGCGGGCGGCGGACACGGCTTGTGCGATCGGCTCGACGCCGGGCTGCCGCCAGTCCTCGCTGTCCACGTCCCACATCATGATCGTCAATCCCAGCTTCGCGGCGATCGCGTCGACGCGCTCGTCGCGATCGCCGAACGGGGGCCGAAACAGCGCCGGCACGTTACCGGTCGCATCGGCGATCGCGGCATTCGTGCGCATGAGTTGCGACTCGATGTCCGCTGCGCCGAGCATCGTGAGGCGCGTGTGATCCCACGAGTGATTGCCGATGAGGTGTCCCGCCCCCACGGCGCGCCGCACCAGTGCTGCATGTTCTTGCACCCGCTCACCGATTACGAAAAAGATTCCTTGGACACCAAACCGTTCGAGCACGGCCAAGATTTCCGGCGTGGAGCGCCCGGGACCGTCGTCAAAGGTCAAGCGTGCTTCATACATCGTGTCGTTTGCCGTCTGCCCGTGAGCGCCGCCGTTCAGTTTCCTGAAGCGCCTCCCTGCCCAGGCGCGCGCTAGGCGGCCCTAACCGCCGAGGACCTCGTCGAGGCGCTCGTAGCTTTTTGCGACGCCGGTCTCCATGCCCGTCGCGAGCACCATGTCGCGCATCTCGCGCGATGCGTGCTGGATCGTCATCGTGACGGTCGTCGAACCCTGCTGCTCGACGAACGTGGTGGTCACCAGCGATTCGCCGGGATTTCCGTCCATCGACTCCACGTGCACGATGCGCTCTGGCCGCACGATCTCGCGATAGGCGCCGTTGAAGCCGAATTCGGACGCGTCCTCGTCGCTGCGCCACACGTAGTGGTAGCGTCCGCCGACCCGCAGGTCGACGTCGCAGACCGGCATCGACCACCCGTCCGGCCCGAGCAGCCAGCGTTTGATCAGCTCGGGCTTGGTGAACGCGTCGAACACGGCGGCGGGCGATGCGTCGAAGACGCGCTTCATGACGATCTCGCGATCGCTCGGCGTGGTGAGCTCCAGGCTGTGCTTGGTCATCATCTCACGTTCTCCGTCGGGTGGCCCGTTTGGGCTTTGCGGTATCGGTCTTCACCTCCGCGAGTACCGCGTCAAGCCGCTGGAAGCTGGCCTCCATGGACCGGCGGTAGCGTTCGAGCCAGCCGCTCACTTCCGCGATCTGATGCGCCTCGATGCGGCATGGTCGTCGCTGCGCGTCGCGACCGCGCGAGATGAGGCCCGCGCGCTCGAGCACTTTGAGGTGCTTCGAGATCGCCGGTTGGCTCATCGCGAACGGTGCCGCCAGATCCATGACGGACGCCTCGCCGGCCGCCAGCCGGGTCAGGATCGCCCGTCGCGTGGGGTCGGCGAGCGCCATGAAGGCTGCGTCGAGGCGGTCGGCCGCCGGGTGTGAATAACCTGTCATTTATATAACCTAGAAGCTATATACACCGGGGCGCTTCGTCTGTCAAGAACTCGCGCCGCAATTCGTGCATGCCTCGTGCGAAGCGCGTGCAGCGGTGCGTTGGAGCGCTTCGCCGAATCGCGTGCGTAGGCTATGACACCATGACCGACGTGAATCAAGACCGACGCCTCTATCCCACCGATGCCGGACCGCAACGCGCGCTCGTGGTCGCGGTTGATCTTCACGATCCCGCGCGGCCGCTCGAGCCGGAGCTCGACGAGTTCAAGGCGCTCGCGAAAGCTGCCGGCGTTTCGGTCGTCGGCGAGATCGTGCAGAAGCTCGCGCATGTTGATCCCGCGACGCTCATCGGCAGCGGCAAGGCGCGCGAGGTCGCGGAGCGCGCCGAGGAGCTCAAAGCCGACGTGCTCTTCGTATTCAACGATCTGCGCCCGCGCCAGCGAACGAACCTCGAAAAGGTCATCCCGCTGCCGATCGTCGATCGCACGATGCTGATCCTCGACATCTTCGCCGCGCACGCGCGCTCGCGCGAAGGGCAGCTGCAGGTCGAGCTCGCGCAGCTGCGCTACCGCCAGTCGAACTTGATCGGCGCCGGCGCGGCGCTCTCACGGCTCGGCGGCGGTGTCGGCACACGCGGCCCCGGCGAAACCAAGCTCGAAGTCGACCGGCGCAAGATCCAGCAGCGCGTCTCGTTGCTCCAGCGGCAGCTTGACGACGTGCGCAAACAGCGCGAGACGCGCCGCAGCGGTCGCGGCCGCGACCCGTTCGTCGCGCTCGTCGGCTACACCAACGTGGGCAAGTCGTCGCTGCTCAACCGGCTTGCCGGGTCGGGGCAAGGCGAAGGGGCGTTCGTCGCCGACCAGCCCTTCGCGACGCTCGATCCGACGCTGCGCCGCGCCTATATCGCGGCCGGCCTCAACGTTCGGCTCGCCGACACCGTCGGATTCATCACCGCGCTGCCGCAGGAGCTGGTCAACGCGTTCCGCGCGACGCTCGAAGAACTCGACGCGGCGGATCTGCTGCTGCACGTCAGCGACGCGTCCAACCCGGACTGGCCGCGCCAGAAAGCGTCGGTGGAGGCGATCCTGCGCGAGCTCAAGCTCGACGAAAAGCCGACGGTGTCCGTATTCAACAAAGTCGACCGCCTCGACGCGGCCGCGCGCGCCGCGCTGCCGTCCGATGCGCTGGAGGTCAGCGCGAAGAGCGGCGCCGGCATCGCCGAGCTGCGCGAAGCGGTCGCCACCCGGTTGCAATGACGCCGCCCAACGCTGCGCGCGCGCTGTTCGCGGTAGCGGTATGCGCGCTCGCGGCGTGCGGCGGCAACCGCGGCGGCGAACGCACCGCGGTCGCTGCCGGCGACCGCTACGTGACCGTGTACGAGCAGTTGCATCCCGCGGTCGTGCTCCTGACGATGAAAATCCCCGCCGAGGATCCCAAGCGCAAAGGCGAGTGGGACGATGCGTACGGCAGCGGCGTCGTGGTCGAAAGCGGGTCGTGGGGAACGCGCATCCTCACCGGCGCGCACGTCGTCGAGAGCGCGAAGGACATCGTCGCGACGATCGGCGACGGAGCGCACGGCCCGGCGCACGTCGTCGCGCGCACCGGCGAAGCGGAAGACCTTGCGATCGTCGACGTCGCGCTGCGCAACCAGCCCGTCGCGAAGCTCGGCAGCGTCGCGCACGTCGGTCCCGGCACGGCCATCGGCGTGCTGGGCTATCCCATCCCCGACGCATTCGACGACGAGCACCTGGGTCGCACGGTGTCGCTGTACACCGGCCGCATCGCGAGCGTGCGCAAAGGCGCGCTGGAACTCGACGTCCCGATCATCCCCGGCGAAAGCGGCGGCCCGGTGTTCGACGCGTCGAGCGGCGAGGTGATCGGCGTCGCGGAGTCGCGCTTCGACGAAGAGCGCGCAATTGGTTTCGCCACCCCGATCGATGCGGCGACGCGCTTCCTAGCGGCCCACCCGCGCACCCAAGCCGCAAGACGCTGAAGGCCGGCTCCGTCGTGGTACGGAGTTGTTCGAAATGTCCCGTCGCGATTTCTTGAGCAGCGCTGGCCGAAGGTGGTACCGTGTGCTTACTCCCCTTGCTCCGCGAATTGTGACCGTCATGAGTGGACACGTTTTTTTCATGCTACGCCGCCGCTTGCATGCCGTGCGCGGCGCCCTGTGCGCGATCGCGCTCGCCCTCGTCGCGAGCACCCAGGCCGCGTACCCTCAGACCACCGGCGCGAAGAACAACTTGTTCATCCCGCTGGCCGGCGCGCGCGTCGCCCTTGGCGACAAGCGCGAAGCCGCCAAGGCGGACGACCACGACACGGCGCGTGTGCTCGGCTACGCTCGCGTCGACACCACCATGCTTGACAAGGACACCCTCACGCTTAATTTGGGGACGGGCCGGACCCTCGAGGCGACGCGCACGCGGCTCGACGTGCATCCGGATGGCTCGAAGACGTGGGTGGGCACCGTGGCAGGCTCGGGCAACCCGGTCACGCTCGTCAGCCGCAACGGGCAGATCACAGGGTCCATTTCCGAGGGCGATCGCATCATCTCGGTGCGTTCGGCGGACGTCTCCGGTGTGCACGCGATCAGCCAGCTCGACACACGCGCGCTGCCGAAAGAAGAGCCACCCAGCTTCGCCAAGACCTCCAAGCGCAGCGCCGCGAACTTCGATGTGCGCGTGAGCGGTGTAAGCGCGGACTCGCGAGCTGCGCAAGGAACGCCGACCATCACGGTGCTCGTCGGCTATACGGCTGCCGTCAAACGCGCGCGCCCCGACGTCACGGGCCTCGTCACGCTCGCGGAGGCGGAAACCAACGAGTCGTACCGCCGCAGTGGCGTGCACGCCAAGCTCAAGGTCGTGCGGACCATGCAGTCGTCGGTGCGCGAGAACGGCTCCTTCGACGACGATTTGCGCAAGTTCGTGTCCGATCCGGCCATGAAGAAAGCACGCAAGGCGGCGAAGGCGTCAGTCGCCGTGCTGCTCATAGCGGACGGCGAGTTCTGCGGCCTCGCCGACGCGATCCTCGCGCGGCCGGAAACGGCGTACGCGGTGGTCTACTACGACTGCGCGACGGGATATTATTCGTTCGGCCACGAGATCGGGCACCTCCTAGGCGCGCGTCACGACGAGGCCCACGACGGCGACGACATGAAGCACCCCAGCCACGGCTTCCAACACCCGCACCAGCGGCCTGATCTCGCTTGGCGCACGATCATGGCGTATAGCTGCGGGCCGGATACGCCGTGCGATCGGCGGCTGCAGAACTGGTCGAATCCCGACGTGAAGTTCAACGGGATCCCGACCGGCACACGCAGGCTCAACAACAACGCGCAGATTCTGAACCAGACCGCCGCGCTGATCGCCTCTTACGGCAGCAAGCTTTGACGACTCGTCGGGCTCGCCGCCCCCGTCGACGCATGCTCGTCGCGGCGGCGGCCCTCGGCGCCGTCGTGATCGCCGTCGCGATCGTGATCGCGCTGCGCTTGCGCCCGCATCCGCCGATCGTCGTGACGTCGGCCGAGTCGATCGCGGCAAATTCGCGCGACGTCGTGGTGACGGATACGCGCAAGGTGCAGGCGGTCAAATTCGACTCGAATGAAAGCACACCCGATCCGAGGTCGACCATAGCCGAGCCGGGCTCGCATTATGACGACGCCTCGCTGCAGCGCCAAAAGGTAGGGGCCCTGCAAGGTACGCTCGGACGCGAGATCCCGGTCCCGCCGACGCCGATCGTGGTCATGACCGCGAGCCCGTCCCCAAAGCCCCCCGCGTTGAACGCGCCGCCGCCCGTCAGGATGAATGCGCCGGCACCGGTGACCCAGGGCTCGGGCTCACCCGGGACACCGGCGCCGCAGCAGCCACGCTCGGTCGCCTCTGCCGCGGCGGTCGCGGCGATCGGCTACGTGCCGCGTATCGTGCAGAAGTTCAACGGTGATGCGATCCGCGACTCACCCGCACCGCCCGATCTGCAGATCGCCGTAGGCCCGCGGTACATCATCCAGGTCAACAACGCGAAGCTCGTGATGTGGGACAAGATCGGGAAGACGATCGGCCGCCGCCCGGTGTACACAGAGCCGATCCGCGCGACCGGGAATCGGAACGGTCGCTACAACGGCGTTTTTCCGGTCAACAGCGGACTGCGTCTCTCCGATCCGTGGATGCAGTACGACCGCGCGACCAACCGCATCTTCATCGTCGCCGTCGAGCTCGATGAAGCGTTCAACTCCGGGTTGTTCCTTGCGGTCTCGCGCGACGACGATCCGCGCCACGGCTGGAACGTCTCGCCGATCACGGGGCTCAACAAGAACGGGGTCCTCCACGATCAGCCGAAGCTTGCGGTGAACGGCGACCACGTCGCGATCGCGTGGACCGACATGCAAGGCCCGCCGCCCGGCTACGCAAAGGGCGCGATGTGGGACGTCATCAGCACCCGCGATCTGCTGGGCGCCAAGCCGCGCGTCGTCGCGAAAACGCTGATTGCCCCGATGGAGTGCGACGCCGGGCTGATCCCGGTGAAATCGACCACGGGCGCGGGCGACACGTACTTCGTGGAACTCATCCGGCCGGATCAAGCGGACAACTGCCGCCGCGCCGTCCCGACTCCGCGCGCCGCCGACGCTGACGACGCGCTCATCGGCAACGATCTGCGCATCTTTCGCATCACCGGTTCGGTCGCGAAGAAGACCGCGGCGGTGCGCGTCTTCGACGTCGAGGTGCCCCCGTATTCGGCGCCAGGCGCGGCGCCGCAGCGGCAAGATCACCGCAAGCCGAACAATGCCGCCGACGTCATCACCGTCGACACCGGCGACACGCGGCTGTTGTCGGCCGTCATGCACGACGGCGAGATCTGGACGGCCGGCAACGTCGCCTGCCGCGTGAAGGGGACGAAGGTGTCGCGCGCGTGCTTTCAAATCTTTCGCGTCGCCACCACCGGCGACCGCAGGACGCTCAAGACATATACGATCGGCGACAAGCAACTCGATCTCTTCGATCCGGCGATCGCGATCAACCGCCGCGGCGATGTGTTCGTTGCGTTCGAGAGCACCTCGAGCACGACGTATCCGAGCTCGGGTTTCACCGCCCATCTGGCCGGCTCCGATTACGCGTGGAAGCCGTTCGTCATCGAAGACGGCCGCGGCGTCCTGAACTGTTTGGTCGCCGGAAACAATCGCGTCGGCGACTATCTCGGCATCGATGCCGATGCGTCCGACGGCGTGGTGTGGGCGGCCGTGGAAGTCTCGACCGACCGCAACCACCCGTGCAGCCAGGAGACGATCATCACCGCGCTCGGCCGATAGCCGCGGAATCCTCGCGGCGCTACTCGCGCCTCGTCGGATGCTCGGGCGGCAGCCGCCGGTAATCGAGCAGCGAGATGACGTGCATGCCGGCCCGGTCCAGCGGGCGGACGGAGTAGACGTGTGCGCCGGCAGTAATCGTGCCGGTTACATGCCCATTGCTCACCACGAGGATTGCATCGCCGTGCACGGACGGGATGTCACCGTACCAGGTGAAGTCGGTTTCCGAGCGGAGGTCGAGCTTGCGGCGCTGCGCGACGAACGACGTGTGGGGCGCGACGTTGAGCGTCAAGCGCGCCGAGCTCAGCAGCGTGCGCTCGTTCACGCGCACGACCGATAGCACGCGGCTGATCCCGGCGCGGTCGATGTGCTCGCCGGCAAGCTCCGTGTCGGACACCGGGACGAAGATGTTGCTCGCATCGGCCGCAACGGTTTGGCAGGCGGCGAGGACGGCGGCGAACACCATGGTGATCAGCACTCTGGTACAACGCGCGTTCGGCCCGCGGCGGCACGCGCGGGCGCTCGCCACGGCCTTCGTCACCCGCTTCGCCTTCCTGGTCGCCTTTGCGGCCCCTGCCCGGCGCGGGCCGGCCCGCGGCTAACGCGAAGCGGAGGAGGGATATGCGAGTCTATACGATCGGGTTCACGCAAAAGAGCGCCCAGCAATTCTTCGAACTGATCGGCTCCGCGGGTGCGCGCTCGCTGACGGACGTGAGGCGACGGCCCGACACGCAGCTGTCCGGCTTCGCGCAGGCGCGCGACCTGCGGTACTTCGTGCCGAAGCTCGCCGGCATCCCGTATCGTCACGAGTTGCTGCTCGCACCGTCGACGGAGCTGCTCAACGACTACCGCCGCCACGGCCTCGCGTGGGACGACTACGTTCCGCGGTACCTCGCCGAGCTACGCGAACGGCGGGTCGAATCCGCGCTGCAGCCATCCGACCTCGACGAGACCATCCTGCTGTGCAGCGAGCCCACAACGGATCGCTGCCACCGCCGGCTGTGTCTCGAATACCTCGGCGAGCGTTGGGGGACGATCGCGCGGATCGATCTCTGAGCCTGGACGCAAAAACGCTGCGCGAGGGTTTCTCGCACAGCGTTTTTGAAACGTCGGACCGACGTTGACGGGGGTTACGGCCCCGGCGGGATGGTGATGGTATCGGTGTCGAGCGACACCGAGGCGCCCGTGTCGAGGGCACGTCCCACCATGTTCACTCCCGTGGTGATCGTGATTTGCGTCTGAGAGATGATCGTTCCCTTGAAGCTGGTGAACGTTCCGAGCGTCGCCGCCGCACCGGTCACCCAGAACACGTTGCACGGGTTGACGTTGATCAGCGCAACGTTGCTGTTGGTCGTCGCTGTCGTCAGCGACGTCGGCACTTGGAAGATGTACACGGCATTGGGGAAACCCGTACCGTCCAGGGTCACCGTTCCGGTAATCCCGAGCGTCGACGCAGCGCGATAGACGCCCGGCCCGTAGGTGTGCCCACCGACATCGGCGACCGGAAGCGGCTGTGACGGCCGATTGAATGCGTCCGTGAACGCGATCTGCGCATCGGCATGAGCGGACTGGGCGACGCCGTCGTTGGGATGCTGCGCGCCCGCGACCACGACACCCGGCCCGAAGCCGGTGATCGAGGCGGCCGGAGAGATCCCGATGTCGCCGGTCATAATCTGCGTCGGGCCGGTATTGCTCAGGACCGGAGTCGCGGCAAGCACGGCGAAGTTCGTTGCGGTGCCGAGGTTCACGCCGAGATTCGGCGGTGAATTGTTGACCGCGCACGAGAGCGCCACACGAGGCGGAGGGGTTGGCGTTGGCGTGGGCGTGGGCGTCGGCGTCGGTGTTGGCGTTGGCGTCGGTGTTGGCGTGGGAGTCGGTGTAGGCGTAGGCGTGACACCCGGCGGCAGCGGTGTCGGAGACGGTGAGGGCGTTGCGCCGGGCGCCAGCGTGGGCGCCGGCGTCGGTACGGCCGCGTGGAACGGCGGTACGGTGCAGTTGCCGCATCCGCCGGGGCCACCGCCGCTGCACGCGGCTGCGACGCTGACGGTTGCGAGCGCGATGAACAGCCGCGCTTGAACGAGGTGTGATGTCTTGAACATGTGCTTGTGGTCCTTCCGTCCGCTTAGAGCTTCACGCCGAGGCCGAGGTATGGGCCGTCGTGCGTCTGGCCGATTGGGGCGTTCCGGTTGGCGGCATAGTGATCGCCGCTGAGACCACCGTAGAGATAGACGGGAAAATGTTTGGCGACGAGTTGGAGCCCGACGTCATACTTGGTGATCCCGTACTGTTGTCGATACGACTTACCGTTATTCACACTCGCGGCGCTGGTGACCGTATATGTGCCGGTTGCGGCCGGGTAGTAGAACGCGGAGCCGAAGAAGCTGACGCCGGGCCGCAGGTCCGGCAGCTTTTCGATGCCGGCGCCGACCGCGTTGAGAACCGGGTATCCGTAGTTGTTGCCGGTGTGGAGGTAACCCACGCCGACGTAGATCCGCGGCGCGGCAACTTGGTACTCCAAGCGCGCGTCCAGCGTGCTCTGTCTCGCGAGAAAAACGGGTGTGAGCGCGGTGCCCCCGTCGATCGTCGCAAAACTGGTGTAGTGATTGGCGATCGAATCGGTGAGATTGTCGCTCGTGACGTACACGTCTTGTCGAAAGTCGGCCTTGACCGCGAACGGCGAGTGCTTGAACGCATAGCCGCCGCTGATCATGTAGGCTTCGGGGCAATACGCGCCGGCGACGAACTCGTTGTAGTTGTTGTGCGCAGCGAAAGCGGCTTGGACGAAGCCCTGATACGGCCGCTCTGTCGGCGGTGCCGTCGGCGCCGCGGTCGGGATGAGGGGCGGCGCGGCCGGCGGCGCGGTCACCAACGGGCTCGGCGTGGGGCTCGGCGTAAAGGCGGGCGGCGGCACCGGCGCCGAGAGGTACCGAACGACCACCACGCGCTTCTCAGCGACCCACTGGACGTAGGCGCCGAGGCCCTCGGAGATCACGCGCACCGGGACGAGGACGATCCCTTTATACAGCATCGGTGGCACGTCGAGGGGGCGCACGTCGCCGTTGATCACCACTTCAGCCTTGTCCAGGGTAACCGTGACCGTTGCACCGGGCTTCACGGCGGTAACGCGCTTTCCGTCGGCGGATGTCGAGACGGTCGCACCCATCTGCTCGAACATGCTGCGCAGCGGCACGTACATGTGGCCGCCCTTCACCAACGCGGCCAAAACGCGACCGCGCTTGAGCACATCCGGTCCCGCATACACCGTGTGATCGTTGTAGAGGATCGGGAATTCGCCGGACGGCGCGTTGCCAAAGTCCGCGGCAGCTATAGGGAGAGCCGCCGGTGCTGCAGTCTCAGCGGAAGCCTCGTGGCCAACGGCGCCGACGAAAAGCAGCGCGACAAGCAAGCTCGCTGCCCTACGAAGCGCGGCGTTCGAATCGGACTTCGTTTGCCGAACCTGGTCGCAATTGCTCACGTAATGTAACCTGCTCTCGGGTGAAACGCGATGATAATGCTCGCCACAGCGTTCGGCCCCGTGAGGCGTGAAGATGAGCCGTCTTCAAGAAAACGTTGAATTACGTTGATCGCGAGGGGACCAAATCATCATCGGGCTCGGACGCGTCTGCGAACACGCAGCGAACAACATGCGGTGCCGCGACGAGCAAGCAACCACACGCCATGCGTGCATAGCCGGCGAGATACATCGTCTCGCACGAATTTTGTACGGGATCGCTCTACTTTTTCGCCGTATCGCCGCTGGCCGCTCGATACGTGCTATGCTTCCGATGTGCATGCTTTGAAGACGCCAGCGCGTCGTGGCCGGCCGCTCAATGTGGCGCGGCGGCGGACGATTCGAGACGCCGCGCTACGTTCGTTCGCCTCGTTCGGCTACGATGGGGCGTCGATGCGGACGATAGCGAACGCAGCGCACATCAGCGAGGCGCTCCTCTATCGCTATTTTTCCTCGAAATCGCTCTTGCTTCACTCCGTGGTGAAGTTCGTGCTCGAGCAAGGTGTCGCCCTGAACGGCGCCTACGCCGCGGCGGCACGAGGTAAGACGTCGCTGCCGCAGTTTCTGCTGCGGATCGGGCAATTGTGTAGCGCCCACGTCGACAATCTCCATGCGTGGCACGTCGTGCGTCTCCTCGCACTCCCGCTCGACGATAAGGAGCGTCGTGCGGTGATGGACGAGCCTGAAGAGGGCTTCCGAACGGTGAGCGACGGCACGGCGGCTCGCGGCGCCTTCGAAGACCCGTATGTAGCGGCCCGTACGTTCGTTGGTACGCTCGAGCACACGGATGCGCTCGCGCGCACGTGCTCCGAAGCTCCATCTCCCGCCCTGCGGGCCGTGTTTCTCGATCAGCTGATCGAGCTCGTGGCCGGCGGGCGCGCGCGACCCCGCGTCAAATCGCCGGCCAGTTCGGAACAGCGCCCTTAGGGCAGAATGGCGTTGGGGGTCCGCGCTACCGCGGCACCCCGACGTTCACGTGGATGCGCACGCGCGAGCGGTCGCCGACCCAGCGCGCCGGCGGGATTCGCCACCAGCGCGCCATCGCGTCGAGCGGTGCGGCGTACTTCGCGCGCTTCGCCGCGAACGCGGGCCACGCGTCTTCGAGCGGTCGCACCGGCGCGCCCAGCTCGCGCAATTGCCGGTAGGCGGTGACGAACTCGTCGTACTCCACGGCGGCGGCGTCGCCCGCGGGCAGGCGGAAGAAGTTGGTGAAGTCGCGCACGAGGTGCGTGCCGATGCGCAAGGTGAGCTCCGCCTGACCGCGGTTGTCGAGGTCGAGCGTCGTGATGAGCAGTGTCGACGCGTCGAGCAGCGCGCCAAGCGTGCCGACCCACGACTCGTCGTCGTGGCTGGAGCGGAAATACGTCAGCACCGGATAAGCGAGGTGCGTCTCCATCACTTCCGCGATCCACTGCTGCGACTCGCGCAGAATCGGGCTGATGTCCGTCGCCAGGTCGGGCGTGAGGTGGCGAACGATGAACTCCAGGCCGCTCGGCGGCGCGCCGGTCCGCTCGGAGATCGTCACGACGAACCGTTCGCGCCGCTGAAACGCGCCGAACGTTTGGAACAGGTAGGTCGCGACGACCGCGAACGTCGCTAGGCCGCCGCCTGCCGCGAGCAGCGCGAGCGTTCGTGTGTACCAGTGGATCGGCACGATGTCGCCGTAGCCGATCGTGAGCATCGAGGTCCCGGCGAAATACATTGCTTCGAACACGTTGGGCTCCGGCTTGAGTCCGCCGCTCAGCGCCCAGAACATCAGGCCGTAGCCGACCGCTTGCGAGACCACCCAATACACCAGCAGCGTCACCAAGAACGTCGGCGCAAAGACCGCGAGCGTGTCTTCGCGCCGCTCTTGATCGGCGATCCGCATCGCGCTGTCGCGCCAGACGCGCCAGCCGTAGCGCGCGATGACCGCGCTGGGCCGCCAGCGACCGCCGACCGAGCGCGGCACGATTACCGACACGAAAAGGTCGGCCAGCGAGGAGACGACCAAGGCGGCGCCGGCCAGCGCCGCCAGGACGTGCAGTGCGATCAGAGCCCCGTCAGCGAGGCCAACCCGATCGGTTGAGGGATCGCGGTGACTTCGCCCTTGCGCACGACGACGGACGCTGAGTACGGGCTGTAGCCGGGCGAGCTGATCGCGATCGTCTGCGTCCCGGTCGGCACGTCGTTGAGCGTGAACTTGCCGCCGTCCGAGGGCGAGATCCGGGTGACCTGCGTGCCGATCTGGATCGTCGCCGTGGGGATCGGCTGGGTGGGGTGGCCCGCGTCGACCAGCGTGCCGGTGACGCCGCCGCGGTCGGTGACGCCCACCGGGTTCGGGTTCTCGCAGCCCTTCGCGCCCATGAGAGCGACGGCCGCGATCAGACCGAGGACGGAGGCGCGCGTGAGGCTCTTCGTGTATAGTTTCAGGTCGATGTCTCCCTACGGTCCGGTCGCTATCTATCTCGCCGTCGCGTTCCTGGCATCCCTTGCGTTCTGCCTCTTGCCGGGGCTGCTTGGGAAGAAGAAGCCCAACGCGGTGAAGTCTCAAGCGTACGAGTGCGGCGTCGAGCCGACCTCCGACGTCTCGGGGCGCTTTCCGGTGAAATTCTACCTCGTCGCGATGCTGTTCGTGATCTTCGACGTCGAGGCGGCGTCGTTCTATCCCTGGGCGGTCCAGATGCACCAGCTCCGCGTGTTCGGGCTGCTCGAGATGCTGATGTTCGTCATCGTGCTGGCGATCGGGTATGCGTACGTGTGGAAGCGAGGCGGATTCCAGTGGCGTTAGGCTCGGGCGGCGACTTTCTCCTGACCACGGTCGACTCGGTCGCCCGCTGGGCGCAGGCGTCGAGCGTTTGGCCGCTCACGATGGGCCTGGCGTGCTGCGCGATCGAGATGATGACCGCCACTGCACCGGAGTACGATATCGCACGGCTGGGCTCCGAAGTGTTTCGCGCATCGCCGCGCCAGGCCGACCTCATGATCGTGTCGGGGCGCGTCGCGCGCAAGATGGGACCGATCGTCAAGCGCCTCTACGACCAGATGGCCGATCCGAAGTGGGTCATCTCGATGGGCGCGTGCGCGTCGAGCGGTGGCGTGTTCGACAACTACGCCATCGTACAAGGCGTCGACACGATCATCCCGGTCGACGTCTACGTCCCGGGCTGCCCGCCAACGCCCGACGGTTTGCTCTACGCCGTCAACCTCATCCAGCAGCAAATCAAACAAGGCGGGCGCGGCGGGATCCTCGCCCGCGCCTGATCGCACATGCCGTCATCACAAGCGCCGCCGGCCGGGGCGACCGCCCTCGACCCCACCGCGGTACGTCCCGACATCGCCGACGCGCGCATCATCCGCGTCACGCCCGCTGAAATTCGCGCGACGCTTTGCGGCTTGCGCGACGACGGTTTCACGATGCTGCTCGATGTCGGCGGCGCCGACTATCCGGGCCGCGAGCCCGCGCGCTTCGACGTGGTGTACCACCTGCTGCGCATGCCGGTGAAGATCGCGACCGTCGCGGAAGTCGGCACGCCCGAGCGCGTGCGCGTGCTGTGCGGCGTGCCCGAATCCGATCCGGTCGTGCCGACCGTGTCGGATTTGTGGCCGAGTGCGGACTGGGCGGAGCGCGAAATCTTCGACTTGTTCGGCGTGCGCTTCGACGGCCACCCGGACATGCGCCGCATCCAAATGCCCGACGACTGGGAAGGCCACCCGCTGCGCAAGGACTACCCGCTGCGCGGGCCCGCGCGCGAGCGCACGCCGCGCCCGTCGTTCGCGCTGAAGTCGAACGTCGCCGCCGGCACGCCCGCTTCCGGGAAAACCGCTGCGGCGTTGCAGAAGCAGATCGCGCAGGCGCGCGGTCGCAGCGAGTTCCACGGCGCGAGTGATCCCGCGGCTGCGGCGCAGAGCGGCACGCACCCCGGCGGCGCGAACAGCGCGGGTGGCGCGACGCCGGGGCAGCTCGCGCAGCAGCCCGTCAACCTCAAGCAGGAGCCGCCGAAGTGACGACCGCGACCACGCCGGACCTCGCGCCCGAATCCGGCGGCTACACCGTCGACGTCATCGAGCGCAACGACAACCGCATGGTGCTCTCGATGGGGCCGCAGCATCCGTCGACGCACGGCGTGCTGCAAGTCGTCACGGAGATACAAGGCGAGAACATCACCAAGGCGTCCCCGGAGATCGGCTACCTGCACACCGGCATCGAGAAGAGCGCCGAGAACCTCTTCTGGTCGCAGGCCTCCACCGTCATCGAGCGGATGGACTATCTCTCGCCGCTCACCAACGCGCTATGCTACTACCTCGCGGTCGAGAAGCTCCTCGGCATCGACGCGCAGATCCCGCCGCGCGCCAACCACGTGCGCGTGCTGCTCTCCGAGTTGTCGCGCATCGCGTCGCACTGCGTGTGGCTGGGCACGGGCGGCATCGACATCGGCGCGCTCACGCCGTTCTTCTATTGCTTCGACCTTCGCGAGCGCATCCTCGACCTGTTCGAAGCGTCGGGCGGCGCGCGCATGCATCCCAACTACATCCGCGTCGGCGGACTGCGGGACGATCTCCCCGACGGGTTCTTGAATCGGCTCGACGTGGTGATCGACATGTTCGAGCCGCGCATGCGCGACCTGCGCGGGTTATTGCAGAAGAACCCGATCTTTCAGGACCGCACCATCGACGTCGGCATCATCTCTGCCGAAGACGCGGTGGCATGGAGCCTCACCGGCCCGGTGCTGCGCGCGAGCGGGATCGCGTACGACGTGCGCAAGGCGTTCCCGTACAGCGGCTACGGCGACTACGAGTTCGACGTCCCTACGCGGACCGAAGGCGACGCGTACGCGCGCTTCTTGGTGCGGCTCGACGAGATGGACGAGTCGATGCGCATCATCCGCCAAGTGCGCAAGAAGCTCGACGCGCCTGGCCCCGTGCAGATCCCCGATACGAAGTTCGCACCGCCGCCCAAAGAGACGATCGCGCTCTCGATGGAGGCGCTCATCCACCACTTCAAACTGGTGTCGGAGTCGTTCCGCGTGCCGCCCGGCGACGTGTACCAGGCCGTCGAAGGCCCGCGTGGCGAGCTGGGCTACTACGTGGTGTCCAACGGCGACAACCGGCCGTGGCGCGTGCGCACGCGTCCGCCCTCGATGTACAATCTCCAGGTGCTCAAGAAGCTCGCCGTCGGCGAGCTGATTGCCGACATGGTCGTGATGATCGGTTCGCTGGACCCGGTCTTCGGTGAGGTCGACCGCTAGCACGGGCGCGGCGCCGTCGCGCCCGTGGTTCGAGCATCACGACTGGGAGGCTGAAGCTGCGCGCCGCGCGCTGACCGCGGCCGAGCGCGCGCTGGTGGATCGCTTCCGGCGCGACGGCTTCGTGGTGGTAGAAGACGCGCGCATCCTCGACGAGCTCGACGTTGACGGCATCTGGACGCGCAACGCGGCCGAGTTCGCCGCCGACGGCAGCGGGCGCGCGCACGACGCGTGGACGCGCGACGCGGCGGTGCGAGCCGTCGCCGCGCACCCCGCCGTGCTCGACGTGCTGCGGCTGCTGTACGGCCGCGAGCCGCTGCCGTTCCAGACGCTGAACTTCTTGAGCGGCACGGAACAACGCACGCACAGCGACACGATCCACTTCTCGTCCCTGCCGTCGGGCTTCATGTGCGGCGTGTGGATGGCGCTCGAAGACGTCTCGGCGCGCCAGGGGCCGCTGCACTACGTGCCAGGCTCGCAACTGCTGCCGGAACTCGACTACGAGCAGCTCGGCGTTCCCGCCGTCGACGGCGCGCACGACTGGGCCAACCCGAACACGCGCACGTCATACCTCGAGTACGAAAAGAAGATCGACGCGCTGACGCGCGAGAACGGCGCGCGACGCGAAGAGCTCGCGATTGCGCGCGGCTCGTTCCTGGTGTGGTCGGCGAATTTGCTGCACGGCGGCTCGCCGCGCGACGACCGCAGCCTCACGCGCAAGAGCCAGGTGACGCACTACTACTTCGACGGCGTCGTCCCGTTCACGCCGATGTTCTCGCGGCGCAGCGAAGCGCGCTACGCGACGCGGCGCTTGCGCGACATCCGCACGGGCCGCTGGATCGTGCCGACCATCGACGGCACGCCCGTCGTGTTCCCGCACCAGGGCGACGCGTGGCGCGACATTCGTACGGTGCACGGGCTCGCAGGCCGGTTCGTCAAGGCAATCATGACGGTGCACGGTGGTCTCCCGGTGTCGCCGCTGAACTCGCTGAACCTCACCGCGCGAAGCGCCGCATCCCGGCTCGGCTGGACGCACGGGCGCACCTAACCGTGAGCCGGCCCAAGCCGCGCAAGAGCGGAGGCGCGCGCTCGTGCTACAACAAGAGTGGTGCGCCGAAGGCGGCCTTCGCCACCAAAAAGCTCGCGGAGCGCGCGATCCCCACGCTTACGCGGGGGCTGCGGCCGTATCCGTGCGAGAAGCACGGCTGGCATCTCGGACACGGGTCGCGCTGACGAGCGCAGCGCGTCACGTTGCGCGCGGTTCGGTTCCGACGGGCGACCACGCCATGCGGTCGCGCCAATAGACGAGCGAGTCGGGCGGCATCGGATGCGCGATCGCGTGCCCTTGCACGGCGTCGCAGCCGATCTCGGTGAGCCAGTCCCACTGCAGCGGCGACTCGACGCCTTCGGCCACCACTTGCATCCCGAGTTCGTGTGCGAGGCGCACCATCGCGCCGATGACGCGCCGCGCGCGGTCGTCGTGGATCAGCGAGCGCATGAAGCGCCGGTCGATCTTCATGATGTCGGCGCCGACGCGGTGGAGGAGCTCGAAGGTCGCGCTGCCGCAGCCGAAGTCGTCGATGGCGACGCGCAGGCCGGCGGCGCGATACCGTTCCACGGCGGCGGCGATCGCCGCGATGTCTTCGACCGGCGCCGTCTCGGTGATCTCCACGGTGATGCGCTTGGGATCGATCTTCTCGTCGGTGAGCCAGCGCAGCACGCTCGCCGCGTCGCGGTCGATCGTGGTCGTCGAGACGTTGACGCTGATCGACGGAAAGAAGCCGATAGCGGCCCACTCCGCCAGGGTTGCGCCGACGCGGCGCACAGTCTGACGGTCCAGCCGCATCAGGCGCTCCTGCGAGCACCGCGCGTCGGCGAACAGCGCGCCCGCCGATACGATGCGGCCGTCGGAGGTGTATGCGCGCGCGAGAGCTTCGGCGCCGATGGGGCGGCCCGATGCGGCGGCGACGATAGGCTGGTACCACACGATGTGGTCGATCTCGGCCGCGAGCGCGCGACGAACGTTATAAGACAACAGCTGCTGCTTCCCGGTACACAGGCGATTGGGGTCGCCGACAGCGTAGCGCGCCCGCATCGCCGCGCCGTCACGCGGATGCTGGTACGTTTCACGCAGGCGCCACGGGGGCGTGCCTAAAACGTCACGGTCTTGTCACCGATCTGTCACCGTCCAATAACCGAGAGTACGCTCTGCAGCCTCGCTCTACGCACGAACTGACCAGACGCCGGCTGCTCGAGCGATGTCTACACGCCCATCCGCGCGTCGTGCGCCTCATCGCGCGACCCGGCTGGGGAAAGACGACCTTCGCGCGCCAGCTCGGGGCAGCGTACGGCGACTTTGTGGTCGTCGACTGCCGCGAAGTGACGACCGCCACGATTTTTGACGAATTCATCGAGAAGGCACGGGTGCGCGACACGGATTGCGTCGTCGTGGACTTCGCTGAGCGGCTGGCCGACGTGAGCGGTGCGATCGACGTCTTGCGCCGCTTGGTCGATGAGCAGGCAAAGCTCCGGCGCTTCGTGCTCGCTTCACGCATCGAGCTGCCTGTCGGAGCCGGCCGCGCCGTCGCGCCGCACGATGTCCTCACGCTGCGCGCCGGCGATCTCGCGTTCGACGCCGCCGAGATTCGCGAAGTCTTCAGCAGCTTGGCGGTCACGGAAGCGATGCTCGAGCGGGTCGTCGCGCTGTCGCTCGGGTGGCCGATCGCGATCTACCTGTTTGCACGGCTCGCTCGCGAGGGCCGCTTGGCCGACGCGCTCGCGGACTTGTCGCACCCATCCCTCGACGACATGTTCGAGTACGGAGTTCGCGAGACGTTCCCGTCGCTGACGCAGGCTCAGCGGTCGGGCATCGCGGCGGCGGTCGCGATACCCGACGCGACGCTGGACGACATCGAGGATGCCGCAGGTGAGGACGCTCGGCTTGCGGTCGCAGGATCTCGCGATGCGAACTGGGCTCCCGGTGACCGCGGACGGCCGCTTCATCGTTCCTGAGATCACCGCGGCCGCGGTCCGCCGGAGCTTGCGCGACGATCTTAACCGTGTCCGCGACGCAGCGATTCACAACGCCGTCGCGTCGGGCGCGCGACTGCGCGCGGCGCAGATTCGTATCGCCGACGGCGACTTCGACGGTGCCGTCGCGGAGCTCGAGGCAATTGGTCCGCCCAAGCCAGATTCGGTACCGAGCGCGAGTTACGCGGCGCTCGCAAAGTCGTTGCCGCCCGCGGCGCTGCTGCGGTCGCGATACGTCCTCGTCAACGTTCTTGCGGACCTCGAAACCCAGGCCAACCCTTATCCGATTTGGGAGATCGTCGAACGGTTCAGCCCCACCGTTCAGCGTGACGGCGATCCCGAGCTCATCGCCGGTAATCGCGCGGCGCATGCGGTGCTGTTGCGCTTGATCGAGCGGCCACGCGAAGCACGAGCCCTCCTAGAAAAAGCGCTGGAACTCGGCGACCCAAGTCCAGAGCGGACCGCGATGCTCATCGCAAATCTCGCCGCCGTCGTCGCAATCGCGGGCGATGTCGATGCCGCGGAAGCGCTTCTCGCGCGCGGCGGAATACCGCTCGCTGGGCCGACGACGTTTTCGGCTGAGCGTTTCGAGGTCGAGAGCGAGCGCGAGCGCCTTCGCGGCGATCCCGCGCGTCGCCGCGCGGCGTTCGAACGCAATGCCGACGAGGCGCGCTTCGCGGGCTCGGCGGCGCACGGTCAAGCCCTGCGGCTTCTCGCGGCGAATGCGTGGCTGGACGGCGACGACGCCACTGCCGTCGCAGCGCTCGGCACGCGGAACCGCCTGGTCGAGGCGCTGCCGTGGGAGCGCAGAATCGTCGGCACGTCGCTGCCGCCGCTCGACGCGCGTCTCACGCGGCTGGATCGCTGGACGTGCCTCTGGTACACGGGCGCTGCGCTCGTCGAGGACGATCTCGATACGGCACGCCGCTTCGCGCAGGTCGCGCTCGACGCGGTCGCCCAGATCGGGGCCCCGTTCTTCGATGCGGTCGCTGCCCTGGCCGCAGCTTCGATTCCCGGCGACGACGCGCCGACGCTCGTCGCTCGCGCCCGCGCGGACGCAGCGACGATCGGGGAGCCGGCGTTCACGGCCGCGGTTGAAGCAATCGCCGAAGAACGGTATCACGATGCGGGCATCCTGCTGCCGCTTTCGCGGCGCATCTCAGCCAGTCGCGCGCAGCGGGCCTCGCGCACGCGCGTGTGCGTCCTCGACGGCAACGTGCTGAGCGGCTCGGAGCAGCTGCCGCTACGCGAGCGTGAGCTGGAACTCGTCATCGCGCTTGCACTCGAACGGCGGCCGCTTACCCGTGAGGCGCTGGTTAGCCGTTTGTGGCCCGACGTGTCGTCCGACGAAGCGAATGCGGCGTTGCGCACCGCCGTGTACCGACTGCGCAAGCAACTGCGCGATCCCGCGGCGGTGGTCTCGACGGCCGCCGGGTATCGCATTGCCGAGACGATCCCGGTCGACTTGCTCGAAGCGGAGCAGTTCGTCGCCGGCGCACGCCGCCTGGGGGCCTTGAGCGACCGCGAGCGCACGCGCCTCACCACGCTCTTCGAAACGCTCTCGGGTGGCCTACCGACGGTGTATGCCCGCTGGGAGTGGTTCGCAGCATACGAGCAGCGCCCGCGTGACCTACTCCACGATGTGGGCGTCGTGCTGGCCGAAGACGATCTGCGCCGCGATGACGCGGATGCCGCGCTCGCTCGGGCGGAAATGTTGTTGCGCGCGGACCCGCTCGACGAACCGGCCAACGAGATCGTGATTCGCGCGCACGTTGCGGCGGGCCGCAAAAGCGAAGCGCTGCGCCGCTACCGCCGCTACCGCGACGCTCTGCAGCGGGAATACGGCGCAGCACCGGATGCCGGGCTGAGCCGTTTGCTCGACGAAAGAAACACCTGATGGACCGCGCACTCGCCGGACGGGTCGCCCTCGTCACCGGCGCCAGCTCGGGCATCGGCGCCGCCGTCGCCGAAGCGCTCGCGCGCGAGGGCGCTACGCTCGCCGTCGCGGCGCGGCGCCGTGACCGGCTCGACGACCTTGCCGCGCGCGCGAAAGCGCTCGGCGCGGCGGACGCGCGCGCGTTCACGGTCGACCAGAACCAGCCCGCGGCGATGTCGACGCTCGTCGACAGCGTGCGCGACGCGTTCGGCCGCATCGACGTCGTGATCGCCAACGGCGGCGGGCCCAAGCCGGGGACATTTCTCGGCCAGACCATCGCCGATTGGGACTTCGCGTACCAAGGGATGCTGCGCAGCATGCTGGAGCTGGTTTACGCGACCGTGCCGGCGATGCGCGAGCGCGGCTGGGGCCGCGTCGTTGCGCTGACGTCCAATTCGGTGAAGGAGCCGATGCCGAACCTCGTGCTGTCGAACGCGTACCGCACCGCGCTGGTGTCGGCGCTCAAGACGCTGTCGTTCGAGGTCGCTGCGGACGGCGTTACGGTCAACGCGATCGCCACGGGCCGTATCCTCACCGACCGCTTGCGCCAAATCTACGGCAGCGACGACGCCATCGCCGCGTCGGCCAAATCGGATATCCCGATGGGCCGCGTCGGCACGCCCGAAGAATTCGCCCCGCTCGTCGCGTTCTTGTGCGGCGAGAGCGCGCGCTTCATCACGGGCCAGACGATCGGAATCGACGGCGGCGCGCTGCGGTCGCTGTACTGAGCCGGGCGCGATAGCGGCTGGCGCGGCCCACGTGACTTGCCATGAGGGACGCAAGCGTTCGGTTCCTAGCCGTCAAGGCCCCCTAGCCGGGCGAGCCTTGCGCGGGCGTCCCGGCGTCGCATGCAACCGACGGAAAGCGTCCCAGAGGCGGTGAATGCACGGCGCGTGACGCTACCAAGGGTGAAGACGTTTGCGGGCGACCGCTTCATCGTGCGCCGGAGGAGCGCGCTCACTGCGCTGCCCTCACGATACCCGACCGGGATCGCGGACCCGTAGGGTGGACCGCGCCGCGCTCTGGGCTGCGCTCGTGATAGCCGGCGTCCTTCTCGCGTATGGCGCGTTGTCGCTTTTGCGCGAGTACGCGGACCCGGTGTTCATCAACGGCGGCCAGACGGCGAGCCGCATCGACGCTCAGATGGGGGACACGATCGCGGCGCGCTTTCCCGCCGTGGCCATCGGCCCCGCCTCGTGCCCGCCCGTGCTCAACCTCACCGGGAGGCGCACTGGCCACTGCGTGCTTCCGGTTGCTGGGAGCGAGCTGCGCATCGACGTCGGCAAATCGGGCCCTTACGCACGTCCGGAGCTGGAGAGCGCGAACGCGCTGTTCGTGGCGCGCGACGCGGAGGTCGCGCTGCGCGCGCAGCTCCTCGCGCGCTACGGCGAGCCGTTCGACGTGCGCTGCCCCGGACCGGACGTGCGCGTGATCGTGAGCGGCGGCGTGACGTGCTCGGTCGAAGCGCCTGACGTGTTGCGCCGCGGCATCGAGGTGACGGTGTCCGGGATCAGCGGAGCCGTCTTTGCCGAAAAACTGCCCGGGATCGACACGCGCGAAGCGCGCACGTTCGGCGCGGACGTGGCGAGCCGCACCGAAGGCGGCGTGACTGTTACCGGAGCGGCGATGGAGCGCTACATCCGAGAATCCGCCGCCGCGGAGGCAAACGGCGAGGTGGCCCGGCGCGGATTGCTCGGCGCCGTGCACTGCCCACCGCACATCGTGCTGCGCGAAGGCAGCCGCAGGAAGTGCACGCTGTGGGCCGGCGGGCTTCCGCTGCGCTACGACGTTCGCTTTGAAAAAGGCCTCGGAATGTACCTGGAGGTGGACCAGCAGATTCAGCCGCTCGCACAGCTCCGCGAGATCGCGACGCGCTATTTCGAGCGGCCGAGGTACACCGAAGGCAAGCCGCTGCAAGCGCGCGTCGACTGCGGCGTGGAGAAGGTCGTGTTCGTCGAGCCCGGTTCCACGGTACCCTGTACGGTGAAAGTCGGCAAGGAGAGCATCGACTTCGCGTTCCAGTTCTTCGACCGGCAAGGCGGGTTCACGATCGAGGAGAACTGACGGGCGCAATGCGTACTTTCATGATCGCCGCCGCCGTGCTCGCCGTCGCAACCCCGGCGGCGGCTTCCGCCGCCACGTTCACGCCCGACGACGAATCTCGCATCGTGGGCCTGTCGTCGCCCGCGTTCTCGCCGGACGGCGCGCGAGTCGTGCTTGTGCGCACGGTGCAAGATACCAAAGCCGACAAGTCGCACACCGCGCTGGTCACGGTCGACGTGGGGAGCGGCACGCTGCGCACGCTGACCGTGAAGACCGAAGGGATCGCACAGCCCACCTACTCGCCCGACGGCAGAAACCTGGCATTCTTAGCGTTCGACAAGAAGCACCAGCGCCAGATCGAGGTGATGCCCGCGCAGGGCGGCGTCGCGCGCGCGATCACGAAGACGAAGTTCGGCGTGCAGCAGTTCGCGTGGCGGCCGGACGGGCGCGCGTTCGCGTACATCACGCAAGACGATGCGCCGGCGCGCATCGCGCAGCACAAAGACTTCATCGAGATCACCAACGACGACTACCTCGCGCGCAGCAACGACCCGCCGTCGCATCTCTGGCTCACCGACCCCGACGGTACGCACGCGCGGCGGCTGACGTCGGGCACGTGGAGCGCCGCGACGTCCTACCCGCCATCGCCCCCGGCCTCGCCGCTGTCCTGGACGCCGGACGGCAAGAGCCTGACGTTCGCGCGCGTGCCGAACACGCATGACGGCGACGCATACCTCAGCGAGATCGACGTGCTCGACGTTGCGAGCGGCTCCCTGCGCCCGCTGACCGACCGGCACAAATTCGAGTATTTCGCCGCCGTGTCGCCCGACGGGAAGCGCGTCGCCTACCTGGCGAGCCGCGACGACGATCCCAACAACGCCAACGCGGTGTTCGTCACGGGCTTATCCGGCGGCCGCGGCGTCGACGTCGGCGCGAAGCTCGACCGCAATCCGTGGCGCGCGATCTGGGCGGACGACCGCACGCTGCTGGTCGGCTCGAACGACGGCGTGCACCAGTCGATGTGGTTGTTGCACGACGACGGGACGTCGCAGCGCGTCGACACCGGCGGTGCGGAAGTGAACCAAGGCTACTGGCTGCAGGCCGCCGTGGGCAAGAACGGCGCGCTCGCGTTCGTGGGCACCACGTCGCTGCGGCCGTCGGAGCTGTGGTACGCGCCCAACGCCGCGACGGCCGCGCGCCGCCTGACGCACGTGAACGATGCGGTCGCCGCGCTGCAGCTCGGCCGCACCGAAGAGATCGGGTGGAGCGGCCCCGACGGCTGGAAGCAAAACGGTGTGGTGACGTATCCGCCGGACTTTACGCCCGGCAAGAAGTACCCGCTCGCGCTGCTGATCCATGGCGGCCCGACCGCCGCGTCGACACTCGGCTTCGGCGGCCTTGCGCAATCGATGGCCGCGCGCGGCATCATCGTGTTCCAGCCGAATTATCGCGGCAGCGACAACGGCGGCAACGCCTATCAGCGCGCGATCTACATGGACGCGGGCGACGGACCGGGCCGCGACGTGATGGCCGGTCTCGCGGCCGTGCAGAAGAGCGGCAACGTCGACCCGGCGCGCATCGGCGTGAGCGGCTGGAGCTACGGCGGCTACATGACGTCGTGGCTGATGACGCACTACCACCCGTGGAAGACCGCGTTCAGCGGCGCGGCGGTGAACGACTTGGTCGACGAGTACGACTTCAGCGACGGCAACGTGCAGACCGCCTTCGGCTTCAAAGGCTCGCCGCACGTCGGCAACAATCTCGCCGACTACCGCGCGCAGTCGCCGATCACGTACGCGCTCGACGTCACGTGCCCGGTGCTGATCATGAGCGACATCGGCGACGCGCGCGTGCCGGTCACGCAGTCGTTCCGTATGTATCGCATCCTCAAGGACAACAACCGGCCCGTGCGCTTCATCGGCATCCCGGTCGACGGCCACAACCCCGGCGACATCGTGCGCCGCATCGAGCGCGAGCGCGTATGGACGGACTGGGCAGCGCAGGGCCTATGAGCAAGACGGGTTCAGCATCAGGAGAACTGAGGACCGCACAGACGACGAAGCACGCGTCGTGCGCTTGTCGTCGCCCGTATTCGCGCCCGACGCCGCCCCGCGCTGTGTTACGAAATTACGCTGTCGGTTTCACGTGAGGTCGGCCGAACGTAACGGTACGGCCGGAAGTACGCGAACGTTCGCGGCCGCAGCCGCGAGGAATTCTCGATCGGCGGGCACGACCGTCGCGAGATCGCCATCGCCAAAATAGGAAAGCGCCTTGACGGACTCCGCAGGTTGATATGCGGGTCCGTAGACTGCCTGCGCTGCGCCCAGCGCGCTTTCTAGCGAGGCCCCTGACCGGAGGAGTGCGATCACGTCGCGATAGTCTTTTGCTTCCGCCCGGTCAAGCACGACTTTTACCTTGGTCGCGAACAGGTCGTCAATAGACGCCACAAGGAGTATTCGATCGTCCGTGAACTCCGGCTGGCCGACGCGCCCGCGGACGCGTCTCGGCACCAGATCGCTGAAAAACGACACCTTGACCGTTCTGCCCTCGCGTTCAACGAGAAGCGTCAACGTGTCTGGCGCGTCCTGGATAATCGTACCGTTGCGGAGCAGGGTTGTCTCCAGAATACGCGCTTTTTCTACCGGACGCCCGGCGAAAAAGTCGAAGTCGATGGATTCCCGATGACCGAGGCGAAGCGCGAGTGCCGTCCCGCCGTACAGTACGAATCCCATCGCGGCCAGCGGTTCCAATTCAGGCCAAAGTGCAAGCTGTGGCGCGGGCAGCGTTTCGCGCTGCGGCCGAAACGTCATGACGGTAGGGCGCGCTTTGGTAGGGTCGGGATTGGCCAGCCTGGAGGGACGATGCCTAGGCGATAATGCCAGTACGACCATGAGCGGGGGTTGAACCACCCCGGTTCGGCGTGCGCTAATACATCACGAAATCGATCCTCGCCGAGGCTGGCGAGGAGGCGTAATACATCGTCAAAGTCGCCGATGTCCATTACTTGGGCGAGTACGCGACGATTATCGAAAGGTCGGCCGTCACCGCTCTTCCACCAAATATACTTCGCGCTCATCTCGTTTATGATGTCCATACCGCTCGGCGATGTCTTCGTCGTGGAAGGCGCCCCACCATGCGCCCTCCGTCGGTCATAGGAGGAGATGCTCGGGGCGCAGGTTTCTAGGGTTTACGTGTACGATTTGGGTCGAGGTGACGATCCTTGCGGAGAGCGCGCTGGTGTTCAGGATCGCTTCGCACGTCTTGTAGTCGCCTGCGTTCGGGAACCGCCCACGCGGACAAAAGTACGTCGTCGTCGTTCCCGCTGCAGCGTCGCTGAAATACTGGAATCGGCCGGGTCGCTTTGATTGTCGTGCGTTACGCGCACGCGTCGGCTATAGCACGTTCGATGAGAGTGGGACAGTGCGAATTCGGACGCGTGTGCGCATCCTTGACGCTGCGGTCGCCATGTGTTCGCGCTATGCTTACGTGGCAACGCCGCTTCGTACAGCCGTCGATGCCGTCTGACGCTCGTCGAGTTCTTGGTCGCTCGAATCCGCCGGTATCGTGTAGACACGGAGGCCGAGAGCGAATTTCTGACGCTGTGCTACTTCCGAGAAGGGCATCGTGTCTGCTGCCGTCCCAAACCGGGTTTCGCCCCGTCACGGTACCGAGGTATGAGGAATCGCTGAGCGATTTCCGGGGGTTCGGCGGCCGCCGGTGGCGAAGTTTTCGAACCGATCCGAAGGATTGAACATGATGAATCTGTGGAAATTGCGGTGCTCATTCTGCAAGAAGAGCGCTGCCGACGTTATGAAGCTGGTAGCCGGCCCGGGTGTCCACATCTGCGACGAGTGCGTTTCCGTCGCCAGCGGGCTGATGGACGCCCCGCCGACTACGGCACCCAAAGGGGGATCGTCGCGGCAACACATGTTGAGCCGCATCCGCCGTATGCTCGGCATCGACCACACGCGGGAGATGCGAAGCGTCCCGGCAAGCTAGACCGCTCACAGAATGCGGTCGGTGCCGGCCGATCGCGCGGCGCCATGCTGCGCCATCGACGAATGCGACGAATCGCTCCATATATTCACGGCCGGCAGTGCGATGCAGTGTTGATGGACTGAGCGAAGCGGCCAGTCTTCCGTTTCTTCCCACGGGTAGAGCGCGCCGTCCGAGTTCGCTCACATAGCGGCTCCGTTGCCGATTTGCCTGCGACAAATGTCGCCTGCAAGCCGGCGCCTGAGGCGAAGGCGCGGGCGCTTTACAATCCGAAGGTTTCCAGGTCGATGTCGCGGGCTTCAATTGTACCTACGGATTACGAGGCGGGCTTCCGGTGAGCGTCCATGCCGACGGCGCGGCCGTCCAGCCGCTCCCTAGCCCTGGCGGCGCGGCCGTCAGCGATTGGTCCCCGTACGGCGTTCGCGCCGGGAACGCGTTCGATGCGCTTTATGCTCGGCTGCTTCCCGAGATCGAGCCGCTGATCGCGCAGTACGAGCAGAAGCGGTCCGCGCTCATTCCGCTCGCCCATCTCTTTCAGGAGCAGGAGGGGTACGTCTCCGCTGATGCGCAGGCCGCGATCGCGTACCTCGTCGGCGAGCCGCTGGCCGTCGTCGAGTCGACGATCTCGTTCTACACCTTGCTGTTCCGCAAGCCTGTCGGCAAGTACCTGGTGCAGATCTGCCGCAACCTTTCGTGCATGCTCAACGGCGCCGAGGACATCATGGCCTACGCGCGGCAGCAGCTCGGCGTCGGGCATCTCGAGACCACCGACGACGGGTTGATCTCGTACGAAGAGGTCGAGTGCCTTGCGGCATGCGACCGCGCGCCGTGCGCGCAGGTCAACCTCGAGTTCGTCTACGACCTCACGCGCGAATCCGTCGATGCGATGATCGCCGCTATCCGCGCGGGGAACCACCCGATCGCGCCGCTTGCGCAAACCGTCAAGCCCGGGCGCACGTGGAAAGTCGAAGCCGACACCGGGCGCAAGTCCGCCGGCGCGATAGGCGTGGCGAACCCGAACAACGCCGGCGGCGTCGGCGACAAGAGCGGCATCGTCATGTTCGATCTCATCGTCGGCAAGCCGCAGTACGAGCAGCGCTCCAACGAGCGGCTCCTGCGTGAGACGAACCTGCGCCCGCAGCCGTCCGAGAACGGGCATCACTAGCATGGCGAACGTGGTCACGCCCGTCCTCACCAAGGGCATCGGCGAGCTCAACCTGCGCGACATCAAGGTCTATCAGGAGCAGGGCGGCTACGAGCAGTTGCGCCGCGCCGTGAAGGACATGGCGCCGCGCGAAGTGTCCGACATCTGCAGCGGGTCGAACCTGCGCGGCCGTGGCGGCGCGGGCTTTCCGACAGGCCGCAAGTGGTCGTTTCTGCCGCTCAACGGCCGCCCGCGCTACATGGTGTGCAACTGCGACGAGGCCGAGCCCGGCACGTTCAAGGACCACATGCTGCTCGAAGAGACGCCGCACCAGATCATCGAGGGCATCCTGATCGGCGCGTACGCGATCGGCTGCGACCACGCCTACATCTACATCCGCGGCGAGTTCAAGCGCGGCTACGAGATCATGCGCGACGCCGTGCAGCAGGCGCGCGACGCCGGTTTCATCGGCGCGAACGTCGCCGGCAGCGGGAAGAAGCTGGAGTTCACGATCCACCGCGGCGCCGGGCGCGTACATCTGCGGTGAAGAGACCGGACTGCTCAACTCGCTCGAAGGCAAGCGCGGCGAGCCGCGGCTGAAGCCGCCGTTCCCGGCGATCAAGGGATTGTACGGCGAACCGACCGTCGTCAACAACGTCGAAACGCTCGCGTACTTGCCGCACATTCTGCGCAACGGCGCGGAGTGGTTCGCAAAGGTCGGCCCGGAGCGCTCGCCCGGCTACAAGATCGTGTCGGTATCGGGTCACGTCGTCAAGCCCGGGAATTACGAAGTGCCGCTCGGCACGACGATCCGGCAGCTCATCTTCGACTGCGCCGGCGGCTTGCGTCCGGGGCGTACGTTCATGGGCGTGCAGCCCGGCGGCGGTTCGTCGGCGTGCTTGTTCGAGGAGCACCTCGACGTGTCGTACGACTTCGACAGCGTCACCAAAGCCGGCTCGATGCTCGGTTCCGGCGCGATGGTCGTGTTCGACGATACGACCGACTTCGTCAAGGCCGCGTACACGCTCATCCGCTTCTTCGCGCACGAGTCGTGCGGGCAGTGCACGCCGTGCCGCGAGGGCGGCCACTGGATCGAGCAAATCCTCGCGCGCCTGCTCGACGGCCGCGGCCTGGACTCCGACATCGACGTGATCAAGTCGGCCGCAAAGCAGCTCACCGGCTGAACTTGTGCGCGCTGGGCGATTCCATCGAACCATTCCTCGCATCGGTGATCACGCGCTACGAAGACCAGTTCCGCGCGTACGTCAAGCGCGCGCCGCAGCAGGTCACGGGATGAACGAGCTCGGGCGGCGGTATTTTCTGTTCGTGCAGACGGCGCACGGCAAGCGGACCGTCGCGGGGCTGTTCATCGGCGTCGCGATCGTGCTGGACCTCATCGCTGCGGTGCTCTCGACGAGCCGCGCCAACTCGCACACGGTCGGTACGCTCTACGCGCTCGCGCTCGGCGTCTTGCTGGCCGGGTTGGTGTTCATGGTCCTCAACCGGAAACGCACGCTGTGAAGAACCGCGCCGACCGCCTGGTTTGGGCGGGCTGGATCGTTGCCGTGGCGGGGCTCGCGATCGAGTTGTTCGGCTACCATCGCCGACGTTTCTGGGTGGGAAGACCATGATCGTCGGATCGGTCGCCGTGTTGGCCGGCCTTCTCATCACCGTCTACGCCCGCAGGAAAGCATCAGCCTAAGTGTCCGCCACCGTTCCGCAGACCGATCTCGTCACGCTGACCATCGACGGCGTCGAGGTGCGCGTTCCCAAAGGCACGCTGCTCGTCGAAGCCGCGAAGTCGATCCACACCGACATCCCCGTCTACTGCTATCACGAGAAGCTCGGTCCGGCCGGGCTGTGCCGCATCTGCCTCGTCGAGATCGAAGGCATGCCGAAGCTGCAGATCGCGTGCAACACGCCGGTCGCGGACGGCATGAAGGTGCACACGCAGAACCCGCGCGTCGACGACGGGCGGCGTGCGATCCTCGAGTTCTTCCTGCTGAACCACCCGCTGGACTGCCCGATCTGCGACAAGGGCGGCGAGTGCGATCTGCAAGACTACTCGATGGCGTGGGGCCAGGGCGCGTCGCGCATGGTCGATCCCAAGTACGCCAAGCCGAAGGCCGTCGATCTCGGGCCGACGATCGTGCTCGACGAAGAGCGCTGCATCGTGTGCCAGCGCTGCGTGCGGTTCGACGACGTCATCACGCGCGAGCAGTCGCTGCGCACCGAGGACCGCGCGGCGCAGACGATCATCGCGACCGCGACCGGCAAGCCGTACGTGTCCGACTTCACCGGCAACGTCACGGAGCTGTGCCCGGTCGGCGCGCTCACGTCGAAGACGTACCGCTTCAAGTCGCGGCCGTGGGACAACCACCGCACGACGACGTCATGCACGCAGTGCAGCGTCGGCTGCCAGATGCACGTCGACGAGCGCGGCAACACGCGTGCTGCGCACGATGAGCGTGACCGAGGACGACGCGATCTCCGACTCGTGGCTGTGCGACCGCGGCCGCTACAACATCGGGTTCGTCGGCGACGACCGCCGCCTCACGATGCCGCTGCTCAAGGTGGACCCGCGCCAGGCTCAGGGCAGGCTCCGACGTGGAACCAGATCGGCTGGGACGACGCGATCGCGCTGTGGGCGAGCAAGATCACAGGCGCGCTGGCCAAACCGGGGCGCGGCGCGAACGTCGGCGTGATCGGCGGCGGCCGGCTGCTCAACGAAGAAGCCTACCTCGCGGCGCACCTGCACCGCGCGCTAGGGATCGAGAACCTCGACCACCGCGTCGGCGCGCAGGCGATCGTGCACCACGACGGGTTCGCGAGCCACGTCGATCTCGAGAACGCGAACACGATCGTCACGCTGGGCCGCCCGCCGTCGCAGCTCGCACCCGTGCTCGACCTGCGCATCCGCAAAGCGGTGTCGCGCAACGGCGCGCGATTGATCTCGGTGGGCGACCATCACGCGAACAGCTTCGTGCCCGAGACGCACGTCACGACCGCGGACGAGCTGAAGAAGGCGATCGGCGACACGCCGGGCCGCGTCGCGCAAATTTGGGACGGCGTCTTCTTCGAAGGCGGGCCGGAACTCACCGCGCCGCTGCGCTACGTGCTGCCGGAGACGCCCAACGGGCGCGGCGCGGACGCGCTCGGCATGCACCCGCGCGACGGCGGGCTCGATACGAAAGGCATGCTGGAAGCGGCGCGCGACGGCAAGCTCGCCGTGCTCGCGATCCTCGGCGCGAACCCGATGCTGCGCCATCCGGACCGCGCGCTCGTCGAGGCGGCGCTGCGCGCGGCCGGCGTTCGTCATCGTCACCGATATGTTCCTCACCGAGACGGCGGAACTCGCCGACCTCGTCATCCCGGTGTGCAGCGCGTTCGAGAAGAGCGGCACGACGACCGATCTCGCCGGCGACGTGCTTCCGGTGATCGGCTCCGTCGCCGCGCCTGAGGGCGTCAGCGCGGACGGCGACGCGATCGTCGCGCTCGCCGAGCAACTGGGCGTGGAGCTGCCGCTGCCGCATGCGATCGAAGCGAAGATTCGCGAGCTCGTGCGTACGCCGCCTCCGGCGCCCGGCGCGCCCGCATACGTGCGGTCCGCGGCGAAGGCGCCTGACGGCGCGCTGCGCGTGATCGCCGAAACAGCAATCTTCACGGGCGGCGGCACGCTCGCGTTCGACGCGCGCATCGCCGAGTTGCGCACGCAGCCGCGCGCGACGATCCATCCCGCCACCGCGCGCGCGCTCGGCGTCGCCGGCGGCGACCGCGTCAGCGTTACCGCCACGCCGCTGCTGCGCGACCTCGTCGTCGTCGATCGATCCGCGCGTCCCGGCCGGCGCCGTCGCGCTGGTCGACGGCATCGCGGCAGCCCCGCTGAGCGCGCTGGGCAACGCCGCGTCGGTCACGCTGGAGAAATCGCTGGTGACGGCGTGAGCTCGGTGCCGGTCTGGCTGATCGTTCTGATCAAGACCGTCATCGTGCTGGGCGTCGTGATCACGACGTTCGCGTACTCGATGCTGTTCGAGCGCAAGATCATGGGCTGGATGCAACTGCGCCCGGGGCCGAACCGCGTCGGGCCGTGGGGGTTGCTGCAGCCGGCGGCGGACGCGGTCAAGATGATCTTCAAGGAAGACCTCACGCCGGAGACGGCCGACCCGCTGATCTACCGGCTCGCGCCGTTCATCTCATTGGTGTGCGCGATGGGCACGTTTGCGATCATCCCGTTCTCCGCGAACGAGGACGGCACGCTGTGGGCGGTCGGCAGCGTCAACGCGGGCATCCTGCTGATCTTTTCGATCACGTCGATCGGCGTGTACGGCATCTCGCTGGCCGGCTGGTCGTCGGGTTCGAAGTTTCCGCTGCTGGGCTCGGTGCGCTCGACCGCGCAGATGATCTCGTACGAGCTATCGATGTCGATGTCGGTGATCGGCGTGCTGATCCTCGCCGGCTCGACGGCGCTCGCGGAGATCGTCGACGCGCAGCACCGCGCTGTGGTTCGTCATCCCGCAGATCGTCGGGTTCGTCATCTACCTCATCACCGCGGTCGCGGAGACGAACCGCGCGCCGTTCGACCTCGTCGAAGCCGAGACCGAGCTGGTCGGCGGCTTCCACACCGAGTACTCCGGCTTGCGGTTCGGGCTGTTCTTCATCGCCGAGTACCTCAACATGATCACGGTGTCGTGCCTGGGCACGCTGCTGTTCTTGGGCGGCTGGAACGGGCCGTTCGGGCTGCCGTCCTACGGCTGGCTCGGGCTATTGTGGTTCCTCATCAAGGCCGGGCTGTTTCTGTTCTTCTACATCTGGTTGCGCTCCACGCTGCCGCGCTTTCGCTACGACCGCCTGATGGACTTCGGGTGGAAGGTGCTGCTGCCGGTCGCGACGCTCAACCTCATCCTGACGGCCGTCGCCGTCGCGGTATGGCCGCATGCGTAAGAACCTGTTCAACGTCGGTGCGATCTTCGTCGGCTTCGCGACGACGCTGCGCCACGCGTTCATGAAGAAGCCGACCATCGAATATCCGTCGGTGAAGAAGCAGCACGCGCCGCGCTTTCACGGCCTGCACGAGCTGCGCCGCTACGGCGACGGCAAGGAGCGCTGCATCGGCTGCGAGCTGTGCGCGATCGCCTGCCCGGCCAACGCGATCACGGTGATCGGCGCGGAGAACTCGCCCGAAGACCGCCGTTCGCCCGGCGAGCGCTACGCGGCGAGCTACGAGATCGACGAGCTGCGCTGCATCTTCTGCGGTTTGTGCGAAGAGGCGTGTCCCACCGATGCGATCGTGCTGACGCCGCGCTTCGAGATGGCCGACTACCGCCGCGGCGCGTTCGTGTACGCCAAAGACCGCCTGCTGGTGCCGACCGAAGCCGGCATCGGCACGCCGCCCGACGAGCGCCCCAACGGCATCCCGTCCGATCTCGGCGCGGTCGCGCGTGCGAAGGACACCGTCGACATCGCCGAAGGCTACGAAGCCACCAACCGCGGCCACGTCCTCAAGACGCAACGTCGCGGGCTGACGCTCGCGGCAAACGCGACGGTGACGATCGACTCGTGATCGCCTTCTGGATTCTCGCGCTGCTGATGATCGCGAGCGCGGTGTTCACGGTAACCGCGAAGCAGCCGGTGCACTCCGTCGTCGGCCTGCTGGTGAACTTCATCGCGCTGGCGGCGATGTACCTCACGCTGCAGGCCGAGTTCTTGGCGGTGATGCAGATCGTCGTCTACAGCGGCGCGATCCTCATCCTGTTCGTGTTCGTCATCGCGCTGCTGTCCAGCGGCACGAAGCCGTTCAACGTGGGGCCGGACCGCGCGCCGCGCATCCTCATCCCGGCCGTCGTCGCCGCGGTGCTGACGCTGGCGGGGATCACCGTCACCGCGCTGCGCACGCCGGTCACCGTCGTGCAGACGGCGACGACCAACGGCACCACCGGCGATGCGAACGCGTTCGGCAGCGTCGCCAACTTCGGCGCGGCGCTGTTCACCACGCACCTGCTGCCGTTCGAGATCACGGCGTTCATCCTGATGGTGGCCGTGATCGGCGTCGTGCTGATCGCCGGCGACGAAGGCCCGGCCGGCGTGATCCGCCGCAAGCCCAAGCGCAACATCCAGCGCGAGCCGATCCTGCGACCAACCGACAAGGTCGGCCGATGAGCGTCGCGCCCGAGAACTACGTCGCGCTGTCGGCGGTGCTGTTCTTCATCGGCGTCGTCGGCGTGATCGCGCGGCGCAACCCGCTGATCATGCTGATGTCCATCGAATTGCTGTTCAACGCGTCGAACCTCGCGCTGGTCACCTACGCCCGCGCATGGGTGAACAACGTCGGGCACATCTTCGCCTTCCTCGTGATCACCGTCGCCGCCGCCGAGGCCGCCATCGCGCTCGCGATCGTGGTGGTGACCTTCCGCAGCCGCCGGTTCGTCGACGTCGACGAAGTTTCGGCGCTCAAGGGCTGACCGTGCTGCTCTACCTCGTTTGGCTCTTACCGCTGCTCGGCGCCGTGATCTTGTGGGCGTTCGGGCCGCAGCTCAAGTCGTGGGCGGGTCCCATCGGTTCCGCGCTCGTCGGCGTGTCGTTCGCCGCGACGCTTCGTGCTGTGGCATTCCGCGACGTGGTCCGTGCACGGCATGCAGGTGCCGCTGGTGTCGTGGCTGGGCGGCTGGGAGTTCGGGTTGCAGCTCGACCGGCTGTCGCTGATCTGGACGCTGATCATCACCGGCGTCGGCTTCCTGATCCACGTGTACTCGATCGGCTACATGGACGGCGACCGCGCCTTCGCGCGCTTCTTCGCGTACATGAACTTCTTCGTGTTCGCGATGCTCACGCTGGTGCTCTCCGACAACGTCATCGGCTTGCTGGTGGGCTGGGGGCTCGTCGGCCTGGCTTCGTATTTCCTGATCGGGTTCTGGATTTACAAGCCCACCGCGGTGTCGGCGGCACGCAAGGCGTTCGTCATGAACGTGGTCGGCGACGTCGCGATCATGTTCGCGATCTTTCTCATCGTCTCGAAGACCGGCCAGATTCGCTTCGACCTGTTCTTCGGCTCGTTCTTGCACGCGTTCTCGCCGCACGAGCTCTTCTTGATCGCGCTGGGGCTGTTCATCGGTTGCGCGGCGAAGTCGGCGCAAGTCCCGCTGCACACCTGGCTGCCCGACGCGATGGAAGGCCCCACGCCGGTCTCCGCGCTGATCCACGCGGCCACCATGGTCACCGCCGGCGTGTACCTCATCGCGCGCTTCGCGCCGCTGTGGTCGTCGTCGCCCGACGCGCAGGAGCTCACCGGCGTCATCGGTGCGCTCACCGCGCTCTCCGGCGCGATCCTGGGCTGCGCGCAATGGGACATCAAACGGATTCTCGCCTACTCCACGATGTCGCAGATCGGCTACATGATCATGGGCGTCGGCGTAGGCGCCTATGACGCGGGCGTGTTCCATTTCTTCACCCATGCGTTCTTCAAGGCGCAGCTGTTCCTGGGCGCCGGCATCGTGATCCATGCGCTCGCCAACGAACAGGACGTCCGCCGCATGGGCGGGCTGCGCAAGACGCTGCCGTTCGCGTTCGTCGCCATGCTCACCGGCGTGCTCGCGATCTCCGGCGTCCCCGGCTTCAGCGGGTTCTTCAGCAAGGACGCGGTGGTGTACGGCGCGCTGGAGACCGGACACCCATGGCTGTACGCGATCGGCGTCATCACGGCGGGCATCACGGCGTACTACATGTTCCGGCTGCTGTTCGTCACGTTCTTCGGCGCGTACCGCGGCGAGGTCGACCCGTCGGATCTCGGCATCCGGCATCCGGAGCTGGCCGGCACCGCGGCCACGGCGTCGTCGTCGGGCCACCATCCCGAAGAAGAAGAGCCGCACCATCACGCGCCGTCGTGGCTGATGTCGGGACCGGTCGCGATCCTGATCTTGCCGACGATCTTCATCGGCTGGCTCGACTTCGGCCGCGCGCCGTGGAAGCAGTTCTTCGCCGGGTTCTTCCCGCGCGCGACGGAGGCCGCCGCGAACGGCGTGCTGCTCGCGCACGCACCGCCGATCTCTGAAACACTGTCGACCGTGCTCGTGCTCGCGGTCGTGGTCGCCGGGTTTGCCGTCGCGTACGTGCGGTACTATGCCGGCGCGGCATTGCGCGACGCCGTTGCGCGGCTGCGCACGGAATCGATCCGCATGCCGGGCGTGCTCGCCAACGCGTACTACTTCGACGCAGCGTACGAGGCGCTGTTCGTACGCCCTGCAAACGCGCTGGGCCGCTGGTTCGTGCGCGTCGTCGATCCGCACGGCATCGACGCGGGCGTGCGCGAGGTGGCGATCAGCGCGCAGTGGCTGGGACACCTGTTCCGCAGCTTCCAGACCGGCCTGGTGCGCGCGTACGCGCTGAGCATCGCAGTCGGCGTCGTGTGCGTCGTCGCCTACTATGCGTTCGCGTTCACGGGGGTCGCGCGATGACCGTCACCGCGCTCGTCCTCGGTCCGATCCTGATCGGCTTCGCGCTGTACGCGATCCCGCGCGAGCGCGGCGCGGTCGCCCGCCTCGTCGCGGCGATCGTCGCGGCGCTGACGCTGGCGGTGCTCTTCGCCGATCCGCACGCGCCCGATGCGTCGCGCCACTGGCTGTCGCGGCCCTTCGACGCGTCGTTTCATCTCGGCTTCGGGCCGATCACGGTCTGGCTCGTGCCGCTGCTCTCGCTGGCGACGTTCGGCGGCGCGCTTGCGCTGACCGGCCCGCGCTCGCGCGACATCGCCGCGCAACTGCTCATCCTGCAAGGCGCGATGAACGGCGTCTTCCTCGCCAAGGACCTGCTGCTGTTCGCGCTGTTCTGGGACCTCATGCTGATCCCGGTGTTCCTCGTGCTCGTCGGGACGCCGCACGCGCGCTCCGCGTGGAAGTATCTCATCTACAACTTGTGCGGCGGCCTCACGCTGCTGCTCGCAACCGCGGCGTTCGGTGCCGTGACGGGCACCACCGACGTGATCGGCCGCAGCGACCTGCACCTGCCGATCGGCGACGTGTGGGGCATGTGGATCTTCGCCGGCTTTGCGTTCGCGTTCTTGGTGAAGACGCCGGTGTTCCCGTTCCACACGTGGATGCCGCAGACGTACGTGGACCTGCCGCCGCCCGTGGTCGCGGTGGTGTCGTCCGTGCAGTCGAAGGCGGGCCTTTACGGCTTCCTCGCGATCGTGCTGCCGTTCCTCGGGCCCGAAGCCGCGCGCGCGCAGACGCTGATGTTCGTGCTCGGCATGATCGCCCTGATCTACGGCGCGCTCGCCGCGCTGGCGGAACGCGACGCGAAGCGCGTCGTGGCCTACAGCTCGCTATCGCACCTCGGCTTGATCTTGCTCGCCGTGTTCAGCGGCTCGGTGCTCGCGATTCAAGGCGCGGTGGTGTACATGGTCGCGCACGGTCTGTTCAGCGCCGCGCTGTTCCTGGTGCTGGGCGGCGTGGAGCAGCGCGAAGAGACGCGCGACCTCACGCGGCTCGGCGGTTTGGGCGCGCGCAATCCTAAGCTCGCGGGCGCGCTGACACTCGCCGCGCTCGCCGCGCTCGGGCTCCCCGGGCTCGCGGGCTTCACCGGCGAGATCTTGATTCTCACCGGCGTGTTCCGCGCGGGCTTCGTGTGGCCCGCGCTTGTCGCGCTGGTCGCCGTCGTGCTGGCCTCGGCGTACATGCTGCGGTTGTTGCAAACGATCATGAATGGCCCCGAGGTCCCCGATCTGCCCGAGCGCCGCGACCTGACGTGGACCGAAGCGATCGCCGTCGCGCCGCTCGTCGCGGGTTTCGTGCTGCTGGGCGTCAACCCGGGCCCGGTCGTCGCCGTCGCCGAGGTTGCGGCGCGCCTCGCCGTGCCGGGCGCGCCCGCGGTCAGCCATGCGCCCGTCGTTCCGGAGGACTCGCGTGTCGTCGGCTCTCGGTAGTTATCCCACCGGCGCGGACTACGCCGCGCTGCTGCCCGCGTTCTTGGTCGCGGTCGTGCCGCTGCTGCTGTTGTTCGTCGACCTGTTCTTCCGCGGTCAGGGCGCGTTGCGGCGCAGCGTCGCGGTCGGCATCGCGATCGCCGGGCTGGTCGCCGCGGGCGTGATCCTCGCCGAGCAGTACCCGCACGACTACGCCGCGTTCGGCGGCGCGTTCGTCCAGGGCGGCTTCTCTATCGTGTTCTCGGAGATCGTGATCGTCGCGACGGTCGCGACGCTGCTGCTCTCGGTGGGCATCGGGCGCGACGACCAAGTCGCGGGCACCACGGCGCTGCTGCTGTGGAGTGCCAGCGGTGCGATGCTGATGGCCGGTGCGGCGAACTTGATGTCGGTCTTCCTGGGACTCGAGCTGCTGTCGCTCGCGCTGTACTGCCTGTGCGCGATGTCGCCGCGCCGCACGGCGCGCGAGTCGGCGCTGAAATACCTGATCCTGTCGTCGATGGCGTCGGGGTTCTTGCTGTACGGCTCGGCGCTGATGTTCGGCGCGACCGGCTCGGTGGCGTTCGCCGCGCTCGCCAACGCGACCACGACACCGCTGCTCGCGCTCGGTGCCGGGCTCTTCCTCGTGGGCGTCGCGTTCAAGCTGAGCCTCGTCCCGTTCCACGCCTGGACGCCCGACGTGTACGAAGGCGCGCCGCTGCCGGTCACCGCGTTCATGTCGATCGCGACGAAGGCCGGGACGCTCGCGGTGCTCGCGCGGTTCGCGTACGCGGCGCTGCCGCCGGGCCATGCGTCGGCGATCCTCGCGCCGCTGTGGGTGCTCGCCGCGCTCTCGATGCTCGTCGGCAACCTCGCGGCGCTCGCGCAGACCGACATGAAGCGGCTGCTGGCGTACTCGGGCATCGCGCAGGTCGGCTACATCGTCACCGCGTTTGCGGGCCAGACGACGCTGGGCTTGCGCTACGCGATCTTGTACCTCGCGGGCTATCTGTTCATGAACCTGGGCGCGTTCGCGGTGATCGCGCTCATGGCGCGCGACGGCGACGCCGTCGTGGGGTTGCCGCGCTTCGCGGGGCTTGCGTACCGGCGCCCGTGGCTCGCGGCGTCGATGACGTTCTTTCTGATCGGGCTCGCGGGGCTTCCGCCGACGATCGGCTTCACGGGGAAGATTCTGATCCTCACCACGACGGTGAGCGCGGGCTACGCGTGGCTGGCCGGGATTCTCATCGCCGGCACCGCGATCTCCGCCTACGTGTATTTCAAGATCGTGCGCGTGATGTTCGCGCACGTGGACGAAGCGCACGTGCGCGATGAGCGCCCGCGCAACGCGCTGCCCTGGTTCGCGGTCGTCGTGTGCGCGGTGGCGACGTTTGCCCTCGGCCTCGTCCCGCTGACGCCCTCGAACGTGCTGCCGCTCGTCAAATGAGCGTGACGCGCGTGCGCGACGCGCGCGCGGGCGACGAAGCGTTCGTCGCCGCGCTCGTGCCGCGTTTCGTCGAGCACGGCGCGGCGGACGGCCACACGCCGGCCGAGGTGATCGACGGCACGCGCCGCGTGCTGCGCGAGGCGCTGCGCGCGCCGCAGCCGGGCGACGTGTTCCTGATCGCGGAAGACGGCGCCGGCGAACCGGCGGGCTTCGTCTACGCGGTCACCGAGCGCGACTTCTTCACCGACGAGCCGTACCTGCATGTAAGCGAGATCGCCACGGTGCGCAGCGGCGACGGCGTCGGCGCGCAGTTGATGGAGGCCGCGGAAGCGCACGCGCGCGAGCGCTGCTACCGCTTCGTGACGCTCAACGTGGTCGACGAGAACGCCGCGGCGCGGCGGTTCTACGAACGCCACGGCTACGCGATCGGTCACCACCACTTCGTGAAGCGGTTCGAGCCGAGCTAGACCCGCGCGTGGCGCCTTTCGCTCGCGCGGGCGAGCTCAGCGAGTTGCGCCGTGACGGGGTCGTTGGGGTCGACGAGCCTGCTGCACAGCGTGAAATGGTCGTCGTCGGTTTCCTCGTACGACGTCTCGCAGCCGTGTGCGGCCCAGGCGTCGGCGAGGTCGCGGGCTTGTTCCTTGAACGCATCGGTCTCGCGCGAGCCGACGATCGCGGCGACCGGCGTGGGCGCCGCGGGCGCGAGCAGCGCCGGGCTCAGCGCCGCGGCGCGCGCGTCGTCGAGCTGCAGCCACTCGTTCACGAACGACTTCGCCACCGGGCGCAGGTCGTGCAAGCCGCTCAGGCTCACGACGCCCGCGACCGGCGCGTCGACGGCGCACATCGCGGCGAGGTGCCCGCCGGCGGAGTGGCCGGCGACTACGATGCGCGACGGGTCGGCGCCGTGCGCTTTCGCGTTCGCGCGCAGCCACGCGACGGAGCGGCGGGCCTGCGCGACGATCTCTTCGAGCGGGACGGCCGGCGCAAGGCCGTAGTTCACGATCGCGACGGCCACGCCGTGCGGCGCCAACCCGCGCGCGACGAACGTGTGATCGTCCTTGTGCAGCCGGCGCCAAAACCCGCCGTGGAAGAACACGACCAGCGGCGCACCGGTGTGCGGTACCACGAGGTCGAGGGTTTCGTCCGCTGATTCACCGTAGCGCAGATCGCGCGCGTGCAGCGTGTGCGCGCGCACGTCGTCGCTCCACCCACGCCAGCGGCGGAAGAAGACGGCGATGTCGTCGACGGTCGCCGACGTGTCGAACGGGTCGGCGGCCGTCATCGCGTGGCCGGACCGAATTGCAGGAAGTCGATCTTGCCCGCGGCGTCCCAGCTGATCGTCTCCTCGACCGGCGGCGGCTTCTCACTTTCGATGCGGAACACGTACGCGACGATCGCGCCCACCGAGATCTTGCGCACCTGCACGAAGCTCTTCACCTCGCCGAGATTGCGCAGCTCCGCCGCGACGCGCGCGAGCCCGGCGTCGCTGATCTTCGCGTTCATGTCGGCGCTGTACGCCGTGCGGTCGATTCTGCCGGCGCGGTTCGCCTCGAAGGCCGCGCGCGCGCGCGCGGCGATCTCCGGCGACGGCGTCGACGCGGCGGGTCCCGACGCCGCCGGGGACGGTTCGGGCGCCGGCGGCTCGGCCTCGGCCCGCGCGAAGACGCGCGACCCGCTCCCCAGCGGGAGCTGCCGGTCGGCACTGGGCGAGACCGGCATGCGGGACGCTTGCGGCGCCGCTCCGAGCGTGGGGACGGCGAGCCCCGTCAGGAGCACGCCGGCGAAGATGCGCCGCACGTTCATGGCCCGGCCCCTTCCACCTCGAAAGAAAGGAGCCCCCCGTTTTCACGGAGGGCTCATGTCTTTGCGCTACAGATCGGGCTACGGATGCGTCATGTTAGCCGGGACGACGTGCTTGTCGAAGTCCTCAGCGGAGATGTAGCCCAGCGCGAGCGCCGCTTCTTTGAGGGTGCTGCCATCGTGGTGCGCCTTCTTGGCGATCTCCGCCGACTTGTCGTAGCCGATCTTCGGCGTCAGCGCGGTGACGGTCATCAGCGACTCGCCCAGGTACTTGGCGATCACCGGCTCGTTGGCTTGGAGACCCTCGATCGCGTGCTCGCGGAACATCGTGCACGCATCTTGCAAGAGCCGGCACGAGTGCAAGAAGTTATAGATCATCACGGGATTGAACACGTTCAATTCAAAGTTGCCCTGCGAACCCCCGAACCCGATCGCGACGTCGTTGCCGAACACTTGCACGCACACCATCGTCATCGCTTCCGACTGCGTCGGGTTCACTTTGCCGGGCATGATCGACGAGCCGGGCTCGTTCTCGGGCAGGATGAGCTCGCCGATGCCGGCGCGCGGCCCCGACGCGAGCCAGCGCACGTCGTTGGCGATCTTCATCAGCGACGCCGCGAGCGTCTTGAGCGACCCGGACGCGGCGACGACCTCGTCGTGCGACGCCAGCGCGGCGAACTTGTTCGGATGCGACCGGAACGGAAGCCCCGTCAATTCAGCGATCTTCTTCGCCGCGCGCTCCGCAAACTCGGGATGCGCGTTGAGCCCCGTGCCGACCGCCGTGCCGCCGATCGCGAGATCGTAGAGGTCGTCGAGCGACTGGCGGCAGCGCTTCAAGTCGCGCTCGAGCTGGCTGACGTACCCGGAGAACTCTTGCCCCAGCGTGAGCGGCGTCGCATCTTGCAGATGCGTGCGCCCCACCTTCACGATGTCCGTCCACTGCTTGGCCTTCGCATCGAGCGCGTCGCGCAGCTGCTCGACGGCCGGCAGCATCTTCACCATGGCCTCCGCCGCGGCCATGTGCATCGCGGTCGGGAACGTGTCGTTGGACGACTGCGACATGTTGACGTGGTCGTTCGGGTGCACGGGCTTCTTCGAGCCCATCTCGCCGCCCGCGAGCTCGATCGCGCGGTTCGAGATCACTTCGTTCACGTTCATGTTCGTCTGCGTGCCGGAACCGGTCTGCCACACGCGCAACGGAAAGTGATCGTACAGCTTGCCGGCGATGACCTCGTCGGCCGCCTGGGTGATCAGCTTCGCCTTTTCCTCGTCCAGCTTGCCGAGATCGCGGTTGACGAGGGCGGCGGCCTTCTTGAGCTGCGCCATCGCGCGAATGATCTCGCGCGGCATCACGTCGCGCGGCGTCGAATCGTCGCCGATGTCGAAATGGATGAGCGAGCGCGCCGATTGGGCGCCGTAGTACTTGTCGCCGGGGACGTCGATCTTCCCCATCGAGTCGGTCTCGACGCGCGGGCGTCCGACCGTACCGTTCGTCTGCGTGGTGGCCATATCACGGGCTATTTCGGCGGCCCCGCCCCGGGGCACTCCGCGAGAAACGTCGCACGGCGAATCGGACGGCAGTCGCCTGTCAGAATTGGTCTAGGCCCAAAGCCTTCCCAGACTGTATACTTTAAGAGTCGTCCCTGACCCAGGAGCGTCTTTCATGCGAATGTTGCGCCTCGCCGCCGCCGGAATCATCACCGCCCTGCTCGCGATCCAGGCCGGGCCTGCGCTCGCGACCGAAACGACGGTGGTCATGCCGGGGGCGATGAACCAGACGGACCCCGCCGTGCTCGACGCCGCGCGCGCCAAAGTCGCCGCCGGCGACACGAAGGGCGCGATCGCCGGCCTCGCCCCGTACGTCGCGGACCACCCGCAGGACGGGGCCGCGGGCCGCCTGCTCGGCGACCTGTACTTCCGCGTCCCGGACTTCGCCAAAGCGGAGCGGGTGTGGAAAGCGATCATCGCCATCACGCCGGAGGACCGCGAGACCCACAGCCGCCTCGGGTCGCTGTACGCGGCGCAAGACAAAATCCCCGAAGCGATGCGCGAGTTCCAGCTGAGCCTGCCCAGCCGTGGCGGCTACATCGGCCTGGTCAACATCCACAAGCGCGCCGGCGACCTGCCGCAGTACCTGGCGTCGCTGCAGTACGAGACGGACCAGCACCCGTTCGACGTCGCCAAGTGGGCGGAGCTGGGCAACGCGCAGCGGGCGCTGCACCGCTATCAAACCGCCTACGAGGCCTTCACCCACGTCGTCGCCATCCGGCCGTCGTCGTGCACCGCGCGCGTCGACCTCGCCAACGCGCTGGTCGATCTGGGCCGTATCGACCCGGCGATCACCAACCTCAAAGCGTGCCTGCAGCAGGACAACAACTACTATCCGGCCGTCGTCAACCTGGGCGAGGCGTACCTCGAGAAGAACGATCCCGCCAGCGCGCGGCCGCACCTCGACCGGGCGCTGGCGATCCGTCCCGAGGCGCCCGAAGCGCTGGTCGACATCGGCTACATCCACGACTCGCAGGGCGACTGGAAGACCGCGATCACCTACTACAACCGCGCGATCCGCTCGGACCCGATGAAGCCCGAAGCCTACATCGACCTCGGCTACGACTACAACGAGCACCGCCTCTTCCCGCTCGCCGAGGCCGCGTACATCAAGGGCCTGAGCGTCGCGCAGGACGAGGGCCGGCTGCATTTCCTGCTGGCCGTGACCTACAACCTCCAGGGCAAAATCGCGCTGGCGCGCGAGCAGTACCGCCACGCGATCGCGTCCGAGGAGCCCGTCATCGTCAAGGCCGCGCAGGCCGAGCTCGCCCTGTTGCCCGCGCCCTGACGGGCGCAGGCTCGGCTCAGCTCATGCCTTAGCGTAAAGGCGGCTTAACATCCGCGCGTTCGCGCGGCAACCGAGCCCTCAAAATGTAAACGGCGCGTATCAGCGCCGTTTTCTTTGTGTTGTAGGCAAGGTTGCGCTCCCTAGTAAGAGGCGAGCTACCGATACCATGTGCATCGGCCGCTTCGCGTCTTGTTCGTAGCGGCGTTCCGCACGTTACCAGGAGTTAACACTTGAATGCGTAGCATCGCGGCGTCGTCGCTCGTCGTCCTCGCGCTGGTCCTCCCGGGCCTCGCTTCGGCCAAACCGAACGTCACGCTCAAGCTCACCGGGTCCCTCGTGACCAAGGCCGCCGACGGCCGCACGACCATGACCCCGGTCGAGCGAGTCCAGCCCAAGGCAGGCGACGAGATCGAGTACGACATCGTCGCCGCGAACGCGGGCACCACGCCGGCCCTCAAGCTCGTCCCCGTCGGCAAGATCCCCGCGGGGACGGCGTACGTGGCCGGCTCCGCCAAGGCCGCCCGCGCGCGCGCCGAATTCTCGCTCGACAACGGCAAGACGTGGTCGGCATCGCCGACGGTGACCGTGAAGGGCCCCGACGGGGCGCCGGTCGTGAAGAAGGCGGACCCGTCGCTCTACACCGCGGTGCGCTTCGTTACCGACGGCGCCGTCGCGCCGCGCGCGAGCGTCGCGTACACCTACGAGGTCCGCGTCAAGTGATGCGCGCCTTCTCGATGCACACGCTGCTGCGCACGGGCCTCGCGCTCGTCGCCCCGGCCGTCGTCGGCTTCGCGCTCGCGAACAGCGCGCCCGCATCCGCCGCCGCCACCCCGGCCGGCACGGCGATCACCAACACCGCGACGGCGACCTATCAAGACCCCGGCGGCGCGACGTACAACTCGCAGTCGAACACCGTCACGACCACCGTCCAGAACGCGCCGTCGATGACGATCTCGCCGCCGTCGGGCACGCCGGGCTCAAACACGGTCAGCCCCGGCGGTACCGTCACCGACACCTACACCCTGACGAACACCGGCAACGGCTCCGGCTACTTCCAGCTCACGGGCGTGCAGAACACCGATGACGGCGTCACCGCCGGTCAAGGAACGTTCACGCAGTACGTCGTGAACGCAGGCGGCGGCCCGCAGACCTTCGCGACGATCGCGGCGGTCAACAACTACCTGTTGACGGGCAACGCGGGCGCCGCGTGGATGACGGCGGTCGGCAGCACGATCACGGTCGGCGTCATGTACTCGGCCAACGCCGGCGCCAGCGGCACGATCACGACCAAGCTCACGCCGGCGATCACGATGCCCGGCGCGAGCGGCAGCAACCCCAACGGCCCCGCCGGCACGGTGCTGCAGACCTCGTCGACGGTCGTCGGACAATACAACGACACGGTGACGCTCGATGCGCGCGTCGACGTGCAGAAGACCGCCGCGGTAGGCGGCACGGTCGCGGCACCCACCGTGACCTACACCGTGCGCTTCGCGAACGGCGGCGCGCGCAACCTCGCGCCGGTGTTCAAGAACGCGCTCCCGGGAGGCAACGCCGCGGCCTACAGCGGCTGCGCCAATAGCACCGCGTGCGGCGTCGCGTTCACCGACAAGCTGCCGTCGTACAATGCCACCCAGCTCACGCTGACGGCCGCGGTGCCGACGATCAGCGGCGCGACCGGCACGATCATCTACTCCGTCGACGGCACCACCTGGACGACGACACAGGCGGGTGCCGTGTACGTCGGCGTGTTCCTGCCGTCCACGTCCATCACGGGCGCCGGGCTCACGACCTTCCAGCCCAACAACAACGTGACGTCGCAGAACACGGTCACCGCGCCGAACGCATCGCTCACGCTGACGTTCACCATCAACGGGTCGACGGTGCTCGGCGCCGGTAACTCCAACGCGATCACCAACGTCGCCAACTCGACGTACGCCGACCAATCGGGCTTCATCGAAGGCCCCGGCATCGGCGTGCAGACGGTGACGAACAACAACGCGGCGACGACCGCGCAGACGGCGCCGATCATCGCGAACGCGAACGGCGCGCTCGCCGGCGCCGGGTCGGTGACGTCCGCCGCGTCGCCGTCGTTCGCGACCGTGCTCAACGGCCCCAACGGGTTCCCGCAAGCCGTCGGTCCCACGAACAACAACGACGACTACACGGCGCTCAGCTACACCAACGGCGGCGCGAGCGTCTCCACGGTGAACCAGGCCGGCGCCAACGTGACGGTCGCGGCCGGCGCCGCAGCGGTCACGTTCACCAATTCGATCCAGAACAACGGCAACAAGGACGACACGTTCAACTTGACGGCGGCGACGGGCACCGGGCTCACCGCGCTCCCGGCAGGCTGGACGGTCAGCTTCCAAAGCACGGGTCAGGCCGCCAGCGGCAGTTGCGGTGCGGTCGCGGTCAACACCGTGATCACGTCGATTTGCGTGACCGCGGGCTCGACGGCGACGTACAAGACGATCTACACGCCGCCCGCCGGTGCCACGGTGTTCACGCCGTACACCGGCTACGGCGACGCGATCACCGCGACGTCGACCAACGACAACACGAAGACCAACATCACGCTCGACGAAATCATCGTGGGCGGCTTCGTCAAGCTGACGAAGACGTGGGGCGTCGCGCTGGGCCAGCCGTGCGTGAGCGCGACGATCTTCACGGCGAGCTCCGCGTCGGTCAACCCCGGCGACTGCGTTCAGTACACGATCACGTATGCGAACGTGATGCCGAGCGGCGGTACGAACAACCTCACGGTTGCCGCGTCGTCGTTCGTGATCACCGAGGACGGTGCCGCTTCCGGCGGTGCGCAGGTCGCGTACAGCAACAGCTGGGCGGCGAACACCGCGGGCCTGTACGCGGTCGCGGTCGACTCCAACGGTGGCACGCTGACCTACTTCAATCCGGGCCCGGGTGCGGTCGGAGCGAAGAAGTTCACGGACAACATCGGTGCGCTCGCTGCGGGTGCGAGCGGGAACTGCACGTTCAAGCTCCAGGTCCAGTAACACCTCGATGCCGGGAGTCTTCGTGCGCCTCATGCGCTCGATGGGCCTCGCCGTTCTCCTGTCGGCTTCGGCCATGGGGACCGGCGAGGCATCTCCCGTCGCGGGCGTCGTCATCTCGAACACCGTGACCGCGCAGTATGCCGACCCCAGCGGGATCGCGTACGGCGTGCAGTCCAACACGGTCACCGTCTCCATCGCAGCGGTCTCGGCGATCGCCGTCTCTCCGAAGGAGACGGCGGTCGATCCGAACGCCGAAAGCTTCCCGGTCGGCACGCCCGTCACGCGGACGTTCACGATCACCAACTCCGGCAACGTCACCGACGCGTATACCATCGCATCGCTGACGGCGAGTGCCGGAAGCATCACCTCCATCGCATTCATCACGGCGAGCGGCGTGATCCCGGCGACGATCGGGAGCACCGTCTCGCCGGCGCTGCAGCCGGGTGAGACCATCAAAGTACAAGTCGTCATCACGACAGCCGGCGTGGCCGTCGGTGCGCCGTTCTCCATATCGCTCAGCGCGCGCTCGACGAACGCTGCGACCGCCAACGGCCTGGTCACCGACCAGGGCCGCGCGTGGGCCGTCGCGACGCCGGGCGCGTCGATCGGCGGTCCGGGCGGGCCGAACACGATCGTCACCAAGCTCGTCAACCACGTGCGCGCACACCCCGCGCACCCGGGCGAGACGGTGACGTACTCGATCGCCTACCGCAACTACGGCGGCTCGCCCGCGACGAACGTCGTCGTGATCGACGACGTGCCGGCCGGCATCCACGCACTCCCACAGACGGTCGCCATCAACGGCGCGAGCGCCGCCGCGGCTGCGACGTTCGTGGGCCAGCGGCTCACGGTGAAGGCGGGCACGATGGCGGTCAACGAGTCCGACGTGCTCACCTTCGATGCCGTGGTCGACAACGCGCTCAGCGCCGGCTCGTCGTACGTCAACGTCGCGTCGATCAGCGCCGACGGGATCGCGCCTACGTCGACGCAGCCCGCAAGCGTGTTCATCGGCGTCGGCAACGTCGTGTACGACGGGTACGCTGGCGCCAACTCGCCGATCGCCGGTGCCACGCTCACGTTGCGCGACCTCGATACGCACGCAGTCATCCAGCTGCCGAAGACCGCCGCGCAAGCAAACGCGCGCGCAGCGCAGGATGCGAGCACCGATCCGGCGGGCTTGCCGCCGAACACGTCCAACGCAAACCCGTTCACGACCGGCGCCGACGGCGCGTACAGCTTCGTCTTCACGCAACAGCAGCTCGGCACGCCGTCAGCGCCCGCGCGCTACGAGCTCGACATCAGCGCGCCGGGCTATCGCGAACGGCGCGTCGCCATCACCGTCACGCCGGACGCGACCGGCTTGCTCTACAGCGCGATGCTCAGCGCGCTCGACGACCAGCAGCTCGCCCGCGCGGGTGGCTTCGAACTCGTCACCACCAACGTCTCCCTCTCCGAGGTTTTCGGCTTGCTCGGTAATCAACCGATGTTCACATCCCATCCGCTCAGCGTGGCGAAGACCGTCGACCGCGACATTGCGTCGGGCGGCGACCGCCTCGTCTACACCGTGACGGCCGGCAGCCAGGGGGCGCAATTCGGCGCGACACGCGTCATCGACACGCTGCCCGCCGGCGTCGTGTACGCGCCCGGCACCGCGCGCGTCGACGGCGTCCCCGTCGAACCGCAACGCGACGGCCGCATCCTTACCTGGACCTTCCCGTCGCTGGTCGCGCAGCACACGATTACCTACGCCTGCGTGGTCATGCCGTTCACCGCCGACGGCTCGACGCTGATCAACGTCGTCGACGTCGATACCAGCTCGAACGGCGGTTTGCGCGTGCACGGCTCGGCGACCGCGGATACGCGCGTCGTCGCCGGCGCGCTGGGCAACCGCATCGTCGTCACGGGCCGCGTGTTCGTCGACGCCGCGCGCACCGGGCGCTTCCGCGACGGCGACAAAGGCGTCGCCGGCGTGCGCGTGTTCCTCGAAGACGGCGAGTCGGTCACCACCGACCGCTACGGCCGCTTCACGTTCCCGTCGGTGCATCCGGGCCAGCACGTGCTGCGCGTCGACACGACGACGCTGCCTGCCGGCGTGCGCGCGTACGACGACCGCCGGTACGACAGCCCGCGTAGCCTGCAGCGCTTGCTGCACGGCATCTACGACGCAGGGCTCATGCACGACGTGAACTTCGCACTCGAGCCGGCCGCATGAGCATGCGCCACCGGATCCACCGCAGCGGCGTCGCGCTGGCCGTCATGGGACTGATCCTATCGACGGTCGACGTGAACCCTGCCGGCGAGATCCCGGGCGCGTTCGCCGGTGAGGCGCAGCCGCTGCCGGCGGCGGTCTCGCCGCAGCCGTCGGCATCGCCGGACGCCGTTGCCGCAGCGCAGGCGTCGCCGCAAGCCGTCGCCGCGGAAGCCGCGGCGACCGGTGCGCAATCCGCGGAGACCGCGGGCGTCGCCGTGCAGGCGAAGGGCCCCGAAGGCGGCGACCTCACGCACCTCACGTTCACCGCGACGGACGGGCTGAGCGCATCGCTCGTCAATCCCGCTGACGACGGCGTTGCGCCGAGCACCACGACGAGCGTCGAAGTCGAGACGGTGCGCGGCGCGGGCGTGGAGCTCAAGGTCGGCGACGCCGTCGTGCCGTTCTCGCGCATCGGCAAGCGCACCGTCGACTCCAAGACCGGCGACACGCGCTACACGTATTACGGCGTCGCACTGCAACCCGGGCCCAACACCGTCGCGGTCACGCCGCTGGGCGCGAACGCACTGCGCGGCCCGACGACCATCCACCGCGTGTACGGCCCCGGCCGGCCGGTGAATTTCAGCGTGACCGGTGTCGGGCCGTTTCGCGCCGACGGCGTGAGCGCCGATCAACTGCGCGTCGAAGGGCGCGATGCGTGGGGCCATCACGCCGCGTCGGGGACCGTCGTGCAGGTCGTGCTCGTGCAAGGCGATGCGCGCCTGGAGCGCATCGCGAACGCCCCCGCTATCACGCCGCCGCAGAACGCTGCAAGCCCCGTGCCGCTGGCATCGTCTTCGCCGGGCATCGTCAGCAACACCGTCATTCGCCAGTCGCTCGATGTCACGCTCGACGCGGACGGCGCCGGCCTCGTGCGCCTGATCCCCGGCCTCACGCCGGGCGCGCTCGTCGTGCGAGCCGATTGCGCCGACGCGTCGCGCGAAGCGCGGTTCTTCCTCGCGCCCAATTTGCGCAAGCCGTTCGTGAACGGGCTCGTGAGCGCCGGAACCGGCGCTGTGCCGGGCATCCCGGGCGGCGGCGACGGCGATCCCAACGGCACGAACTCGCGCCGCGGCCGCGTCGCGGTGTTCGGCACCGGCGCGATGGGCAAGTCGCTCGCGACGTTCGCGTACGATACCGCCGACACGCTGCAGCGCACCTCGCAGTACGGCGGCGCGCTGGGCACGTACAACGGCGACCCCAACGACCGCCCGTACTCGACCACGGGCGACGCCAGCTCGCGCCGCGACGACGCGCTCTCGCGCGATCACCTTTTCGCGCGGATCGACAGCGGGCGCGCGTCCGCGCAGTGGGGCGAGTTCCGGGCGCGCACCGGCAGCGACGTCAACGCGCTGGGCGGTTTCGACCAGCTCGTCGCGGGCGCGAAGCTCGACCTCGCCGGCGACTCGCGCCGCATGTCGCTGTTCGCGGCGCGCAACGACGTGGGCTACGACCGGCGCGTGTTTCCGCCGAGCGGCCTCGCTAACGGCGTGACGCTGCGCCCGAGCATCGTCGTCGGCTCCGAAGCGGTGCTGCTGGCAACCATCGACGCGCGCAGCGGCGCCGTCATCGCGCAGACCGCGCTCACGCGCGGCATCGACTACTCGATCGAGTACGCGACGGGCCAGCTGCACTTCATCGAGGTCCCGCTGCCGTTCGACGAGGCGTTCAACCCGCACCAAATCGTCGTCACCTACGAGTTCGATGCGCCGGGTAATTCGGCGCGCACCGTGGGCGGCCGCGCGGAGACGTCGTTCGGCCGCAACCGCGCGATCAAGCTCGGCGTCGGCTACGTCAACGACACGAGCGGCGCGGGCAACGTGTCGCTCGCGTCGCAGGACCTTAGCGGCGTCATCCGCGGCGGAAGCTGGCAGATCGTGCACGCGACCAGCCGCGGCGCGCTGCTCGCGATCTCGCCCGATGCGCCGGTGACCGGTGCGGGCGGGAGCGCGCTGCACGCGCAGCTCACGCGTGCCGTCGGGGCGAACCGGCTTTCGCTGCTGTTCGATCGCACCGATGCGGGCTACAACGACCCGTTCGGCGGTTTGTCCACGCCGGGGCTGCTCAACGAGCACCTCAACTACGCGCACAAGTACGACGGCGGCCGCGGCGAGCTCGCGTTCGAGCTGGGCCATCAGGCGAACTCCGGGCTGGGCGTCGTTTCGAGCACGCAGACCAGCGCGGCGCTGCGCTCGCGCCGCGCGATCACCAAGCGCTTCACGCTGACCGCCGCGCTCGAGCGCCGCATTGCGACGAGCGCCGCGACGGGCCCGCTTTCCGGTGGACCGATCAACCCGCTGGCGCCGTTCAACCCGGTCGGCATCCTGCCCGCGCCCGGCGCCACGCCGTCGCCGTATACACCGTACCAGACGAATCCCAACCAGGCGTCGACGCAGGCGTCGCTGGGCGTCGACTGGCGCGCGACCAGCGCGCTCGACGTCAGCGTGAACCGCGTGCAGACGCTGGGCGGTTCGAACGACGTGCAGCCCACGCAAACCGACGCGCAGGTCACGTACGACCTGGGCAAGGGCGGGCGCGCGTTCCTGCGCGAGCGCTGGAGCGCGACCCCCGTGCAGAGTTTCGCCGCGGCGACGCAGGCGCTCACCGCGCCGACGGGCGGCACGCACGCGACGGAGCTCGGCTTCGCGCGCCGGCTCGGCAACGCCACGGTCGACACGTCGTACCTGATCGATCACGGCGCGAACGGCAGCGACGTGTTCGCCACGATGGGCGTGCGCGAGCGCTTCGCGCTGGGCCGCACCAAGGGCGACGCGTTCTACCAGCACGCGACCGCGACGGGCTCGGCGACCACGGGCGGCTTCGACCTCTACGGAGTATCGATGTCGTATGCCGATCCCGCCAACAAGTTCCGCGCGAGCGGGTCGACGCAGATGCGCACCGGCTCCGGTTCGGGTGTGTCGATCTCGCTCGCGGCGATCGGTTCGCTGGGACCCGACTTCTCGCTGTTCGCCAGCGTCAACGACGCGCGCGCGCCCGGCAGCAATCAGGCCGACGAGCGGATCGGGCTCGCATGGCGCCCGTCGCGCAACGATAACGGCGTGACACTGCTGGAATACGACCGGCGCGACGGCACCAGCGCGCTGACCAACACGCAAAGCGGCGTGCTGTCGCTGGAGCAGGTGCTGCGCGTTCGGACGCGCACCGAGCTCGTCGCACGATATGCGTACAAGCTCGACGGCGACTCGTATTACGCCGCGCACAGCTCGCTGCTGGGCCTGCGCCTCGATCAGAAGATCGGCTCGCGCTTCGACGTGGGCGCCGAGGCGCGCCAGGCGTCGATCCGCGGCATCGACGGAACCACCGCGACCGCGCTCGCGGTCGAGGGCGGCGTGCGGCTGGGCGACAACACGCGCGTCGGCGCCGGCTTCAACCTGCGCGGCACGGCCGACCCGTCGCTGGCGACGGGCCCCACGAAGCGCGGCTTCTACATGACGGTGACGAGCGTCGTCGACCGTCTTTTCGGGTGGGGTAAACGGTGATCCGACGCGTCGCCGCCGCGCTGACGGCGTTGGCGGTGACGGCGACGCTCGTGGTCGCGGTTCGCGAGCCCGCCAGCGCCGCGGCATTGTGCGGCACGCCCGGACGTGACGGCAGCCCGACCATCACCGGGGTCGTAAACACGTACTGGCCCGGGAGCGCGAACGCCGCAGCCGGCGCGACGTCGATCACCGTCGGCGCGCATGCCGCGGGCGACGCGAGCACCGCGATCGCCGCGAACGATCTGCTGCTCGTGATCCAGATGCAAGGCGCGACGTTCAACACGACCAACGGTCCCACGTACGGCGACGGCAGCGGCAGCGGCGCGACGTCCACGACGGCCGGCACGTACGAGTACGTCGTCGCGACCGGGGCGCTGGCCGTGGGGGGCGGAACGGTTTCGATCAAGGGGGCGAACGCCAACGGCCTCATCCACGCGTACACGACGGGCGGCAACGCGCGCTTCCAGGTCATCCGCGTGCCGCAGTACGTCGCGCCAACCATCGGCGCCGCGCTCACCGCGGTGGCGTGGAACGGCACGGCGGGCGGCGTGCTGGCGATCGACTCGCAGAATTTGGTGTTCGGTAACGGCGCCTCGGTGAGCGTCGACGGCCGCGGGTTCCGCGGCGGCGGTGCGCGGCAGCTGACCGGCGACAACACCGCGGCCAACGGCGACTGGGCGAGCTCGAACGCCAAGAACGCTCACGGCGAGAAAGGCGAAGGCACCGCCGGGACGCCCACCTACGTCTACAGCTCGGTCACCGCGACGCAAACCGGAGCCGGCACCGCCGACGGATACGCCGGCGGCGACATGGCGCGCGGCGCGCCGGGCAACGCGGGCGGCGGTGGGGCGGATTCGGACGTCACGCTCAACCAGATGAACTCCGGCGGCGGCGGCGGCGGCAACGGCGGCGCCGGCGGCATCGGGGGCAAGACCTGGAGCGCGAACCTGCCCTACGGCGGCCTCGGCGGCACGTTCGCGCCGTCGCAAACGCAGCTCGTGATGGGCGGCGGCGGCGGCGCGGGCTCGCGCAACAACAGCTCTGGGCTCATGTCCGCGGGCGGCAGCGGGGGCGGCATCGTGATGATGCGGGTCGCCGGCGTCACCGGCAACCTCACCGTCACGGCGAACGGCATGATGGGCGTGGATCCGCAAAACGACGGCGGCGGCGGCGGCGGAGCCGGCGGTTCGGTGATCCTGACGTCGCCGGCGAACTTCGCGACCGTCACGGTGACGGCCAACGGCGCGAACGGCACCGACGCGGACGTCCTCAACGCCGGCAACGCGGCGCACGGACCAGGCGGCGGCGGTGGTGGCGGCGTCGAGGTCGACAGCGGCGGCATCTCCGCGCACACCGTGAACGGCGGCACGGCCGGCGTGACGGACGGCAGCCCCACGCCGGACGCGCACTACGGCGCGGCCGCCGGCGCGACGGGCGCGCTGTTCGGCCTGAACTACACCAACGTGCCCGGCGCATCGTCGGGCGCGGAGTGCGGCTCGTCCAGCGGCACCGTGTTCATCGGCCCGGTCGGCGTGCCGACCGCGACCGGGAGCTACGACGGCAACGTGGCGACGACGAACAACAATGACTTCGTCGAGAAATCGTTTGCGCCGCCGGCCTTCAACGCGATCAACAGCTCGACCGTCGCGGGCTCGCCCAACGGCAACACCTATTCGGCCGCGGTGACCGGGATCGCGGTCAGGCACCAGGTGCACAACTCCGCGGGTGCGGCGGGCCAGTTCATCTTCTACGCGCAAGCACCGGGCTCGCCCGGCAGCTGGACGGTCGCGGTCTACAACGACAGCGCGGGCGCGCTCGGCACGCAGATCGCCGGGGCAGCGAGCGGGAATTCCTATCAGACGAACGTCGCCACGCCGATCGCGATACCGGCGAACGGCGACTATTTCGTGTGGACCGTGTACGCCGCGCCGACCGGGCTGCAGGCGTTCAACCGCTTCGACGGCTATATCGCCGTGGTCGACGTCAACGCGGCGTCGAACAACAACGAGGTGCACGACGAGCTCTACAGCGGTTACGTCGTGCAGACGAAATCGTACGTGATCACCACCACCGGCTGCGGCGGCGGCGTGCCGGCGGGGACGTGGTGCCCGGGCGGCATCCTCAAGTACACGATCGACGTGCGCAACATCGCCGTGGCGGCGAACGGCACGACGCCCGCGTCCGCGACGCTGAGCGCCAACAGCCTGACGCTCACCGACGACGGTTCGAACGCCAACTCGTGGGCGAAAGACGGCGGCTACATGAACACGCCGGGCTACTCGTCGACGGGAACGGCACCGACGACGGTGACGTACTACTACAACCTGACGAACAACACGCTGTTCCCCGCGAACTACAGCACGACGAACAAGGTCTTCAAGGTCACGGCGACGTGGGCCGCGCTAGCGGCGGGCGCGAACTCGCAGTTCTCGTACAGCGCGGTGCAGTTCTAACGGCGCAGCGCGATCGCGTCGATCTCCACGGCGGCGCCGCGCGGTAGCGCGGCGGCCGCGACCGTCGAGCGCGCGGGCACCGGACCGCCGTCGAACGACTCGCCGTAGACGGTGTTCACCGCGGCGAAGCTCGCCATGTCGGTCAGGAAGATCGTCGTCTTGACGACGTCCGCGAACGCGAGCCCCGCCGCGGCGAGCACCGCCGCGAGGTTCGCCAGCACTTGGCGCGTCTGCGCGTCAACGCCGCCGTCGACGAGTTGCCCCGTCGCGGGATCGATCCCGATCTGCCCGGACAAGAACACGTACGGACCCGCGGCGATCGCCTGCGCGTACGGCCCGATCGCCGCGGGCGCGGCGGTGGTGTGGATCGTCTCGCGGCCGGTCATGTGTGCGCCGTCGCCAGGGCATCGTCCGGCGGCGACATCGTGCCCTTGAAGCGGCCTTGCTCCGGACCGACGCCGAAGTTGCCTTTCTTCAGCTCGGCGATGCGCGCAAGCTCGTCCGCGGAGAGGCGCGGCGTGTCGGGCGCTGCGGCGAACTCGCGCAGTTGGTCGCGGTCGTAGATGTTCGGCAGCACCGTCATCACGCGCGGTTCGTTCAGCAGCCACTGGATCGCCGCTTGGCCGAGCGTGCGGCCCGGCTGTTCGAGGAAGCGCAGCGTCTCGATTTTCTGGATGCCGTTGATCAGCCACTGGCGCGGGCGGTGGCTACGGTGGTCGGTCGGCGGGAACACCGTGTCCTTGGTGTAGCGGCCTTCGAGCATCCCCGAGCTGTGCGGCACGCGGATGAAGTACGCCGTGTCCGTCTTGAACTCGCCGGCGGCCGCGACCATCTCGTCGCCCGGGAACTGCTCGAGCATGTTCCAGATCATCTGCACGACGGGCACGTTGACGCGCGCCGATTCGATGCCTTCCCACAGCCAGCCGATCGCGGGCCCGAGCGCGACGCCCCAGGTGCGGATCTTGCCCTCGGCGCGGAACTGCTCCAGCAGCTCGATGAGCGCGCCGTCGCGCACTTGTTCCATGCGCGCGTTGTGCATCTGGTAGACGTCGACGTAGTCGGTCTGCAGCCGTTTGAGCGATTGCTCGAGCGCGTACCGCACGAACGCCGGCGAGAAATCTTGCTCGATCTCGTTCTGGCCTTTGCGCTCCTCGGAGTGGTGGTACCAGTCGTAGCCGAACTTGGTCGCATACACCACGTCACCGCGGCGGTGCGCGAACGCTTTGGCCAGCTGCTCTTCGCTGCGGCCGTTGCCGTACGTGTCGGCCGCGTCGAACGTCGTGATGCCCAGGTCGAGCGCTTCGTGCATCAGCTTGACGGCGTCGTCGTCGCTCGTGTCGCCCCACCAGCCGGTCGACGTCGTCCACAGGCCGAAACCGACTTCGCTGACCGTGATCTCGGTGTTCGGGAGCGTGCGGTACTTCATGCGTACGTTTTCGGGACGGGGAACGGGGGACCCGCCCGGGGCGTCCATCGGACATGGCACCGCCCGAGGGCCCGAACGACGACGTCGCGGCGCTGCGGCGGCTGGCGGGCCGCACGGTTCGCGTCCGGCTCGCCGACGGGTCGGCTTGGACCGGCGTGCTGCGCACCGAGCTGCTGACGGAGCGCAGCGTGAGCGTCTACCTGCTAGGATGCGACGGCGAGGAGGGCGTGACGCTCTACATCCACCAAATCGCGGAGATCGTGACCTTGCCGATCTCCGCCGCATGATCCCGGATCCCGACGCAGAATTTCGCGCCGCGTTCGACCGCGTCGCCGCCTGGATCGACGACTACTACCGCGACGGCCGCCGCTACCCGGTGCTGTCGCGCGCGCGCCCCGGCGACCTGATCGCCGCGCTGCCGCGCGAAGCCCCCGCCGACGGCGAGCCGTTCGACGACATCTTCGCCGACTTCGAGCGCTACGTGGTCCCCGGCATCACGCACTGGAACCACCCGCGGTTCTTCGCGTACTTCGCGATCAGCGCGGCGCGCGTCACGGTGCTCGCCGAAGCGCTTGCCGCCGCGCTCGACGTGAACGCGATGCTGTGGCGCACGTCGCCGGCCGCGACGGAACTCGAAGACGTTACGCTGGGCTGGCTGCGCACGATGCTCGGCCTCCCGGATCGTTTCCACGGGATCGTGTACGACACGGCGTCGATCGGCGGGTTCACCGCGCTCGCCGCGGCTCGCGAGCGGCTCGACCTCGACGTCCGCGCGCGCGGGATGGCGGGTCGCAGCGATCTGCCCGCGCTGCGCGTGTACGTCACCGAGCACACGCACTCGCACATCGAGAAAGCCGCCATCGCGCTGGGCGTCGGTCGTGACAACGTCGTGAAGGTTCCGGTCGACGACGCGTTCGCGATGCGGCCCGACGCGCTCGCGCGCGCGATCGACGCCGACGTCGCGCGCGGCATGCGACCGATGTGCGCGGTCGCGACGGTCGGCACCACGTCCACCACGTCGACCGATCCCGTCGCCGCGATCCGCGCGATCACGCGCGAGCGCGGCGTGTGGCTGCACGTCGACGCGGCGTACGGTGGACCGGCTGCGATCCTGCCGGAGTTTCGCTGGCTGCTCGACCCCGCGCACGACGCGGACTCGATCGTGGTGAACCCGCACAAGTGGCTGTTCGTCCCGGTCGACCTGTCGGTGCTGTACGTGCGCGACCCCGAGCTGCTGCGGCGCACGTTCAGCCTCGTGGCGGACTATCTCGTGACGCCGGAGACCGACGTCCACAACTACATGGACTACGGCCTTCAGCTCGGCCGCCGCTTCCGCGCGCTCAAACTGTGGTTCGCGCTGCGCACGTATGGCGTGAACGGCATGCAGGAACGCCTGCGCACGCACATCGCGCTCGCGCAAGAGCTCGCGGCGTGGATCGAAGCGGAGCCGGGCTGGGCGATCATGGCGCCGCACCCGCTGTCCGTCGTGTGCTTCCGCTACACCCCGCCACATGTCACCCTGAGCCTGTCGAAGGGTGCGCCACCATCGACAACCGACGAAGGGATCGACGCGCTCAACCTGGCGATCATGGACGCGGTGAATGCGACGGGCGACGTGTTCTTGTCGTCGACACGCCTGCACGGCCGCGTCGTATTGCGCATCGCCATCGGCAACGAACGCACGACCCGCGAGGACGTACGCGTCGCCTGGGACCTGCTCCGCCGCGAAGCCGCCAAGCCCGTCGCCGCGCGCAGCTGACGCGACGCTGCGTTTACCGAACCTTTACCGCTATGTAGGGCCTGAGCCTCGTGCCGATACCAGCGGTCGTGGCTCGAACGCGCGTTCGGCAAGCGCGCCGTGCACTGCGGTGCAAACCTGCGCTTCGCGATGGAGCACGAACCGCACGCCCGTCCCGCGCGCCGGCCGGTTTCGCCGGTGCGCCGGCTCACGCTCGACCAGGATCGGCGCGACGAGCACGCGCGCTGCGCCGAGTGCAAGACGCCCGTGTTCCGCGCGTTCGGCGACCACGTCGCGCTGCGCGCGTGGATCCTCGAGCACCGCAACGAGCTCGCTGCCGAGCTGCGCGACTACTTTCGCAAGAATCCCGAGCTGCACGCGCGCCCGGATCACTGGTACGGCTTGCTCAGCGCGCAGCTGCAGCACGAGGTCGCGCTTGCGTGGGAGCAGTCGGAACTCGCAGCGACGCACGGCATCCCGCCCGCGGCGCTGCCCGCATTCCCCGACGGGGGCGAACCGCGCGCGAACGCGCTGCGGGCGTTCGTCGGCGACGGCTTCGTCGCGCTGGTGTGCGCGCGGTGCCGCGCGCCGCACAACCGCGGCGATCTCACGCCGGCGGTGATTCGCCGGCGGTACGCCGCGTGGTTCTTCGACGGCGACGCGGCTGCCGCGCGCGCGCTCGACCCCGTGCGCTGGGACCTGCTTGAAGACGCGATCGCTGCGGCGTTCGCGCAGCGCGCGAGCGCCTCAGAAGGCTGAGAAAAGCGGTCGTACCTTCGGGTCGTCGGACTCCGCGACGCGATCGGGCACGCGCACGAGCGTGACCACGTGCGCGGTCGCGATCTCGGCGCGGTGCGCGACGATGCCGTCGCAGCGCAGGTCGACGCCGACCTCGACGAACGCCGAGCGCGCCGCCACGGCGTCGCGGATGCGATCCGCATCCGCCTCGTCGACGAGATAAGAGCCCTTGGTAAGAACCACGCTGTACTGCGCCATCGCCGGTCCTATCCTACGGGTGTGGCGCGCGCCGTTCTACAAAGTTTTCCGGAACTTCGGCCGGCGGTTGTGGAGCCGCTGTGGACCGGATCCGGCCCCCGGGGGGCGACCCAGGCCTCCGAGGAACGGCTCGCGCGCGGCCGAAGCGCGTCGGATGATGGTCTTCGATCACGTCGACCTGCGCGTCGCCGACGTCGCGCGCTGCCGCCCGTTCTACGATGCGTTCTTGCGCGCGTTCGGCTTCCGCGGCAAGCCGCAGCCCGACGGCGTGCACCTCTATTACCGCGTCGAAGACCGCACCGTGCGCGAAGCGATCGCGCTCATCCCCGAGCCGGATCACCGCCCGAACGCGACGCGCCTCGCGTTCTCGGCCAAGACGCCGCACGACGTCGACCGCATCGCCGCCATCGCGCAAACCGCCGGCGCGCGCGCGTTCGAAGCGCCGGGTTCGTGTCCGGAGATCGCCGACCCGTACTACGCGGCGTTCTTCGAAGACCCCGACGGCAACCGCCTCGAGATCGTCTGCCGCTGATTCGGCTTGCTTCGCGCGCCGAATCCTCGGCAGCCCCGCGTTCGACGCGGGGCAGCCTTCCTGAGATTATGCCGTCAGAACGTTCGTAGGTACGCTTCGCGCTCCCACGGGTGCACCGCGCGGCGGTAGCGCTCGTACTCCGCGAGCTTCGCGTCGCGGAACGCGTGATAGATGTGGTCGCCGAGCGCGCCGCGGACCACCACGTCGTCGTCGAGCGTCGCGAGCGCCTGGCGCAGCGAGCGCGGTAATTGCCGGATGCCGTGCTCGGTGCGAAAGCGCTCGCCCAGCTCGTACGTCGAGCCGGTGAACGGATCGCCCGGGAGGCCGCGCGTGCGGATGCCGTCGGCGAGCGCTTCGACCAGCACCGCCATCGCGAGATACGGGTTGCACGAGGCGTCGGGGCTGCGCACCTCCAGCAGCGGCGGCTCGTTGCCGACCGGCGGCGGCACGCGCACCAGCGCGTTCGCGCTGCGCTCCGACCACACGGTGTACACCGGCGCGTCCCACGCGGCGACGAGACGTTTGTAGGAGTTCACGGTCGGGTTGCAGATCGCGGTGAAGCCGGGTGCGTGATCCAGCAAGCCCGACACCGCGTGCAAGCGCACGACCTCGTCGACGGCGCCGAGCGCGAAGTACACGTGCAGCCCGCTGCCCGCCTGATCTTCGAGCGGCTTGGGCATGAACGTCGCGTGCAAGCCGTGGCGTTCGGCGATGCGCTTGACGACGCCGCGCACGGTAACGAGCCGGTCCGCCATGTCGAGCACGGTGCCTGCCGCGAGGTCGAGCTCGTGCTGGCCCGCGCCGTGCTCGTGATGCGCGGAGGAGATCGGGATGCCCATCGCTTCGAGCGCGACGCTCGTCGCGAGGCGCACCTCTTCGCCGCGGTCGCTCGCCGAGAAGTCGAAGTACGACCCGGCGTCCGTGGTGCGCGTGGACGGCGTGCCGTCCGGCTCGAGCGCGAACAGATAGAACTCCACCTCGAGCCCGGCGCGCAGCGTCTGCAGCACGTCGCCGGCGTCTTCGAGCACGCGCTTGAGCGTCGAGCGCGGGTCGCCTTCGAACGGCGTGCCGTCGGGCGTGTCGATGTCGCACAGCACGCGCGCTTCCACCTGACCGTCGCTCGACCACGGCAGCACCGTAAACGTTGCGGGGTCGGGCCGCAGCACCATGTCGACCTCTTCGCCGCGCACGAACCCGTCGATCGAACCACCGTCGAACGTCACGTTCCCCGCGAGCGCGCGCTCCAGCTCGCCGACCGGCACCGACACGCTCTTCTCGATCCCCAGCACATCGACGAACGCGAGCCGCACCCAGCGCACCCCGCGCTCCTTTGCCGCCGCCAACACGGCCCGTCGGGCCGCGGCGGCGTCCTTCACGGTCGTCAACATCAACCGTCCAAAGCGTCCACTGCGAGCGCGGCGCGCACGGTGAGCTGATCGTGCGGCGAGTCGAGGTCGAGCCGGCCGATCTCGCCGATCTGGCGCAAGCGATAGAACACGGTATGGCGATGCACGTTGAGCCGCGCGGCGGCCTCCTTGATGTTTTGTCCGACGTCGAAAAACAGCTTGAGCGTGCGCACCAATTCGGTCTGGTGCTTTTCGTCGTAGGTGCGCAGCGGGTCGAGCACGCGCGTCGCGAACGCGCGCCAGTCTTCGCGCGTCGCGCCGGTGCGGTGCAGCAGCGGGTACACGCCCAGATCGTCGTACGGCATCACCTTCGCGCCGCCGAACATCCGGCGCGCGATCGTCATCGCCTCGCGCGCTTCGTCGACGCTTTGCGCGACGCCGATCATGTCGGCGTGCCGCCCGACACCGCCGACGATTTTCACGTCGAGCCCGGCCCGCTGCATCCCGCGCGGGATCAGCGTTGCGGCGGTTCGCGCGTTCGCGGCGTCGACCTCGAGCGGCGCAGGGACGAGGAAGAAGAAGCCGCCGCCGCGCTCCACGACCACCACTTCGCCGGTGCGCGTGCCCAGCGTGTCGAGGCACACGCGCCGAATCTCGGCGTTCTTCTGCGCTGCGACGGTCTCGTCGAGCCCTTCGCCTTCGATCGCGACCGCGACGTAGCCGGGCGCGAGCGCGATTCCGCGCGCCTGCGCGTCCTCGCGTGCTTCGAGCGGATCCTCATACGCGCGCGCCAGCAGGCGGTCCCAGAAGCCGCGCCGCCGGCCGCGCCCGCCCCCCGCTTCGCGCGAGAGTTCCACCGCGATCTGCGCCGCGGTGAGCCGGATCAGCCCGGTGCGGTCGTCCAGCGTGCGCCCTGCCGACGGGAAGACGGAGAGCCAGCCCAGCCGCGCCTCCCCGGCGCGCACGGGATAGGCGCGCGCGTGCCGGTCGGCCGGCGCCGAGAGCCCGACGCCGTCCTCGCCGTCGGCGTCCTTCGGCAAGAGGTCGCGCACGGTCGCCGGGATCGCGCGCTCGCTGGTACCGCTCACGGCGACGTGCCGCCACTGCCCGTCCTCCACCAGCACCGCCGCATCGACGGCCAGCGCGAGGTGGGCGGCGAGCGCGGGTGCGCCGCCGCCGCTCGCCGCGACGCGCGCGAGCGCTTCGGCGTAGCTGAGCAACGCTTCGGACCGGTCGCGGCGCAACGGCCGGGCGGGGACTATGTGGTCGTCCTGCACGGGTGCGCTGACGTTTTCGCGCGATGCCGCGTCTCCTGCGGACGGATGGCCAAGTGGACCGGCGGTCGCAGGACCGGGCGCGCCGCCGCCCTAACCGAACGAAGTCCCACGCACATCAGAAAGGAGCGAGCCGCATGACGTCCGTCTCTGCGCCCACCGGCGCGACGAGCTCCCCTTTCCGTCCTTCGACCAGCTAGGACAGGCTCCGAACTGATCTAGGCTAGGTCGAAGACCGCTAGCGCGCGCCGAACGCGCGCCCCTCGCCGCGCCCTCTCGTCCGGTTCCATCACCGCTGCACGAAAGGCACGACCTTGTTCTTCGACCATCGCATCGCGTCCGATCGCGGTGCCGATTTCGTCGCACTCGCCCCCGACGGCGACGAGACGATCCTCCATCTCTCCCCGGTTTTGGCCGACCGCCCCGTGGTCGGTGACCGCGTCGCCGTCGACGGCGCCCGCATCGTCGCGATCGGGCCGCGGCGCGGCGTGCTCGCGCGCGCCCGCCACGACCGCGGCGCGACCCCGCAGCCCATCGCGGCCAACCTCGACGTCGTCTTCGTCGTCACCGCGCCTGGGCGCGACTTCTCGCCCGCGCGCGTCGAGCGCTATCTCCTCGCGGTGCACGCGGCGGGCGCGCGCGCCGTCATCGTGCTGAACAAATGCGACCTCGCCGGCGATCCGGCCGCGCTGGTCGCCGAGCTCTACGCCGTGAGCGGCGAAGCGCCGGTGATGGCGATCAGCGCGCAACACGGCGACGGCTGCGACGCGCTCGGCGCATACGCCGCCGCGGACACGACCGTCGCGCTCGTCGGCTCGTCCGGCGTCGGCAAGTCCACGCTGGCGAACCGGCTGCTCGGCGCGGAACGCTTCGCGACGCGCGCGACGCGCGCGTCGGACGGCCGCGGCAGGCACACGTCGACGCGCCGCGAGCTCGTCGCGCTGCCGTCGGGCGCGTGGCTCGTCGACACGCCCGGGATGCGGGCGTTTGCGCCGTGGTCCGACGAAGCGGCGCTCGACGACGTGTTCGCCGACGTCGCCGAAGCCGCGTCGCGCTGCCGCTTTCGCGATTGCGCGCACGAGCGCGAGCCGGGCTGCGCGGTGCGCGCCGAGATCGGCGAGCACCGCTACCAGCGGTGGCGCGCTCTGCGCGCGGAACTCTCCTATCTCGACCGCCGCGACGATCCGGTCGCCCGCGCGCAAGACAAGCGGCGCTGGAAGACGATCACGAAGGCGCAGCGAAACCAGGCGCGATGACCATCCCGACCTGGAGCGCACCGGCGCGACGACGCTGCGTTCCACGGGCGGGGGCATGAGCGGCACGGTCTTCTCGTTCGTCGTGGACGACGGACCGCGCTTTGCCGCCGAGGGGGCGCGGCTCGCCCATTCGGTGGTGCTGCACTGCGGCGGCGACCCGTCGGCCGTGCACGTCCAGTGCACGCCGGGGGTGAGCGCGGAATGCAAGTCCGCGTTTCGCCGCCGAGGCTACACGGTCAACGAGATCGAGCGGTTTGGCGACGGCCTTTACTGCAACAAGGTCGGACAGCTGGAAAACCTGCGTGGCGTCGATTTCGATCACGCCGTCTTATTGGATACCGATACCATCGCCGTGGCTGACCTGCGCCCGTTTCTGGGCGACGCCGTCCTGGGCAAGATCGTGGATGCGAGCAACCCGTCGTTGCCGGCGTTGCGCGAGATCGCGCGGTCGAGCGGGCTGGGGAGCTTGCCTGCGACCTGCACGACGGATTCCCGCGACGGCGAGACCTTCATGGGAAATTGCAACGGCGGCTTCTATGCCGTGCCGCGGCGGTTCTGCGCGACGCTCTCGGACGAGTGGCGGCGGTGGACGCTCTGGCTCTTCGACAACATCGAACCGCTGCGGCGCACCGGCAGCGTCCATCACGCGGATCAGGTCGGCTTCTGGCTCGCCCTGCAACACGGAGCGCTGCCGTTCGCCACGGCGCCGTCGAACGTGAACTACTACGTGCACTTCACGGGCGCGCATCACTATTTCGATGCGCGCCACGACATCGCGCTGCTGCATTATCACGCGTCCAGCGTCAACGGCGACGGACTGCTCGAACCCAAGGCGGCGCTGTCTCCGCTCGAGCGTGCCGCCGTCGAGCGCGCCAACACCCAGATCCGGCAAACCGCCGAGCACGGGTGATGCGGATACTCGTTACCGGCAGCAGCGGCTTCATCGGACGCGCCGTCGCGCGCCATCTCGCGCAAGCCGCCGGGCACGACGTCTGCGGATTCGACCTGCGTCCTGGCGACGACGAGGCGTGGTCGACGATTCGGGGCGACTTGTGCGATCTCGTGGCGGTGCGAGCGGCCTGCCACGGGGTCGACGCCGTGGTGCACCTGGGCGGCGTCGGCGACGTCGACGTGTTCGCAACGCAGCCGAGCTTCGCCACGCGCGTCAACGTGGAGAGCACGACCAACGTTGCGCTCGCGGCGGCGAGCGCCGGCGCGCGAGTCGTCTACGCGTCGACGTGGGAAGTGTACGGCGAACCGGAATATCAGCCGATCGACGAGCGGCACCCGTGCAGGCCGCGCGATTTCTACAGCGCCTCGAAGCTGGCCGGTGAGGAAATCCTGCGCGCCGCCGCGCGGAGCGAGTCGCTGCGCGTCACGACCCTTCGCCTCGGTACGTCATACGGCCCGGGGATGCGCGAGAACGCGGTGATCGCACGGTTCGCGGCGGCGGCGAGCGCGTCGCAGCCGCTCACGGTGTCCGGCGACGGTTCTCAGCGCCGCCAGTTCACGCACACGTTCGACGTCGCGCTCGCGATCGAAGCCGCGTGCGCGTCAGACGACGAGCACGACGTCCTCAACGTCGTTGGGCGCGAGGTGATCTCGATACGCGAACTCGCCGAGCACGTCGCGGGGCGGTTCGGCGTCGCGGTTCGGTTCGGGCCGCCGCGGCGCATCGAGCCGGCTGCCGGGACGGTCTCGTCCGCCAGCGCCGCGCGCATGCTGGGCTGGCGCGAACGTGGGTCGTTCTTCGACGAGCTCGACGGCATCCTCGAGCGCGAATACGGTCATTTGTACGGCCGGCCTTCGGCCGCACCGTACAAGAGGTAATGCCGCCGGCAATCGAAGTCGACGTCCGGGTTGAGCTTCTTGTACTGCGCGTCGTCGAAGTCGCGCGGCAGGCGAACGTCGTTTTTCAGCACCGGGCGCTCGCACATGTCCCAGTCGCGGAAATTGATCGTCAAGTACTCGATCTCGAAGCGGTCGAACCACGCCGTCGCGTTGAGCGAAAGCTGGTCGCGCACGGAATGCCGCAGCACTTGTTGGTGCCACCTCTCCATGACCGGCGCGAGCACCGGCTCGCGGTGCCGCCGCAAGAGCACGCCGCACATGCCCAAGCCGGCGTGCCGCGGAAACCCAAGGTGCTCGTAGAACCTCATCTGCGCCCGCACGCGCTCCGGGTCGTCGATCCCGGCGCTCAGAACCCACTCGGCTTCTTCGTAAGCGCAGTCGCGAAACGGGTTCTTGAAGCAGACGAACGGCGACTTCGCGGGCGCGAGAAAACGGTCGAAGATCTCGCGCGGCGCCCACTTGAGCCGGATGATGTTGTCGACGTACAAGCTCCAGTCGTATTCCGGCAGGAAACGATGCGGCATCGCCTTGATGCGCTTGGCGACACGGGGCGGGTCGAGCAGCTCGTCCGGCATCAGCCGGACGTCCCAATGCTCGGAGCGAAGCGCCGGATCGTCCGTGAAACAGACGTAGTCGATATCGCGGTCGCGCTCGTATGCGAAATCGTTGAAGTGCTCGGAGTACCCGAACATACACGTGTACACGACGCACCGGGACTTCGACGACCACGGGGCGGTGAACGGGCGCTTGCGGATTCGGTCGAGCATGGTACGTGCGCGCGGTTGGAGCCTCCGTCTCGGCGTTCCTCCGGCGTGGTCAACGCCGCTGGAAGTCGATCGCGAAGGCGCAGCGAAGCCACGACCGGTGAACATGCTGACGCTTCATCTCTGGATCGGCTTCGCCGTTGCGGCGCTGGCGGTGCTTGCCGTGTGGCAGCGCACCGGGCGGCGCGTCACGCTGTACGTCACGACGTTGCAGATCGTGGTCGGCGTCGTGCTCGTCGTCCAGGGCCTGCGCGGGCCGTGGTACCACTACGCGCTCGCGGTGCTGGGGTGGGCCGGCTACATGGTTGCCAACGCCCTGAGCCGTAGGCCGGGCGGAGCCCGGAACGCGCTGATCGTCACGGTCGTCTCGTCGCTGCTGATCCTGATCGCATTCGGGATCGGGCAGCAGGCCGTTCGCGGGGCGCTGGGGTCTCCGTAAGCGGGGCGATTTTGCCAAGCCTCGGTTAAATCCATGGGTCATTCGGCCCATCGAGCCGCCCAATTTGGTACCATGTCCGAAGCCCGATCACGGATGGTGGACATGGAAGTTAGGGCGTTCGAAGCGACGCAGAACGATGCGGCAGCGGCGATGATGACACCGCGCCTTTTGCCGCGTCCGGGCGCCCTCCCGCCCTACGCGGCGAACGCGGTCGAGCGTCTGTTCGAAGCGGCCCGGCGGCCTATCGCGGTCGTCGTCGCGCCCGCGGGCTTCGGCAAGAGCGCGCTGCTGCGGGCGTTCAGCACCATGTGCGAGCACGCCGTGCTCGTCGACCTAGCCGGCTGCGAACCGACATTCTACGCGGCCGTGCGCACGCTGTGCGAAGCGCTGCGCGGCATCGACCCCGGCGCGCGCCTATCGTTCGCGAGCGCCTACGCGCATGCCGCGGAGCGCGGCGAGCGCGCGGCGGCGCTGGCAGTGTGGCTGGCGCGCTACCTCGAGGGCCGCGACCTCACCATCGTCGTCGACTCGGTGGACCGGTTGGGCGACGAGGCACGCCTGTTCTCGGAGTTCGTCGAAGTGCTCGCCGGGCGCGGCGCCTTCGCGCCCCGCCTCGTCGTCGCGGCGCGCGACACCAGCGACCTGCCCGTGCCGCGCTGGCTCGCGGCCGACCTGATCGCGATGCCGGTGAGCGAAGCCGACCTGCGCTGGACGGTCGCCGACGCGCGCGCCGCCGCCGACGGCTTCGGGCTTCAGGTCTCCGATCTCGCGCTGGCGCAGACGCTGCGCGCCGCAAACGGCCGCGCGTTCGCGGTGCTCTACGCGCTGCAGGTTGGCGAGCTGCCGCCGCGCGGCGTCGATCCCGGGCTCGCCCTGCTGCACGCGCTCGCGCCGGACGAGCGGTCGTACGTGCTCGAAACGTGTTTGCTGCGCTCGCTGGATGCGGGGGTGCTCGCCGCGGCCGGGCTGCCGCTGCACCCGCTGCTGGAGGGCCAGTCGGGCCTGGGCAAGCTGATCGCCGACTGGGACGGCGCGGGATACCGTTACGACGAAGGTTTGCGCGCGCGCGCCGAGTCGACGCTGCGCACCGATCTCGCCACCCACCAGTGCGTCGCCGAACGCACGGTGAAAGCGCTCGAATCCGTCGGGCGCGTGCGCGAAGCGCTCGACATCGCGCGCCATGCCCAGCTGCGCGAATTCGTGCGCCGCCTGCTGTGTGAGAACGGTCTGGGGCTGGAGGATCGCGGCGACGTCGACGCGGTCGACGCCGCACTGGAATTCTTGCCCGTCGAGCTGGACGACGCGGTGCTGCTGCTGTTGCGCGCGACGCGCGAGTCGCGCCTGGGTCGCACCGACATCTCCGAAGCCTGGTTCCGCCATGCGATCGCGAACGCGCAGTCGCGCGACGTCGCGGCCGAGGCTGCCTACCGCCTCGCGCGCGAGATCGCGCGCCGTGACCGCGCCGACGCCGTCGAGCTGCTCGAGCCGTACGCTGACGACGAGACGCTCGACTCCGACCAGCGCGCGTCCATCCTGTCGGTCCTCGCCGAAGCGTACCTGGTCGCGCACCGTCCGGAAGATGCGCGCGCGACGCTGGACCGCGCGCTCGCGTGTTGCGAGGGCGCGGATCTCGCGCTGCGCGCGCACGTCTACACGCGCGCGTCATACGTCGAGTTCTTCGCCGGCGATCACGATCGCGCGCGCCGCTACGGAACGATCGGCGCGAGCATCGCCGAAAAAGCGAACCTCTACGTGATCGCGACCGGCGCGTACAGCGTCCTGTACAACCTCGCATACGACGCGGGTGGCCCCTCCGAATGCCTCGAGCACTTAGAGCGCCTGGGCGACTGCGCCGTGCGGTCGGGTAACCTCGACTTCCATTTGTATGCGATCGTCGCGGCCTACGAGCTGCAGGTGGAGCGTGGCGACATCGCGGCGATCGAGCGGCTCGAAAACGACATGCGCGCGTTCGACGTGAACTACGGCGCCGCGCTCGCGCTCGAAGGTTTGGTGCCGTCGCGCGCGCTGTTCGCGGCGTGGGCGGGTGCGTTCGACGCCGCGTACGAAATCCTCGCGCCGAGCGGCGTGCAGCAGAATGCGCTGGAAGGCACCGCACGGCGCTGGGCCGAGATCGCGCTCTATGCCGCGGCCGCGGGCATGCGCGAGCGGTCGGCCCGCGCGCTGCGCGAGTTCGAAGCTGCCGTCGCCGGCGACGACGCGCGCGCGCCGCGCTCGATCCGCGCCGCCATCGTCGCCCGGCTCGCGCGCGCCCTGCTGGGCGAAGTCGGCAAAAATGCGTTCGACTTCGCGCTTCCGCCGCGGCTTGCCGCGCTCTCCGCAGCTGTCGACGTCGTCATCGACTGCCGCCGCGGGCGCGCGAGCGGCGACGAGCTGCTGGCTGCGCTCGACGATCTCGAGCACCACGACCTGCACGGCATGGCAAAGCTGCTCGCCGCGTTGCCGGCGGTGATCGCGTGAGCGCGCAAACGATCGCGGCGACGGTTCGCGCGCACCGTGACGACCTCGGCATGACGCTGCGCAGCAGGCTCGTGGGTCCCGGCGCACCGCTCGTGTCCGCAGCGGTGGTCGACGGCTTCATCCGGCGCGCCGGCGCCCTGGACGACGACGGGGGCAGCGACGCGCTCGGCGCCTGGGTGCACACGATGTGCTCGTCATACGGCGACGTTGCCTCGCTGCGGGACGTGCTGGTGGCCCTGCCCGACGCGCTCGCGCGCGCCGTGCACGACGTGCTCGGGCGCAACGTGCGCGCTGCCGAAATCGACGCGCTGGCGGAGCAGGTGATGGCGATCGTCGACGTATCGTGGCGGCCGTTGCAACGCGTGCGCGACGAATCGCTCGACGAGGTGGACGCGCGCATCGACGCGCTCATCGTCAAGCTGGAAGCGCGCGATCCGCTCACGTCGGAGCACTCGCGCGCCGTCGCGGCCTGGTGCTCGCGCCTGGGCCGCCGGCTGGGGCTCGATTCCGCCGAGGTCACGTTCGCAGCGCGGTGCGGGCTGCTGCACGACGTCGGCAAGATCGCGACGCCGCTCGAGGTGCTCAACGCGCCGCGCGCGCTCGACGAGCGCGAATGGCGCTTGATCCGAGCGCACGCGGCCGCCGGCGAAGCGATCGTACGCGGCGTGCCCGAGCTGCGGCCGTTCGCGCCCGCGGTTCGCAGCCACCACGAACGTCTCGACGGCCACGGTTACCCGGACAAGCTGCCCGCGTCGGCGATCCCGCTCATGGCGCGCATCGTCGCCGTCGCGGACTCGTTCAACGCGATGATCGGGCGCCGGCCATACCGGCTGCCGATGCCGCCGATACGCGCACTCGAAGAGCTCGTGCGCGGCCGCGGGACGCAGTTCGACCCCGACGTCGTCGAGGCGATGGTCGACTTGGTCGAGCGGCAAAAGACCTGACCCGCTCTAAAAAAAGAGGGACGCCCCTGGCCGGGCGCCCCTCTCATCGGACCAAACGGAACTAGACGAGGATGGGCCTTAGGTACGCAATCGCCATCAAGACGAGAACACCCGCGGTAACCATTGGCAGTCCTTTCTGACCCACGCATAAGCGAGGGCCTGTCATCAGGGTAGTGCTGGTCGGTTCGGCCGGCTCGAGCGGAGTTCCCTTTTTCTGTTAACCCGTCAACACGAATCCTATGGAACCGGCTAGGGGCCCCTTAGCCCCCGCCTCGGAGCTGCTGGTACACATAGACTAGCGCGAGGCCGCCCACCCCGACCGCGGTCGACCAGCCGATCACGTTCGCAAACCGGTTGTTGACGTGGCGCCCCATCACGCGCGGGCGGTTGATCACGATCAGCATCAGCACGAGCTCGAACGGCAAGAGCACGCCTTGCACCACCTGCGCGTACACGATGAACGTGATCAGCGAGCTCTTCGGGACGAGCAGCACGAGGCCGGCGCCCAGCATGATCGCGCCGGCGAACAGCGTGTAGAAGACGGGCGCTTCACGGAAGCGGCGGTCGAGCGACGCTTCGAGGCCAAAGGCTTCGCACACGATGTACGCGGTCGACAACGGCAGTACCGTGGCGGTGAAGATGCCCGCGTTGAGGATCCCGAAGGCGAACAGCATCTCCGCGAAGTTGCCGGCGAGCGGCTTGAGCGCGAGCGCGAAATCCTGCGCCTGCGCGCTGCCGATGTCCAGCGGCGGCTTGCCGGTGTGCAGCGTACTCTGGTAGATCGTCGCGCCGTTGGCGATGATCATGAACCCCGCCAACACGATCGCGAGCACCGAGCCCAGGATCACGTCCGCGCGGATGGCGGGCAAGTCTCGCGCGCGCGAGCCCTTGTCGACGACCGCCGACTGCAGAAAGAACTGCATGTACGGCGAGATCGTCGTACCGATCAGCCCGACGACGGTAAACAAGAACGCCGGATCGCGCTCGATCGTCGGTACGAACGTACCGCGCGCGACTTGGCCCCAGTCGGGATGCGCGAGCACGCCGGACACGACGTAGCTCAGGTACACCAGCGAAAGCGCGACGAAGATGCGCTCGACGATCGTGTTCGGCAGCCGCAGCACGAACACGAACACGATCAGCATCGCCACCGGCACCGCGAAATAGCGCGAGACGCCGAAGATTTCGGACGCCGCGCCGATGCCGGCAAACTCCGTCGCCGCGATCCCGGTGTTGATGAAGAAGAGCGCCGCCATCGCGAGCAGCGTCGTGCGCAAGCCGAAATTCTCGCGGATGAGCCCCGCCAGCCCCTGGCCGGTCACCGCGCCCATGCGCCCCGCCATCTCCTGCACGACGATCAGCGAGACGGTGAGCGCGAGCAGCGTCCACAGCGTCGCGTAGCCGAAGCGCGCGCCGGCCGCGGAGTACGTCGCGATCCCGCCGACGTCGTTACCGGCGGACGCCGTGATGAAGCCGGGTCCGAGCACGGCGAAGAACGCGATGAGCGTTCGCCACGGGCGGCGCACCTGCAGAGCGCCTAGCTCGGCACTTCGGCGCGGCGGCGCTGCGCGCGCTTGGTGAAGCGCGGGAGCTTGCGGGTGAGCCGCTCGGGGATGATCGCGTCGATCGCGTCGTCCACCGTCACGAGGCCGAGCATCTTTCCTTGCTCGTCCGTGACCGGGCAGGCGAGGATGTCGTAGCGCGCGATCGTCGCGGCGACGTCTTCGGCCGACGTGTCCGCGCGCACCGTCACGAGGTCGGCATCCATGATGCTGTGGATCGTCGCGTCCGGCGCGGCGAGCAGCAGCGTGCGCAGCGACAGCACGCCGAGCAGATGCTGCGCTTGATCGGTGACGTACAGGTAGTAGATGAACTCCGTCTCCGGCGCGAGCTCGCGGATCTTCGCCATCGTTCCGGCGACGGTGCGGTGCGGATAGACCCAGAAATAGTCGGTCGTCATCAGACCGCCCGCGGTGTCCTCGTCGTACGCGACGAGCTCGCGCAACTCGTCGGCCGTCTGCGGCTCCATCTCGGCAAGCAGCTCCTGCTGCTTGTCTTCCGACAGCTCGCCGAGCAGATCGGCGGCGTCGTCGGAGTCCATCTCCTCGATGATGTCCGCGGCGCGCTCCGTGCCCAGATCGTCGATGACGGTGCGCTGGCGTTCGGGATCGAGGTGCTCGAGCGCGTCGGCGGCCTGTTCGTCGTCGAGCGAGCCCACGACGCGCGCGGCGTCCTGCGCGGACAGCTCGCTGATGATGCCGGCGAGATCCGACGGGCGCATGCGCGCGAGGCGGTGTTGGCTGACGGACAGCCGTATCTGGTCGGGGTTGAGATCGTGCAGCGGCGCGACGTTGTCCCACGCGATGAGCGAGCGCGGGATGCGCGCGATCAAGCCGGGCGCGATGCGGCCGCCGCCGAGCCGGCGCAGCAACCCTGCGACGCCGATGTCGGCGGCGACGACGCGGATGGCGCCGGCGGTGCGCGCGAGCTCGAGGTCGTTGATGCGCACGACCTTGCGGCCGTCGACGTCCACGATCTGCTTGTCGAAGAGGTCTTCGACGAGGTACAGCGTCTGGTCGTCGGGCGGCGCATCGATCGTCGGCGGCGCGGACAGCAGCACCGTGCCGTCGTCGGCGATCTCCAGCACGGTCGCGATCGGCGCGAGCTTGCGGCCGTCGCGTGTCTTCACCGCGACCGCGTCGACGCGCGGGAACGTGTCCTCGGGGTGCTCCACCACGAAGTCCGCGATTCGGCCGACGCTTTCGCGCGCGCCGTTGCGGTCGACCACCGCGGAGCGGCCGACGAGCTGGGACACGAATCCGTCGTGGAACGCCATGTGCTCGCCTCCTCTCCGCAAAAAAGACCGGTCCGGGTGTTTTCCCCGTCCGGCCGCTCTGCGCCCGAAGGCGCCAAAGGCGCCAAAGGCGCCGATGCGTCCTCAACGTCGAGCTTCAGCACCACACGCCATGGAAACGGGAGCGAACCTCCCGGTTCAGCCGCGTTGAGCGCCGCCTTGATTCGGCGGAGCCTGGTCAACCACGTCGGGGTCTCTCGACCTTTCCGGGCAGCGGCGTATCTGCGTATGGACGCCTCACCTAACGAGGAATCCACTCTCAAGTGTACGCCGCGGCGTCAAGCCGGACACGGGAACCGGGGCGAGCGGGCGTGAAGCGTCCGGACATGTCGTTCCGACTCGCCGCGAGCGTCATCGCCGCGGCGTTGCTGTGTGGGTGCGGGGGCCCGAAGTCCGGCGACACCACCACCACCCCGGCGCCGTCGCCGGCGGCGACCACGGGCGCTGCGGCCGCCGCCGCGACCGCTCCGGCGGGGCCGCCCAACGCGCCGGCGGCTCAAGCGGGACGCGCCGGTTCGATCCCGCTGGACGACGCTCAGCGCCGCGAACTCGCCGCCACGCTGGCCAAGGCGCCGCCCGCGCAGCGCGCGCGGTTGCGCTACGCGCTTGCGGCCGGCGACGACGGGAAGCGCCACTTGGTCGTGTACGACGGCGAGGGCCTCCCGGCCAACGGCCGCCATGCGGGCAACGCCAAGGAGTACATCCTGTTCAAGGTGCTTAATGCGCGGACCGGCGAGCACTACGATCCGCAGCAGAACAGCATCGTCGCGCCGATCCCACCGCCGGTTCAGCGCGACAATGCCGTTACACCGTAATCAGCGCCCGGGCGGTCCGGTGGGGGCCGGTGTGGGCGGCGCGGCGGCCACGACGGGGTCGGTCGTTCGCGCGCCGCGGTCGTCGCTGAGGTAGACGGCCCCGCTCGGGCTCGTGCCGCCGTAGACCGGCGCGTTGAGCTCGCTGGTCGCCGACGTGCGCTGCGTGCCGCTGCCATCGGGGTTGAAGCCGAAGCCCGAGCCGGCGGCCAGGGCCGCGATCGGACGGCCGAGGCAGTCGAACGCGCCCAGCGCCGCGGAGCCGCCCGGCGGGATCGCGAGCGGTGACGTCGCGGCGCCGAGCTGAATCTCGTTCACCGCGAACGGGATCGCGAGGATGTCGGCGGGCCAGCTCCAGGTGAAGAAGACGAGCCAGCCGCGGTACGCGGTGTCGGCCGTCAACGGTGTGAGCGCGATCGCGTTCGCGGACGTGGACGTGCCGGTGAACGTGTTCGCAAGCGCGACGTCCCACCAGCGCGTCGCGAACGAGACGATCGGCGCAGGCTTGGTGCCGGCGTAGCGCAGCGAGAAGGCCGACGTGCCGATCCCGAGCATCGGCTGCGCGGGCGTGCCGAGGTCGGCCGGGAACAGCCCCGCGTCGCGGCAGAAGTTCAGCACCGGCGGGCTCGCGAGCGTGATGGATGCGGTCGCGAGCGCGCGGGGCGTGCGCCCGTTGGTGAAGGACCACACGCTGCAATCGCTTGCGAGGATCCCGTTGCCGCACGGCTGCAGCACCGGGAGGTGCAGGGCGTGCCAGTCGCCGTCGTCTTCGCGCCCGTCGTCATGGCGCTGCGCCGACCGGCTCGACTCGATGCCGCTCAAGATGTGCCGGGCCGCCGACGAGCTGTCCGGATACAGCGGCGCGGATTGCGGCTGCAACGGCGCCGGCGCCAGTCCGACTGTTGCGCCGCCGCCGGAGCATCCCGCGACGAGCGCGAGCGATAGCGAGATGGCGAGCCGGCGAGCGAACGACATACAAAATACCCTCCGAGTGGTGGCATGTGGTTCGTTCGGCAAGCGGCGTCGGCAGGGATACAGGCGGCCGGTAAAGGTTCGTTAACGCGTCAACGCGGCGCCGCGCAGGCGCTAGCCGGCCTTCTTCACGATCGAGTCGGCAACGAGCGTCGAGACGCCCTGCGACAGGTGCTCCGCATCGGCAATCAGCTTGGTCTGAAACTGCACCTGAATCTGGTCGCGCGTGAAATCCGTGACCGCCGAGCCGACGTTGAGGTCGCGGATCGCGCTCTCGGACGCTTTCATGTTGAGGCTCGCGACGTTGCCGCCGGTGGCTGCCTCTTGCAGCGACACCATTTGCGCGCCGACGGTCGCGCGGGCGCCGCCGAGCGTGGTGATCGCGTAGTCGATGCGGTACTCCGCAGCCTGGTTCTGCAGGTCGTCGCCGAGGATCACCTCGTTCACGCCGAGGTTCACCGAGCTCATGCTGGGGATGTCGACGGCGATCACGCTGCCTTCGCCGTCGCCGCTGTTGACGTGGAGGGTCCCACCGGCCGCCTTCTGTTCGCCGGACAGGGTGACGACGAGCGCGCTCTTGCCCACGTCGGCCGCGGTCATCACGCCGACGTTGAACGAGAGCACCGTGGCGCCCATGCCATTGAGATCGCTCTGCGTGAACGTCGGGTTGCCGATCGTCGGCGGCGTGCCGGCCGGAGTATAATTCGTGCCGGCGCCGATCTGCGCGCTTGCGACCTGCTCGGGGCCGAAGCGCGCTTCCTGGCTCCCGATCGTCACCGTGATGTTGAGCGCGGGCACCGTCGGATCGTACGAGTCGATGGTGAGAAGCTGCGCCATCTGCGGGGCGGTCGGCGCGACGTTGGGTGAGAACGGATCGACGATCGTGTCGATCACGGTGCCGCCGCCTGCAAGCGCATCATTCTTCACGAGCAGCGCGCGCGGCGGCCGGGTCAGCGCGCTCGACGCGCTGCCGTCCAGCAGCGCGCGGCCGTTGAAGGACGTGTTCTGAGCGATCTTGTCGATCTCGAGCCGCAGTTGCGTGAGCTCGTTCTGCATCATGTCGCGGTCGGCGTTGCTCTGGAGGTCGCTGCGCGCTTGCACCACGAGCGTGCGCATGCGCTGCAGGATGTCCGCGATCGCGCCCATCGCGCCTTCCGCGACGGTCAGCGCGTTGCCGGCATTTTGGAGCTCGTGGACGCCCTGGTCGAGCCCGGCCACCTTGGACGCAAGCGACTCCGCGATCGCGAGCCCGCTCGGATCGTCGGCAGCCGTGTTGATGCGCAAACCGGACGCGAGACGTTGCGTCTCCGTCCGTAATGCACTCTGCGTCTTCGCTCCCGCGAACAACGCGGGGGCGGTAAGACCTTGAACGTCCATGCTGGTGGTGCCGCTTCCCTCCGTGGAAGTTGCCCGTTGCTGGGGCTCTAGGGTTCCCGTACCTAACTTTCGTATCGGCATCTGCCCGCCGAAGCATTAACGCGAGCGGGCCTTAACCCAAATTGAACCGGACCGCTAATGCGCACCGGGGCCGGGAGCCGATGGTAGGTTGTGCGTCCTCGTCTGCGCCGCTGGATCGGAGCTGCGGGCATCGCGTGTCTGACCGTCTCCGCCTTCTGCTTTGCATCGGACACGGCGCTGCGCGCGAACCCGCTCCTGGCGGTACGGCTCCACCTCCCCTTCACCACGCCGCGTCTCGCCGTCGACGTACCGGCTGCGCCGGCCCCGCTGGGGTCCCCGGCCCCGCCGCTGCTCCCGTCGCCGAAGCCGCACCGCCGTGGGATGCTCGGCGACGGCCCCGTCGTGCTGCACGGTGATGGAACGTATCAACTCGGGTTCAACCGCGGCACCCGCAACGGGCTCGCGCAGAGCACCGACAACTACGGCACCGCGCTCAGCGTCGGGGCCGAGCGGCGGACCGAACGGACCTCGCTCTCGGTCACCAGCGCCTTCGGCTACGGCGCCGGCACATTCACGGCCGGCTCGCTCATCGCCGGCTACCGCACCCCCACGTTCGGCCTGAGCTACGGCCAGGTGGCGGGCCCGAGCGACTCGCAGCTGCAGATCGGCGGGTTCGCGCGCGGCGTGGGGCTCGCGGTCCCGCTGCGCAACGGCGACCTCAACCTGCTGGCCGCGACGGCGACCCAGACCGACCGCACCACTTACCGCGTCTACGGCCTGCGCCGCAACTGGAACGCCCTGGGCGGGTCGTTCTCTGCCGGCGGCTACCTGGGGGCCGCCGAACAGGGCGGCGGGCGCCAGACGATCGCCGACTTCGGCTTCCGCCGCTACGGCGCCAAGCTCTCCACGCAGACCGAGGTGGCGGTGTCGTCGACGCGCGGCGTCGGCGGCGTCCTCGACGGGACACACCTAGCGACCGCCTTCCAGGCTGACCTTCAAGGAAAGAGCACGTTCACGACGCTCGGCGTGCGCTACGACCCGGTGGGCTTTCAGACCCTGACGGGGACGATGGACGGCGGCCTGTCAGCCGAGCTCGCCATCCGGCGGCACACCGAGCGGCTGGGCGACTTGGACTTGAGCCTGGGGCACACCGACCAGCGCATCGACACCGACGTGCAGCACGACGACCGGGCGACGCTCTCGGGCAGCAAGAGCACGCCGCATCTCGGACTGCAATACATCCTCGGGTTCGAAAAGACGCGCTTCGGCGCCGGCGAGACGCTGAACCGGACCGCAGCGCTGACCCTGACGCAGAACCTCCGCAGCGTCTCGCTGTTCGAGACGTTCCAAGCGGCCACGGTCAGCGGCACGACCGGCAGCGCGCGCCAGAACCAGATGGCGCTGGGCGCGAGCCGCCAGCTGTTCGGCGGCAGCGCAGCCTATCAGTTCTCGCGCAATACATCGACGAGCGGCGGCAGCGTCGGCACGAGCATCGCGCAAACGTTCTCGTACCGCCGTTCCATCGGCTCGAAGCTCGACTTGCAGCTCTCGCAGGGCTTCCAGACGACGTCCGCCGACGGCGGGACGCCGAGCACGCTCGTCGACACGGGCCTGTCGCTCGTGCGCCGTCTGTCGCCGGTCATCGCGGTGGCGGTCACGGGCAACGTCTTCCACCAGACCGGCCTGGGCGGCGGACACGGCAGCTCGATCAGCGCGTCGCTGGTGGGGCCGTTCGGCTTCGGCCAGCCCCGCGACGGCTATGGTCGTCCGAACCCGAACCTGCCCGCGGTCATCCGCGGGATGGTGACGTACTCGACGTCGGCGACGCCGTTCGCGTACAACGCGCCGACGATCCGCGGCTACAACAACGCGCTCATCGTGCTCGACGGCCGCATCTCGCAGCGCACCGACTCGAGCGGCACGTTCGAGTTCCGATTCGTCTCGCAGGGGACGCACACGATCCGCATCGACCCCGCGACGATCTCGCCGGGGCTCGTCAGCGACCGCGAGTACGCGACGCTCAAGGTTCTCGGTGGGCAGACGGCCACCATCCAGTTCAACGTGGGCAACTTCGCCGGGATCGCCGGTATGGTGAGCGCCACAGATTCCCGTGGAGTGAAACGCGGGCTGCCCGACGTCGCCATCTCCATCGACGGCATCCAGGCGGTGTCCACGGGGCCTGACGGGCGCTATCAGGTCGGCCGGCTGAGCCCCGGCGCGCACACCGTCCAGATCGTCGAGGCCACCGTCCCGTCGACCGTGGCGTTCACCGGCGCGCTGAAGCGAACCATCACGGTAACGCCGGGAACGACCACACCGCTCGACTTCGCCGCCGCGCCGCTGGGCTCCATCGCCGGCTCCGTGCAGGCGCCGGCCGACGGCGGCTTCGGCGCGCCGGTCGGGCTCAAGAACGTCTACGTCGTCGCGCAGCCCGGCGAGCACGCGGTCATCACCGACGACGACGGCTCGTTCATGATGGACAACCTGCCGGCGGGGACGTACACGCTGACGGTCGATCCCGACACGATCCCCGACGGCTTGTCCGTGCTGTCCGGCCCCGACGGTCCGCTGCCGCTGGGCGGCGGGAGCACGGTGTCGGGGATCATCTTCAAGCTGGGCGCAGGCGCGAAAGAAGTGGTCTACACGTTCAGCGACGGCCGGCGCGTGCCGCTGTCGATCACCACCGAGCCGGCCGTCGTACCGCCCGGCGCGCTGCTGCACGTGTTCGCGCGAACCGCGGCCAAGGACGTCAAGGAGCTCGTCGTCGAGAGCGACGTGTTCGGCGGCTTCCCGCTCCACCTGGATCCGCACGGGGCGTGGACGGGCACCGTCGTCGTGCCGTCGCTCGTCAAGGGCGACTACGCGCTCACCGTGACCGCGCACCGCAACGACGTGAAGGACGGCGCCGCGCTCGTCCCGGTCGATCCGCGCATCCCGCTGGTCACCGCCCTGATGAGCCCGCGCAACCCCGAGGCCGGGCACACCGCGCGCATCATGCTGAAGTCGCTCGCCCCGATCGCCGAAGGCGACGCGGTGCTCTTCGAAGACGGCTACAAGATCGTGCTACCCAAGCCCAGCGGCCGGCTCTTCGCCTTCGACATCCGCATCTGGCGCAGGGGGCTGCCCTATGCGGCGAACGTCGTGACCAAGCGTGGTCAAAGCTATCCGCTAACTTTACGTTAAGTGATCGAGCGCACGGGCCAAAAGACCTAACGCTAAGCGGGCAAGCTGTCGATGAAGCTCAGGAGGGGCGTGATCGCCTCTTCCCCTTCAAGCGCCCCATCTCGAAAGGATTCGAACGTGAAGAGAGCACTTGCTGCTCTGGTCATGCTGGGGATCGCGACCGCAACGGCAGCGCCCAGCATGGCTGCCCCGACGGTCTACGGTTCTGCTCAGCTCAAGTACACCGTCAATGCCACGGCGTCGATTTCCATCGCCGTCAACTATGATGTCAACGGCGCCATTCAGCCGGCCGCCGCGTCGTCGATCCTCGGGTCGGCCGCGGGAGCCTGCTCCGCAGGCGTCGCCGAAGCGTCGAATGCGACGCTGACGTTCGGTGGCCTCACGCCGCCGGCCGCGGGCTTCGCCACCTGCTACTACAAGAACGCGCTGTCGATCGGCGTCAACTCCAACGACTCCGCCGGCGTGCAAGTCATGGAGTACATCGACGTGGCGAAGGCCGGCACGACGGTCTGCGCATACCGCCTCAACGCGGCGCCCGCGAACAAGCCCACGCAGTCCGCTGCAACGGCGATCACCGGTCAGAACACCTGCGCTGCGCCCACCGGCGGAGCCGCGGGTACTGCGCTGACCGCGCAAGGTGTCACGTCCAACAACGGTAACGGCTTCGGTGCTCTGGGTAACCCCGGTGCTCCCGCGACGGTCGTCACCGCGCTCACGCCGCAAGCCACGAACTACGGCGGCGCGGGCTACTCCGTGTACAGCGTCGCTGGGTCGCCTCCGCCGGCCGGCTGGAACTTCATCGGCGAAGACGTCAGCCTCAGCATCGATGCCTCGGCGCCGTCGGGCGCGCAGACCAGCGTGATCACCGTCGCGCTGATCCCGAGCTAGGGCGACTCAACCCGCCGTCCGGAACCGCCGAGAACACTAATGATGCGTCTGTCACGTTTTCTCACGGTTCCGGCGGCGTTCGCCGTCGTCGCCCTCGCGCTCACGACCCCGTCGTCGGCCGATATCTCGGTCGACGTCTCTCCCGCGAAATACGAGCTGCAGACACAGCCGGGCAAGCAAGAGACGTTTCCCATCACGGTTCGAAACACGAGCGGCGCCGCGGTGCACATCGTGGCGTCGCTTTCGGACTACGTGGTGGGGCCGACGGGCAACTACGCGTTCGCACCGCCCGGGAAGTCGCCGACCTCGCTCTCGAAGTCGATCACGATCAACCCGCGCGAGTTCGACATCGAGCCGGGCTCGTTCACGCAAGTGCGGTTCTCGGTCGACGTCCCCGCCGGCGCGTCCGGCGAGTACAACAACCTGGTGTTCTTCACGACGCGGCCGACGCGCAAAGGCGGCGGGCTGTCGATCGTCGAGCGCATCGCATCGAAAATCTACGTCATGATCCCGGAGTCGACGCACATCGGCGGGGAGATCGACGACGTGAAGGCGCAGTCGCTCGGCGACGGCCAGCACTACCTCGTCGGCTTCCACAACACCGGGAACGCGCACGTGTACTTGAGCGGGCGGGTCGAGGTCAAACAAGGTGGCACGGTCATAGACCGGGTCAGCTTCCCGCAAGGAATGCTCGTCGAGCGGTCCGGTAAACGGCTGATCGACGCGGTTGGGAAGAAGCTCGCGCCGGGCTCGTACTCCGTCGTCGCAATGGTCGACTACGGCGGTCCGAACCTCGTCGCCGGCCAAGCGAACATCACGGTGCGCTGAGCGCACCCTCCAACGGAACGGATTCCGGAGACTACATGCCGTTTTTGACGCGAACGCTGGCGCTCGTCGCCATCGTCGTCGCCGCCCTGTTGGGCGCCGGCGGAATCGTCGCCCTCGCGCAGTCGGCCCAGTCGACGCAGCGATCGGCGGGCGGGCCTCGCGCCACGATGTCGGCGCCGACGCCGCCACCGCTCCCCTTCGGCGACGCAACGCGCGGCGCGCAGGGTTCGAAGCGGTCGACCGGCGGTCCCGGAGGCAATGAAGACGGTCTGCGCGCGCTCTCGCGCTTGACGATCGGGCAGCGCGGCAGCAGCCGCCTCGAACGGTACACCGGCCCGCGTCCGCCGATGCCGAAGATGACCGATCTCCTCAAGCACAAGGTGCGCTGGAAGAAGTCCGCCACCGGCGCGACCATCGTGCTGACCGGTACGTCGAACACGGCGTACCTCGACGACCAGACGTTGTCGTACGGCGCGCAAGTGTACTGGCTGTGCCAGAACTTGCAGCCCACCACGCAGTACCAGTACGTGCTGTTCTCGCCGGACGGCTATGCGTACTCGGTGCGGCCGCGCGACTACGTCGCCGGCGGGTCCTACCCGACGTCGTATTTCACAACCGACGCGCAGGGCCGCTGCCTGCAGCCCAGCGGCGGGGTCACGTATCCGATCTACGCGTCGGAGTCGCTGTCGACGCCGCTTGCGGCGAGCCCCGATCCGTTGGTCACGATCGGCACGGCGAACCCGAAAGTCGGCGCCGACCCGCCGTACTCGGGCGTCTGGGCCGTCGCGGTGCAGAACAAGCTGACGTCGCAGTTCGAAGCGGTCGCGTACTCGGTGGTGCTCGGCACGCTGAACTTCTCGACGTACTCCGACGCAGCGCACACGATCAAATCGAGCGACTTCGCGTCGGGCGCGACGGTCTACGTCACCGCGTCGGGGCTCAACCCCGCGCACTTCTACGCGTATGGATTCGTCAACACGTCCGGCAACGGCTTGCCGTGCGTCGCGACGGTCCCGGCGAACGCGGGCAACAACAACAACGCGACCTGCTTCATCCAAGGCGGCACGGGCGTGCTGCCCACCGGCGGCGTCGTCAGCGGCCAGGTCACCATGCCCGCCGCCGGGCCCAATAGCGCCGGCACGTACTCCGTCGAGCTCTTCGACGTGACCACTGCCGACCTGATCTCGACGCAGCAGATGTCGGTGAACCCGTCGAGCGTCGTGTGGAGCCCGCTGATCCCGTACAACGGCGCGGCGACCGGCGCCAACCTCGGCGACACGTTCGCGACCGACGGCATCATCAACGTCGTACCTGGCGGTGCCCAGGCCGAGCAGTCGGTGCAGGGCCTCACGTACCAGGCGTCCGGCGTGATCAGCGGCCACGTCTACCGCATGACCATCAGCAACGCCAACGGCGTGGTGATGAGCAGCACGACCACCGACGCGAACAACATGCAGCCGGCCAGTCCGCAGGCGTTCTCGCTGCCCGCGCAGTTCACCGCGGCGTCGACGAGCACCGGACCTCAGAAGATCGCGTTTCCGCTGAACCTCACGAACCTCACCGCGTTCGGCGCGACGCAGATCCCGTTCGCTCCCAACGTCTACACCGCGCAGCTCTACGACGTCACGGCGGGCAGCGTGGTCGGCTCGAAGTCGTTCACCGCCCTGTCGTATGCGGGGACGTTCCAGTGGACCAACCCCGCCGGGGCCTACGTGAACGTCAACGCGGGCGGCCTGCCGACCAACGTGACGACGACGTTCCGCAACGGCGCGGGCGTGCTCTACGGCAACTGGAACGGCGACGGCATCAGCGCGATCACGATCACCAACGACAGCGGCAACAAGGTCACACTGGGCCGCCAAGGCGGCGTGACGACGACGACCGATTCCACCGGGCAAGTTTGGAACATCGCGAACCCCAACGGGCAGACGATCACGCTGACGCCCAGCGTCGCGGGCCGGTCGTTGCCCGTCAACGGCACGATCCCGATTCCGATCACCGTCGCGGCCGCGGCCGGCCAGTGCACGACCGTGTGCGTCATGCGCACGTCGATCACGCCGTTGCACGGCGTGGCGGCCAGCGGTGTGAACAACACGATGACCAATACCGCGACCAACGGCCTCGACGTGTTCGGTAACGGCGTCATCGGCACGAACACGCAGGCCTCGTACGCCTGGAAGATCGGCGCGTACTCGGTGGCCGCGACGCTGCCCACGCCGCGCTACACCCAGATGATGTACCGGTCGGGTACCAACGGCGCGACTGCCGGCAGCTACACGATCACGATCACGGTGACCAACAACGGCTCGCCCAAACCGCTGCAGAACGTCGAGTTCATCCTGCCGCCGACGGTGGACCCCAACCAGAAGACGCCGCAGATGGTCTCGGCGGTCGTCAACGGCGTCGCGCAGCCCGCCGGCAGGTACATCATCGAGACGCAGAACGGCGGCGGCGGCGCGGCGGCCGATCCGACGTACCTCACGATCCCCAACGCGTTCGGCATCGTCACGGCGAACGCCGCGTCGGCCGTGCCGATCGGCGGCACCGCGGTGTTCACGATCACGTTGCCGATCCTGCCCACCGCGTTCCCGTTCCAAGAGATCGGCGCGACGGGCAACTACTACGACTCGTCCGGTTCGATCGGCGGTCCGCCGTTCCCGATCGGGCCGACCAACACGCTCACCAACGCCGTCGCGGGCACGACCAACATCGACTCGACCGAACTCGCGGTATTCTCGCTCGACCCGACGCTGATGTCGGCGACGCTGACGCCAACCGTGCTGCCGGCGCTGGCCGGGAAATCGACGCTCTTCAAGCTCGTCAACACGACGACGGGCCTCGATCCGAACCCCGACTACATCAGCCAGCTGATGTTGACGATCCCCAACGGCGCGATCCCGAACTCGATCACCGTTACGTCGCCGAATCAAGGCGGCGTGACGTGGAACGCGAACCCGACCGGGACCGCGGGCCAGTGGCTGATCGACCTGTGCGCCGTCAGCACCGCGCCGAACCCCGCGACGCAGGCGTCGACGCCGTGCGCGGGAACGACGGACCTCAACGCGCTGCCGCCGGGCGATGAGCTCGACGTAACGCTGAACTACACCACGGCTCCGACGCTGGGGCAGTACAAGATCGGCTGGACGGTCGTCGGCGCGAACGGCGGTGCGGTCGTCCAAGCCGCGGCGCCGCAGCAGCCGTTGCTGACGATCGCGAACACCACGGCACAGACGGCGTTCACGTACTCGGGCGGCTATCAGGCGGCACCCGCGTACCCGCCGGCGCCGACGTCGCCGATCCAAGCCGTCCCGCCGAACACCGAGCCGGTCGTCGGGTCCTGGGGCGACTTCAACAACGGCAACGCATTCGTGTACGAGCTGAACAACAACGGCACCACGACGATCACCGACGTCTCGATCTCGATCCCCTCGTCCAACACGTCCGGCAAGTTCGGCGATCCGGCGGGCTGGAAGATCATGCAGCCGACGATCCACGTGTACGGCGCAGGCGCCGCGGGCGCGCAGTGCAGCAACAACGGCATCAAGTCGCTCGTGCAAGCCGTCCCCGGCGCGCCGGGGACGCAGGGTCTGCTGATGCTGTCGGGCTGTAACCTGCTGCCGGGCCAGAAGCTCGACGTGTTCTTCGACGCGCAGAACCCCTACGACACCACGCTCGCCAACCCGGTGTTCGCGTTCAACGCGACCGTCGCGGCCGGCGGCGCGGTGCCGCCCGACCCGCGCGTCGCCGCCAACATCAACACGCTGCCCGCGTACTCGCTATCGAACACCGAGCGCATCATCGTCGACGCCCGGCTGGTGATCGAGATCCCGACGGGCGTATACCCGGCGGCGTCGTACGCGCCCGCGCTGTACGGGGGCTCGACGCCCGGCACCGGGTTCCCGGGTATCGGCTGCGCCAGCTGCACCTTCGTGACCGGCGGCGCCTACCCGCTCATCAACTTCAACAACATCGCGGGCACGGTCACGGCGAACGACTCGCTCGCGGCGACCGTGTACAGCGACTCGACCAACGGTTGGAACTTGTCGGTGTCGACGGATCTCAATCCCGGCACGTCGAGCGGTCAAGTCAGCACGTGGGTGTCGTCGAACTCGTCAGCGCCCGGGTCCGGGACGTACACGCGCAGCGTCGCCAACTCACCCGGTACGGTGATCCCGACTGCAGGCACGCTGGCGCTCTCGAGCTACACGGGCGCGGCGAACAAAAAGCCGGTCGACAACATCATGTCGTACATCGTGACGCTGAACCCGTTGGCGGTGAACAACAACGTCACGACGACGGCGACGGTCACCTACACGCTGGTCGCGAACTGACAGGGTCGATACGTGATGCGTAGATTCACTGCCGCCGCTGCCGCCGCGCTGCTCCTGACGACCACGAGCGCCGGGATCGCATCCGCGCAAGCCATGGGTTCGGCCCAGATCAAGTACAAGGTCAATCCGACCGTGCGCGTGCAGGTGATCCCGAACTATCTCACCGGGTTCGGCCCGGTCGGCGGGCTGGGCAGCGGTCAGTCCCCCGTCGTCGGCGCGGGCGCATCGCTGGGCGGCGGAACCGTCGACTTCGGCAACGTCGTCGTGGGCTACCAATACCTCTACAAGTACGCGGCGCAGGTCAACGTGCAGACCAACGACGCGGCCGGCTTCATCGTGTACGGCGAAGGCGCGACCGACCTGAACGGCAGCAATCCGATCCCGGCACCGGCGACGTTCCCGCTCGCGCAGACGCTGTTCTGGCTCATCTCGAACGGCAGCAACTCGCCGTTCTCGCCGGCGCGCACGTTCAACCGCACCAGCGGCGCGCCGATCGGGGGCGGCGCCGGCGGGATCGACTACTCGGGTACCGGCGGCACCCCGCCGGCGATGGCCCAGATCTGGTCGAACCCGACATCGGGCAATCTCAGCCAGGGCTACGACTACGAACTGCGGTTGTCGGGCACGATCCCGACCAGCCAGTTCAATGTTTACATCGTCTACACGGTGATTGGAAATTGAGACGCACCAACTTTGCCGCGCTCATCGCCCTCGGCGCCGTCGCCGGGCTTGCGGTGTTCTCCCAAGCCGACGCGCTGCAAACGACGCGTGCGTACAAAGAGCTCGTGCTCACGGTCGTGATCACGCCGAGCCCCGCGCCGGTCGGCTTCCTGCCGCACCGCGCCGCGCCGCCCGCGCCCAATCCGGTCACTCGGCCGCAGATCGCGCGGCTCGTCGCGGACCCGTATGCCGGGCCCGTTCGCATCGCGTCGAGCGGCGCGGCGTGGGACGTCGCACCCGGGGCGCTTGCGCCCGCCACCATGATCGCGCAGATTCCGCCCGTGCAAGGCTCGCCCGTGCCCGTGCAGTTCAACGCGAAGGCCGATCCGAACGGCGCGTACCTGCGCATCGTCCCGCACACGAGCGAGCTCGACGTGCCGTACGGCACGACCGCGTTTCCGTGCGCGTTCGAAATCTTCACGTACTACACGACCGCGCATAAGCTCATCGACTGGGGCTACGGGACCCGCACGCAAAACCCGCCGCCGCCGACGTATCCCATCGAGAACTGGCCGACGACGAGCTATCTGTCGTGGGCGGTGCCCGACTTCGCGACGACCGTGCATGCGTACAACAATGCGGGCTCGCCCGGTGAGACCGTCTGGACCGGCATCGCGGGCCAGTCGCAACAGCACTGCTTCAGCCTCACCGTCGTCGTCCCGAACTCGCAGCCGGCCGGCGTCTACACCGCGACGATCCAGTACAACTTGCTCGTCAACTAGCGGCCCATCACCGTCACTCGTCTCGGCGCGCTGCGCCGAGGATGAGCGCGGCGAGCACGAGCAGCACGACGCCGCCGTAGACGACGGTCGAGCGGCTGTGCAGCGCGTGGTACGCTGCGCCGTGGATGTCGGTCGTGGCCTCCATCTGCGGCACGATCGCGCGCTGCTGGTACGTCGCGAGGCCGAGCGCGACCGCAACGAGCGCGACGCGCACGAAATCCCACGTCCGGTCGCCGGCGGCCGCCGCGCGCATGATCCCGGTGACGATCGCGATGCCGCCGAGCACATAGCCCCACAGCGTCAGCGCGCCGATCGTGTGCGCGGTGAGCGCCGCGAAACGCGCGGCGTCGAGCGGGGCGACGATGCGGAACGCGAGCGGCGCGGACACGAACGCGAAGCCCGCGAGCGCGCCCAGCCACACGCCCAGCGCGGGCAGCTCGATCGCCGCGAGGACGCGGTCGCGCCGTCCGGAAGGGTTGGCTCTCATCGTCGCGCCTTTCCGAGGAGGACCCCGTTGGACCCGCTCGCGTTCATCACTGCGCTCGCGCGCGATGCCGGCGCGCTCCTGTGCGAGCGGCTTGACGAGCCCCGCGAGGTCAGTGAGAAGCACCCGCACGATCTCGTGACCGACGCGGATCGCGCGAGCGAGGCGCTCATCGTCGAGCGCATCCGCGCCGCCTTTCCGGACGCGGCCATCTTGGGTGAGGAGAGCGGCGCGCACGCCGGCCGCAGCGACGAGCGATTCATCGTCGATCCGCTCGACGGCACCACCAACTACGCGCACCGCTACCCGCTGTTCTGCGTGTCGATCGCATACGAGCGCGCCGGCGTGGTGGAGGCGGGCGCCGTGTACGCGCCGGTCCTGGACGAGCTGTTCGCCGCGCGGCGCGGCGGCGGGGCGACGCGCAACGGCACGCCGGTCCGCGTGTCGCCGGTCGCGACGGTTTCTGATGCGCTGGTCTGTACCGGGTTCATGCCCGCCCGGTACGAGCGCAACGGCAAGTTCTTCGCGCACCTCTCCAACCGCGCGCAAGCGCTGCGGCGCGACGGCAGCGCGGCGCTCGACCTCGCCTTCGTCGCGGCGGGGCGCTTCGATGCGTTTTGGGAGTGGGATCTCAAAGCGTGGGACGTTGCGGCCGGCGCGCTTCTGATCGCTGAAGCGGGCGGGTGCGCAGCCGCCATCGACGGCGGGCCGCTCGACATTGCGAACGGTTCGATCGTGGCGTCCAACGGCTTGCTGCATGCGGAGATGGTGCGCTTGCTCGGCGAGGTATGAGCGGCACGCAGCCGGCAGGGGATTCGCGCGTTCGGCCGTGAGAGACGGCGCATGGAATCGAACGAGGAGATGGTGCTCGTCTCGCGCGCGGCGCTCGAGCAGCTGCAGCGCCAGATCGACGGGTTGCCCGACGTGTTTGCGAAGTCGACGCAGGAGATCTCGCGCGCGCTTTCCGTACGGTTGTCCGCGGCGCTCGACGATCTCGCGGCGCAGCTATCCGAGACCACCGAGGACGCGTTGCGCGCGATTCGCGATGCGATCCCGGTCGTGGTTGCCGAGCACGTCCCCGACGTCGAGCCCGCGGTGCTCGACGCGATCACCGAGGCGATCTATGCGCGCGCGGCGGAGCAATTCGCCACGTTGCACGCGGCCCAGCGGATCCTCAGCGAGCGGATGCAGAAGCCGGAGTAGCGCCGCCGGGCGCGCGTGCAAGCAGGGTTAGGTCGACGCGATCACTTCGTGATCGTCGTGATGATGCCCAGGCCGTTGACGAAGATGCCGGCGACCTGGCCGATCGAGATCTTGTTGCCGTTGAGAACGTCTTGCAGTGACACGCCGACGTTGACGTTGGAGTTGTTGAGGACGCTGACGTTGTTGAGCGCGTTGCTCACGTTGATGTTCGCGAGCACGTATTGCAGCACTGCGATCGGCGAGTTGCTGCCGTTCGTGGCCGGCGTCGTCTGCGCGATGAGCGTCGGCGGGCCCAGCACGGCGAGCGACGGCAGGTCGGTGTTCGCGTCGCCGATCTTCAGCAACGACTTCAGGCCCGACGAGAGCCGGTACACGCGCAACTTGTCGAAGCTGACCGACTTCATCTTGCGCAGCGCGTTGGCTTCCTGCAGCGGGTGCGTGATCCCGTAACGCAGGTCCGTCGCGCTGAGCGTACCGTGAGGGATCTTCTTGACGTTGGCGAGCTTGGTGGCCGTGCCGCCCGTACCGGAGCCGGTGCTCGGGTTCGTCGACATCGTCGCTTTGGGCGCCGGCGTGTTCGCGGCTGGAGCCGGCGTGCTCGGTGCAGCGGTCGGTTCCGACATCGTCGTCGGTGCCGGGGCCGGTAAGGACGGCGACGTGGGCGCCGGGGGCGCCGGGGGTGCGCTTTGGGCCACGGCGCCCGCCGGCGCGAGGGCCAGCGCGGCGGCCGCGAGCAGTGGGGCGAATTTTGCGTTCGTCATGATCGTGCGCGTCACTTCGTGATCGTCGTAATGATGCCGCCGCCGCCGATGTAGAGGCCGACGACCTGGCCGATCGAGGATCTTGTTGTTGTTGAGGACGTTCGACAGCGCCACGTTGACGTTGACGTTCGAGTTGTTCAGCACGTTGAGGTTGTTGAGCGCGTTGCTCACGTTGATGTTCGCCAGCACGTTGCGCAGGTACTGGATGGGCGAGTTGTTGCCGTTCGAGCTCGGCAGGCCGGGGCTGGTCTGCGCGACTTGGATGCCGTTGCCGAGCATCGCGAGCGCCAGCGCCTGCTGGTCGGCGTCGCTCAGCTTGATGACGGACTGCAGGTTGGCCGGGAGCTTGTACACGCGCAGGTTGTCGAAGTTGACCGTCTTCATCTTGAGGAGCTGCTTCGCTGCTTGCACCTGGTGCGTCACGCCGTAAAGCACTTGCGTGCGCGTAAGCGAGCCGGCTTTGATCTGTTTGACCTTGCCGTTGCCGCCTTCGTTGCCGTTCGGCGTTCCGCCGGTGGAGCGTGTCGTGCCTGAACCGGATGAGCTCGAACCGGTCGACGCGGGCGCGGGCGTCGACATCGTGTTCGGGGCCGCCGTCGATACCGGGTACGCCCCGCTCGGCGTGGTCGTCGATACCGGCATCGGCATCGACGACGACATCGGCCCGGGCATCGACGACGACATCGGCGCGGGCATCGAGGACGACGACGGCGCCGGTGAGGACTGCGCGGACGCGACGCCCGTTGCGGCGAGCGCGAGGGCTGTGGCGGCGAGCATCAGTCGGCTGGTCTGCTGCATGCTGGAGGCTCCTATGATTGCGAGAGTGCCTATCAGGAGCCGTGTTACCACAATGGAACGAAAACGACGCGTGCTCGGTCTAATGCACGAGCTCGCACATCGTCGCAAGGAAGCGTTCGATCTCTTCATCCGTGGTGTAGAGGTGCGCGCTCACGCGCAAGCCGCAGCCCGGCCGGTAGTCGACGAAAATGCGCCGCGCGATCAGCTCGTGCAGGACGCGCTCGGCTTCGGGGACGTCGATGCCGACCCAGCCCGTGCGGCGCGCAGCGTCGTGCGGCGTGTTGACGGTCCAGCCGCATTCGAGCGCCGCCTCGGTGAGGCGCGTCGTGAGCCGTATGTTGTGCTCGCGAATCGCCGGGACGCCGATCTCGCGAATGACGTCGTGGCCCGCTTTGGCGACGAGATAGCCGGGGATCGTCGGCGTACCGGTCGCCCAGCGCAGCTGATCGGTCGCGTACTCGATCGGGGGCGGTTCGAACGCGAACGGATCGCGGTGTGCGAACCACCCGGTGACCATGGGTTCGAATCGCTGCCCAAGCGAGGGCTTGACATACGTCCAACCGCAGCCCGAGCCGCCGCACAGCCACTTGTGCGAGCCGCCGACGACGATGTCGGCGCCGAGTGCTGCGACGTCGTACGGGTACGTGCCGGTGGTCTGGTACGCGTCGAGCACGACGAGCGCGCCCACCGCGTGTGCGCGCGCGGCGATCGCCGGCACGTCGATCACGACCCCGCTCTGGTAGTACGCGTGCGACAGCACCACCACCGCGGTGCGCTCGGTGATCGCCGAGCAGATGCGGTCGGTGGGGATCGTCTTGCCGTCGTCGGTCGGCACGCGCACCGTTTTTGCGCCGGCGCGCTCCCACGCCGTCCACACGTAGGCGAGCGACGGGAACTGCAGCGCTTCGTACACGATCTCGTTGCGGCCGGCATCCCGCAGGTCGAGCGATGACGCGAGTGCGGATTGCAGCAGGCTCACGTTCGGCGCGAGCGACACCGAGCCGTGGGGTGCGCCGATGATCTCGCCGATCCCGTCGGCGATCGCGCGCGCTTCGTCGAGCCATACGGGCCATGCGCCTTCGGGGCCGCCGTCGGCCCACTGCGCGTGGTAGCGCACCAGCGCGTCGCGCGCGGCGAGCGGCGGCGCGCCCATCGAATGCGAGACGAGCCACGTGTTGACGTCGATTCCGGCGAAGCGGTCGCGTGCGTCATTCGGCAAGCTCAGAACATGCTCCGAAGAGGAAGCGATCACGCGGCGACGTTCCGCCGCGCGGCGGGGAGCCCTTCCGGCGCGCCGCGGGCGCCCGATGCAGGCGGGATCGCTCGACCGGTCCGGCGTACCGGGCGGCATGCGAACGCCGTTTATCGCCATGCTCGTGCTTGCGTGCGCCGTCACGGCGACCGGGTGCTCGAAAACGGATCAGAGCACGAGCACGACGACGGCGTCGACGGACGCGTCCGCGTCGCCCGCCGCGACATTAGCGCCCGACGCCGCGGCGAGCGCAAGCCCCGTTGCTGCGGCCTCGGCCGCTGCAACTGTTGCAGCGGCGACGATCGGTGCGCCGTCGCCGCGACCGGCGGCCGGGTTCACCGACATCGGCGGGGTGCAAGGTGAGAAGGAGATCGTGCTGCTCGCGCAGCTCGGCGTGCTCGACGCGACCAGCGGTCAATTCCACCCCGGCGATCCGGTCAAGCGGCGCGACTTCGTGCGCTGGCTGTTCAAGACGAACAACGCGGTGTGGACCGATCAGCCCAGCCGCCAGATCCATCCCGCGGACGCGACGGCGCAGTCGTCGTTCTCGGACTTCGCGTCGAGCGATCCCGACTTTCGCTACGTGCAGGGGCTCAGCGACGCGGGGATCGCCGTCGGCTTTCCGGACAAGACGTTCAAAGCGGATCAGCCGCTGACGCGCGAGCAGATGATCGCGATCAAGTCGGGGCTCGACCGCGGCGGCGTCGACAAGAGCTACGCCGAAGATGCAAGCTACGCGCGCTACAATCTTCCGCCGTGGAAGGACAAAGAGAAAGTTCAGAAGACGTACGCCGGCGCGGTCGCCACGGACGTGCAGGACGATCCGAAAGACGGTTCGCCCAAGATCGACAACATCGGCCGCACGTTCGGCGCGATCGCGATGTTCCGCCCGCAGCAGCCGGTGACGCGCGCGCAAGCGGCGGTGGTGCTCAACGTGATCGGCGCCCACGAGCGTTATGCGGCGCCGCGCAGCGTCGCGCAAGCGCTCACGCCGACGCCGTCCGCTTCGCCCACGCCGTAGCGTTCAGCCGCCGTACGCTCCGCCCAGGACCGTACGCACCTCCCACAATTCCGGGAAGAAGCGGCGCTGCAGCGTCGTCTGCAAGTAGGCGACGCCCAGCGAGCCGCCGGTGCCGGGCTTCATCCCGATCATGCGCTCGACCATCGCGACGTGGCGGCCGCGCCACAGCAGCACGCCTTCGTCGAAGTCGATCAAGTCTTCGAGCAGCAGGTAGATCGCGTAGTGCTGTTCCTCGTGCTCGTAGATCGTCCGGAACGTGTCGACCAGCGCGTCATGCGTCGACACGTCGAAGCCGTGCCGCGCGAGGTACCCCTTGAGGGCGTCGTAGAGCGTCGGCTCCTGCATGCGTTTTTCGAGCCGCGCGCGCTCCTGGGGCGTGAGCGCGAGGTGGCGCAGGTACTTTTGGTCGCCCGCCAGGCCGCAGCGGAACTCGATCTCGCGAAACTGCGCGGACTGGAAGCCGCTCGCGGGGTTGAGCCCGGAGCGGAAGGCGTTGAAATCTTGCGGCGTCATCGTCTCCAGCACGTCGACCTGCTGGAGCAAGATGCGCTGGATCGCGTGGATGCGGCGAAACGCCTTGGCGACCTTGAGCAGATCGTCGGAGTCGAGGAACGCGACCGCGGCGTCGAGCTCGTGGAGCGTCTGCTTGAACCACAGCTCGTACACCTGATGGATCAGGATGAATAGCAGCTCGTCGTGGTGCGGAGGATCGCTGATGCGCTGCTGGAGCGCGAGCAGCTCGGGGACCTTGAGGTACGAACCGTAGGAGAGCGACTCGGTAGTGGCCACCCGGCCCCTTTCCGCGTCCGCGGACGCGGCTACTTTACCGCTGCGTCGTGCCAAGCGTAGGCGTTCCAGAGATGCGAGCCGGTCACTGACGGCACCACGCCTTCGAGCCCGTCGCGGTACGCGACCGCTTCGCGGTTGAAGCCCAGGAAGATCACGTCGGTCTGCGCGACGAGCCGGGCCGTGAGCGCGCGGTCGCCGGCGGCTTCGCGAGCGGGATCGGCGCTCGCGCCCAGCTCCTCGCGGGCGGCCGCTTCGATCGCCGGATCGCAGATGCCGCCGAAGTTGTCGCCGTTGGGTGGCCGGGTGTCGCAGCGGAAGAGGTACGAGTGGTCCGCGACGACGTTGGGCTGCCAACCGGAGTACGCGAGGTCGAACCGGCCGGTCTGGAAGATGCCCTTGTCAGCCTTCGATGCCCAGATTTGATTGTAAGCATACGTCTTGATGTCGACCCGGATGCCGAGCTTCGCGAGATCTTGCTGAACGAACAGCGCGAAGCGCCCGGTGGTCTTCGACTCCGTCGTCGCGACGAAGTCCAACGCGAGCGCGCGCCCGTTTTTGCGCCGCGTGCCGTCGGGACCACGCAACCAGCCCGCCGCGTCGAGCAGACGTGCCGCCGCGCCGGGGTCGTACTGCGGTTGCACGATCGACGCGTCGTACGCGAACTGACCGGGCAGCCGGTCCGTCTCCGCGTCGAGCCACAGCTCGCCGTCGAGATCGCGCATGATGCGCTTGCGGTCGAAGCCCATCGCGAGCGCACGCCGCACGCGCTGGTCGTCGAGCGGCGGGTGCGTGAGGTTGAGCTGGACGAAGTCGAATTCATAGTGCGGCTGCAGCACGATGTGCGCATCGGCGCGGGTGCGCAGCGCGTCGAGGAACGTGCGGCCGAGCTGCACGCGCCCGATGATGAAGTCGGCGGCGCCCGTTTTCCACAGCGTCGCCTGCGTGTTCGGGTCCGGGACGATCGCGATCTCGATGCGCGGGATCGCGGGCGCGCCGCGAAAGTAGTGCGGGTCCGCGGCGAGCACGATGCGCGAGCCGCGTTCCCACGACGAAACTTTGTACGGGCCCAAACCGACGGGCGCCGCGTTGTACGGGTCGCGGTTGAGGTCGTGCTTGCCTGCGAGCAGGTGCGCGGGCAGGATCGCGTACGGGTCGTTCGCGCCCAGCGTGAAGCACGATGCGACGAACGGCGAGAACGGGCGCGTGAGCCGGACTTGCACCGTGTACGGATCGAGCGCGCGCGCGACCGCGACGTGGTCGAACCCCGTGCGGTCGGGGACCGCGTTGTTCGGGTTCGCGGCGGCGGCGAACGAGAACGTGACGTCCTTCGCGTCGAACGGCGCGCCGTCGTGCCAGCGCACATTGCGGCGCAGGTGATACGTCACCGTGCGGCCGTCGGCGGAGATGCCGCCATTCGCGCGCGCGGGCACGACCGTCGCGAGATCGGGGATGAGTCGCCCGGCGCCGTCGGTTCGCAGCAGATAGCCGTGGAACAGGTGCGAGAGATACGACACCTGCGCGTTGTCGAACACCATCGGGTTCAGCCCAGGCGGATCGGTCCCGATCACCATGCGCACCACGTCGCGCGAACCGGTCGAACCCCCGCCACCGGTCTGGGCGCATGCGGCGAGGCCCACTGCGAGCGCGGCCGCGAGCGCGCGGACGGGGAAGGGTGAAAGCGCCATCGCGCGGTCTTCGGGCCGGACGGCGAGCGTCTTCCTGCTCGTGGGCGGGAACGCGCATCTCGCAGCGGGCATGAAGACGAGGTGCACCAGAACGATCACGCCACCGCCGCCGAACACGAACATGAACACCATCACGACCACGGTCACGAGCACGAGCACGAGCACGACCACGAGCACCATCATCACCACGACGACGGCGACGAGCGGCGCGGCTACACCGGGAAGATCACCGGGCTGATCTACGACCGCGCGGGCGACTTCGACGGGTTCTTGCTGGACACGGACGACGGCCAGCGCGCGTTCGACGCACGAGACCCAGGCATCGAGGAGGTCGCGGGGCGCGCGTGGTCCGAGCGCATCCTCACCATCGTCTACGCCGACGATGCGGAGCCGTGGCGCCCGGTGCGCATCGTGCTGCGCGCTTAGAGGTCGACGCGCTCGTCCGAACGGCTCGGGTCGACGCGCTGCCACGCGGTGTAACGGCCGTCGTTCGCTCCGGGGGCAAGCTCGCGCCGCCACCACGCTAGCGCGCCGGTGGTGTCGACCTCCCAGAGGTCGCCGCGCGCGATTTTCTGCGTCCCGTAGAGCGTCGCGGCGTCGAGCGTGCTGCCGACGCGAACCTCGACGAGGATGCTGCCGGGAAACGACACGTTGCGAAAGCGGATCAGCCCGTCGGCGAGCGCGGGCCGCGGCACCAGGGCCGCGGCGGCGGACACTGCGAGCGCGGAAAGAGCCTGCCTGCGATTCATCGGGCGCCTCCTCCAGGCCGGTGAGCCGGTGCAACTAGAGAATACCGAGCACCTGAGAAATCCCTGGGAGGCGTGCGTCCCGCGTCGCTACGTCAGTCCGGCGGCACTTTGCGGCAAGACGAAGATGTGCTCGTCGTGCACGCCGCCGTGGCGGTCGACGATCGAGCGAGCGAGCACCGCCTCGCGCACGTAGCCGGCGTTCTCCAGCACGCGGGCCGACGCCGCGTTCGCCGCCATCACGTTCGCCCAGAGGCGACGCGGGCGGAGCGTCGCGAGCATGTGCGTTGTCAGCGTGCGCAACGCGTCGGTCGCGATGCCGCGGCCCCAGAATCGCTTGCCGACCCAATACCCGATCATCACGCTGCCCGCGTGCTCGAGCGCCCCCGGCGTCACACCGATGCCGCCGGCCACCGCGCCGTCGACCTCGATCGCCCAGTTCCGCGCGTCCGGCTCGCCGAGCTGGACCCGAAGCCACGTCTCGGCGTCCGCGCGCGTGTACGGTGACGGAAAGCGGTGGTTCATGTAGCGCACGACGTCGGGGTCGTTCGCGAGCTCGGCCAGCGCGCCGGCGTCGTCACGCCGCCACGGGCGGAGCGCGCAGCCTGAGCCGTGCAGCACCGGCGGCGTGCGCTTGGCCATGCTTACAAGAAGCGGGCTGCGACCACCGCGATGTCGTCGCGGATGTTGTCGTGCGTGTACGCGCGCGCGCGCTCGATGAGCTCCGTCACCAGCGTCTCCACCGGCGCTTCGGCGAACTCTTCGACGGTCTCGATGAAGCGTTCCATGCCGAAGAACGAGCGGTCCGGCGCGCGCGCTTCGGTGACGCCGTCGGTCGTCGCCGCGAACACGGTGCCCGGCGGCAACTCGACGAAGCTCTGCTTGAAGAGGTGGTGCTGGTCGTCGAAGACGCCGATCAGGGGTGCCGTCGGCAGCAGCGGCTGCGCGCGCTCTCCGGGGACGACGATCGCCGCCGCCTCGTGCCCGCCCGATGCGTAGTGCATGATGCGCCGCGTCGCGTCGACGACGCCGAAGAACGCGCTCGCGAACGACTCGATCCGCTCGAACGCGTTGTTCTCGAGATACAGCCGGTCGAGCGCGCGCAGCACGCTCTCGGGCATGAGCCCGTGCGACGCGTAGGACCGCAAGCCGTACTTCACCATGGCCGCGTGGATCGCGGCCTCGCTGCCCTTGCCCGAGATGTCCGCGATCGAGAACGACACGGCGTCGTTGTCGAAGTGGTACACGTCGACGATGTCGCCGCCGGTAAGCCCATGCGCGAGCCGGTAGCCAACCGCGTACTCCACGCCGGGGATCTCGGCGTGGCCACGTGCGAACAAATGCTCGACGAGCACCTTCGCGGCGGTCCAGTCGGGGATCTGTGCCAAGCCGTCGGCATGGAGCGCCGCGACCGACGCCGCCTGCGCAGCAGCGAGCGACGTCAAACGCTCGGCCGGCGTCGTCAACGGCGCGGGGATATCGACCGGCGTATCCATCAATCGGTCCATAGCACCTTGAACGGCGGTGTCCCGCGCGCAGGCCGCGGCTTGATCTGTTCTTTACATCACGGCTCGGTACGGCGGCCGTACAAGGGTTCGCCTGCGCTGTGCAGTGCGAAGCGAGCAAGGTATGACTCACGGAACGACGTACCGAGAGGGCGTTGCCGTGCGGCGAGAAATCCGTCGCGGCGCACGGAGAGATGGCGGAGCGGTTGAACGCGTCGGTCTTGAAAACCGAAGGCCCTTCGCGGGGCTCGTGGGTTCGAATCCCACTCTCTCCTCGTGTCCAGGTTCCACTATTCAATAATATTGAGACCAACAGCCTCGATGTCATCGAATAGTGGAACCAAGTTTTCCCAACCGCTGGGGGGTCTCTTGGCTGAGTTCGCCTGCCGTAACGTCTACGAACGTGGAGCGCCGGTACTTTATGCCGCTCACGACCACAACGGCGATTGGCAGATGATTTGTGGCGGCCATGAGCATGTGGATGACGACGAACAAATCGTCGTCCTGCATAAAGAACATCTTGGGGAACGTGACCCCGGCCTCACCGAGGTATTCGACCTTCTGCCCGGCTGGGAGGCTCAGCGCGACAGCCGAAAGCGCACCCTGGACGCGCCAGCCGTTTGAAGAAGACGACGACGACTAACCGGGTTTAACTTATTCCACGGGCTGCGGACCAAAGCGAACCCCTAGATCTCGCTTACGCTCCATCGACCGGCTTGCTTGCTAGTGTCCGATCTCGATGATTCGCGTTACAAATGCGCGGCCGCGATTTGTTCCCGTGTACAAATCCGGGAAGTCGGCGGATCTCGCAATTAGATTTTCGTCCAATAATACTTTCGTCCAATCAGCAAACGAACCCAGGTACCCATCGTTCTGGTCAATCTGGTAATTACCCAACGGGTTGGTCGCACCGCCCGGTGACGAACGGTAGAGCCCATCGAGCAATGAGAAGTGACCCTTCTTTACGACGTTGCGAAGCCGGTCGACTTCGAGAATTGGCATCGCATCGAGGTCGGCTTGCGCAACCTTCTCGGGTTCCCAAGGTGGCGTTGGTGCAGTTAGCACCGAATTTTGTGGGGAGACGGTGCCACTTGTTACGAGGTCCTGCAATGATGGGCTGTTCAAAATCTCGTAGGCCATCTGGCGTAGAAATACCAACTGCGGCTCCGGGATGTCATATGCTGCGGCCAGATCCTTCGGAGCGCTCCAGATACCTTGTTTGAACTCAGCATACTGGGCGTTCAGTTTATCATCTACATGCGCGCCGCCATCCTGGTTCGCGGCCGATAGAACGATATTCTTACGCGCCAGCCTCGTTGAATTTAGGACGAAGATTTCTTCGCCCCACCAGTCCTGTGCTGGAACAAACCGGCGCGTATGTGCCTGATCCAGGGCCGGCCCGACCGTTACGTCGCCGCTTCCGCCCGCCATGCCTATGAGGCTCAAGCCGTCATAGAAGACGGCTCCTGGTGACGCGGGTTCGGTGGTTGATAGCAATGGAGCGTGGTCCGCACTAAGGTGGTGCAGCAATGACGTTGACGCCTTCGTTTGATGGAGGAGAACCCGCAGCACGACGGCGATCCGATACGCCTCATCGCGAAAGCCCGCGTCGTACGCCACCGCTGACGCGCTAAGGAACTCACGTTGGCGAGCGAGATGTTGACGGAAATCGACGGTCATTGGCCCCATGATCCGGGGCGTTCCAACAAGGTTTCGTGTCAGGTGTACGCAAGCGGGCGGTCCCAAAGTGATCCATGTACGCCGCCTACCATCGCTGATTCGACTGATTCTGCCGTTTACGATACTTATGGCGCTGGCGCTGGACGGTCTGCGATGCCTGGCTCTGAGTCGTCAATCGTATGAACGGCATATAAGCGTCCAAAACGTCGAGGACCGCAATAACATATGGCGTGAGCGGCTCCTTATCGTCAAAGCGGAACACGTTTTCCGAACAACGGACTGTCCGGGCATCACGCTGTAACTTGCTGCTCAGAATACCGTGCGATTTGAACATCCAGAGGCGCGCCATCGCCGACCGCCGCATTACGACCGTCGTGCCGCGGACAACATCACGAGCGCTGGCCTTGCCGAGAATATAGACGACTAGAAGCGAAAGGGTATGACTGACATCGCCAAAGGTACAAGATAAGGTACAGCCGCCCTGAGCCGGCGGGGGCGATCCTCCGGCTATGTCTCTAGGCCCGACAAGAGGTCGTGAAAAGACGTACTGTTGAGCCACCGCCAGTAGTAGCGCCCGCAGCGGCTCACAGGCCGGGTGCGCGGGGTTGAGCGCCACGTAAGCGATGCTCCGGCTGTTCTTCCATCGAACGACGAGACCGACCGCGATGAGACCGTCTAGAACGACGTGAGCCTTCTTGCCGATGGTTTCCCAGAGGGTCTTGGGCCGCAGGGTGCCTCCAAGCGCAAGTGTGACCAAGAGCGTCATGCGGATGTCCGTTGCGAACAGCAGCGGTGGCCCACCAATGCGTCGCTGATAGTTGCGTGGCCGCTCGACGGCCGGCACCTTTCCGGTCCAGTGCCGGTAGGCCCCATCCGCGCGCGTCTTGCGAAACGTCTCGCTCATCCGCGCAAAACCGGAAACTTGGTCCCGCGCTGGTATGAAATCTGGCACTTCCAGCCCAATTCCATGTTGACCGTCCGACGCAGAACCTGACGGATCGCCCGGATGTAGATCTCCACGAGCCGTGAGACGTAGATTCCGTACTCAGCGTCACTGATAACGCCGGCGATTTCTGGGTTACCGGCGAGCGCGTTACGGAATGCCTCGCGTTCCTTCTTCGTTCCAGCCGCTGCGAGGTGATTGTCATCGCGCTTCTCCACCGAAAAAACACCTTCGATAGCCTGACGAGCGCGCTTGATGTCTCCTACGGCTTCCGGGAACATCGCCCGCAGTTGGGCGATCTGCTTGCCCGCACCGATGGGCTCGCCGGTCTTTTTGGAGCGGTTACGGCCCTTCTCGGGACACACCAGGTAGGAGTCGTGATTGCGACACGCCTCCCAGTTTCCGGGCGTCAGGTAGATGTTGTCAGCGCCAACAAACTGCGGTGCAAATCCCGCCCGGACGACATCATCGAGTAGGTAGGGGAAGAGCGTTGCATCGGCGCTCATGGGACCTCGCGGCGGCGTAAGCCGAAAACCGAGGATAGCGTGCGAGATACGCCCCACGACCGCGTGAAACTTGAGCCACATCGTCTCGTCGCGGTAGTCGGTTACCGCACGGCCCTCATTCTCTGCGGTCGAGTGATCGAGCCAATTAGATACCAACCGTGAAGAAAAGCCCGTTGCGTCTACCAGCAGGACGCGCTCGAGGTCCGTATACGGCGCGACCGCCAAGCGATAGCTTCGGCAAGATACCGCAAAGTTTCCAGGCTTGCGTTGTAGCGGACGAACGTCGATTTCATTGGCCCGAACGGCAAAATTCCGGTCGGTCGCAAGCCGCTTTGATTCCGGCTTCGAACTTCCGCATGCTCCTGCCGTGTTGAGACCGCATGACCATTGCCAGAACCCGTTGGCCTGGCGAGAGCGACGGATGACCAGCGCGGATGATACGCGGAAATGCCCGGTCAATCGCCGGCACCATTTCCGTCAGTTGCTCCAGCACGCGAACGTCCTCGATCCGCAGTGCCTGGTCATTGAGGGTGCTCTCCGCAAGCCCGTCCCCGTAAGCGAACGGGACGTGCGGAGCGCGATAGATTCCGCGATAGTGATTGCCGCCGGCGTTGAACGCCGTCAGCAGGCGCTCTTCCGGGGCCGGCGGTGCCAACTCCGGATAGAACCGGTCTACGACCTCGTGGATGTGCTTACATGGTTCGAACCGGTCGGAGAAGTCCGGACAGCCGCCGCAAATCCAGCGTGCGTCGAGAAAGTAGACGTCGTAGAAGACGCCCGCAGAGCCGACCGGAGGGAACGCGGAACATGACGACGACTGAGCCGTCGGGCCTCGTCTTCTCGATGCGCTCGACGGTTCGGTCGGGCTTTTGCGCCAGAACGTAGCCGCGAGCACGTCGCTGCGGGTCCGGCGGCATCGGCAATGGGGGCGCGGGTGGCTGATTGGGATAGAGCTGCAACGGGGTCTATGTCCTGTGACCACTCTTTCCACGAGGCCTTGGGTCGTGGTAATTGTGGTCTACGGGCGGACCGTCGTTGTCGAGTTCCTAGGCTCGTAGGCGACGACGGTCCGGACTGTCTCCCCCTAGTGCCACCTCGGGCTTCAGGGTCTCGCTCCCATCGCGCGGCCAACGCGAGTCGGAGGTGCTTCGTCCCGTCGCTGGACCCATATTTGGCACAGCCAAGCCCCGAACGGGGCAATCAAGAGGTCAAGATCAAGAGTTGGATCAGAAGGTTGCACCTGTCCCCAACGAGTTTTCCGGGTCGCCCAACGGGCCTGACATTATACCAAATTCTGGATCAAACGACCAGACTTGCGCAGTCCGGTGATGGTATGCTGTAGAGCCTAGACTCGAATAGTGGAACCAAGTCCAACCCCGAGCGCGAATAATGGAACCAAGACTGAATTTTGGAACCTGAACGCTCTCCTCGTGTCCAGGTTCCACGATTCGAGAATTTTGACACCGACAATGAGACTTGACGAGCCCGTCCGGATTTGCTGCAGGCGGCACGAGAGCCGATGAAAGGAATACTTCTGCCAAAAAGACGGTACGGCCCGCCGCGGCTTATCCCAAACCCCGCAACAAATCACGTGACCAAAATTACCGATGGTTGACCCACTCGGCAATGCGGAGCACGACGTATCCGCCGCCGACTTGGACGCACTGCAAGGTTCGTGGGAGCAAGTGTACATGGAGGCGGATGGAATCGCCAGTCCACCGGATGCTCATGCCGAAGCCGGCGCGGTCACAACAATTGCCGCCAACCATTTTGCAGTCCACTCTGTTGGCGGGACCTTGCTTCTAGAAGGCACGTTCACGCTGGACGCGACGACAAGACCGAAGTCTATTACGTGGATGGATTCATTCGGGCCAGACGCAGGGAAGCAACTTCCTGCCAGTTACCTCCTCGATGAAGGCATTTTCGCCTTCATCGCAGCCGACGAAGGCGCGCCTAGACCGACCGTTTTCCGGACTACGGACGGCCTAACGATGCGATTATTTCTTCGAAAGCGGTTGTAAGGAGCAACGCTGAGGTTCAAAAACCGGTGAATCCCGGGCAAGACATGATTTTGAAAGTCATGGTTCTCCCGGCCGATTCGGAAGGGATCGATCTCATCTCCGTCGCGCTCTTGCAAATCAACGGGCGCTTCAAATCCGACACAACGTTCGACGTTGACGATGCTGAAAAAGCCTGCCGCCCCGGAGGAGCGACGGCCACGCGAATAGCACTGTGAAGCTTCTCCACGCTTCGAAAGGTCGCATCATGCTCGTCCGCTTCGATCCTGCGAAAAGCGCCGGGTCGCTCGACGCGACCGTCGTTTGCCGCCATGACTGGACACGGGACGACGTGCGCGAACTCTTCGAGTTGCCGTTGCCGGAGCTGATGTTTCGCGCGCAGGTGGCGCATCGCGCGCACTTCGACCCGGCGGCCGTGCAAATCTCGACGCTGCTTTCGATCAAGACCGGCGGCTGCCCGGAAGATTGCGCGTATTGCCCGCAAAGCGCGCGGCACGCGACGGAGCTCGCGATCACCGGCTTGCTCGATCGTGAGACCGTTCGCGCGGCGGCGGCGGCGGCGAAGGACGCCGGCGCGACGCGCTTCTGCATGGGCGCCGCGTGGCGTTCGCCGCGCGACCGCGATCTCGAGCAGGTGTGCACGTTCGTCGAGGACGTCAAACGGCTCGGGCTGGAGACGTGCGTCACGCTCGGCATGCTCACCGCGCAGCAGGCGCACCGGCTGAAAAGCGCCGGACTCGACTACTACAACCACAACCTCGACACGTCGCCGGAATTCTACGGTACGGTCATCACCACGCGGACGTACGACGATCGGTTGCGGACGCTCGCCAACGTGCGTGCCGCCGGAATCAGCGTGTGCTGCGGCGGTATCGTCGGGCTGGGGGAGAGCCGCGAGGACCGGGTCGGAATGATCCTGACGCTTTCGACGCTGCCGGAGCATCCGGAGAGCGTTCCGATCAACCTTCTCGTGCGCGTGGAGGGGACGCCTCTGGCCGGTAACGCGGACGTCGATCCGATCGAGTTCGTGCGAACCATCGCGGCTGCTCGCGTCACGATGCCGCGCTCCGTGGTGCGCCTGTCGGCAGGCCGTGAGACGATGAGCGACGAGCTGCAAGCTCTGTGTTTCCTGGCCGGCGCAAACTCGATGTTCGCGGGGCCGAAGCTTCTGACGACAGCCAACCCCGGGCAGGAACGCGACGCCCGGCTCTTCGCGCGGCTAGGGATGTCGGCGGCAGCGAACTAACGCGCGTTGCCGCATCACCGCAGGCGGACCGTTAGGCGGCGACGGGTTCGCGGACGTCGCGCGGCGGCTCGAGATCGTGTGGTTGGAGCGTCTTCGACAGATAAGTCACGAGTGCGAGGATCACGACCAGGAACACCGCGCTGGTGGCGGTCGTGCCCAGGCCGAGCCCGCCGTCGCTGCGCGCTTGCGACAGCAAGTCGCCCAGCGATGCGCCGAGCGGTCGCGTCAGGATGTACGCAACCCAGAATGCGAGCACGCCATCGATCTTGAAAACGTAGTATGCGAGCGCGGTCAGTGCGATCAGCGACGCGAACGCGAGTAGCGCGACACCGTATCCGGCGCCCATCTTCTCGGACAGCAGGTCGCCGGCCGACGTGCCCAGCGCGAACGTGAACAAGATGGCGGACCAGTAGAACAACTCGCGCCGCGTGGTCGCGATCCAGTGCACCGATAGCGTCTTCTCGCTCAAGTACCACAGCACGAAAACGGCGGCGAGCGCGCAGCTGAATGCGATCGAGGTGGTCTGCAGGCCGAACCCGAGCTTGTCGACGAGCGTGTCTGAAACCAGCGTGCCGACCACGCTGATCAGCACGACGACCGTCCAGTACACCGCGGGGATGTAGCGGTTGCGCGTGAGCTGCACCGCGAGCGCGACCAAGAACAGCGCGCTGATCGCATAGGAGGTGTTGATGAGGCCTAAGCCGAGCTTCGTGTTCAAGAAGTCCGCCAAGGTCTCGCCCACCGTGGTCGAGAGCACCTTGATGATCCAGAAGAAGACCGTGATCTGCGGAACCTTGTTGAGCATCGTCTTGAGGGTCATGCGCGTTTCAACTCTTTGCACGGTGCGGTATGTCCCCATCGGCGGCGTGGATGAACCGCGATTATAATGGCGCGCTCATGAACTGCTCGTGAACGGCGGCGAACCATGTGATGATGAACGCTGCATGAATGCGCTTGCGAGCGTGCGCCTTCCCGCGACGCGCCGCGCGGCGCTGGGTACGATCGTCACATGGCGGCGAAGAAGGCGAAGAAGAAGACCAGCGGCGGCACGCGGAGATGGTCGGCGCGCGTAACGCAAACCAGCGACGCCCTCGACATCCCCGGCGGTACGTTCGCCAAGAGCGACCCCAAGGCGATCGCGCATGAGCTCGAGCGGGACGCCGAGAAGTCGACCCGGCGCAAGTCGTCGCCGTACCGCTCGGCGATGTCGATGCTGACGTTCTACATCAATCGCGCGGGCAAGAATCTGCCCGCCGCACGCTTGAAGGTTCTCGAGGACGCTAAGCAAGTGCTGCGCGATGAGTTCGGCCCGCAAAGCGGTACCGGCGTGCGCAAGAAGGCGGCCGCGCGCAAGAAGACGGCCGCGCGCAAGAAGACCGGCGCGAAGAAGACGGCGTCGCGCAAGAAAGCATCGCGCAAGAAGGCGTCGCCCTAGCTCTTCGTGCGCGAGCGCGGCGCGGCGGCGAAGCGCTAGCCCTCGCGAACCTCGCGCAGCGTCCCGGTCTCGACGTCGTACACGAAGCCGCGCGTGCGCTCGCGCTGCACGAGGAACCGGTGCTCCTTGACGCGCGCGAGCGCGCGGCGCACGGCCGCGTCGACATCGTCGAATGCGCCGAATGCGTACGGCGGGAACTCGCCGGTCTCGGCGTGGAGCTCCGCGCGCAGCTCGTCCTCGTCGATCGACTGCAGCCCGCAGTCGCTGTGGTGCACGAGCACGATATCACGCGTGCCCAGCGCGCGCTGCGAGAGCACGAGCGAGCGCAGCGTGTCGTCGGTGATGATGCCGCCGGCGTTGCGGATCACGTGCGCGTCCCCGACGCTCAACCCGAACAGGTCGAACACGTCGATGCGCGAGTCCATGCAGGTGACGATGGCGAGATGTTTCGCCGGCACGACGGGGCGTGGGCCGCCGAAGCGCGCCGCGTGCAGCCGGGCTTCGTAGATCAGGTCGTCGATGCGGGAGTCGCGGTCGGGCACCGGACGTCGGTTTTCGCGGCTCCCCGCGGCGACCTGCGTGAAATGCGTCAGCTCAGCGGCGGCAGACCGAAAAACGTGCGCAGCCGGTCGAGGAGCTGCCGCGCCGCACGGCGCCGGTCGCCCAGCCGCCGGTCGATGAAGATCGCGAGCTGGCCGCGGCGCCGCTCGCGCCGGCGGCGCTCCTGCGCGTCAGACACGCGCCGTGCGCATGCCTGGGCGCAGCGACGCAGCGGCCGCGCGCAGCTTCGCGCACCGTCCCTTGCCGACGAGGCGGTCGATGTGCTCGTCCACGACGGCCGTCGCGGAGCGGAACGCGTCGCGCTCGTGCGCAGCGAGCTCCGTGACGTCCATGCGCGCGCGCAGCCAGGCCAGCGCGTCGCGCTCCATCTCGCGCGCGCGGCCGCGGTGCCACAGCATCGACTCGCGCAGCGCCGCTTCGACCGCCGCACGGTCGTCGCCGAGCGCGTCCATCGCCGCGGGGTTGGCAAACACGATCTGCGGCGTGTAGCTGTGCGCCGTCAAGCTCAGGGAGCGCTGCATGCGGGTGAGATCGAGCCCGCGGATGTTGTTCAGCGGGTTTTCCTGCGCTTGCGCCTCGCCGGTCTCCAGCGCGCTGGGCAGCTTGAAGTAGGGGACCGTCGTCGCGACCGCGCCGAGCGCGGCGGCGAAGTGCAGGTACACGGGCGCTTCCATCACGCGCAGCCGCAGCCCGCGCACGTCATCCGGCGTGCGGATCGGCTGAGCCGCGCTGGTGAAGTGGCGCATCCCATTCTCAAGGTAACCGTAGGCGAGCAGCCCGATCCCCTCGGCCTCGGCGAGCACGGCCTGACCGGCCGGCGAGTCCAGCACGGCGAACGCGTGGTCCGCCGATTCGAAGAGATACGGCAGCTCGAACATCTGCGCCGCCGGGATCACGTTGCCGCTCACGGAGCAGCCGACCGACGCGAGCGCGAGCTCGCCGGCGATGAGGTCGTCGAACGCGTTGACCTCGCCGCGCCCCTTGCCCGTGTACGGGATGTCGAGCTCGACGCGCACGCGTCCGTGCGTGCGCTGCTCCACCAGTGCTGCGAAATGCGACCACGCCGCGGCCGACGGCGAGTCGCCCAAGATCGTCGCGACGCGCAGCACGCCGCGCCGCGCGACCACCGCCGCCGACTCGGCGACCTGCAAGCGTTTGATATGGTGCGCGAGCGCGTTGACCGACAGCGTGCTCTCCGTCGCGGCGGTGTGGTGCGAGCGCGAGATGTCGAGCACGCCGTGCGTCGCGCGCTCCAGCTCCTCGATCCGCGACGCGTGGCCCGCGATCATGTCGTCCACGTTCTCGAACGCGCCCCCGACGCTCGCGACCGCGGACGAGATCGACGCGAGCGCCTGATCCGCCAGCGCCGACGCCGTCGTGGCGAGCGCGACCGCGTCGTCGGTGCCGCTGACGACGTCCGTCGCGGCGCTCGCTTTGTGCCCGATGTCGCGCAGCAGCGCTTTCATCTCGGCGGTCGCCGTGCGCGTCGACTCGGCGAGCTTGCGCATCTCGTGCGCGACGACGGCGAAGCCGCGGCCGTGCACGCCGGCTCGGGCCGCTTCGATCGACGCGTTGAGCGCCAGCAGGTTCGTTTGGTCCGACACGTCCTCGACGAACTTCACCGCGGCGCTGATCTTCGTGCTCGCTTCGAGCAGCTCGTGGATAGCGTCGGCGGCGGAGCGGCTGTGCCGCGCCAGCCCGTCGACGGTGCCGCTGAGGTCCGCGATCTGCTGCGAGGCCAGCGTCACCGCCGCGCCCGCGTCGGCCACGTCGTCGCGCACCGCGTGGACGATCGCGCTCGTGGCCGCGAGCTCACGGGCGGCGCCGCGCGTCGTCTCGACGACGTCTCGCAGCGAAGCTTCTTGTTGGCGCGCGTTTGCGGCGATGGCACCCGTCATCCCACGCACGTGGCCGACCGCGCCGGCCATGCGGTCGGCGAGGTGGGCCAGCTCTTGCGGGTTCACGTGTTTTGGATCGGCAAGGCGACCGGCTTCTCGGAGCCGGAATGTTCAGTTCGCGTTCGATCGCCGTGAAGCTGCGAACAAGCCCCTGGAGCAACGCCGCCTTGCGCCCGATCACACGGTCGGCGGGTGGTTACAAACGGATTGCCGATCGCGGAGACCACGGATGGCCACCGAACGTTTTCCCCTGTCTTCCCTCGCGCTGCCGGCGCGGCCGCTGCTCTCGCGCCGCTGGGCGGCGACGCTGGGCGACCTCACGCGCATGCTCGCGCAGATCGCGGCGCTGTGGGCCTTCTCGGCCGGCGGGTCGGCGCTTGCCGCGGGGATGCACCTGCCCGTGCCGGGCAACGTGATCGGGATGTGCGCGCTGTTCGGCGGCCTCGCCAGCGGCCTGTTGCGCAGCGACTGGTTCGAGAGCGGCGGCGGGTTTTTGACCAAACACCTCGCGTTCTTCTTCGTGCCGGTGACGGTCGGCATCATGGCGTTCGGCTCGACGTTCGCGCGCGCCGGGACCGGCATCGTCGCGTCGCTGCTGATCAGCACCCTGCTCGGCTACGCGGTCGCGGGCGTTACGACGGAACGGCTGGCGAACCGGTCGTGACGGGCGGCTCCCCGCTCGAAACGGCGGTGCTCGTGCTGGGCTGCGCGACGCTCACCGTCGGCGCGTACCGGTTGAGCCTCGCCGTGCGGCGGCGTTGGGCGCACCCGTTCACCACGCCGGTGCTCTTCTCGACGGCGATCGTCGCTGGGTGCTTTCTGGCGACCGGCTTCGACGTGCGCGCGTACGAGCCGGCGAAGTCACTGCTGACGTTCTTCCTCGGCCCCGCCACCGTCGCGCTGGCGCTGCCGCTGTATCGCAACCGCGCGGCGTTCGCGCGCGAGCTCGTGCCGGCGCTCGCGGGGCTCGTCGGCGGCGTCCTCGCAACGATGGCCGGCGCGATCTTGTGCGCGCGCGCGTTTGGGCTGGGCATGTCGCTGGAGGCGACGCTCGCGGTGAAATCGGCGACGACCGCGATTGCGATCGACGTCGCGCGCATCGTGCACGGCGATCCGGCGCTCGCGGCGGGGCTCGTCGTGACGACGGGGACGTTCGGCGCCGCCGTGGGCCCGTGGCTGCTCGACCGCATGGGCGTGCGCAGCGCGGTCGCGCGCGGCGTCGCGATGGGCGGGATCGCGCACGGGATCGGCACCGCACAGGCCGCCGTGGAAAGCGAGCTCGCGGGCGCCGTTGCGGGCGTGTCGCTGGGCATCGGTGCGGTGCTGACCGCAGTCGCCGCGCCGCTGCTCGTCGCGCTGCTCGCGCGTTAGGGCGTCACGGGCGTTAGCGCGCGAACTGGGCGAGCGTCGCGGGGAACAGCGCCGTGACGTCCACCGTCGGCGCGACGGGGACGTCGACGTTGATCAGCAACGGCGCCGTGTCGCCCGGCGGGATGACCGCGAGCACGGGGACCGTTCGGTACGACGTGATGCCGTCGCCGGTAGCGATGCGCACGAGGAACGCAGCCGCTTGCGCATTCGCGATGATGAACAGCTTCGGCGTGCGCGAGAACGACTCGGCGACGATCTGCGGATGGCTCAGCTCGTCGAGCAGCCGCACCGCCGGAAACCCATCGATCGCGCACGGGCGCGCCGACACGTTGGTCAGCGTGATGCGCAGCTCGCGGTGCAGCATCGCGCCCGTTTGGGACGTGACCGCGGCCTTGAGCTGATCGGCCGCGCACGCCCGCAGGACCGCCATGCCGCGGCCGCCGTTGCCCCCGATCGGCGGTTCCGGCGGCGGCGCTGCGGCGGCGAGCGAGGAGGTCGCGAGCAACGCGGCGGCGGTGAGCAGAAGCGAGCGCTTGCGCATGCTCGGCGAACGCGGCGGAACGCGCGAACGTCGCGCGAACCAGCGTTCGGATGACGACCGCGTCCCGCGCCGCCCTGCTCGGCGAGCTGCGCGCCTACGTGCCCGCGGACGCCCGCGAAGCGTCGATGCGCGAGCGGCTCGTCGCGTTCGTCACGGCGTATCCGGACGCGTTCGAGCGCGCGCTTTCCATTGGGCATGTGACCGCATCCGCATGGATCGTCGACCCGGCGCGCACGCGTGCCCTGCTGGCGCACCACCGCAAGCTCCGAAAGTGGCTGCAGCTCGGCGGCCACGCCGACGGCGACCCCGACGTGCGCCGCGCCGCGCTGCGCGAAGCGCGCGAGGAGTCCGGCCTGTCGTCGCTGCGCCTCGTGTCCGAGGCGATCTACGATCTCGACGTGCACCGCATCCCGGCGCGGCCCGGCGAGCCCGCACACGAGCACTTCGACGTGCGCTTCGCGTTCGAGGCCGATCCGGACGAGCCGCTCGTCGTCAGCGCGGAGTCGCACGCGCTCGCGTGGGTCCCGCTGGGCGACCTGCCCGCGTACGGCGCCGACGAGTCGGTCTTGCGGCTCGCGCGTAAGACCGGGGCCATCCCGGGGTAGGAGCCGCGCATGCGCGGCCGGTTCGACTTCACGTTTCACACGCTCACGCCGCATGCGGCGTCGCTGGCCGAAGGCGATCCGACGCTCGCGTTCCTGGGCGCGCAAGGCTGGGAGCTGCGCGGCGTCACGACGCTGGCCGACGGCACCGTGCTCGTGGCGCTGCAGCGCCCGCTCGACGAGGAGCACCCGCTGCCCGACGCGCCGTCGCTCAGCGCGGCGCTCGTCGAACCGCTCGCCGCGCCGACGCGCGAGGAGCTCGAGACCTAGCACCGCCGACGCATCGCCCAAGAGGGCAAGCACTTTGCGGGCGGAACTGCGCGCGACGTGGACCGCCGCGCGATGATCGCCGTTTTCTGCGTTGCCTTCGCGCTGTGCGCCGCGCTGACGAAATCGCACGTGACAGGCTGGAACGACGGCTCGCGCGTCGCGATGGTCGACGCGCTCACGGCGAACCGGACGCTGGTCATCGACGGCTCGCCGTTCGCGGTGGGCCTCGGCGACAAGCTCCTTTACCGCGGCAAGCACTACTCCGACAAGCCGCCGCTGCTGACGCTGCTCGCGACCGGCGTCGCGCTCGCCGCCGCGCCCTTCGGCATCACGCTGCGCCACACGCCCGCGGCGGCGATCTATCTCATCACGCTGCTCACGGTCGGCGTGTGGTTCGGCGTCGGCTGTTGTTACGCGTACGCGTTTGAGAGACTGCTGGGCTTGGGGCCGCGCGTCGCGGCGGCGGTCGCGGCGCTGACCGGCGCGGGCACGCTGGCGCTACCGTACGCGACCGTGCTGACCAATCACGTCCCGTGTGGAGCGGCCGCGCTGGCCGGGTGCTATCACCTGATTCGCGGGCGTGACGGTCGGCGCGCGCACAACGCGCTGGCCGGGTTGTTCTTCGGGCTGGCGTTCGCGTTCGATCCGTCCGCCGTACTGCTCGCGATCGCCGGCGCGGTGCTGCTGTGGCGCGCACCCGCGCGCCGCTGGCTGCTGTGCATCGCAGCGGGCGCACCGATCGTCGTGCTGCAGCTCGCGTACAACGCGCTCACGTCGGGCAGCATCATCCCGACCGCGTTCACCGGCGACGTGTGGACGGAGTTTCCGCTCAAACCCGGCACGACCGGCCCGACGCCGTTTTATGTGTACGCGCCTGCCGACTACGTGAAGTTCGCGCTCGCGCTGTCGGTCGGCGGGAAGGGGCTGTTCTCGTTCACGCCGCTCGCGCTCGTCGCCGCGTACGGGCTGCGCGTGATGTGGCGCGCGGGCGGGCTGATGCGTCGCGTCTCGCTCGCCGTCACGGCGACGTGCGCGGTGTATTTCGTGGTCGTCGTCGCGTTTCAGAACGACTTCGAAGCGCGCCACTTCGGCGAGCGGCGTTTCGTCGATCTGTTCTTTCTCGGCGGCGTCGCGCTCGGACCGGCGCTGACGTCGGTGCGCAGCCGCGCCGCGGCGGCTGCGGTGCGGCTGTGCGTCGTGCTGTCCGTCACGATCGCGGCGCTCGGGACCGTCGCGCCGTTCGGCGGCGAGGCCGGCGAGTCGGGCTTCTCGTTTGCGACCGCGGCGTTCGTCGCGCTCGTGCACCGCACGCCCGTGCAGGCCGCGCTCGACGTACTTCTGCTGATCGTCATCGTGGCGCTGGTGTTGCGGCTGGTGCCGTTCCCGGCGCTGCGCTGGGTGCCGGCCGCGCGCTGAGGAGCGCGAGCGCGCGGTCGAGCTGTGGGTCGCGGCCCGGCGCGCCGGGATGCGCGTCCGCCGGCTGAGCGACGACGACGTCCGGCGTGATCCCCACCTTGTCGATGTCGCGGCCCGCCGGCGTGAGATAGCGTGCCGTCGTGAGCTTGATCGCGCCGCCGTCGGGCAGCGCGAACGTCTCTTGCACGAGCCCTTTGCCGAACGTGCGCGCGCCGACGAGCGTCCCCGCTTTGTCGTCCTGCACGGCGCCCGCGACGATCTCCGCGGCCGACGCGCTGTCGCCGTCGACGAGCACCGCGAGCGGCGCATCGATCGGCGTCACCCCGGTTTTCGTAGCGAACGCCGCGGGCTTACCGTTGCGCTCTTGGATGGTGGCGACGGTGCCGCGCACGAAATGCGACGCGACGGCGATCGCGGCGTCGCGGTACCCGCCGCCGTTCGCGCGCAGGTCGAGCACGTACGCGCGCGCGCCGGCCGCCTGCAGCTTCGCGAGCACCGCGTCGACCTGCTGAGCCGACTGTGCGCCGAACGAGCGCAGCCGCACGTAGCCGATCCCGCCGGCGACGACGCGGCCCGTCGCGTCCGGCGGGGTGACGACGCGCCGCACGATCGCGAACGGCTCGCGCGCGGCGCCGTCGCGCGACACGCCGACCCGAACGGTGCTGCCGAGCGCACCGCGCAGCATTGCCGCGACGGCGGCGGGCGTGGTGGCGGGCGGCGGCATGCCGTCGATGCTGGTGATGACGTCGCCCGGCGCCACGCCGGCCGTCTCGGCGGGCCCGCCCGGGAAGACGTCGACCACGCGCACGACGTGCGTCTGCGGGTCGACGTCGAGCTCAGCGCCGATCCCCGCGGTAGGCTTGCCGTCGAGGAATCCGACGAACTTCTTGAACGCCGCCGGCCGGAACAGCACGCTGTACGGATCGTGCAGCGCGGCCAGCTCGCCTTCGATCGTCTTCGCGACGAGCTCGCCCGTGCGAACCCGCGCCCCGTAGCGCGCGACGGCGAGCGCGACGTCGCGGTCGATGTCGCTCTCCGCGCGGTAGCGGTCGGTGTGCGCGGGCGCGAGCGGGATGTTCGGGTTCGTCACGCCGCGCGACGCAAGGTACGCGACGATGCCCGCGCGCGCGCCGGCGAGCAGTGCCGCCGGCTCGACCGGCTCGTAATAGCGCGCCATGACCGTCGTGTAGCAAATCTCGAGCGCGATGACGTCGAGCGCGCCGAGCGAGGCCGGCGCAGCCGGCCGCGGCGTGCGCGGTGCGGTGGGGGCGGCACCGCCGGCGCACGGCAGCCCGACGAGTGCGGCCACCGCGAGCGCGAGCAGGCGCCGGAACACGGTCGTCACGCGCGCGGCGCCGCGGCGCGGGTGAGGCGATCGCGCACCGCCGCGTTCGCTTCGGTGTCGGGCGGCAGCGTCGCGACGATCGCGTCGTACCCGTCGGCATCGAGCGCGCGCAGCGTCGCGTACAGCGCGCGCGCTGCGGCCGCGGGATCGTCGGGCAGCGTGAGCAGCGCGACGCGCTCGCCCGCATCCGCGCGGCGGTGCCCCTCGGCGTCGCGCGCATCCGCATCGACGAGCACGAGGTGCGCGCGCGGCGCGTAGTGCGACGCGAGCGTGCCGGGCGCCCGCACGGCGCCGCCGACGCGCGTCACCACGGGCACGCCGAGCGCGTCGCCGAGTTGCGACGGCGTGATCGCGCCGGCGCGGAGCACCGCGGGCACGGCGCCGGTGAGGTCGACGATGGTGGACTCGACGCCCACGCGCGCCGGGCCGCCGTCTACGATGAGATCGACCTCGGCGCCGAGATCGGCGCGCACGTGCTCCGCGCGCGTGGGCGAGATGCGCCCAAAGCGGTTCGCCGACGGCGCGGCCAGCGCGCCGCCAAATGCTGCGAGGATCGCGCGCGCGAGCGGGTGCTCGGGCACGCGCACCGCGACGGTGTCCTGACCGCCCGTCACCGAGCGCGGCGTGCGCGGGCCGCGCGCGACGATCGCCGTCAGCGGTCCGGGCCAGAATCGTTCCGCGAGCGCGCGCAGCGCGGGGGTCATCTCAGCGACGTACCCATCCAGCGCCTCGATACCGTGCGCGTGAACGATCAGCGGGTGGTGCACCGGCCGGCCCTTGATCGCGTACACGCGCGCGATCGCGACCGCGTTCGCGACGTCGGCCGCGAGACCGTACACGGTCTCCGTGGGGATCGCGACGACGCCGCCGCAGCGCAGCACGGCGACCGCGCGCGCTACGACTTCGTCGTCAGACACGGAGCTTAGCGCGTCGAGCCGTCCGGCTCGATCGATGCGAAGCCCGCGAAGGGCCGCAACACCTCGGGCACCGTGATGCCGCCGTCGGCGCGCTGGTAGTTCTCCACCACCGCCGCCAGCGTGCGGCCCACCGCGCCGCCCGAGCCGTTGAGCACGTGCACGAACTCGGCCTTCGCGGTCGCATCGCGGCGAAAGCGAATCCCGCTGCGGCGCGCCTGGAAGTCGGTGGTGTTCGAGCACGAGCTGATCTCGCGGTAGGTGTCCGCGCCCGGAAACCACACTTCCACGTCGTACGTCTTCGCCGCGTTGAAGCCGGTGTCGCCCGCGCACAGCAGCATCACGCGGTGCGCGATGCCGAGCTCTTCGTACAATCCGGTCGCGTTGCGCACCAGCGTCTCAAGGTCGTCGAACGAGCGCTCGGGCGTCGTCAGCCACACCAGCTCGACCTTCTCGAACTGGTGCTGGCGGATCAAACCGCGCGTGTCCCGGCCCGCCGCGCCGGCTTCTTTGCGAAAGCACGGCGTGTACGCCGTGTACTGCAGCGGGACGGTGCCGGGCGCCAAGATCTCGTCGCGGTGCAGCGCGGTCAGGGGGACTTCCGCCGTCGGGATGATGTAGAGCGCGTCGCCGGCGTCGTCGCCTTCGAACACGTACATCTGGTCGGAGAACTTCGTGAGCTGCCCCGTCGACCACATCGTGGAGCGTGTGACGAGCACCGGCGGATTGATCTCGACGTAACCGTTGCGCGCCGCCCGGTCGAGGAAGAACGACACGAGCGCGCGCGACAACCGCGCGCCCGCGCCGCGCAACACGGTGAACCGCGAGCCCGACAGCTTCGTCGCCCGCTCGAAGTCGAAGATGCCCAGCTGCTCGCCGATCTCCCAATGCGGCTTCGGCGTGAAATCGAACGCGGGCTTGTCGCCCCACGCGCGCACGTGCACGTTTGCGTGCTCGTCGCTGCCGTCGGGCACCGAGCCGTCGAGCACGTTGGGCACCTCGGAGAGCGCCGCGGCGATCCGCTCGTCGAACGACGGTAGCTGCTCACCGGCGGCTGCGATCTCCGCGTCGAGCGCCGCGATCTGCGGTCGCAGCTCGGCGGCGGCGGCTTTCTTGTCGGCCGCTTTGGCGATCTGCGCGGTGAGCGCGTTCTTCTCGGCTTTGCGGTTTTCGACCGCGGCGATCGTCGTGCGCCGCTCGCGATCGAGCTCCAGCACGCGGTCGACGAATTCCGCGCCGATACCGCGCCGGCGCGCGGCGATGCGGACATGATCGGGCTCGCGCCGCAGCAGATCGAGATTGAGCACAGCCGCCGTGCGTTCGCGATGGGGGCGGCGCCCTCCGTGCGCCGCCGGTACCCTCCACGTGCGCGTCGAAGCCGCGAGCGATGCGAGCCCTGCGCCCTGGCGCGACCTTCGAGACCGAACGGCTCCTCGCGCCGGCCGAGGCGCTCGGCGTGTACCGCGCCGCCGTCGCGGTGGGCCCGTGCGGGACCGAGCGCGTCGCGCTGCAGTGCGCGTTCGGCCGGATCCTCGCTCGAGACGCGGTCGCCGACGGCGCCTACCCCGCCGACGACCGCTCGACGATGGACGGGTTCGCGGTCCGGTCGGCCGACGGTGCCGCGCCGCGGCGGATCACCGGGACGATCCGCATGGGCGCCGCCCCGCCCGGCCCGCTGGGGGCGGGCGAGGCGATGCGCATCCCGACCGGTGGCGTGCTGCCCGCCGGCGCCGACGCGGTGTTGCCGGTCGAAGACTGCGACGAGCGCGACGGCGTGCTGATTCCGTCCGAAGCGCCGGCGCCGCGCGCGTACTTCACGCCGCGCGGCGACGACATGGCGCCCGGCGACGTCGTCCTGCGCGCGGGCCGGCGGATCGGTGCCGCCGAGTTGTCCGTGCTCGCGACGCTGGGCGCCGCCGCGGTCGAGGTGTACCGGCGGCCGGCAGTCGCCGTGGTGTCGACCGGCGACGAGCTCGTCGACGCGGGTGACGTGCCGGGCACGGGCCAGGTGCGCGACTCCAACCGCTGGGCGATCGCGGGCGGCCTGGCGGCGCTCGGCTGCGAGGTCGTGCACCTGCGGCGCGCGGCCGACGAGGTCGCGACGATCCGCGCGGCGATCGCTGAGGGGTTGCGGGTCGCCGACGCGGTGGTCCTGACGGGCGGCTCGTCGGTAGGCGCCCGCGACCACGTCCCGGCCGCGATCGAGGGCCTCGGCGATCCCGGCGTCGTGGTCCACGGCCTGCGGGTCAAGCCCGGGAAGCCCACCGTGCTGGCTGCGGTGGGGAACCGGCCGGTGATCGGCCTGCCCGGCAACCCTACCAGCGCGCTGACGATCCTGGATGCGATCGCCTCGGACGTGTTCCGCGCGCTGACCGGCGAGACGGAGGCCCGGCGCGCTACGGTCGCCGCCGTGGCGGCCGCGCCGTTCCCCGGGCGGGCCGGCTGGACGTGGTACGTCCCGGCCGTGCTCGACGGCGTAGCCGCCAGGCCGCTAGCGCTGCGCTCCTCACACACCAGCCTGCTGGCGCGGGCCGGTGGCTACGTCGTGGTTGGCCCCGAGCGCCCGCGGGTCGAGGCCGGTGAGCCGGTGACGGTCGTGCGCTACGGCGGGACCGCGTGAATCGCGCGCTCGCGCTCGCAGCGGCCAGCGTGTTCGGCGCGGCGCTGTTGGCGGGCTGCACGGGGAGCACCGAGCAAAAGGCGCCCGAGCCGTTCGGCACCCGCCCGGCGACGGCGCTCCTCCAGGACGCGCTGACCGCGAGCGCGGTGAAGGCGAAGCTGATCGGCGACGATCCCGACTCGACGATCAGCCTGGGCGTGAGCGTCACCGACGGTGTCGTCACGCTGCGCGGCACGGTCCACGACGAGGCGATCCGGCGTAAAGTGGTCGCCGACGCGCGCGCCACTCGCGGCGTGAAGTCCGTCGTCGACAAGCTGCGCGTCGATCCACGCGGGCCGCGCTTGCGCCAGCAAGTCGGCGATGCCGCGCTGGCGACGCGCATCGAGGCGGCGCTCACTGCGCAGGTCGGCTTGCAGCACGTCATCGTGCACGCCGACCGGGGCGTCGTGACGCTCGACGGCACCGTGCCGGATGCGAAGACCAAAGGCACGATCCTCGCGACGGCGCGCGGCACGTCGGGCGTGCGCAACGTCGTCGACCACGTCCGGGTCGGAGAACCGTGAGCGCGCAGCCCCGTTTCCCGCAGCCTACGGCCCAAGTCGCCGCCGTGCCGCCGTCCACGCCGTTCGTCGCGCCGGAAGAGCTCGCGCGCCGGCTGGGCCTCGACGAGATGCTGCGGCTGGGTGCCAACGAAAGCGCGTTCGGCCCATCGCCGCGCGCGATCGCGGCGATGCGCGAGGCCGTCGCGCTCACGTCGTGGTACGGCGATCCCGAATCGCTCGAGCTGCGCAGCGCGCTGGCCGCGCGCCACGGCTGCAGTGTCGGCGAGATCGTCGTCGCATGCGGCATCGACGACCTGATGGGGCTGATCGTGCGCGCGTTCTGCGCGCCGGGCGAGCCGTGCGCCGCGACGCGCGGCACGTATCCGACGCTGTTCTACCACCTCAACGCGTATGGCGCGCGCGTGGAGTTCGCCGAGCCCGACGAACGCGGCGGCATCGTCCCGGAAAACATCGTGGACGCCGTGCATCGCTCCGGCGCAAAGCTGGTCTACGTCGCGAATCCCGACAACCCGTCGGGCGGCTTCGTCGACCGCGCGACCATCGCCGCGTTGCGCGACGCGCTGCCCGATGACACGCTGTTATTTTTGGATGAGGCGTACGCAGACTTCGTGCCCTCCCGCGAGTTGCCGCCCGACGTCATCGACCCGCGCACGATTCGGACGCGCACGTTCTCCAAAGCGTACGGGATGGCGGGCGCGCGCATCGGCTACGCGCTCGCGTCCGCCGAAACGATCACCACCTTTCAGAAGCTGCGTTTGCATTTCGGCGTCAACCGCACCGCGCAGATCGGCGCGCTTGCCGCGCTGGGCGACGGCGCGTTCCTGCGCGGCGTCATCGCCGAGGTGGAGCGCGGGCGCGACGAGTACCACGCACTCGCCGCCGCGCACGGGCTGCCGTCGCTCCCGTCGGCCACCAACTTCGTCTGCATCGGGATTGGCACAAAGGAACAGGCCGACGCGATGCTGGCCGCGCTGCTCGAGCGCGGGGTGTTCGTGCGCAAGCCGTGGGCGCCGCCGATCGACGGCTACATCCGCGTCACCGTCGGCACGGCGCCGCAGCGCGCGGCGTTCGCCGCCGCGTTCGCCGAGGCGCTGGAAGGCGTACGCGAGAAGGCAGCCACGTGACGCCGGCGACGGACCGAGCATCGAACCATCGTGATCTGTTCGTGACATCGTCGCGAGGTCGGACGGGAGGCCCCACGCTTCCGCGTGGTGGACGCGCAGCCCGGGGCGGAGCGCCGTCAGCATGAGGTACGCGGTCGTCTCGGACGTCCACTCCAACATCGAGGCGCTCGACGCGGTGTTCTCGCTGCTGCGCGACGACGACGCGCTGCTGTGCCTGGGCGACATCGTCGGCTACGGCCCCAACCCCAACGAGTGCGTCGAGAAGATCCGCACCCGGGCGACCGCCACCGTGCTGGGCAATCACGACGTCGCGGCCATCGATAACTTCGGCCTGGCGTACTTCAACCCGGCGGCGCGCGAAGCGATGAAGTGGACGCAGAGCGTGCTCACCGCGGAGAACCTCGCTTGGCTCGACAGCCTGGGCTACGAGTTTCGCATGCCCGAGTTCTTGCTCGTGCACGGCGCGCCGGTGAACTACTTCGAGTACATCCTCGACAAGGCCGCCGCCGCGCGCGCGTTCGCCGCTACCGACGCGCCGATCATCTTCATCGGCCACACGCACATCGCAGAGGTGTACGTCCTTTCACCCGACGGCACCATCGAGCACGCGCACCTTCAGCAAGGCGGCGAGACGAAGCTGCGCGCGGGGCTGCGCTATCTGTTCAACGTCGGCAGCGTCGGGCAGCCGCGCGACCTCAACCCGCGCTCGTCGTTCGGGTTCTACGACTCGCTCACGCAGACGGTGACGGTCGTCCGCGTCGAATACCCGATCGCGCGCGTCCAGGAAAAGATCGCCTCGGCGAACCTGCCCGACGCGCTGGCGCGCCGCCTCACCGTGGGGCGCTAGGCAGCAGCCTCAGCTGCCGGTGCCCGGGAACCAGCGCGGAACGCGCCCGGCTCGGCGGCAGCCGAGGGTTCCTCGGGAACCCACGGGAACGACAGGCGCGCTGTGCTGCGCCGTTTTCTTGCCGCGTTCGTCCTCGCGTCCCTGTGCGCGGTCCCGCTCCTCGCCGCGACGCCCGTGCCCAAGGTGTCGCCCGCCCCCGTCGCGTCGCCCGCGGTTGCGCGCAACGACTACGCCAACGCCGCGTTCACCGCGCCGCTGGGTGAAGGTTTGCGCGCATTCTACGCGCGCGATTTCGCCAGCGCGCGGATCGGGTTCGAGCACGCGCTCGCGGTGGTCCCCGACAACACGCTCGCGCTGTCGTTCCTCAACGCCACGGCCGCGCAGAAGCCGGGCGACCTCGACGCGCTCGTCAACGCCGAGGAAGACGCGCTGCCCAAGAATCCCAAGAGCGCGCTCGCGCACGTCCGGCTCGGCTTCACGTACATGTTCGTGTCGCTGACGGGGCGCGACCGCAACGTCGACGCGCGCGAAGAGCTCAACGCGGCGCTGCAGATCGATCCGTCGTCGCAGGCGGCGCACACGGCCCTCGGCATCATGCGCGAGGCCGAGCGCAGCGCGAACCGCGCCAAGACGGAGTTCGTCAGCGCGCTCGCGACGGATCCGCAAAACGTGCTCGCGCGCGAGTACCTCGCGCGCATCTACCAAGTGGATCTCAAGGACCCGCAGCGCGCGCTGACCTCGCTGATCGACGTGCCCAACCTCGTGCCCGACTACGCCGACATCTATTTCCACCTCGCGTCGCTGATGCACGATCTGGGGCAGTACGACGCCGCGATCGCGTACGCGACGCGCGGGCTGCAGGCCGACGTCGGCCACGTCGGCGAGGCCGGCCAGCACGGCTACACGCTGCTCGCGCGCATCTACCTCGACGAGAAGAAACCCGACGACGCGCGCCGCGTGCTCAAAGCGTCGATCACCGCCGGCACGGACGCCGCGTACGCGAGCACGCTGCTCAAGCGCATCGATGATGGTGCCTACGGCAAGCCGTCACCCAGCCCATCGCCGTCGACCTCGCCGGCCCCGAAGAAAAAGAAGAAGTGAGCGGCGCGGTGCCGGTCGACGACGGGCGCTGCTTCGCCTGCGGACCCTACAGCGCCGACGGCCTGCACATGCACTTCGTGCCCGCCGGCGAGGACGCGGTGCGCGCCGAGATCACGCTGCCGCCGCGCTTTCAGGGCTGGCGCGGCACCGCCCACGGCGGGATCGTCATGACGCTCTTGGACGAAGCGATGGCGCATGCGTGCGGGCGCATCGGCGAGCGCGGCATGACCGCGTCGATGCAGCTGCGCTTCCGCGCCGCCGTACCGCTGGGCGAGCCGCTGGTCGTAACCGGCACGGTGAAGTGGCGCCGCCGGGCGGTGATCGCGCTCGACGCGGTGGTCGCCCACGCCGACGGCACCGTCCTTGCGAGCGCGGAAGGCTCCTTCGTGTCCGCGGGCCCGCTGGGCAAGGAGCGTCTCGGCTTCGCCGACACGCGCAAGGAGCGTCTCGGCTTCGCCGACACGCGCAAGGAGCGTCTCGGCTTGCGCGACACCGGCGCCTGATGGCGAAGATGAAGCAGGCCCGCGTCGCCGCCAAAGCGGAGCACGCGGCCAAGGCGCCGGAGCCGTCGCTCGACAACCGCCGCGCCCGCCACGAGTACGAGAAGCTGGAGTCGCTCGAGGCCGGCGTCGCGCTTCAGGGCAGCGAGATCAAGTCGATCCGGCGCGGCAACGTGTCGATCAACGAGGCCTTCGCGCGCCTGCGCGACGGCGAGCTCTTTCTGCTGAACTTCACCATCCCGCCCTACAAGGAAGCGTCGCACTTCAACCACGAGCCGAACCGCCCGCGCAAGCTCCTCCTCCACCGCGAGCAGATCCAGCGCCTTGCGGGGCGCGCGGCGGAGAAAGGCCTGACCCTGGTGCCGTGGCGGCTGTACTTCAAGAACGGCCGGGTGAAGGTGGAACTCGCGCTCGTCCGCGGCAAGAAGTTGTGGGACCGGCGGCGGGACATTCAAGCGCGCGACGTCGAACGCGAGATCGCCCGGTCGACGAGCCGATGACGGCAGGGTCGGGTTCACCGTGCGGTGTACGAGCGGTGATCGGGCTCACTTGGAGCGCGCAGGAGTGACAATGAACCGTTTCCGCAATTTTTTACGAGCGGGTTTTATCGCGCTCGTCCCCGTTCTCTTCGCCGCATGCCAGGGTGGCGGTGCGGATCCGCCGCAGCTGCCCACGGGCAGCGCGGGGCCGCCCGGCACGCTGAGCGTGTCTCCGAACTCGCTGTCGTTCTCGGGGACCGGCTCCGCGTTCGCGCAGAACGTCACGATCACGACGTCGGTTCCCACGTCGCAGATCACCGTGACGCCCGATGCGGCGTGCGGGACGGGTAGCAATGCCATCGTGGCGGTCTCGAACGCGTCAGGCAACGGCCAGACGTTCACGGCGACCGTCACGCCGCAGCGCGCCGGCACGTGCACCATCACGCTCACCGCCGGCTCGGGTGGATCGGCGCCGTTCACGGTGACCGTCAACAGCGGCACGGTCACGATCTCCAGCCGGCACGCCAAACAGTAAGCTCGCGGAGGCGACGACACCCATGAACACGCGCGCAGTGGCCGTCGCGTCACTCATCCTGCTCGCCGGCTGCGGCGGAGGCGGCGGGTCCGCCCCCGCTCCCGTGCAGCCGCCCGTCCAGCCCCCGACGACGTCGGGTCCGGTGCCGGCCGGCTCGGCACGGCTGACGCTCGACGTGCCGCGCGGCAGTTCGTCAGCGCAGCGGTCGCCCAAGTACGTGTCGCCGAACTCCACGACGCTGGTCGTGACCGTCAAGACGGTCAACGGATCGCCGCCGTCGGCCACGCAAGTGCCGCCCGCACTCAATCCCGAGACGTTCGCGCTCACGACCGCTCCCGGCGGCAATTGCACCAACTCGGCCAGCGGTGAGACGTGCACGGTCACGATCCCCGCGCCGACCGGACAGGTCACGTATCAGTTCGATCTGTACGACTCCGCCACACCAAACCCGAACCGGCTCGCGACGAACACGCTGACGTACACGATCGCGGCGGGTTCGACGCCGAACCTGCAGGCGCAGCTCGACGGGATCGTCGCCAGCGTGGACGGCAGCAGTGTGACGCTCACTGCAGGTACGTCGTTCTCCGGACCGATCACGGTCAACGCGTACGATGCCAGCAGCGCGCTGATCTTCGGCCCCGCGCCGTATTTCAACCCGTTCACGGTAACCGACAACGACGGGACGGGCGCGACGTCGCTCACGAACGGCGGCACGACGGGCCTCACCGTCACCGTCGGGAGCCCGAACGACGTGATTATCCTCAACTACGACGGCCAGGACATCGACCCGTTCACGATCAGCGCGACGATCCCGGGGAAAGCCTCCGCCACCGCCTTCACGGTGCAGATCAATCACGCGCCGGTCACGTTCCCGGGCACGCCCAACGACACGCAGCGCACCAGCGATCCGAACTACAACCAGCCGACGCTGGTATTCGGAGCGATCCCCCAGACGCGCCAGTTCACCGCGCAGCAAATCGGCTGGTCGGATCACGGTACGCACGGCTTCACGGTCGCGCTCGATCCCGCGACGTGCGGGACCGGAGCGGCCGCGGTGGTCACCGTGACGCCGGCAGCGGGCACGAACAACCGCACGTTCAACGTCACGTCACAGAACGTCGGCGTCTGCAAAGGCACCGTCACCGGCGGACCGCCGGGACACCCGCAGTCCGGGACGATCTGGTTCGCGGTCAACACCTCGCAGATCATCGTGAACTAAACGCGTGCGGGGCGCTCGCCCGGAACGCGCGCTGGACGCCGTGATTCGAAGTGCCGTGCGCTTCGAACGCGGCGTTCGCGTTTGCGTCGCGTGCTCGGGCGGTCCCGACTCGGTCGCGCTGGCCGCGCTGCTCGACCGGCTCGCGCGCGAGGACGCCTACGACGTCGTGCTCGCGCACGTCAATCACGGCGTGCGCGCGAGCGCGGATCAGGACGAGTGCGTCGTGCTCTCCGTCGGCGCGCGGCTCGGCCGGCGCGTGGTCGTCGCGCGCCCGCAGGTTGACGGCGACGATGAAGCGGCGTTGCGCGACGCGCGCTACGCCGCGCTTGCCGACCTTGGCGAGGCCGCGGGTGCGCGCGCCGTCGCAACCGCGCATACCGCCGAAGACCAGACGGAGACCGTGCTGCTCGCGCTGTTTCGCGGCACCGGCGTCGACGGGCTGGCGGGCATGCCGCCCCGGCGGCCGCTCACCGAACGCGTCGAGCTGGTGCGACCGGTGCTGCGCGTGACGCACGCCGAACTCGCGACGGAGCTGCGGCGCAGCGCGCTGCCGTACGCGCTCGATCCGACCAACGAGCAGACGCGCTACCGCCGCAACTCGCTGCGCGCGCCGCTCGAAGCGCTGCGCGGCGACTTCCCGCGGCTCGACCAAGCCGTCGCGCGCTGTGCCGCGATCGTGCGCGGCGAGCTCGCGCGCAGCGGCCGCGCGCAGGGACGCCGTGCCGTGCGCGACGAGCTCCGCAAGCGCAACCTGCTGCGCGACGTCCCGTTCGAGCGCATCGAGGCGATGCTCGATGCGAGCGAACGCAGGCCGGGTTCGTAAAGGCACGAACGCGGGTCCGGATGCAGCAGACGCTCCCGCTTGGGATCGAGCGCGTGCTCTTCAGCGCCGAGGAGCTCGCGGCCGCGAACCGCCGGATCGCAGAAGAGATCGCCCGCGACTACCCCGGCGGCTCCCTTATCCTGATCGGCGTGCTCAAAGGCGCGCTGTTCGTGACGGCCGACTTGGCGCGGGCACTCGCTGAGACGCCGGGCGGTCCTACAGACGTGCAGCTCGATTTCATCGCGGTTTCGTCGTACGGAAACGCTCATCGTTCGAGTGGCGAGGTGCGCCTGATCCAGGACACGACGCACGCCATCGAGGGACGTCACGTGGTCATCGTCGAGGACATCATCGACAACGGCCACACGCTGCACTACCTCCGCGCGATGCTGAACAACCGGCAGCCGGCGTCGCTTCGGGCGGCCGTCCTCCTCGATAAGCCGTACCACCGAGCGGTCGATGTGACGGTGGATTACACGGGCTTGACCTGCCCCGACGAGTTCGTCGTAGGGTACGGTCTGGACTATCAGGAACGGTATCGAACTCTTCCGTATCTCGCGAAGCTCCGCCCGGAGGTGCTCCCCGCATGACCCGGGCCAACAGCCAACATTACAGCGCGAGACGTGTCTTACCGAGTAACGTTCTAAGAGAAGTACGGTAAAAGGGTCTCGCAACTCATGGGCAAGCACCTCAAAGGCATCCTGGTCGTCCTCGGCATCTTCATCCTGGTGATCTTCATCGTGGATAAGCTCGTGCTGAGCCCGCCCCCCTCCACCCCCCTGTCCTACTCGGCGTTCTTTAAGGACGTCCAGGACCACAAGGTCAAGAAGGTCACCGTCTCCGGCCGTGACGTCACGGGCGAGATGATCGACCAGACCAAATTCTCGACGGTGGTCCCCGACGACAAGGACCTGTACCCGACGCTGCGCCAGAACAACGTCGAGACCACGGTCCTCAACAACACGTCGACGCCGCTGCTGGGCTACGTCTTCCAGTTCATCCCGTTCATCATCATGGCGCTGCTGCTGATCTTCATCTTGCGCCAAGCGCAAAGCGGAGGCAGCCAAGCGCTGTCGTTCGGGCGCTCGCGCGCGAAGCTCCTCAACGAGAACCGGCCGAAGGTAACCTTCGCCGACGTGGCGGGCGTGGACGAGGCGAAAGAAGAGCTGGGCGAGGTCGTCGAGTTCCTCAAGTATCCCAAGAAGTTCCAGGCGCTGGGCGCACGCATCCCCAAGGGCGTGCTGCTGCTCGGACCGCCGGGCTCCGGCAAGACGCTGCTCGCGCGCGCCATCGCAGGCGAAGCGGGCGTGCCGTTCTTCTCGATCTCGGGCTCGGACTTCGTCGAGATGTTCGTCGGCGTCGGCGCGTCGCGCGTGCGCGATCTGTTCGAACAGGCGAAAAAGTCGGCGCCGTGCATCGTGTTCATCGACGAGATCGATGCGGTGGGCCGCCAGCGCGGCGCCGGCCTCGGCGGCGGTCACGACGAGCGCGAGCAAACGCTGAATCAATTGCTCGTCGAGATGGACGGCTTCGACCAGAACACCGGCGTCATCCTGATCGCGGCGACGAACCGGCCCGACGTGCTCGATCCGGCGCTGCTGCGACCGGGCCGCTTCGACCGCCAGATCGTGGTCGACCGCGCCGACGTGCGCGGCCGCCAAGCGATCCTCGGCGTCCATTCCAAGAACAAACCGCTCTCCAAGGAGGTCTCGCTCGAGACGCTCGCGCGCCGCACGCCCGGATTCTCCGGTGCCGACTTGGAAAATCTGCTCAACGAAGCCGCATTGCTCGCGGCGCGCCGCAACAAATCGGTCATCGAGATGAACGACTGCGACGAGGCGATCGACCGCGTGATGGTCGGCCCCGAGCGCAAATCGGTCGTGATGTCGCAGCGCGAGAAAGAGAACACGGCGTACCACGAGTCCGGGCACGCGATCGTCGGCGGCCTCACGCCCAACTCCGATCCGGTGCACAAGGTCACGATCATCCCGCGCGGCATGGCGCTGGGCATCACGTGGTCGCTGCCGGATGAAGACCGTCATTCGCAGACCAAGAACGAACTGCTCGCGCTGATCAAGCGGCTCGTCGCGGGGCGCATCGCCGAAGAGATCAAGTTCGGCGACGTCACGACCGGTGCGTCGAACGACTTCGAGAAAGCCACCGAGCTCGCACGCCGCATGGTGACCCAGTACGGGATGTCCGAGACGCTCGGACCGATCCAGTACGGCCGCGGCAACCATCAAGTGTTCCTGGGCCGCGATTTCGGCGAAGACCGCAACTACTCTGAAGAGATCGCCGGCCGCATCGACACCGAGGTGCGCAAGATCATCGACGGCTGCTACGCCGACGCCCGCAAGATCCTCGAGGTCAATTGGGACAAGGTGGAGCGCATGGCCAACTCGCTGCTGGAGCACGAGACGGTCGAGACGCAAGAAGTCCTTGCGATCCTCGCCGAAAAACCATGGCCGCCCAACGCGCCCGCCGTCGAACCGCCGTCGGACGAGCCGCTCGCGGCATCGCGGCCGCCGGAGCCCGAGCCCCGGCCGGAGCGGCCGAAGCGGCTGCCCCCCAACATCTCCCCGGAGCCCGCGTGAGCGGACTCGCGACGGGTTTCAGGGCCGCGGTTTCCGCGGCCCTTCTCGTCTCCGGCGTCGCCGGCGCTGCGCGGCGCCCAGGGCGTCGCAGCCCCAGCCACGGGGACGTTGCCCGGCGGCGTGGCATACCAAGTGCGCCCCGACCCGGCCCAGCCGGGCGCGGCCGTGGCGCTGTGGTACCGCGCGCCGGCCGGCGGCTTCGACGCGGTCCCTGCGCCGGGGCTCTCGCGGCTCGCCGCCGCCACGGTCGCCGCCTCGGCGCCGATCACGGGCACCCCGTTGGCGCAGCTGGTCGAGCGTTTCGGCGGCCGGCTCAGCGTCGCGGCGTATCCCGACAGTATCGCCATCACGGCGCTCGTGCCGCCCGACCGCGTCGCGCAGACCGTGCGCGCGATGACGGCCGACTTCTTCGCCCCTGTCGTCACGGCCGACGGCTTCACCGTCGGCAAGCGGGACGCGGGCGACGACGCCCTCCTGCGGTCCGTCGAGCCCGACGCGATCGAGGACGCGCTGGGCGCGGCCCTCTTCGCGGCGGGCCCGTTTCACGACGGCGCGCTGCCCACCGCGGCGCTGGGTGACGTGACGCTCGAACGGGTGCGCGCCTTCGCAGAGCGCGCGTTCCGGCCCGGAAACGCGATCCTGGTGCTGGCCGGCAACGTCGACGCCGCCGCGCTGCGCAGCGTCGCCGAGCGCAGCGGCAACGCGCCGGCAGCGAAACCCGAGCCGGCGACGGCCCAGGCGCCTGCGCCGCGCACGGCCGAGACGCCCGCGCTTCGCCGCACCGGGAACATCACCGGGACCGGGCTGGGCTGGATCGGCCCGCCGATCGCGGACGAACGCGCGGCCACGGCGTTGGACTTCCTCGCCGACGCGCTCTTCGCGCCGAGGACCGGGATCGTGGCCAAAGCGCTCGGCCCGCGCAAGGCGAGCGCGACCGGCCGCTTCGTGACCTACCATGACCCCGGCGTCTTCCTGGTGACGATTACCGGCGACGAGGCCGATGCCGCGCGCCCGATCGTCGAGCAGGCGATCTCCGCCGCCGTGGCCGCGCCCATGAGTGGACCGGCCTTCGCGGCGGCGCGCGCCGGCTTCGTGTACCGCCTGCTCGGCAACATGGAGTCCCCAGCCGAGGTCGCGGACACGTACGGCTGGTACGCGGTCGAAGGCGATGCGGCGTATGCACCAGCCGAAGGCGGCCTGCAAGGGCGGTACTTCACGCTGGCGGCCGCCCTGACGCCCGTGACCGTCGCCCAGGCCGCGGCACGGTACCTTGCCGCGCCACCGGCCACCGTCATCTTCGGGAAAGCCAAGAGCGAGGCGCCGCCCACCTCGCCGTCGCCGTCGCCGGCGCCGAGGGCGCCGTCGTGATCCGGCTCGTTGCCGCGGGCCTGCTCGGCGCCGTGCTGGCCGCTCCGGCGGGGGCCGCACCGCGCACCACGGCCGTGGACCTCGGCGGCGCGCGGGGGTACGTCCAGCCCGATCAAGGCTCGCCGCTGGCCGCCGTGGAGCTGTTCGTGCGCGCCGGGCTGGACCGCCAGGCCGGCGGACAGAGTGGGCTCGCCGCGCTGGTCGCCGAGTCGGTGTTGCACACGCCGGTCGACGGGACCGCCCTCACCGACGCGGTCGACGCGCACGGCGCATCGATCAGCTACGTCGTCGCGGCGCAGCACGTCCGTTTCTACCTCGAGGGCACCCCTGACGGGCTCGCCGCGGCGGCGCCGCTGGTCGCTCGCGCGCTCGCCGCGCCGGCGTTCGACCGCGCTACCGTCGCCGCCGCTCGCACGGCGCTCACCGAGCGGATCGCCGGCGAGGAGGGCGACCCGCGGTTCGTCGGCCTGCAGCTGCTGCGCTCGTCGTACTACCGTGGTGGTGCCGGGCTTCCGGCGCTCGGCGACCCCGGCTCGCTCGCCGCGCTGGGGGCGGCCGACGCGCAAGCGTTCTTCGCGCGCTGGTACCGGCGCGGCGGCGCGGCCGTCGCAGCCGTCGGACGCACCGGCGGCGTCACCGACGCCGCGGGTCGCGCCCTCGCCGCCGCGCTGGGTCCGGGGTCCGCCCCGGCTGCGCCCATCGCGACGCGGCCGTACGGCGCGCAGTCGCGGCGCATCGTGACCCACCGCGACGTCGGCTCGCCGTACGTCGTCGTCGGGTTCGCCGCCCCGGCGCTAGGCGACCGCGACTTTCCGGCCGCGCTCGTCCTGCGCGCCGCTGCTCGCGGGCGTGTTCGCGCGCGCCGGCGCGACGACGCAGGCGCCCGTGTTCCGCGCCGCCGGCACGATCTACGGCTACGACACCGCGCCCGCGCAACTCGTCCTGTGGCTCAACGGCGCGCGGCTGGATCCCGAGACGGGCTTGACGGCCGTCGACACGCTCGTGAAGCGCGCCGCCGCGAAGCCGCTTGCCGCGTCCGTCCTCAGCCGCTACAAAGAGACGGCGCGCGGGACGTGGGCGCTCGAAGCGGTGTCGCTGGACGAGCGTGCTCTTGCGATCGGCAATGCCGTGACGCACGGGCTCGACGCCGATGTTGCGGATGAGGTGGGCCCGGCGATCGCGCGCGTCACCGGCGCCGACGTGCAGCGCGTCGCGAAAAAGTACTTCCAGAGATTCGACGTTGCGCTGGTCATGCCGCGCGCGACCGAGAACTGAGGCGCCGAGGCGCCACGGCCCTGACCACCGCGCTCGTCCACGACTACCTCAACCAGCGCGGCGGCGCGGAGCGCGTGTTCGCCCACTTCGCGCGCGCGTGGCCCGAGGCGCCGGTGTACACCGCGCTCTACGACGAGCGGGCCGTGGGCGATCTCGTCGCGGCCGCGCGCGTGCACACGTCGTTCCTGCAGCACGTTCCGCTGCGCGAGCGCGCGTTTCGCGCGTACGCGCCGCTGTACCCGCGCGCGTTCGAGGCGTTCGACCTTTCCGCGTACGACCTCGTCGTGTCGTCGACGACCGCGTGGGCGAAAGGCGTGATCGTGCGCCCGGATGCGGTGCACGTCTGCTACATCAACACCGTGTCGCGGTTCGTGTTCGACGCGGATCGCTACGTCGGCGGGTTCGGGCTCGGCGCGCTTGCGCGGCCGCTGCTGAAACGGCTGGCGGCGTGGGACCTGCGCGCGGCGCAACGCCCAACCCGCTTCGTCGCGAACTCGCGCAACGTCGCGCAGCGCGTGCGCCGCTGGTACGGCCGCGACGCCGACGTCCTGCCGTGCGCCGTCGATGTCGACCGCTTCACGCCCGGCATGGGCAACGGGGACTACTACGTCGTCGTGTCGCGGCTCTTGCCGTACAAGCGGATCGATCTCGCGATCGCGGCGTGCGCGCTCGCGGGCGTCCCGCTCCACGTCGTGGGCGCCGGCCCCGACGAGCGGCGGCTCAAGGCGCTCGCGCTGGGCACGCGCACGACGTTTCACGGCTGGGTGGACGATGCCGCGCGCAACGCGCTCATCGGCGACGCGCGCGCGGCGATCCTGCCGGCGGAAGAAGACTTCGGGCTCGTGCCGCTCGAGGCGGCGGCGGCCGGCCGCCCGACGATCGCCTACGCCGCGGGCGGCGCGCTCGAGACGATCACCGCCGGTGAGACGGGCGCGTTCTTTGATGCGCTGGAACCGCAAGCGCTCGCCGATGCGATCCGCGCCTTCGATCCTGCGCGCTACGATCCGGCGCGGTTGCGCGCGCACGCGGAGGAGTTTCGGCCGGAGCGTTTCGTCGCGCGGCTGCGTGCGATCGTGGACGACACGACGGCGGCGCGCGCCGGGCGCGGCGCATGAGACCCACCCGCGCGGTGGTGATCGCCGCGGTGGTGTTCGCGCTGGTCTACATCGCGCTGGACTTGAACAAGTTGTACGCGCTGCGCTACGGCGCCGACACCGGGACGTTCGTGCAGTGGCTGACCGGCGAAGCGCACGGGCGCGGCTCGTGGAACGGCGCGGAGTACCGCCCACACCTGCAGGTGCACGACTCGTGGCTGCTGCTTGCGCTCGTCCCGCTCGTGGCCGCGTTCCCGTACGCGCAGACGCTGCTCGTGGTGCAGGTGCTCGCGCTCGCCGCCGCGTCGCTTGCGATCTGCGCGTTCGCGCGCGCGTGCGGCGCGACGCCGCGCGGCGCGACGGCGGTCGGGATCGCGTACCTGCTGTCGCCGTCGGTGCAAGGCATCGCGTACGGCAACTTTCTGGAAAACGTGTTCGTGCCGGTGCTCGCCGCGCTGGGCGCGCTGGCGGTGCGGCGCCGCGCGCTGGTCGCTTCGCTCGTCGTTGCGCAGCTCTTGCTCGGACTGAAAGAAGATCAGGCGCTGTTCTTGGCCTGGTTCGGCGCGGCGTGCGCGCTGTGGTGGGACCGCCGCATCGGGACCGGCGTCGCCGCGCTCGCGGTGGTCAACGGGCTCGGTTTCGTGATCGTCGAGCGGTTGACCAACGCGCACCCGTCGCTGCCGGGCTACGCGCTGCAGATCGACGAGCCGCTGCAGAAGCTCGCGTTCTTCGCCGCACTGCTCGCGCCGTTCGCGTTCGCGCCGCTGCTGCTGCGCGGGCGGCTGCTGCTCGCGCTGCCGCTCGTCGCCGAGCTGGTGTTCAACCGCCCGTGGGCGTATCCGATCGCGCGCATCGGCACGCACTGGACCGCACCGCTCGTCGCGGCGACGGCGCTCGGCGCGGCCTACGTCGTCGCGCAGCGACCGCGGTTGGCCGCGCCGGTGCTGGCGTTCGCGATCGTGTGCGCGCTGGTCATCAACGACACGGTGCTCAAACCCGGCCGCTGGCCGTACGTGATCGACCGCAGCGCCTATGCCGCGGCGGCTGCGCTGCGCGGCGCGCGCAGCGACGTCACCGTGCGGCGCCCGGAGGAAGGCGCGTACGTCGTCGCCGCCGCGAACCCGCACGTGCTGCTCGCACGATACGACCCGCGCGACACCGGCTACTGTCCGGCCTACGACAAGGACCCGCGCGCATTTTTTGCATCGCTGGGCATCGGCACGTGGCCCGCGGATACGACGCTGTGCGGGGGCGTGCCCGTGCCTCGGTTGCACGGCGCTCCGCCCTAGGCTGACTGCGCTCGGTCCGTCACGTTACATTTGGTGGAACACCAGGACCAGCACGACGGTCACGGTGTTGAAGCACGCGTGGGTGAGCATCGACGCAACGAGCGAACCGGAGCGGAAATAGACCCAGGTCAGCACGATGCCGCCGACCGCCAGCGGTGCGATCGCGCCGCCGTTCCCCGGCTGCCAGTGCACGAGCCCGAACAAAATTCCCGTGAGCGGGATGGCGAACCACGCCGGCAGATAGCGCCGCACCGCGTTGAACACGAAGCCGCGGAACGTGAGCTCTTCGAAAAACGGCGCCGCCACGCAGGCGAGGAACACGAACATCCCGATCAACGGCCCGCGCGCCTCGCGCAGCCAGCGAACTTGTACCTCGTCGGCCTTGAGATGGAAGACGTTCTCTTGCAACACGGCGGCCACCGCCGACGCGAGCACCATGATCACGGCACCGAGGACGCCGAAGCGAACGTCGCGCCAGCGCGGCAGGTGCAAGCCGAGTTCGCGCAGCGAGCGCTTCGCCAGGGCGGGTAGCAGCACGAACATCACCGGCAGCGAAGCGGCATACGCTACGAGCTGCGCGACGATCGCCGGCGTCGACAGCGTCTTCAAATCCGACAGGGTCGCCCAGCCGCCCACGATCATGACGGTGAGCGCGAGCACGCCGGGGATGATCTGCGCGAAGACGAGCAGCACGCCGAACAGCAGCGACTGCCACCAGATGAATCCGGCGTCAGGCGAGCGTGTCGGCGAGGGCGGCAAACGATCGGAGGTCGAGGTCTTCACCACGGACGTCGGAAGCGAGGTCGAGTGAGGCGATCGCCGCGACGATCCGCTCGCGCGGGACGCCGAGCGCGAGCGTGAGGGAGTTCGCCAGGGTCTTGCGCCGGTACGCGAACGCGCCGCGCACGACCTGTTCGAAGCGCGCGCGGTCGTTCACAACGGCGGGCGGCTCGGCGAGCCGCCGCAGCACGACCACGGTCGACACGACGCCGGGCCGCGGGAAGAACGCGCCCGGCGGCACGTTCATGGACCGCTCGACGCCCATCGACAGCCCGATCGCGAGCGTGAGGCTGCCGTACTGCGACGTCCCGGGCTTGGCGAGGAGACGGTCCGCGACGTCCTTCTGGATCATCGCGACGATTCGCTCGGGTGGCCGCGGCAGCGACGCCAGCTTCACGAGCAGCGGCGTGCCGACGTTGTACGGCAGGTTGCCCGCGGCGCGCCAGTCGCCGTCGCCGGCCCACGCCGCGTAATCGAAGGCGAGCGCGTCGGCCTGCAGGATCTCCACGCCCGCCAGATCGTCGCGCGAGCGAAGCACCTCGACCATCTGCGGATCGAGGTCGAACGCCGTGACGCGGGCACCCAGCCGCAGCAGCGCGGCCGTCAGCGCCCCGGTGCCGGAACCGATCTCGAGCACCCGGTCCCCGGGCGTATCGACGGCGAGCCGCGCGATCTTCGTCGCGGTCCCGCCGTCCATCAGGAAATGCTGGCCAAGCCGTTTTTTGGGGCGAATCCCCCGCGCACCCAGCAAGGCGCGCGGGTGGTTGCGTTCCCCGTCTATTTTATCAAGTACACGGTGACGGAACGGCGGCCGAACTGGTTTGCCGCGGCGTTCGAGTTGAAGCCGAGGTCGATCCGGTTGCCGCGGATCGCGCCGCCCGTGTCGCCGGCGACGGCGTGGCCGTAGCCCGGGATGTACATCCGTGTCCCCAGCGGGATCACGCGCGGGTCGACGGCGACGACGCCGTGCCCGGCGGGCCGGCCGCTGGCGGTCAGCCCGCTGCCGCTGCAGCCGCCGCAGGCCGCGGTGTAGGCGGTGGCGACCATGTTGAGCGCCGCGCTCGCGAGCTTGAGCGTGCCCGCGATCCCGCGCTGGGCGAACTGCGACAGTGCGGCGTACTCGCCGATCCCCTCGGCCACGATCCGATTCCGCGGCGCGCGCAGAATACGCGACACCAGGGCGGTCTTGTGCACGAAACGGCGGTCGGGCGTGCGAGTGACGGCGTACGCGATCTCCGCGACGCCCGCTTTGCCTGCATCGACCAGCTGGGTCTTGCCCGGCGGCAGCGTGAACGCGAAGCGCTTGACGACCTTGGCGGCAACCGGCTTGCGGACGGTTTCCGTCCACGACTCGACGTGCCGAACCGTGACGGCGCTGCCCTCGGTGAGCGCGCTGACCGGCGCGGGCGAGACTTGGTCGTGGCGGTCGAAGGCCACACCCTGCTCGGCGAGCAGGGTTCCAACGGTAGCGGCGGGGGTGCGCAGCATGCGCGACCGGCCGTCGATGGTGACGGTCACCAGGACGGCGGCCCGGTAGACGATGGTCTCGCCATCTGTGAGCGGGCTGGATGGGTCGACGCTCACAGCGTCGTCGGGGGAGCGGGCCAGATTCCGTTCGGCCAGGAGGTCGCCGGCGGTCTCGGCGCGGGTTTCGAAGGTCTCGGTGAGCCCGTCGTGGACGAGGGTGACGTGCTTGGCGGGGGCTGGTGCCGCGATGGCGGCGACCTTTTTTGCGATCTGGTCGGGAACCGTGCCGGCTCCGAACGGGATCAACAACCCTAGCGAGAGCACGCCCGTCGTCACGAGCGGTGATGGAAGATCGTTGCGGATCGTCCGACTCCTTTCTCGTGCGGAGGGTGCGTCCCAGCGCGCCCGGATCAAACGATCCGTTCGAATCTGGTCCGCACTCGACGTCGTAGCGGTGGTCGGCGAGCGTCATACGGGCCCCGGCGGCAACACCACGGGCCCAAACGCTCGGTCGAGTGCCCCCAAGACCCGAAGGGGCCTTGGTGAACCCGAGTACACTACCACGCCCGCCTCGACGCGTCAAATACGAGGGTCGTAGTCCCTAGGACCACCCTTCTGCTACGCGCGCGGTGGCGCGCCCACGATGGTGCTGGGTGCAGACGGCGAATGGCCTGATCCTGGTGCGTGTCGGATTCTTCACCGAGTGCTACAAACCGATCGTGAACGGCGTCGTCGCCAGCATCGACGCGCTTCACGACGGCTTGCGTGCGCGCGGCGTCGAAGTCACGATGGTTGCGCCGCATTTTCCGCGGTTCGTCGACGACGTGCGCGACGTCGTGCGCATCCCGTCGCTGCCGCTGCCGACGCAAACCGCATATCGTTTGTGCTTGCCGTATTTGAACGCCGTCGACCGCCGCCGCGTGCGCGGGCTCGACATCGTGCACGCGCACTCGCCGTTCGTCACCGGCTGGATGGGCGCGTCCTATGCGCGCCGTCATCGCATCCCGCTCGTCTTCACATACCACACGCGTTTGGATGCGTACGCGCACTACGCGCCGTTCGACCGGGGCACCACGGAGCGCGCGATGTCCGAACTGACGCGCCGCTACGCAAACTGGGCCGATGCGGTGATCGTGCCGACGCACGCGATGGAGATTCTGTTGCGCGAGCTCGGCGTTCACGCACCAATCGCGGTGGTACCCAGCGCAATCGATGTCGAGCGCTTCGCCGCGGGACGGCGGAGCGCGCTCGTGCGCGCGCGACTGGGTGCCGACGACGATGCACCGCTGGCACTCGTGGTGTCGCGCCTCGGCGTGGAGAAGAACGTCGAGCTCGCGCTCGACGCGCTCGCGCGTTCGCCCGGACTGCGGCTGGCGGTTGTGGGCGAGGGGCCCCATCGCGCGGCGCTCGAGGAGCGCGCGCGGCGGCTGGGCGTCGGCGCGCGCGTGCGCTTCACCGGGGCGCTCGCGCGCGAGCGGCTGCCCGACGTCTACGCGTCGGTCGACGCGTTCGTCTTCCCGTCGACCACCGACACCCAAGGGCTGGTGCTGGCCGAGGCGCTCGCCGCCGGCCTGCCAGTGATCGCCGCCGACAGCGAGGCGTCCCGCGACGTGCTCGCCGGAGCGGGTCGGCTCGTCGCGGCCGACCCCGAGGCGCTGGCGGACGGAATTCTTCGCGCACTGGCCGCGGGGCGCGATCAGAGTGCCGTACATTTGGCATTCTCACGGTTTACCGTGGAGATGCAGACGCGGCGAATCCTCGAGCTTTACCGGGAGGTGCTGGCCGCGCGCGCAGCCTGACGTCAGCGTCGGCTGACTTGACTCGAACACATGTTCGATATAGGATGAACGCACGAGCCATGCAACAGACTGCCACTCGCCACCGCTCCGCCGACGTCGCCGTCGGATATGCCGCCGACCGCAGCGGCCACGGGATCGCCTACCTGGCGATCGCGACCGGCAGCGGGCGCACCGTCGCCCATGTCCCGTTCAGCGCCGTACCCCTCGCAGCGCTCGGCGGCCGGGAGTTCGGCTACGCGGCCGTCGCTGCCGCCGGCGCCTACCTGCGTGGCCACGGGTTCACGCGCGTCCGGCTGAGGCTCGCCGACGAGGCGGTGGTCGACGACCTCAACGCCCGCGGCATCGTCGTGCCCGCGCTCGCGATGGCCTACGTCAAGACCCGCTGCGTCTTGCACGGCTTCGCGGCCGCTCGTGTCGAACGCGGCGAACCGATTGAAACCCACGACCTCGAGACGCGCGCCCGCGCGGAGATCGCCCTCCGCGCCCCCGCGGCCGCCTGACGGACTGCCGTCAGCTGCGGCTGCCGTGCTGTCAGCTGCGGCTGCCGTGCTGTCAGCTGCGGCTGACCGCCTCACCACGACGAGCCTTCCGCACGACACGGTTGCGCTCTCGCGCGCGCTGATCGGCAAGCTGCTGGTGCGCCGGCTCGACGACGGCGAGTTGCTCGTCGGGCGCATCGTCGAAACCGAGGCGTACTTTCCCAACGATCCGGCGTCGCACGCGTTTCGTGGCCCGACGCCACGCAATCGCGCGATGTTCGGCCCGCCGCTGCACGCCTACGTCTACTTCATCTACGGCGCGAACTGGTGCCTCAACGTGACGAGCGAAGGCGAGGGTGTGGGCGCTGCATCGCTCGTGCGCGCATGCGAGCCGCTCGCCGGAATCGAGCGGCTGCGCGCGCTCCGCGGCCGCCCCGGCGTCAAGGACCGCGACCTCGCGCGCGGCCCGGGCAACCTCTGCCGGGCGTTCGCCATCGGCCCGGAGTTCGACGGCGCCGATCTTACTGCCCATACGTCGCTGTGGCTCGCGGGCGACGGCCTCGTCCTCCCCGTTGGGGTGAGCACCCGCATCGGCATCGCCAAAGCCGCCGAGGCGCCCTTGCGCTTCTATGCGCGTGGCAACCCGAGCGTCAGCGGACCTCGCGCCTTGTCGCCTTGAGGGCTTGTGTGGTAGACTCCGTTGCGTCGCGCGGTCCCAGTCCGTGCGATCTTCCTGTTCCTCGGCGCCTCGCGCCGACGAGCGGCCCCGGCAGCCTCGCCGGTCCGGCCCCGTCGCGCGGATCGCCCGTCTCCCCGAGGGAGCACTTCGCTGCACTTCGACAACCGACCCCAGCACAACGGTAAGCCGGAAGGCGGCCGTCGCCGCCGCTCGCGGCGCAACCGGCAACGCTTCAACGAGAACGGCGCGCCGCAGCAACAGCACGACGTCTTCACCCAGCCGGAGTTTCCGCAGCCCGTCGGGCCGCCGCTGCTCTCTGCCGAGCAGCTCGCCGACATGAGCAAAGCGGAGCTCAACGAGCTCGCGAAGACGTTCGAGATCGAGCTACCGACCAAGATCAAGAAGGACGAGCTCATCGCGCAGATCGTCGAGATCCAAGCGCAGCGCAGCGGCCTCGAGAAGGCGAACGGCGTGCTCGACATCCTGCCCGAAGGTTACGGCTTCTTGCGCCGCGAGGGCTATCTCGTCGGCGCCGACGACATCTACATCTCGCAGTCTCAGATCCGGCGCTTCGAGCTGCGGCGCGGCGACCTCGTCGCCGGCCAGGTCCGCAAGCCCAAAGAGAACGAGAAATACTACGGCATCGTCAAGGTCGAGACGGTCAACGGCCATTCGCCCGAGACGCTCGCCAGCCGGCGGGTCTTCGAAGACCTCGGTGCCGAGCCGCCCACGCAGCGCTTCGCACTCGAGACGCGCGGGGACCTCACGACGCGCGCGCTCGACCTGTTCGCGCCGCTCGGCAAAGGCCAGCGCGCGCTGCTGCTCGCGCCGCCGCGCACCGACGACTCGGCGCTGCTCGTGCGCATCGCGCGCGCGATCGAGGCGAACCATCCCGACGCGCACGTCATCGTGCTCGTCGTTGACGAGCGGCCCGAAGCGGTCACGCACCTGCAGCGCACGCTCGGCGTCGAGGTCGTCGCGACCACGTTCGAAGAGCATCCCGATAACCACGTTGCCACCGCGGAGCTCGTGTTCGAACGCGCA
>CAWBVR010000021.1:0-241280 GCA_963792235.1 Vulcanimicrobiota bacterium
CTACCTGCGCATCGTTCCGCTGGGCGGCTGCGGCGAGATCGGCCGCAATATGACCGTCATCGAGACCAACGACGACATCGTCGTGGTCGACTGCGGCCTGATGTTCCCCGACGAGGAGATGTTCGGGGTCGACATCGTCATCAACGACTTCACGTACTTGCGCGAGCGGCAGGACAAGTTCCGCGCGCTGCTGGTCACGCACGGGCACGAAGACCACATCGGCGGCATCCCGTACCTGCTGCGCGAGTTTCCGAAAGTTCCGGTGGTCGGCACGCCGCTGTCGCTGGCGCTGATCAAGGCGAAGCTCAAAGAGCACAAGCCCGGCGAGTGGAACGCGCGCGAAGTGGAGCCCGGCGACAAGGTCGCGTACGGCGCGATCGAGGCGCAGTTCATCCACATCAACCACTCGCTGGCGGGCGCGTGCGCGCTGGCGCTCCGCACGCCCGTCGGCACCGTGTTCCACACCGGCGACTTCAAGTTCGACCAGACGCCGATCGACGGCGACCCGGCGGACTTCGCCTCGATCGCGCGCGTCGGCGACGAAGGCGTCATGGTGATGCTGTCCGACTCGACCAACGCCGAGCGCCCGGGGCACACGCTGTCCGAGCGCATCGTCGGCGAGGCGTTCTCGAACATCTTCGCGCGCGCGCACGGCCGCCTCATCGTGACCTCGTTCGCGTCGAACGTCCCGCGCATCCAGCAGGTCGTCGACCAGTCGAAGCGCTACGGCCGCAAGGTCGCATTCCTGGGACGCTCGCTACAGAACGTCGTGCAGTACGCGCGCCAGCTCGGCTACCTCGACATCCCCGAAGGGCTCGTGATCCGGCTCGAAGACGTCGACCAGCACCCGCCCGAGCAGGTGTGCGTGATGACGACGGGCTCGCAGGGCGAGCCGATGTCGGCGCTCACCCGCCTTTCGGTGCGCGATCACAAGCAGTTCAAGATCGTGCCGGGCGACACGGTCGTGATCTCGGCGACGCCGATCCCCGGCAACGAGAAATCGGTGTCCAAGACGATCAACAATTTGTACCGGTTGGGCGCGAACGTGATCCACGGCAGCTCCGGCAACGCACACGTCTCGGGCCATGCGTCGCAAGAAGAGCTGCTGCTGATGCTCAACCTGGTGCGGCCCAAGTACTTCATCCCGATTCACGGTGAATATCGCATGCTGGTCACGCACGGCCGGCTCGCGCAGCAAACGGGCGTCGCGGGCGACAACGTGTTCGTCGCCGAGAACGGCGACGTGCTCGAGTTCACCAAGAGCGAGGCGCAGAAGATCGGCCGCACCTACGGCGGCAACGTGATGGTGGACGGCTCGGGCGTCGGCGACATCGGCGAAGCGGTGCTGCGCGACCGCAAGCACCTCGCCGGGGACGGCATCATGATGGTCGTGGTGACGGTGGACTCGGAAGAAGCGCGCGTGGTCGCCGGACCGGACGTGATCTCGCGCGGCGTGTTCTACCTCCCGGAGTCCGGCGAGCTGGTGGACGAGCTCAAAGCGAAGCTGTCCGATATTCTGGCGGACTGCAGCGTCGAAGGCATCCGCGACATCGGCAACGTCAAGGAGCACATCAGAAGCGGCCTCGCCAAAGCGGTCTTCGAAAAGTCGCGCCGCAGGCCGATCGTGATCCCGGTGGTGATGGAGGTTTGACCGCTCTGAACGAGCGGTCAAACCCTCCCGCGGCTGCGCCGCGGTCCGAATAAGGAGATTTGAGAGCTCTGAACGAGCGGTCAAACCCTCCCGCGGCTGCGCCGCGGTCCGAAGACGGAGAGTTGAAGCGATTTGATCGCTTGAATTAGGTATTGCCACGGCGCAGGACGCGCGTGATAGACTTGCGTGAGACAATGTCGATTCACGAGATCGTCCTGCCGGAGACGAAGCCGGAGACCGAATGGGTCCGCGGCCGGGCCCGCCAAAAGGTGAGCCCGACCTATTCGCACGGGGCCTTGCAAGGGCTGCTCGTCATGGCGCTGCGTACGTGGGCGGACAGCGGTTCTTATGGACGAGTCGCGACGGAGTGGCGGTTTCGCGTCGCGCCGCCGGGCGCCATGGTGCGCCCGCTCGTTCCGGACGTCGCGTATTTGTCGTATGCCGATTTGGCGGCGGATGCGCCGCGAGACGTCGTTGAAGTCCCGCTCGGCGCGCCGACCGTCGCCGTCGAAGTTCTTTCACGCGGCGATCGACGGGCGGACGTCGACCACAAGATCACAACCTACCTTGCTGCGGGGACGTGCGCTGTTATCGCCGTCGACCCGAAGCGCGAGACGATCGCCCTTCACGATCGCGACGGGGTTCGCATCGTGGCCACCGGCGAGACACTGACACATCCGGCGCTGCCCGGATTCGCGCTCGACGTCGGCGCGTTGTTCGCTCGCGCGAAGCGCTGATCGCTGCGCGTACCGCAGGTTTCGCGGGCGGTGCGGCGCGCCGAGCATCACGTTGCATCGGGGACGCCGGTGCGGTATTGCCACGCCATAGGACGCGCGTGATAGACTTGCGTGCGACAATGTCGATTCACGAGATCGTGCTGCCGGAAACGAAGCCGGAGACCGAATGGGTCCGCGGACGGGCGCGCCAAAAGGTGAGCCGGACGTATTCGCACGGGGCCTTGCAAGGGCGGCTCTTTACGGCGTTGAGCGCCTGGGCGGATGACGGCGCACGCGGGCGCGTCGCGACCGAGTGACGTTTTCGTGTGGCACCGCCCGACGCCGTGGTGCGCCCGCTCGTGCCCGACGTCGCCTATCTTTCGTACGCCGAAGTGCCCGCGCACGCGTCGAGCGACCTCGTCGACGTTCCGCTCGGCGCGCCGACCGTTGCCGTCGAAGTTCTCTCGCCCGACGACCGGCGTCTCGACGTGGAGCACAAGATCGCGACCTACCTCGCCGCTGGATCGTCCGCGGTGCTCATCGTCGACCCGCATCCAGATACGATCGCCGTTCACGACGCTGCCGGCGTTCGCATCCTGCGCTCCGGAGACGTGCTGCCGCATTCGGCACTTCCCTGACCGGAAACCCGACGATCAGTGCGGCGGCGACCAGGTGCTGAACGAGCATCGTCCGCTTTGTCTATGTGCCTAGATTGAAGCCGCCGCTCACGTAGCCGCCGAGATCGAGGGTCACGTAGCGGTAACCCGCCGCGCGCACGCCCTCGACGATGCGCGCGCGCCGCACGGGGTCGGCGACAGCCGCAATGTCGTCCGGCGGGACTTCGATGCGCGCGATCTCGCCGTGGTGGCGGACGCGGCATGCGCGCAAGCCGGCGTCGTGCAGCGCCTGTTCGGCGCGGTCGACTTGGCGCAGGAGTTCCAGCGTGATCGGCGTGCCGTACGGGAAGCGCGACGACAGACACGCCAGCGCGGGCTTGTCCCACACGTCGAGACCGAGCCGGTGCGCGAGCGCGCGCACGTCGGCTTTGCGCAGGCCCGCGTCGTAGAGCGGGCTGCGCACGCCGTGCTCGCGCGCTGCCTTGCGGCCCGGGCGCCAGTCGCCTTCGTCGTCGCGGTTGTAGCCGTCGACGATGTGCGGGATGCCGCGCTCGCGCGCGATCTGTGCGAGGCGGCCGTACAGCTCGCTCTTGCAGAAATAGCAGCGGTTGGCCGGGTTCGCCGCGTACGACGGATCGTGCAGCTCGCGCGTCTCGATGACCTCGTGATGCGCGTCGATCCCACGCGCGGTGCGCACCGCGCCCGCATACTCGCGCTCGGCGAGCGACTCGCTCCGGGCCGTGATCCCCACGGCGCGCTCGCCCAGCTCCTGCGCGGCGACGTGCAGCACGAGCGCCGAGTCGACCCCGCCCGAGAACGCGACGATGCAGCTACCGAGCTCGCGAAAGATCGTGCGCAGGCGCGCTTCTTTCACGTCGAGGGTTGGTTCGGCAGTGGTGTCGAGCACGTTTGAACTTCCTTATTCGGACCGCGGCGCAGCGGCGGGAGGGTTCGATCGCTCGTCCAGAGCGATCGAACCTTCAATTGCCGCGTCAACGGCGCGCGCGATCTCCGGGAGCGGGAGTTGCGTTTCGCGCGCGATGCGCAGCAGGTCGTCGTACTCGGCGCGCGCCCGCGAGCGACCGTTTGGCCCCGCGCGTTTGACGCGTACCGGTCCGTACGGCGTTTCGACCGACGCGTTCGTGCGCGCCAGCACGTGCCGCCGCTCGCGGCGCGTGCGGATGCCCAGTGTCGTCGTCTGGCTTAGCATCGCGAAGGCGACGGCTTGTTCGTCGAGCGGTGACGCGATGGCGCAAAGCGCGATCGCGGGCCGTCCTTTCTTCATCACGATCGGCGTCAGCCACACGTCGAGGGCGCCCGCTGAAAACATGCGTTCGATCGCGAGCTCGTAGTGCTGCGGCAGCATGTCGTCGATGTTCGTTTCGAGCACGACGACTTCGTCCCAGCCGATCGGCGCGTCCTCGCCGTGCCATGCGGCCGGCGTGGCCGTACCAACGACGAGCCGCGTGATGTTCGGCACCGTGAAATCACTGCGCCCCGCGCCGTATCCGATGCGCTCGATCACCAGATCCGGGAGACCCGGTTTTGCGAGCGTCGTCAGGATGGCCGCCGCGGTCGGCGTCACCAACTCGCCAGCGACGTCCACCGAGCGCGTCGGCCAACCGATCAGCATGTGCGCGACCGCCGGCGGCGGGTTGGGGTAGAGGCCGTGCGCCATGCCGATCGGACCGTGGCCGATGGGGAACGGCGAGCACCGCAACTCGTCGATCTCGAGCAGGTCGAGCGCGACGCACGTCGCGGCGACGTCGAGGATCGCGTCGAGCTGACCGACCTCATGGAATCGAATCGCGTCGGCCGTGGTGCCGTGCGTGTGCGCTTCGGCGTCGGCGAGCCGTCGGTAGACCGCGGTCGCGCGCTCGCGCTGCCGGGCCGTGAGCGCGCTGCCCTCGACGACGGCGAGGACGTCCGCGAGCGTACGCGTCCCGCCGGCGTCGTGATCGTGGTGATGATGATGCTCGTCGTCGCCGTCCTCGCCGGGAACCACCAAGCCCGCGTAGGTTGCCGCGATGCCGCGCTTCACCACGCGCCGCGGCGCGAGCGTCCAGCCGTCCGCGACCACGCCGCGCAGCGCGCGCTCGAGCGGATCGCGGTCCACCCCGGCGTCCAGAAACGCAGCGAGCAGCATGTCGCCCGCGGCGCCGCCGATCATGTCGACGTATGCGATCCTCACCCTGACGCGACGATCTTGTGCGCGAGCGCGGCGGCGCCGAAGCCGTTGTCGATGTTCACCACGCCGATGCCGGGCGCGCACGACGTCAGCATGCCGAGCAGCGCAGCCATTCCTTCGAACGCGGCGCCGTAGCCGACGCTGGTCGGGACGGCGATCACCGGCGCGCGTACGAGGCCCGCGACGACGCTGGGCAGCGCGCCTTCCATGCCGGCGACGACGATCACCGCGCGGCAGGTTGCAATGTCTTCGAGCGCGTCGAACAGCCGGTGGATGCCGGCGACGCCGACGTCGGTCGCTCGCACGGCGTCGTGACCGAGCGCGTCGAGCGTGAATGCCGCCTCCTCAGCGACCGGAAGATCGGACGTCCCGGCGCACACGACGGCCACGCGCGCGCCGGTCCGCGGCATCGTCCCGCGCCGCAGGGCCCCCGAAAAACGCTCCAGCACGGCATCAGGGTAGGCGGCCGCGACGGCCGCGCGCTGCTCCGGCGGGATGCGCGTCGCCAGCGCGAAGCCGGTGCGCGCGAACAGCGCGCCGATCAGCGCGACGTTCTGCTCCAGCGTCTTGCCGGCGGCGAAGATCACCTCGGGGACGCCGGTGCGCTCGCGGCGCGCGTGATCGAGCCGCGCGACGTCGGACGTTTCCATACCATCCATGGTACCCGGCCGGGCGCGGGGACGTGGCGCCCGGCGTCCAATCCCTCGCCGCTATGGCAGACCGACGTTCTTTCCTCGGCGCCGTCTCGGGCGTCGCGGCTACCATGCTGCTCGCCGCCAAGGCGGACGCGCAGGCCCCGGCGCCCGAAGCGCCGCCGAAATCTTCACCACTTCCCTCGGCGCAGCCGTCGCCCGCACCGAGCGCGTCGCCGAAGCCGGCGTCGGCGCTCGCGGCGGCGACCGCGCTGGCGATGCGGCGCTTCGACCACAACCTGAGCGACAAGGACCTCGACACCATCGCGCACGCGATCGACGACAACCGGCGCGGCGCCGCACGTCTGAACCCGCGCAAGGCGACGGCGCTCAAGAACTCGGACGAGCCGGTGACGCGCTTCGCGGCGACGAGGCCGCGCGCGTGACACCGGTGCACGATCCGGCGGACGACTACGCATTTGCCGATGTCGTCGAGCTGCAGCGGCTGCTGACGGCGAAGACCATCTCGTCGGTGGAGCTCACGCGCTTGTACCTCAAGCGGCTCACCGTGTACGGTCCTGTGTACAATGCCGTCGTCACGATGCTGAACGAGCGCGCGCTGCGCGAGGCCAAGCGCGCCGACACCGAGCGCGCGCGCGGTCGCGTGCGCGGTCCGCTGCACGGGATTCCGTACGGCGTGAAGGACTTGCTCGCGACGCCGGACGCGCCGACGACGTGGGGCGCGCAGCCCTACCGCAACCAGCGCTTCAACTTCGACGCGACGGTCGTGAAAAAGCTCACCGACGCGGGCGCCGTGCTGCTCGCAAAGCTCGCGATGGTGGAACTCGCCGGCGGATTCGGGTACGGCGACGCCGACGCGTCCTTCACCGGCCCCGGGCGCACGCCGTGGAATGCGAAGTTCTGGAGTGGCGGCTCGTCGAGCGGTTCGGGGATCGCCGCGGCGGCCGGGCTCGTCGGCTTCGCGATCGGCTCCGAGACGTCGGGCTCGATCCTGTTTCCGGCGACCGCGTGCGGCGTGACGGGCTTGCGCCCGACGTACGGGCGCGTGTCGCGCCACGGCGCGATGGCGCTGTGCTGGACGCTCGACAAGCTCGGGCCGCTCACGCGCAGCGCGCGCGACGCGGAGCTCGTGCTCGCGGCGATCGCGGGCGCCGATCCGCAGGATCCGACGGCGGTCGACGCGCCGCTGACCGTGCCGCGCCGCCGGTTGCGCATCGCCGTGCTCAAGGACGCGACCAAAGGTACGATGCCCGAGGTCACGGCGAACTTTCGTGCGTCCTTGAAAACGATCGCGCGGTTTGCCGACGTCGCCGGCGAGGTCGCGCTGCCGAAAGGGCCGTGGGGGCCGGTCGTCGGCACGATCGTCGACGCCGAAGGCGCGGCAGCGTTCCGCGACCTGATCGAGTCCGGCCGGTCGCGCGAGCTGCGCAACGCCGACGACAAGCTGGGCGGCTACGCCGCGTACGCGACGCCGGCCGTCGACTACATCGACGCGCTGCGCCGGCGCGCGCAGCTCAACGCGCTGCTGGAGAAAGCGATGGACGGCTACGACGCGATCGTCTCGCCGACGCTGCCGACCGTGACGTATCCGGTCGGGCTGGGCTTCGACAAGGCGTATCCGAAATTTCCGGGTGGACCGTCGCTGATCTCGCCGGGAAATCTCGCGGGATTGCCGGCGCTCGCGCTGCCCAACGGGATGGGGCCCAACGGTCTGCCGACGTCGTTCGCGTTCCTCGGCCGCGCGTGGGGCGAAGCGGCGCTGACGGCGCTCGGCGCGCGCTACCAGCGCGAAACGGACTTCCACCGCAAGCGCCCGCCGCTGGTCACGCAGATGCCCGCCTAGCGAGCACCGCGGCGATCGCCGACGCGATCCCCAGCGCGGTGGCTGCGAGCAGGACGCCGCCGATGAGGTCGGTGGCGTAGTGCGCGCCGAGCGCGAGCCGCGACCAGATCACGCCGCAGCCCCAGAGCGCGAACAGCGGCGCCGCGACGACGCGCACGTTGCGCGGCAGGCCGCTGTTCCAGATAAACCACGCCCATAGCCCGTACACGAGCACGGCGAACATCGCGTGCCCGCTGGAGTACGCGAACGTCGGCTCGTGGATCAGGTGCCAGTAGTCGGGGCGCGGGCGGCGGAACACGTTCTTGAGCGCGTCGCTGGCTTGCCATGTGATCAGCGTGGTGGGGATCGCGTAGATCACGCGCGCGCGCCAGGCGGGGAAGCGGATGGCGACCGCGACGGCGATCAGCGCCAGCGCAAACAGCGAGTACCACAGGCACGAGCGCGTAAAGAGCAGCGCGAGGTGCGGCGCTTCGCCGGCGAGCGCGCGCCCGGCGATATCGATGCCGCTTGGCGGCGTGTGCGAGACGCTCGCTCCCAGGACGGCGTACAGGATCGCGGCGACGACCGCGACCGCAAGCGCGCGGATCACGCGCACGTGAGACGAAAGGGTCATCCCGCGAACAGGTCGGTCTGCGCGGGGCGGCCGATGCGTTCGGCGAGGCGTTCGAGGTCGGCCGGCGATTCGATCATCACGTTGCGTGGCTTCGTACCCTCGTTGGGCCCGACGATCCCGAGCTCTTCGAGGTTGCGCATCACGCGCACCGCGCGCGGGTGGCCGATCGAGAAGCGCGCCTGCAGCGCCGCGGTCGAGCCGACGCCGGGATCGCCTTTGGCGACGCGCGAGTCGAGCAAGAACTTCGCCGCGTCGTACCACAGGTCGTCGATCTTGCGCTCGTTGCCGCTGCGCTCGTCGTCGTCGCGGATCGGCGTGATCTCCATCGTCTTTGCGTTCGCGGGCCTGGGCTGGCGCTTCCAGAACGCGACGAGCTTGTCGATCTCGTGGTTGGTCACCAGTGCGCCTTGCGCGCGGATCGGCTTGGGCGCGTCGATCGGCAGGTACAGCATGTCGCCGCGCCCCAGCAGCCGCTCGGCACCGCCCATGTCGAGGATGACGCGCGAGTCGACTTGCGCGGACACCGCGAACGCGATGCGCGAGGGGATGTTGGCTTTGATGAGGCCGGTGATCACATCCACCGACGGCCGCTGCGTGGCGACGATCAGGTGGATTCCGGTGGCGCGCGCGAGTTGGGCGAGCCGCATGACCAGCATCTCCACCTTCGCCGGCGCGACGAGCATCAAGTCGGCAAGCTCGTCGATGATCACGACGATGTACGGCAGCTTCTCGTCGGGGAACTTGGCGTTGTATTCCTCGATCTTGCGCACACCCTCGAACGCGAAGCGCTCGTAGCGCTCGTCCATCTCGCGCGTGATCATCGCGAGCGCGCCGGCGGCCATGCTGGGGTCGGTGATGACCTCGTTCTTGAGGTGCGGGATTCCGTTGTACATCGTGAGCTCGACGCGCTTGGGATCGATCATCAGCAGCTCGAGCTGATCCGGTGTCGCGTTGACGAGCAGCGACGCGATGATGCAGTTGAGGCACACGGACTTTCCGGCGCCCGTCGCGCCGGCGACGAGCAGGTGCGGCATCTTGCCGAGGTCGCCGACGACCGGCTTCCCGGTTATGTCCTTCCCAAGCGCGATCGAGAGCGGCGCATGCCTGGGCAGGTGGTCCAGGATCTCGCGAATCGCTACGATCGACACCGTGGCGTTGGGAACCTCGATGCCGACGGCGGACTTGCCCGGGATCGGCGCCTCGATGCGCACCGATGTCGCCGCCAGCGCGAGCGCGATGTCGTCGGCGAGCGAGGAGATGCGCGAAATCTTCACACCGCGCTCGGGTCGCAGCTCGTAGCGCGTGATCGACGGGCCGCGCTCGATGTGCGTCACCTTCGCGCCGACGCCGAACGACGCCAGCGTGTCTTCGAGCACGTGCGCCCGGCTGGCGTCGTCGGTCTTCTGCGCTTGCGGCGCGTCGAAGATCGCCGCAACGTCCGGCAGGCGGTACGCCGGGCGCGGCTGTTCGGGTGCGAGAAGCTCGCCCGTCAGCGCCAGACGCGACCGGTCCGCGACGCCGGACTCGACGTCGCCCGGCGCGTCGTCCTCGGGCTCGTCGGCGAGCTCGTCGTCGTCGCCGGAATCGTCCCCGTACGCTTCGTCGTCATCGTCGTCGAAGGACTCGTCCTCGTCGTAGTCTTCCTCCTCGTCGTCTACTTCGTCGTCCTCGACCTCGTCGTCCGCAATCGCCTGATCGTAGAAGCGCACCGGCGGCGACGGCTCGACCACCGTGTGCGCCGGCGCGGGCAACCCCGGCGCGGCGACGGCGCTCGCTGCAGCGGCGGTTCCCGCAGCGGCCGCCGGCGGCCGGGAGAGCGCGGGGAGATGGAACGCGTCGCGCAGCGACGCGCGGGCGCACCGCGTCTGCGAGCCCCGCCGGCGGGCGCAGCGCGGCGAGCCGCGCCGCGCACCAGCCGATGACTTTCTTCAAGCTCACGCCGGTGATCGCGACGGTGACGGCGAGGAACGCGACGACCAGCACGATCCACACGCCGGCGTCGCCGACGAGCGCGTGCAGACCGCGGTGCAGCGCGCCGCCGAGCAGGCCGCCGTCGCGCCCCGACGCGGCAAACGCCGTGTCGATCAGCACGAAGTACGCGCACGCCGCGCCGCCGAGCGTCGCGATCATGCGCGGCACGTTGATCTCGAGGAAGACGATCGCGGCGACGAGCGCGATCAGCACGACGAAGAACGCCGCGCCGATCCCGAACAGGGCATGGAGCGCGAACGCCGTCGCGCCGCCGACGACGCCGGTGCGCGACGCCGGTGCGACGAGCGCGACGCCGAGCAGCATCGCGAAACCCAGCGCGACGATACCGGCGATCTCGAGGTTCCAGCGCGACCGTGCGCTGGTCTTGCGTCGGACGCGAGCCATCGCGTCCGACTTCCCGTTACGAGGGGTGGGTTACCTGTGCGCGCGGCGCAGCGGTATTAGGGGTGCGGGCTCGCGGCCGGCGCCGCGCTCGCTCCCGGCGCCGCGCTCGCGGCTAACTGCACGAGCATCTCGTTCGCCTTGGCGACGATCTCTTTGGCGGCTTCGCGATAGATCGAGGGCCGGTTGTCGCTGCCGCTCGACGAGATGTTGGAACCGCCTTGCGCGATCGACTGGCGCCAGTCGGCCACGTCCTGCGCGAGCCGCTTGCTGTTCTCGATCTCACGCTTCGCGTCGGTCGGGCGGTTGAGGTCGATCAGCGCTTGCGCTTCGACGAGCCCGAACGACGCCTGGCGCGTGTACGCATAGTGCACGCCGGGCTCGATTTTGGCATTGGTGAGGTGGCGCTTCGCGCACGTGTCGTACGCGCGCGTCGTGGCGTGCAGCGCGTCGTACCGCTTTAGCGGGGGATCGGTTTGCGACATCGTCCCTAGCGCGACGACGTATTGCGTCGCTTCCGGGCAGAGCTGGTCGGAGAATGCCGCGTCGGCGCGCGTCCCCGGCACGAGCAAAACGGCAAGGGCTGCAAGCGTCATCATGCCCGAGAGAGCTTTCATGCTCCCTACAACGGGCCGAAGGGGCGAAATCGTGCCGCGCCGGGCGCCGGAATTTGGACGGTACCGTGCACGCTGGGAAAGCCGCGCGCAAGCGCGAACGCCTCGGGCCGTGCCTACCCCGACCATCGTCGTCCTCGAAGGTGACCAGACCGGACAAGAGCTCTTGGTCGAGTCGTTGCGCGTGCTCGCCGCCGACGTGATCGGCTTCGACGTCGACGTCGAACGCTACGACCTCTCGCTGGCGAACCGCCGCGCCACCAAGAACGGCGTCGTATACGATGCCGCCACGGCGATGAAGCGCACCAAGCTCGGGCTCAAGGCCGCGACGATCACGCCGGAGACCGCCGGCGACGTGGGCTCGCCCAACCGCATCCTGCGCGAGGCGATCGACGGCAAGGTCATCGTGCGCACCGGCCGCCGGATCCCCGGGGTGCGCCCCGTGGCCGGCATCCACGCGCCCATCTCCGTGGTGCGCATGGCCGTCGGAGACGCCTACGGCGCCAAGGAATGGCGCGAGACGGTCGGTGGCGATGAGGTGGCGTACCGCACGGAGCGCATCGAGCGGTCGGTGTGCCGCGTCGTCGCCGAGTACGCGTTCTTCCACGCCCGCCGCACCGGCGCGAAAGTCTTCGGCGGGCCCAAGTACACGGTGAGCCCCGTGTACGAAGGGATGCTCAAGGAAGAGATGGACGCGGCGGCCGCGCGCTACCCCGACGTCGTCTACGAGCCGCAGCTGATCGACGCGACGTACGCGCTCCTGATCTCGACAGCCGGCGACGCGATGGTGATCCCGTCGCTCAACCGCGACGGCGACTGCCTCTCGGATCTGGTGATGCAGTTGTTCGGCTCGATCGCGGGCGCCGAGTCGACGCTGATGTCGTTCACGCCCGAGGGCAAGCCCGACGTCGTGATGACGGAGGCGCCGCACGGCACCGCCCCGCGGCTCGAAGGCAAGAACGTCGCCAACCCGATGGCGATGATCCTCGCGGTCGCGGCGCTGCTGACGTTCGTGGACGAGCGCGGCGCCCCCAATGCGTCGCGGGCAATCTACGAGGCCGTGCTGGAGACCGTGCGCGAGGGGCTCGCGACCAGCGACCTAGGCGGCCATGCGTCGACGACCGAGTTCACCGACGCGGTCATCGCGAAGGTGAAGACCAAGCTGGACGTCTGGGCGACGCTCTAGCGGCCGGGCTTGGTGCTCGCGCTTGGGCTCGGGCTTTGCGGCGAATCGGGGCCGGCACCGAGCTTCGCAAGCGCAGCGTCCGCCGCGTCGCGGATCGCCTCCGCGCTTTTCTGGTAGCTGGACGGCTTGCGGTCGCGGTTCAGCGCGCTGTCGCTGATGCCGGGGCGGTTCGAATTGATGTACACCATGCTCTGGGGCGTCCACGCGGCGACCCGGGCCGCGATCGCCCGCGCGTCGCGGTACAGTGCGACCGCTTCGGTCGTCTTCCCAATCAATGCGAGCGCCCGCGCCTGCGCGAACTCGAATTGCGCGACCCGGGTGTTGTCATAGTTCACGGCCGGTTCGATGTTGCCGACGGAGAGGGCGTTGAGCGCGCAGCCACGGTAGGCTTCAGCCGCGGCTTCGGCAGCGCGCGCGACCTGCTCCGGATCGCTCGACTTGGCCCCCAAGGCGGTGAACGCATCGACCTTCGCGGCGGATTCGGGGCAATACGCGTCCTTCGGCGTGGCGGCGCCGGCCTCCACGCCGAGACCCGAAACCAGCACGGCCACCAGAGCGGCGGCGGCAAAACGGTTCATGGTTCGGGTTTCGCGACGCGCCGCCGACGGAGCCTGCCTAGCGAGAACTTTACCCCGCCCCCGACGGTAGCTGGGGCAAACCTTAGAGGATGATTAAAATCCTCCTAAGAACCGCGTAGGACGCCTCCCATTCGGGGCCGGCCCGCCGGACGCATTTGAGCGAGCGGGTCTCCAGCCGCCCAGAGAGAGATGGAAATAGGGATGACACTCTTGCGAGGACGCGTGCTTCAGCGCGTCCTTAGCCTCATGCTTTTCGTGGCCTTCGCATTAGGCGTCACGGGTACGGCCTTCGCAGGCACCACGGGCAACCTCAGCGGCACGATCCAGACCCCAACCGGCACTGCCGTGGCGGGCGCCAAGATCGTCGCCGCTGCGCCGTCCGGCAGCTACAGCGCCACGACCGACGGGAAGGGCTTTTTCTCGATCGCCGGCGTCGTACCGGACACGTACACGGTCACCATCAGAGCGACCGGTTACGAGTCATTCACCATCACGGGCGTGACGGTGTTCCAGGACCAAGACACGCCGATCAGCCAGCGCTTGAACAAACAGCTCGCGACCATCGGCCGGACCCAGGCTCGCAGCCAGTCGTCCGCGTTCCAGCCGTCCGTTCCGCAAGATACGATCAACGTGACCGCGGCTGGTATCCAAACCCAGCTCGGTAAACGGAACAACGTTTCGGAGAGCAACCTTCTCGTTTCGCTGCCCGGCGCGAGCCTCGACTCCAGCGGGTACCCCGTTTTACGCGGCGGCCGTGAGAACGAAGAGGGCTTCCAGTTCGAAGGTATCGACTACACGGACGCGTTCACCAGCCAGTTCGTGAACTCGCTGTCGCTGAACAATCCGGGGCAATTCCAGCTCAACCCTGGTGCGGGCGACGCGTCGAGCGGCAATGCCGGCACGGGCGTCGTCAACCTCCTCACGAAGCGCGGCACGCGGCCGTCATTCGGGTCGGTCGACGTCGAGGCGCTCGCATTCCCGTTCACGCACCAGGCGGCTTTAGAGTACGGCTGGGCGACGCCGAACGGCCGCATCTCGAACTACACGACGTTCACCGGCCGCAACCAGAACCGCATCTACGGCCCGTTCAACACGAACACCACCGACAACGGCGCGTTCTTCTCCACGTACAACGTGGCGGGCCGCGACATCATCAACAACTTCGTGTACAAATTCGGCCGCGACAACAATCAGTCGATGCAGGTGCTGTACCAGAACCAGCAGTTCAACTTCAACGGCAACGCCGGCGGTATCGCAGGCTTGTTCTACAAGACCAACGATCCGTTTGCACTCTCGCGCATCCGCGGCTTCACCGGGCTGACGAACGCGCAGATTCAGAGCGGTTTGATCCAGCTCTATCCGGGCCAGTTCTCTGCCACCTCGCCGCTCAACGACTACTCGGGCAGCATCCAGCCGAACGATACGCTCAAATTTCAGTACACGCTGGCGCCGGACTCGAGCACGTTCTACTCGCTCAAGTTCTACCGCGTCAACGGCGTTACCACGTTCCGGCGGCCGTTCGTCTCCGAGGACTCCTTCGGTAATTTCTATCGCTCGCTGCAAGGCGGCGTTCGGACCGGCTTCGGGCTCGACGCGCAGAAGCAGTTCAGCGAAAAGCACCTCGTCAAGTACGGCATGAAGTACGATTTCCTGCACCCGGTGTTCAGCTTCGCGTCGCCGGTCTACGGCGCCGAGGTCCTGGGCCCGGTTCTCGGTAACAATGAGATTCAGGACTTCCTGCCCGGCGGCTACCTCGCCAAAGCCGGCTTCACGGGCCTTTCGATCCCCGTGTTCCAGACGACCGCGCAGACGAACCGTCAGGACACGGCGTTCTACGTGACCGACAGCTGGTCGCCCAACGCGCGGATCAAAGCCGACATCGGGATGCGCCTGGACATCTCGAATCTCCAGATCCCGAGTCCGGCGGTGAATCCGGAACTCTTCGCCACCGGCACGACGAGCGTCGATACGAAGGCGAAGAACCCGCACATCCTCGAGCCGCGCATCGCCGTGTCGTACCAGATGGGCCGTAACGATTCAATCCGCGGATCGTTCGCGCGCAGTGTCGAGTTCCCGCCGATCGCGGACATCGACGTTTTGACCAACCGCGCCTACTACGCTTCGCAGCCGTATTCGAATCTGCCGGCGTCGAAGCCGAACGTTTGCGGCGTCAAGGGCACGGGCCCGTGCGCAAACTATGGCGACATGCTGTTCTGGGAGAATCAGAACTTCAACGGGATCCCGATCCAGCCGGCCAAGCCGGAGACGTTCAGCAACTTCGACTTCTCGTACTCGCACCAGTTCGGCGGCAACGTCGCGCTGCGCCTGACGCCGTTCTACCGGCGCGGTTACGACGCGCTCGTCGCCTACGCAACGGTGCGTACGGACCCGACAACCGGTGCGCCGCTCACCAATCCGGTGACGGGTAACTTCATCTTCAATCCGACCGTCGCGTCGAACCTCGGTGTCAACCGCACGACCGGCGTCGAGTTCTACCTGACCAAGGACAACCCGAACCCGGGCTTCTCGGGGTCGATTTCGGCAACGTACGTCAACGAGTTCTCCAACGTCATCCCGCTGTCGTCGAGCGAGGACTTCTTCCCGACGATCCCGGCGGCGTCCGCGCTGCTGGGCAACCAGTACCGGGTGGGCTTCCTGTCACCGTTCCAGATGACGGCGGCGATCGCGTACAAGACGCGCTCCGGCTTCCGGTTCAACCCGGTCGTTTCGTACAACGTGGGGTACCCGATCAACATCGGCCGCCTCACGTCGGGGTTCGTCGGCAGCCAGCCGTTCAACCTGATCAACACGAACGTGACCAACTCGTTCGGCGCGGGCAATGCGTCGGCTTACGTCGACCCGCAGAATCCGGGGACCGTCTTCAGCCCGAACATCGCGGCCAACCGCAACACGTCGCAGAGCAATGCCGCGGGCGGCGTCCTTTCGGCGCAGCGCATCAGCGCGAACATGGGCATCGAGTTCACGCCGAAGGGCGCTGCGAAGGGATCGACGGTCGGGATTTTCATCGCCAACCTGTTCAACAACTACTACGGGCAGCCGAGCGTGAACGGCCGGTATCAGCCGGTTGCGAACGGGATTTCGGGCCCGCAGAGCGGTCAGGTCAGCCAGACGGTACAGTTCCCGGGTGTCGGCTTCGGCAACTACTCGTACGCCACGCGATTTGGCAATCAGGCGTACATCATCTCGCCGAACGGCTCGCCGCGCACGTTCAATTTCTACTACCGGTTCGATTTCTAGATGGAGTCCTCGTTGATACAATTTTCACGGCTCGCGGCTCTCGCGCTCATGGGCGCGCTTGCCGCGGGATGCACCGCAGGCCAGTCGGCTGTCGAGCCGACTGCGCCTCAAGCGGCCCTCGACCAAACCACGCTGCAGTTTGCGGTGGGAACGGCGAACATCTTCGGCACGGCCGTCGGGCTGAACACCGTCGTCACGTTCCGCCAACCGAACGGGTTCTCCGCGACGCTGCTGAACACGCCGACGATCACCGGCCCAGCCGGCTTCCTGGTCAACGCCGGGCCGGACACCAACCCGACCCCGACCACGAATAAGACTCAGCCCATCACGACGGCCGGCGCCGATTCCGGGACGAACCACATCAGCGGTTCGGCGATCCCCGTCGCGGGGGCGCCGTTCACGGCGACGACGTTCGATCTCAACGGCGGTGCGTTCGCGTACGGTTTCGCACCCCAGAACTCGACATCGGCCGGTTCGGCGACGTTCACGCTCTACCGCTCGCCGATCTACAACGCGACGCAGCTGCGCTACGTCGGCGGGCCGCCGCTGTACCAGAACGTGCGCGACGGTTCGTTCCCGAGCGGGTTCACCGGGTACAGCCAGGGCTTCGTGTCGTTCGCGAAGGTCACGCTCGCGGCGGGGCAGTACGGTTTGTCCGTGAACGTCCCGGCGTCGAATGCGACGCCGGTAACGAAAACGGCGACGGCGACACTCGGGTCGCTCGTCGCGCTACCCACCATCGCGGCGCCGGTCTTCGCTCGCACCGGAGCCAATGGCGGAAGCGTCACGTACGTCGCTCCGGCGGGGACCGTCGAGACGATCGCCTACGTGTTCGATAGCACGGCCGGCACGTTCTTCTCGCAAATCTCGCACACCACGGGCCCGCAGACGCTGACGATCGGGGACAACCTCGGCGCGCACGTGTTCGGCTCGCCGGCATCCCCGACGTTCACCACCGGCGATGCGCTGGCGGTGTACGTCGTGGGCTTCAACTACCCCGCGTTCGAAGCGGGACCGCCGAGTAACCTCAGTACCACGCCGACGATCACGGGCGCAAACGGCCAGGCCGACATCACCATGTCGGCGTCAACCGCCTTCACCTACTGATCAACGGTCGTCACGGTCAAGGAGGGGAGCCGGCGCCGGCAGCGCCGGCTCCCCTTTTTTGCGCGTTACCGCTGGCGCGGGTCGAGCGCGTCGCGCAGGCCGTCGCCGAGCAGGTTGAAGCCCAGGACCAGCACCGTGATGGAGACGCCGGGGAAGATCAGCGCCCAGGGTGCGGACAGCCAGTAGTCGCGCGCGTCGTTGAGCATCGCGCCCCACTCCGGCGCCGGCGGGCGCGCGCCTAGGCCCAGATACGAAAGGCCCGCGGCCTCCAGCTCGGCCGTCGCGATCCCGAGCGTCGCCTGGACCAGCAGCGGCGCAAGGATGTTCGGCAGGACGTGCCGCGCCAAGATGGCCGGGGTGCGTGCGCCGATGGCCCGGGCCGCTTCGACGTATTCGTGCTCCTTGACGGCCAGCACCGACGAGCGCGCCAGGCGCGCATATTGAGGAACGTAGACGATCCCGACGGCTAGCATCAGGTTGTTGATGCTCGGGCCCAAGATCGTCGTGATCGCGATGGCCAGGATGATGGACGGGAAGGCCAGCATGACGTCCATCGCCCCCATCAGGGCGGCATCGACGCGTTTGCCCAGGTAGCCCGCAAGGAGCCCGATGAGCGTGCCGGCCGTGATGGCCAGGCCGACCGCGACGAAGCCGATCCGAATGGAGATGCGTGCGCCGTACAGGATACGGGCGAACACGTCCCGTCCGAGCTTGTCGCTGCCGAACCAGTGCCCCGCCGACGGCGCCTGCGCCCCCTGGGCGACGTGCTGCGCGAGCGGATCGCTGGGCGCGAGCAGCGGCGCGAGCACCGCCAGCAGGACGATGGCCGCGACCACGGCGGCGCCGGCGACGGCGCCCGGCGCCTTGCGGAACCGGCGCCAAACGTCGGCGGCGAAGGTGCGGGAGGGCGGCTCCAGGCCGGCGGCGGCTTCGAGCTCGGTGGCGGACGGGGACGCGATCATCGGTACCCGGTCCCGTTGTTTGACCGGTCCCGCTCAAAGCCTGGCCGTAAGGAAGCCTCCGAGGCGGGAAATCGGCAGGAATACGGACCTTCCGAAAGGCAGCGTTTCCTAAGCAGCCTTTAAGGTTGCTTTCACCCCCACCCACGAGGTAGTGCGTTTGCTCCATGAGCTCACGCACCGCACAAATGCCGGACTTCGCAGCGTCGTATCGCTTGCGTTGCTTCTGGCGTTCGTGCTGTGCAGCATGCCGTCGGCGTTCGCGCAGACAACGACCGGAAACATCCAGGGTACCGTTACCGCCAGCCAGGGAAATACGAAACTGGCCGGCGTTGTCGTGACCGCTGTGGCGCCTTCCGGCCGTTACACTGGCACCACCGACCAAAACGGTTTCTTCAACATCAACGGCGTCTCGCCGGACACCTACACCATCACGTACACGACCAAGGGCTACGAAACGTATTCCTTGACCGGCGTGACGGTCGTCCAGGGGCAGACCGCCAGCGTATCCGCGGCTCTCAATAAGTCGCTGACCACCATCGGACGCACCCAAGCACGAAGCACCACGGGCGCGTTTCAACCCACCCAGACGACCGACCAGTACAACGTCGGCGTCCAGGGCATCACGACGACGCTCGGCAAAACGGGCGCGTCCAGCGAGTCCAACCTGCTCGCGTCGATCCCTGGTGCGTCCTTCGACTCCAGCGGCTACCCCGTTCTACGCGGCGGCCGTGAGTACGAGGAAGGCTTCCAGTACGAAGGCATCGACTATACCGACGCCTTCACCCACCAGTTCACGAACTCGCTGCTCCTCAACGGCGCCGCGAACTTCCAGGTGCAGCCTGGTGCAGGCGACGCTTCGGTCGGCAACGCCGGCACCGGCGCGATCAACATCGTCTCGAAGCGCGGCACGAACCCCGGTTTCGGCCAGTTCGAGCTCGGCGCTTTCAGCGGGCGCTACGAGCACGATCTTCGCGGTGAGTACGGCTGGGCGAGCCCCAACGGCCGCTTCTCCAACTACTCCTCGTACTACCGCGATAACGTCGTGCCGACGTACGGGCCGCAAGGCGTGTACCCGCTTCTGAACAACTGCTTCTTCAATTGCACGTCGTTCGAGTGGGACCAAGACCTCCTCAACAACTTCGTCTACAAGTTCGGCAAGGACAACAGCGCAGTCGATCCAGTTCTTCTACCGAGAACACGTCGCTGTACGCGCACCTCGGCGCCGGCTTCGGGCCCGCGGGGTTGCCGTTCAAAGACAACGATCCGTTCACGATCAACAGCGTCGACAACTTCGGCCACGGGGTTGTCGCTCGCCCAGATCCAAGCGATCTACCCGTTCACGCTGGGGCAGACGGCGCTTGACGCAGCGTTACGGCGGGCAGCAATCGATCCGCCAAAACTTCAACTACAACCAGCCCGCGGAGACGTTCAAGCTCCAGTACTCGAACAACTTGAACTCGACCACCTACATCACGACGAAGTTCTACCGCGTGAACGCGGTGGCGCTGTTCGATATCCCGAGCGCCGGTAACGGCACGCTCTTCACCGAGCAAGTCTCGATGCAGGGCGGCCAGCGCGCCGGCGTTGCGCTCGACGGCACCAAGCAGTTCGGCTCGAAGAACCTCGTCGGGTTCGGCGGAAAGTACGACTTCCTCCGCCCGATATATTCGCAGCCGTCGGCGACGAACGCGTTCTTCGGGTTCGGCGGGTTCACCAACAACCAAGAGATCTTCGACTTCCTGCCCAACGACGCGTCGTGCCCCAACGGCCCCGGCGGATGCGGCTACCTGCTCGGTAACAACCCGACGGGCGCGCGCTATTGCACGCCGGTCCAGCTTGGCAATGCGCTGAGCCTTAGTACGGGCCTGAACACCGGTCCGGCATTGCCGACCGCGTGCCAGTTGCCGTACTCCGATGAGAGCACGAACACCAATCGTCAGGACTTCGCGTTCTACGTCAAGGACACGTTCTCGCCCACTGACCGCCTGAAATTCGACATCGGGCTGCGGATGGACGGCGTGAACTGGAAGCGTCCCGCCTGCGACATCAACTGCGTGCCTGCCCACCTCGTCGACCACGAGCGGCGGCGTCACGTCGTATCAGTTCAACTATGCGAAGGACACGCTCACGCCGCGCGTGTGGCAACCGCGTGCCGCGGTGTCGTGGCAGGCGACCAAGAACGACTCGTTCCGGTTCAGCTACGGGCGCTCGGTACAGTTCGCCCCGATCGCATCGACCGACGTTTCCGGGTCGCGCATGGCCTACAACCAGTATCAGAACACGCCGGCGTACGATAACGGCAGCTTTAGTGGTACTGCCGGCCCGGGCATCGCCATTGCGGCGTTATTGGCGAACCAGTCATGCAGTAGCTATGCGGACCAGCTGTACTGGGAGAACCAGAACTCGTTCGTGCTCGGCGTGCCGATCCAGCCGCTGCTGCCCACGACGTTCAACAACTTCGACTTCTCGTACTCGCATCTGTTCGCGCACCAGGTGTCGATGAAGATCACGCCGTTCTACAACAAGTCGTACAATCAGGTAGCGCAACGGCGTTGCCTATCGTCAAGAACGGCGTCATTCAGCTCGATGCTTACGGCGCGCCGCTGCTGGGGCCGCCGTCAACACGAACCTCGGCAAGACAGCGATCACCGGCGTCGAGTTCCTTCTCACGAAGGAAGCGGCGTACGGGCTTTCGGGCTCGCTCTCGATGACGTATCAGAACGAGTTCTCCAACGTCGTTCCGACGTCGCCGAGCGAGGACTTCTTCCCGTCGATCCCGCCGGCTTCGCTGGCACTCGGCAACCTCTACCGCGTTGGATTCCTCTCCCCGTTCGTCGGCACGCTCTCATTTCAAGAGCGCACCCGTAACGGCTGGCGGATCAACCCCGTGATCTACTACAACCACGGGTATCCGATCGGTTCGGGCCTGCTGACGGCGAACACGATCAACGGCGTGAACTACAACTCCCCAACACGAACGTCACGAACTCGTCGCAGTTTGGGGTTCGAACGGTGCGCCGCAGTACATCGATCCGCGTAACCCCGGTAGGTATTCAAGCCGAACATCGACGCAACGCGCGGCACGCCCGAAACGGCGGCCGCGGGCGGGATCCTGAACTCGGCTCGGTTCACGCCGATTCAGATCACGATCGAGTACCAATCGCCGAAGAACCCGCACTCGACGTTCGGCGCCGTGGTCTACAACGTGTTCAACAATCTCTACAGCCGTGCGGCGCTGAACCTCCGGTACACACCGGTAGCGACGGGCATCGCGGGGCCGTACTCCGGATACACCAGCAGTGCGACGAATCCCGCGTTTTACGGATTCCGGAACTACACCGCCGCGCAGGGTAACCGGGCCTATCTTCTCAACCAGGGCGCTCAGCCGCGCCGCGTCGACTTCTACTACCAACTGAATCTCTAGGAGGGCGCGTGCGCGCAGTTTTCTTTAGGTTCGCCAGGGGCCGCGGGGATTTCGATCCTCGCGGCTTGCACGGGCGGACAATCCGGTATCCAGCCGCCATCGACGGCGGCAAACGTCCAAAACAACAGTGCGCTTCAGTTCCGTGTCGGGACGGCGCGATTTCCCGACGGAACTGCGGTGCTCAATACGATCGTGACGTTCCGGCAGCCAGTGGTCTGTCGGCCGTGCTCTACGACAGCCCGACGATCACGGGCCCGGCGGGTTTCCTCGTCCCCGACAACGTCATCACCGGGGATCCTTGGCACCTCCGCGTTCGGGTACCACTCAGGGCCCAAGCAAGGGACGGACGTGGGCACGAACACGATCAACCACGCCGCCAACGCAGCCTGGTACTCCGGCGACGCCCACCACGTTCGGCCAATCGGGCGGTGCGTATGCGTATGGATTCGCTCCTGCGAATTCGAACACGAGCGGTGCCGCCGAACTATTCGCGGTAACGTCGCCGCCGGCACGAACACGGCGCTGTATCGCGATCAGGACAGCGCGATCATCGTTGGACCCGGCAAGGGCAATACGCAGAACGTGATCTCGCCAAATATCTACGCCAGGGGCGTGTCGGCGCCATCGCCAACGCGTACATGACCCAGTTCTGCGCAGCTCAGCCGTCGTCTGCCGACCCTGCTTGGGCCGCCGGCGGTGCCGGATTTCCACCCGGCGAGGCGGGCTTCCCCGCCGGCTTTCTACGGGTACGACTCCGGCTTCAAACGTCGTTCGGCAACGAACCTGGTTGACGGGCACGTACTCCTTCCACGTGACCGTCCCGGCCCGGACATCGGCTCGTTCGTCGGCGTGTTCACCAGACGGCGACGCTGACCAACCCGGTCCGCTGGGTAGCGATGACGGCGCCCGTCACGAATCGCCGAACCCAATCCGCTCCGGGCGTGGGGCGCTGCACCTTCACTGTCGCTCCGGCGCCGGCCGGCGTGACGACCAGCTGCTCTACGTGGTCGATGTCGAGGCCACGAATAACCAACCGACCTTCTACACGATTCCGGTTCCGGCCGCCGGGGGCACCGTGGTGCTCTCGAACACCGCCGGTCCAAAGGGTCCGGGCGTTGCCGGTACGGCGCCGTTCACGCCTAGCACGTGCGTCTTGGCAGCGCCTCCGGTAGGGGGATGCCCGCCGCAAGACTCGGTTTATGCTTACGTCGTCGGGTCGGACTACGACATGTGGCGGCGGCGGTTCCGATAAACTTGTCGCAGAGCCCGGCATTGCCTGCCCAGGGGGACACCTCGATCTCCGATCTACAGATCGCATCTGACGACCGGTTCGTACGGCAAATCGACCCGGCAACGGGGAGGGCGGGCCTTGCGAGGGGCGCCCTCCCCTTTTTGTCATACGAGAACGCGTGGCGGAACGCCGATAATGTGAAGGATATGAGCCGTGACGCGATCCACCGACCCGGCGCTGTTCGAGATACGAGGCGAAGATCGAAGCCGGAATCTCGCTCAGCGTCGAGGACGGTCTCGCCCTCTTTCGTACGCCGGATATCCATGCGCTCGGCCGCCTGGCGACGTCGGCCAAGGAGCGCAAGAGCGGCAAGCACGTCTACTACGTTTTGAACCGCTACATCAACTCGACCAACGTGTGCTACGCGAACTGCACCTTCTGCTCGTTCGCGCGGTCGGAGAAGGACGCGGATAAGGTCCGCATGTCGGCCGACGAGGTCGTTGCGAAGACGCTCGAAACCGGCCCGAACTTCAACCAGCTGCACATCGTCGGTGGACACGACCCGCGCCAGCTCTCCCTCGACTACTGGCTGCCTCTGATGCGGCGTGTCAAAGCGCTGCTGCCGCACGTCCAGCTCTCCCTGTTCACCGCCGCCGAGATCGACTATATGGCGCGCCGCCACCGGCTGTCCTACGACGAGATCTGCCGCACGCTGCGCGAGGCGGGGCTCGACAACGTCAACGGCGGTGGTGCCGAAGTGTTCAGCGAGCGATTCCGCAAGGAAGTCTGCCCGAACAAGGTCGATGCCGCACACTGGCTCGATATCCACGAGACGCTGCACCGCCACGGCATCGCGTCCAACGCGACGATGCTGTACGGCACGATCGAGACGCTGGAAGAGCGGCTCGAGCACCTGGTCATGCTGCGCGAGTCGCAGCAGCGCTCGCCCGGCTACAACGCCTTCATCCCGCTCGCGTTCCATCCCGACGGTAATGCGCTCTCGCACCACGGCTGGACGTCGGGGCTCGACGACATCCGCATGTTCGCGGTCGCGCGGTTGATGCTCGACAACTTCGACCACATCAAAGCGTACTGGATGATCCAAGGCTTGAAGATCTGTCAGCTCGCGCTCAACTTCGGCGCCGACGACATGGACGGCACGCACGGCTCGACGGACGAAGAGCTTATCTACCACAGCGCCGGCACGCGCTCGGGCCAGCACGTCGACGACCGCGAGTTCCGGCGCTTGATCGAAGAAGCGGGCTACGTCGCGGTGCGCCGCAACTCGACGTACGAGACGTTCCCCTACGACTGGAAGCCCGACGACACGATCCCAGGCCGCGAGCTCGTCGGCGCCGGCGCCTGACCGCGATGCAGAAGCTGCGCTACGGCCGGATCGCCTACGTCAACGTCGCCCCCATCGAAACGGCGTTCGACGCGGGCGCGGTCGTGCGCGACGCCGATGTCGTGACCGACGTGCCAACGCGGCTCAACGCCGCGCTGCTTGCCGGGGAGCTCGACGTCGCCGCCGTCAGCGCGGCGCACTATCTGGAGCACCGCAACACGCTGGAACTCGTCGGCGATTTGTGCATCGCGGCCGACGGCCCGGTGCGTTCGGTGCTGCTGCTCTCGCCCGTCCCGCCCGCGCTGCTCGACGGCGCGTCCATCGCGATCACCGCGCAGTCCGCGACGGGCCGGTCGCTGCTGGCGACGCTGCTGGAGAAGCTCCAGCGCGTGCAGCCCACCTACGAGGTCGTCGACGACGCGCTCACCGCCGCGGCGAACGGCCGGCCCGCGCTCGTGATCGGCGACGACGCGCTCGTCGCGCGCAAGATTTGCCGCCCCGCGTGCATCTACGACCTCGGCGAGGCGTGGCGCGCATGGACGGGGCTGCCGTTCGTATTCGCCGTATGGGCGGCGCGCCGCGAGGTGCTTGCGACGCGCCCGGGCGACGTCGACGCACTCGCTGCCGCGCTCGCGCAGGGCCGCGCGTGGGGTAACGCGCATCGCGACGCCGTCGTGGATGCCGCGATCGCCAAGGCGCCGTACCACCGCGCGCTCTACGACGACTACTTCGCGCGCCTGTCGTACACGCTCGACGCGCGCGCGCTGCGCGGCTTGGAGCATTTCGCCATGCTGCGCCAGGCGGCGCCCGGTGACGTGGCGGAGGACGCGCGTGTCGCTAGCTGACGTGCTCGACCGCGCCGCGGACGGCGGGCGGATCTCGTTCGACGAAGGCGTGCGCCTATACCGTGAAGCGCCGCTGCACGACCTCGGCGCCGCCGCGCACGCACGCCGCATGGCGATGTACCCCACCAACGACGTGACGTACGTCGTCGACACGACCATCAACTACACCAACGTCTGCAACGTGCACTGCACGTTCTGCGCCTTCTTCCGGCCAGAGCAGCACGGCGAAGGCTACACGATGTCGCACGACAAGGTGGTGGAGCGCGTGCGCTACGCGGCGGACATGGGCGCGACGCAGATCATGATCCAGGGCGGCGTCAACCCCGAGCTGCGCATCGCGTGGTTCGAGGACCTGTTCCGCCGCGTCGCCGCGGAGTTTCCGAGCGTCGACATCCATTCGCTGTCGGTGTCGGAGATCGCCGGTCTGGCGAAGATCGAAAACCTGAGCGTGCGCGAGGTGCTGGTGCGCCTCAAGGCGGCCGGGATGAAGTCGCTGCCGGGCGCCGGCGCGGAGATCCTCGTCGAGCGCGTGCGCAAGCGCATCAGCGCGCGCAAAATCGTGCCCGACGGCTGGATCGGCGTGATGCGCGAAGCGCAGCTGCTGGGCATGCCGACCACCGCGACGATGATGTTCGGCTCGATCGAGACCGACGAAGAGCGCATCATGCACATGCAGGTGATACGGGATCTGCAGGACGAGACGCACGGCTTCACCGCGTTCATCCCGTGGTACTACGTGCCGTACAAGACGCCGCTTCGCGGTCGCGAGGCCAGCGGGCTGGAGTACTTGCGCGTGCTGGCGGTGTCGCGGCTGTTCCTGGACAACGTGCCGCACCTGCAGGCGTCGTGGCTGACGCCGGGCCTCAAGCTGGGCCAGCTCGCGCTGTTCTACGGCTGCGACGACATGGGCGGCACGATCATCGAGGAGCAGGTCGTGCACGACGCGGGCAGCACCAACGAAGCGACGCGCGCGCAAGTGGAGGAGATCATCCGCGGTGCCGGCTTCACGCCGGTGATCCGCGATACGTACTGGAACCTGCGCTCGGATCTGGCGCTCGCGACGGCGTAGCGCGCGTACGCGCTTCGCTAGCCGCCGTCGGTGACGGCGATCCGATACGTGAGGAGCTCCGCTTTCTCGGCGATGCGGTCGTAGAGTGCTCGCGCACGCGCGTTCTTCGCGTCCGTCACCCAGCGTACGTGCGTCCAGCCGCGCTCGCGCGCGGTCGCGCGCACGCGGTCGATCAGCGCTTCCGCCAGGCCGGTGCCGCGGTGCGACTCGGCGACCCAGACGTCGTCGAGGAAGCACGCCTCGTTGCCGTCGAGCGTGCGCGGGAACGGGCGGAAGTGGACGAAGCCGGCGAGCTCGTCGTCGCTCCCGACCGCGAGGATGCCCTCGACGCCGTGCGTGCGCGCGAGCAGCCACGACCACACCGTCGCCACGATCGCGTCGTCCGCGTGCTCGCCCAGCGTGGCGGCGTAGCGCAGATAGTGCGCCCGCCATGCGTCGAAGCGCCGCGGCGTCAGCGGCTCGAACGTCACCCCGCTCTTTTCCGGCATACGCCGTCTTTAGACGCCGGCCGCGGAATCCAGCGTCCGCGCGCGGAAGTCACGCTAGGCGATGCTGATCGAACCGAACGCTTATCGCCGCGCGTGGGCCGCGTGGCTGCCGGGCGCCTTACCGCTGCTGGAAGAGGAGCAGTATCGCGCCGCGCTGGCGTCGTTTCCGAAGCCGCCGCTCGCGGCGCTCCCGTTCCGCCCCGCGCCGGCGCCGGCGCAGCGCCGGATCGCGCTGATCACGACGGCCGGCGCGTACGACGGGCGGACGCAAGCGCCGTTCGCCGCGGAATCCGCGATCGGTGACGTGACGCATCGTGTGTTCCCGGCGGAGCTTCCCGACGCGCGGATCGCGTTGCGGCACGGGCACTACGACGCGGGCCCGGCGACCGCGGACCTCGAGGTGGTGCTGCCGCGGCGCGCGCTGCGCGACGCCGGCGCAGAGCTCACCGCAAACGTGATCTCGACGATGGGCTACTGCCTCGACTGGCCGTCGTTCATCGAGCAGACCGTGCCGCAGATCGTCGCGCAAGCACGCGCCGACGGCGCGACGTGCGCGCTGCTCGTCCCGGTTTGACCGATCTGTCACCAGACCGTGCGTCTGGTTGCCGAAGCCCTCGAGCTCGATGGGATCGCAACCGCCGTCGTCGGCACGATGCGCGGCCTGCTCAAGGAACTGCCGCGCGTCATGATCACGCGCAACGAACGCGGGCAGAACTTCGGTGCCGCGGGTGACGCGACAGAGCACGCCGCCATTGCCGCCGAGTCGCTCGCATTGTTCGACGCGGCGGAGCCGGTGTTCCGCGAGCGAGGCGCCGCGGCGCGTGCGTAGCTCTTAGCGCAAACACGTAAGCGAAAACGGGACGGCCCTGCGCGAGCCGTCCCGTTTTCCGTGAGCTTTCCGCGGGCTATTCGTAGTCCGCTCGAATTTTCGCCAGGGTCGTCGAGGCGGTCGCGCGACGGCCGTCCGCGCGCAGTACGTCGACCGACAGCCCGGGATAATTCGGTTCGATCCGGCGGCGCTTGTAGTCCGCGACGGTGAACGGCGCACGCGCCGCGCGACCGTAATCGTACTCGGGGAGATTTCTGCGGTTCGTACCGTCCGAATGGATCACGACGGAGAACCCTTCCAAGGCGCGGATATCGCGCTCGATATTTTTTATGCTAGCCATCGCCCACGTTATTCGCTGCATAGATAGCCGTGCCCGCTTCGGTGCGTTGTCGGCAGGGCAAGCAGGCCGCAATCGGGGCCGCGAGGCGCTGAGATAACGTAAATCTCATCCGCGAAGGCTTCGCCCGATCCCCAGAGTTACGGCAAGAAAGGCGCGCTACTTTCGATGTGCTCCCGTGTTCGCACACAGCGTTCCCGCTGTCGCCGATCCGACCGAGTTTATCGAATGCGTGGCCCATCTCGAAAAGATGCGCGCGAACGCGACGTGAGGTCTTTGCAAACGGCGCATGGGGAAGCACGAACGACGTGGCGCCGGCGTAGGCGCAGGGGGCGCGGTTCCGCGTCACAAACGGCGCTGCATGAGCGATGGGGTGGTGACGAGGCGAACGATCTACATCATCCGGCACGGCGAAAAGCCGCCCGACCCTTACACGGGCACGGAGCCGACCACCGTGGGGATCGACATCAACGGCGTCGGCCCGAAGACCAGTTCGCTGGTGCCGCAAGGGTGGCAGCGCGCAGGTGCGCTGGCCACGCTGTTCGCTCCGTGGGCCGGTCAGGCGCCGGAGTGGGCCATGACGCCGGGCGAGTTGATCTCGCCGAGCTATTCCGACGATCCGAAACCGCCGCTTCCGACGAGCCCGAGCGATCACCGCACCAACCAGACGATCTACCCGCTCAGCCAGTTCATCGGGGTCACGATCGACAACGTGACGTACGCCGAGGGCGATGAAGAGACGCTCGGTAAGACCGTCGCGGCCGAGACGACCGGCGTCACGCTGATCTGCTGGGAGCATACCGCGATCGCCGCCATCGCGAACGCCATCGTCACGCCGGCGCAACAGTCGCAGATCCCGCAGACCTGGCCCGACAACCGGTTCGACGTGGTCTTCGCGTTCGTGCTCGATTCGACGTCGGGCACGTACACGTTCACGCAATATCCGGAGATGCTGCTGGCCGGCGACAGCCCCGACCCCATCCCCGTGAGCAGCTCGTCCTCGAGCAGCTCGTCGAGCAGCAGCAGCGCGTAATTCAAAGGAGGCTCGTGTGGGCGCATATCCGCAACTGCCGACCATCAACTCGCTTGCGTTCGTGGCATACAGCGGCGCGCGCATCGTCTTCGACCGGTACTACGTGACCGGCCAGCCGCCGCAGGCGGCATTTGAGGCGATGCGCAAGGCCGGGATCACGTCGGTGGTTTCGGTGCGCATGCCTGGCGAAGCCGCGGACCCCCCACCCTTTCCGCCGCCGCCGCCGGTCGACCCGAACGAAGGGCAGCAACTCGCGGCGCTCGGTATCTCGTACGAGAACGTACCGATCACGCGCACGATGACGCAGCCCGACTTTAACGCCTGTGCGACGCAGGCGGCATTAGCGGTGCTTCGCAACGGCGACGTGGGGCCGACGATGGTCCACTGCTCGACCGGCGACCGCGCGTCATCCGTCTTCGCCGTCGTGCTGATCCTCGCGGCACGGTTCTCGAACGCCGACGCCGTCGACTACGCGACGAACAGCCTGTTGCTCGCGAACCCGCAGGTCACCGCGCACGTTCGCGGCTACACGCCGCCGAATCACCTTGCGGAGCAGATTCGCGACACAATCGTGGCATTTCCCCGGGGCTGACGATCGTGGCGCTCCGAAGGAGACGACAAGGATCCTCAGAACGGCCATAACCCTAACGGGTCTGCGGGCCGCGCGACGCGGCTGCTGGGGTGTGGCGCAAGGTGAAAATTCGACGATCGGCCGCGAGCGACTTCTTGATTCCCCCGTTCGTGTGGGACCGGATCGAATACTTTCAAGAGATGCGCAAAGCGGTTCTGTACTTTGAGGAAAACCTCGCGGACCGGCTCAGCGGCCGGACCGTCGCGGAAGTCGCGTGTCTTGAACAGAGCGCGTTCTCGAAAGCGTTCAAGCGGAAGATCGGCCTGACGTTTCGCGACTTCGCGGAGTGTCTGCGGCTGAGCCGTGCAATCGAAGAGATGCTCAAAGCGGATCAGTCCTTGACCGAAATCGCGCTTACGGTCGGATTCGTCAGCCTCACCAATTTCGAGCGGGCATTTCGCCGCCGGCTCGGGATGGCGCCGTCCGCTTATCGCAACCAGCTGCTGCAAGAGCGCGGGTTGAAATCACCGGACGCGAACGTCCCCGCGTCACGCTAGGCGGCCCTAGGTCCCCTTTCCAGCACCGAAGTAGTGAATCACCTTGATGACCAGCTGAGGAACGGTCGAGAACGCAGACGCATCCCCGTAGACGACGTAGAGCTCGTCGTGCGGTAGACGGGCGTGATAGGCGACCGATACGTTCCACCCGTTTGCGAACGGAACCGGCCCGTACAAGGCCGGGCCTGCTCCGATGATTCGTCGCACACCGAGTGCCAGTGACGCGTTCGAGCCGCTTTGATACGCGAAGCTGGCTCGCTCGAGCCACTGGACGTTCTGGCTCCCGCTGTCCAGGCGATGGATGGTATCGTCCGCTTCGAGCGTGAAAAGCCCGCGCGCCCCGATTCGGAGATTGGTGAGACGCGTCCACGAGTCGAGCCGGCCCGCCCCGAACCGTCCCGTGTAGTAAAACACGGAACTCGGGGTCTGCGAGCGCGCATTGTACTGGAGCTGCGCGCCGTTCTGCGTGATCGGCGCGAAGGTGCCGTCAGGCAGGCGCAGATACGACGAACCGGTGCTGAGATACCCATGCCACAGTTTCTTCGTGCCGAGGAAGTTCCGCACGTCCAAACCGAGTGCCGCTTGCACGTCGGTTTGATTGAGAAGGCCCGTCATCGTGTCGTGATAACGGTCGATGGAGCCCGAGAAACTCACGAGCGGGATGCTGCTCTTCGGATTCAGATACCAGCTCTTGCTCGCGATCGCGCTCCAACCGTCGATGCCGGGGTGCTGCACGTATCCGTCGTAAGGATTGTACTGCGCGCCGACCCTGCGCATGGACAGCCCGACCAGGGACGACTTGTCGTAGACGCCGATGCCGACGTCCGTCCGCGTCGCTTGCCTCGGGTCGGTGATCAGCGTGCCGGTTTCGGCGCCGTGCGTGACGTATTCCAACAACCCTTTGTTGCTGTCGTGCGTCGCGCCGTACACGACGGTATCGTCCTTCAGACCCGGCATGTCGACGGCGATGCGGTTGATCGTCGCCTTGTACTTGAGGTCGGGCGTGTGCACTTCGAAGGCCTGGGCGGTATCGTTGCGCCCGCTGCCTACCGCGTCGAACGACGCGAAGCTGAACGGGCCCTGCGTCCCTTCGATCGCGTAGCCGTCGCGCGGCGTGGGAATCGCGGGCGTGTACAGCTCTTGCGTACCGGGACACGCGATGCACATGGCATTGTTGTAGAAGCTCGACCCCTGCGTGAAAAACGGCCGGACCTCATTGTAGAACCTGCGATAGGCGGTCGGCGCGATGGTCTGCTGATCGAGCTCGACGTTGGAGTAGTCCGGGTGGATCGCCGCGATGAAGGACGCGGTGGGTGTGATCGGGATCGCGATGTCGGCGCCGCTGCGGGACGTGGAACCGCCGATCGCTTTCGACGAGATCGCGCCCAGACCGTAGACTTGAACGCGCGGCTTGGGCCGGGTCGCCGCGCGGCGTACCGGCATGCCGTTCAAATAGCCCGAATACCGGACGTCCTGCTCGGCGCCTTGCTGCTCGGCTTTTCCGAACGCCCAGACGAAATCGTCGAGCGTCCCCGGGCGCAGTCGCGCGAACTGAACGCGCCACGGGTTGGCGCCGCCGCCGCGTATGACCGACAGCGGCAGCTTCATCGTCACTGTATAGCCGCCGGGTACGACGCGCCCCGCCGACCACCACGTGGGCGCGTACGCGGTATTCTCCGTCGACGACTGGTAATGCGTTCCGATCGGGTTCGACGAAAACGAATAGCTGAAGCCCTGAGCGCCGTCCGGCCAAAGGTAGACCGCGACCTGGTCGTCCGTCCCCGAGCCGACGTCGTTCGTGTGCTGCGTGGCGTGAACCGCCTCCGACTGTCTCGCGTCGAAGCCGACGAAGAGAAATGTTCCGTCGGTCATGACGAAAGCGGTCGTCGGTTCTTCCGCCGGAGCGTGGCTTCGCAGATTGTAGCCAAGCGGCACGGAGGTCGCTCGCTTCCACGCCGGATCCGTCAGATCGCCGTCGATCTTCGGCATGGTCTCGACCTTGGAGACCGAGACGGTGGGCGTGAAGACGGAGGGGGCATCGTCAGCCGAGCCCGGCGACCTTGACAAGAGCATCAGCGCGGCGATGATCGCAGCTCGCACGGCTATCATGGCGGATGCGCGCGTTCGTTTGCGCGGATCAGGCCGGGTCCTACATGCTGTCAAATTTTGAGGGAAACGTGCCAAGCGCGGACTAGTTCGACGGACTCACTTCCTGCACCATAAGGAGGGAATCCATAACGTCGAGGACCAGCCTCGGCCGGGATACCGTACGGCGCCGACTTCGGCGAGTGTGTACGGCGTTCAGGCACCGAACGAGGCGCGCTTTGCAGGCGCTGGTACTGACGGCTATGGTTCTGAGCACGCACAACATTCTACGAAAGAAGGGGTTGCTACAATGTCCCAGGTCCTCGATCTTCAGAAGCTCCCGCTCGCCAGCACGGCGATGGCGGCGGCAGGCAGCTGCACGAGCAGCTGGTCCTCCTGCTGCAACACGCAGCAGACGCAGGCGTAAACACGCCTCGTATCCATCCGTCTTCGACGAACGCATAAACGTCGAGCGACGTCCTCGGGCCTTTAGGGATCATGCGCGGAATTCGCTCGATGCGGTTCGCGACTGTTCCCTAAGGGCCTTACGCGCACCAAAGGGGTGAGATGCTACTCAGAGACGCTCGGCATGTGGAAAAATTCTTCTACACGCTGACCGAGTCGCCGTTCTACGAGCCTTTTTCCGACCGCTACGAGCCTTTGGACGACTACACGAGGCTTGTCGACGAGCAGATGCGCGAGCTCGCGAGCGGCTGGCTCCTGAGCCGCGACGGCGTTTGGTTCCACGTTCACCCCGCACAGTTCGATTTGCCGTCGCAGGGCTGGAAAGTCCACGTGTCGGCGACGCCGCACAATGCCGAGACGGTCTTGAGCAGAGCCGCGCGGATCGCGCTCCGCAACGCCGTACCGTTCAAGTTCGCCCTCGACAAGAACGTCCTGTCGCTGATGGGCTCAAAATCATGGTATCGAGGCGCATCCGGCAAGTTCATGACCTTCTACCCGTCGGACACCGACGGCTTCAAGAGCCTGATCGAACAGCTGTATCTCGAGCTTCGCAGCGAGCACGGTCCCTACATCCTCTCGGACAAACGATACCGCGACTGCAGCGTTCTGTATTACCGCTACGGCAGTATCCGCCAGAGCACTCGGTTGGAATTCACCGGCCAAAAGACGTCCGTGCTCGTGTCGCCCGATGGTGAGTTCGTACCGGACGTTCGAACGCCGTACTTCGCACCGCCCGCGTGGGCCGCGGACCCGTTCGCTTCCGAACCGTCCGAAAGCGCCGCGGACATCACGCTCAAGTCCGGCCGATACCGGATCAAACGCGCGCTTGCGTTTTCCAACTCGGGTGGAGTCTACCTCGCAGACGACGGCGACGCGGGAGCCGAGGTCGTCATCAAAGAGGCACGGCCGCACACCGCCGTCAAGGGCTCGACCGATGCGATTGGGCGCCTCCAGAACGAACGAGCGATCCTGGAATTACTTGCGGGCACCGGTGTCGCTCCAAAGCCCCTGGACTGGTTCTTCGAGTGGGAGCACTCGTTCTTGGTCGAGGAATACCTGGCCGGCCTCGACATCCGCGAATTGGTTCTCTTGCAAAGCCCGTTCATGCTCGTGCGGCCATCGCGCGATGACAGCAGCCGTTTCTACGAGGTCTTCAGGAAGACGTTCAGCAGCTTCTTGAACGCCGTTGCGTCGGCGCACGCGCATGGGGTGGTGCTCGGCGACCTCTCGGCGGCCAATTTGAAGATCGACCCCGACACGTATACCGTGCGTCTCATCGACTTCGAGGGGTCCTTCAGAGCCGGCATCGACGAGCCGCCGCTGCTGTTCACGCGCGGATTCAAAGACCCCAAGCGTGAGTATGCTCGCGAGCACGCGTTCTCGGACGACCACTATGCAGCCGCGGCGATCATGTTGTACACCCTTTTCCCGATCGCCGCGCTATCGTCGCTGCGAAGCGATCTCTACGAAACCGTGTTCCGCACGTTCGTCAACGAGGCAGGCTGGGGGCACACGTCCGTCTATGACGTCGTCGACGGACTTGCGAAGTCGACGTTGACGCCGGCGCGCGCGATCGAGCTGCTCGATCGTCCCGTCCAAATCGTCGCTCCGCAGTACAGCGAGGACACCGACGCCGATGCCTGCCGGGCGATTGCGCGCGGCCTGGGCGAGTTTCTGTGCTCGCACATGGAGCCCGGTCGAACCTCCGGGTTGTTCCCGGCCGACCCGTTCATGCATCAAACGAACGCGCTGAGCCTGGGCTTCGGGGCGTGCGGCGTTCTCTACACCCTGCGCACATGCGGGTTCGAGATTCCGCAACGGGCGTACGACTGGCTCGAGAAGACGCTGGACGATTGCGATCCCGACGACTTGGCGCCGGGGCTGCTCACCGGGTCCGCCGGCATCGCGTGGTGCCTCTGGGAACTGGGCCTGCGCGACCGGGCCACGGCGCTGATCGCGCGAGCGAACGGCAGCCGCCTGCTCGAGCGCCATCATTCGTACCTGTACGGAATGGCCGGCGTCGGAATGGCGAATCTGCACTTTTATCTCCGCACCGGACAGGCGCAGTACCTTTCCACCGCGGAGGGGTTGGCGGACGCGCTTCTCGAGACGGCGAAGCACGACGAGCGCGGCATCTGTTGGGAAGCGGACGACGTGACCCATCTTGGCTTCGGTTACGGACAGAGCGGTGTCGCGTTGTTCTTGCTTCGCCTTTCACAGCTCTCGGGGCGGAGTGCGTTGCTGGCGGCGGGGAAGCGCGCATTGGACTTCGATTTGTCACATGGGATCGAGAATGAAAGCGGGGTGCTCTCGTTTCCGCGCGCGCCCGGCGATCCGACGAGCGATCCCTACATCGAAGAGGGCAGCGCAGGCATCGCCAAGGTGGCCATGCGGTACGGTGTGTGGGAACGCATGGACGCGATTCTGTCCGACTGCTGGCGTAAGTACGCGAGCTTTCCCGGCCTCCTGTACGGGCTTGGGAGCTTCGTGGACGTCTTCACGGACGCGTATCTGCTTTCGGGCGACCGCACGTACCTGGAGATGGCGAAGCGTCCGATTTGCGGACTTCGCGACCTCTACGTGCTCGAGCAGCCGCGCGGGTGCGCGACACCGGGTGACGGGCTCACGCGGATCTCGTGCGATTACGCTACCGGAGGTGCCGGGATCCTGCGCGCGCTGCATCGCTACACGCACCTCGAAGAAAGCGACTTCATGCTCGACGAGATCGGTCCCGCCGGCGCAACCGCGCTGGAAGGCCGCGCGGCGGTCGCGCAGCGATGAGGGCGCGGCCGGCTCTCGTTCGTCTGCTGCACGGCTTTGGGCTGGAATATCTTGCGACGGTCTTCGTGCTCTCGCTCATGGCCGCCGTCGAAGGCGTCGCGCATCCTCTGCTGATCAAGAACATCTTCGACGAAGGTGTGCTGAGAAGCGACTTCAGCAAGTTCTTGACCTTCGCCGTCGCCTACCTCGCATTCGGCCTCGTGACGAACGTCGCAGGCGCCGTGACCGCGATGTGGGCAAGATCGCTCGAGAACCGGATCGTCGCGCGGACCAGTCGCGGGCTGCTGGGTGCCTACTACGCGAAAGAATACGAGAGCGTACTGCTCAACGGCCACGGCTACTTCATCAACCGCATCTATGGTGACGTTCAGGAGGGATTCGTCCCGCTGCTGCGGCTGGTCCAAGCGGCCACGAGCCAGGGCGTGCTCGTGATCGCGTCGTCGGCCATCCTGATCTACCTTTCGTGGCGAGCGTTCCTCATTCTGGGCGTGCTCGTGCCCTTCTCGATGGTGCTGGGCGCCGTGCTAGGCAAACGGATCAAGGCGCTCACGTCGCAAGAGCGCGAGCAACAAGGTGCCGTGATGTCCTTTCTCACAGAGGCGCTGGGCGCATTTCGAATCGTGAACGGCTTCGAACTCGCCCCGCCGACGATCGCCGGTTTCGATCGCCGGCTGAGCGCGTATCTCTCCACGAGTTACCGGCGATACAAAATCTCTCGGACGTTCCAAGCCCTCAACGATTCGACGATGGTGCTCTCCGATTTTCTCTCGGTCTTCGTCGGCGCGCTGTTCGTTTTGCGAGGAGCGTTGACGTTCGGCGGCTATCTCGCCTTCGTGAACACGTTCTGGCGGGCGGTCACGACCACGATGCAGCTCATCAACCAAGTGCCGGAATTCCAGCGGCTCGGCGTCATCACCGGCCGTGTCGCATCGTTCCTCGACGTTTCAGGTACCGCGCGGCGTGTCCTCGGACCGGCAGCGTCGCTCGACCGCATCGGGTTCTCGTACGGCGACGCGCCGGTGCTGGAGGACGTGTCGCTGAACATCGGCATGAACGAACGCATCGTGATCGTTGGACCTAACGGTTCCGGCAAGACCACGCTCGCCAACATTCTTTCCGGCTATCTCTCGCCGTCCCGCGGCGACCTCGTGGTGCCGGAGCGCATCAGCTCGATCACGCTGCCGACCTCGTTCCCGCCGGTGACCGTGAGCGACTTGGTTGCCGATACCACGCTGCTCGCCGAGTTCGGGTTGACCGACGACGCGGTGCTCGGCGCATTCGGAAACGACCTGTCGTCCGGACAGCAACAAAAATTGGCGCTTGCGCTTGCGCTATCCCGCGAGGCGGACCTGTACGTCGTCGACGAACCGCTCGCGAATCTCGACCGTCAGGGCCGCGACCGGGCGATGACGCTGCTGATGGAGAGAACGCAAGGGAAATCCCTGGTCGCCATCATGCACGGCTGCGAGGAGTATTACGATCTTTTCGACCGCGTGGTCAAGATCGAAGACCTGCGCGTGACGTCGTGTGAGCCCGCGACGGTAGCTCGCGCCTGAACAACGATGTGAATGAGCGCGACGAGCGTCGCGTACAGCGGCGCTCGCATCATCGGACCTCTAACAGCAACTGCCGCGCTTAGGATCGTCAGCGTGTCTTGGGGGCGGTCTTTCGGGCCGTCTTTTTCGCGGCGGACTTTTTCGCGGGGGCCTTCTTCGCAGCGGTCTTCTTGGGCGCCGACGACTTCTTGCGTGTCGTTGCGGCGACTTTCGCGCCGCGCTTGCGGGCGGGCGTCGAGGTGTTGCCGGTGCCGCGCTTCTTGCGTGTTGCCGCAGCTTTGGCAGCAGATTTCTTGCGGGCGCCCGTGGTGCGACCCGTGCTCGGCCGTCGGCCGAGATCGTGCCAGTCGGCCTCCGAGATATCGACGCCGTGATGCTTCGCGGCTTTCTTGATGTTCGCGAACGCGAGCTCGCGCTCGGCGTCCGAGACGCCTTCGACTTGGTCGAACCGCGCGAGCGCGTTGCGCACGTGCGACGCGTCGGTCATCGGCTCTTTGCGCTCCTTCGGATAGGCGAAGACGCTGTCGGGGAGGTCGCCGCGCTCCGTGAGGGTGCCGTGTTTGGCGCGGGGCTTCCAGGTGGCTCTCATCGTGTCGAAGTTGTACCCTGGCGGGTCTCACGATATGCGGGCGTGCCCGGGTGACGATGTGAGGGTTTCGCGGATCGTTGCGGCGCCGATCACTTCGACGCCATCGGTATCGAATAAGGCCACGAGCTGGCCCGGGGTTACGGCGCGGTGCGGTTCGTCGAACGTCAGCCGCAGCGTTTCGTCATGCCGCCATGACCGCGTCGCCGGTGCGAGCTTCGCGCGATAGCGCGTCATCGCCAGCACGCGCGCGCGCTCCGCGATCGAAACGTTCCGGTCGGATCGAGTTGACCTCATCAGCTACGAGCGCGTCCACGCCAAGCTCGTCTTCTCGGCCGATCACGATCGTGTTCGTTGCCGCGTCGATGCGCGTCACGTAGCGCGGTTCTTCGCCGGACGGCAAGCCGCGCCGCTGGCCGACCGTGTAGCCGCCGATGCCGGCGTGCGCGCCCACCAGCTCGCCGGCCGTGGTGACCACGTCGCCCGGGCGAGTCGTCTCGGGGGCGAGCCGGGCCAGCACCTCGCGGTAGTCCCCGCCTTCCACGAAGCAGATGTCCTGCGACTCGGTCTTCTCCGCGACCGGCAGGCCTAGCCGGGCGGCGTGGGCGCGCGTCTCGACCTTCGTCATCTCCCCCACCGGCAGCAGCAGGCGGTCCAGCTGGACCGGGGTGAGCTGGGCCAGCGCGTAGGCTTGGTCCTTTGGCGAGTCGCTGCGGTAGAGGTGCGGGCCGTCGGTGCGGTGCTCGAGGCGCGCGTAGTGGCCGGTGGCGACCCAACGCGCGCCCAGGCGGTCGGCGTAGGCACGAAGCGTCCCCAGCTTCACCTCGTTGTTGCACGACACGCACGGGTTGGGCGTGCGGCCTTGCGCGTAGTCGCGCGCGAAGCGGTCGATCACGCCGCGGCGGAACGTCTCCTCGAAGTCGAGGACGTAGTGCGGGATGCCGAGCGCGGCCGCGGTGCGGCGCGCGTCGTCGAAGTCGTCGGCGCCGCAGCACGACTTGGCGTGCGCGGGCTTCGTGGGCGCGTACATCTTCATCGTCACGCCCACGACGTCGTAGCCCGCTTCCGCCAGCAGGCCCGCCGCAACCGCCGAATCGACGCCGCCGCTCATCGCGGCGACCACGCGTTCTCGCTCGCTCATCGTCTTCCGTTCGTGTAACCGCGTACCGGGAGAACCGGGTGCACCCGCGAAGGTCCGACCCAATGCCAGCGCTCGGCGAAGAGTTCAGAAGCGCGCGTGAAGCGCGCGGGCTGACACTCTCGGACGTCGCCGAACAGATCCACATCCGTTCGGTCTATCTCAACGCCATCGAGAACGAGGATTGGAAGTCGATCGGTGCGCCGGTCTACGTCCGCGGCTTCATTCGCACCTACGCGCGATACCTCGGCAAAGACGCGGAAGACGCGGTCGGGCGCTTCAACCAGACCTCGCCCGTCGAGCGACCGGTCGTCCCTTCTGCTTCGGCCGCGACGCTGAGCGACAACGAGCGCACCGGGCCGTCGCTCCTGGCCGTCGTTGCGACCCTTGTCGCGGTCGCTCTGGTGGGCTTCGTCGGCTACGAGTGGTGGCAGTACGCTCACCCCGGCAGCGCAACGGCGATCGCCCGGTCGACCAGCGCGCCGCAACCGGCCGCGACGTCGGGCGAGTCTCAAGCTCCGGTCGCGAACGCGTCCGTGCGACCGTCGGCGAAGCCGGGGGCGTCGGGCATCGCACCGCATCAGCTCGCCGTTCGGCTCACGCAGCGGTCGTGGCTGCGGGTCGTCGTCGACGGCACGCAGCAGCTCGAAGGGATCTTCCCGGCCGGCACGGTCCGGACGTTCAAAGGCAACGTCGCGGACGTGCGGGCCGGCAACGCCGGCGGCGTCGTCGTCGCAACGAACGACCGCTCGCCCAAGCCGATGGGCAACGTGGGCGACGTGGTCGAACAGCGCTTCACCCTCTAACGTAGGAACACGCATGCCATCCGACTCGTCGTTCGACGTCGTCTCGAAAGTCGATCCGCAGGAGCTCGACAACGCGCTCAACCAAGCGCGCAAGGAGATTGCGGGGCGCTTCGACTTCAAGCACTCCATCGCGTCCATCGAGAGCGACGCCACGACGATTACCGTGCTGGCCGACGACGAGCTCAAGCTGCGCAACGTGATCGACATCATCCAGTCGAAGGCCGTCAAACGGGGCATCGACCTGAAGGCGCTCGATCTGTCGAAGGAAGCCGAAGCCGCGACGGGCAGCGCGCTGCGCAAGAAGATTCCGATCCGAGCCGGCATCCCCAAAGACAAATCGAAGCCGATCATCGAGGCGATCAAGGGTTCGAAGCTCAAGGTTCAGGCTCAGTATCAGGACGAGCAAATCCGCGTCTCAGGCAAATCCAAGGACGATCTGCAAAAGGTTATGAGCCTGCTCAAAGGGCTGGACTACGACCTGCCCTTGCAGTTCACCAATTATCGATGACAGCCACCGCCGTACGTACCAACACGGTCTCGTTCGTCTCCCTCGGGTGCGCGAAGAACCTCGTCGACAGCGAGGTGATGATCGCGAAGCTCGGCGCGGCGGGGTGGGCGCTCGTCCCCGAGGCCGACGGCGCGGACGCGGTGGTGATCAACACGTGCGCGTTCATCGATCCTGCGAAGGCCGAATCGACCGAGACGATCCTCGAGCACGCGCAGCGCAAGCGCGAGGGTCAGCAGCTCATCGTCGCGGGGTGCCTGTCGCAGCGCTTCGGTGAGGAACTGCAGTCGCTGATCCCCGAGATCGACGGCGTGATCGGCACGGGTGCGTACGCATCGATCGTGGAGCTGCTCGACGACGCGCGCGCGGGCCGCAAGCCGGTGCGGCTGGGTTTCGAAGCCGAGCCCGAGCACGATTTTCTGCCGCGTCTGATCACCACGCCGTCGGCCACCGCGTACCTGAAGATCGCCGAAGGCTGCGATCACCCGTGCACGTTCTGCATCATCCCGCAACTGCGCGGCGCGTTTCGCTCGCGTTCCGAAGAGTCGATCATCGCCGAGGCGCGCGCGCTGGCGGCCGGCGGGACCAAAGAGCTGATCCTCATCGCGCAGGATACGTCGATGTGGGGGCGCGACCGCGGCTTCCGCCGTGGCGGGCTCGCGCATCTACTGCAGAAACTCGACGCGGTCGACGGCATCGAGTGGATTCGGCTGCTGTACTTGTATCCGGCGACCGTCGACTCCGAGCTGATCGATGCGATGGCATCGCTGCCCAAGGTGTGCGCGTACATGGACATGCCGCTGCAGCACGTCAGCGTGCCGGTGCTGCGCGGGATGCTGCGCCCGTCCAACGGCGCGCGGTATCTGGAGATCGTGGAAGATTTCCGGCGGCGCGTCCCCGGCATCACGATGCGCTCGACGTTCATCGTCGGGTTTCCCGGCGAGACGGAAGAGCACGTCGCCGAGCTGGAACGCTGGATCGAGCGCGCGGAGCTCGACCGCGTGGGTTTCTTCGTGTATTCGCGCGAGGACGGCACGCCGGGCGCACTGTTGCACGATCAGGTACCGGAGCGCGAGAAGCGCAAGCGGCTGCTGCGCCTGCGCGACGCGCAGCGCCGCGCGTCGGAGCGAGCGCGCGCGAAGCGTGCGGGCACCGTCGTGCGCGTGCTCGTCGAAGAGCGGCGCACGCTGCGCAAGACCGATCCCCTCGCGGTCGCGCTGCGCGAGCGCGACGTGCTGGTGGGGCGGTCGGCGGGTGAAGCGCCCGGCGTCGACGGCGGGATCGCGTTCGCGTTCGACCCCGGCGTGCGCATCGGCGAGTTCATCGACGTGCGGCTCGACGGCAACACCGCGTTCGATTTCTACGGTTCGCTCGTGCAGGCGCCGGTGCTCGCGGGAGCGAGCGCGTGAGCAAGCAGATCGTTGCGGAACCGCCCGTACCGCCCGCCCCGCCCAACGACGACCGGCCGCGCCGGCGTTCGGATCCGCCGCCCGGCGGCGCGCCGCCGCCGCGCTGGCGCAGCATCCTGGCGTACATGCTTGCCGCGCTGCTGGTGGTTGTCGGCACGATCGCCGGATTCGTCGCGTACAAGGTGCTGCAGGAGAAGCGGACCGCGTCCGACGTGATCGGCGGTTTCTTCGTCCCGTCGCCGTCGTCGGTGTTCGGCAAAGAACGAATCTACATCATGATCCTGGGCACGGACTATAACCGCGACGAGAAGGGCATGCCGTACTCGAAGGGCGCGCGCAGCGACACGATCATGGCGGCCGGGCTCGACTTTCCGTCGCGCTCGCTCAAGCTCGTGTCCGTCCTGCGCGACACCGACGCGATGGTCAACGGCCACGAGACGAAGATCAACGAGGCGTACTCGCAAGGCGGCGTCAAGCTCGCCGACGCCGTGATCGGCGACTTTCTGACGCTGCCGCACGCCGAAAAGCAGCCTGCGTTCGACCGCTACCTCGTGATCAACGCGCGCGGGCTCAAGGACTTCGTCGACGCGATCGGCGGCATCGACGTGCCCGTCACCGAGACGATGGACTACGACGACAGCTGGGGGCAACTGCACATCCACTTCAAGCCTGGCTTGCAGCATATGACCGGTCAGAAGGCGATGGAGTATAGCCGCTTCCGGCATGACGCCTGCAGCGACGTGTGCCGCACGCGGCGCCAGCAGCAGATCATCCACATCACGATGACCAAGCTGAAGTCGCAGAAGTTCAACGACCTGATTCACATCGGGCCTCTGCTTGCCGCGCTGAACAAGAACGTCCAGACGAACATGACGTTCGACGAGGAGAAATCGCTTGCGTGGCATTTCCGCGACGCGAACCTTGCCGACATGCTCAAGGCCGACACGATCGAGTACGATTCGCAGAAGGATACGCCGTACGGCGGTGAAGTCGTGATCCCCAATGCGGCGCAAAAGGCGAAGGTCGTCGCCGCGTTCCTGGGCGCATATGGCAACGTCACCCCGCCGCCGCAGAGCGCGCTGCAGTCGATCAAGCCGGCGACGGTGCACGTCGTCGTGCAGAACGGCAGCGGCGTGCCCGGGCTCGCGGGTGCGGTCTCCGCCAAGCTGGAGAAGCTGCACTACGTCGTGGACTCGGTGACCAACGCCGACACGTTCGGCTACGACGTCACGCAGATCCGGCCGGCGACGGCACTGCCGCTCCTGGGCGAGCGACTGCGCGCGGACCTCGGCGTGGCGGGCGCGGTCATCGCACCCGCGACCGACACGACGCCCGGCCCGCACACGCTGGTCACGGTGATCGTCGGCAAGGACTACGCTGCCGCGGGCGCCGTCGCCGCGCCGACGTCGTCCGCCGCGCCCGTTCGCTGACCCGCGTGGGGCGCAGGCGTGTGATCGCCGCGGCGGCCGCGCTGCTGGCGTTTGCCATCCTGGCGTACGGCGGGCGGCGGCTGTGGCTGAAGTCCGACGACCTGCTGCGGCCGGTGGTCGTGCTGCGCGGCGCGGACGCGGCGGCGCTGGCCGAGCCGTCGCTGAGCGCCCGGCTCGGTGCGCTGCGCGGGAACGGGCGCGCGGCGACCGGCACGCGGCCGCGCCTGGTCGCGCTGACGTTCGACGACGGGCCCTACCCGGTCGTCACGCCGCTGCTGCTGCAGACGCTGCACGACCTGCGCGTGCCCGCGACGTTCTTTCTCATCGGGCGCGACGCGGAGCAGTTCCCCGACCTGGCCCGGGCCATCGCGGCGGACGGGCACGAGCTGGCGGACCATACGCTCACGCATCCCGACCTGGACCGCCTGCCCGATGCGGCCGTCGTCGCGGAGCTGCGGGGCGGTGCGGCGAGCCTGGAGCGGATTGCGCCCGACGCCGCCGAGCGGCGGCTGTTCCGGCCGCCGCACGGGCGCTATACGGTCGCGACGCTGCGGGCCGCGCAGTCGGCCGGCTTCGACACGATCTTGTGGAGCGACGACCCGGGCGACTGGCGCGCCGTGCCGGTCGAGACGCTTCGCGACCACATGCTGACCCACGCGACGGCTCCGGAGATCCTGCTGCTGCACAGCGGCCGGCAGGCAACCGTCGCCGCGCTGCCCGAGGTGGTCGACCGCTTCCGTCGCGCCGGGTTCGCGTTCGTCACGGTGGGCGCTCTCTTGCGCCAAACCTCGGCCGATGAGCTTAACCGACCGGCAAAAGTCGCACTGAGCGGCGGCTGACCTTGCGGTAACCTCGCGGGCGTCAAACGGTATTCGCGGAGGAACCCCACCGCCCGGCGAATGGTTGTAGACCTGTATGGCCTTTCTCAAGACCCTGTTCGATGCGAACGCACGTGAAGTCGCGCGGCTGCGCCGCACGGCCGATCGCGTCAATGCGCTCGAACCGGCGACCGCCGCGCTGTCCGACGACGCGCTGCGCGCAAAAACAGCCGAGTTCCGCGAGCGTTTGCAGCAGGGCCTCAGCACCTCCGGCGACCCCAAAGAGCGGCGTGAAGCCGATAAGGCCGCGCTCGACGCGCTGCTGCCCGAAGCGTTCGCGGTGGTGCGCGAGGCCGGCAAACGCGTATTGGGCATGCGGCACTTCGACGTGCAGATCATGGGCGGTCAGGCGCTGCACGAAGGCAACGTCGCGGAGATGCGCACCGGCGAGGGCAAAACGCTGGTCGCGACGCTGCCGGTGTACCTCAACGCGCTGACCGGCAAAGGCGTCCACCTCGTCACCGTCAACGACTACCTCGCCAAGCGTGACGCCGAGTGGATGGGCCCGCTCTACGAAGCGCTCGGCCTGACGATCGGCATCATCCAGCACGACCTCGAGCCCGCCGACCGCAAAGCGGCGTACAACGCCGACATCACCTACGTCACCAACAACGAAGTCGGCTTCGACTACCTGCGCGACAACATGGCGTGGTCACTGGACCAGATGGTGCAGCGCCACCTCAGCTTCGCGATCGTCGACGAGGTCGACTCGATCCTCATCGACGAGGCGCGCACCCCGCTCATCATCAGCGGCCAGGGCCACGACGCGACCGAGTTGTACGGCCAGTTCGCGAAGATCATCCCGCGCCTGATCAAAGACGAAGATTTCACCGTCGACCAGAAGTCGCACGCCGCGCCGATCACGGAGAAGGGCGTCGCGAAGGTCGAGAAGATGCTGGGCGTCCAGAACCTGTACGACCAGCGCAACCTCGAACTGACGCACCAGCTCAACGCCGCGCTCAAGGCATGGAACCTGTTCCACAAGGACCAGCAGTACATCGTCAAGGACGGCGAGATCATCATCGTCGACGAGTTCACCGGCCGGCTGATGTACGGCCGCCGCTACTCCGAGGGCATCCACCAGGCGATCGAAGCGAAGGAAGGCCTGGACGTTCGCAGCGAGGACCAGACGCTCGCGACGATCACCTTCCAGAACTACTTCCGCCTCTACGACAAGCTCGCCGGCATGACCGGTACCGCGAAGACCGAAGAGCGCGAATTCCGCGAAATCTACGGCCTCAACGTGGTGGTGCTGCCGACGAACATGCCGGTGTGCCGCAAGGACATGGCCGACATCGTGTACCGCAGCGAGAACGCGAAGTTCGGCGCGGTCATCGACGACATCATCGAGGAGCACAAAAAGGACCGGCCGGTGCTGGTCGGCACGCGCTCGATCGAGAAGTCGGAGCGGCTCGCGATGATGCTGCGCCGCAAGGGCGTCGAGTGCAACGTGCTCAACGCGAAGTACCACGAGCAGGAAGCGCAGATCATCAAGGACGCCGGCATCCCGGGTAAGGTGACGATCGCGACCAACATGGCCGGCCGCGGCGTCGACATCAAGCTCGGCGAAGGGGTGCCCGAGGCGGGCGGCCTGCACATCATCGGTACCGAGCGCCACGAGTCGCGCCGCATCGACAACCAGCTGCGCGGGCGCGCCGGCCGCCAAGGCGATCCGGGCACGACGCGCTTCTACATCGCGCTCGAAGACGAACTGATGCGGCTGTTCGGTCAAGAGCGGCTGCAGAAGATGATGGACTTCGTCAAGTTCACCGATGAGACGCCCATCGAAGCGGGCATCTTGTCGCGCTCCATCGAGAACGCGCAGAGCAAGGTCGAGAACCACAACTACGAGATCCGCAAGCAGGTTCTCGAGTACGACGACGTCATGAACAAGCAGCGCGAGATCATCTACGGCGAACGCCGCCGGGTGCTCGAAGGCCAGCCGCTGCGCGACTTCTTCGTCGACACGCTGCGCCGCAAGGTCGGCTTCGCCGTCGACACCGGCGCGCCCGAAGAAGAGCATCCGTCGGAATGGAATCTTTCTGCCACGCTCGACGAGCTGGAGCAGCTGTTTCCGATCAAAGAACACGTCAGCGTCGAAGACCTCGAGAAGCTCGACCGTGACGGGATGAAAGAGCTTCTTTTCAACCACGCGCTCGCGGCGTACGAGGAAAAAGAAGCCGAGGTCACGCCCGAGATCATGCGGATGGTCGAGTCGCAGTACATCATGCTGCCGATCATCGACCGCCTGTGGGTGGACCACTTATATATCATGGATGCGCTCAAGAGCGGCATCGGCTTGCGCGGCTACGGTCAGAAAGACCCGCGCGTCGAGTACGAAAAAGAAGCGTACGAGATCTTCGAGGATCTCAAGAACAACATCGCCGACGAAGCGATCAAGGCGGCGTTCGCGGTGCGCGTCGAAGCGGCGCCGCCCGAGGAATTCCAGGGCTTTGCTCCCGATGGATCGCAGGCGGGACTCGCGCCGTACGCCAACGGGCAGCCGTCCGGCAACGGCGCCGCTTCGAACGGCGCGCCCGCGTTCGAACCGATCCCCACCGGCGAGATCGCGCCGCAGCCGTCGCGGATCGACCCTGCGATGGCGGAGCGCCTGCTGGGTCCAGCACCGAAATACGAAGCCACGCAAGTTCATACGAACCGCGGTGACGACGGTGAGCCCACCAAGCCGAAGCAGAACGCGGCGGCCGACAAGGTGGGCCGCAACGAGTTGTGCCCGTGCGGCAGCGGCAAGAAGTACAAACGCTGCCACGGGGCCACCGCCTGAGCCAAATCACCGCGCAGCAGCGCGCGAAGCTGGAGCGCGAGCGGCGCAAGCATCGCAATCGCGATTGGCGGCGCCACGTCGCGTGCTATACCGCTGAGTTCGTCGGCACGCTGATCGTCACGCTGGGGTCGTTCTTGCCGCTCGCCGTGCAGAACGGGCTCGGGCTGCAGCTCGGGTACGTGGTCGTCGCGTCGTGCACCGGCATCGCAACCATGATCGTCATCTACGCGCTCGGCCAGGTGTCCGGCGCGCACACCAACCCGATCACCACGCTCGCGTTTGCGCTGCGCGGGGACTTCGATTGGTCGCGCGTCCCGGGTTATATCGCGGTGCAGTTCGCGGGTGCGATCGCCGCCGGCGCACTCGTGCTCGGCATCCTGCACCCGGATCGCAGTGCGCTGCACGCGAAGCTGGCGCTGGGGCCGTGGCCGGCGTTCTGGCTCGAGATCGTGCTCACGGTGATCCTCCTGATCGTCGCGATCTCGACCGCGAACAAAGCGCGATTCATCGGACCGCAAACCGCGTTCGCTAACGGCGCGACGACGGTGTTCGACCGCCTCGTCGGCTATCACATCTCGACCGGCTCGATGAACCCCGCGCGCACGCTAGGTCCAGCATTGCTGCTCGGCGGCGCCTTGAACGACTGGTGGGTGTTCACGTTCGGGCCGCTGATCGGCGCGGTGATCGCGGTCGGGTTGCTGTACGTCATCCAAGGCGCGCCGAACGAGTCGGAGTCGCAGCACAGCGAAGGTATCGAGTCGGGCGGTTAACCCGTGTCGTCGCGTTCGACCGTGCCGTCTTTGATCACCAGCCGCACGGCGCGCAGTGCTGCGATCGTTGCCGTCGGATCGCCGTGCACGCAGACCAGGTCCGCGCGCGCGCCGGCCGCCACGACGCCGAGATCGTCACGCCGCAGCACGCGGGCCGCGACGGACGTCGCCGCGCGCAACGCTTCCACCGGCTCCGTACCGTGCCCCACCAAGAGTTCCAGCTCGCGCGCGTTCTCGCCGTGCGGGAACACGCCGATGTCGCTGCCGTTCGCGATCGTCACACCACTCGCGCGCGCGGCCGCGAACGCGGCGCGCTTCGCGACCACCGTCGGGTGATCGCTCGTCAAGCCGCGAAGGCGTTCGAGCGCTTCGTACGCGGCGAGCGTCGGCACGTACGCAACGCCGCGTTCCGCCAGCAGCGCGAACACCTCGGGCGTGCCTTCGTTGCCGTGCTCGATCGTCTGCACGCCGGCTCGTGCCGCGCGCCGCATCCCTTCCGCAGTGGTCGCATGCGCGGCGACGGGCACGCCGGCATCGTGCGCGACGCGCACGATCAGCGCGAGCTCGTCCTGCGAGAACGTCGGGCGCGCATCGTTCTTCGGGCCGAAGCGATAGTCGGCATACACTTTGATCCAGTCGGCGCCGCGCGCGATCTGCGTGCGCGTCGCGCGCAGGATCGATTCCGGCCCGTCCACCTCATCGGCGCCCTGCGGCACGCAGCAGCCGGAATGAAATCCCGTCGGGCCGTACGTTCCGCGCGCGACGATCGCGCGCGTCACGCACACCAGCCGCGGACCCGGGATGATGCCTTCCTCGATCGCACGGCGTAAGCCGACATCCGCCTCGCCCGCGCCCTCGGTGCCGAGGTCGCGCAGCGTCGTGAAGCCCGCGGCGAGCGTGCGCTTTGCCGCGACGACGGCGCGCGCGACGCGCAGCGACTCCGGATCGCGCAGCACCTGATCGGCCCACGGCCGCTCGTCGTACGGGTGCAGCAGCAGGTGCGTGTGCAGGTCGATCAGGCCCGGCAGCAGCGTCGCGCCGGGCAGGTCGATCTCGCGGGCTCCACCGGGCGTACCGATACTACCCGCTGGGCCGACGGCAGCGATCCGGTCGCCTGCGACGAGCACGTGCAAGCCGTCGTGCCGCTGCTCGCCGTCGAACACGGCCGCCGGCCGCAAGAGGATGGTGCTCACGTTGCGCGCTGTTCCGGTAGGGCGTCGCGGACTCCCGGAGAACCCGGAGGTCCCGTGTCAGACGCCCAAACCGCCGCCATCGACCGCGCCCGCGAGCGCCTGAGCGCGCTCAAGGTGCGGCTTTGACGATGCCGGCAAGCGGCGCAGTCTAGCCGAGCTCGACGCGCGCTCGCGCGCGGACGACTTCTGGAGCGATCCCGAGCGGGCGCGCGGCGTGATGAAGCGGATCGCCGACCTGCGCTCCGACGTCGAAGCAGTCGACGCCGTGGACGCGGCGCTTACGGACGCCGCGGAGATTCTCGACGTGCTCGGCGACGAGCCGGGCGCGGAGGCGGAAGCCGAAGCGGCGCTCGCGCGCGCCGTCAAGTCGCTCGACGAGCTCGAGATGGCGGCGAACTTCGACCGCCCGTACGACTCGCACGGCGCAATCGTGACGATCCGCGCGGGCGCGGGCGGCACCGACGCGGCCGACTGGACACAGATGCTCGGGCGCATGTACTTGCGCTGGGCCGAAAACCACGGCTACGAGACGCACGTCGTGGAAGAAGCGCCCGGTGACGAAGCCGGGCTCCGCTCGATCACGTTCATCATCCGCGGGAAGCACGCGTACGGCATGCTCGAAAGCGAGCGCGGCGTGCACCGCCTCGTGCGCATCTCGCCGTTTGACAATCAAGGCCGCCGCCAGACGTCGTTCGCCGAAGTCGACGTGGTCCCGGAGATGGAAGAAGGCGACGCTGAGGACGTGGAGATCAAGGCCGACGACCTCAAGGTCGAGACGTTCAAAGCCAGCGGCGCGGGCGGCCAGTACGTGAACAAGACCGAGTCGGCAATTCGCGTGTACCACCTGCCAACGGGGATCGTCGTCGCATCGCAGCAAGAGCGCTCGCAGATGCAGAACCGCGACGTCGCGCTGAACATCTTGCGCGCCAAGCTCGTGCAGCGCGCGCGCGAGGAGCAGGAGGCGAAGCTCACCGAACTCCGCGGCGACCGCATGGCCAACGAGTGGGGCTCGCAGATCCGCAACTACGTGCTGCACCCGTACCAGCTGGTGAAGGACGTGCGCACCAACGTCGAAACCGGCAGCGCTGCGGCCGTGCTCGAAGGCGACCTCGACGGCTTCATCTGGCCGTACCTCCAAAATCGCAACACCTTCGCCCCCATGCGCGGCGGCGACGCCGCGTAGTGCCGCTGCGGTGAGCCGGGTCGACGTCGTCGTGGTGTGCTGGAACGACAAGGAGAAGATCGCCACGGCGCTCGACTCCGTGTTCGCGCTCAGCGAGGTGCGCGAGGATCCGGCGTTCGCGAACGTGGTCGTGTCCGACAACGGCTCCGCCGACGGCTCGCGCGAGTTCATCGCCGAGCGTTACGGCGGGCGGGTGCAGATCGTCGAGAACGGGGCGAACCTGGGGTTTGCGGCGGCGTGCAACCGCGCGTTCGAGGCGGCCTCGTCGGAGTACGTGTTCTTGCTCAACCCCGACGCGGAGCTGAAAGACCGCGCGCTGGCGGAAATCGTGGCGTTCATGGACGCGCACGCCACGTGCGGGATCGCGGGATCGCGGATCTACAACTACGACGGCAGCGTGCAAGAGTCGGTCGGCGAGTTCGACACGTGGGCGGGCGCGTTTCTGCGCAGCAGCGCGTGGGGCGAATGGCGGCCGCTGCGCCGCTTCGCCAACGGTGCGGGGCTACGCGATTTCGACCACGACACGCCGCAGCACGTCGATCTCGCGATCGGCGCAGCGCTCGGCATCCGGCGCGCGGTCATCGACGCGATCGGCCCGTTCGACGAGCGGTTCTTCCTGTATCACGAAGAGGTCGACTTCGCGAAGCGCGCCGCCGATGCGGGCTGGGAGACGTGGTACGTCCCCGCGAGTGAGGCGGTGCACGAAGGGATGGGCTCCGCGCGCGGCCAGTACAACGTCGAAAAGCGCAAGCAGACGTCGCGCCGCAAGTACTGGCTCAAGCACCACGGGCGCGCGTGGTACTACAGCCTCGTGGGCGCGCTCGTCGGGCGCTACGCGCTTTACGCGGGCGTCACCGTCGGTGCGGTCGTGCTCGGCCGGCGGTTGCTGCGCTGGTGAGTTCGGCTGCTTCGCATCCGAACTCTCGCGTTCGGCCTTCGGCCGATCCGCACCGTCGTCGCCCGGAGGGCTCCTAGGTGGCGCTGAGCCCCGACGCCGTCACCACGTTCGAGCGCGTCGAGGGCTATCGCGTCGTGCGCTCGTTCGGCTACGCGTACGGCAATGCGAGCCGTCCGCGCAACGTGCTCAAGCAGACCTTTCGCAGCATCGGCGCGCTCATCGGGCTGACGCCGGTGGAGTTTCTCACCGACGCCGAGCGCGCGCGCACCGACTCGCTGGAGATGCTGCTGCGCAAGGCCGAGGGAATGGGCGCCAACGGCGTGCTGGGCCTGCAGTTCCAAGCGTCGGAAGGCCCCGACGGCGCGACGCGCGTGCTCGCATTCGGCGAAGCGGTGCTGCTCGAGCCCGCGCCGGGCCTTTCGCCCTGAGCGCGTCGAACGATACCGACATGAGCCTGATCGAGCGTGCGAAGCGCGAGCGCGAGCTCGAACGCCAGTCGGCGATCGTCGCGCAGTGCCGCAAATGCGGCATCGGTGCGACGCGCCGCAACAGCGTCTACGGTGAAGGCGACCCGTGCGCGGCGCTGATGGTGGTCGGCGAAGGCCCCGGCGAGACCGAGGACAAGCTCGGGCGGCCGTTCGTGGGGCGCGCGGGCGACCTGCTCGACAAGATGCTGCTGGCGATCGGCCTGCCGCGCGAGGACGTGTTCATCGCCAACACCGTCAAGTGCCGCCCGACGCTCGACACGGGCCAGCGCCTCGCGAACCGCGCGCCGACGCCCGACGAGATGCGCAACTGCCGGCCGTATCTCGACGAGCAGATCGACATCATCAGGCCGCGCGTGATCCTCGCCCTCGGCGCCCCGGCCGCGAAGTCGTTCATGGGCGAGAAGTTCTCGATCACCAAACAGCGCGGCCAGTGGTTCGACGGCCCCAGCGGCATCCCGGTGATCGCGACGTTCCACCCGGCGTATATCCTGCGCCAAACCGGCGGCGCGATGACCGAGGTGAAGAAGCTGGTGTGGAACGACCTGAAGCAAGTGCGCGCGCGGCTCGATGCGCCGCCGCCGGAAACCGAGAAAAAGCCGGAGCAGCACTCGCTTTTCTGACGCAGAAACGCCAACCTTCGCGGATCACTTATAAATTTAATCTTCCTCTCGAAACAAGCTCCTATGGAAATAGTAGACTGGGCGTAACGATCGATCGTCAGCACCCTCTTTGTTCCGGAGGAAGGTCTCTATGCGCCTCACTCGTGCTGCCGCATTCCGGTCGCTCGCCGGTTGCCTGCTCGCTCTCAGCCTCACCGGGCCCGCGCTCGCCCAACCGCGTGCGGGGACGGTCCTCGACCTCGCCGCCCAGCAGAAAAACCTCACCACCTTCGTCGCTGCCGTGCACGCCGCGGGCCTCGACGACACGCTGCGGGCCGCCGGCCCGCTCACGGTCTACGCCCCCACCGACGAGGCGTTCGCGAAGCTCCCCGCCGAGCAGCGCGACGCCCTCTTGCACGATCCCGCGCGCCTCAAAGGCGCTGTTGCTCGGTCTCGTCGTCAACGACATGATCAAGATGCGCGATGGCGACGCGACCATCACCAGCGGGTCCGTCGAAACCGCCGGTGGCGGGAAGCTGACGTTTGGCACCGATCAGGACCGCATGACGGTGGGCGGCGCCCACCTCGTCAGCTACGACCTGCGCGCCGAGAACGGCTGCATCAACACGATCGACAAGGTCCTGCTTACGTAGGCCGCCCCGCCGGGCATGGCGTGGTAGAATGGTCCGTCATGCTCAGCGCGCGGGACCTCTGGATCGACGAGAAAGCGCGCCGCGCCGGCTACGAAAACGGCGCGGCGCTCGCTTCCGCGCACGGCTTGAAGAGCTACCGCATCGACCAAATCTACCGCGCCGCGACCAAGGAGCTGGCCGACGACCTCGACGCGATCACGACGCTGCCCAAGGAATTACGGGCCGCATTGGCAGCGGAGGGGATCGCGCTCGACGGCATCGAGCCGGTGGTGATCCAGCGCTCGAACGACCGACAGACGACGAAGGGGTTGTTCCGCCTGCACGACGGCAACGAAGTCGAAGCGGTGCTGATGGAACACCACGGCGAGCGCAACACGGTGTGCATCTCGTCGCAAGCCGGCTGCGCGTACGCGTGCACGTTCTGCTCCACCGGTCAGGCCGGGTTCTCGCGCAACCTCACCGCGACGGAGATCTTCGACCAGGCGCGCTACTTCGCCAAGCAGCTCGCGCGCCAAGGCCGCAAGATCACCAACGTGGTGTTCATGGGTCAAGGCGAACCGTTCGCCAATTTTGACCCGGTGATGGGCGCCGTCGCGCTGCTCAACGACCCCAAGGGATTCGGCCTGGGCCACCGGCACATCACGATATCGACCGTCGGGCTGGTCGACAAGATCGACCGTTTCGCGGACGAGCACACGCAGGTGAACCTCGCGATCTCGCTGCACGCGCCCACCGACGCAACCCGCTCGACGATCATGCCGGTGAACCGGAAGTTCTCCACCGCCGAACTGATGGCAGCCGTCGAGCGCTACGTGCACAAGACGAACCGTAAGGTGTTCTTCGAGTACGTCATGCTCGACGGGGTCAACGACACGGACCAGCACGCGCACGACCTCGCGCGCCTGATGAAGGGCCCGCTCTACCACGTCAACTTGATCCCGTACAACAGCACGCCCGACGCCGCGGTGCGCGGCACCGCCGACGCGCGCATCTGGGAGTTCGCGAAGATCCTCGAAGTCGCGCGGCGTCGCGGTGACGGTGCGCACGCCGATGGGCCGCGACATCGCCGCCGCGTGCGGCCAGCTCCGCGCCGAAACACAGCCGCGAGCGAAGGCCAGCTGAAACCCGACAGTAAGCCCGACGCGGTCGCCATTGTGGTCTTGCGCACTTTGGGTGAAGCAAAGGGCGCAGGCGATGCGGAGATTTTGCTGCTGCGCCGTTCGAGCGGTGCGTTCGCCGGCGCGTGGACGTTCGTGATGGGCGGCGTCGAGGGTGGTGAGCGCGCGACCGACGCCGCGCGTCGCGAGCTGATCGAAGAGACCGGGCTCGCCGCGACGGCGCTGTTCACCGCAGGCGAGCTCGATGCGTTCTACGACCCCGTGCGCGATCGTATCGTGCACGTACCGTTTTTCGTCGCGTACCTCGCCCCCGGCGATGTCGCGCTGGAAACGGACGTGCACGACGAGCACCGCTGGGTGACGTTTGCGCGAGCCGCCGAGCTCCTGGAGTTTGCCTCGCACCGCCGCGTGCTCGACGAGATCCACCGCGGTTTCGTGGTGCGCACACCGCAGCCGTGGCGGACGATCCGTTGAGAACGGGTACCATCTGCGAATGAGCAGCGACGGCACGCCGATCAGCGAAGAAGAAGTCGAGCAGGTCGAGGAGCGCCAGCGCCCGCGCTCGGCGGTGATCTTCGAGACCATTCGCCGTGAGGGCGAAGACTCGTACCAGCGCGCGGCTGCGTCGCTGTTCTGGTCGGCGGTCGCTGCTGGTGGCTCGATGACGTTCTCGATGATCACGATGGGCGTGCTGCTCGCGCACATGCCGGACACGCCGTGGCGCCATCTCGTCGCGTCGTTCGGCTACACGGTCGGCTTCCTCATCGTCATCCTGGGCCGCCAGCAGCTGTTCACCGAAAACACGCTCACGCCGCTGCTGCCGATCTTCTATGACTTCAAGACGTGGCGGTTCGCGAAGCTTGCGCGCCTGTGGGCGGTGATCCTCGCGGGCAACCTCGTCGCCGCGCTCGTCACGTCGGCGCTCGTCGCGTTCAGCGGCGCGTTCCCGGCCGACTCGCTGGGCGCGTTCGACGACCTCGCGCGCGCCGCGACGGCGCACCCGTTCTGGGTGCTGTTCGCAAAGGCCATCTTCGCGGGCTGGCTGATCGCGCTGATGGTGTGGCTGCTCCCGCTCGCCGAAGGCGCCGCGGTATTCGTCATCATCATCCTGACCTACGTGGTCGCCGCCGCCGATTTCGGCCACATCATCGCCGGCTCGGTCGAGGCGTTCTACGGCGCGTGGCGTGGTGCGATCGGCTGGGGCGACGTCAGCGCGCTTCATCATTCCTACGCTGCTCGGCAACTCGATCGGTGGCGTCGCCTTCGTTGCCGCGATCTCCACCGCCGAGATCGCCTCGGAACGCGGCGAGCTGGGGCGCGACCATGCCGCAAAATCCGGCCGCAGTGAGGACAACTGACGCCACGCGCGGAAACGTCGCGCGACGTGAGTACCGTGGAAGAAGACAAGCCCCGCGTTTCGATGGAAGAGATCACCGCGCTCGCCAAGCGGCGCGGCTTCATCTTTCAGTCCAGCGAGATCTACGGCGGCATCGGCGGCTTCTTCGATTACGGCCCGCTCGGCGCAATCCTCAAGCGCAACGTGAAGGACGCGTGGTGGCGCGAGAACGTCGAGCTGCGCGACGACGTCGTCGCGTTCGACAGCTCGATCATCATGCACCCGCGCACGTGGGAGGCGTCGGGTCACGTCGCCGCGTTCCACGACATGCTCGTCGACTGCCGCAACTGCAAGCACCGCTTCCGCGCCGACCACATCCCGTCGCTGGACAAGTGCCCCGATTGCGGCATGACCGGCACGCTCACCGAGCCGCGCAACTTCAACCTGATGATGAAGACGGCGATCGGGCCGATGGAAGACACGTCGGCGCAAACGTACCTGCGTCCCGAGACCGCTCAGGGCATCTTCGTCAACTTCAAGAACATCTACCAGAGCGCGCGCAAGAAGCCGCCGTTCGGCGTCGCGCAGATCGGCAAGTCGTTCCGCAACGAGATCACGCCCGGTAATTTCACGTTCCGCGTGCGCGAGTTCGAACAAGCCGAGCTGGAGTTCTTCGTGCCGCAGGACGGCAACGATCTCGAGTGGTTTCAAACCTGGGTGAACGCGCGCAAGCAGTGGTACAGCGACTACGGCGTCAAGCCGGACCGCCTGCGGTTCTACGAGCTCACCGAGAAAGAACGCCCGTTCTACGCCAAGGCGGGCATCGACGTCGAGTACCTTTTTCCGTGGGGCTGGGGCGAGCTGGAATCGATCGCCCACCGGGGCACCTACGACCTCGACAAACACATCGAATTCTCCGGCAAGGACTTGCAGTTCTTCGACGAGGCGTCCAAGCAGAAGTACACGCCGATCCTCATCGAGTCGTCCGCGGGCATGGACCGCACGACGCTCACGATGCTCATCGACGCCTACGACCGCGAAACCATCGTCGAAGGCGAGAAGCAGACCGAACGCACCGTGCTGCGGTTCCACCCCAAAATCGCGCCGGTGCAAGTCGGCGTGTTCCCGCTCGCGCGCAACAAGCCCGATCTCGTCGAGCGGGCGCGCGCGATCGAGCGCGCGCTGCGCCCGGATTTTCGCACGCAGTACGACGAGGGCAACGTCGGCCAGCTCTACCGCCGCCAGGACGAGATCGGCACGCCGTTCTGCATCATGATCGACTACGAAACGCTGGGCGACGACACGGTGACCGTGCGCGACCGCGATAGCATGAAGCAAGACCGCGTGTCCGAAGGCAAGCTGGCGGAGTACCTGCGCGAACGGTTGTAAGCTGATGAACGCACGTTGGTTCGCCGCTTTCGCTGCGGCAGCGGCGCTGGTCGCATGCGGTGGCGGCGGCGGCGGGCCGGTCTTTACGTCGATCCCACCGCCGCCGCCCGCGTCGCTCGGCGTCAACCCGCTCGTGCCGAACTTCAACGGCACGATCTTCTCGGGGATCGTGCCGACGGCCGCGTCCGGCGCGGTGATGGGGCTCGTCTCGGTGGCGTTCCCGGCCGATCCGTCGACGCCGGGCAGCGTGCTGATCACCGCGAAGGGCGGCGCGACCGCGTCGGCCGCGCGCGCCGCCGCTCGCACGCGAGCCGCGGCCGCCAGCCGTCGCGGCGGCACGGCGCTCGCAGTGCGTGCCGCATCGACGCCGCCGCCGGTCGGAACGCACCAGTCGTTCTCCGTCGCCGTCTCGACGACCGCGGGCGGCCCCGTTACGAGCTACACGCAGTATCCGTTCACGCTCGTTTCGACGAGCGCGCATGCGGCGGTGTGGGTGTACGACGGCAGCGTCGCCGCGTTCGCTCCCGCGAGCAGCACGTTCGCGAACGATGCGGAGGTTGCGTACGCCGCCGACACCGCGGCGATCGGCCCGGCGACGTACACCGACGCGGCAGCGGGGCGCACGACGAGCGTGCAATACTGCGACGCCGCCGGTAATCCGTCGGGGACCGGTCCGGTCTACGCTGCGCCGTCCGCGTACGTCAACGTGCTCGTCGTTGATCCCGGCACGCTCGGTCAAAATATCGGCGGCGAGTTCTCGCCGGTCGACACGTTCGCGCAAGCGCATCTGAACTGCGACACCGCATCGCCACACCGCCGCAGCAACGAAGGCGGCTTCATCGTCGCCTCGATCGCGCCGACGGCAAACGTCCACTACCACGTGCAGCAGCTCCTCGCGCACGAGCTGACGCACCTGATCCAGTACGTCGATCAGGTGATCGTGCTGGGCCGGGCCGACGCACCGCCCGCGATCAAAGAAGGCCTCGCCGAACTGGCGCGCGACGTCACGCTGGGCACGCCGGACATCGGCAACATCGCGCTGAGCGGCCCGCACGAGTTCCTCCAGCGCCCGCAAGATTACGCGATCCTGGGCATGACGGGCGCGCACGGCACATACAGCGCAGGCAACTACGGCGGCGCGTACCTGCTGATGCGCTACATCGCCGACCGCTACGGCTACGGCTTTGTGAAAACGTACATCCAGAACGATCCGCTCACCGGCACCAAAGGCTCCTTCGACGCGCTCGCCGCCGCCGCGGGCGCGCCGTCGTTCGCCGCGCTCTTCCGCGACTTCGGCGCGGCGCTCGCGGCGTCGGCAGCGAACGCGCCGCCGCAGCCGCCGTACGCGTTCACGAGCATCCAATTCAACCATACCTACCAGAACGTGCAGACGAACGACGCGTCTGCGGCCACCGTCACGGTGCCGCCGGTCGCCACCGCGGGCACCGTCGCGTTCGCCGAAAATCAGCCGTACGCGATTTACCCGGGCGGCGTCTCGCTGCTGAACGTGCCGAGCCCGGTCTCACAAGCGCAGCTGTACGTCACCGAAGCGACGAGAACGCTGGGCATCGACGGCGTCATCGCGTCGAAGTAGTTACAGCGGCGCGGTGATCCCCGGCAAGAACGGCCGGCACCAGATCACGTTACCGTGGCCCGCGCGAACGACCTTGGCCCAGAACGTGCACAGCCCGGTGATCTCGGCGGACCCCATCTTCAATTTCACGTCGCCGCGCGTCAGCCCCGTGATGACGACGTCGGTCGTGGCGAGGTTCGGCAGCGTGCCGTCGGCTTTGAGCCGGCGAATCACGTCATCAGCGTGATTCGCCGGATTGTCATGCCACCGGAACAAGTTCACGCGATCCGTTTGCTGCCAGCCGTTGCCGATCATGATGACGACGCGCTTGCCACCGGCAGCGTGGTGCAACGACTCGCCCGCGACTTGCAGCGTGCCGAGCGGGTCGAAGCCGCTGAATCTCGTCTTCGTCGTGTGGAGCGTCTCGATGGCCGGCAAGCTGCGCTGCAAGAACGCTTCGCGCTCGAGCCGCAAGCGCAGCGGGTTGTTCAAGTCCGGCGGCGGCGTCGGCGCGGTTGCCACGAAGAGCGGCGCGATGCTCGCGCCGCTGTCGGTGATCGGCAGCAGCTCCACCACGGCGCCCTCGCCGGCGCACGCGAGCACGGCGCTCGCCGCCTCTTTGTAGCGCGGCCAGAACCCGGCCGGGATCGTGTTGCCCGCGGCGACGAGGAGCTCCACGTGTGCGCCCGGGGGCAGCCACGCCTTGATGCCGTCCCACTCCGGTTTGCACGTCACGGCCGAAGGCGGCTCGGTCTGCGAGCGCGCGGGCGCGAACGATCCCGAAAAGAACAGCACGATCGCCAAACCGGCGACGAGGCCGCCGGCCCGCCGGGCGATCGCGCCCCGGCTCGCTTGCTCGCTCATTCTGACTGGCGAGTTCGGTCGAGAATTTCCGCGCTCCCTTTGATCTGCCGGGCACGCCAAGCTATTCGTGCTCGCTGGTGTGTCCGTAATGGGGCCGGATGGCCCCCCGAAAGTTGAACCCCGCAGTGCCTAGCCGAGTATGTATCGCGAGACGGTACCATAGTCTGCCAGGTTGAACGGTTGGGAACGGGAGCGTTGTATGGCCTCGAACGGTGTAAGCCCTAGCGTCAACGGCGTCAGCACGCCGCCGGATCCCGACCGGCGCGTGGCTCAGGTGGGCCACGTCGCGACGGCGAGCAGTGCGGCGCACCGCCGCGCGCGGAACCAGCACGTCGGCGACCTGGAAGAGCGCGTCGCAAAAAACGACGAGAACTGCCGCAACGCGCGCGCGCAGATCACGGCGCTCGAGGAGCGCCAGGACGCGATCCCGGATCACCATCGCGGCTGGCCGCTGGAGATCGTCGGCATCCTGGCGCTGATCAGCGTGTTCTTCGAGTACATGCCGGCGTCGCTGTTCACCCAAGTGTTCACGAGCGCGACTACCAACCTGCAGCTGCACCTTCTCACGATCGTGTTTACCGTCATCGGCGCGCTGCTCGCCGTCGTGCTGGGCGAGCTCTTCCGCCGCACCCGCGAGCCGGTGCGCCACCATGTGCGCGAGACGGTGCTCTTCGTCGTGGTCGCCGCGTTCACGGTCGGGTTCTTGGTGCTCGGCTACGAGCTGCGGCTCGCGTTCACGAGCGTGTCGCGCGACGCCGTGCTCGCCGTCTCCGCACCGGTGGAGGCGCTGGCGCTTACGGCGATCGCTGCGATCGGCATCGCGCTCACCGTCGTGAGCAGCTACTTCCGCGAAGGCTTCGAATCGCTCCACGTTCGCTGGTCGCTGCGGCGCCTGCGTTCGGACCTCGCGACCAACGAAGCGCACCTTTCAGCGAATCAGCGCAACCTGCAGCGCGCGATGCGGTCGCCGTCGCACGACGGAGAGCGCCGCACCCCTGAAGCGGATAAAGCCCACCACGAGGGCGGTCAGCCGGTCTAAGGCTCGATCGTCGCGACGTCGGCGGCCGATGCCGGTTGTTGCTGCGGGCGCGGCCGCAGCCCGAGTTCCACGAGCGCCGTGTGCGCCGCATGCCGCAACGTGAGATGGCGCAGGCCGGTCGCCGTAACGTGATGATCGCCGGCAACGCGCACGCTCGCGATCAGCACGACGAAGATCGCCACCGCGGTAACCGTGCTGCGCGCGATGCCGACCGCGCGGTTCATCCGCGTTGCAATGCCCGCGTGCGGTGCATCCTGCCGTTCGCGCCGTTCGCGCCGCGCACGCGGCGCCTGCGACGGCCGCGCGCGCACGCGTTCGGCGGTGACCGTCGGCGCATCCCACGCCGGCATCGCGCGGGGCGCGTCCGTTTCGAGCGCCGCGAGTTCCGACGCAACCTCTGTTGCGCTCGCGAAACGGTCCGCCGGATTTTTCCGCAGCAACCGCGCGACGATGCTCGCGAGCGTGGTGCTCATCTCGCGCGCGAGCTGCGCTGCACTGGGCGCGGGCGCGGTGACGTGCGCGACGGCGACCGCGATCGGGGATGCCCCTTCGAACGGCAGCCGCCCGGTCACGAGCCGGTGCAGTACCACGCCGAGGCTGTAAAGGTCGCTCGCGGGCGTCAGCGGCAAGCCTTGCGCCTGTTCGGGCGACACGTACGACGCGCTGCCGATCAACCGGCCCGCCTCGGTGGACGTGCCGGGGTCGACGATCGCCTTGGCCAGCCCGAAGTCCGCCACTTTTACGCCGTCGTTTTGCGTGATGAGCACGTTGGACGGCTTCACGTCGCGGTGCAATAGCCCGCCCGCATGCGCGGCCGCGAGCGCCTGCGCGATCTCACGACCGTACCGCGCCGCGCGCGCTTCGCTCACGCGTCCTTCGCGCGCGAGCACGCGCTCGAGGGACACGCCGGCAACGTACTCCATCACGATCGCGTGTCGCGCGTTGCCCGCGCGGTCCGACACGATGTCGTGCACGAGCACGGCGTGCGGGTGTGCGAGCCGCGCCGCTGCGCGCGCCTCGGCATAGAAGCGCGCGACGGTGCGCGCGTCGCTCGCGTAGGCGGGCTTGAGCGTCTTCACCGCGACGTCGCGGCGCAGCACCTCGTCCCAGGCGCGCGACACGACGCCCACGGCGCCTTCCCCGAGCAGGCTACCGAGCCGATACCGGCCGTTGAGGAGCGCGCGATCGTCGTCCATTCGGCACGGTTCACCGCAACCGGGTCACCGGACCTCGCGTCGACACCGGCGCGGCACCGGCGGCACCGGCGCGGCGCTCAGAAGTCGTCGTCGGGGCTGCGCGCGTCCGCAGGGAGCCGCTGGAAATAGCTCGCCGAGCGCGCGGACTGGATCGTGCGGAACGCGAGCGGCTGCTGCGTGAAGTCGAAGCAGTCCGACAGGTCGTCCGCGCGCGCATCGGTGTAGCCCAGCGTGCCCAGCCCGAACGCCGTCTCGGTGAACTTCAGGATGCTGCCGAACTCGTGCTGCACGTGCGACACGTAGCCGGGGCGCGCGTAGGGAGACACCACGATCAGCGGCACGCGGAAGCCGAGCTCGTACGCGTTGAACTGCTGCGGTTTGACGTGGTCGTACCAGCCGCCCCAGTCGTCCCACGTGATGAAGATCGCCGTGTCGTTCCAGTACGAGCTCGCGCCGATCGCGTTCACCACCGACGCCACCCACGCCGGCCCCGTGCCGTCCGTCGACCTCGCGTGATCCGACGCTGCCGCCGTGGGGATCACCCACGATACCTGCGCGAGCTTGCCGCTCTGCACGTCGCTGATGATGTTCGTTTGGGGCGTGCTCACGTTCGCGTAGTCCGGCCCGTTGCGGATGTGCTGGATCGAGTCCGGCGCGTACCACAAGCCGGCGCCGATGCGCGGCTGGTAGTAGCGCCAGCTCACGCCGTGCGCGTCGAGCAGGTCGAACAGCACGGGATGATCGCCGCACGGCGCGGCGCGCTGCGACTCGTCGCCGCTCGCCGGATCGATCAGCGCAACGGTCGTCCCCGCCGGCGCATCGCAGCCCGCGGTGGTGTTCGCGCCGCCGGGCACGTTGGGGTTCTCCGCCGCCAGCAGCGGGCTCGACGTCGACAGCACCGACGTGCCGCTGATGATGTACTGGTGCGCCGGATAGCTCGGCCCTTCGTTGGTCTGGAACATGCGATCGGCGAACGCGTATTGCCGCGCCATCTGCCAGTACGATTGCGTCTGGCTCTGCGGCACGTAACCGTAGGCCCGCACGTTGGGCGCCGGGCAGCCGGTGCTGCACGCGCTAGTACCCACCTTGTCGAAGCCGTTCATCGCGCCGCCGGCGTACTCGGTGGTGTAGCCGTGATGGCTGTGGTCGAGATCGAACGGTGCCGCGATGTCGATCGGCTGCAGCGCCACGGTTTGACCGCTGGAATTCTGGCCGCTTTGCACCGTGTCCGCGCCCGGAAAGCCGTTGAACAGGTTGTCGACGGTGCGGTTCTCCTGGAAGATGATGACGACGTGCTTGATGACGCGTGCCGGCGCCGGCGTGCCGGTGGGCTGGGGTGTGGGCGTGACCCCCGGCGGCGGCGGGCCGGGCGACGGCGACGAGCCGCCGCCGCCGCCGCAGCCGGCGAGCACGAGCGTCCATGCGAGTACGGGGACGATGAGCTTCATGCGAATGTCCTCGGAACGAATGCGTGGCCTGCGAACGCATCGTTCCCCTGAACCGGTGCGCAAGCCGGGCGCGAGCGCGCGAAATTAAGCCGGCTCTCACGTTTGCGCGGTGCGGTGGCCCGCTCCGCGGCCGCGCAATCGGCCCTCGCTCGCCCGCGGCGCGCGCGGTACGCTGGGGGCACGATGCGCACGCCTTCCGATACCGCCCTGATCGTCGTCGACGTCCAAGAGTCGTTCCGCCACAGCTCGTACTGGAGCGAAGCCGACGTCCCGGCGTTCCTCGCCGCGGTGCAGCAGCTCACCGACGACGCCGCGCGCGCCGGCATCCCCGTCGTGCAAATCTTGCACGTGCAGCCCGGCGGCGCGTTCGCGCGCGAGTCGGGCTTCGTGCGCGCGCTCGACGGCTATCGCATCGCGCCGGACGTCACGTTCCACAAGAGGCACCACAGCGCGTTCGCCGGCACCGATTTACAGGCGTGGCTCACGCAGCACGGCGTCACGCGCGTCGTCGTGTGCGGCATCCGGACCGAGCAGTGCTGCGAGACGACGTCCCGCCACGCGTCTGATCTCGGCTACGGCGTCGACTACGTCACCGACGCGACGCTGACGTTCCCGATGACGCATCCGCGCACAGGTCGTACGTACGAGCCGTCCGAGATCAAAGAGCGCACCGAGCTCGTGCTGGAAGGCCGCTTCGCGACGATCGCGCGCGCCGCCGGCACGTTTAGCCCGGCGCGCGCGATCCCGCATTAGCTAACTCTTCGAGTTGCGATCGCCGGCTGCGTCGGCTTCTTTGCGGCACGCATACTCGCCGTGCTTGGTCGTGCCGTAGAAGTGCGTCCCCTTCTCGTGGTAGATGTGGCTCGTCGTGTTGAGCCACACGATCTCGTCGGTAGGGCAATGCGCCTTCGCGGCGCTCTCGTCGGCGAACCCGTTGAGCGCGCCGGTGCTCGCGGGCGCCCCGTTGTTCGCGCCGCGCATGGGCGCGGCGGCCGATGGAGTCTGAGCGGTTGTCGTGGTAGACGTCGTGGCCTGGGTGTCCTTGTGGCCGCAGCTCGCGGCGAGGACGAGGAGCGCAACGGCGCAGAAGCGTCGGATCATCGTGGACCTCCCTTTGCGCTCCGTGTATCGCCGGGCAAGGCGACCGCTCCTTTCCTGCAACTTCGACGGCCCCGTCGTCGTCCAAGCCTAACGGTGGATGATCTGAACGCCGTCGTGGCGAGCCTTCGTGAAAGCGAAGAGTTCCTGCGCCGGTTGCTTGCAAGTTCCGACGATTGCATCAAGCTGCTCGATCTCAACGGGCGGCTTCAGTTCATCAGCGCCAACGGCCGCACGCTCCTGGGTATCGCAGACGTGTCGGAGCATATCGGCAAGGATTGGACGGAGTGGTGGCAGGGCGGCGATCGCGACGCCGCGCGCGCGGCGGTCGCCGCGGCGCGCGCGGGTGGTCGCGGTGCATTCGAAGCCTTCGCTCCGACGATGGACGGAATCCCGAAATGGTGGAACGTCGTCGTCACGCCGATCCTCGGCGAGGGCGGCGCGCCGGAACGGCTGCTCGCGTCCTCGCGCGACATCACGGCCCGGCGCCGCGATGCCGAAGCGCTCGCGCGCAGCGAAGCGTCGTTGCGCGCGCTCGCCGACTCTCTGCCCGGCATCGTGTGGAGCGCCGGCCCGGACGGCGCGCTCGACTACGTCAATCAGGCGTGGCTCGAATACACGGGACAATCGAACGAAGAGGCACTCGGGACGAACTGGGGACCGCTCGTCCACGCGGACGATCGCGAAGCGACGATCGGCGCGTGGACGGCGTCGGTGCGCGAACGCCGCGTGCACGAGCATGAATACCGTTTGCGGCGCGCATCCGACGGCACGTATCGCTGGCACATCACGCGCGCGGTGCCGGTTCTCGACGAGCACGGTGCGATCGCAAAGTGGTACGGTACGACGACCGACGTCGATGCGGCAAAGCGGTTGTACGAGCACGAGCGGCGCGTCGCGACGCGTCTGCAAGCCGCTTCGCTGCCGCGCGAGCTGCCCGTCTGCGACGCACTGCACTTCGACGCCGTGTACGTGCCCGGCAGCCGCGAAGCGGAGATCGGTGGCGATTGGTACGACGCCTTCGCGCTGCCGGACGGCCGCATCGCGCTCTCGATCGGCGACGTGATGGGCAGCGGGCTCGAGGCGGCGGTGACGATGGGCAAGGTGCGTCAGGCGATTCGCGCGGTGGCGCTACTCGACGCCGATCCCGTGACGATGCTGCGCGTTGCCGACGTGACGTTCCGCATGGACGACGCCGATGGGCTCGCGACGGCGCTCGCCGCCGTGATCGATCCCGCGACGATGACGATGCGCTACGCGTGCGCCGGCCATTACCCGCCGCTGGTTCGCGACGCGGCAGGCGCGCTGCGCGAACTGCGCGCCGATGCGGGCTTGCCGTTGGGGTTGCGCGGCACGGAAGGCTCGCGCGTCGACACGTTCCACCTCGAGCCCGGCGCGCTGATCGTGCTCTACACCGACGGGCTCATCGAGTCGACGCACGACGCGCAAGACGGCGAGCGCCGTTTGCGTGCCGCACTCCGCGCGGCGGATGCCACGGATCCGCGGCCGGCGCAGGCGATCCACGATGCGGTGCTCACGGACGGCTCGCGCGACGATGTGGCGATCCTGACCATTCGCGTCGGCGACGTTCAGGCGCCGGCCACCGAGCAAACAACCCAGGACCACGCCCTGAGCGCCGCTTTCTAGCGCAAAGCTAAGCGGGTGTCAACCCGTCGTTCGCTTCGCGCAGCCGTCGAATCGCCTCGCCGCGGTCCGTGCAGAAGATCACGCCGGACAGCGAACCCGCGCCGGTGATCCAGCCGGGGTTCACCGCCGGCACGACCACCGCGAACGGCGTGCCATGGCGCAACCGCCGCCGCAGGAAGAGCACGAGATCCATCGCGATCATGCCGTCGATCGACCGCACGCCGGCAAGGTCCACGATCAGCGGCGCGCTCGAACGGCGCGCATGCTCGATGCGCTCCGAAACCGCGCCGAAGCGCTCTGGCGTCAAGTCGCCATCGAGCGCCAGCACCTCAGGAACCGCCGCGTCGCCGTCCACAGCGGAGTAGTACGTCCTCGACGGGCGCGTCTCCGCCGTCAGTGGACGAAGAAGAGCCCGCCGATGCCTAGCACGTAGATCGCGAGCACGAGCAGCGAGTCGATCCCCGCGCCCAGCAGCATCTTCTTCGAGCGCAGGATCACGCCGACCACGTAGACCGCGGTAAGCAGCGCGCCCAGCGCGGTGAGGTAGAGGTCGGGTCCCTGCGCGTCGGGCAGCAGCGGCTGGTTGCTCAACAGCGTGCCGAACAAAAACAGCACCGGCAAGAACGCGTTGCCCGCGATGATGTCGCTCATCGCCAGCTCGTAGCGGCCGGCGCGCACGGCGTACAGCCCGGTGGTGAGCTCCGGCAGCGCGGTGACCGCGGCGAGGATCGTCGCGCCGAAGATCACGCCTTGCACGTGGAAGCGCGTCGCGACCACGTCGCTGCTGAGCGCGAGCGCCACGCCGCAGCCCAGCGTCACGAGCGCAGCGAGCGCAAAGAGCGCGATGACCTGCGAGAGCGGCCGGCGCTGCGGCGCGACGAACGCCGACGCTTCGGCGATCTCTTCGCGCGCGGTGCGCCAGCCTTGATCGTCCTCGTGACGCTTGATCAGGAACAGGCTCGCGATCCACGCGAGCAGGATCGCGATCTCGGCGGGTGTCGTGCGCGCGAAGATCAACGTGCGCGGCGAGAGCGCGCCCAGGATGCAGAGCATCAGGATCGCGATGAGCACGAGCCCTTCGAGCGCGATCGTCAGTGACGACACCAGCGACGACAGCGGCACCTTCGATCGCAGCCCGGGCCCGTCGAGCAGCACCAGCACGACGGTCTGGATCGCGATCCCGCCCAGAATGTTGCCGACCGCGAGCGAGAGGTTGTGGGTGTAGACGCCGCCCACGATGATCGCGACCTCGGGCAGGTTCGTCGCGACCGCGAGAAACACGGCGCCGCCGAGCCCCTCGCCCCAGCCGAAGTGCGCGTCGATCGCGTCGGTCGTCGCGGCCAACACACCGCCCGCCCACCAGATGAGTAGCCCGGCGGCGATGAAGATCGCGATGATCACCGGCGTGGCAAGGCTGCTCATCTGAGCCTGATTCCCCGTCGTCCGCGATCCGACGCGCTTGGCGTCAGGTCGACTGACCGACCTCGATCAGGTAGCCGTCCGGGTCCCGCATGTAGCAGCGGATCTCCGAGGGATGCACTTTCGGCTCGGTGAGAAAGTGCGCTCCGCGGCTCTTCCAGCGCTCGTAGCAGTCGTAGATGTCCGCCACGCGAATGTTCATGAAGCTGCTCACGCGGTTGGGGTCATCGGGCGGCGCGAGGATGACGGTGGGCTTGTCGTCGGTCGGGCCGCCCCCGACGTTGATGATCACCCAGCTATTGGCGAGCTGGACGAACGTCGGTTCACCTTCTCGTACCAGCGTGCCGCCGAGGACGTCGGTGTAAAACGTCGCGGCGCGCTTCACATCGGCGGACGTGATGAAGTGGGTCAGCGTGATGCCGTGCTTTGGCGGAATCTCGTAATGTGGTTGCTGCATGGTCCTCGTTCCGAAGCTGGTCAGATCGATCCGCGCACCGTGAATCCCGCACGGGCGGTGCGGCGCGGTGGGTCGCCGACGGTGAAGGTCACCGTGTCGGCGTGTGTGCCGTCATGCGCGCGTAGCGTCCAGCGGCCGCGCGCGAGCGGTAGCGTCCAGCGCGCGCCTCGCGCCGCGACGCGCGCGCCGTTGACTTCCCACGCCGGGTGCGAAGCGCCGCGCGCGACGACGGCGATGCGTGCGCCCGGTGCAGCGACGAACGCGTCGCCGTCGTGCGGCGCGACGATGCGCAACGCATCGCCGCGGTGTGGCGGCTGCGCAGCGAGCCAGCCGTCGTAGCCACGGTCCAGCGGGCGTGGCGGCGCGTTCCACGCGGCGAGATCGCCCGCGTCGAGCCATTCGCCCACGATGCTGTCGCAGTCGCGGGTCGGTCGCACGCCGGTCGTGGCGCACATCGGTTTGCGCACGTAGCCGCGCGGACGCGCAAACGCCGCCGGCGGCACGCGCTCCGCGAGGTGGCGCACGATGCGGTTCCACAGCGGTGCGGCGCCGGTCACGCCGCTGATGCGCTGCATCGGCGCGCCGTCGAAGTTGCCCACCCAGGCGGCGACGGTGTAGTCGCGCGTGAAGCCGACCGTCCAGGTGTCGCGAAAGTCCGACGACGTGCCCGTCTTCACCGCGCTCGCAAACGGCGTGCGCAGCAGCGACGCGACGCCGAACGAACGCGCGCGCGCGTGCGCATCGGCCAGCACGTCGGTGACGAGCGCCCATTCCGGTGCCGCGCCGATGCGCACACCGCCGCTTGCTGCGCCGTCGTCCGCGTCGGCGAGCGCGAGCGCATGCACGCGCACGGGCCGTCCGCCGTTCGCGATCGTCGCATACGCGCCGGCCAGTTCTTCGAGCGTCACCTCGCCGTCGCCGAGCGCGAGCCCGAGCCCGTAGTGATCGGCGTCCTTCGTCAGGTGCCGGAAGCCGAGCGCGCGCAACCGTTCCAGAAAGCTCGTCACACCGATGCCGCTCAGCACGCGCACCGCGGGCACGTTGAGCGAATCAGCCAGCGCGATGCGCGCGCGCACCGGGCCGGCGAACCGGTCGCTGTAGTCGCCCGGGCTGTACGTGCGCCCGCCCGGTAAACCGTACGTCGCCGGCACGTCGGCGAGGATCGTCGTGGGGCGCACGACGCGCTGTTCGAACGCGAGCTCGTACAAGAACGGCTTGAGCGTCGAGCCGGGCTGGCGTAGCGCGATAACGCCGTCGTTTTTCCCGGCGCCGGCGCGCGCGAAGTAGTCCGCCGAGCCGGCATAGGCCAAGATGGCGCCGTCGCGGTTGTCGAGCACGATCGCCGCGCCGTCGCGCGCGCGGCGCTCGTTCAAACCGCCGACGACTTGCCGCGTCGCGTTTTCCACGAACGCTTGCAGGTCGCCGTCGACCGTCGTGCGCACGCGCGTCGCGTCGGGCGCGACGCCGCCCGCGAGCCGGAACAGCAGGTGCGGCGCCGCCGCGATCCCGTCGCTGCGCGGCAGCACCTCCACGCGCTCGGCCGCCGCGTGCGCCGCTTCGTCCGCGGTCACTGCGCCGATCGCCGCCATGCGCGCAAGCACCGTGCGCCGCCGCGCTTCGAGCGCGCCGCGGTGCGCGTACGGATCGAGCCGCACCGGATCGTTGGGCAGTGCCGCGAGCAGCGCCGCGTGCGCGAGGTCGAGCTCGCTCGCGGGCGTGCCGAAATACGTGCGCGCGCCGGCCTCCACGCCGATGAGATCGCCGCCCATCGGCAGCCGGTTCACGTAGGCCTCGAGGATCGCGTCCTTCGCCATCCCCGCCTCGATGCGTTGCGCGAGAAGGATCTCGGCCAGCTTGCCGGCGAAGGTGCGTGGCAGCTGGTAGCGCAGCCGCGCGAGTTGCATGGTGATCGTCGAGCCGCCCGACATCACGTGCCGGGTGCGCGCGAGCTGCCACGCCGCACGCGCGAGCGCGATCGGGTCGACGCCGTCATGGTCCGCAAAGCGCGCGTCCTCGGTCGCCACGATCGCCGCGACGAAGCGCGGCGATACCCGCCGCAGCGGCACGCGCAACGCGTGCTCGGTGTCGCGCGCGAGCACGGTGCCCAAAACGACCCCGGTGCGGTCCTCGAACGTCAGCGCGTTCGCCCCTCCCGCGAAAGCGCGCGGACCAATCGGGCGCAAGGCGAAGGCGAGAGCGGCAAGCCCGAGAATCACCGAGGCGACGTGAACTGGCATGCGCACCGCGCAGCAGCCTTCGCCGCGCTGGCCGCCGCACTCTTCGCGACCGGCTGCACTCAGCACGCCCCGGCGGCCCAGCACGAACCGCTGCCGGCCGTCTCGCCGCTGCCGTCTCCGGCGCCCCAAGCGCTCATCGCGTCCGTCGCACCTCTAGGCGACGTCGAGACGCTCGCGCAGGTTCGCGTCCGCTTCAGCGACGATCTGATCCCGCTGGAACGTCTGGAATCGGCCGACGAAACGGCGGCGCTCGCGCATTTCTCGCTTGAGCCCGCGCTGCCGGGGCGCTTCCGGTTCCTCACGCCGCGCATGATCGGCTTCGAAGCCGATCGCGCCTGGCCGGCGGCGGCCCGCGTCCGCGTCACGATCGCCAAAGGCCTGCGTGACCTGCACGGCCACACGCTCGCAAACGACGTGGCCTGGACGTTCCAGACGCCGGGGATCGCGCTGGACGAGCTGCCCGGAAAGTACGACACGAACGCGACGTCGCTGCGCCCCACGATCCGCTTCTCGTCGAACGTGGCGCTGGACCGTGCCTCTCTCGAAGCGCACGCGCGCATCCGCGAGCACGGTGACTCCGGCGAGGGCATCGCGCTAACCGTGCCGCCCGACACCGGTAGCCCCAGCCCGTCGCCCGCCATCGCCGGGCCCGACGAGGCGTTCGATCCGTCGGCGCGCGACCGCCGCTACGTGCTCGTGCCCGCCACCGACCTCGCGAAGGGCAAGCAGTACGACGTGATCATCGCTGCCGGCGTGGTGCCGCGCGACGGCAACCTCCCGAGCGATAAAGACTTCACCGGCAAGCTCCACACGCACGACGATCTGCGCTTCGTCAAGGTCGACGACACCGCGCCGGGACGCTTCACGAGCGGCAGCCCGCAACTGGCGTTCACCACGCCGATCGAACCGAAGTCGCTCGGCGCGCTGGCGCTTAGCCCTGCGCCGCCGAAGGGCGCCACGGCGTTCGCCGTGTCGGAGAACGCGGTGAGCGTGAACGCGTCGCTGCTCTCGCCGAACACGGCATACGCCGTCACGATGGGGCCGGAGCTGCAAGACACCTTCGGGCAAAAGCTCGGCAGCCCGCAGCGCGCGACGTTCCAAACCGGCGATCTCGCGCCCGACGTGTGGGCGCCGGGCGGCACGAACTTGTTCCCGGCATCGCGCGACGTGCGGCTCAACATCGTCGCCGTCAACGCACCGCCCGACGTGCAGGCGAGGTTCAAGCCGCTGCGCCCCGCCGACGTGGTGCAGTATCCGGATCCCGATGCGTACGGCAAAGGCGACGTGCTCGGGGAGCCGGACGGCATGGCCGCATTTCGATGCGAACGGCCCGCTCAACGTGGAGCGCACGCTCGAAGTCCCGCTGCGCGCGAAGCTCGGTGCGCCCGCCGGCGCGCTCGCGTACGGCGTGCGCGTGAAGCTTTCGCGGCGCGAAGAGCCGTTCTTGGCCAGCGGCGTCGTGCAGCTCACGAACCTGGGCGTGTTCGCGCAGTGGTTCCCCGACGGCGGGCTCGTGCGCGTGAACCGCATCTCCGACGGCACGCCCGCCGGCGGCGCGCGCGTGGACGTCTACCCGTCGCAAGCGGACAGCGAGTCGAAGACCGCGCCGGTGCCGTGCGCGAGCGCGACGACCGACGCGACCGGCCTCGCGCGCTTCGGCGGCGCCGGCTACACGCGCTGCGCCGCGGCCGACAAGGGCGAGAATAACGCGCCGGCATTCGTGACCGTCGTGCGGCTCGGCAACGACTGGACGTACGTGCGCACGGCGCCGTACAGCGGCGAGTACGCCGGCGATTTCTACAACGGCTGGTCGTCGGCGACGCCGCTGCAGCGCGGCACGATCTTCTCGGATCGCGCGCTCTACCAGCCCGGCGAGACGGCGCAGGTGACGGCGGCGGGCTGGTTCTTGGTGAACGGCGAGTTGCGCCGCGGCAAGGCGCCGTCGTATGCGCTCACCCTGGAGCTGCCCAACGGCGACAAGCACGATCTGGGCCGCCGCTCGCTCGACGAGTTCGGCGCGTTCTCGCTGCCCGTCGCGCTCGCCAAAGACGTGCCGCTCGGCGACTACGTGGTGCGCGCCACCGCCGGCAACGGCGAGACGATCAGCGGCACGTTCCGCGTCGCGGAGTTCAAGCCGCCCAACTTCAAGGTCGACCTCGCGCTGGACCACGAGATCGCACCGCGCGGCTCGGCGGTCACCGGCACGGCGACGAACGCGTACTTGTTCGGCGCGCCGCTGGCGGGCGCGTCGACGAAGTTCACCGTCACGCGCAGCCCGGCGGCGTTCACGCCGAAAGGCCGCGACGGGTACGCGTTCGGGCGGCAGTGGTTCTGGCCCGAGCAGCAGCCCGACGCGCAAACCGACGTGCTCGATTCCACGGTCACCGACGACGCGAACGGCAAGGCGACGGTAAGCGTCCCCATCGCGAGCGATCTACCCTACCCGATGTCGTATCGCGTCGACGCGGAGACGACCGATGCGTCGAACATCTCGGTCTCCGACGGCAAGACGTTCAACGCGCTGCCGTCCGACACGCTGATCGGAGTCAAGACCGACGACGTCGGCACGGCAGGCTCACCGCTTGCGGTGACGGTCGTCGTGACGGATCCGGCCGGCGTGGCCCGCTCGGGCACGAACGTTCACGTCGAAGTGCAGCGCGCAAACTACTCGAGCGCGACGCAGATCGTCGAAGGCGCCGAAGAGCCGGTGCAGTCGGTGGCGTACGAGACGGTCGCGAGCGCGGACGTGACGAGCGCCGCGGGCCCCGCGACGGTGAAGCTGACGCCGGACAAGCCGGGCACGTACCGTGTGCGCGCCAACGTCGCGGGCGCGAGCGATTCGGCGAGCGAGACCGACGTGGAAGTGTTCGTCGGCGGCACCGGCGACACGGCGTGGTACGCGCGCGATCCCAACGTGCTCACGGTGAAGCTCGACAAGACGTCGTACAAACCGGGCGACGTCGCGACGGCGCTCGTGCAGTCGCCGTTCCGCAACGCCGAACTGCACGTTGCGGTGGTGCGCCACGGCGTGCTGTGGGAGACGACGCAACAGACCACCAGCGCGGCGCCGACGGTGCGGTTCACGGTGACGCAAGCGATGCTGCCCAACGCCGCAGTTGAGGCGTTCGTGGTGCGCCGCGGCCCGCCGCCGCCCGCCAAAGAGCCCAACGGCGCCAACCCGCTCGCGCGCGTCGGCTTCGCGCCGTTCAACGTCGCGCTCGACGGCAAGTATCTCAGCGCGAAGCTGTCGGCGAAATCGCCGGTGCTCGAGCCGGGCGCACAGCAGACGGTCACCGTGCACCTCGCCGACAAGGCGCAGCACCCGGTGCGCGGCGAGCTGACGCTGATGGTCGTGAACGACGCGGTGCTGCAGCTCACCGGCTATCGCCCGCCCGACCTCGTGAAAGAGGTGTACGCGGATCAGCCGATCTCGACGCGCTACGCCGACAACCGCGCGGCGATCGTGCTGAACACGATCGCGCATCCGCTGGAAAAGGGCTGGGGCTTCGGCGGCGGCCTATCCGGCGAGAACGCCGACCCGCGCGTGCGCCGCAAGTTCGCGCCGCTCGCGTACTTCGCGGGCGCGCTGCGCACGGACGCCAACGGCGTCGCGACGGCGACGTTCACGCTGCCCGACGATCTGACGACGTGGCGCGTGATGGTGGTTGGCGCGAGCGCCGACGGCCGCTTCGGCAACGCCGACGTCACGTTCCGCACCACGAAACCTTTGGTCGCAAACCCGGTCATGCCGCAATTCGCCCGGCCCGGCGACAAATTCGAGGGCGGCATCGCGGTGACCAACGGCACGGGCGCCAGCGGGACGCTGCACGTGGACGGCTCGCTGGTCGGCCCGCTCGCATTCCTGGTGAACGACAAGCCGGCCGCGACGGCGTCGCTCGACACGCCGCTCGAACGTATCACCAAAGCGTATCGCTTCCCGATCACCGCGAGCGGCACGGGCAACGTGACCGCGACGTTCAAGGTGCGCGCCGCGAACGCGAGCGACGCGTTCCAGATCCCGCTGCCCGTTCGCGTGGACAACATCTTGGAGAGCGTGGTGCAAACGGGCACGACGGACACGCGCGCCTCAGTACCGGTGAACGTCGCGCCCGACACGCCGCGCGACGCCGGCGGTCTAGAGCTCACGCTCGCATCGTCGCTGATCCCGGAAGTGACCGTGGCGGCGCAAGACGCGCTGAAGAGCGAGGAGCGCCTCGCGATCACGGCCGCGGCACGCCTGGCGATCGCGAGCGACCTCGTGATCTTGGCCAAGCGCACGGGCGCAAACGATACGTTCCCGCGCAACCGTGCCGGCGTCGAGCTGACGACGCTGCACCATCTGCAGCGCGCCGACGGCGGTTTCGCACCGTACTGGCGCGACGAACACTCGGATCCGTGGGATTCGGTGTTCGCCGTCGCAGCACTGGGCCGCGCGCGCGCGGCGGGGATCGCGGTCGACAGCGCGGTGTTCAACGGCGCGCACGCGTATGCCGCCGCGGTCCTGGCGGACCCGACCGCGCACACGAAGTGGTGCAAGAGCGATCTGTGCAAGGCGCAGCTTCGCCTGGAGGCGCTCGACGCGCTCGCCGCAACGGGCGACCACCGCACGACGTTCCTGAGCGACATCGACGCGCAGCGCGCCAACCTCGGGTTCGCGGATCAGGCCCGCCTCGCGCGGCTGCTGACGCAAGCACCGGGCTACGGCACGCGCGCAGCATCGCTATCGAAGACGATCGACGACCGCCTCTACGCGACAGGCCGCGGAGCGGTGGTGAACCTGCCGAGCCGCTACCGCTGGTTCGACGAACCCGTTGTGGCGCAAGCGGAGGCGCTGCGCCTGGAGCTGGTGCGCAACGCGGATGGCGAAACGCTCGACCGCCTCACGCGCTCGCTACTCGACATGCGCCGCAACGGCACGTTCGGCTGCGCGTGCGAAAACGCCGCAGCACTCGGTGCGCTGGTGGACTTCGCAGCCCGCGAAAAACCGGCGGACTTCACCGCCACGGCGAGCGGTGGGTAAGCAGACCCTGCCGCCTCAGCGCTTCACCGGCGCGCGCGCACCGGAGCGAACCCGCAATGTGCCACCACAATCGCTCAACACGGGCCGAAACGACGTCACGCTGGCGAAGAACGGCACCGGCACGCTGCACTACGCGGTGACGTACACGTACCGCCTCGCCGGCGCGGCGCCGGGCCGCCTGAACGGCCTGCGCGTGACGCGCGTCGTGCGCGACGCGAACACGACGCCGGTGCTGGCGACGATGGGCCTGACGCCGCCGACGTCGTCGCTGACGCTAGCACCGGCACGGGTTTTCGACGTGGAATTGCAAATCGTGAGCGACCACCCGGTGGAACGCGTCCTGATCACCGACCCGCTACCGGCGGGCATGGAAGCGGTCGACACATCGTTCGCCACATCATCGAAGGCGCTGAAAGTCCCGGAAACCTCATGGGCAATCGGCGATCAACGCATCCGCACGGACCGCATCGAAGCCTACGCCGACCACCTCGACGCCGGAATCTACCGCCTACACTACCTAGCGCGCACGGTAACCCCAGGCACATTCACCTGGCCAGGCGCAAACGCACACCTGATAAACCGCCCGGACGAATTCGGCCGCAGCGCAACGTCGCTCGTCATCGTGTCACCCTGAGCTTGTCGAAGGGTGCGCCACAATCGCGCGCCACAAAAGAAAGCGCCGGGGCAAGGCCGCGCAAAGGAAAGCGCCGGGCCAAGCCCCGCGCAAATGTTAACACATTGTCACCCTGAGCCCGTCGAAGGGTGCGCCACAATCGCGCCAACAAACCACGCGTTGCATCGCACCCCAACCAATGCTGTAATCTAGCTACGCGCAAACGCGCGGAAAATCAAAGCGACCCGGCCGGTGCGCGAACACCGACCGAGTCCGTCACCCGATGGAGTTGCCCACCGAATGACAAACGCACGGTTCGACGCGCCCGCGTCGAAAACCCGGCCGCGCCGCAGCGGCCGCACGCCGCAGACGTACCGCGAGGGCATCGCCTTTCGCATGATCCGCGTCGTCTGGCTCACGGCGGTACTCGCCCGCCGCGAATCGGTCACCATCGCGGACTACCAACGCCGCTTCGGCGTCTCGCTGCGCTCGTTCCGCCGCGACGTCGCCCTGCTGCGCGAAGCCGGCTTCTACCTCGAGACGATCGCGGCCAACAACTACCGCATGCTCTGCTTCGACCGCGATTCCGATGGGCCGTAGCCGGTATGCCGACGCGCTGCCCGTCCTGCGCCTGACACTGACACCTTACATTTGTAGCTCGCGACGCGAGTCGTGAATCCGGGCACTGGCCGCTCAACGTGGATTACCGTATACTATCGGGACCGTCAAGGCCATGAGCCGGTAAACGATTTTATCAATGCGCTGCCGCCGAAGCATCAAGAGTCCATCGACCGCAAGATCGATCGGCTGAATGAATTTGGGCCAATGCTCCCGTCACCGCACAGCAAACAAGTCAACGGAAAGCTGCGGCGACTTAAATGCGACTACGATGGTCTCGCTTACCGCATTCTATACCAAGAAGCTGAGAACGGGTTCATCGTTCTGCTTCATGCGTTCGTGAAGAAGACGCCGAAAATATCACCGGCGGCGACAAGCCTCGCGGAGTCTCGCTGGGGCGACTTCGACGCGCGGATGAATGCCCCGAAGCGCGTTCCGCCACGAGCCGTGGGGCACGACGCGCCGTGAGACTACGCCGTGACGAGCTCTCTGTCCGCGGTGCGCTCCACAATCGCAAAGGTGACTTCGGCGCGGCACCCCTCCGTAATCCGCTGCAGCGTATCTGCGTTTGCAACGTGATCACCGCTCTCAAGTCGGCTGATCGCAGACTCTTTCATCCCCAGTCGCGCACCGAGTTGCGCCTGCGTGAGGCTGTACCTCTGGCGGTAACCAATCAAAAACCGCGCAATCGTCTCAGCCATCTCGTGTCGCAAGTGCGCGCGGTGGTACTCGCGGTTGGAAGCTCTCCGGCGAACGGCGGAACGATGTTCTGACCCTAGCGGTGAGATCCCGGCCTCGTCCGTGCTCATGAAGAACAGCATAACAAAAGTGTGAAGTCCGCGCAAGAGCCGTCCGCATCCTTCAGGGACCAACGCCTTCGCTCGGCCCGGTAGCCCTTGTCAGCAACACAAGCGGAGGGCAAAGCCCGCAACTGTCGCGGTGCGAAGGTAGCATGGCATTTCTTCGACAGCGTGATAACTGGATGAATGGCCGAACCTCCGGATTGCGTAAGGTCCTACAAAAAGCGGGAATAAATATTGAGAAACATTATATCACTTTCTGATTACGATCTTTTCGAGATGCCGCGCGTTACGCGTGAGACGCGGCCACGAGAGTGGACGCGCAAAGAGGCCAAGGAATACTTCGATTGGCTGATGGCGATCAAGCCGGAGCGAATGAAGCAAATCATCGAGTTTAGTGGCGCGAGCGAGCAGTCGTCGCGTGAGGTCCAATTGGCGGCTATTTCAGCAACGCTTCGCCGTTCTCTTGGCAATCTCGCGGACGAGAGTTCGGGCGACCAGCGCGTAAATGGGCTCGGCTTCATCGCGGGGTTTGATGCGGCTCTCGTCGTCGGTGAACACTTGGTTCAGGCCGTTCCTGATGCGTCGTGGCGTACGCACTTTACATCCATTAAGACGCAAATAACGAGGAATCTAACCGTGGTTCAGCGCGGGTCGTCGCTACTCGTATTTGAACCGATTTTCGAGGGACGCATGGCGCTATCCCTGATCGGACGCAGCAGGGACAAAGACGTCGACGAACTGTCCGCAATCTATGAAAGCTGGACGACCAAACTCAAGCTGAACATCACGAAATAGCGCGGCATGTAGCCGTCATTGTGTTGAACCGCGTGCCGGAAAGCGCAGCGACCCAGTGATTCGGTATGCCGCATCTTTCCAGCAACGGCGCCGGCTCCTACCAGGGTTTCGCACAGGACCGCAAATCCGACGAGTCGTCGGAGGCGCGGGCGTCGTCCCGCGCTTTTCGGCGAGACGCGAGATGCGACGTTCGAGCGCATTTCTCTGCGCCGCCGAGCTAGCTTACATGGTACGGCTTCATGACAATCTTGCCAAATTGGCTTATCAGGCGATCGAGCTCTCGCGGAGTGCGTCTCAATCCGAGCCATGCAAAAACTATATCCATAACGATATAGATTTCGCCCGCGGCAGAGTGAGCCGACGGCCGCCGGGGCGCCGATGCCTGGGCCTCGGGGGCGAACCGATACTATGGCAAGTCGGAAGCTTCTGATCGCGCTCGCGTGCGCGACCGTGCAGATCGCGCCCGGGCCGGGCCCGATCTCGTCCGACGGCGTGTTCTGGCTGACGCTGGACGGAATCCGGTCGAGCAATGCGGGCCGGGCCGGCGCTCGTGGCGACCTCTGGTTCGTGCGGGAGCCGGATCGACTCTGCGATGAGGAGCAGCGGATCGAGGATGCCGCGAAGTAACCCAGCGTCAGCGGCCGTGGTACACGGCGTGGCGCTCCGCGCCGAACGTTTTGTCGCGGCCTCGCACGACATCGTCGTATGCACGGTGAAGACGTTCGGGCAGGCGGGCGGCGCATTCGCCTACGGCTTCGCGCCTTCGAACTCGGTTATCGGCGGCGCGCCGCTCTATCCCGGCTTCGCCGGCGGTCGCGCGTTCGCGACCGCTGCCGGCGTCGTGACCGATACGTATCCGCAACCGGTCTACGCGTCGAGCGCCGTCAAGCTGCCGTTTCTGTTAGGCCCGCCGGCGGCGGCCGACTTCCACGACGGGACGTTCCCGGCCGGCTTTGCCGGGTACTCGTCGGGCTTCACGGCGTTCGCCGTGACGCCGGTCGCCGGAACCTACACGCTCACGGTCACGGTGCCGGGCGATTCGCCCGGCGCGGCCCCGGCAGCGGTGAAGACGGCGACGGCGGGACCGACGCTGCCGAACGGGCAGCGCACGGCCCCGTTCTCATCGGGCGACACCGTGTTCGCGTACGTCGTCGGCGCCGATTACGACATCCTCGCGCTCGCGCCGCCCGCCAACACGCAGCAGACTCCGGTGTTCCCCGCGCGAGCGGACATCACCGTGTCGGCGCTCGGCGGAATCGCGAGCTACTGAATGCGAAGCGACTACGGTTCGACGAGGTCGCGCAGTGCGTCCCCGACCGCGTTGAGGGCGAACAGGCAGACGACGATGATCGCACTCGGAACCTCGACGGCCCACGGGGCGATGGCGAGGTTGCTCTGCGCGTTCACCAGCATGTTGCCCAGCGACGGCGCCGGCGGCTGAACGCCGAAGCCCCAGAACGACATCGTCACCTCGATCAACAGCGCGGCCGCTATGGCGCTGACCGCCGTGGCGAGCACGTCGCTCAGCCATCGCTCGCCGCGCGCCGCCGTGACGATCGCCGGCCACGACACGGCGGCGATGATCAGCGCGATGCTAAGCGGAGTGATGGCTTGCACGCCCGCCGTGAGAAAGACGATCCCCGCGAGGACGATCACGAGCGGGTAAAACCCGAACGCGCGAATGCCCGTGACGGCGAGCGCTGCGCGGTCCTCGATCCACGGCAGCCGTGCGGTGGCTTTCGCGATCGCCGTACCGATCACGGTCGCGATCAGCGCTGCCAAAAATGCGATGCCTAGCGAACTGCGCACGCCGAACAACGCGCGCGACAGCAGATCGCGCCCGTTCTCGTCGGTTCCCAGCACGTGACCGGCCATGCCCGGCGCGAGCGGATAGCCTTCCCAGTGCGCTTGGTCGATGGAGTTCGGATTCATCGGCGCGAAGACGTTTGCGCCCAGGACGATGATGCCGAGCACCGCACAGATGACCAGGCCGAGCACGGAAACCCAATTTGCGAGCAATCCTCGTCCGCGTGCCGTCACCCAACCTCGTTGCGCGCCGGTCCGAGGCGGCGTCATCCGGTCGCTGAGCCCGAGCATCACGCCCGCGACGAGCTTCATCGCGACGACGGCGGCCACGTACGTGAGGATGAAACCGCCCATGACGCGGCCATCGACGGGCGAGAAGCCGCGGGAGAACAGCCGCCCGATGCCGGGCCACGCGAACAAGATCTCCACGATGATCGTCGCCGACAGCAAGGCCGGCCCGATCAGCGAAATCGTCATCGTGACGAGCGCCGTCATGCTGCGCAGGGCGCCGTTCCGAGCTTCGGCAGTGATGAAGGCGTCGCGAAAGAGGCGCGCCGACCACGCTGCGAACGGAACCGCCAGCAGCAGCACGGGGACGATCAAATGGCTGATGCGGTCGCCGAAGTCGAACGCGTCGCGCGATGCGATGCCTGCGACGGGCAACCGCGTGACCATCGCCGCCATTTGGAGAAGGAGACCGAACAAGAACACCGGCAGCGCTCGCGCCAGGAGCTCGAGCACGACGACCGCGTTGCCCAACGGCGTGCTGTCCAGGCGTGCGCGCACGAGGCCGAAGAGCGCACCGAGCACGATCGTCGCGAGCAGCGCGATCAGCCAAAGCTCGATCGTCGCCGGAAGCCGCTCCGCGATCTCCTGCGTGACCAGCTGCTCGTGCCCGGACGACCAGCCGAGATCGCCGCGGAGGACGCGGAAAAGCCAGCCGGCGTACTGCACGAGCAGCGGCCGTCCGGCGCCAAGGTCGGCCCGGCCGCTGCGGGTCGCGTGCAGGACCGTGAAGGCGACGATCGTCGCCGCGAACATGAGGACGCCGCTCGCCACGATGCCTTGGATCGCACGCGCTCGGATCCCCGGCCGCACCAGAGACGAGGTGCTCATCGTCCTTCCTCACGCGCCGTGTGATGCCGGCCACGTTCACGCGTGACCAGTTTCGCCCCGTAATCGAAGTTTCATCCGAGGCTCAGACGCGTCCAATGTAGCGCGAGCGGTGCGGACGTACGCTCGACGCACGAATCCGGTGCATCGCGCTGGATCGAACGACGCACTCTTCGACATGAGGTCATTTCTGATGCGTACACCGATTCTCGCTGCGCTGGTTGCCGCGGCGCTTCTCGCAGGATGCGGCGGCGGAGGCGGCACGTCGCCGTCCGGCTCGACCGGCATCCTTCCGCCGGCCGGCGGATCACCCCTGAGCACGCAAGACACCGCGCAGGCGTCCACCGACGCCGCGTTCGAGCCGATGGACACCGGCGAAGCCGACAACACGATCGCCAATGGCGGCATCGGATCGTCGTCGTCGAGCCGCAGCGCGCAAAGCTTGCCGCACGCGTGCAAGAACCGCACGACGCGCACCAAGACCGTCAACGCCGACGGTTCGGTTACCGTGGAAATCATCCACTACTACGACGACGCCTGCACGCAGGCCGAGCGCGACGCCGTCTCGGTCTACGCGTCGAGCGGCGGCACCGCGACCATCGCGCGCACCGTGACGACGTACAACCTCGCGCACGCGCAGCTCGGCGTGCGAAAAAGCCAGTACGCGCTCACCGGTTCCACCGGCAACGGCTCGTGGGTGGTGACCTCCGCGTTCTATCCGGGCACGTCGACGTCGCCGGCGGCGCAGTACGGCCACGCCGCGTCGCTGAGTGCGAGCACGTACACCGCGAACACCGGCCGGATCGCGAACGTCGCGAAGCCGTCGATCAACGCGTCGTACGGCCACCAAGGCGCGGTCAACGCCAGCATCGCCAACGACGCGTCCGGCAACACCACGTTCACCGGCACGCGCAACGGCGTCGCCTTCAAGGGCGCGCTCGGAGCGCTGACGCTCTCGAGCGCGCCGCCGTTCACCGTCTCGGGCGGGACACAGCTCGGCACGTCGGCGCTTACCGGGAGCGTCACGTTCGACGCCGACGGCGACCTGACGGCGATCGCGCTGAGCGGCACGCTCGTCAGCGGCAACCATCTCGTGATCTCGAGTTCCACCGCCGCCAACGGCGCGCTCACCGTCAACGGCACGATCACGACGTCGGCCGGCGCACCGTTCGCAACGTTCGTCACCGATGCGAGCGGTAACGGTGTCTTCACCCTCGCGAGCGGCGCGCAGACGCCGATCGTGGACTGGCACGTGATCTGGTAGGCCGTCGAGCACGGGCGACATGCCAACAGAGCTCCGCGGCAAGCGCCGCGGGGCTCTCGTCTTTTCTGCCGTGCGGATCCTTAGGTGGCGGTGGTGGGGGTCGGTTGGATCGGCTGCAGGCGCAGGTCGCGCGGGCGCAGCTCGTGGCGCGCGTCGATCGTGCGCACCGAGCGCGTGTACGTGGAGATGACGATGGACTGCGTGTACGCCGAACCGCGGCGGTAGCGCACGCCGGTGAGGAACTCGCCGTCGGTGACGCCGGTCGCCGCGAACAGCGCGTCGTCGCTCGCGCACAGATCGTCCAGCGTGAGCGTCTTGCTGATCTCGTGGCCTTCCGCGAGCGCGATCTCTTCGTCGGCCTCGTTGCGCGGCCACAAGCGGCCTTGCATCTCGCCGCCCAGCGCGCGAGCCGCGCACGCGGCGATCACGCCTTCGGGCGAGCCGCCGATCCCGGCGAGCACGTCCACGTTTGCGCGCTCCTCGAGCACCGCGTACACCGAGTTCGCCACGTCGCCGTCGCCGAACACGCGCACGCGTGCGCCCGCCGCGCGAACGTGCTTCATGAGCGGCTCGTTGCGCGGGCGGTCGAGCAGCGCGACGGTGAGGTCGGACACCTCGCGGCCCTTCGCGCGCGCGAGCAGACGCAGGTTCTCTTCCAGCGGCAAATCGATGCTGACGATGCCGCGCCCGGCCGGCCCGGTGACGAGCTTATCCATGTAGGGCACGCGCGTGCGGAACAGCGTTCCGCGCGGTGCGGCGGCGATCACCGAGATCGCGCCAGGCCCGCCGCGCGAAGCCAGCGTCGTGCCGTCGATGGGATCGACGGCGACGTCGAGCGACGGACCGTCGCCGTTGCCGATCTCCTCGCCGTGGTAGAGCATCGGCGCTTCGTCTTTCTCGCCCTCGCCGATGACCACGACCCCGGCCAGCGCGGCATCCCGCAGCGCCGTGCGCATGGCCTCGACCGCGGCCCCGTCCACGGCGTTCTTGTCGCCGAGGCCCACGAGCCGCCCCGCCGCGATGGCGGCGGCCTCCGTGGAGCGGACGAAGGCGTACTCGAGACCATGGGTGTCCATAAGCAGCATATTTCCAGGTGCCCGCTTGCAAAAAACCTGCCAAGCGCGCGGCTACGGCGAGTCCGGCTTCGCGGGAGTCCCCATGCGGTTGCGCCAAACGCGTGAGGCCGTGGCTCTGAGCAAGAAGGGGTTGTGATGCGCCGTTTCGCGTGGTTGACGGTGGCCGTCGTTCTCGCCGCGTGCGCCGGGGGTGGCGGCACGCACGCAACCGTGCCGGTGTCCCGCGCGCAGCAGCTGGTCCAAACGGCGCCCGTGACGATGGTCTTGGTCATCCCCAAGACGAGCAGCGCCGCGCATCGCGCGCCGCGTTGGGTCACCGCGGCAACGGCGTCGATCCGGCTCCAGGTGACGGCGGTCAAACAGCCGGGCACCGGCACCGACATCACGTCGACCGTTCCGGCCGCACAGCTCGCGCCGCAAATCGCGCCGATCTCGACGGCGGCGGGAAATCCGAACACACCGGGTCAGTGCGGCACCGACCCTGCGAACGCGCAGAACGTGAAATGCACCGCGACGTTCCAGGTTCCGGTGGGCGATGCGAGCGTGATCGTCGCGGCGTACGACGGGCCCGGCGCGACCGGCAACGTGATCTCGCAGGCGACCAGCGTGCTCTCGGTATTCCAAGACCGGGCCAACACGTTCGCCGTCACGCTCGACGCGAACCCACGCACGATCGCCGTGACGCCGGCGAGCGCGGCGCTGGTCGGCGCCGGCAACGGCCCGTTCACCGTCTATGCGACAAACGACGTCACCGCGAACATCGCCGTGAGCGATGCGCACGGAACGCCGATTCCACCCGGCGCACCGGGCGGTCCCGTGCTCTCGGCATCGTCTTCGGACGCCTCCGTGCTCACGGCTTCCGCCACCGGCAACACGCTGACGATCCATCCGATCGCGGCCGGCGGTCACGCAACGGTCACGGTCACGGCGACGCCGGCGTCGGCCGGCGACGGTCTCAGCGCTGCGGCGTCGACGTTCACCGTGACGATGGCCGCGCCGACGGGCACGCTCTTCGTCGGTTCGGCAAGTTTGATCCGCGTCTACCCGGCGGGCGCGTCGGGTTCGGTTACGCCCCAGCGTGAGATCACCGGCTTTTACTCGCACTCTTCCGGTATTCCGCCGCCGTGCGGCGTGGGGTGCTATACGAATACGCTCGGGCCGATCGGCGCGGGTGCGAACGGCACCGTGCTCGCGCTGCACCTCTACGGCACGCACCTCCAGCCTCCGTTCCCGCAGCTCGAAGTCTACGGACCGACGGCAAACGGCCCGGCGATACCGCAAGCGACGTACAATGCGGGCAGCTGGCCCGTCACCGAGATCGCCACGACGGCGGGGGGCGCCGGATACGACATCGGCATGGGCGGCTCCAAGGTGCTGGAGTATCCGGGGAACGGCCCATGGACGCAGTCGTTCGACACCGGCTACGCGTCCGGACTCGGCGGGCTCGCCATTTGCCCGTCCGGTCAGCTCTTCGTGAGCGTGCCGAATCAGAATCTGATCGCGGTCTACCCGCCGAATCCCAGCGGAGCCCAAGCACCGTTGCGAACGTTCACGGCGGGTCCGAATCCCGATACGCTCGCCTGCGGGCCGGACGGGACACTCTACGTCGCCGTGCACGTGACGTCGTTTGGGCCGCCGCCCACCACGACCGACAGCATCGCGGAGTTCGCGGCCGGAGCGAGCTCGCCGCTTCGCACGCTCGGTCCGTTGGTGAGGAACGGTCGCCTGGTGGGCATCGCCGGCATGGCGCTGGACGCGGAGAACGAGCTCTACGTCGGGCTCAACGATTCCGGCTCGAATAGCATCTCCGTGTTCCTTCCCGGCGCGGGCGATGCGTCCGCGCCGGTTCGCACGCTTCTGAACCCGATCCCGCCCACGTCACCCGGCGGCGGCGTGTACTCGATCGCAATCGGAACCTAAGAGCTCGCTGTTCGCGATGGCCGCCGATGCACGAGCGTGACGTCGCGCTGTTCGACGCCATCGCCAGCGCGCTGACGGCGACCGACGTCGAAAGCGCGCTCGAGGCCGCGCTGCGCGAGATCGTGCGCGCGCTCGACCTCGCTGCGGGCTGGATCTGGATCGTCGACCCCGAGACGGACCGGTTCTACCTCGCGGCCGCGCACGAGCTGCCGCCGTACTTGCGGGAGCCGGTGCAGATGACGGGCGATTTGTGCTGGTGCATGGAGTCGTTCGTCGACGGCGACTTCGACTCCAAGAACGTCGACATCATCGCGTGCTCGCGCTTGCGCCGCGGCGCGCGCGAAGGCGGCGACGCGCTCACGCGCGGGCTGCAGTCGCACGCGTCGGTCGCGCTGCGCTTCGGCGAGCGGCGCCTGGGGATCATGAACGTGTCCCCGCCGCCGCCGCGCCGGCTATCCGAAGGCGACCTGCGGCTGCTTTCGGCCACCGGCGCGCAGATCGGGCTCGCGGTGGAGCGCGGTCGGCTGGCGGAAGAAGAGACGAGCTCCGCGCGCTCGGCGGAGCGCACGCGGCTCGCGCGCGAAATCCACGACACGCTCGCGCAAGACCTCACCGCGATCGCGCTGCAGCTCGAAAGTGCGCTGCGCGACCTTCCGAGCGATTCGCCGGCGGCGCAGCGTATCGCGACCGCGCTCGACGTCGCGCGCGCGTCGATGGCCCAAGCGCGCGCGTCGGTGCTCACGCTGCGCGCGGATCCGCTCGCCGGCCGTCCGCTCGACCACGGCACTTGCCGCGCTCGCGCGACGGCTCACCTCGGAGACGGGGATGCGCGTGACGCTGCACCAGCGCGGTGCGACGGCGCTGCCGTACGAGGTCGAAGGCGAGCTGTTCCGCATCGCGTCCGAAGCGCTGGCCAACGCGCGGCTGCATGCGAGCGCATCGCGAATCGAGGTGGAGCTCGACGGCGCGGACGCCGAGGTCGTGCTGCGAATCCGCGACGACGGCACGGGCTTCGACCCGTCGGTGCGCGACGACGAGCGCTACGGATTGCGCGGCATGGAAGAGCGCGCGCGGCTCGCGGGCGGACGTCTGCGCGTCGAATCGAGCCGCGGCGGCGGAACGCTGGTCGAAGCCATCGTCCCGAGGCCGCGCGCGTGATCCGCGTCGCGATCGTCGACGATCATCCGATCGTCACCGACGGCGTCGTCGCGAACCTGCGCGCGTCGGCTGAGATCGACGTCGTGGCGACGGGCGCGAGCGCGGACGACGGCGGTGACGATCGCCGCGACGCATACGCCCGACGTGCTGATCCTCGACCTGGAGCTGGGCGGCAAGAGCGGGCTCGATGCGATCCCCGGCGTGAAGGCGGCGTCGCCGCGCACGCGCATCGTGATCTTCAGCGCATACGCGGGCGAAGAGCGCGTCGCGACGGCGTTCGAGCGCGGCGCCGACTCGTACGTGCTCAAAGGCACGTCCAGCGACGAGCTCGTCGCCGTCGTGCGCGCGGTCGCTGCGGGCGGGACGCTGATCCCGGCCGAGATCGCGGCGCAACTCGCGCGCGCGGTCCGTCAGCCGCGCCGCGACCGCCTCACCGACCGCGAGCGCGAGATCCTCGCGCTGCTCGCCGAAGGCCTGTCGAACCGCGCCGCCGGCGAGCGCCTCGGCATCACGGAGCGCACGGTGAAGTTCCACGTCGCCGAGATCCTCGCGCGCCTGGGCGCAAGCAATCGCGCGCAGGCCGTCGCGATCGCGAAGGCGCGCGGCATCGTGTAAAGTTCCCCTGGCCGAACGGCCAGGTCGCTGCCCGTCCCTCGGGGCGTCGCGCCGTGGCCGTCATGGTCGTACGCTGGGCGCATGAACGATTACACCTGGTTCGAGCGCGGTCACGTCGCGATCGTCACGGGCGCGTCGAAGGGCTTGGGCCGCGCGATTGCAGGCGAGCTCGCGCGTGCCGGCATCTCCTTGGTCATCGATGCGCGCGGCGAAGAGGCGCTCGCGCAAGCCGAGCGCGAGTTGTCGCAGCTCGTGCCCGTCGTTGCGATCGCCGGCGACGTCGCCGACGGCGCGCACGTCCACGCGCTCGTCGAGGCTGCCGAGCGGCGGTTCGGGCGCATCGATCTGGTCGTCAACAACGCGTCGACCATCGGGCGCTCGCCGCTGCCCGCGCTCGATCAGCTCTCGCCCTCGACGTGGGACCGCATCTTCACGACCAACGTGTACGCGCCGCTGCACCTCATCCAGCACGCGCTGCCCGTCATGCGCCGCAACGGCGGCGGCACGATCGTCAACGTCAGCTCCGACGCGGCCGTCGAAGCGTACGAAGGCTGGGGCGGCTACGGTTCGGCGAAGGCCGCGCTCGAGCACATGTCGCGCGTGCTCGCTGCGGAACTCGACGGTACCGGCATCGGCGTCATCGTCGCCGACCCGGGCGACATGGACACCGACCTGCACCGCGCCGCCGTCCCCGGCGCCGATGCGTCGCAGCTCGCCGATCCGCGCGACGTCGCGCCGGCGCTGCTGCGCGCGATCGCCGCGCCGCGCGGCGCGTTCGTGCGCGTCGCGCTGCAATCCGCGGAGGTTCCCGTCGGAGCATGACGACCGCGGCCTCGTTCACGCTGCCGCCGGCGAACGAAGCGACGACGACGCCGGAGCGGCGCGGCCTCGCGCGCGACGGCGTGCGCCTCCTGGTCACCGGCGTCGCGAAGCGCACGCAGCACGACGCGACGTTTCGCGAGCTGCCGTGGTTCTTGCGGCGCGGCGACCTGCTCGTGGTCAACGACTCCGCGACGCTGCCGGCGGCGCTGGTCGCGCGCCGCGCGGACGCGCGCTCGTTCCAACTGCACCTCTCGACGCAGATCGGCGGCGAGCTGTGGATCGCAGAGCCGCGCGCGACCGCCGTCACGCCGGGCGAACGCGCCGGCCTTGCCGGCGGCGGCAGCGCGACGTTTCTCTCGCCCGTCGATCCGCAGCATCCGCGGCTGTGGTACACGCTGCTGTCGATCCCGCAGCCGCTTGACGCATTTCTCGCCCGGTACGGTGCGCCGATCCATTACCGCTACGTCGCCGAGACGGTGCCGATCGGCAACTACCAGACGATCTTTGCGCGCGTTCCCGGCTCCGCGGAGATGCCGTCCGCCGGGCGGCCGTTCTCGCAGCGCGCCCTGGACGATCTGCGCGAGGCAGGCGTGGCCGTTGCGAGCCTCACGCTGCACACCGGCGTGTCGAGCCCCGAACGCCACGAACGGCCGTATCGCGAGTGGTTCGAGGTGCCGGCGCCGACGGCCGCAGCCGTGAACGCCACGCGGTTGCGCGGCGGGCGGGTGATCGCGGTCGGGACGACGGTCGTGCGCGCGCTCGAAAGCGCCGTCTCCGCCGGCGACGCGATCGCCGCCGGCGGCTGGACGGATCTCATCGTGACGCCCGAGCGTGGCGTCGCGGTCGTGGACGGCTTGTTGACCGGCTTCCACGAGCCCGAGGCAAGCCACCTCGACATGCTGCGGGCGTTCGCCGACGACGCGCTGCTCGGGCGCGCCTACGCCCACGCGATCGAGGCAGGCTATCTCTGGCACGAGTTCGGCGACGTCCACCTCTTGCTCTGAGGCGTGCAGCGGAAGCGCGCCGCGGGCCGCGAAGCGCCGTCTTAGCGATGGCGAAGCTGTATTACCGGTACTCGGCGATGAACGCGGGCAAGTCGACGGCCCTGCTGCAAGTGGCCCACAACTACGAAGAGCACGGCCGCAAGGTCGCGCTCTTCACCGCCGAGATCGATCATCGGCACGGCGTGGGCTTCGTCACCTCACGGCTGGGGCCGCAGCGCCGGTCGCTAACGTTCGACGGAAACCTCGACTTCTCGCAGCAGCTGCGCGACGCGCCGGGCGAGTTGTCGTGTATCCTCGTCGACGAGGCGCAGTTCCTGACGCCGGATCAGGTGCGCCAGCTACACCGCATCTCGCACGTCGACGGCGTGCCGGTGATCTGCTACGGGATTCGCAGCGATTTCCTGGGCGAACCGTTTCCGGGCGCGGCGTACCTGCTGACGCTTGCGGACGACATCGAGGAGATCAAGACGATCTGCCCGTGCGGCCGCAAGGCCACGTTCAACGTGCGCGTGGACGACGACGGCAACCGCGTGACGTCGGGCGAGCAGATCGCGATCGAAGGGGACGTGCGCTACGTGCAGCTCTGCGGAGGCTGCTTCTACTCGACGGACCGCCCGCTCATCGACACGAAGCCGTAGCGCTTCTCTAGGCGCTTGCGGTCCTCGGCGAACATCTCGCGGATGCGGGTGGCTTCGCTGACGGCCGCCGCTTGGTTCAGCACGCCCTGCTTTTCTTTGCGGACTTTCTCGGCTGCGATCTCGGCTGCTCGGGTGGTCGTCTTGGCGCTCATATCTCGTAGTTACGGATCGGGCTGGAACGACCTGCACGGTAGCGCCCCGAAGCAAGCGAACGAAGGTGCCCGACGTACCGTTTTCGGGCTACATTTGCTGCTTCGGAGGTCCACGTGCGCCTTTCGTTCATTGCCGCCGCGACGGGCGCGGCGCTGCTTGCCGCCGCAAGGATCGCTTGCGCCGAGCCGGTCGCCGCCGCCGCCGTCTCGGGCGCCGGCAGCGCGCTGCGCCTCTCCGCGCCACACCCGATCCCCACGACGGTCGCGGGCCAGCCGGGGCCGATCCACCTCGACGGCTGCTTCTCCGACAGCCGCGGCAGCGAAGGCCTCACGCTCGTGCACCACGCGGTGCGCATCGCGAATGCCGGCGACCGCCCGATCACCGGCGTGCGGCTGCGCTTCTCGTTCTATGATGCGTTCGGCGACGTCAACGCGACCCGCACGAACATCGCCGAAGCGCGCGTCGATCCCGGCAAGCTGCTCGACCGTATCAATCTCGCCGAGCTCGCGGACTCCGCGCCGCCGGCGAAGATCGTCTGCAGCATCGACGCGGTGCGCTACGCCGACGGAACGATCGTACGGACTTAGCGCGCGCCTGCGTCCACGCAGCGCGACTTCCCGGCGCGCTTCGCGTCGTACATCGCGCTGTCGGCGGCTGCGAGCGTCGCATCGGCGCCGCGGCCCGCGCGCAGGTGCACGATGCCGATGCTCGCGCTGACGGGCGGCGCCCCTTCGACCGAGCGCGCGGCCTCGGTGATGCGCGCGATGATCTCGTTGCCGATCCCGATCGCGTGCTCTGCTTCCTGCGTCTGCAGCAGCACGGCGAACTCGTCGCCGCCCAGGCGTCCGACGGCGTCGTCGACGCGCGTGCGGTCGCGTATCCCGGCGGCCACGGCGACGAGCACCGCGTCGCCGCCGGCGTGGCCGAGCGTGTCGTTGACGTCCTTGAAACCGTCGAGGTCGACGAGCATCAGCGTCCACGTCGCAGCGGCGCGGCGCGCCGGTTGCTGCAGCCCAGCGAGCCGCTCGCGCAGCACGCGCACGAAACTGCGCCGGTTGTGCAGGCCGGTGAGCGGATCGCGCTCCGCGAGCTGGCGCAACCGCGCCTCGCGGCGGCGGCGCTCGGTGATGTCGTTGGCAAGCAGCAGGATCGCCGCGTCGGGCATCCCCTGCCGCATGGCCACGGCGGTTAGCTCGCACCAGGTCGCGGTGCCGTCGGGGCGCCGGATGCGCGTCTCCACGCGCACCGAGGCGGTGCGCCCGTCGAGCAGGCGCGCGAACGCGTCGCGCAAGGTCTCGCGGTCTTCGGGCGGGACGAGCGGCATGATCGACGTGGTCTCGCCTCCGCCCAGCGCGAGAAACGCCATGTTGTTGCGCAGCACGTTGCCCTCGGCGTCCACGCTGCACATCCCAATGGGACTCTCTTCGAGGATGCGGTACGACGCGTCGAGCGTGTCGATGATGTCGCGATAGCGCGCATTCTCGAGCGCCATGTCGCGCTGCGCGGTGACGTCGGTCAGCGTCGAGACGATCGTTGCTTCGTCGTTGCGCTCGCTCGCGCCGACGAGCTGGCTTGCAATCGCGATCCACGCCGACGAGCCGTCGGTCTTGCGCACGGCGACGGTCACCTCGTGGCGCTCGAACGCGCGCCGCAGCACGGTTTGCACCGGCTGCTCGACACCGACGGGCGTGCGGTCTTCCCAGCTGACGTGCCAGCGCGTGGGGAGCGGCGTGCGGCTGCAAAGCTGGTCGGGCGACAGTCCGAGCATGCGCAGCGCGGGCGCGTTCCAGTCTCGAACGATTCCGTCCGTGTCCTGAACGACCACACCTTCGTTCAACGTGTCGAACAACCGCCGGTGCCGCTTTCCTTCGCTGACGGGCGACGACGGCGTAGGCTCCGTCATGCTCGTTCTACCGATCGGGAGAGCGAGGCCGTTGCGGTCCTGGGTCGTAATGCCCAACGCATGCCGAACGATCTGTACCCGCTCTCGGCCACGGAGTTGCTGCGCCGGATGCGAAGCAAGGAAGTCTCTGCTCGCGAGGTGATGGCGGCGCATCTCGCGCGCATCGAGCGCGTGAACCCGGCCTTGAACGCGATCGTGACGCTTGACGCCGGCGGCGCGATGGCCGCGGCGGGCCGAGCCGACGAAGCGCTCGCTCGCGGCGAATGGCTCGGCCCGCTCCACGGGCTGCCCGTCGCGCACAAGGACTCGTTCTTGACGCGCGGCATGCGCACGACGTTCGGCTCACCCATCTATTCCGAATTCATACCCGCTCAGGACAGTATTGTCGTCGAACGGCAGCGGATTGCGGGTGCGATCACCGTGGGCAAGACCAACATGCCGGAATTTGCCGCCGGATCGCAGACGTTCAACCGGGTCTTCGGCGCCACGCGCAACCCGTACGACCCGGCGAGGACGTGCGGCGGCAGCAGCGGCGGTGCCGCTGTCGCGCTCGCGGCCGGCATGGTCGCCCTGGCCGACGGCAGCGACCTCGGCGGCTCGCTGCGCAACCCCGCGAACTTCTGTAACGTGGTGGGCCTGCGCCCGTCGATCGGTCGCGTGCCGCAATGGCCGTCGCAAGACGCCTGGGGCACGCTCGCTGTGGCGGGCCCGATGGCGCGCACGGTCGAGGACGTCGCGCTGTACTTGCGCGTGCTCGCAGGGCCGGATGCGCGCGATCCGGTCGCGCTCGACGACGACGGCGAGCGGTTCGGCGCATCGCTGCAGCACGACTTTGCCGGCACGCGCGTCGCCTGGAGCGCAAGTCTCGGCGGATTGCCGGTGGAGCCTGCCGTCACCGCGGTGCTCGAATCGCAGCGCGGCGCTTTCAGCGACATCGGCTGTGATGTCGAGGAGGCGTCGCCGGACCTGAGCGGCGCGGATGAGGTATTTCAAACGCTGCGCGGCGTCGGCTTCGTCAACGCGTTCGGCACCCTGCTCGATCAGCACCCGACGGCGTTCAAACAAACGATCGTGTGGAACGTGCAGTTCGGCCGCTCGCTGACGGGAACGCAGGTGGGCGAAGCGACGCAGTTGCGCTCGCAGATCTTCACGCGCATGCACGACTTCATGGAGAAATACGAGTTCCTGATTGCACCGGTCAACCAAGTCGTGCCGTTCCCGATCGACGTGGAATACCCGACCGAGATCAACGGCGAGCGCATGAACACCTATCTCGACTGGATGCGCTCGTGCTCCGCGATCACCGTAACGGGCCACCCCGCGATCTCGGTCCCATGCGGCTTCACCCCGGACGGGCTGCCGGTAGGCGTGCAAATCATCGGCCGCTACCGCGACGAACTGCGCCTGCTGCAATTCGCATACGCCTTCGAACAGCGCACGCGCACGGGCGAACGGAGGCCGGCGCTCATCTAAGGGGCGCTATGCGTCGGCCCGGCGGCGCGCCCGCGCCGTTGCCACGCGCAGCGCGTCGCTGAGGTGGTCGGGGCCATCGGCGACGCGCTCACGGCTGCGCCGGCACCAGCATCGCAGCAATGCTTCGCCCTCACGGTGGAGGGCGTGGCAGCCGTCCTCGTGATGTGACTCCTCGGCATGCAGGCAGTTGCAGAACATCCCAGCTGATCGTAGTCCCTGCCGGGCGGGCAGCGGCATACCGAAAATCGGGTAGGAAACGCCGGAAGAGCCGCTGCGTCGGCACGCGCCTGGCGTCGCGACGCGGGGCTGGCGACCGCCGCCAAGTGCAGAGCCGCTGCGCCGTACGGCGAGCGCTTTAGCGCGGCGATCGCGACGTGGCTGTGCGCGCGGGATCGCTGCACGTCACAGACGAGACTGACATTATTCCGCCATCGTAATTACGTGTCATATTAATGGCAGCGAGAATGAAAGAAGTCTTAACGCGACCGTTCGAACGTATGCGACTTCCCCACTCGACGTCGCATGCGAAAGGACGATATTTTGCAATATCCTCACGCGACACGGGTATTCGTCACGTTACTTACGCTCATCGCGTTCGTGCTCCAGGGAACGACAAGCGTTCTGGCCGGCACGACCGGTGCTATCAGCGGTTCCGTCGCGGATCCCCAGTCCAATCAACCCGTCGCCGGCGCGCGCGTCACCGCCACCAGCCCGTCGCAATCGGCGGTGACGACGACGGACGCGACCGGACGATTCTCGTTCATCTCGCTCAACCCCGATACGTACACGATCTCGGTCGCCGAATCGTCGGCGCGCGACGCGTCGTCGCAGAGCGGCATCACGGTGCAGGCGGATCAGACCGTCAGCGTGAGCCTCACGCAACCGTCGAAGCTCAAGCAGATCGGTTCGGTCACGTCACGCGCCGCCGGTGCGCTCGTCAAACCCGGCACCACTGCCGACGTCTACTCGATCAACGCCGTGACGCAGGACAAAGCGTCGGGCGTCGGCGGCGGCGGCAACCTCAACAGCGCCTGGTCCGCCATCGCGACCGTCCCCGGCGTGTTCATCGCCCCGAACCAAGCCGGTTACATCGGCGCGGGCTCGACGATCAGCATCCGCGGGGGCGACTACAACCAGATCGGCTACGAGGTCGACGGCGTCCCCGTCAACCGCGCGTTCGACAACTACCCGTCGGGTGCGCTGTCGTCGCTCGGTCAGCAGGAGCTGCAAGTGTACACGGGCGCCACGCCGGCGAACTCCGAGGCCGAAGGCATCTCCGGCTATATCAATCAGGTCATCCGCACCGGCACGGCCCCTGCGTCGCGCAATCTGGACCTGGCGATCGGCTCGCCGATCTTCTACAACAAGATCGCATTCGAAGCCGGCGGTGCGAACCCGTCGCGCACGTTCTCGTATTATCTCGGTGCGGGCGCGTACAACCAGAGCTTCCGCTATTACGACCAGTACAACGGCGCCAGCCTGCAGCAGAACTACGGCGCGCCGCTCAACCTGTGTGCCGGCGCGGCGCCCGGCGCAGACATCGGTTGCTCGAAGGGTGCCGTGGACTACACCAACGGCGGCACGCTGCCGGCGTACATCCTGGGGCCGTACCAGTACAGCCTCCAGTCCGCCGTGCAGGATCGCGACACCGTCGCAAACTTCCACTTCGGGCTGCCGCGCAAGGACGGCAACAGGGACGACATCCAGCTGCTGTTCGACAACAACTTCATCAACAACCCGGCCTACGACTCCACCAACGACGGCGGCGGCGCGGCGTTCTTCGCCGGTAACGGCCTCGGCGTTCCGGCTTACTACGACACGCACACGTTTCTGGGCGCACCGACGGGCACGCTGCTGCCGATCGGCTACACCGGCGGCGGCACCACGCCGTACCTGTACCCGCAGTCACCGGCGGGCCGAACCTTCGGCAGCCCGGCCGGCTGCGCGCCGACGCCGCTCGGTATCACGACCGGCTGTATCCCGCCGGACCGCCGCGATGCGTTCAACAACAACCAGTCCGTGGTGAAGCTGCAATACCAGCGCAACTTCGGCACCAACGCGTTCCTGCGCGTGTACGGTTACACGTACTACTCGAACTGGCTGCAGACGGGCCCGCAGTCCACGTTCAACAACTACATCGGGTACGTGCCGAGCGACTACGAGCTGTCCTCGCACACGCGCGGCGTGAGCCTGCAGTTCTCGGACCAGCTCAACTCGCAGCACCTGCTCTCCGTGCAGGGCTCGTACACGACGGCGACCACGCTGCGCGACAACAACTCGCAGCCCAACGCCGCACTGTACAATGCGGCGCGCCTCAACGGGCGCACCGTCGTGGGCCTGCTGGTCGACTCCAGCAATCCGACGAACGGCCTGTGCTATCCGCCGGGCGGCGGCGCGCCGACGCCGTGCTTCAACGCCATCGGCACCGATCTCAACCGCGGCTCGACCCGGCGCTTCGGGATCGGCGCGCAGCCCGGCTTCTTCGGACTGCTGGCCGCCGCGAACGGGACGGTGACGCCGGCGAGCGGCATCTGTGGCGGCGGCCCGTGCCAATACTTCGTCGTGGAGAACGGCTCGCATGCCACCTACAACAACGTCGTGCCGAAGTTCACCGCGTTCTCGATCACCGATCAGTGGAAGCCCACCGACCGGCTGAACATCAACCTGGGCCTGCGTTTCGACCGCTTCGAGTTCGACGGTTCGAACACGACCGGCACGGCCGCGCGCACGTTCTGGTACAACGCGTGGAACAAGCAGTTCAACGGGACCACGCTCTGTGGCACGAGCCCGTGCGCCAACCTGCCGCAGATCAACGCGTCCGGCCAAGTGGAAGCGTACAACGTGATCCAGCCACGCCTCGGCATGACCTACACGGTCGATGCGAGGACGGTGCTGCGCGCGAGCTACGGCCGCTACGGCCAGGCACCGAATAGCGCGTTCGAGCAGTACAACTTCCTGCAGCAAGACGCGCCGGTCAACCTAGCCAACTTCGTGCGCACCGGCATCGGCAACACGCCCGCGCACGCGATTCGCCCGCAAGTCTCGAACAACTACGACTTCTCGTACGAGCACCAGTTCAAGGGCGACACCTCGGTCAAGTTCACCCCGTTCTTGCGCAAGACGCAGGACCAGATTCAGCAGTTCTACCTCGACCAGAAGACCTCGTTCGTCTCCGGCCTCAACGTCGGCCGCCAGACGTCCCAAGGCTTCGAGCTCGAGGTGGACAAGGGCGACTTCTCGCGCAACGGCCTGGCCGCGCGGCTGTCGTTCACCTACACCAACAGCTACATCAACTACCAGCGCGCCAACGGACAGTCCGTCATCGATCCGTTCAACGCGGCGGTCCAGGGCTACAACGCCTACACGTCGTTCTGCGCGACGAGCCCCAGCGACGCGCGCTGCGGCCAAGTGCTCAACGCCGCCGGCACGCCGCTGCCCGGCGGGTCCGCTCCGTGCTACACGACGGCCGGCGCGGCGGCGCCCGGTTGCGGACCCGGCACCATCGCGAACCCGTATTGGAACGCGCCCGTGCAACCGCTGCTGGACGTGAACGGGAAGTACCCGACGTTCGACATTTTCCCCGGCGGCATCGGCGCCGGGGGCTACTCGTCGTACGGTGCGCCGTATGTGACGACGCTGATCGTGCAGTACAAGCACGGTCCGCTCTCGATCACGCCGGCGCTCCAGTTCACGGCCGGTTCGCGCTACGGCGTACCGCTGTCGACGGGCGGAATCTATCCGAACTTCTGCGGCGGCGGCCTCGGCGGTTCGCCGAACGCCGATCCGCGGTACGCATACGGGGCGCCGGGCGGTTCGCCGTACGACGTGACGACGTGCACCGACGGTACGACCAACATCCTGAACCAGGGCGTCGGAAACGATCCCGCCTACTTGGCGGTGCCGAATCCGTTCACCAAGCGGTTCGACGGCGTCGGCGGCTTCGTCTCACCGGCGCAGATCCTGCTGCACACGCAGGTCACGTACGACGTGAACAAGCGGCTCACGCTCGTGGGCAATTTCGCGAACATCGTCAACCGCTGCTTCGGCGGAACGAAGGTGCCGTTCGCGGTCAACCACGCGTGCAACTACGCCGCGACGTACGGCGCGGGCTCCGGCCCTGCCCCGCTCGTCGGCGGTCTCTACAACCCCGGCAACGCCGTGCAGCCGCTGCTCGCGAGCCCGTATCTGCCCACGTTCCCGGGCTACCCGTTCAACATGTACTTCGAGGCGCGGATCAAGCTCTAGGCTTGGCCGTCCGATAGAGATGTCAGGGGGACGAAACCGTTCGCGCGTTCGTTCCCCTGACAGCACCTTCGATCTACGCACCCGCCGGCTCCACCGGGCGTCGCAAGTCGTAGACGGGCCGCCGAGGCGTGAGGCGGCCTTTTTCTTTGGACGCGCTACGGCGTCTCCAGGCACAGCTGGTGGGCGGGATAGTCGATCACGACGCGGTACGGCTTGAGGAAGTTGTAGCCGATCACGCCGTCGACCGGGCCGACCGCGCCGCGAATCTGCGCGAGGTCCACCACGCCGACCAGCACGCGGTCCTGGCGCATCTCGCCGAGTGCGATCGCCGCGTAAGACGCGCGCGCGTCGAAGCGCCCGCCCGCACCGACCGCGCGCACCGGCGCGTCGAGCAGCGGCAAATGCAGCGCCCGCGCGAGCGGCGCGCCGATCACGGTGATCGTCGCGCCGGTGTCGACGAAGAACGTGTACGGCCCGCGGCCGTTCACTCGCACCTTCACGAGCACGAGCGGCAGCGTCGTCGTCGCGAGCCGCGTCGGCACGCACGCCGACGCCGGCGGCGTGGATTGGGCGGTGCTCGGCGCGGCCCCGCATGCGAGCACCGCGAGCGGAAACGCGATGAGCCGTGCCAATCTGCTCATGCGCCGCTCGCTGCGGGCGCGCGGCGTTCGACGAGCAGCGGCTGGCTGCCGACGCCGAGATAACCGTCGGCATCCGCGAGGCGCGAGCTCGTCACGCCGAGCCCGTCGCCGCTCAGCGTCGTGCGCGCTTCGAGCAGCGTCCACTCGCCGCGCGGATGGCGCTGCAGCGCGAGCGACAGCGACATCGGCACGAACAGCCATTCGCCCATCGGCAGCTCGCCGCTGATGCCGTTCGCCGAATCGGCGACGAGGATCACGCGGTCGAACGGCTGCGGCGCCTCGCCGGCGATGAGCGGCACGCGCGGCCGCGTCCACGCCGCCGCCGGTCCCGGCGTGCCGCCGCCCCAGACGTAGCGCCACTCGAACGCGTCGCCGTAGCCGAACGTGCTCAACCAGTTCGGCGGCGTTTTCGGCTCGGGCAGCGGCGGCACCGCATCGGGTGGCGTCGCGGCGGGCGGCACGCTGCCGCCGGTCTGCGTTGCGATGCGCCAGGCGCGCGCAACCAGCACTTCGCGGCCACCGCTCTCGATCGCCGCTTCGATCAGTTCGATGCGCCGGCCGGGCCGCGCGACGCGCGTGCGCACGGTCATGGGCGCGCGCGGCAGCGGGCCGAGAAACTCCGCCGTGATGCGCCCCAGGCGGACGTCGTCGCGCGGGTGCACGTCGTTGATGACGTGCGCGATCAGCGCGGTGGGCGGGCTGCCGTGCTGTAGCCGTTCGTCCCAGGGGCTCGTCGTCGCGCGGCTCGGCGCGAACGTGTCGGGCCCGAGCCGCTCGTAGAATGCCGTCGAATCCATCCCGGCCGGTCTTCGCCGCCGCGCGCGCATTGCCGTGCGAAGTGCCATGCTTCTGCCGTCCCTCACAGATTCTTCAGAGCTTTCGGCTACGATCGGGTGGATGCGCCCGATCAGCTTGCGCCGGCGAGCACCGCGCGATCCGCGCGCGCGCCTCGCGGGCCTCATGCTCCTGCCGCGCACGATCGACAAGGCGCGCGCTGCGTTGCGCGGCGGCGACCTGGGCGAATATCATCTCACGCCCGGCTTGAGCGCGACCTTGCTCGGCGAGGCCGGCTTGGCGGTCGCAGACTTCTTGGAGCTCGTGCGGAGCGCCGCCGACGAAAGCGTCGTCGCGAACGCGGTCGCGGAGCGCGTCCCACCCGACCGGCGCGAGCGGTGGAACGTCGCGCTCAAGAACCTGCGCGTCGCGGATCTGGCACCGGAAGAACACGAGCGGTTCGTGCGGCTGCACGACGCGCGCGACGACGAACTCGTCGTCGAGGTGCTCGTCGCCGACGACCGCCGTGCGTTTCCGCCCGGTCGCGTGCGCAGCTTCTACGCCGCGCCTGCGCTACCCGTTCAGCGTCGCCGCAACGACGGCGCGCAGGCGAACGGAAGCGTCGCGAACCTCGTCCGCGGAGATGATCAGCGGCGGAACGAAGCGCAGCGTGTTGCGGCCGGCGGCGTTGAGGAACACGCCGTGGTCGAGCCCGCGCGCGACGAAGTCGGCTGCTGCGTACCCCTCGCGCACCGGCAGCCCGAGCATGAGGCCGAGGCCGCGCGGCTCCTCGAAGACCTTCGGATGCTCGGCCGCTATCGCTACTAGCTCGTCACGCAGCAGCGCGCCGACGGTCGCGACGTGACCGTCGAGGTCCATGACGTCACGGATCGCGAGATGCTCCAGCGCCGCGGCCGCGGGGACGGGTGAGCCGCCGAACGTCGTGCCGTGATCGCCCGGCTTGAGCGACGTAGCGGCGTCGCCGCGCACGATGAGCGTCCCGATCGGCAAGCCGTTGGCGAGCGACTTCGCGAGCGTGAACGCATCGGGCGCGACGCCGTAGACCTGATGCGCGAACAGCCGGCCGATGCGCCCCATGCCGCACTGCACCTCGTCGAAGATCAGCAGCGCGCCGCGCTCGTTGCACAGCCGCCGTGCGGCTTCGAGATACTCGCGCGCGGCGGGCACGACGCCGCTTTCGCCCTGCACGGGCTCGACGAGAAAACACGCGGTGGTGTCGTCGATCGCGGCATCGAGCGCATCGACGTCGTTGAATGCAACGTGCGCGAAGCCGAGCGGAAGCGGTCCGAACCCTTCGTGATACTTCGGGTTGTCGGTCGCGGTCAGCGCGCCCATCGTGCGGCCATGAAACGAGCCGCTCGCGGCAAGGATGACGTTGCGGTTCGTCTCACCGCGCCGCCACGCGTGCTTGCGCGCGAGCTTGATGGCGGCTTCGTTCGCCTCGGCACCGCTATTGCAGAAGAAGACCGCGTCGAACCCGGAGAGTTCGGCAAGCCGGTCCGCGAGCGTGCCCGCAGGCTCGTGATGCACGAGGTTCGACACGTGCACGAGCGTCGCCGCCTGCTCCGCAACGGCGCGGGCGATACGCGGGTGCGCATGCCCCAGCGCGCACACGGCGATCCCCGCGACGAGGTCGAGATACGCGTTGCCGGACTCATCGTACAGCCAGCACCCCTCGCCGCGCACGATGTTGATCTCGAGCCGCCCGTAGTTTGCCATGAGATGCGGGTGCTGCGTCACCAGCCGCGCGCCGCGGGAGACGTGGAGCATCGCGTTTACGTCCGGTAATGCGCGTTGATGCGCACGTAGTCGCCCGTGAGATCGCAGCCCCAGGCCGTGGCCGTTGCTTCGCCCATGCCCAGATCCAAACGGACTTCCACGGTTTGCTCTTCGAGGACGTGGTGCGCTTCGGCTTCGCTCATCGCCTCGATCGCACCGCGTTCGACCCAGGTGTGGCCGCCCAGGTAGAGCGACCACGTGTCCGGATCCATCCCGGCGCCCACCGATCCTGCGGCCGCGATCATGCGGCCCCAGTTTGGGTCCTCGCCGTAGAGCGCCGTTTTCACCAAGCTGGAGTTGATCACCGCGCGGCCGATCGTGCGCGCTTGCTGCGTGTCGCGCGCACCCGTCACCGTGAACGTCAGCGTCTTCGTTGCGCCTTCGCCGTCCTTCACCATGCCGACGGCGAGATCGCGGCACACCGCGGTGAGCGCCGCTCGCAGGCCCGGCGTTGCGTCGCCGTCGCCCGGTTTCGCGCAGCAATAGACGGCGTCGTTGGTCGACATGTCGCCGTCGACGGAGATCATGTTGAACGTGCCGTCCGCCGCTTCGCGCAGCGCCTCGGTGAGCGACGCGCGCGACACCGCTGCGTCGGTGACCAGGAACGCGAGCATCGTCGCCATGTTGGGGGCGATCATGCCCGAGCCTTTGGCGATGCCGCCGAGCACGCGGCGCTCGCCGTTCTCGTGCCACGCATACGCCGCGAGCTTCGGCACGTGATCGGTCGTCATGATCGCTTCGGCCGCTGCGTACGACGCTTCGGGGCCTTCGGAGAGCTGCTTGTGCGCGCGGTCGAGGCCCTTCGCGAGGCGATCCATCGGCAGCGTCACGCCGATCACGCCCGTGGACGCGACGACGACCTGCGTCGCGCGCACGCCGAGCAGGGTCGCCGTGTGGCGCGCGGTGTTGTCGGCGTCGCGCAGCCCGCGCTCGCCCGTGCACGCGTTCGCGCAGCCGGCGTTGCACACGATCGCCGTGATCGCTTCGCCGTCCACGTCCAGGTGCGCGCTCGTGGCGAGCAGCGGCGCCGCTTTGATCTCGTTCGTCGTGATCACTTGCGCGCAGACGTGCGGGCCCGGCAGCGCGATCAGCGCGAGATCGGTCTTGCGCTTCTTGATGCCCGCGTGGACGCCGGCCATGAGCACGCCCGGCACTGCGCCCAGACCGCCGCGTACTTGGATGAGGCGCACCGGTTCGCCGTTGCGCGGCGCGCCCTTCGGCGAGCTCAGGGTGACATTGGCCACGGTGACGTCGTCTTTCACCGTTCGTGTTTCGTCAGCCGACCGTTGTGCGGGCATGAAGACCGTATTCCTCCGGGAGCCCGAGTGCGATGTTCATGTTCTGGATCGCCTGGCCGGCGGCGCCTTTGCCGAGGTTATCGATCGCGGACAGGATGTGCACGACGCCGTCGCGCTCCGCCACCGCGAGGTGGGCGTCGTTGGTGCCTTCGAGCGCCGGAAGATGCGGTGCGCGCAGGTCGCGGAACACCGTGACGAACGGATTCGCCGCGTAGAACCGCGCGTACAGCGCGACCACCTCGTCGCGCGAGACGGGCGCGCTCGGGATGAGGTAGACGTCGGCGAGGATACCGCGCCGCAGCGGGACGACGTGCGGCGAGAACACGATCGGCGCGGCGATCCCGGCGGCATCTGCTTCCTGCACGATCTCGGCGCCGTGGCGGTGACCGGCGAGGCCGTACGCGCGCACGTCGCCGTCGACCTCCGCGAAAAGCGACGGCACCGACGGCGTGCGTCCGGCGCCCGTGATCCCGCTCTTCGCATCGATCACGACGTGCGCGATCCGGTCTGCCAGCGGCGCGAGCGGAACCAGCGCGAGCAGCGATGCGGTGACGTAACAGCCGGGGTTCGCGATCAGCCGCGCGTTCGCAATCTGCTCGCGGTACATCTCGGGGAAACCATACACCGCGCCGCCGGCCTTTGCGTGCAGCCGAAATGCGTCGGAGAGATCGATCACGCGCGCGCCTTTGGCGAGAAACGCCGGTGTCTGCTCGCGCGCGAGGTCGTGGCCGCCCGCAATGAACACGACGTCGTCCTCGCGCACGCGCGCGAGCGCGCTGCCGCTGGGCTCGAGTTCGACGTGCACGTGCGGCAACCACGCAAACACGTCCGCGACGGGCACGCCCGGCTGCGACCGGCTTTCCAGAACGCCCAGCGCGACGGACGGGTGCCGGTCGATGAGACGGATGAGCTCGGCGGCGGCGTAGCCGCTGGCGCCGACGACGTGGGCGGTGATCATGATAGCGATTCCGACAACGCCGCGACCGCGGCGCGCGTTGCAGCGATCGACGCCGCGACCGCGTCGGGATGCGTCGAGCCCGCGGTCCGCTTCCCGAGCACCGATCCGAGCGCGTCGACGGGCGCATCGGGCACCCCAAGCGCCTCGGCGTCGGTGCGGTCGAGGGGGCGGCCGCGCTCCTCCGCCAGCAGCACGCGCTCGCCGACGACGCGGTGCGCCTCGCGCGCCGTCGCGCCGCCGCGAATCACCGCGTCCGCGAGATCCGTGGCGACCGTGTAGCCGTCCGCGGCGCGCGCGCTGGTGGCATCGTCGTTGAAGCGCACGTGCGCGAACGCGCGGTGGAAGGCGTCGAGCGCTGCGAGCGCGGCCTCCGTGCCCGCAATGACCTGCGCTTTCGTCTCCTGGAGATCGCGGTGGTATGACAGCGCGATCCCGTTCGTCGACGCGAGCGCGCCCGCGTAAACGCCGATCGCGCGCGCGCCCGCGGCGCGCACCAGCTCGAACGGATCGGGGTTACGCTTCTGGGGCATGAGGCTCGAGCCGGTGGACGCCGCGTCGTCGAGCCGCACGTAGCCGAACGCCGGCGTCGCCCAGATCACGAGCTCCTCGCTCGGCCGCGACGCCGCGACGGCGGCGCGCACGGCGGCGTGCAGCAGATCGAGCACGACGTCCCGGTCGCCGACGGCATCGAGCGCGTTGCGCGACGGTGCGCCGAAACAGAGTTCGCGCGCGGCGGCGTCGCGGTCCAGCGGCAGCGACGAGCCCGCCAGTGCCGCACTGCCCAGCGGGCAGAACCGCGCCGCATCGCTCGCGACGCGCGCGAAGCGTTCCGCCGCGCGCACGAACGCCTGCGCCGCAGCGTCGAGCCAGAACGCCAGCAGCACCGGCTGCGCGGGCTGCCAGTGGGTCGTCGCGGCGAGCAGCGTGCGCCGTTCGAGTGCCGCGGCCGCCTGCTGTTCGATCAGCGCGGCGACGTCGAGCGCAAGCTGCGCGCCGCGGCGCGCGCGGTCGCGCGCGTACAGCAGCAGCGTCGTTGCGACTTGGTCGTTGCGCGAGCGCCCCGCGTGCAATCGTTCGCCGGCCGGGCCGGCGTGCTCGCGCACGCGCGCGTCGATCGCGCCGTGCACGTCCTCGAACGCCTGCGCCGTCGCCCACGCAGCGAACGAACCGTCGCCGATCTCGCCGGCGACGCGGTCGAGCGCGCCGCGCAGCGCGGCCGCGTCGCCCGTGCCGAGGATGCCGCCGGACTCGAGCGCCTTCACGTGCGCGCGGGAGCAGCGCACGTCGAACGGCGCGAGCACGAGATCGTCGGCAAGCGACGATCCGAACGCCAGCAGCGCGGCATCGGGCGCCGACGCGAACCGCCCGCCCCACTGCATATGAAAAAGCGCGCCGTCGTCCGGCGCGCCCGTCGTTCGTTCCATCGCTTCGTCTTACCGCAAAGAGACGAAGCCCGGTACGAATCGTACGGGCGCGTCGGTAGGCGGTCGGCGCAGCGAGATGCTCACAGGGGAACAGTCATACACTGTTCTGGGCGCATTCGTCAAGTCGTTCATGCGATTTGCGGCATGGCGCGCTCCGCCGCCTCGGCCGCCTTCGCGGCGCCGGCGGCGACCGGAAGCCCGTGGATCTGGATGAACCCGCCGGCAGCATCGTGGCGGAAGGTGTCGCCCGCGCCGTAGGTCGCAAGCGACTCGTCGTACAGCGCGAACGGCGAGCGCGAGCCCGTCACGACGGCGCGGCCGCGGATCAGCTTCACGCGCACGTCGCCGGTCATGCGCTCCGCGAGCTTGGCGTTGAAGGCGTCGAGCGCGTCGCGCAGCGGCGCCGACCACTGCGCGTCGTAGATCAGCTCGGCGTACTTCTGATCGAGCGCGGCCTTGAGCCGCAGCTCGTCGCGGGTGAGCACGAGCCGCTCGAGCGCCTTATGCGCCTCGATGAGCGTGACGCTGCCGGGGCACTCGTACACTTCGCGCGACTTCAGCCCAACGACGCGATCCTCGATCATATCGATCCGCCCAACCCCGTTCGCCCCCGCAATCTTGTTGAGCTCGAACACCATCTCGGCGCCGTCGAGATCACCGCGCGCAATGGGACCGCCGTCCCCATTGTCACCCTGACGTGGTGTCAGCTGCGGCTGAGCTTGTCGAAGGGTGGGCCACCCAAGCTTGAACGAGATCACCACCTCGGCCCCGTTCGCAGGCGCGGTCTCAGGCGCAACGGACCACGCATACGCATCGTCCGGCGGCGCGTTCCACGGATTCTCGAGCACGCCGGCTTCGATCGACCGCCCCCACAGGTTCGCGTCGACGGAATACGGCTTTGCCGCCGTGTGCGCGACCGGCACGCCGTGCGCTTGCGCGTACGCGATCGCATCGGGCCGCGAGAGCGGCTTGTCGCGCAGCGGCGCGAGCGTCTTGAGATGCGGCGCCTTCGCACGCACGCCCACCTCGATGCGAACTTGATCGTTGCCCTTGCCGGTGCACCCGTGCGCTACGGCATCGGCCCCGTACTCGGCCGCGGTCTCAACCAGCAGGTCGGCGATGAGCGGCCGCGACAGCGCCGCGCTGAGCGGATACACGCCTTGATACAGCGCGTTCGCCGCAAGCGCGGGGTACGCATAATCGGTGATGAACCGCTCGCGCGCATCGATGAGCACGGCGTCGACCGCACCGAGCTTGAGCGCCTTCTGCCGAACGGCATCGAGCGCGTCCTGCGACCCGTCGCCGGCGACCATGTCGGACTCACCGAGGTTCGCCGTCATCGCCACGACCTGATGTCCCTGATCGACGAACTGCTTGAGCAACACCGACGTATCCAACCCGCCGGAGTATGCAAGTACGATCTTCACGAGCTAGCCTTCCGCCCCGCGCATGTCTTCGAAACGCTGTTTGATCATCGGCGTCTTTTCGGGCGACTCGACGATCACGAGCACCGTGTCGTCGCCGCCGATCGTGCCGAGAATTTCCGGCCAGTCGGCGCCGTCGAGCGCCGCCGCGAGCATCATCGCGGTCCCCGGATGCGTACGCAGCACGATCTGGTTGAGGCTCGAACGCACCTGGATCACGACTTCGGATACCACGCGATGCAGCCGCGACGTGAACGCCGGTCCAACGGTCGGCTCGATGTACTTGAACGCGCCGCCATGCCCGCCTTTGAGCGCGACCTTGAGCAATCCGAGTTCCTTGATGTCGCGTGAGACGGTCGCCTGCGTGACCTCGTAGCCTTGCTGCTCGAGCAGCGTGGCGAGCTCGTCCTGCGAGTGGATCGGCCGCGCCGCGATGAGCGAGAGGATCGCGCGCTGGCGTTTGGTTTTCGGTTGTTGAAGCGTATCCATCAGTCGGTGAGCCCACGGAGATCGGTGAGGAGGGCGAGGAGCAGCGCTTTTTGCGCGTGCAACCGGTTCTCGGCTTGGTCGAACACGACGCTGCGCGGCCCGTCGATCACGTCGGCCGTGACCTCTTCGCCGCGATGCGCCGGCAGACAGTGCATGAACAGCACGTGCTTCGCGGCGTGGCCCAGCAATTCGGCATTCACCTGGTACGGCCGCAGCGCGGCGACGTTGCGCTCGACGAACTGCTCGTCGCCCATCGACGTCCACACGTCGGTGTACACGACGTCGACGTCGCGCACGGCGCGCACCGGCGACGTGAACGCGCGCGCGGTGATGCCGTATTCGGCGCCGAGCTTCACGAGCCGCGACAGAAACGCGTCGGGCGGCCGATGCGTGGGCGGCGCGGCGAACGTGATGGACATGCCGGACATCGCCGCAGCTTCGGCGAGCGACACCGCGACGTTGTTGCGCGCATCGCCGACGAACGCGAGCCGCAGCCCGTGCAGGGTCCCGAACCGCTCGCGAATAGTGAGCAGATCGGCAAACGCCTGACACGGGTGCGCGGACTCCGAGAGCGCGTTGATGGTCGGCACGGTCGCCGCACTCGCGAAGCGCAGCAGCGGCTCGTGCGCATGCGTGCGATAGACGATCGCATCGGCATAGCGCGAGAGCACACGCGCGGCATCTTCGGGCATCTCACGCGACCCGATCCCGAAATCGGTCCCGGTCGCGGCGATGGCATGCCCGCCGAGCTGCGTCATCGCGGTCTCAAAGGAAACGCGCGTCCGCAGCGACGGCTTCTCGAACAGCATCACGAGCGTTTTGCCGCGCAGCAGCGTCATCTGCTCGCGCCCGCGAGCCTTGAGCGTCAGAGCAAGCGAGAGCAGGCTGGCAAGCTCATCCGCCCCGAGATCGGTTACGGAGAGCACATTCCGCCCACGCAAGCGAGCCGCCGCCGGCAAAGTGACCATGATCTGCATAATTATACACGAACCGCATAATTATGCAAGACCTCCGCGGGCCCCACGGGCCCGGGGTGAGGCTACGTGCCGAACTTCCCGACGACGAAGCCAATGACGGCGCCGCCGGCCACGCCGAGCACCAGGATCGGCGCGTAGGCCTTCGTGATCACGGCATCCGGCAGGCTGATGAGCAGCGCGATTAGGACGCCGACGAGCCACGGCGGGATGGCGACCGCGGCGAGCTGCGGCGATCCGACGGCGGCGCCGATTGCCGCCCCGATCGCAAAGCGGTTGAGGAAGGCGCCCAGCAGCGCGCTTTGCTTGTCCGGAAACGCCAGAGGCAACATCGACGCGACCGAAAACGCGCCGAAGATCGCGCCCGCCAAGAGTCCGAGATAAAGCCGCGACATGACAAAGCCGCTTCCCTTGTCCCTCAGCTACTGCCTGCGCCGGCTACGGCTTGGGGCGAAAGCGGTCGCGGGCGTTCACGCCGGGCCGCTCGAGCGCGACGATCGCGACGCCGATCGGCCCGAGCAAAAACGCGAGCCCGAACGCAAGCCAGCGATTGAAATCCTTCTTCGCGGCGATCGAGACGGCGGCAACCATCGAGGCGACCCAGACCAACAACACAGTCGACGACATCGCTGAACCACATCATTCTCTGGTAGGCCCGGACCGTCAAGAGTCCGAGCTCCCGGACGGCGTCGAGCCGGGTGTCGGCGGGAGGATCGAGTCCGCGGTAGGCGACGGCGAGGGCTTCGGCAACAGGCCGAGCTGGTCGCGCCATGCTTTCTTGCACGGGCCGATGTACGGGCCGGCGAGCGTTGCTTGCGGATCGTGCTCGTCGACCTTCGCGAGGTATCCGATGCAGACGTACGCGTTGCCGATTCGCTGGATGGCGCGCACGGCCACCGCTTCGCGGCCGACCCGCACGATGATCGCGTGCGCGAACAAGCCCCTTTGCGGCAGCGGGTAGTTCGCCACGGTCCAGCGGTTGCGATCCAAGCGCATCGCCAACGTGCTGAGTTCCCCCGTATAGTGCTTCATCGTTTGCGGCGCCGGGCTCGGGATCGCGTCGTGAATCCGCTGGTTCAAGCTCGCCAGCATCTCGGCGGAAAGGGTCGGTGCGGGCGCCGGGCTTTCGATCGGGCCGGCGGCGTTCGCGCCCGGTGCGCTTGTCTCCGCACTGCTTGCGGAAGCGCACCGCTTGCCGGAGCCGCGCCGCTCGCGCCCGGTCGCGTCAGCGGCGGCCGTCGGCGAACGTCACGCGCTTGTCGATCCGCAGGATCGCGACCGGCGTCGGGTCATCCGCCACGTCGGCCGACGGCACCGGCGCGAAACGCGCGAACGCGAGCGTCAGCAGGTGGATCAGGACCGACGCCGTGAGCGCGATCGCCCAGTCGCGCCGTGTCTGCTCGGCCGCCTGCATGCCCGAGACAACGTGCAACGGACGAAAACGTTCGCGCTACGGCGTGCCGAGCACGCGGTTGAAGAACGCGATCACATGGTCGCGCGCGTCGGCGCCGCCGCGGCCGTTTGCCTCGGGCGTACCGCCCAGTACGATGGTTGCGGGCCCGGCGGGATACGACCGCGGCGCGGGTTTGCCGGAGAACGGCATCGCATGCCCGGCGCCCGGTTCGACGACGGCTTCGTCCTTCGCATCACGGTGCGCGGCGTGGCGGCGGTCGTGCACGATGGCGCACGCACCCTGGCTGTCCCACTCGAGGTCGTCCGCGCCTGCGATGCACAGCACGGGGCCGGCGATGCGCTCGACCGGGATCGTCGCGCGGTCGCGCACGGCGGCGGGCGCCGCGGCGTACGACGCGTTGAAGGTGTCGCGGAACGACACGGCGCCGCCCGTTGCAAATGCGCGTCCCACCGCGGCGTCCGCGGTCTGATCCGACGGAATCCACGGCACGGGTGTACCGCCGGCGCTCCACGACGACGTCTCGGGATTTCCGTCGAAGGCGAGGTCGAACCACACGTACGCGCTGGGCACCAGCGCCGCCGTCGCGCGGATGCGCGGCTCGCGCGATGCGATCAGCAGCGCGAGTTCGGCGCCTTTCGACGTGCCGAGGATGCCGATGCGCGCGCCGTCGACCTCGGGCCGCGCGATCGTCCAATCGATCCCGCGCGTCACCGTCTCGAGCGGGATCGCGCGCAAGCTCTTCGGCAGCGGATCGACGCCGAAGTATGCGAGCGCGAGCGCCGCGAAGCCGTGCTCGGCCAGCGTGCGGGCCTGATCGTCGTGCAGCCCGCCTTCGCTGCCGCCCAGCACGACGATCGCGGGATGGCGCTTCCCGTCCGCGGGTGCGAAGAACGTGCCGACGAGCGAACCGCTCGCAACGGGCACGCGAACGAGCTCGGCGGCGTGCGCGGCGACCGTGGCGGCGAGGAGAAGCGCGGCGGCGAGCGCGCTCGCAGCGGCGCCGGCGACGAGGCGGCGCAACGGTCTGGCGGGATGCAGGGTGATCATGCACCCATGGTGCGCGCCGCAGTCTCCGCGAACAACTGCGGTCGATCACCCGGCGAGGATGACGAACGTCACCTCGCCCCGTCGCGCTATCGTCCGCCGAGCGCGGCTAACGGCCGCCGAACGCGCGCAGCGCGTCGCGCGCGACGTCTTCGCCCCATTCTTGGATGAAATGCCCCGCTTGGGCGTACTCCACCGGCGGCGGCGCATTGCGCACGAACATCTGCAACTGCTGCATCGCGCGCACGCCGAGCACGGGATCGTTCGCGCCCGCGGCGAGGAACGTCTCGCCGTTCCACGCCGTCTGCCACCACGTGCGCGCGCGGCGCGATATGTCGACGCCGTCCATCTCGGGCGAGATCGGCACGCGGTTCGGGAACGCGCGCACGCCGGCTTTGTACCGTGCGTCCGGAAACGGCGCGTCGTACGCGGCGATCTCCGCGTCCGAAAGCATCGGGCACGTCCGCTTCATCAGCAGCCCGACGTCGAGATCGGGGTGCGCGTTGCTGTAGTCGCGCCACGCGAGCCACGCCGCGCCTATGGGGAAGTCCGCGGTCGCGAGCATCGTGTTCATCGCGATCAGCCGCGTGAACCGCTCCGGCATGTCCGGCGGCAGCGTCATGCCGAGCGCGCCGCCCCAGTCTTGGCAGACCAGCGTAATCCCGTGCAGATCGAGCCGCTCGATCAGGCGCAGCAGCGCGTCGCGGTGGAAATCGAACGTGTACGCCGCGTCGTCAACCGGTTTGTCCGAGCGCCCGAAGCCGAAGAAGTCCGGCGCGACCACGCGCGCGCCGCTCGCGCGAAAGACCGGCAGCATCTTGCGGTAGAGAAAGCCCCACGTCGGATCGCCGTGCAGGCACAGGAACACGCGGTCCGCGTCCGGCGGCCCGTCGTCGACGTACGCCAGGCGCAAACCGTCGAACCCCGGCAGGTCGGCCGCGTAGTGCGGCGCGTACGCGAAGTCCGGCAGGGCGGTAAACGCGTCATCGGGGGTACGAAGCGATTCGACCGGCATCGAGATCTCGTTCACGCGGGAGGACGTCGGTGCCTCGACGAGCGAGGGGCCTCAGGGATGGTGATCGTGCTGAAGTACGGCGGGAACGCGATGGCCGCCGAGGGCAGCGAGGACCCGACGCTCGACGAGGTCGCGGCGCTGGCCGCGCGCGGCGACCGTATCGTGCTCGTCCACGGCGGCGGTCCGCAGATCGACGCCGAGCTCGACGCCAAAGCGATCGACGAGGTGCGGGTACAGGGCCTGCGCGTCACCGGCCGCGCGACGCGCGACGTGGTCGAGTACGTGCTGTGCGGCACCGTGAACAAGGCGCTGGTCCGCGCGCTGGCCGCGCGGCGCACGCGGGCGGTCGGGATCTCCGGCGAGGACGGCGGGCTGCTGGGCGCGCGCCGCGCGGGTTCGGTCAACGGGATCGACCTGGGCTACGTCGGCGAGATCGCGGGCGTCGACCCGTCGCCGGCGCGCGTGCTGCTCGAGGCGGGCTACGTGGTGGTGGTCGCCCCGCTGGCGATCGACGTGGTGAACGGCGGCGCCTTGAACTGCAACGCCGACACCGCCGCGGGCGCCCTGGCCGGCGCGCTGCAAGCCGACGCCTACGTGGTGATCACCAACGTCGCGGGGGTCCGCCGGGACCCCAATGACCCCGACTCGGTCATCGCGCACCTCACCGTCGCCGAGGCGGAGGGCTACCTCGCGGACGGCACGTTCACCGAGGGGATGATCCCGAAGATGCGGGCCGCGATCGGGGCCGTGCGCACCGGCGCGAAGCGCGCCGTCGTCGCCGGCGCCGGGTACGGCGCGATCGACGCGGCGTTGAGCGGGCTGGGTACGGAGCTTACCGCCTAAGACAAAGGTCACTACCTGGGAGTGGGCCCGTCTGGTACGCTCACGGAGCCGAAACGCGACGGTACTGCCGCCGCGGCTTCGCGCGTCCCGCAGAGAGGTCCAGGTGCAGCGTCCGCACGTCGTTTCATTCAGCGGCGAGCTTGATATTTGGAAGGAAAGCGATGTCGAAGCCAAGCTCAACGGCTTCGACGGCCGCAGCGATGCGGTGATCGACCTTTCCGCGGTCCGCTACATCGACAGCGCCTTCCTCAGCGCGCTGGTGCGGCTGCGCCGCCGCTTGCCTGACTGCCGTATCACCGTGGTCGCAACCACCCCGTCCGTGCGCCGCATCTTCGAGCTCACCGAGATGCACCGCCTTTTCGAAATCGTGAAGACCCCGCCGGCGTAAACCCTGTAGAACCGGTACACTTGTACCGATCTAGTACCGGACCGGTTTAGGAACCGGCCGATTCTACTCGTGTCGAAAGAGCAGGTCTCCACGTGAACGTCGCCCTCGCCATCCTCTCCTTGCTTCTCGCGCTGGGAGCCGCCAAGGCCGGCGTCCCGAAGGTCCCCGCGGCCGTGTCGGCCGCCGCGAGCGCCGCGGTCCCGACGCCGACTCCGACGCCGGCCCCGCGCGTCATGTACGACATCATCGGCGCAGGCGGACCGACCCACTGACGGAATGACGGCCGCCATGGCGAAGGATGGCCACGACGACGCAGGAGGGCGTGTGCGGACGCCCTTTGACGTGCTGGGTGTGATGTGATCTCCGAACGAGCCCGTGAAGTACGGCCGGTAGGCCGTGCGACATTTTCCGAAGCGATGCGCGCCTGGTTCACGGGCGATTTCGAAGGCTGCCTCGCGCTGTGCGACCGCGTTCGCCCGCACGACGTCGACATGGTGTCGCAGCTTGCCCTACTGCGCGCCCGCGCGCTGTTGCGCGTGCAGCGGCCCGACGACGCCATCAAGGTCGTCGGCGACGCGTTCGTCGCGCACGGCACGCTCGACGCGTCGCTCACCGCGCGCATGCTGCTGGGCACTGCTTACGTGCGGCGCGGCGATCACCGGCACGGGATCGCGATCCTCGAAGAGGCGCAGCGCGCGGGACCGCACGCGCACCCGACGATCCGCTCCGAGATCGCGCTGAGCATCGCGTTCGGCTATTACTGTTTGCGCCAGCTCGAGGACGCCGAGCACGCGCTGGACCTGATCTCCTCCGACGCCGACATCGTGCACGCGCGCGCGCTCGAGCACCGCGGCTGGATCGCGATCGCGCGCTCCGACTTCGCTACCGCGACGGACAACTTCAGCGGCTCGATCCGCCGGCTCGACGATTGCCGCCACTACGATCGTTTTCTCGAAGCGCAGAGCATCTTCGCGCTCTCCATGCTCGCCGCGGAACGGCTCGACCGGCCCACCTGGCTGTTCGCCGAGCACCGCTCCGACCGGTTCGACTGGAGCGCGAGCGGTCTGGTCGCCCCGCAGTTCTGGGTGCGCAACTACACCTCGATGATGTATGAGGCCGACGGCCGCATCGGCGAGGCGCTACGGCTCGCCGGCGACGCGGAGCAGCTCGCGGGGTCGTCCGTGCTGCGCCTGTTCGCCCAGTGCCGGCGCGCGGCGATCTTGCGTGGCGTCGGCGAGCGCTTCGCGCACGCCGATCTCGTGCGCACCTTGCGCCGCGAACTCGACACGGTCGAAGAGGCGACGCTGCAAGGCGACCACCAACTGATCCCGCTCTCGGTTGCGGAAGAGGTCGCGTACACCGGCGACGTTGTCGGGGCGCGCGCGCTGCTCAAACGCTACGACGCGCAAGGCTCGCCGTCCACGGCGACGGCGCTGGCCAACGACCCGCGCCTGAACGCGTCGCGCGCGTTCGTGGACGGCGTGGTCGCCGACGCCGCGGGCGACCGGCAGCAAGCGCACCATTCTTTCCGCCAAGCGTTCCAAGTCTTCAAGCGCATCGGCTACGAGCGCCGTGCGCTGCTCGCCGCGCTGCGCCTGGGCGAGATCACCGGCCAGACGTATCTGCTGGACTACGTCGACCGCACGCTGCGCAAAGTGTCCGATCACTCACCGCTGCGCGCGCGCGCGCGCCGCCACAACCCGCTGCTCAAAGATCCGATCGCCGCGGAGCTGTCGTCCACGGAGCGCGCGGTGCTGGAGATGATGTGCGAAGGGAAATCAACGGCCGAGATCGCGGACGCCCGCAGCCGCTCGAAGCAGACAATCCGCAACACCGTATCGCGAATCCTCACGGCGTTCGCCGTGTCCGACCGCTCGTCGCTATTGCGCGAGTGCCTGCGCCGCGGCATCATCGCGGGCTAGCGCACGCCTTGGCGATACGAGCCGGCGCCGTACCCTCGGCCCGCCGGCTCGCGAATCGTCTCCGAGCGTCCGGTTCGAATTATGGAGTAAACCACGTGCATTGATCCGCCTGCGGGATGCTGCCGGATCCTGGCGCGGCCGACCCGGGTGTACGCGGCGTGCATTTTCCAAAGAGGTCAGGGAGAACTTGCTTCAGCACGTTGCCTTGCACCGCTTTAGCGAACTGCGCATCCGGACCGGGCCCCTGGAAGAGCGTCGTCTGCGACAGCGGCGTTAGCGCGGCAACCCCCGCTGCGGCCACGACGCCTGCGCCTTGCTGGTTCGACGAGGTTGTGTATTGCGTCTTGTAGGCCGCCGGCGCCGTGGGCAGCGGGTTCGGCGTCGCCACGGTGTACGTGTCGGTGTGGGTCGGATGGAAGACCAGGAAACCTTCGAGAACGGCGAGTGCCGAGGCCAGTGAGAAACCATACCTGCGAGCGGTTGCGGTGTTCACGTTCGAGACTGACGTGATGTACGCCGCATTGTTGATGTAGGACGTGTTTGTCGGCTCGCAATCAAGCGTTAATGTTTGAAACCCGACGGCCGTCCACGACGCGGAGAGCAGCGCGTTCCACGCCGAACTCTGCGTACCCGGTTGCGTGACGACAACCGCCCCCGCAGTTGACGGATCGGCGAAGCACTGTTGCTGATACTGCGCGAGCGTCCACGCGGGTGCCGCGACGATCTGATATTGGACGTCCTGTTCGGGCAGATACAGGTCCTTTGCCATCAGCGGCTTGTGGCGGTTTCGTAGCTCGTTCGCCAACTGCAGCGAAATTTGAGCGGACGACGGCGCATCGGATGCGAGCGCAAGGACGTATACCGTCTTTAGCCACGTGCCGGCCGTGTGCGGCGCCAGCGTGTGAAAAACGATCGGCGCGGGGGTCGGCGTAGTGCCCGGCGTCGGCGACGCAACATAGCGCGTGATCCAACCGGCGCAGTAATCCAACGTTGCGTACGTTTGCATCAGCTCCGGCTTCCCGAGGAGCGGCCTGCACCCCGGCGGGGACGTGGGGGCTCCCGTCGGCGCGGGGAGCGCGGGGAGACCGGCGAACTTCGTGATGAGGGCCGACGGCGTCGGCATTGGAGTCGGGAGTGCGCGGAGGTACTTATCGATGATCGCGTTGCATTCTGCGATGCGTGCTTTGAGCAAATCGTTCGCGTGCTTTGGAGCCTTATTCATCGGCCCGTCTTTCGCAATGAGATTGAGCACATCGCTCGCATCGCAAGGACCTGCCGCGTATGCGGGGATAGCGATCGCGACTTGGGTCGGCTTCGGTTTCGGCTTGTTTGAAGTCTTCGAGTCACCTTGGATCGGCAAGAGCGTGATCACGCTCGATGCCAAGAGACAGATGGAGAAGCATATCGAGTGGACGCTCGTGCGAGCATCGAAAGGACTTCGATTCATGATATCCTCATTTTCGTGAGTTGGTGATGCCGGTATGGCGCGCGCGTCCTGACTCAGGCTGCAGCGGCTACCGGTAACGATGAAGTTGAGTTCATCAACCTCGCATGCGAGAACAGTGCGTTTAACTCAGGCCGTCCGAGAAGTCTCGGTTGTCCTGGTCGAGCGCAAGCCCGCTCCAATTTCTGATTGCGGCCGGAGCGTCATCGAAGCTCAAGTCGAGCTCGTAATTGAAGCGCCGCGTGTCGCCCCCGTTGAAATCGACGTGAACGCGCGTGCGACACGCCGGCAGCTCCCACCGTGCGATCGGCCGTACGATCGCCAGCGCGAAGGGTCCGTTATCCGAGTTGTCGTCGAAGTGAACCTCGATGCCCTCGACTTGCGCCACACGCCCCATCGGGCCGTCGACGTAGACTGACAGTATGGTGTCACTGATTTTGTCGTCGTCCGTGTGAAAGCGCGCAGCAGCGCCCGTAAGCGGCATGGTTCCTCCTCGATGGCTTGGGCGGCATTTACGGCGGCCACATTGCGAGCCTAGCGCGACAGGACTGATCGCTCTATCCGGGCTTCCACCCAGATCCGCGCCGAGCGGGTACCGAGAACCCTATTCGTCCGCTATACTCAACCCACGTGACGGGGGCAATCGGCGCCGAACGGGGTGTCTTGGTCGGGCGAGAGTCGGAGCTCGCTCTTATCGAGTCGCGCGTCGAGGAGGCCCTTCGTTCACGCGGCGGGACCATCGTCCTCACGGGTGAGGCCGGCGTCGGCAAGACGCGTCTGCTCCAGGCCGCCGTCCGCGCAGCCCAGATGGCGCGCTTCGCGACGTCGGCGACGACGAACTTTGAACATGCGCGAACGCCGCTCGGACCGTGGATCGACGTGGTCGGCGCACTAGCACGGATCGTCCCCGCCCTCATGCCGTCGGTTCCCCGCGACCTCGCTGTCCTCGAGAGCCTCCTCGGTATCACCGAGACCACAGCCGCGCGCGTCGATAAGCGACGGTCGTTCGTCATCATCGCCGAGGGTTTGATTCGCGCCGCGTCGCATGCGCCGCTCGCGATCGCATTCGATGACGTCCAATGGGCGGATCCGGAGAGCTTGGAGCTCCTCGCTTACGCGGTGCCCCGTATCGCGTCGCACCGTATCGTCGTGGTCTTGAGTGCGCGCTCTGACGAAGCTGATGACCGGGCCACGTTCGAGGTGCGTGACCTCGCGCGATTTGCCGGGGTCACGTCGATAACGATAGGGCCGCTCGTCGAATCGGCGGTGCGCGAGATGGTCGTTGCCAACATGCCGGCCCGCCGTCGTCTTTCCCGGAAGCTCGTCGATGAGATCTGCACGCGCGGGGAGGGCAACCCGCTGCTGGTTAGCGAGCTCATTCGAGGCGCGCTCGAAGACGACGTGGGGCTGCTTCCGCCAACGGTAGCAATCGCGACGCGCCGGAAAACGCAATCGCTCGACGAAGCCGAGCGGCGCGTCATTGAAACGGCTTCGGCACTCGGTCGCATCTTTACGCTGTCCGATTTGGTCTCGATCACGGGATTCGAGCAGAATGCGGTCGTCGCGGCGCTGCGCGCGGCCCGCGACATGGGCATCGTCCGTGAGGGCGACGACCCCGCGACGTTCGCCTTCCGGCACGAGCTCGTCCGGCTCTCCGTCTACGAGCGGCTCCTTGCCGCTGAGCGCCGCGACGTGCACCTGCGCATCGCGCAGCGGAACGAACTCGAGCCGGGCCGCATTCCGATCGCTTTGCTGGCGCACCACTGGATGAATGCTGGTGAGCCGGTACGGGCGGCCGAGCTGTACGAACGCGCAGGCGACGAAGCGATGCATATCTCTGCGTATGCGTCGGCACGCGACCACTACCTCGAAACGGCGCGCTTCTATGGCGATGACGTCGCGCGCGCGCGCGTCGATGAAAAGCTCGGCGTCTCATACGACATGCTGGGCGACGCAGCGCGCGCGACGGAGAATCTTCGAGCGGAGCGCTGCCACGCTGCGCGCGAAGGGCGACGAGCGTGATGCGACGCGGGTCGACCTACGCTTTGCGAACGCGGCCTATCGCGCCGGTCAGGGCGAAACGGCGATGTTGGCATGCCGGCGCGCATTGGCTTTGATCCAGCCAGGCCCGCATTACTTCGGAGCTCATGCGCTGCTTGCCACCTACTTCGCATATCGCGGCGACGTTGCGAACGCGGAAAAGCACATCGGAGCCGCGGACACGGCCGCCGATGAGGCCGACGTGCGCGACCGTCTTTCGCTCGAGTGGGCTCGCGCGACAGCCTCGATCTTCCGCGGCGACGATGTGTGGTTGTCGGCCGCGCAACGCGCTGTCGCGCTGGCGGAGGAGTATGGCGATCCGCAACTCCTCGCTCTCAATTTGATGAACTTTGGCGGCATGCTGCGCCAGCACCACGGTGAGGCAATCGCCGCGGAGCCCTTGCGCCGGGCGATCGAGGTTGCGGACACCCACGGCCTCACCTATACGGCAGCATATGCGCGCTGTGAGACCATCGAAGGGTTGTACTTGCAGGGCCGGCTCGACGAAGCCGTTCGGATGCTGCGTGACGTAGCGCGGCTTCACGTCGATGCGCTGATCGTGAGAGTCTTCACCGCGTCGGTCGGGCTGCCGGTTCTCGTCGATACGGGCCGCCTCGATCTACTGCCGGGTCTGGCCGAGCCCGAGCTGCTCGAGGCCGCGTACGCCACCGGCGAAGACGCGCGCTATGCACCACTTGCGGCAGCGCACGTCTACGTCGCAGCACTTCGGGGCGACGACGTTACGGCGCGCGCGATCACGAAACGAACGTTGCCGCTCGTCGGTTCGATCACCTACAACGCGGCTGCGCTCCTCGTGTTCGCGCGGTTCGGCGACGACGACGATGTTGCGAAGATCGAGCGCATGGTAGGCGACACGCGAGGTCGCGGCGCGACCGGCCTCCTGTATCGCGCGATTCGCGCGATCTCCGCAGCGCGGCGCGGCGACGCCGGCGCCGACCAGGTGGCCGCCGCGCTCGCTGGTGATGCGCAGCGTGAAGGGACGCCGTTGATCGAAGCGCTCGCTCTGGAGCTATGCGGGAAGCGCCGAGCCGCGCTTGCGATCTACGAACGAATCGGGGCGACGGTGCACGCCCGCCGCCTCGGCGCGAGGGATGCCGGCGCCCTGACCAAACGCGAATCGGAGATCGCGCGGCTCATCGGCCAGGGGCTTTCGAATCGTGCAATCGCCGAGCAGCTCGTGCTGAGCGAACGCACCGTCGAGCACCACGCCGCTGCGATTTACGGCAAAATCGGCATCCGCACGCGCGCGGAGTTTATTGCGAAACATCGCCTGCCCGGCGACTGAACGGCGCCGCTCGACGCTTCGGGTGGAACCACCGAGCGGCGCGCTCCTAATGCACCGTCTTCTTGCAGGCGGTGTCCTTGTGGTATTGGCAGACGGAGATGGTGTACTGACCGTACGGAATGTACAGAGTCTCCATGTTGCGTTTCGTATCATTGGGCCAAAGCGTAATCGCTAACTCTAGGATGTCAACGGGAACAGCCTTGCCCGGCACCGTCCGTCCGTTCGTTTTTTTGGTCACCCCGCTAGGATAGGTCACGGTTTCGAGGCTCAGGTATCCGCCGCTAGAAGCGTTCATGTTACTGGGAAGACCCCTGATCGTCGGGGTCGGGGCCGGGGTCGGCAATACGACGGCCCTCGGAAACTCTTCCTGGCACGGCGATGACGTGCACGGCTGCATCGGGATCGGCAGCTCGGGGCCCGCCCCGGCGACGCCCGTTTTAGCGCCGTACGATGCGGAGAGCGCCGGTTCGATCGGCGGAGAGCCGAAGAGCAGCCCCCCGAAGAGGATACCGATGAGGACGAGGAGCGCGTTTCGCCCTTGAGATATGATCATGCATCCCCCCATGCCTGATAAGACTAGTGAGATAAGCGGCATATTTCCGCAGCGCGACCTGCGTCCCTGTGCTCGTACGATAATTTGATCGCCGAGTGCCGAGACCGGCGAGAGCATCGACGGCGAGGTTCGCCGCTCTGGTGGTCCCGTTTCGCGCGTGCTGCTCTTGGAGGCCGATTTCGGGACCGGCACCGAAGTTTTGAAAGCGATGTGGTGCCCGCGGCCGTCCATCGCCCACGATATCTTCCCTACTCGCCGCGCCGCGCGTGCTCGTCGGCGTTCGGATCGGGCTTGGTTTTCGGCGGTAGCGCGGTGAGATCGATCGGCGCGACGCCCGCGGCGCGCAGCGCGTCGTTCAGCGGCTGCACCTGGCGGTCGACGAACGCGCGGTAGCTCGCCAGCGCGGTCGCGCCTTCGCGCTGCAGCGCCCTCGCCTCGGCGAGCTGCGCCGCGGTCGGCGTCCCCGGCGACACGTTGCCGATGAGCGCCAGGACGCGCTCGCGCAGCAAGTCTTCGAAGAAGTCGTTGTCCTGGCTGTTCACCGGCTGCGAGCTGATCCCGTCTTCGATGCGTTTGGCCTCCGCGAGCACGGCGCGCGCGCGGTCGGCCAGCGCCGAGTCCTTGGCCGCCGCGATGCGGTCGGGGAGCTGCAGGCGCACGTTGTCGAGCGCGTTGAGCGCGTCGTCGACCGACGAGAGCTCGGCAAACAGCGCGGTCTGCAGGCGATAGCCGCGCAGCTCGTCCTGCGCTGAGCGCACGCTGCGGTCGCGCAGCACGACGATGCGTTGCGCGTACGTCGTGCCGTCGCGCAGCAGGCGCACGGTGTACGTTCCGCTCAAGACCGGCGGACCGTTGTCGAGCCCGCGGTTCCACGGCGCGGTGCGCCGCCACGGCACGGGCGGGTCTTCGTCGAGGCTCCAGGCGACCCGGTTGTAGCCTGCGGCGTTGGGGACGTTGGGCACGTTCTCGCCGCCCTCGTCGTGCGTGCCTTCGATGCGGCGCACGACCTTGCCGCGCGCGTCGACGACCTGCAGCGACGGCACCGTCTTCGCGGGGACGGCTTGCCAAAACGTGAACGACGCCGGCGCGGCGTCTTCGCCGTTGCCGCGCGGGTTGACTGTCGGCGTGTAGCGCTGCAGCGGCAGCGCGGTGCGCGGCGCGAACAACCGCGCCACAGCTCCCGGCCCGCTCGCGCGCGCGCGCAGCGCGGTGAGGTCGTCGAAGACGTACAAGCCGCGGCCGTGCGTTGCGGCGATCAGATCGCCGGCCACCGGCTGCACGGCGAGATCGCGCACCTCGACCGGCGGCAGCGGCGCGGGGAACGGCTTCCACGACGCGCCCGCGTCCTCGCTCCACCACACGCCTTTGCCGGTTCCCGCGTAAAGCAGGCGCGGGTCGCGCGGGTCTTCGCGCACTACGTGCACTTCGCTGGGCGGCAGGCCGTTCACGATCGTGCGCCACGTAGCGCCGAAGTCGCGCGTCACGTACACGTACGGCGCGCGGTCGCCCACGTAGTGGCGGTCGACGGCGACGTACGCGGTGCCGGCACTGCGGTGCGACGGCTCGACGTTGGGGATGCGGCCGTCGGGGTCGACGCCGGGGACCGAGACGTTGCGCCAGTGCGCGCCGCCGTCACGCGTGAGCTGCACCACGCCGTCGTCGGTGGTGACCCACAGCATGTTCGGGACGATCGGGGACGGCGCGATCGCGAGGATGGTGTCGAACGTCTCCGCGCCGGTGACGTCGAGCACCAGTGGACCGCCCGACAAGCCCTGGCGTTCTTTGAGGTTACGAGTGAGGTCGGGGCTGACGGGCTTCCAGTGCATGCCGTCGTCCGTCGAGCGGAATACGGCGTTGCCGCCGACGTACACCGCGTGCGAATCGAACGGGTCGAATGCGAGCGGCGTCTCCCAGTTGAAGCGGTAGGCGAGCCGCGTGGGCGCAACGACGTTCTGGTCGCGAAGATACGGCGACACGTCGAACTGCATCGCAAGGCGCTTGTCGAAGCGCACGACGTTGCCTTCGTTGTCGCCGCCGCCCGCGGCCGACCACACCACCTGCGGATCGCGCGGGTTGGGCACCACCCACGTGCCGTCGCCGCCCTGCACCTTGTACCAGTCGCGCTGCAAGATGCCACGATCGTCGCCGGTGCGCACGGGGACGCACCATGCGCCGTTGTCTTGCAGCCCGCCGCACACGTGGTACGGCTTCTGCAAGTCGTATGCGACGTGGTAGAACTGCGCGATCGGCAGCAGGTTGCGCCATTCCCACGACGCACCGTTGTCGTGCGACAGCCCCACGCCGCCGTCGTTCGCCTCCACGATCGTGCGCCCGCTCGACGCGATCCACATGTCGTGATGATCGCCGTGCAGGCCTTTCCCGCTGAGGTGCCACGTCTTGCCGCCGGTGGTGCTCTCGGCGAGCTTCACCGACACGGAGAAGAGATGGTCCGCATCGTGCGGATCGACGATGACGCGCGAGTAGTAGAACGGCCGTTCGTTGATGAGCGTGTTGCTCGACGTCAGCTTCCATGTGGCGCCCGCGTCGTCGGAGCGCCACAGCAGACCGTCTTTCGACTCGACGAGCGCGTAGATGCGCCGCGCGTCCGTGGGAGCGATCGCGAGCGCGATGCGCCCCGTGATGCCCGCGGGCAGGCCGTTGCCGGCGACGCGTTTCCACGTGACGCCGCCGTCGGCGGATTTGTAGATGCCGTCGTCCGCGCCGCCGCTCGTGAGACTCCACGCAGAGCGGCGGAAGCGCCACATCCCCGCGTACAGCACGTCGGGGTTCTTCGGGTCCATCGCGAGGTCCGACGCGCCGACGGACGGGCCGGCGTACAGCGTCTTCGTCCACGTCTTGCCGCCGTCGGTGGTGCGAAAGACCCGCGCTCCGTGCTGTCGCGAAACGGGTCGCCGAGCGCCGCGACGACGACGCGCTTGGCATCGCGCGGATCGAGCAGCACGCGCGCAATCTGCGACGTCTGCACGAGGCCGAGGTGCACCCACGTTTTCCCGCCGTCGCTCGAGTGGTAGATGCCGTCGCCCGGGATGACGTCGTTGCGCGGCCACGGCTCGCCGGTTCCCACCCACACGTCGTTCTTGTCGCGCGCGGAGATCGCGATCGCCCCGATCGACTGTGTGCCGGCCTGGTCGAAGACGGGTCGCCAGTCGATGCCGCCGTTGCTCGATTTCCACACGCCGCCACCGGCCGCGCCCGCGTAGAACAGCGCGGGATCGAGGTCGGTGCCGGCGACCGTAGCGACGCGCCCGCCGGACACGGTCGGCCCGATGCTGCGCCAGTGCAGCGCCGGGCCTGGGCTCGGCGATGCGCTGGGCGACGGGCTCGGCGGCGACGAGGCGTCGGCCCGCGGCCGCCCCGCTTCTTGCGCCGAAGCCCCCGTCGCGAGCGCAAGCAGCAGCAAGGCGAGCAGAACCAACGAGCGCGGGAAACGGCGAAACATCGGCGTCTGACGTACACCTCGGATCACCCCGAGCCTTTTCGAAGGGTGCGCCGCCATGATGGCGGCAGAAGGCGGGCTTGCCCCAGATGATTCTCTGTGATACAAAGCTAAAGCGATGAAGATTCTACCGACCGTCCCGCTCGCGCTCGTCGCGGCACTCGTCCTCCCGCTCGCGAACGCTTCGGCCGATCCGCTCTCCGTGTTTCAGCCCAAGCAGGTCAAGGCGATCTCGGTCACTCCGGCCGATGCGAAGGCGCTGCAGTCGTTCCCGCCGCTCGAAGCGTTCGGGACGGTGGTCGGCACCCGGGTCCCGGGCGTCGACCAATTCCCGTCGCCCGCGGACGCTGCAAAGAACGCCGGGTACGCGCTGCGGCTGCCGGCGTCGCTCCCCACCGCGTTCGGCAAGGCGGCATTCTACACGGTGACCCAGCGCGCGCGCACGTCGTTCACGTTCGAGCAGGCGAAAGCGACGGCGTGGGCACGCGAGCACAAGGTCGCGCTGCACGCGCTGCCCGCGGGGCTCGACGGCGCGACGTACACCGCGACGCTGGAGCCGGTCACGCTGGTGACGTACGGCGCAGCGCCGCGCTCGCACAATGAAGAGCGCGGTACGCGGCGCGGTTCCTTCCTCGCGGTCGTGCAGGCGCCGGTGCCGACGGTGACGTCGAGCGGCGCATCGCTGCAGACACTGGCGGATTGGTTCGCAGCGCAGCCGGGCGTGCCGCCGCACCTCGTCGCGCAGATCAAGGCGATCGGGGATCCCACGCAGACGCTGCCCATCCCGGTGCGCTTCGACAAACAGACCGCAACGAAGGTGGACGTCGACGGCGTGCAAGGGCTCGCGATCGGCGACGAGACGGGTATCGGTTCGGCGATCGTGTGGACAAAGGACGGTAAGCTCTACGCCGTGGGCGGGACGCTCTCGCAAAGCGCAGCGCTCGCGCTGGCCAACTCGCTCAAATAGTGCCCGACGACGCGATCGTCGCGCATGCGCTCGCAAAGCGCTACGGTCGCATCGACGCGCTGCAGGATCTGACGCTGCGCGTTGCGCGCGGCGAGTGCTTAGGCTTCCTCGGGCCCAACGGCGCCGGAAAGTCGACCGCCGTGAAGATGCTGGTCGGGCTCGTGCGCCCGACCGCCGGCGCCGCGAACGTGTTGGGCAAACCACTCGGTGACCGCGCGACGCGCGCGCGCATCGGCTATCTACCAGAGTTGTTTCGCTACCCCGACTGGCTCGCCGCGCGCGAAGTGCTGGTGTTCCATGCGGCGCTGATGCGGCTTGCCGATCGCACGAAGGCGATCGACCTCGTGCTCGACGAGGTGGGCTTGCGCGAACGCGCCGGCGACCGCGTCGGCACGTACTCGAAGGGCATGCAGCAGCGGCTCGGGCTCGCCGTGGCGCTGCTGGGCGAACCGCAGATCGTGTTCTTGGACGAGCCCACGTCGGCGCTCGACCCGGTGGGGCGCAGCGACGTGCGAGCGCTCATCGAGCGCTTGAGAGCGCGCGGCACCACGGTGTTCCTCAACTCCCACTTGCTCGGTGAGGTGGAGCGCGTGTGCGACCGCGTGTGTGTGATCGACCGCGGGCGCGTCGTCGCGGAAGGCACCGTTGACGCGCTGACGGGAGAGACGCGCGGTGTGCGCGTGCGGTCGGACGAGGGCTGGTGCGATTACGACGTCGGGCACGCCGAGATCCCGGGGCTCGTCGCGCGGCTCGTCGCCGACGGCGTGCGCATCCACGCCGTCGAGCCGAAGCAGACGACGCTCGAGGACCGCTTCCTCGCGCTGGTGCGCCACGAATGACGATCGTGCTGTTCGCCTCGTTGACGCTGCGCGAGCTGGCGCGGCGCCGCCTCGTCGCCGCAGTCGCACTGCTCACCGCGGTGATCGTTGCGTTCACCGCGTGGGGACTGCACCGGCTCGCGACCACCGTCGTCGACGGCGCGCCGATCGCCGATCCCGGCGTGCACGCCGCGGCGGCGGGGATCGTCATCCTGCTCGCGTTCTTGTTCTCGTTCGTGCTCGCGCTGGGCGCCGCGCTCGTCGGCGCGCCGGCGATGGCGGAGAGCATTGCGAACGGCGAGCTCCTCGCCGTGCTCGCGCGCCCGGTGCGGCGCGCGGACGTCGCGCTCGGGCGCTGGCTGGGGACCGTGCTCGCGCTCGCGATCTACGTCACCGTCGCCGGCGGCGTGGAGCTGCTCGTCGTGCGCGTGACCACCGGCTACGTCCCGCCGCAACCGTTCGCCGCGCTGGCGTACCTGTGCGGGCTCGCGTGCGTCGTCACCACCGCCGCGGTCGCGCTCGCGACGCGGCTGCCCGCGCTCGCCGCCGGCATCGTGTCGGCGCTGCTGTTCGGATTGGCGTGGATCGGCGGCATCATCGAGTCGATCGGGCTGGGGCTGGGCAATCAGCGCCTCGCCGACGCGGGCACCGTGGTCGCGCTCGTGTTTCCAACCGACGCGTTGTGGCGTGGCGCGCTCTACGCATTGCAACCTGCCGTGTTCACCGTGGCCGCGTCGCAGACGGCCGCGAGCGGCGCGGGCGTGAACCCGTTCACCGTGTCGTCGCCGCCGCCGTTCGCGATCCTCGCTTGGGCGTTCGGGTGGATCGTGGTCGTGCTCGTCGCGGGCGTCGTGTCGTTTCGCGCGCGCGACCTGTGATGCATCGGGCGTCGCCGGCCGCCCCCGGGGTGTAGGCGAGCACCGCTCGCGCGGGCTCGCAGGAACGGCCGACGACGCACCCGCCGCGTCATTGCGCGCTGCCGAAACAGCTGCATGTGCGCGGACGGGCGATGCGCCTCCCCGTTTCCGCAACGTGCGCTCGGTCCCGGTGTGGAAGGACCAGAGCACGCGGACATGCGGAGAACACGCATCTACGTTTCGGTAGCATACTTCTGCGAGCCACGCAATACCACACTCCGAAGGCGCGCTCGTATACTTCCGGCGTGGCCGACACCTTCGGCGATCGCCTTCGTACGTTGCGCACGCGCCGGCATCTCACGCCGAGCTCGCTCGCGCACGCCGTGGGCGTAACGGAAGGCGCGATCCGGCAGATGGAATCGGGTCAGACCAAGAGCGCGAGCTTCTTGGTGGGCTTGAAGTTGTCGCACGTGCTCGGCGTCAGCCCGTGGTTCTTGGCGACCGGGCGCGACGCTCCACCGGAAAGCGAATCACCCGCGCAGGATCGGGCTTCGGTCGCTCTTCTGGAGCGTCTGTCCGTTCAAGTAAGTACACTAGATCGTCGCGTGAAAGCGCTGGAAGTCCGGCGGCGCGGCGGTACTCGGCGAAAAGGTCAAGAATGATCTCAGGCGGCTGATACACGCCGCTATTCTATCGCGGTGCAGTGCCACCAGGCTGGCATGCTCGAGCGCGAGCCGGGGACGATGCCGATGCGACCGCAATCCGCGTGCAAACACCGCGTGCGCTCCGCCGGTCATGCGCCGACGTGAAAGACGAATTGGACGAACGCGGCTACGCGATGTTGCCGTCGCTGCTCGACCCCGCCGCGTGCGCGGCGCTGCGCGCACGGTTCGACGACGACGACGCGTTCCGCAAGACCATCGTCATGGAACGTTTGGGCTATGGGCGCGGCGTGTACCGCTACTTCCGCTATCCGCTGCCGCCGCCGGTCGAGCGTTTGCGCGCCGAGCTGTACGCGAAGCTCGCTCCGATCGCGAACGCGTGGGCCGAGTCGCTCGGCGACGGCGTGCGCTATCCCGCGACCCTGGCCGAATTTCTGGAACGCTGCCACGCGAACGGGCAGACCCGGCCCACGCCGCTGATGTTGCGCTATCGCGCGGGGGATCACAACGCGCTGCACCAGGACGTCTACGGCGACGTGGCGTTCCCGCTGCAAGCCACGGTACTGCTGAGCGAGGCCGGGCCGGACTTTGCGGGCGGCGAGTTCGTGCTGGTCGAGCAGCGGCCGCGCAAGCAGAGCCTGGCTCACGTCGTGCCGCTGCGGCAAGGCGACGCGGTGGTGTTCCCCAACGCGATTCGGCCTGCGCGCGGGGCCCGCGGGTACTACCGGACGACCTTCCGCCACGGGGTGGGCGAGGTCCGCGCGGGCGAGCGGGTTACCTTGGGTCTGATCTTTCACGACGCCCGCTAAATGCCACCCTGAGCTTGTCGAAGGGTGCGCCCCGATCGTGGCCACGTGTCGGATGCCGTGGCGGGGCCTATGCGGTATGGTGGAGTCCGGCCACGAGGGTCGCCTGCGGCGTGGAGCGGCCGCTTGAAATGCAGGGGCGGTGGGAATCTTCCTCGACATGGACCAGATGGAGAAAGTTTCCGCCGTCCGGACGCGGGTGTATAACGATTTTCCACGCCAGCCTGTTCAGGAAGACAACCGTCCTCTGACCGCTAAGCGCCTCTGGTTCTTCGAAGAGGGCTCCGGCGAGATGCTCGACCTCCTCGGTGGCAAGGGTGCCGGCCTCGCGGAGATGACGCGGGCCAAGCTGCCCGTGCCGCCGGGCTTCACGCTCACCACCGAAGTGTGCCTCGCCTTTTACCAAGCCGGCCGCCGCATGCCGGACGGGCTCGCCGACGAGATCCGCTCCGCGATGCGCGAGCTCGAGCGCCGTACCGCGAAGGGTTTCGGCAAGCCCGCGAACCCGCTGCTGGTTTCGGTGCGCAGCGGCGCACGCGTCTCCATGCCCGGGATGATGGACACGATTCTGAATCTGGGGCTCAACGACGACACGGTGTTCGGGCTAGCGAAACTCACCGGCAACGACCGCTTCGCGTACGACGCCTACCGGCGCTTCATGCAGATGTTCGGCAGCGTCGTGCTCGACATCCCGAAGGACGAGTTCGAGCACGTCGTCGACGAGGCAAAGCAGAAAGCCGGCGTCGCGACCGATCCCGAGCTCACCGCCGACCGCTGGAAAGAAGTGATCGCGCAGTTCCGCGAGATCGTGCGCGTCCACACCGGCAAGCCGTTCCCGCAGGACGTGTACGAACAGCTCGAGCTCGCAATCGGCGCGGTGTTCGCCTCCTGGCACTCCAAGCGCGCCGTCGACTACCGCAAGTTCAACAAGATCTCCGACGACTGGGGAACCGCGTGCAGCGTCTGCACGATGGTGTTCGGCAACATGGGCGACGACTCGGGCACCGGCGTCGCGTTCACGCGTGATCCGAACACGGGCGAGAAGTCGCTGTTCGGCGAGTACCTCCGCAACGCGCAAGGTGAGGACGTCGTCGCCGGCACGCGCACGCCGATGAAGATCTCCGACCTGCAGAGCTCGCAACCCGACGTCTACGCGCAGTTCGTCGCGATCGCGCACCAGCTCGAAACGCACTACCGCGACATGCAGGACCTCGAGTTCACCGTCGAGCGCGGCACGCTCTACATGCTGCAGACGCGCAGCGGCAAGCGCAGCGCCGAGGCGGCGGTGCGCATCGCGCTCGATCTCGTGCGCGAAGGGCTCATCACCAAGCGCGAAGCGGTGCGCCGCGTCGATGCGGGCTCGCTGGACCAGCTGTTCCACGCGCGCATCGACCCGCACGAGAAGTTCAAGATCGCCGGCAAGGGGCTCAACGCGTCGCCCGGCGCGGCGACGGGGCAGATCGTGTTCGACGCCGACAAGGCGGCCGAGCGCGGCAACGCGGGCGACGACGTGATCCTCGTTCGCATCGAGACCGCGCCGGACGACGTGCACGGCATGATCGCCGCGAAAGGTATCCTCACGTCGCGCGGCGGCGCGACGTCGCACGCGGCGGTGGTCGCGCGCGGCATGGGCCGCCCCTGCGTCGCCGGCTTCGACGCCATGGTGATCGACCGCCGCAACCGCACCGCGACCATCGACGGCAACGTGCTCAAGGAAGACGACTGGATCACGATCGACGGCACCACCGGCAACGTGATCGTCGGCAAGCTCGCGCTGATCCCGCCGCCGTCGAAGCTGCCGGACTGGCTGGCGGAGTTCCTGAGCTGGGCCGACGCCGCGATGCGGCTCGAGGTGTGGGCGAACGCCGACACCCCCGATGATGCGCGCAAGGCGCGCGAGCTGGGCGCAACCGGGATCGGGCTATGCCGCACCGAGCACATGTTCATGCAGCAAGACCGCCTGCCCGTGGTGCAGCGCATGATCATCAGCGACACGCCGCAAGCGCGGGCGGAAGCCCTCGCGCAGCTGCTGCCGTTCCAGCGCGACGACTTCGCCGGCATCCTCGAAGCGATGGCGGGCTGTCCGGTGACGATCCGCCTGCTGGACCCGCCGCTGCACGAGTTCTTGCCGTCATTGGAGACGTTGCTCGTCGAAACGACGGAGCTGCGCCTCACCAAGGGTGAGAGCGATCCCGAGTACGTGGAGAAATGCCGCGTTCTCGGCCGCGTGCGCGCGCTGCACGAGCAGAACCCGATGCTCGGCCTGCGCGTGTGCCGCCTGGGCATCCTCTATCCCGAAATCTATGCGATGCAGGTGCGCGCGATCTTCGAAGCTGCGTGCGACCTGCGTGCGCGCGGCGTCGATGTGCAGCCCGACGTGATGATCCCCGGCGTCGGCACCATCGAAGAGATGCGCGTGACGTACGACGCGGCAAAGGTGGTCGCCGACGAGGTGATCGCGGCGCGCGGCTGCGACGTCACGTACCGCATCGGCACGATGATCGAGTTGCCGCGCGCGTGCGTCGTCGCGGGCGAACTCGCGACGGTCGCGCAGTTCTTCAGCTTCGGCACGAACGATCTGACGCAGACGACGTACGGTTACTCGCGCGACGACGCGGAGGCGAGCTTCATCCCGGCCTACCTGGAGAAGAAGATTCTCAAGGACGATCCGTTCCAGGTGCTCGACCGCGTCGGCGTCGGCGGCTTGATGCGGACGGCGGTCGAGCAGGGCCGTGCCGCGCGCGCGAACCTGAAGATCGGCATCTGCGGCGAGCATGGCGGCGAGCCCAGCAGCGTCGCGTTCTGCGACGAGCTGGGTCTGGACTACGTCAGCTGCTCACCGTACCGCGTGCCGATCGCACGGCTCGCGGCCGCGCAGAGCGCGCTCGCCTAACGTCCGTGCCTCACCCCGTGCCCGTGGCGCGCTCGGGGACGCTCAGCAAGTAGTTGTAGATCGCTTCGAGCTCGATGTCGCTCATCTGGCTGATCGTGTGCCACGGCATGAACGGGTTGAGGTAATGGCCTGACGGGTCGCGGCCTTTTGTCAGCGTGATCATGAAGTCGGCGGCCGACCACGAGCCGATCCCCTTGCGCGTGATGTTCGACGCGGGCGGCACGTCGGGTGGTCCGGCGAAGTGCCCGCCGGAGAGGTGCACGCCGTGGCAGCCCATGCACCCGCCGACCCGCGTGAGGTACTCGCCGTACGCGACCAGCTGCATCGGCGGCGGCACCGTCGTCGGCGGCGGGCCTTCGTCCGCGATGCGCACGGCGTCGAACGAGAGCTTCTTCGTCGCGACGAGGACGCGGCCGACCGGGCCGAGCCGTACGCGCGCCGTGACGCGGTCGACGGGCGGGAGGCTGCGGATGTACGCGATGACCGATGCGGCGTCGTCGTCGCCGAAGCGCGCGTAGTCCCACGCCGGCATGATCAACAGCCGCGTGCCGTCGGGGCGCACGCCGCGCCGGATCGCGCGGTCGAGGTCGGCGTCGGTGTACTGCTTTCCGACGCCGCCGTTGCCGCGGGTGAGGTTCGGTGCGTCCAGCAGCGCCATCGCCGCGTCGGTGATGAACGGGCCGCCGCCCGCGTCGCCGCGATGGCACACGACGCAGCTCGACACGGCGTGGAAGATGTGCTTGCCGCGCTCGACGGATCCGTGCCCCAGCACCGGCGCGGGCGGCGTCACCGCGATGCGCTCTTCGAGCGCGCGGTTCGACGTCACGACGACGATTCCGTAGCCGACGACCACGACCGCCAGCAACACGACGAGCCCGAGCCCGGCCCAACGCAAGACGCGCTTCACTTACACCTCCGACAAGACGACCGCCCGGCGCGCGACCATTCTCGCTGCGGCCCGGGCGTCCCGCTCGCCGGAAGTGCGCGCGGGGCACGGCGCCAAATGAGCCGGACATGACCGAAGGCCAGCTGCTCTGGACGCCCGACCCCGAGGCCGCAGCCACGACGGCCGTCGCCGCGTTCATGCGCCGGCTCGCGGCCGAGCGCGGGCTGTCGTTCGCGACCTACGAGGAGCTGTGGCGCTGGTCGGTGACCGACCTCGACGGCTTCTGGTCGGCGGTGTGGGACTTCTTCGAGGTGCACTCCACGCAGCCGTACGAGCAGATCGTCGACTCGCGCGCGATGCCGGGCGCGGTGTGGTTTCGCGGCTCGCGCGTGAACTACGCGGAGCACCTGCTGCGCCACGAGCGCCGCGCGGCGCGCGGCGAAGCGGCGCTGGTGCACTCCTCGGAGCTGCGCCCGCTCGCGACGCATGTCGTGGCACGAGCTCGGCGGCGCGGTGCGCGTGCTCGCGACGCAGTTGCGCGCGCTCGGCGTCGTGCCCGGCGACCGCGTCGTCGCGTACATGCCGAACATCCCCGAGACGGTGATCGCGATGCTCGCGACGACGGCGATCGGCGCGGTGTGGTCGTCGGCGGCGCCGGAGTTCGGCGCGCGCACCGTCATCGACCGCTTCGCGCAGATCGAGCCGAAGCTGATCTTCGCCGCCGACGGCTACCGCTTCGGCGGCAAGGACTTCGACCGTGCGAACGAGATCCGTACGATCCTCGCCGCATTGCCGACGGTCGAGCACGTCGTGTGGCTGCCGTATCTCGACGCGGCGTCGCAGGCGCCGGTTTCGAACGCGACGGCGTGGTCGGCGCTGATGGACCATCCGCCGGTCGGTGCGGACGCGTTCGCATACGAGTACGTCGAGCACGATCACCCGCTGTGGGTGCTGTTCTCGTCGGGCACGACGGGGTTGCCGAAGCCGATCGTGCACGGGCACGTCGGCACGCTGCTCGAGCACCTCAAGAGCACCGGGCTCGCGCAGAACCTGAGCCCGGACACGCGCATGTTCTTCTACACGACGACCGGCTGGATGATGTTCAACGCGCTCGTGTCCGCGCTGCTGCAGGGCTCGTCCATCGTGCTGTACGACGGCCATCCGGCGTACCCGACGCCGGCGCTGCTGTGGCAGCTCGCGGCCGATGCGGGCGCGACGTCTTTCGGCGCGAGCCCGACGTTCGTGCAGATGATGCAAAAGCGGGCATCGTGCCGCGCGAGCGCTTCGATGTTTCGAGCTTGCGCAGCGTGCTGCTCACGGGCTCGCCCGTCACGCCGGAGGCGACGGCGTGGTTCTACGACGCGGTGAAACCCGATCTGTGGGTCACGTCGCCGTCGGGCGGCACGGAGCTGTGCGCGGGGCTCGTCGGCGGTACGCCGATCCTGCCGGTGTACGCGGGCGAGATCCAGGCGCGGCTGCTCGGCATGGACGTGCACGCGTGGAACGAGCGCGGCGAAGAGGTGATCGACGAGGTGGGCGAGCTGGTGGTGACGAGCCCCGCGCCGTCGATGCCGCTGCGCTTCTGGAACGATCCCGGCGACGCGCGCTACCGCGAGACGTATTTCGAGCACTTCCCCGGCGTGTGGCGCCACGGCGACTTCATCAAGATCAACGCGCGCGGCGGCTGCTACATCTACGGCCGCTCGGACTCGACGCTCAACCGCTACGGCGTGCGCATCGGCTCCGCGGAGATCTACCGCGCCGTCGAAGCGCTCGACGACGTTGCGGACAGCCTCGTCGTGTGCTTGGAGCTGCCGGGCGGCGAGTTCTACATGCCGCTGTTCGTGCGTGCGGCCGAGGGCGTGGAGGTCGACGACGCGCTGCGCGCACGCATCGTCGCAAAGCTGCGCGCGGACTGCAGCCCGCGCCACGTCCCCGACGAGATCGTCGGCGTTCCGGCGATCCCGTACACGCTCACCGGCAAGAAGATGGAAGTCCCGGTCCGCCGCATCCTCGCCGGGATGCCGCCGGAAAAGGTCGCAAGCCGCGACGCGATGATGCAGCCGGAAGCACTGGACTGGTACGTCCGCTTCGCCGAGGCACGCCTAGCGCCGAAGGCTCAGGCGACGTGCGGGCCGCAGCACGAGCCCGCGCGGCGGCCCCGGGCGCGCAACGCGGTCGTCTTGCCGTCGATCGGCGCTTCGTAGACCGGCTTGCCGGCGGAGTACGTCGCCAGCACGCGCGTCGCCATGATCGCTTCGGGTGCGACGCGCATCCAGTCGCGGTCGAGCACCGTGAAGTCCGCGTACTTGCCCGGTGCGATCGAGCCGGCCGCGTTTTCCATGAAGTTCGCGCGCGCCGCCCAGATCGTCATCGAGCGCAGCGCTTCGGCGCGCGTCATGCGCTGCTGCGGGTACCAGCCGCCCGGCGGCTGGTTCGCTTCGTTCTCGCGCGTGATCGCGGCGTGGAACGTACGCAGCGAGTTCACTGCTTCGACCGGCGCGTCCGTGCCGTTCGCGATCGTCACGCCCGTGTCGAGCAGCGCGCGCCACGCGTACGCGCCGCGCACGCGGTCCGGGCCGAGCCGCGCCTGCGCCCACGCCATGTCGCTGATCTGGTGCGTCGACTGCATCGACGGGATCACGCCGAGCTGCGCGAAGCGCGGGATGTCGCTCGGCGCGAGCACTTGCGCGTGCTCGATGCGAAAGCGGTGGTCGCGCACCTGCGCCGTGCGCAGCGCGGCTTCGTACGCGTCGAGCACGACGCGGTTGCCGCGGTCGCCGATCGCGTGCGTGCACACTTGGAAGCCGGCTTTCAGGGCGCGCTCGCAAAGGCTCTGCACGTCGGCCTGCGCCGTGCGCAGCAAGCCGGTGTTGTTCGGGTCGTCGCTGTACGGCGCGAGCAGCGCCGCGCCGCGCGAGCCCAGCGCGCCGTCGACGTAGAGCTTGATCGCGCGCAGCGACAAGCGGCCGTCGTGGTCGAGCGTGCGCTGGGCCGCGCGCGAGATACGCGTCGACCAGCGCGCGGATCGCTGCCCGCGAGCATGACGTGGTTGCGCAGCGTGTAGCGCCCGTTGCGCGCGAGCTCTTCGTACGCGGCGATCACGTTCTGGCCGTTGCCCGGATCGCCGATCGCCGTGAGCCCCCAGCGGTGGCATTCTTCGAGCGCCGCTTCGCTCGCGCGCACGAGCTGCTCGTGCGTCGCGCGGCGGGATCGCGTGCGTCACCAGCGTGCGCGCGTTGTCGACGAAGACGCCGGTCGGCGCGCCGTGCGCGTCGCGCAGGATGCGGCCGCCGGCGGGATCGGGCGTCGTCGCGACGACGCCCGCCAGCTCCATCGCCTTGGCGTTGGCGAGCAGCGCGTGGCCGTCGACGCGGTGCAGCACGACAGGGCGGTCGGGGATCGCCGCGCTCAGCGCGTCGTGCGCCGGAAAGTTCTTGTCGGGCCAGAGGTTCTGGTCCCAGCCGTCGCCGACGATCCACGGATCGCGCGACGTCGCGGCAAACGCGACGGTGCGGCGCACGACTTCTTCGAACGTGGCGGCATGCGCGAGATCCACCTCGTGCAGCGCTAGGCCGACGCCGGTGAAGTGCAGGTGCGCGTCGATGAGTCCCGGCAGCACGGTGGCGTCGCCGAGGTCGAGCACGTTCGTGCGCCGCCCGCGAAACGCGTGCGCGCCCTCGCGCGAGCCGACGTAGACGAAGCGCCCGTCTCGCACGGCGAACGCTTGCGCGCGCGGCGTGCGCGGGTCGACCGTGTGGATCGTCGCCGCGGTGACGATCAGATCGGCGTCGCCGCGCGCTGCGGCGGACGCGACCGACGGCGCGGCGGTCGTGGCGGCGAGGCCGGCGAGGAGCGTGGAACGGCGCATCGGCGGCGACGTTCGGCGGAGGCGCGACCGCCCCGCCCGCCGAACGCGGCAGGGCGGCGGCGCGATGCGGCCACAAGTGCGCGATGACGCCCGCGGTCCTCGCGCTGGTTCTGACCGCGGCGGTGCTGCACGCGGCGTGGAACCTGCTCGCCAAGCGCGCGCAGGCCGCGGACACCGTCGCGTTCGTGTGGCTCACCACCGCCGTCTCGGCGGCGATCTACCTGCCGTTCGTCGCGGTGTGGCTGACTGTTCGTTCCGTTGCGTCAGCCGCTCACCGCGATCGATCTCGCGTTCATCGCCGGCACCGCGGTGATCCACGCGGCATATTTCTTGCTGCTGCAGCGCGGCTATCGCGTGGGCGATCTGTCGCTGGTGTACCCGCTCGCGCGCGGCACCGGACCGCTGCTCGCGTCGATCGCCGCGGTGCTGTTCCTCGGCGAGCGCCCCGGCGTGCTCGGCGACATCGGCATCGCGGCGATCGTCGCGGGGATCTTCGTTGCGCGCGGGTGCGCGGCTGCACGTCGCACGCGCGCGCGCTGTCGCTCGGCTACGGTCTCGCGACGGGCGCGACGATCGCCGCATACACGCTGTGGGACAAGCACGCGGTGAGCGCGCTCGCGATCGCGCCGGTCGTGTACGAGGTCGGGCACTATCTGCGTGCAGACGGTGCTCGATGGCGCCGCTCGTCGCGCGCGGTGAACGCCGCGCCGCGCTGGGGCCGGTGTGGCGAGCGTACCGCGCGGAGATCCTCGGCGTCGCGGCGCTGTCACCGCTCGGCTACATCCTCGTGCTGTTCGCGCTCGTCGTCGCGCCGGTGAGCCTCGTCGCGCCCGCGCGCGAGGTGAGCATCGTGTTCGGGGCGCTGCTCGGCGCGCGGCTGTTCAACGAAGGCGACGCCCGCCGCCGCGGCGCCGGCGCCGTGCTGATCCTGGCGGGAATCGCCGCCCTCGCCGGAGCTGACCGCATTTGCCTTGCGAGACGAGGAAACCGTCTTTGGCCGGTGTATATTGGTGGGCTCCGAGCGACGCCGCGTGGTGTGAGGATGGGTGGACATGCAGCAGTTCGAGCGCTGGTTCGCGATCTGGCCCGACGGCGGAAACGGTCAGCTCGAAGCGGACGTTGCGACGGCGGTCGCGGTGCTCGCCGTCGCCGCGCGGCGGCCGCTGGCGCGCGCGGTGCGCAGGCTGCTCGCGCGGTGCGCGGCAGCGCTGACGCGGCGTCCGTGATGTCGGGCGACGGCGAGGCGTTCGGGCCCGCCGGCGCAAGGCGTCCCCGCGGATCCGTTCGGCTCGCCCGAAGGCGCCGGCAGCCACCCGGCACGCCGTCTCGCGAGATCCCGATCGGCGTACCGGAGTCGCCGGCCGAGTTCGAGGAGCGCAAGCGCGCGGCGGAACGCCCGGATCCGCGCGGCTCCGGAGACGACGATGCGCAGATCGACTACGGTGACGGAGGTTCGCAACGCTGATGCAGATGAGTCTCGAAGCGCCATTGTCAACGGTGCGGGCGCGCGATCCGTGGCAGCTCGGTCCGCGGCGAGCTCGCGCCGGAGGCGATCGTGCAAGGCCGCCCGACGTGGCAGATCACGCGCTGGCCCGATGCAGCCGCGCGGAGTACGACCAGCTGGTCGAAGCCGCACGGCAACCGGACGCGCTCACGTCGTTCGAGGGCGTCCGTCGCGGTGGCCGACGCCGGCACGCCCGCCGCGACGGTGCCGACGTCCGTGCCGGCTTCGAAGGCATCCCCCGCACCGGGCTCGATCCGCCCGATCCCGCGATCGCGGTCGGGCCGGACGACGTGATGACGGCCGTCAACGCGCAGTTCGCCGTGACGGCGAAAGGCGCGCCGGATCCGCTCGCGCCCTCCCGTTCTCCGCGCTGTTCGGCCCGGTGCTCCCGCCCGATCGCGCATTTCATGTTCGATCCGAAGCTCGCGTACGACCATTTCGCGCAGCGCTGGATCGCGATCGTCGGTGCGAAGCGCGAGAGCCCGCCCGGATCGTGGATCATGCTTGCGGTTTCGCAGACGGACGATCCGCGCGGGCGTGGTACACGTGGGCGCTCGACGCATCGATCGACGGCACGATGCCGACGGCCAACTGGGCCGACTATCCGACGCTCGGCTTCGACGAGCAGGCGATCTACATCGCCGTCAACATGTTCACGTTCAACGGGCCGTTCCAGTACACGAAGCTGCGCATCCTCAACAAGAGCGAGGTCTACGCGGCGCCCGGTCTCGCGGCGCCGGCGCTGCGCTGGTACGACATCACCGTCATCCTCAACCCCGACGCACCGCACGGTCTTCTGCGCTGCAGCCCGCGGTCCATCATCGTACGCGCCCGGCCCCGCGTACTTCGTGAACGCGCTGTGGCCGAGCGGCAGCGCGCTCACCGCGTGGACGCTGACGAACCCGCTCGCCGCGTGGAACGACCCGCCCGCCGCGCCCGCGTTCGCGCCGGTTTCGTCGCGTGCCAGTCGTACGACTGCCGCCGGCTGCGCAGCAGCCCGGCGGCGGGCCGAAGATCATGACCGACGACACGCGCCTGCTCAACGCGGTGTATCACGGTGACGGACCGACCAAAGGTCTGTGGACGACGCACACGTCGAAGTTCACGTGGCCTGGCGACGGCGAAGCGCGTTCGGTCGTGCAGTGGTATCAGCTCGACGTCGGTGCGTCGCGGATCGCGCAGCAAGGCCGGTACGGCGCACCCGGCATCTATCATTTCTTCCCCGCGATCCAGACCGATCGCGAGCGGCGACGCGTTCGTCGTGTTCGGCCGCTCGAGCTCGGGCCGACGGATTTCGCGCGCCTCCGCGCGGCCGGGCGGCAGTCCGCCGACCCGCCGGGCACGCTCGGCAACAGCGTCGTCGCCCAAGCGGGTGCCAGCGATTTTCCCCGGCACGCGCTGGGGCGATTACTTCAGCGTCGCGAGCGATCCGAACGACGACGGCATGGCCTGGATGGTGCGGCGAGTACGCCGGCCCCGCAGGCGCATGGGCGACGCACATCTCCTCGGTCTTTTTCTGATTCGATAGAACACGACACCAGGGATAGCGCGGCACGGACCGTACGCAGCACGCATGGCGCAGAACGGACCGCTTGCCGGCGTACGCGTGCTCGACTGCTCGACCATGATCGCCGCGCCGACGACGGCCGCGATGCTCGCCGATTTCGGCGCCGACGTCGTCAAGCTCGAACGGCCCGGTTCCGGCGATCACGTGCGGCGCTACGGCGCGCAGAAGAACGGCGTCGGGCTCTATTGGAAAGCGCTCGGCCGCAACAAGAAGAGCGTCGCGCTCGACTTGCACGGTGCGCAGGCGCAGGAGCTGCTGCTGCGCTGGCTTCCGCAGTTCGACGTGTTCATCGAGAATTTTCGGCCCGGGACGCTCGAGCGCTGGAACCTCGGTCCCGACCGGCTGCTGGCCGCCGCGCCGCACCTGGTGATCTTGCGCATGACGGCGTTCGGCCAGCACGGACCCTATCGGGACCGAGCCGGGTTCGGGACGCTCGCCGAGGCGATGACCGGGATCGCGGCGGTCTCCGGCTACGACGACCGGCCACCGCTGCTGCCTGCATTTCCGCTCGCCGACGTGATGGCCGGGCAAGCCGCGACCGCGGCGGTCTGCGCCGCGTACGCGCGCCGGCTGAAGACGGGCGACGGCGAGGTCATCGACTTCGCGATCTACGAGGCCGTGATGAAGCTCGTCGAGTCGCAGCTCACCGAATACGCCGCCAACGGCACGCAGCACCGGCGGATGGGCAACCGGCTGGACGACACCGCGCCGCGCGGGTGCGTACCGCTGCGGCGACGGCGCGTACGTCGCGCTGTCGGGCAGCACGCAGGAGGTCGCCGAGCGCGTCCTGCGCACGATCGGCGGCGACGCGCTGGCCGCCGACCCGCGCTTTCGCACCAACGCCGACCGCGTGGCGAACGGCGAGGCGCTCGACGCGCTGATCGACGCGTTCTGCGCGACCCGCGGGCGCGACGACGTGATCGAAGAGTTCACCCGCGCCGGGTGCGCCGTCGGGCCGCTGGAGTCGATCGCTTCAGTATTTGAAAACCCGCAGATCGCGGCGCGCGGATCGCTCGCCGATGCTGCGCGATCCCGAGCTGGGCGAGGTCGTGATCAACAACGCCTTCCCGCGGTTCGAGCGCGCCGGCGCGCCGCCGCTGCGGCCCGGGCCGCAGCGCGGTCGGCGCGGATACGGCCGAGGTGCTCGCTCGCGATCTCGGTTTGTCCGCCCAGGAATTGCGCAAACTGGCTGAGGGCGGCGTCATCGCGGGGCCGCGCCACCGGGACACCGGCACTCCGAGGCCGTAGCACCCCGGACACCGCTCGAGTCGCGTTGCGCGACGGAAGGAGTCTCCCACCATGCCCGTCACCCGACAAGGCTTCGTGCTCGGCACCGCGGCGGCGTTCGCAACGATCGGCATCATCACGCCGGCACGGGCCGCCGAGTTCGAACTGAAGTACGGGCACGATCTGCCGGCCGAGCACCCGATCAACGTGCGCTCGGTCGAGGCCTTCGCGCGCATCAAGAAGGCGACCAACGGCCGCGTCAACTTCAAGGCGTTCCCGACCAGCCAGCTCGGCAGCGATCCGAGCATGATCGCGCAGCTGCGCTCCGGCGCGATCGAGTCGCTCGCGATGCCGGGTGCGTTCCTCAATCAGATCGCGCCGCTGGCGTCGATCGAGAACCTCGCGTACGCGTATCCGAACCGCGACACCGTGTTCCGCGCGATGGACGGCGATCTGGGCAAGGTCGTGCGCGACGACATCCAGGCCCGCGGCGGGATGGTCGTGCTGGAGAAGATATGGGAGAACGGCTTTCGCGAGATCACCACGTCCACCAAGCCGATCCACAACGTCGCCGACCTCGCGGGCCTGAAGATCCGCGTGTCGCCCGGCGAGATCCGCGTCGACACGTTCAAGTCGCTCGGCGCGTCGCCGTCGCCGATCGCGCTGAGCGAGCTGTACACGTCGCTGCAGACGCACGTCATCGACGCGCAGGAGAACCCGCTGCTGCTCATCGACCAGCAGAAGTTCTACGAGGTGCAGAAGTACGTCTCGATCTCCGACCACATCTGGTCCGGCTACTGGACGCTGTTCAATCAGGACGCCTGGAACAAGCTCGGCAAGGGCCTCCAGGACGTGATCGCGCGCGAGATGGCGAAGTCGACGCTGCAGGCGCGCAATGACAACGTCAACCTGAACCGCTCCGTGCGCGACAAGCTGACGCGGCGCGGCATGAAGTTCAACGACGTCGACAAGAACAGCTTCAAGCAGAAGCTGGTCGAGGCGAAGTACTACGAGCGCTGGCGCGACAAGTTCGGCCCCAAAGCGTGGGCCGCCCTCGAGAAGTACGCCAACAAGCTCGCGTAGCGAATGAACGTCGCCGAGACCGTTCACGCCGCGGAGACCGCGGCGCTGCACGGGCCGACCGTGTACCGGCGGGCGTGGGCGGGCGCCGATCGACCGCGCGATCGGCGCCGTCGTGGAGCCGCTCGCCGCGCTGCTGGTCGTCGTCGAGATCGCGATCCTGTCGGCGGGCGTCTTCACGCGCTACGTGCTGGGCAACCCGCTGGTGTGGAGCGACGAGCTCGCGACGATCGTGTTCCTGTGGCTCGCGATGCTCGGCGCGGTCGTGGCGTACCGCCGCGGCGAGCACATCGCGCTCTCCGTGCTCGTGCGGCGGTCGCCGGAGCGCGTCCGGGCGGTGCTGGAGGCCATCGCGTCGGTCGTCGCGGCGATCTTCGTCATCGAGCTGATCCCCGCGACGCTGAAGTTCTTCCAGCAGGAGCAGATCGATCTCACGCCCGCGCTGAACATCCCGCGGTCGTACGAAGTCCTCGCGATCATCGTCTGCCTGTCGCTGATCCTGATCATGGCGCTGCTGCGGCTGTCGGAGCAGGATCCGAAGGTGGTCGCCAGCGTCGTGCTCGCCGCCGTCGCGATCAGCGCGGCGATGTGGTTCGGGCGCGGCGCGTTCGCCGGCCTGGGCAACGTCAACCTCGTGCTGTTCTTCGTGGTGCTGACGGGTGCGTGCATCGCGATCGGCGTGCCGATCGCGTTCTCGTTCGGCCTGGGCACGCTGAGCTATCTCGCGATCGTGACGACCGTCCCGCTGAGCACCGTCTCCGGGCGCATGCAGGAGGGGATCAGCAACCTCGTGCTGCTCGCGGTGCCGCTGTTCATCTTCCTAGGCTTGCTGATGGAGACCGCAGGGATCGCGCAGCGGCTGGTCGCCGCGCTCGCGAGCCTGGTCGGGCACTTGCGCGGCGGGCTGAGCATCGTGCTGGTCGGCGCGATGTACCTCGTGTCGGGGATCTCGGGCTCGAAGATCGCCGACATGGCGGCCGTCGCGCCGGTGCTGTTCCCCGACATGGAGCGGCGCGGGCAGAAGCGCACGTCGATGATCGCGCTGCTCGCGACGTCGGGCGCGATGGCGGAGACGATCCCGCCCAGCCTCGTGCTGATCATCATCGGCTCGGTCACGGGCGTGTCGATCCAGGCGATGTTCACGGCCGGGTTGCTGCCGGCGTTCGTGATCTCGCTGCTGCTGATCGCCGTCGCGCTGTGGGACGCCAAGCGCGAGAACGTCACGCTCGCGCAGCGCGCGCCGTGGCGCACGGTCGGCTGGGCGTTCTTCGTCGCGATCCCGGGACTCATACTGCCGCTGGTGATCCGCTACTTCGTCGTGAAAGGCATCGCGACGGCGACCGAGGTCAGCGTCGTCGGCATCATCTACACGCTGCTCGTCGGCGTGCTGATCTACCGCGGCTTCAAATGGCGCACGCTGTATCCGACGCTCATCGAGACGGTGTCGCTCGCCGGCGCGATCCTGCTGATCATCGCCACCGCGACCGCGATGGGCTGGGCGCTCACGCAATCGGGCTTCGCGCAGCAGCTCGCCGACATCCTCAGCCACGCGCCGGGCGGCAAGGCGGGGCTGATGCTGGTGTCCATCATCATGTTCATCTTCCTCGGCTCGGTGCTCGAGGGCATCCCGGCGATGGTGCTGTTCGGGCCGCTGCTGTTCCCGATCGCGAAGGCGGCGGGGATCAACGAAGTGCACTACGCGATCGTCGTCGTGCTCGCGATGGGCGTCGGGCTGTTCTCGCCGCCGGTCGGCATCGGGTTCTTCTCGGCCAGCGCGATCGGCAAGGCGAATCCCGAGAACGTCGTGCGGCCGATGATCCCGTACTTGCTCGCGGTGATCATCGGGCTGCTGATCGTCGCGTACGTGCCGTGGATCTCACTCGGTTTTCTTCCCAAAGCCGCCGGACAATAAAAACGATGAAGACATACCGCATCGCGACGATCCCGGGCGACGGGATCGGCAAAGAAGTCCTGCCCGAAGGCGTGCGCGTGCTCGACGCCGTCGGGCGCAAGCACGGCTTCGGGTTCGAGTGGCAGTACTTCGACTGGAGCTGCGAGCGCTACGCGGAGACCGGCGCGATGATGCCCGAGGACGGGCTCGCGCAGATCAAAGGCCACGACGCGATCTTCTTCGGCGCCGTCGGGTTTCCGAACGTGCCGGATCACGTGTCGCTGTGGGGCTTGCTGATCCCGATGCGGCGCGGGTTTCAGCAGTACGTCAACTTGCGCCCGGTGCGGCTGATGCCGGGGATCACGTCGCCGCTCGCGGGGCGCAGCGCGGGCGACATCGATTTCTGGATCGTGCGCGAGAACACCGAAGGCGAGTACTCGTCGGTCGGCGGCCGCATGTTCGAAGGCACCGACGCGGAGATCGTCGTGCAGGAGAGCATCTTCACGCGGCGCGGCGTCGACCGCATCCTGCGCTACGCGTTCGAGCTCGCGCGCAGCCGGCCCAAGAAACACCTCACGTCGGCGACGAAGTCGAACGGCATCGCGATCACGATGCCCTACTGGGACGAGCGCTTCAAAGCCGTCGGCGCGGAATACGCCGACGTGAAGACCGACCAGTACCACATCGACATCCTCACCGCGCACTTCGTGCAGCACCCCGACTGGTTCGACGTCGTCGTCGGCTCGAATCTGTTCGGCGACATCCTCTCCGATCTCGGGCCCGCGGTGACGGGCACGATCGGCATCGCGCCGTCGGCGAACTTGAACCCCGAGCGCGCGTTTCCGTCGCTGTTCGAGCCGGTGCACGGCTCCGCGCCCGACATCGCGGGCAAGGGCGTCGCGAACCCGATCGGCCAGATCTGGTCGGGCGCGATGATGCTCGACCACCTCGGCCATCCCGACGCGGCGGCCGAAGTCGTGCGCGCGATCGAGACGGTGCTGACCAGCGGCCCGCGCACGCGCGAGATCGGCGGCACCGCCGGCACGGAAGAGGTCGGCAAAGCGATCGCAGCGGCAATCTGATGCAGATACGCGAACCGGCCCCGCGTCGTGGTGCTGACGCGCGTGCCCGACGTGGTGCTCGAACGGCTTGCGCGAGCGCACCGACCGTGACCGACGTCTCCGGGCCTGCCGCGCGCGGAGTGGGGCGCCGCGCTCGCCGATGCCGTGGGCGTCTTGAGCAGCTCCAACGTGCCGATCGATGCGGCGTTTCTCGCCGATGCGCCGGCGCTGCGCATCGTCGCGATGCAGTCGGTCGGCTACGACAACGTCGACGTGCCGCGCTTGCGCGAGCGCGGCATCGTGCTGACGAACTCGCGCGGTTCGCTGGTCGAAGCCGTCGCCGATCTCACGTACGGGCTGGTCATCATCGCCGTGCGGCAACTCGGGCCGGCGATCGCCTGGGCGCGCGACGGCCGCTGGCTCGCGCACGGCGACCCGCCGTACAGCCACGACCTCGAAGGGGCGACGCTGGGCGTCGTGGGCTTCGGCGCGATCGGCGTCGCGCTCGCGCGCCGCGCGCACGCGAGCAAGATGAACGTGATCTACCACACCCGCACGCCGCGCGCGGACGACGCGCAGACCGGCGGCTCGTATCGCACGTTCGACGCGCTGCTCGCGGAAGCCGACTGCGTCGTCGCGCTGCTGCCGCTCACGCCGCAGACGCGCGGCATGTTCGGCGACGCGGCGTTCGCGCGCATGAAGCCGAGCGCGACGTTCGTGAACGCCGCGCGCGGGCCGATCTGCGACACGAACGCGCTGCTGCGCGCGCTCGAGCAGAAGAAGATCGCGGGCGCCGTGCTCGACGTGACCGATCCCGAGCCGCTGCCGCCCGGCGCACCCGCTCTTCGCGCGCGAGGACGTCGTGATCACCCCGCACGTCGGCAGCGCGACGGTGGAGACGCGCACGCGCATGGCGATGCTCGCCGCGCAGAACCTGCTCGCGTTCGTCGACGGCGAGCCGCTGCTCACGCCCGTCGGCTGACGCCGTCACCTGCGGCTGAACGCGCGCGCGAGCGTGACGGCGAGCCAGCCGCCGAACGCGCCGCACGCAACGTCGAACGCATTCGAGAGCAATCCCTCGTGCGCGCCGCGCGCTTTCTGCGCGACTTCGACGACGGCCGAGAGCGCCGCGACGACGAGCGCCGCGCGCAGCGCGGGCCGGCGCGTGCGCGGCAGCGCGCGATCCACGACGAAGCCGATCAGCGTGAACGCGACGACGCTGTAGAGCTTGCGCAGCACGACGTGCAGCGCGAACGGCCCTTCGCCGGCGTCTTCGCCGAAGACGCGGTCGATCAGGCCGACGGGCAGCGTCTCCCAGTAGACGCGATGGCTGACCGCGGCGAAGAACACGACCGCGACGGCGACGGCCGCGAGGCGGCCCAGGCGCGCCGGCTCAACCGCAGGAGACGATCACGTCAGGGGAGCCGGAACACGAACAGCGTGTCGGACTGACGGCTGCCGCCGTTGAGCGGGCCGCCCGCGGGAAGGTAGAACGCGTCGCCGACCACCGCCGCGCCCGTGCCGTGCCGGCCTTCGGGCAGCGGCGCGAGCACGGTCCACGTGTCGGTGCGCGGGTCGTACGCTTCGTTGTTGGTGAACGTACCGCCGGCGAACTCGCCGCCGATGGCGACGATGCGGTCGCGGTACAGCGCGACGCCCATCCCGCTGCGCTGCGATGGCATCGGTGCGCCGGCCGTCCAGCGGTCCGTCGCCGGGTCGTACACGTCCACGTACGACGTGTTGTGCGCGAAGTCGTCGATGCGCCCGGCGATCGCATAGAGCTTGCCGCCGTACGCGACGAGGCCCATGTGGTCGCGGCCGACCGGCAGCGGCGCCGCGCCGGCGTAGCGGTTCGTCGCCGGATCGAACACGTCGTGCGTCCCGACGCTATGCGCGTCGCGTCCGCCGACGAGATGCAGCTTGCCATTGAGAACGGCGACGGCGATGGAGCCGCGCGCGGACGGCAGCGGCGGCAGCGCGGTCCAGCGATTCGTCGCGGGATCGTACACGTTCGCGTCGGCCACCGCGTCCGCGGTTCTGGCGCTCAAAGCCGCCGAAGGCGTAGATCTTGCCGCCGCCCGATGCGACGCCGACGTGGTTGAGGCCGCGCGGGAGCGGCGCCCGGTCAGACCAGCGTCCGGTCGCGGTGTCGTAGGCTTGCACAAGCGGCTCGTCGACATCGACGCGGCCGGTGGAGTCCAGCGCGCCCGGATGCGGGCCGGCCGCGGCGTAGCCGCCGACGACGTAGATCGTTCCGCCGACGGCCGCGACGGACACCTCGCTGCGCGCCGTGGTCAGCGGTAGTCCCGTGGTCCACGTTCCGACGTTCGTCGGCTGGGCCCTGGCCGGTCGCGGCGAGGGTCAACGGCCAACATCGTCGCCGTACCGACAAACGTCTCATCTTTGCAAAGGACCCCGGTTCATTAAAGGATGGGGAACCCGAACCGACAAACCGCCGTTTCATTCCTGGATCCTTGTATCCAGCGTTGGCTCACCGTATGCCGACCGATGGCGGGCCGTATAGATCGCCGTCCTCGAGACGCATTCGGCGCCGACTCACCCCTTCGCGAGAAGAACGTTTTCGCGAGGCTCCATACGTGGAGGCACTCTTCAAATGGATGCATCGCATCCCTCGCGCCCGTTGGGCCGCATCGTGACCGCGCTGTGCGCGGCCGTCGTGCTGTTCGCCGGCGCGGTCACCGTCGCCGGCGCGCAGACGCTGCCCGGCCGCAACGACCAGGCGACCGCAAATGCCGCTCTGGACCAGGTCATCGCCCAAGCTTCGCCGAGCCCGGCCCGGCGCGCCGGCCGGCGGCACCGCGACGCCGCGCACCCCGAACAACCCCGCGCCTCCGAACGGCGGCGGCTCGCCCCAGACACCGGTGCGCCCGCTGCCGCCGCTCAGCCATCTGCCGATCATCGACTTCGTCGTGACGTTCACGCAACCGGCGTACTACGGCAGCCGTCCGGGCCGGGCGTGCCCGCCACCGGCCCCACACTACGACCCGATCGACCTGGGCGGCACCGTGCGCATCCCGGTCACGCGGAAGTTCAACCTGTTCTTCGACCGCATCACCGAAGGCACGCTCAACCAGCCGCTGGAGTGCTCCGCGGTCTACAACCCGGCGTCCCGGTGGTCATCGGGACCCCGTGCACCGTGGCCGCGTGCAGCTTCCGCGCCGAGAGACAGCCGCGACATCCTCCTGCAGTACCACGGCACGTACGCGTTCGACCGGTTCGTCTCGCTCGACCTCGGCGACTCGTTCCGCCACCGCATCTTCGCGAGCGACGACGGCACCACGCCGCAGCAGCGTGCCGTACTGTGCAACAACAACAGCGCGCAGCCGGCCCGATGCACGGTCAGCTCGACCGAGCACCACTTCGGCTACCGCGGCTTGAGCTACACGACCAAGCCGGTCCGGAACTGGTGGAACAGCGTGTTCGTCTTCTCCGAGACGGTCGAGCGCCAGAACGTCGACCACCACGTCGCGATGGTTTGCAGCGCCGGCATCGTCGCGCTCGACCAGGCGGCTGCACGTGCCCCAACGGCAACGGAACGTCGGCTACTTCGACGAGAACCCGAACACGAGCGCGTACTGGGAGACGACCCAGGGCATCTCGTGGATCCTGCCGGTCGATCCGAAGCACGGCGTGTCGTTCCTGACGAACGAGCGCTGGGGCGCGCTGAACTTCTACGAGAACGCCACTTCGGACGCCGTACCGCTGGAACTCCGCGCTGACGATCCAGCTGAGCAAGCGCTTCAGCCCGGGCTTCACGCTCGCGATGCGCCACTCGGACTTCCACTCGTCGTTCCTCAGGGTACTCCGTTCGTGGCGCCCAACGCGATCCACGTCGGGTCGTGGGACCTCATCGGCACGTTCCACGTCGACACGAACACGTTCTTCCACTGATCTGAGTCGGGCGATCCGATCGGCTCGGCGCCCGGGAGCTTCGGCTTCCGGGCGCTTTGCCGTCCGGTACTGGATCCACCATGGGAGAACTGCTCTGACTCCGGGGCTCACGACGATCCCGCGCTTCGTCCACGCGGCGGCCGAGCGTTTCGGTGACGCTCCGTTTCTCACGTCTGCGAGCGAGCGCCGCACGTTCGCGGAGGTCGCGACGAACGTCGCGCGCGGTGCGGCCTGGCTGCTGGCTCGAGGCGTGACGGCGGGTGACCGCGTGCTCATCAGCGGCGGCAACACCATCGGCACGATCGAAGCCTGGCTCGCCGCAGTGCACGCCGGCGCGATTCCGGCGGCGGTGAACCCGGCGCTGACCGAGCCGGAATTGCAGTACGTCGTCGACGACCTGCAGCCGCGTCTCGCGCTGCTCGGCGACGCGCAGATCGCGGCGATGCACGCCGAGTCGCCGGCGCGGCGGCGGCGCCGCTCCCCGCGGCGAGCCGGCGGACGCCGCGGCGATCGTCTACACGTCGGGGACCACGAGCCGCCCGAAAGGCGCGCTCGTGCGCCACCTCGCGTACGTCGGCGCGGGGGAGTCGATGCGCGCGTGGCTCGGCTTGGGCGCCGTCGAGCGGCTCTGGTGCGTGCTGCCGTTCTTTCACATCAACGCGCAGGCGTACTCGCTGATGACGGCGCTCGCGAACGGCTATCCGCTCGTCGTGTCGCCGAAGTTTCGCGCATCGACGTTCTGGCGCGACGCCGCCGAGCTCGGCGTGACCGAGGTGAACCTGATCGGCGCGATGCTCGCGATCCTCGCGCGCCAGCCGGCGGAAATGTTCGTGCCGCGGCGCGCTGCGCACGATCTACGCCGCGCCCGTGCTCGAGCCGGCCGAGAACCGCGCGCTCGAAGCGCGCTTCGGCGTGCGCATCGTGACGGGCTTCGGGATGTCCGAGTGCACGTTCGGCTGCATCGAGACGCCGACGTCGCGCGCGAAGGCCGCGAGCGTCGGGCACCCGCGCGAGCATCCGGCGGCCTGATCCCCAACGAACTGCGCATCGTCGCGCCGTCGGGCGACGTTGCGGCGCCGGGAACCGTCGGCGAGCTGCAGTTTCGCAACGCCGCCGTGACGCCCGGCTATTGGAACGCGCCGGAGATCACCGAGCGCACGCTGCACGACGGCTGGCTGCGCACCGGCGACGCGGGCTACGTCGACGCCGACGGCGACGTCGTGCTGGTCGGGCGCTACAAGGAGATGATCCGGCGGCGCGGCGAGAACATCGCGCCGCGCGAAGTCGAGGACGCGCTCGCGCTGCACCCGGGCGTCGCGCAGGCCGCCGTCGTCGGCGTTCCGTCGTCGCTGTCGGAAGAAGACGTCGTCGCGTGCGTCGTGCGCGCGCCCGGCGCGACCGTCGGCGAAGCGGAGCTGCGCGCATGGTGCGCGACGCGGCTCGCGCCGTACAAGATCCCGGCGCGCGTCGTGTTCCTCGACGCGTTCCCGCTGACGCCGACGATGCGCGTCGCGAAGGAACGGCTCAAGGCCGAGATCGCGCCGCTGCTCGCGGAGGCGCCGCGATGAGGCGCCCGCGCGAAGCGCTCCCCGACGTGACGCCGATCGAGATCGTGCGCCACCCGCGCATGAAAGAAGGCATCGTCGACTCACTGCGGCGCGCGATCCTCGAAGGCAAGCTCGCGCCGGGGACGGTGCTGCGCCAGGAGCATCTCGCGCGGCAGCTGCACGTCAGCCGCACGCCGCTGCGCGAAGCGCTGATCGCGCTCGAGCGCGAAGGCTTCATCACGATCGCGCCGAGCGGCGCCGCGTCGGTGGTGTCGCTCGACGCGCGCGACGCGCTGGAGATCATGGACCTGCGCGAGATGGTCGACGGGCTCGCCGCACGCCTGCTCGCGCAGCGCGGCTTGAGCCCGGAGCTCGACCGCGAGCTGACGGCGCTGGCCAAGACGATGCGCGCAAACGCCGCGCGCGACCAGCACCGCTACCTCGTCGCCAACGCCGACTTCCACGTGAAGATCGTCGAGGCGACGGGCCACGCGCGGCTGCAGCAGTTCATCCCGCTGGTGCGCATGTCGGCGCAAGTCGTCTACATCCGGCTGCAGAACCAAGGCCGCCGCCTGACGCACTCCGCCGACGAGCACACGCGCGTGCTCGACGCGATCCGCGCCGGCGACGCCGAAGCCGCGGAGCGGCTCGCGCGCGAGCACGTGCGCAACGCGGCCGCACACTGGCTGGAGCGATAGGCGCATGCCGCAGATGCCGACCACCCCAACCCGTTCTACCGCCCACACCATCCGAAACGAGGGAAGCCCATGAAGCGAACGACCTTCCTGACGACCGCCGCCGCAGCCGGAACCGCGCTCGCCGCACCGCGTTACACCCTCGCCGCCGGCACGGCCGCGACGGTGAAGATCGGGTTCCTCGAATCGTTCAGCGGCGTGTTCTCCGATCTCGGCGGCGTCCACAAGCTGGGCGCGCAGCTCGCGCTCGCCGACGCGAACAAGTCCGGCCGGGTGAAGTTCGAGTTCGTGTTCGGTGACGACGCGTCCAACCCGGCGACGGGGACGACGGAAGCGCGGCGGCTGATCACGCAAGAGAACGTCGACGTGCTGTACGGCGGCACGTCGTCGGCGGTCGGCGGTGCGCTCGAACCGCTCACGCTCGACGCGGGCATCTTCAACCTGTCGCTGGGGCCGCAAGACTCGAGCATCACCGGTGCCAAGGCGTCGAAGCTGACGTACCGCTTCGGCCCCAACGTGCGCATGCTGCTGCAGCCGGTGCTGCGCCGCGCGCTCGCGCTGGGCAAGAAGTGGTACTTCATCCAAGCCGACTACGCGCTGGGCAAGGACGCGTACGCGCAGATGTCGGCAGCGCTGCGCCGCGCCGGCGGCACCGAGGTGGGCCACGACATCGTCAAGCTCGGCACCAGCGACTTCTCGTCGGAGCTCACGAAGCTGCGCAACAGCGACGCCGACGTGCTCGTGCTGTGCAACAGCGGCCTCGACGCGGCGAACACGGCGAAGCAATGGGTGGACTTCGGCCTGAACAAGAAGATGCACCTCACGGGCATCTCGCTCGAAGACATCTACTACAAGGCGCTGCCGCTCGACGCGGTCGTCGGCGCGACGTTCCCGGTGCTGTGGGCGCCGACCGTCTCGCCCGCGGCGGCGAAGCTCGCGAAGCGCCTGCGCGCCGGGCATCCCGGGCCCGATCGGCGGCCGCCACTACCTCGGCTACATGTCGGCGTGGTCGCTGATGGAACGCATCAAGACGGCCGGCACGACGAAGGCCGACAAGCTCTACGCGGCGTTCGAGAACGACAGCTTCGACGCGCGCGAAGAACATCGCGCTCGACGTACCGCGGCTGCGACCACCAGTGCATCCAGGACGTCTACGCGGGCTCCACGGTCTCGGCGTCCAAGTTCGCCAAGACGCAGTTCATGTACGATATCGTCGGCGAAGTGCCGGCGTCGGAATCGGACGGCACGTGCGACTCGCCGTGGGCGAAAGCGGCGACCGCGAACATGGCGCCGCAGAAGATCGCCGACCGCGCAAACTACACGCCGAAGACCTGGTAGACGCAGGCGACGCTACGCCGTCGTCGTCTTGTCCAGGTGCGCGGGTGATTCCGTGCGCAGGCGGGCGATCAGGTCGTCGAGGGTGAGCGCGCGCGCGAAGAGATGGCCTTGGGCCGACGGGCAGCCCAGCATCTCCAGCACCGCGCGCTCTTCTTCGATCTCGACGCCTTCGGCGACGACGCCCAGGCCGAGGTCGTGGCCGAGGTGGATCAGCGCGCCGACGATCACGCGGCTGTCGACGCGCGTCTTGCAGCTCGCGCACGAACGAGCGGTCGATCTTGATGCACGTGATCGGCAGCCGCTGCAAGTATGCGAACGACGAGTAGCCCGTGCCGAAGTCGTCGAGCGCGATCGTCGCACCGCTCGACGTCAGGCGGCGCAGCACGTCGAGCGTCAGCGGGCGGTCCGACATGATCGCGCTCTCGGTGATCTCGAACGTGACGCCGCTGGGATCGACGCGGTGCTGCTTGGCGAGCGTCGCGAAGCGCTCCGGCAGCGTCGGGTCGGCGACGTCCCATGCGGACAGGTTGACCGCGACGTTGCGACTTCAGCCCGTCGTCGCGCCAGCGCGCGAGGTCGCGCAGCGCGTTGTCGAGCACCCACGACGTGACGCGCCCGATCAAGCCGACGCGCTCGGCGACCGGCACGAACGACTCCGGCCCGACCATGCCGCGCTCGGGATGCATCCAGCGCACCAGCGCTTCGGCGGAGAACGTGCGCCCGTCGCCCATCGCGACGATCGGCTGATAGCGCAGCGTCAGCGCGTCGCGCGTGACCGCGTCGCGCAGCTCCGTGACGACCGCGAGCGCGTCGGGGTCGCGGTCCATCGCGGAGTCGAAGAATGCGAAGGTCGCGTGCTCGTCGCGCGCGCGCTGCATCGCGATGATCGCGTGGCGCGTGAGCTCCGCCGGCTTCGGTGAGCACGCCCGAGAGCTGCGCGACGCCCAGCGTCACGCGCAGGCCGACGACGTGGCCGTCGACGTGGAACGGCGCGTCGGCGACCGTCGCGATGCGCCGGATGAACGCCAGCGCGGCGTTCTCGCCCACACCCGGGAGGATCCAGCCGAAGCGGTCGCCGTCGACGCGCGCGAGCGTCGCGCCGGCGATCTCCGTGCGCGCGAACGAGCGCGTCGCGAGCTCGCGCAGCGCGGTGTCGGCGCCGCGCGGGCCGAGCGTCGCGTTGACGTCGGCGAAGTCTTCGACGTCGAGCACCACCACCGCGAGCGGATCGCGCGTGCGCTGCGACGCGAGGATCGCCTGCTCGAGGCGGTCCAGGAACAGCTCGCGGTTCGGCAGCTCGGTCAGCGCGTCGTGCGTCGCGCGGTAGGCGAGCTTGTCTTCGAGGCCGCGCCGTTCGGAGAGGTCGATCGCGACGCCGCTCGCGCCGGTGATCTCGCCGTTCGCGTCGCGCACGGGCACGAAGCGCACCTCGACCGCGATCTGATCGCTGGCGATCGCTTCGACGACTTCCTCGCCGGCGAGCGCGCGGATCGCCGTGTCGCGCAGCGCGCCGATCGCGCCTTCGCGCTGCGGCAGCAGGTCGCCGACGCCGGTGCCGTCGAGGCCGAGCCGCACGAGGTCGATCCCTTCGCGGAACGTCACGCGGCAGTGGCGGTCGACGACGAGGAACGCGACGGGCGCGCTCTTGAGCACCGAGCGCAGCAGCGCTTCGTGGCGGCGCACGGCGTCGTCGGCGTGCGCGCGGTCGAGCGCGGCCGCCGCGAACTTCGCGAGCGTCACCGCGATCGATTGCTGCGCGGGCGTCACGTCCACGTCGACGCGCCACGCGAGCAGCAGCATGCCGAAATAGCGCTTCGGCGTCGCGATCGGCACCGACAGCAGCTCGCCGCCGCCTTCGATCGGGCCCAGCGAAAGCTGCTCGTCCTGCGGCTCGGCCTTCTCGGGCTGGCGCACGTTGATGCCGCCGTGGTCGGCGCCGAGCAGGCGCGTCGCGAAGTGCACGATCAGGCGCATGAGGTCGTCGACGCTCTCGCACGTCGACGCCGCGCGCATCAGCTCGGCGTAGGCATGCGTGATGCTGCGCTCGCGCTGCGCGCGAGCGAGCAGCCCCATCGTTGCCAGCGTCGGCGCGATCTGCGCGCCGAGCACGCGAATCGTCTCGATCTCCTCGGCGGTGAACGTGCGCTCGGTGTACGAGCGGGCGACCAGCACGCCGCGCGGCAGCTGCTCGACGCGGATCGGAACGGCGACGCCGGCCTTGATGTGCAGCTCGCGCATCCACGACGGCCCGTCTTCGGGGTTGCCGCCGTCCGCATCGGTCGTCATCGCGGCGTTGCGGGCGAACGCGTTGCCGACGATGCCTTGATGCGGGTTGATCACCGGGACCGGCGCTTCGACGTGCGGGTCGTTGTCGGCGAGCGCCGTCAGCGCTTGCTCCTGAGCGTCCCACCAATAGAGCGCGACGCCGTCGACGTGCAGCAGCTGCTTGAGGTGATCGACGACGAGCGCCGCGAGCTTCTCCGGGTCGAGCAACGCGCTCGCCGCGGCGAGCACCATCTCGACCGCAGCCGGCGGTAAGTTGTCGACGTCCTCAGCCACTCCGGACCCTCTCACCCGCGTACGCGGACCGCTCGCCCGCCCGGTCCGTGTACCCGCGATGTGACGCCGTTAACGAGATCGGCCGGACGTTTCGCGCCCGCACCGGCTGGTCATCATGCTGCTGCCGGGTTCACACCGCTGCAGCAAGACCGGCTGCTGGAGGCGACGTTTGCCCGGACATCTTCGCATCGCGCACGTGCTCTCGGCGCTGGCGGCCCTCGCGCTCGCCGGTTGCGCGGGCGGTTCCTCGGGAGCCGTCGCCCCGCCGCCCGGCGCGCCGTCCGGTCAACCCACCGGGCAGCCGGGGGGCGCCACGCCGACCCCGGCGCCCAGCGGTACGCCGACGCCGGCACCGACCGCGACGCCGGCGGTCGTCCCGGCGACCAGCGTCACGCCCGGTCCCACCGTGGTCCGGTTAGGGTCGTACCGCGTCGCGCCGCAGCGAATTTTCGTCGCGGGGATCTCGTCCGGCGGATTCTTCGGGGTGCAGATGCACGTCGCGCATGCGCGCGTCTTTCGCGGCGCGGCGATCTACGCGGGCGGGGTCTACCACTGCGCGCAAGACAGCGTTGGGCTGGCGCTGGCGGAATGCGGCGGCCAGACGGTCGCCGGTCAGGCGCTGTACCAAAGCACGCTCGCGCAATCTGAGGCATACCTCGACCAGCAGTCGGCGGCCGGCACGATCGATGCGGCTTCGAACCTCGCCGGCCAGCCGGTCTACCTGTGGTCCGGCACGCGGGACTCGGTCGTAAACCCGCAAGAGATGGCGGACTTGCGCAGCGAGTACGGGCACTACGGCACGCGGATCGTGTTCGACAACGCGTTCCCGGCGGACCACGGCTGGGAGTCGCCCGACGGTGAGGTGCCGTGCGACACGGCCGCCAGCCCGTTCATGATCGCGTGCGCGCAGCAAGGCGCGACGTACGATTCCGAGCAAACGTGGCTGTCGCTGTTCCTGGGCCCGCTCAACGCGCGGAGCGCGTCGTTGCATGGTAGCCTGCTGCGGTTCGATCAAACCGAGTTCGGCGCGAGCGCGAGCAATTCCATGGACACCAACGGGACGGTCTACGTTCCGCAGCCGTGCGCGGCCGGTGCACTCTGCAGCTTCGTCGTGGTGTTCCACGGCTGCAAGCAAGGCCACGCGTTCATCGGCGACAAGTTTGTCACCGAAGCCGGGGTCGACGAATGGGCCGACACGAACAACGTCATCGTGCTCTACCCGTACGCGGTCGCGTCGCAAGCGCCCGGTCCCGTCAACCCCAACGGCTGCTGGGACTGGTGGGGCTACGACGACCCGAACTATTCGCTCAAGAGCGGCACGCAGACGACGATCGTGTACCGCATGGCGCAGCGCGTGACCGGCGCTCCCTGATCAGCGCGAAAAACGTTCGCGGCCGTGCGGGGCGGTCAGGTCCTCAAGCGGTCCGATGGGCACGATGCGCGTCGGATTGATCTCGTCGTGCGTCATGTAGTAGTGCCGCTTGATGTGATCGAAGTCGACCGTCGGCGCGATGCCGTCGATCTGATAGAGGTCGCGCAGATAGCCGGACAGGTTCGGGTAGTCGATGATGCGGCGCAGGTTGCATTTGAAATGGCCGAAGTACACCGGATCGAAGCGCACGAGCGTCACGAACAGTCGCCAATCGGTCTCGAGTGGGGCGGGGCCAAACAGATAGCGTGACGTTCCGAGCCGCGCGTCGAGCTCGTCGAGCGTGTCGAACACGCGATACGCTGCCTCCGCATACGCCGCTTGCGCGGCGGCGAAGCCGGCTTGGTAGACGCCGTCGTTCACCGTCTCGTAGATCAGGCCGTTGAGCTCGTCGATCTCCGCGCGGCGGTGCGGCGGGTAGAGATCGAGCTCCGGTAGCTTCGCGAACGCGTCGAACTCCGACTCGAACATCCGCATGATGTCGTCGTCGGAGTTGCTCACGATGCGTTTGGTCACCGTGTCCCAGAGCACCGGCACGGTCACGCGGCCGCGGTAGTGCGGATCGGTCGCGCGATACGCTTCCGCGAGGTAGCCGAAGCCGTTGACGGGGTCGCGCATCCCGCCGTTTTCCTCGCGGAACGCCCACCCGGAGTCGTCGCGAACCGGATCGACGACCGTCATCCCGATTGCGTGCTCGAGGCCCTTGAGCGCGCGCACGATGATCGTGCGGTGCGCCCACGGGCACGCCAGCGACACGTAGAGGTGATAGCGGCCCGCCTCAGCGGGAAAGCCCGAGCTGCCGTCCGCCGTCACCCATTCGCGAAACGCGTCGCCTTGGCGCACGAAGCGCCCTTCGACCGATTCGTCGGGAAACTGCGGCTTAGCCGTCGTCGACATGCTGCGCGCTAGTTCTTGTAGCTCGGGTCCTTCGCGTCGAGCAGGCGCAGCTGCGGGGCCCACGCGAGTTTCGCGACCTGCGGTACGCCGCGCGCCTGGCGCGTGACGAGCTGCTGCACCTCGCGCGACGGGTAATGCAGATGCTTCTTGCCCCCCGCGAGCGCGGCGATCTGCATCGCGCACGCCTGCTCGAGGAAGTACATCGCAAGAAACGCTTCGGGCACGTTCTCGCCGACCGTCAGCGTGCCGTGGTTGCGCAGCAGCATCGCGTTCTTCGTGCCGAGGTCGGCGACCAGACGCGGGCGCTCGTCGAGATCGAGCGCGACGCCTTCGTACTCGTGGTATGCCACCTCGTCGCGGATCAGCATCGACGTCTGGTTCAGCGGCAGCAGGCCGTCTTTCTGGCACGACACCGCGACGCCGGCGATCGTGTGCAAGTGCAGCACGCAGTTCGCATCTTCGCGCGCGGCGTGCACCGCGCTGTGGATCGTGAAGCCGGCCGGGTTGACGAAGTACGGCGTCGGCTCGACGACGTTGCCGTCGAGGTCCACCTTCACCAAGTTCGAGGCGCAGATTTCGCTGAACATCAGCCCGTACGGGTTGATGAGAAAGTGGTGGTCCGGGCCGGGGACCCGCGCCGAGATGTGGGTGAAGATGAGGTCGTCCCAGCCGTAGTGCGCCACCAGGCGGTACGCGGCGGCGAGGTCGACGCGCGTCTCCCACTCCTCATTCGAGACGCGGGCGCGGACGGAGGTGAGGTCGACGAGGGCGGTAGAGCGGCGGGACGGTCATGCGGGGCTCCTGATCGGGGGAGCCCCTATCATTCGAAGACGGCCGGCAGGAGTCCCATCGCTGGGACTTCTGCCGGCCGTTCGCGACCGCTTTCGGGGGAGACGCGGTCAGCGGCCGTAGTAGCCGTTGTTGGTGACGTCGATCTCGTTGGCGTTGAACGTGCCGTCCTGATTCCAGTTGCCGATCACGCGGACGGTCTGGCGTGCGTTGAGGTTGGCGCCGGTGGGGTTGATCACGGTGCCGTTGTGCAGCACGACGTGCGTGCCGTTGCTCAGGTACAGGTTGTACGGCGAGAACGAGCTGACGCGCCCGGTGAGCTGATTACCGCGGTTCCCATAGCGGCCGTTGTTATATCCGCCATTGTTGTAGCCGCCGTTATTGTAGCCGCCGTTGTTGTAGCCGCCGTTGTTCCAGTTGCCGTTGCGGCCGTTGTTGTCGCGCTCGTCGCGGTTGCCGCGGTCCTCGTTGTCGTCGCGGTCACGGTGGCGATGGCGCCCATTATTCCATTGGCCGTTGTTACCGTTGTTACCGTTGTTCCACTGGCCGTTGTTGCCGTTGTTCCACTGGCCGTTATTGCCGTTGTTGACGCACTGGCCGTTGGCGTTGCGCCACGTTCCGCTGGGGCAGCCGTTGTTGTTCGTGTTCTGATCCGGCGCCGCCATCGCAAGCGACGGGAGCGCGATCAGCGCGGTTGCCGCAAGCGTGCGGACGATCGAGAGAGGCCTCATGATTGCTCCTGGTTGGTCACGATGGTGCGGTGCACCGTAGGGAGAGAACGCGCGGCATCGCATGAGAATGCTGTGAGAAACCTGGCAAATGCCTCCGCCGCAAGCGTCCGGGTGGATGGTACGGCCGGGTGGCCGAGAAGATCCCCCGCCGTGAAGGCCGTCGTGCTGCTTTGGCTCGCCTGTGCCGCCGTGCTGTTGGCGCGGCGACCGGACCTGGTGACGACGCCGCAGCTCTACGCCGAAGACGGCGTGGTGTTTTTCCGCGAGGCCGCGCTGAGCGGGCTAGGGTCGCTGCTCGCGCCGTACGCGGGCTACCATCATCTCGTGCCGCGGCTCGTCGCGCTGATCGCATCGCCGCTGCCGGCTCCTGTTCAGCCCGCGGTGTACGTGTGGATCAGCGTCGCGCTCGCCGCCGCGTGCTGCGCGCTGCTCGCACCGCTGCTGCGGAGTTCCATCGCCGACGCGGGCCTGCGCGTGCTCGCCGCGCTGGGCGTCGCGGTTGCCGTGCCCGCCGACGAGATCATCGCCAGCGTTGCGTCACTGCAGTGGTATCTGCATCTCCCGGTGCTCGCGGCGTCGCTCGCGGTGCTGCCCGCGCGCGCAATGGTCGCGGCGCGCGTTGCCGCAATCGTCGCCGGCGCGACGACGCCGCAAGGCTTGATCGTCGCACCGATCGCGGCCGTGCTCTGGTGGCGCAGACCGGCCGGCCTCGATCCCTGGATCGCAACGCTGTACGCCGCCGCATCGCTGCTCAACGTCGTCACGTCGCCGCGCGATGCAGGCGGGCGCGCCACGGCGGACGTCGCGCAAGCGCTCGTTGCGGTGACGGCGTTCCGCGTCGCCGACGCCGTCGCGTTCGGGCGCGCCGGCGCGATGCAGCTCGCGGCGCACGCGCCCGCGGCGGGCATCATGGTCGGCATCGTGCTGCTCGGGGCGCTGCTCGGCGCGCTCGCGTGGCGGCGCGGCGCACGCTTCGCGGGCGTCTTCGCGTACCTCATCATCGCACCGGTTCTGCTCGTGCTCGCGACGCGCTCGTTCGAAGCGGCGGGATTCACCGGCTACGCGTTCTTCGGCGCAGACCGTTATTTCGTCGCGCCGTGCGCCGCCGTCGTGATCGCGCTCGCGGGGCTCGCCGCAACCGTCCGCCGCGCGGCGCTTGCGCGCGTCGCGGCGCTCGCGGCACTAGGCTACGGAACCTGCGCGAACTTCCACGAGCCGCAGACGCCGCGCGACGACCACTGGGTGGCGGTCGCACCGGCGCTCGACGCGTGGCGCGCGGCGCGCGACGGCGGTGCGGCTGCCATATCTGTCACCGTGCCGATCCCGCCCCCAACGTGGACGATCACGCTGCCGGCGTGCGGCGCGGGCGGGCACGGCGGCCCGATCCCGCGCTGCCCGTGACCGCGCGCGCAGTGCCGCGCTACGTCGCGTGGATCTCCGCGAACGACGGCAAGCTCGCGAGCTCTGCCATGATGCGCGAGAAGTCGCGGAACGTCAGCGCCTGATCGGCGTCGCACATCGCTTCGGCCGGATTCGGATGCACCTCGAGCAGCAAGCCGTGCGCGCCGACGGCCTTCGCCGCGCGGCACAGCGGCGCGATCCAGCGCCGCACCCCCACGCCGTGCGACGGGTCGACGATGACCGGCAGGTGCGTGCGCTCGCGCAGCACCGGGATCGCCGACAGATCGAGCGTGTTGCGCGTCGCGGTCTCGAACGTGCGGATGCCGCGCTCGCACAGGATCACGTTCGGATTGCCTTCGGAGAGAATGTACTCCGCCGACGAGAGCACCTCGTCGATCGTCGCCGACATGCCGCGCTTGAGCAGAATCGGACGGTCCGTCTTGCCGACCGCTTTGAGCAGGTCGAAATTCTGCATGTTGCGCGCGCCGATCTGCAGCAGGTCCACGGACGCGGCCATGCGCTCGACCTGCTCGATGCTCATCACTTCGCTGACGATCGGCAGCCCGGTCGCGCGGCTGGCTTCGGCGAGGAGCGCGACGCCGTCCCAGCCCAAGCCTTGGAATGCATACGGCGACGTGCGGGGTTTGAACGCGCCGCCGCGCAGCATCACGCCGCCTGCTTCGAGGACGGCGTGCGCGGTCGCGAGGATCTGCTCGCGCGACTCGACGCTGCACGGGCCGCCGATCACGACGAAGTGCCCGTCGCCGACCGCGACGTCGCCGACCATCACGCGCGACCGCACGTTTTCGTCCTGGCGCTGCGCCTTGGGGTGCTTGATCGCGCCGGGCTTCGGCACGGTGGGTGGCCCTTCGTCCACGACGATCGCGGGCGCGCGGCGCGCGCGCGGCGGCGCGCTGGATGCGTCGTAGCTGCCGATGACGTGGAGCGCGACGGTGACGTCGGCGAGCGCGCGCAGCGCCGCGGCGAATCGGTCGTCGCGCACGTCACCGTCGACGTCGGCATAGAACGATGACTGCCCGCTCACGCCGAGGCGTGCCTTCGAGTCGAGCTTCGACACGTTCAACCCGTTCGCGCCGAGGATCGAAAGGCAGTGGCCCAGCGCGCCGGGGACGTTGGCGACCGCGAACACCAGCGACGTCTTGCGCACGGCGAAGTCTTCGGCGGGCTCGAAATCGGCCGCGGGCCCGTGCGCCTTCGGCGCGCGAAACAGCACGAAGCGCGTGAAGTTGTCCGGGTGATCCGCGATGGTGTCCGCGAGTTCAACGAGCCCATAGCGGCGCGCGGCTTCCGCTGAGGCGATCGCGCCATGGCTGAGATCGCCTGCCGCCGCCACGTCGCGCGCGGCGACACCGGTGTCGGGCACGGGGACGCGCCGCACGTCGGCCAGCGTGCCGAGAAAACGGCCGCACTCCGCGAGCACCACGGGATGCGAGTCGATCTCGCGCAACCCGTCCAGCGTCGCGCCGGGGAGCCCCAGTAGCCGGTGCTCCATGCGCCACGTGATCTCCGCGAGCAGGTCCAGCTCGTACTCAGCCAGCGCGTCGTAGCCTTCGCGGATCGTCCCCGCGATGGCGTTGTCGATCGGCAGCAGCCCGAGGTCGGCTCGGCCGCCCAGCACGGCGTGCGCGACGGCACGGTACGACGAGCAGCCCAGCGGCACGAACTTCACCCCGCGCCGCGCGGCGTACGCCTCGAGCACGGCGTGCGAATACGAGCCTTCGATCCCTTCGAAGGCGGCGGTGAGCGTGAGCGTGCGGCTCTGCGGTTCGCCCGACCCGGGCTCGGCGCTGATCATGATGCTCTCCAGGAAAGAACAAGAGCCTCTCGCTCGGCGAGGGGCTCTTGCTGTGTTCGGTCCCGACGGACTCGTTTACCGCAAAGGCCTACCGCGCCGGCGCTTCATGCGAGGCGTAAAAATACCGGTAGGACCAGCTCGAACGGGCCATCGTTCGACGGTCTTACCACGACCGGCGGCCCGGAGTCAACCGCCCGGCCTGTAATGTCGGCCCCAAGCCAAGAGGTCCGGCCTGTCCCAAGCTGAATTGCCGCCCACGTTCGGCAGCGAGGGCTCCCTAGGGAGACGTAAGTCGTGGCAAAAGCGAAGCTTTATCCACAAACGACTCGGTCTAGGCTGGACGAATTAGTCGAAATCTGAGTCGTACGCGGAAGGGCGACGAGGGAGTCAGCGGTTTGCGCGCTTGCCGTATGCAATATCGTGATCTTCGGGATCTATTTAACAAATGTACATAGAACTGCGGACGTAGAAATCATTAGGCGAAACGATTTTTAAAAAAAACTGCTCATCGTTTGTCCGTTGAATCGCAGGTGGGCGAAGAGCCGACGGCATGGCGCGTCTTTTCTTGGGCTATCCGTTCACCCTTCCCGATGTTCGTTCTACAGTCGAGGCAGCCGCCGACGGCCTTGCCGAGGTGACGGTTGCGTCTGATCGGCTTCGCGGAATGCCGCTCCTCCATAAGATTGAAGAAATGATGGCGGAGGCTGATGCTTGCCTATTTGATCTTACGCTCCACAACCCTAATGTGGCGCTGGAACTTGGAATTGCTCATGGGCGCGGCTATCATTACGCTGTGCTCTATTGCACTGATCAGAGGCTAAATCCAAGTCCCGGCCGTGAAAGCTCCTTGTTCTCCGATTTGCAAGGTTGGGATTCAATACGGTACAGCGATCTCGCTGATCTCAGAAAGAAACTCGCGTTTTACCTGCCGGAATTCATACAAAATCAGAGTCGTCGAAACGCTTCATTGCCGTCCGGCGCCCTCACAGATGCGATGCTATTGAAAAAGAGCGGGACGATTTCGGTGATTTCTCATGATAGAACCGAGCCTTGAAAATATCATGAAGCTCCCCCGCTTGGTCGTTGCAATCACGCCAGAGCGTTATATTGCACGGCGTGTACCGGTCGAACGGTGTCTACCCATCGTGGAATCTGCAGCGGTTCGCGTGCGCGGTTGGGCTTTTCCCTATACGGAGGGAAGGCTCGCATGGGGACCCGGCGACACGTTCGTCTACCGCGATACCGATTTTGGTGGTGCGTCCTATCACCTTGAGCAGTGGAGATTTTACCGCAGTGAACAATTTTTAATGCGCGCAATGCCGTGGGAAGTTGTTGATGCGAGATACCAAGAGAAGACGTGGTCCGAGATCAAGAGCCGTCATCCGGAACGCAAATACACCAAAGAACCGGCTGGGTTCTTGTCGTTTCTGGCTTTGATCTACCTTGTTACGCAGGCCTATATCTTCGCAGCGAACCTTACTAAAGAGGCGGGATTGGATGCGTCCGTTGAAATGCGCGTACGGCTTCGAGGAATTCAGGATTGGGCGCTCGGGCCGACGGAGTCTTCGCGCGCACTTTACGACATATATATGGCACGCACGAATACAGCTGAGTATGTACACTCGTTGTCTGGGAAATTTTAATGGCCACGCCGACTGCGTCGGCGATTCCCGCAATAACGAGCTTGTTTCGTCAATTCGGTTGGATGTCGCCGCCTTCACCGGAAACGATTGCTCAGCATCAACGCGGTATGACTCGTTAATTGTGTTCAATCGTACCATGTCGCATAAGTTGTATGACCTAAGCTAAGCAAGTTCGTTGAGGAAAATGATCCCGATCTCGCGTTCGACGCAACAGATGAGGTCTTCGATGTGGCTTGCGTCGCCGGTAACGATTGTTGCACGTATCGCGGCGGAGGCGACCGTCGCGACGACGATCGCGTCGACCGTTTCCTTCATCTCGGCGGCGCGCAGGATTCGGCCCGCTTCCTTCGCGATCGCTGCCGTCGTATCCACGACGACGCGTTCGGTTCCACCGAGCGCCTTGAGCGCGCGATCGTATCGCGCGTCATATCGCGCGTCGCCGTAACACTCGGCGAGCACGACCGCTGGGACGCGGATGAAGCCGCCGTCGCGCACGATGTTCGCGAGCAATCTGCGCATCCGCGAGTCGTCGACCGCCAGCGCTCCCAGTGCGCCGCTGTCGAGGACGAACAGCTCGTTCAAGAAGCGGCACGTTTATCGAGAGAGGCGGTCAACGTCGATGACCTCGACGGTTTGCCCATGGACCGAGATCCTCGGATGAACGCCGATGATCGACTCGAGCTGGACGCGTTCGGTCAACGCACGTTCGCGAAGGCCGATAAGGTCGACCCCGTCCCCGCGCGAGACGGATTCATCCACTTCCGCGCGAGCGCCGGACGCGCGCGCGAATGCGTCCGCGATGTGCCGCCGCAGTCTAGCGACGCGCGTGCGATCGAAGCGCCGCGAATATGCGTTGTCCACGCCATCGGCGACGGACGCCGTTGGCGGGCCGAGCCTGCGCTCGGCTTCGCCGAGATAGCTTTGAACGGCGCCGGCCTGCAGCTGGCGTTCGAGCGCCTCGTTCAGGAAAGATGAAAGCTCGCGCTTGCCCACCCGCCGGCGGACTTCGGAGACGAGGTCGTGATCGAGACTAAGTGAAACCTTCTCTTTGGGTGCCACGAAGTTATCCTACCATAAGTAGGAAAGACCGCAACCGTTCCGCTGTAAGCGGGCTTGCGGCGCGGGGGAAACCGCGGTGCTAGGCTGGGCGTTGTGATGAACGTGCACACGTTTTGGAAGGTCGTCCCCCTCACGCTCGCGCTGCTTGGAGCCGGCCTCGGCCCCGCATCGGCGGCGCCCAAGCTGGAGAAGGCCGTGCTCGCCGGGGGCTGCTTCTGGGGCGTCGAGGCGGTGTTCGAGCAACTCCGCGGCGTAACCAACGTCGTCTCCGGGTTCTCCGGCGGCAACAAGGTGACCGCGCACTACGAGGTCGTCAGCACCGGCATGACCGGCCACGCGGAGTCCGTCGAGATCACCTACGACCCTGCTCAGATCTCGTACCGCCAGCTGCTCGACGTGTACTTCGCGGTCGCCCACGACCCGACGCAGCTCGACTACCAAGGCCCCGACCACGGCTCGCAGTACCGCTCGTCGATCTTCTACGTCGGCGACGACCAGAAGCGCGTCGCCGAGGCGACGATCCGCGAGCTGACGGCCAAGCACGCGTTCAACGCGCCCATCGTCACCAAGGTGGTGCCGTTCACGGCCTTCTATCCCGCCGAGGCCTACCACCAGCACTATCTCGTGCACCATCCGGACGAGCCGTACATCGTCTACAACGACATGCCCAAGCTCAAGGCGCTCCACGAGCGGTTCCCCAGCCTCCTCAAGGCGCATACCTAGCTAAGCTGACGGACCGTCCAACTTCTGCCAAGCTGCTGCCGTCGAACTGCACGGGCAAGCGACTTCCATGCTATAACTTTCCTACTAACAAAATAGGAGGTTCCGCATGGAATGGGGCTATCGGAGAGTTCGGCAGCTGTTACGCAAGCTGCGGATGCCCGGCGCCATCCAGGACGACGAGCTGGCCTTGACCTTGCGCCGCTTGACGGGCGAGGGCTCGGTCCGCGACGCGGTGCTGCTCCTGGCGGAGCGTGCGCTGCGGGTCTATCCCCCGGTGTACTGGACGATCGTTCGGCGCGTCGACGTCGACGGTGAAAGCTCGCAAGCGGTCGCGGACGAGATCCATTTGTCGGAGCGTTCGTTCTACCGCTACCGCGCAGCTGCCATCGCCGCCGTCGCCGCCGAGATCGATGCCGTCACGCGCACCGCGCCGCCCAAACGCTCGCCGGACGACCTGGACGTGCTCGCGCTCGTTGCGCGCGGCCGTTATCTTTGGAAACACCGCACGTCGGCGGCGCTGCAGCGCGCCGCGCGCTACTTCGAGCGCGCGCTGGAGATCGATCCGACGTTCGCTCGCGCGCACGCCGGGATCGCCGACGTGCACCTGCTGATGGGCGAGTATCTCATCCGCGATCCGATCGAGGCGTTCCACGACGCGCGCGTCGCCGTGGAATCCGCGCTCGCGCTGGATCCGTCGCTGCCCGAGCTGCACGCGACGCTCGCCGATTTGCAGCTATTCGGCCGGCGCGATCTGCGCCGTGCGAAGGAGTCGTTCGACCTCGCGCTCTCCATCGATCCGACGTACGCGACGGCGCATCATTTCGCCGCCTGGCATGCGCTGATCAACGACGACTTCGACGGCGCGCTCGACCACCTGCGTACGGCGATGGGGTTCACGCCCGACGGGCTGGAGCTGCAGACGACGCTGGGGATCGTGTACTTCCTGCGCGGCGCGCACGATCAGGGCGTGCGCGATCTGGGCGAGGTGCTCGAGCTGGACCCCGAGTTCTCGTTCGCGCGCTACGAGCTCGCGCGCATCTTGTCGAGCCTGGAACGGTACGATGAGGCGCTGCAACACCTCGACGTGCTCTCGGCCGCGGAGCCGCGCGCGTCGTACGCCGCGCTAACGGCGTTCGCGGCGGGCCGCAAGGGCGATCGGCAACCGGCGATGCAGTTCCTCGACCGTCCGGTGCCGCACAGTGGTCGTCCCGCGCACTACCTGCGCGCGTACGCGCACATGGGGCTCGGGGAGCGATCGGGTGCGATCGGTGAGCTGCGCGCGGCGGTCGCAGGCAACGAGCCGTGGACGGTCTTGCTGCCGCTCGACCGCATCTTCACCGACCTCCACGGCGAACGCGGTTTTCGCGAGCTGGTGCCGGTCGCCGCGGCTCGTTGAGGGCGGCCGTCGGCCGCCTCAAATTGCGGACCGCCTGCCGTCCCGGTCTCCTGCGCATTACGGTGGAGGATGTGGAGAAGTTCGTGGAGCCCGGGACGTTTGGGCCAAATCTACCGAGGGTAGCGCCTTTCCGATGAGCGCTTCGATCGATCCGCCGCCGGCCCCGGCCCATCAGTGCATCAACGCGGCCTGCGGCTGCAACGACCTGGTCAGCGCCGGGCCGTGCAGCGAGTGGTGCTCCGCGAACACCGTCGAACTGGCCGACGTCGAGCGCGGCAAGGCGTCGCCGAGCGCGGACTGCAACTGCGGTCACGACATCTGCAACGCCAACCGTGGCGCGCGGGGCACGCCGGAACGCGGCATGAGCTGAGACGACGGGCGTTACAGCAACCGCGGCGGCTCGCTGCTGACGATCAGCGCTGCGCAGATCGCGCGCGCTTCATCGACCGACGCGACGTCGGTGCGCACGAACAGCTTGCGCCAGTGCGCCTTGCCCGAGAGCTTCTTGATGAGATCCGACGCCGCACGCGCATCGACGTCGCGGCCCATCAGGCGCACGCGCACGGTCGGCGTCGCGCCCGCCGTGCCCAGCGGTAAGCGGTGCAGCAGCTGCTCCTGCGAGTCGCTCCACACCGCGTCGCCCCAGCGCGCGCGCAACGCGCGCTCGCACAGCTCGAACGTACGGAGGTCTTCTTCGGCGTTGAACTCCGCGGCGAGCCCGTACACCGTGTGGCGCTCGCGCAGCGCGCGCACGCCTTCACCCTCCATCGGCCGGATCGCGTCGATCACGCGAAAGTCGTCCCAGGCAAGAAACTCGTGGACGTCGTCGAGCGCGCGCGGGTTCGGCCACAGCACCTCGAGCACGTCGCGCAGCACGCGCTCGAACGCGCGCGTCGTGTGGTGGAAGTACACCGTTGCGAACATCATGTAGCGCGCGAGCACGAAGGATTCCAGCGCCACCACGCCGCGGCCGTCGACGCCGAGCTGCGGGCGCCCGCCCACGTCCAGCACGCGGAGCGACTCGATCAGCTGCTCGGCGTCGTACGTGCCCCCCGCGACACCGGTGAAGTACGAGTCGCGCAGCAGATAGTCCATGCGGTCGGCGTCGAGGTTGGGTCCGCTGACCAGCTCGCGCAGCACCGGATCGGCGTCCGGTGCGCCGGTGATCAAACCCAGGACGGCGCCGGGATCGACGCCGAGCGCGGCTAGCGGGTCGCGCAACTCGGGCAGCGCGAGGATCGCTTGCGTGCGCAGCTCGTGGCGCACGCCGAGCACCGCCTCGCACGCGTGCGAGAACGGGCCGTGGCCGAGATCGTGCAGCAGCAGGCTCGCGCGCAGCAGCGTGCGCTTGGTCTCGAAGTCGCGTTCGGAGTCGAACGCTTCGGGCGAGTGCACGCGCAATGCGTCGAACGCGCGCGTGCCGATCGCCAGCGCGCCGAGCGCGTGCGAGAAGCGCGAATGCTCCGCCGACGGGAACGCCAGGTACGCGAGGCCGAGCTGGCGCAGCCGCCGCAATCGCTGCACGGCGGGCGCGGAAAGCAACGCCACCTCGCCCGCGTCGAGCTCGATGAAGCGGTGGATCGGGTCGTAGATGCGCTTGCGCCTGGGCGCATGGTTGTCGCGCGGCGCGTCGTACTCACGCGCCATGTCGTTCGCTCGTGTGGTCCTCGCGGTGGTATCGTCGGCGGTCCTGCTCGGTGCGTCTGCACCGCGACGCCTCGTCTACCCTCCGGCGCCGCCGCAACCGGTGACCGACACCTACTTCGGCAAGCAGGTCGTCGATCCGTATCGCTGGCTTGAGGATCCCAACTCGCCGCAGACGCGCACGTGGGCGGCGGCCGAGTCGAACCTCGCGGAGCGGTTCATCCAAAGCCGGCCCGGCTATGCCGCGCTGCGCGCGCGGATCGAGACGCTCGCAAAGGGCTCGCCGGCGCGCAGCGGGCTGCAGATCGCCGGCGGCCACTGGGTGTACTTGCGGCGCACGCCGCCCGCGCCGCAGGCGGCGCTCGTCGTGCGCGACGGTGCCGACGGGCCCGAGCGCGTGCTCTTCGATCCCGCGGCGTCCGCGACCGGTGCGCCGCCCGCGATCGAATCGGTGTACTTGTCGGCCGACGGTTCCCGCGTCGCGTTCACCACGCAGGAAGGCGGTAGCGAGCGCGAGACGCTGCACGTCGTCGACGTCCTCTCGCGCACGATGCTCGGCGACACGCTGCCCAACGTCGGCGGCGGCACGACGCCGACCGCGCTCGCGTGGGACGCCGACGGCAAAGGCTTCACGCACACCGCGCTGCCGCGCAACGCCGACGGTACGTACGCGCGCAACGGGATCGTGCTCGTGCACCACGTGCTGGGCAGCGATCCCGCAAGCGACACGTACGTGTTCGGCAACGGCATGTCGCCGAAGGCGGAATATCATCTGCTCGCGGCGCGCGACGGCAGCGCGCTCGCGGCGGTCGTCGCCGACGGCGACGGCGTGCCCGCGTCGGTGTACGTGCGGCGCGGCAACGCCGCGTTCGCGCAAGTCGCGACGCCGGCCGCGGGGATCGGCAGCAGCTCGGCGGCGGACGCGGCGTTCGTCGGCAACGTGCTCGCCGTCGTTGCGAAAGGGCGCGCTCCGCGCGGTGCGGTGATCGGCATCGGCCCGGGTCAGACCGTGGACACCGGTACGACGCTCGTCACCGCGAGCGACGTGGTGATCGATGACGTCGTCGCGATCCCCGGCGGCTTCGCGACGCTCGACGTTGCCGGCGGCGACTCGGCGCTGCGCACGTTCGCGGCAGACGGCACGCCGCGTGGCAACGTGCCGGTCCCGGACGTCTCGAACATCGACGAGTTCGCCGCCGACCCCAACGGCGGCGACATCGTCGTCGGCTACCAGAACTACACGTCGCCGTCGCGCTGGTACCGTTACGATGCGGTGCACAACATGCTCGTCGCAACCGCCATCGGCGAGAACGCGCCCGGCGACTTTTCGCGCGTTCGCGTGCAGCGCGTGCTCGTGCCGTCGGCTGACGGCAGCGTGAAGATCCCGCTCGAGATCGTCAGCGGGCCGGGCGCGCGCGGCCCGCTGACGCCGACCATCTTGGGCGCGTACGGCGCGTATGGCTCGATCACGCGGCCGCGGTTCTCCGCGACGTCGCTGGCGTGGCTGGAGCGCGGCGGCGCGATCGCGTCGGCGATGATCCGCGGCGGCGGCGAGTACGGCGAGGACTGGCATCAAGCCGCCCGCCTTGCGACCAAGACGGTCAGCGCCGACGACCTCGCCGCGTGCGCGAAGTGGCTCGGCCGCAACGGTTACGGCGACAGCAAGCACCTCGGCATCGCGGGCGGCAGCGCCGGCGGCTTCCTGATGGGGCTCGCGCTGACGCGCAATCCCGAGCTGTACCGCGCCGTCGTGAGCAGCGTCGGCATCTACGATCTGCTGCGCGTCGAACTGACGCCCAACGGCGCGTTCAACACGCCGGAGTTCGGCACCGTAACCGATCCCGCGCAGTTCCCGTGGATGCTCGCGCAGTCGCCGTACCACAACGTGCGCAAGGGCGTCGCCTATCCCGCAGTGCTGATGACCACCGGCGAGAACGACCCGCGCGTCGAACCGTACAACTCGCGCAAGATGGTCGCCGCGCTGCAAGCGGACTCGTCATCGCCGTATCCGATCCTGTTGCTGCAGAAGAGCGGCCAAGGCCACGGCATCGGCAACTCGTTCCAGCAGACGGTGGATGCCGTCACGGAACGGTTCGCGTTCTTCTTGAGCCAGCTGTCGAGCTAGTTCGGGACGCGGCGGCGCATGCAAAGTCGTGGAACGCCGCTAGGACGGAGCCGCCGCCGGGCGCGTCGAACGTACGTTCCGTGCGCATCGACGACGGCGTCAAGCGGGAGGTCCTCGCGCGCGCCGACATCGGCGAGGTGATCGGGGCGTACGTCAGCCTGCGCAAACGCGGCAACGACCTCGTGGGGCTGTGCCCGTTCCACGGCGAGAAGTCGCCGTCGTTCCACGTGCATCCCGACCGCGGCTTCTTCAAGTGCTTCGGCTGCGGCGCCGGCGGCGACGTGTTCTCGTTTTTGCAGAAGCAGGAGAACCTCGCGTTCCCCGACGCGCTGCGCATGCTCGCCAAGCGCTACGGCGTGGAGATCGAGAACGAAGACCCGCGCGCCGCGCGCGCGCGCAGCGAAAAAGAAGCCATCTACCACGCCAACGACGTCGCGCGCGCGTTCTTCCACCGCATGCTGCTCGACGCGCGTGAAGGTGCCGCGGCGCGCGACTACTGCGCGAAGCGCGGCATCACCGACGCGACCATCGAGGCGTTCGCGCTGGGTTACGCGCCCGACCGCTGGGATGCGCTCGTCGGCGAGCTGCGCCGCAACGACGTCGACTTGCCGCTCGCGGCCAAAGCCGGGCTGCTCAAGCCCAGCGAGCGCGGCGGCTTCTACGACTTCTACCGCGGCCGCCTGATGGTGCCCACGTTCGCGACCACCGGCGAGACGATCGCGTTCGGCGGGCGCGCGCTGGGCAGCGAAGAGCCGAAGTACATCAACACCACTACGACGCCCGTGTACACCAAGGGCCGCTACCTGTACGCGCTCAACGTCGCGCGGCGCGCGGCGGCCAAGGAAGACAGCGCCATCGTCGTCGAGGGTTACCTCGACTGCATCGCGCTGCACCAGGCCGGTTTTGCGAACGCGGTCGCGGTGCTCGGCACGTCGTTCACGCCGGAACAGGCGCGTGAGCTGCGCAAGGTCGCGTCGCGCGCGGTGCTGTGCTTCGACGCGGACGCCGCCGGTGTGGAAGCCGCGCTCAAGTCGATCGAGACGCTGACCGCCGAAGGCGTGGCCGCGTCGGCGCTGCGTATCCCCGACGGCAAGGATCCCGACGAGTTCATCCGCCGCAACGGCGCCGACGCGTTCCGCGCGCTGCTCGCCAAGCCCATCGCCGCGACGCAGGTGAAGATCGACGCCGAGATCGACCGGCGCGGCGGCACGCTGGAGGGTGCGTCGCTCGCACGGTGGGCCGAGGAGACGATCCGCCGCCTTTCGGCGCCCGCCGAGTGGGACAAGTTCCGCGTGTACGCCGCCGGGCGGCTGGGGTTGTCCGTCGACGATCTGCGCGCGGCACGCCTCGTGCTCAACCCAAACCACTTCGCGCCGCGCGGCGCGCAGGCCAACGCGTCGCGGCACATCACGCCGTCGATGCTCGAGAAGCCCTCGTTCGAGCGCGAAGTGCTGTGCGCCGTGCTCGACGAGCCGCGGCTGATCGGCGAGTACGCGGCGCGTATCCCGCCCGAGCGGTTCGAGAACGAGCGGCTTCGGCGGGTGTGGGAGGCCATGGTCGCGGAAGCTCGGTCGCTTACGCAACCTTCCGACGTCTTCTCCTTGTTCTCAGAAGATGACGACGCGAGGAGCGTCCTGTTGTCGGTGGAGTCGGTTGAACGGCTCGCCGACTCCGAGGCGCGCCGCGCGAAGCTCGATCGGGTGATCGAGCGGTTCCAGCGCGACGACGCCGCCCGCCGCTATAAGGCGCTGGACGCGGAGATCACGCGGTTGTTCGAGGCGGGACTCGACATACCGCCGACGCTTCGCGCGGAACAGAACGCCCTCGCATCAACGCTGAAAAAAGGATAAGTCCTCCGTCGGAGTACATTCTCCGGTTTCCCCCGAGACCACGAACGAGAGGAGGTGAAGACCAGCATGGCACGCACGAAGAAAGCCGCGGCAGCGACCGCCGAAACCCCGCAGCTCTCGCTCGACGAGCAGATCAAAAAACTGCTCGCCGCCGGCAAGAAGCGCGGCACGCTCACCTACGAAGAGATCAACGCCGTCTTCGACAGCAACGTCGAGGAAGTGGCGCCCGAGCGCATGGACGACCTCCTCGAGGAGATCGCGTCGCTGGGCATCGAGATCGTCGAAGAGCAGGCGAAGGACGAGAAGCCCGCCGACCGCGACGAGCCCGAAGAGCAGGCGATCCCGGCTGGTCTCGCCCTCGACGATCCGGTCCGGATGTACCTCAAGGAGATCGGCCGCGTGCCGCTGCTGTCGATGGACGACGAGCGGCGCCTCGCGATGGCGATCGAGTCCGGCGAAAAAGAAGCGCTCAAGAACGGCACGGCCGACAACGCCGTGGTGTTCCACGGCGAAGACGCGAAGCGCAAGCTGACCGAAGCGAACTTACGGCTCGTGGTTTCGATCGCGAAGAAGTACGTCGGCCGCGGCATGCTCTTCCTCGACCTCATCCAGGAAGGCAATCTCGGCTTGATCCGCGCGGTCGAGAAGTTCGACTACCGCAAGGGTTACAAGTTCTCGACGTACGCCACGTGGTGGATTCGCCAGGCGATCACGCGCGCGCTCGCCGACCAGGCGCGAACGATCCGCATCCCGGTCCACATGGTCGAGACGATCAACCGGCTCATCAAGATCAGCCGCCAGCTCTTGCAAGAGTTCGGCCGTGATCCGACGGTCGAAGAGATCGCCAACGAGATGGGGCTCACGCCCGAGAAAGTTCGCGAGGTCATCAAGATCTCGCAGGAGCCGATCTCGCTCGAGACCCCCATCGGCGAAGAAGAAGACTCGCACCTCGGCGACTTCATCGAAGATCAGGAAGCGGTCGCGCCGGCGGAAGCCGCGTCCGTCATGCTGCTCAAAGAGAAGATGCAGGACGTCCTCAAGAACCTCACCGAGCGCGAGCGCAAGGTGCTGGTGCTGCGCTTCGGTCTCGAAGACGGCCACCAGCGCACGCTCGAGGAAGTGGGCCAGGAGTTCGGCGTCACGCGCGAGCGCATCCGCCAGATCGAAGCCAAGGCGCTGCGCAAGCTGCGCCACCCCAGCCGCGGCAAAGCGCTCAAGGACTACTGGTCCAACGAGTAGCTAGGGCGACGGGCTCGGTGCCGGCGACGGGCTGACCGGCCTGCACGCCGCCGCCGCGGCGACGACCGTCGGCGTGAGCGTTTGCTCTGCCGACGCGATGCGCGCTTGTTGCACCTCGACGTCGAGCGCGAGCTTGTCCCAGATCGTCTTCCCCATCACGGACGACACCGGCATGCCGCGGTCGAACATGCCGCCGGGGCCCGACCCGGGCAGCGATGACGCGCCCAAGAAGCGGTCGGATTCGGGTTCGGCGCGCTTCTTGCCAGGGTCCGACACCGCGCTCGACATCTGGGTCGCGATGTCGGCGCGCATTTGGCCCATCGACTTTCCTTCGAGGATGCCGAAGAGATGGTTGAGGGCGAGATTCTGCTTGTCGGCCGCGGCTTGCAGCTGAGCTTTGATAAGCAGCGCGAAGCGGTCGTCGTCGGTCACCGGCTGCTTCGGGAAGCGTTTTTCGTCCGATAGCATCTTCTTGATGACGCCGAGGTTGTGCGCCATCGACGCGATGACTTTGCCCGCGTAAACCTGATCGAGCTCGAACTCTTCTTTGGAATACGTGCTGTCGTGTGCCATCTTCAGCAGTGCACGATGACTCGCACCGATCAGCTCGTCGGTCTTCATCAAGCCGAGCACCGAAGGCGCCACGTTGTCGCGCACCGTGGAGCAGAACCCTTTGGAATGGGTGCGGCCGATCTCCGGCAGCGTCGTCGGCGCGGGGGCGGGCGACTGCGCGGTCAGCACGCACACCGCGCCGAGAACTGCGATGAACTTCATGCCGCGCGGCGCGGCCCGGACGGACACAACTACATCGGGTCGTCTTCGCCCTTGCCCGCGCGCGGGCTCGGAACGACGTTGGGGTTCTTGTCCGCGAACTGGCCCAGCGGGTTCGGCACGATCCACACGGGGACGTCGTAGATCGCCGGATAGAGGAAAACCGCGGTCACGCTCGCCGCGTCTTTCACGGCGCCGGCTTTCACCAGCCCGTCCGCGGTGGGGTGCTCCACGTCGCCGACCGCTGCGTATTTTTTCGCGCCGACCGCCTTGCCGTACACGCACTTGCCGGACGCTTTGTCGCAGGTGACGTAGTGCACGTGCGCGCCGATCGTGATCGCGCGCGTCGGGTCGATGCCGAACAGCGACGGTCGGTTCGGTTTGGGCGCGGGCGTCGCGTCGGCGTCGCGGCGCACGCTGTAGTCCGCGCCGAGCAGACGGCCGTTCACGTCGTACCAAAGCTGTGCGGGGACGCCGGCGTCCGTGGTGTTCCACGCCTTCGTGTTGACGTAGCTGATCGCGCCGGTCTCGTCCTCGTTCGTGTAGCGAACGTAGCCGGCTTTGATCGCGGTTTGCGGGTTCGGGTAGCGCTTCGGCAGATCGCGCATGATCTTCGCGAGGAACGCGGATTCGGCGGCGCTGGGCGCGGGCGCCGCGGTCGGCGCGGGCGCCGGCGTGGCGTCGGCCGCACCCGCGCGGACGGGCAGCGCCAGCAACGCAAACGACAGCGCGAGCAGCAAAGACGAACGGCGACGCATCATGCGGTCGCCGTTCGCGGTCGTCAGGCCGGTATCTTCGTGGGCGCGGGGGTGTCTGGCGCAGGCATGGCACTTGGCGTCGGCGCCGGGGTCGGCGGTCGTTTCATCTGCATCGACGGCGAGGCCGTTCGCGCGGGCGTGGGCGTGTACATCGACGCCGGCTGGTCGCCGGTGAGCTGGAACGGGAACGGCACTCGGATCGAGAGGCGGTCGCCGAAGCGGTCGACCTCCGCGAGCGTCTTCGCGTGAATCTCGGTCCCAGCGGGGATCGGCGCAACGAGCGGCGCGTCGGCGCGCACCGGCAGCAGCCCGGCGCTGATCGAGAAGCGGTCCAAGGAGATGGCGGGGGTGCGTTTGCCGTCGGGGGTGTCGGTGCCGCCGATCAAAAGACGAGCGCGCGTCCCCGCCGGAGCGAGGACGGCGCCGTCTAGCATGAGGGCATCCTTCAGATGCACCGAGACGACGTCGCCTTCACGGCGGCCGGCGTCCAGCGCTGCATCGGTGATGAAGACGACCGTGGTCCCCGCGGGCAGCGCATGCTGCTGCTGGGACTGGGCGGTCGCCCACGATGCGCACAGAAGGATGAAGGCCGTCGCGACGACGGCCGTCCGGCGGATGCCGAGCATCCGCTCAGCTGGCTTTCTTCTCCGCCTCGGCGGCTTCAGCCGCGGCCTTCTTGCCTTGCTCGATCAGAGCTTTGACCTTTTGGCCGCCCTTCTGACCGATCGTTTCGTAGAATTCCGGGCCGTAGCGGTCGCGCGTCGCCTCGCCGCCCTTTTTGCCGCCCTTCTTGCCGATGGCTTCGTAGAAGGCGTGGCCGTGGGCTTTCTTGGTGGCTTGGCCGCCCTTGCGCCCGATCATCTCGTAGAACTCGGGCCCGTATTTTTTCTTGACGGTCTCGCCGCCTTTTTGGCCGGCTTCACGGACGCTCATGCCGCTTCCGGGCTTTTTGGCTTCTGGGGTGGACATTGGTGGGGGTGAACCTCGTGGAAGGAAATCGACCTATCTCAGTAACGTAAGCGATCTCATGAAAGTTGTCGGCCGGAGCATCGCTTACGATAAGGTTCGGGCTATCCATGCCCTCGCGGGGGTCGTCGCCGCGGTTGCCATACTAACGCAGGTGGGGGCTGCTCCGGATGAGCGGCCGGGGTACCGGCGGGTGGTAGAGCTTGAGAGCGCCCGGACGTTCTCCGACGAGCTGACCGCGGCGCTGGCGTCGGGGGACGCCGGGTTGGCGGGGCGGGCGGCGCTGGCGCTCGGAAGGACCCAAGATTCCCGCGCGGCCGGACCCCTAAAGAACGCGACCGACGTCAAGGACGTTTCGCTCCGTGCTCTAGCTGTGTACGGTTACGGTCTCTTGGCCGCTAAGAACCCCATTGAAACCGAAACGGTTGCTAAGGCGCTCGCCGACACGGCCGGGCCGGTCCGAATCGCCGCCGTTGACGCGGCTTGGCGGGCTCGGGCGGCCAAGCTCCCTGGGGCCGCTCGCCTCTCGAGCCGGCTGCTCGCCCTCGCGGCGCGCGACCGCGACCCGGTCGTTCGGGCCCGCGCGGCGACGGCGCTGTACGCCTGGGCCGACGCGCCCGACAGTGTCTCGATCGGGCGCAGCATCGTGGCTGCGTTCACGCACGAAAAGAATACGACCGTGCGGTGGCACGAAGCATGGACGCTGCGCCGCGCGTTCGCGACAGCGACCGATGCCGCGACGATTCGAGCGGGCCTTGCCGACCGCGACGAGCTCGTGCGCATCCAGTTCGCCGATCTCGTCGCGCGCCGCAAAGACTCGCGTGCGATCGTGCAGCTGCAACCGCTGCTCAAAGACCGGTCGTGGCGCGTGCGCGAGCAAGCCTATGAGACCATCAAAGTGCTCGCCGGGCTGCAGCGCACCGACCATCTCGGCGCGATCCCCGCGGAGATCGAGACGCCGCCCCCCGCGCCGCAGAATACCGAAGCGCCGCTCCCGCGTCCGACGGGGTCGGGCGCCGTGCGCAAACCCGTCGCCGCCGACGCGCGGCTCGATCTCGCGCTGCGCCCTGACACCAGCGCGCTCATGGAAAGCCCGATGCCCGGGCCGCATCCGCGCGTGCGCATCGGCACGACGAAAGGGACGATCGTCGTGCGGCTCTATCCCGAGTGGGCGCCGCTCACCGTCGCGAACTTCCTCAACCTCGTGGACCGCGGCTATTACGACAACTTGCGCTGGTTTCGCATCGTGCCAGACTTCGTGGTGCAAACGGGCGATCCGAACGACAACGGCGAGGGCGACGCCGGCTACACCATCCCCGCCGAGGAGAACCCGCTCGAGCAGCGGTCGGGCGTGATCTCGATGGGGCTCAACTACACCGATCCGCCCAATGCACATGCGATTCGCGATTCGGCCGGGACGCAATTCTACATCACGCTCTCACCGCAGCTTCATCTGAACAAGGATTTCACAGTGTTTGGTGAGGTGGAGAGCGGGTTTTCGGTGCTTGGGCGGTTGGTTGAGATTGATCGGATGACGAAAGTGGAACGTCTCGCAGACGGTTGATGACGCGGGCGCGCGGCGGCACGCGACATGGCTGCGGCGGGCCGCGTTTGTCGCACATCGTGCGCGACAAACGCTACGTCTTCACATCGCTCTCGCCCCTCCGGGGCTTCGCTCGTTCAGAGTGCCCGCCGCAGCCATGTCGCGTGCCGCCGCGTGGCACGGTGTCCGCTTGTCATGCTGAGCTTGGCGAAGCATGCGCCACGATCGATGCGGACGGAGTGACTAGCGCTGTAGCATTGAGCGTAGCGCGAAGAAGGCGTTTTCCTTGCGTTCGGTGATTCGGCGGTAGAAGTAGCCTGCCCAGTGCGTTCCGTACGGGACGTAGATGCGGACGCGATAACCTTCGTCTACGAGGCGGCGCTGGAGATCTGGGCGCACGCCGTACAGCAATTGGAACTCGAAGCGTTCTCGGGAGATGTTGCGTTCGCGCACGAAGATTTCTACCGCTTCGATCAGGCGGTGATCGTGGGTTGCGATGCCGGGGTAGTTGCCGCGCTCCAGGAGTGCTTCCGCGCAGCGCATGTAGTGGCTGCGGATCGTCGGCATGTCTTTGAACGCGATGGACGGCGGCTCGTTGTAGGCCCCCTTGCACAAGCGCACGCGCGCGCCCAGCGCGATCGCGCGCTCCACGTCCGCGGGCGTCCGCTTGAGATAGGCTTGGAGCACGGGGCCCACGTGCTTGGTTTGGGCGTACGTGCGTTCGAACACGCGCAGCGTCGCGTCGGTGACGGCCGAGCCTTCCATGTCGATGCGAACGAACGGATCGTGGTTGCGCGAGGCGCGCTCGACCACGGCGCCGAGGTTTTCCAGCGCGAAATCCTCGCCGATCAGCAAACCCATCGCGGTCAGCTTCACGGAGACGTTCGTCTCCACGCCGCGCGCGCGGATCGCGTCGAGCAGCTCGAGGTAGCAGTCGCGCGTCCGTTCGGCCTCCGCTCGCACCGTGACGTCCTCACCCAGGAAGTCGAGCGTCGCGCTCATCCCCTGCGCGTTGAGCGCGGCGACGGCATCCATCGCCTGGCCGGCCGTCTCGCCGGCGATGAACCGCTTGGCGAGAAAGAAGAATCGCTGCTGGAACGCCGGGGTTTGGATCACGTCGAGGACTGCCACGAACGGGCGGCTTCGGCATGAGTGCGCGCGCCCCCCGGGGTACCACCCGGTGTGACCTGCGGCCCCTTTTCAGCCCTTTTTTGCTCGGACCGTAGGCGAGGGCCCCGCGCCCCCGGAAACGTCGCGCATGGCTTCGCGCGTCCTCGTAGCCGACGACGATCCGGAGATCTGCACGCTGATCAAGGCGATCCTCGCGCGAGGTTCGTACGACGTGACGCTGTGCAGCGACGCCGAGAGCGCGCTCGTGCATCTGCGCAAGGACCCGCCGTACGACATCCTCATCAGCGACTTCATGCTGCCGGGGATTTCCGGGATCGACCTGATCGTGCAGGTGCGCAAGGACGCGGCGACCGCGCGGCTACCGATCATCATGATCAGCGGCCACAACAACTACGCGATGGACGAGCGCGCGAAGTCGGCCGGCGCGAACGCATTCCTCAACAAGCCGTTCACGGTGCTGCAGCTGCGCACGGCGGTGCAACTGCTGCTCGCCGATCCGCTCGCGGTTTTGGGCGCATAGCGGTCGCCGTTACGCCCACGTTGCGACGATTGCGCTAGCGTGGGCGTCGGGGCATTCTTCAAGGTTCTGTTCGTCGCGCTGTCGCTCGGGCTCGACGTGTTCGCCGTGTCCGTCGGCGTCGGCATGAAGGGCAGCGACGTCGCGGTCAAGGTTCGGATCGGCGCGGCGTTCGCATTCGCCGAGGTGAGCATGACGGTGGTCGGCGTGCTGCTGGGGCAGGCGGCGGGGAAGTTTCTGGGCGATGCGGCCGGGTATCTCGGCTTCGCGGCGCTCGTCGGCGTGGGCGTCTACATGATCTACGAAGCGCTGCACGGAACCGAAGAGGGTGGCGGCTTCGACCTCTCGCGCGGCTTCGGGCTCGTCCTCGGCGCGCTGTCCATCAGCCTCGACTCGCTGGGGATTGGGTTCTCGATCCTCTATATCGGCGTGCCGCTCGGGATCAGCCTCGTCTTCATCGGCGTCGCGTCGGTCATCTCGACCACGTTGGGGCTCGCGCTCGGGAAGCGCTTGGGCATCGTGGCCGAAGAACAGGCCGCGCTGTGGGCGGGGATCGTCCTCGTCCTCACGGGGCTAGCGTTTGCCGGTCTCAAGTTCTTCCACGTCGGCGCCTGAGGCGCTGTACGCGCTCGCGACGGCGGCGGCGCGTAGCGTCGTCGTGGTCGGCACCGCCAAGAACGCCGGCAAGACGACGGCGTTCAACGCGCTGCGCGCCGTCGCGGCGCGGCACGGCGTCGCCATCGCGGTGACGTCGATCGGGCGCGACGGCGAACCATCCGACGCGCTCGATTCCGAGGCGAAGCCGCGCGTGCGGCTCGTGCCCGGGACGATCGTCGCGCTGCCCGCGGGGCTGCTTCCACGCAGCCCGGCGCTAGCAATCCTCGACGCCGGCGCGCAGAGCGCGCTCGGCACGATGGTCTTCGCCCGCGTGATGCTGCCGACGACGTGCGAGATCGCGGGACCGCCGACGGCGCACGCGATGCGCGCCACGATCGAGCGCCTGCGCGCGCTCGGTCCGGGCCCGGTGTTCGTGGACGGCGCGATCGACCGCGTCGCGGCGCTCGCCGGCGGCGACGACGCGGTGATCGTTGCCACCGGCGCGGCGAGCGGCGCAACGCTCGCGCGCGTGGCCGCGGTCGCCGCCGACACCGTCGGGCGGCTGATGCTGCCGGGACGCGATCCCGAGCGCGAGCGCGAGCGCGTGATCGTGGTGACGGGCGCGCTCGACGTGCGCGACGCGGAAGAGCTGCTCGCCGACGCGCGCGGCGCGACGGTCGTGGTGGAAGATCCGACCCGCATCGCCGTGCGCGGCGCGCTGTTCGCGAAGCTGCTCGCGGCCGTCGATCTGCGCTGCATGCGCCCGCTGCGCGTCGTCGCGTGCACGACGTCGCCGGTGGGGCGCGACGAGGCGCTCCCGGCGCGCGCCTTGGTCGAAGCCGTTGCGCGCGCGACCGGCTTGCCGGCGTTCGACGTGGTCGCGGACCTCGCCGCATGACGGCGCACGCGGACGCCATGACCGCCGATCGCACGGGGCTGGCGTGGCTGCGCGCGGCGCTCGCGCCCGTTGGTGCATTCGGGCGGCGGCACGACGATGCGACGCCGCCGTATGGGCCTGGGGATGAAGCTCGGGCAACGGCGGAAATCGCGGACGTCGTCGCGCTGGCGAAGCGCCTCGATCCCGGCGAGGTCGCGCGCGTGCGCGCGGCGCTGCGCGCCGTGCCCGAAGCCACGCCGATCGTTGCGCGCGCGCGTGCCGGCGATGCGCTCAGCGACGTCGACTTCTACGAGCTCGGGCGTTTCGTCGACGCGCTCGATGCCTTGGCGCGCGCGTGGGACGCTGCGATGCTCCCGGCCGCCCGGGCGCACGGTCGGGACGGCGATGCTGCGCACGGCGGTGCTCGAAACCGGCCGCCGCCGCGGCTCGACGCGCTGCGCACGTTGCTCGCGCCTGGGCGCGACGGGACGGCGTTCTATCTCGCGGACGCGTTCGGGGCCGGCTTGCGCGCGGCGCGCGCGGTGCTAGCGGATGCCGAGGCCGGCGTCGAGGCGCGGCGGGTCGAGATCGCCGCGCGCGTGCGCGACGTGACCGGCGTCGATCCCGCCGGCGACGACTTCGTCGTGCTGCGCGACGTGTACGACGGACCGCTGCCCGAAGGGGCGCGCGTCGTTCGCGAAACGCCGACCTATCGCCAAGGCGCGATCGACGTTCTCTCGCCCGAGCGCGACGCCGCGCTCGCGCGGCTCGCGGAGGAGGAAGAACGCGCACGGCACGCGCTGGCGGAGCGCGTCGCGCGCGAGGCCGATGCCGTCGCGGCGGCGGCGCGCTCGCTCGGGGCGCTCGACCGCGCGCTTGCGCGCGCCGCGTTCGCGCAGCGCTGGGGAGCTTGCGTTCCGGCGTTCGCGAGCGATCGGATCGCGTTCACAGAGGCGACGTTCGCTCCGCTCGCCGACGCGCTCGCAGGCACCGGCCGTCACTACACGCCGCTGTCGCTCGATCTGCGCGGCGTCGCCGTGCTGACGGGGCCGAACATGGGCGGCAAGAGCGCGGCGTTGGCCACGACGGCCTTCCTGTGCGCGTGCGCCGCCCTCGGCGTGCCGCCGCCGGCGCGCGCGGCGTGGCTTCCGCTGCTCGAATCGATCGTTTGGATCGGCGGTGAAGGTCCCGCGGATCGGGCGCGCCTGCTATCGTCGTATGCGGCCGAGGTCGTGCACGCGCGCGACACGCTCGCGACAGCGTCGGCGCGCACGCTCGTGCTCGTCGACGAGTTCGCGCGCACCACGGGCCCGCGCGAAGGCCGTGCTCTGCTCGTTGCGTTCCTCGAAGCGCTGCGCGAGCGAGGTTCCTTCGTGCTCGTGGCGACCCACTTCGACGGCGTCGCAAGCGCCGCCGGGCTGCCGCACCTTCGCATCGCCGGGCTGCTCGACGGCGCGTTGGAGGCGCTCGACTCGAACGACCTCGATTCGGCGCTCGACGCGATCAACGCGGCGATGGACTACCGTGTCGTACCTGCCCGCGACACCGGCGGCGCGTCCGACGCGCTTGCGCTCGCGCGGTTGCTCGGCCTCGACGGCGCGCTCATCGCGCGCGCGCGCGACATCTATCGCGAGTGAGAGATCATGGCGCGCGCCAGCGGGCCGCTGCAGCCGCCACTTTCACCGCATGCGAGCAGACCGACACCGGTAGCCACCCACAAGAAGCCGGCGCTGAGCAGCGCGCACACGATCGCCGTCATCACGAGCGCCTTTCGATGCGCGCGCCGGAGCCGCACGGCGACCGCGGTCGCGATCGCGCCCGCGAGGACCCACAGCGGGAAGGAGGGCATCCACGCGGTATCGCTCATTCCCAGCGCTCCACCCCAGATCAGATACGCGATCGCCGCATCGAGCGACACGAACGCCGCGACGGCTGCAGCGACGGCGGCGAGCGTGCGCGCGCCGGAGCTCCGCCTCACCACCGGTCGTCGGTGGCGGCCAACGGCGCGAGCAGCATACGCACGATGTTCCTACAAACCCAGCGCGAGCGAGTCGGCGCGCGGATCGCTGCCGCCCGCCAGGGTGCCGCGCTCGCGGTCGATCACGATGCCGTGCGCGTGGCCCATCGCGTTCTCGAACGGACCGAGCTTCTGAACGACGTGTCCGCGGCGCTCCAGGCCGGCGACGATGTCGTCGTGCATCCGCGACTCCACCAGCACCGTCTCGCCCGGTTTGAGATCCGGCCGCTCGGTGAGCGTATGGCGGCCGTACACCCAGCGCGGGTGGTCGAGCGCGCGCTGCACGTCGAGGCCGCGATCGACGAGCTGGTGCAAGAACTGCAGCAGGATCTGCGGCTGGCCGTCGCCGCCCATCGTCCCGAACACGATCTCCGGCGACCCGTCGCGCAAGAACATCGGCGGCGACAGCGTGTGCACGGGGCGCTTTCCGCCTTCATACACGTTCGGATGACCGGGCTGCGTCGAAAAGTAGGCGCCGCGGTTCTGCAGCACGATGCCGGTGCCTTCGGCGACGATCCCGGCGCCGAAGTTCATGTACAGGCTCTCGATCAGCGAAACCGCCATGCCGTCCTCGTCGACGACGCACAGGAAGATCGTGCCGCCGCGGTCGGCCAGCAGCTCGCGCGATCCCGCGCGGTCGGGGTCGATCGACGCGCGCAGCGCGCGCAATCGCTCCGGCGTCAGCTCGCGCTCGATGCCGGTTGAGCCGAATGCCGGATCACGAAACGTCGCGTCGCGGATTGCCATCGCGCGCTTCATCGCCTCGACGCCGAGGTGATGCCACAGCGGCTCGTCCGCGGCGCCGTCGCCGGCGAGCATCCCCGCGCCGAGCAATAGGCACGCGCCTTGCGAGTTCGGCGGGTGCGTCAGCAGCTCGCCGCCGTTCCACGGGATGCGCAGCGGGATCGTTTCCTCGGTGCGATGGGCCGCGAGGTCGTCGAGCGTCATCGCGCTGCCGCCGCGCTGCAGCGTCGCGACGATGCGCTCGGCGATGGGACCGTTGTAGAACGCGTCGGCGCCGCCACGCCGGATCGCGCCGAGCGTGTCGGCGAGGTCGGGGCTGCACTGGCAATCGCCCGGGCGCAGCGGCCCGCCGCTGACGAAGATGCGCGCGGCTTCGGCATCTTGGCGCAGCAGCGATTCGTTGAGCGCGACGTAGTTCGCGACGACGTCGGTGACGGCGTACCCGTTGCGCGCGTATTGCTCCGCGGGCGCGAGCAGCTCGTCCAGTCCGCGCGTGCCGTGTGCGAGCGCCACGTCTTCCCACGAGCGCACGGCGCCGGGCACCGTGACGCTGAGCGCGCCGCGCTGCGGGAGCACGCCGCCGGGAAGCTGGTCGAGCGATGCGGCGCGCGGGGTGCGGCCGCTGCCGTTGTAGGAGACCGTGCGCCTCGCGCTGGCGTCGCGCACCACGCGGCTGGGATCGTGCACGATCCAGAACGCGTCCCCGCCCACGCCGCAGCTGGCCGGATAGACCACCGCGAGCACCGCGTTGGCCGCGATCGCGGCGTCGACCGCGTTGCCGCCGCTGCGGAGCACCGCGACGCCTGCGGCGGTCGCCGCCGCATGCGGCGAGGCGACCATCGCGCGCGTGGAGCGCGCGATCGCGCGGGTGGGCCGCAAGCCGGCAGCCGTGTCGTTCATCGCAACCGCATTTCGGTGAGATAGATCGCCTCGTCCGGACGCGGTTGCCATTGCAATCGCTTCGACGTTGCGTAGAGGTCTTCGTACTGGAACAGGAACAGCCACGGCGCGTCGTCGTGGATGATGCGCAAGGCCTTCGCATAGAGCGCCTTGCGCTTGGAGGGATTGAGCTCGTAGCGCGCGTCATCGACAAGCGCGTCGACGGTCTTGTTCGCGTACGTCGAGGTCGTCGCGTCGGAGACGAGCTGCGACGAGAGCGTGTTGTCGGCGTCGTAGGTGATGTTGCCCCAGCCCAGCATGTACATCGGCGACAGCGCGCGCCGCAGCGTTTGGCCGTAGTAGCTCACCCACTCCTGCGTGCGCACGTCGACGTGCGCGCCGACCGCTTGCAGCTGGCCGCCGATCGCGAGCGCCACCTCCTTGTCGGCGTTATAGCGGCCCTGCGGCGCGTACAGCGTGAGGGTCAGGCCTTTGCCGTCGGGGTATCCGGCTTTGGCGAGCAGCGCTTTGGCTTTGGCGCGATCGTGGCGGTACGGTGCGAGCGCGGGATCGTAGCCGAAGAAGTTCGGCGGCACGGGCTCGCCCAGCTCGTACGCGCGCCCGCCGAGCACCGCCTTGACGATGGCGGGCACGTCGAGCGCGTAGTTGAGCGCCTGGCGCACGAGCACGTTCTGCTGCGGGCCGGGCTGCAGCGTGTTGAACGCGATGTAGAGCACGCGCACGCTGCGCGCGCTCGCCATGCGCGTATTCGTGCCGCCGGCGAGCACCGTCGCGTACTGGAACGGCACGTTGGTAATGAGGTCGGTCGCGCCCGTGCGCAGCGCCGACACGCGCGTCCCCGCTTCGGGGATCGGCTTGAACACGACGTGCGCGATCGCCGGCGCGCCGCCCCAGTAGTGCGGGTTGGCGTCGAGCTCGAGCGCATCGTCGCGCCGCCACGACTTGAGCACGTAGGGTCCGGTGCCGTTGACGTGGTCTGCCACGTACGCGTCGCCGTGCTCTTGCCACCACTTGCCGTCGGCGATGAACACGGGCCGGGTGATCGTTGGCGGTAACGGTGTCGGCCGCTTCGTCACGAAGCGCACGGTGAACGGGTCGGGCGCCTCCACGCGCGCGACGGTGTCGACGCGCGGAAGCTGCTGCGACTTGTACGCGGGGTCGAGGATCTTCTCGACGGTGAACTTCACGTCGGCGCTCGTGAACGGGTCGCCGTTGGCGAACGTGACGCCGCGGCGGAGCTTGAACTCCCACACGGTCGGCGCGATGCGCTTCCACGACGTCGCCAGCTGGGGCACCAGCGACGCGCCGTCGGCCGAACGCCGCGCCAGCGTGTCGTAGAGCTGCGCCTGCACGTTATTGTCAGTGGTGACCGACGCTTTGAGCGGGTCGAGCGTGCTCACGTCCACGCCTTGCGTGATCGTAATCGTGGCGGCGGCCCCCGGCGCTAGCTCGGCCGACCGCGCCGTCGCGGCGGGCACCGCGAGTGCAACCGCGCCCGAGGCGCCAAGCAGAGCTGCGGCGGCGAGATACGATCGCATCCGAGAATCATCCTTACGGCGAAGGGGAACGGAACCGTTCTCTCCGTAGCGGAAGAGGCCATGCCGGAAGGAGGCTCGATGAACGCACCCGAGGGCGCGCCGCCCGACAAGATCATGGTGATCCGCCACGGCGAGAAGCCGCCGGCCGTCGGACCGCCCACCGGGATCAAAGAGGACGGCCGCCATGACGACCACTCGCTCATCGTGCGCGGCTGGCAGCGCGCGGGTGCGCTGGCGGCCTACTTCTGCTACCCGCGGGACGGCGCCATCGCGTGCCCCACCCACGTGTACTCCCCGCCCCAGCACGGAAAAGCGGGCGATCACGGCCGGCCGTACCAAACGGTGTGCGCGGTCGCCGCGAAGCTCAACGCGGAGGTCGACTGCCGCTTCATGCTCGACGAAGAGAACGAGCTGGTTGCGGACGTGCTCACGCGCAGCGGCGTCGTCCTGATCGCGTGGGAGCACAAACGCATCGCCGACATTGCCAACGCGATCGTCGGCGATACCACGACGGCGCCGCAAACATGGCCCGATGACCGCTTCGACGTCGTGTGGATTTTCGACCGCGGCGCGTCGGGCACGTACACGTTCGATCAGCGACCGCAGCTGCTGCTGGCCGGTGACCGGCCGGAGGTGATTCCGACATGAAGCGCGCCCTCATGGTCCTGTTCGCTGCGACGCTGGCGGTCGCGCCGGCGGCGCCGTTGCGCGCCGCCGATCCGGCCGGCACGACGGTGACGATCTCGCAAGGCGTCGATGCCGACACGCTCAACCCGCTTGCGAAAGCGGTCACGCCGCTGAACAACGTCGTGCAGCATTTCTACGAGCGGATGGCGGATTTCGGCTCGCGTTCGGGCGAGTACGAACCGAAGCTGGCCGTCTCGTGGAAACGCATCAACCCGACGACCGAGGAGTACAAGCTCCGGCACGGCGTCGTGTTTTCCAACGGTGACCCGTTTACGAGCGCCGACGTGAAGTTCAGCGTCGAATGGATCAAAGACAGGAGCCATGCCTCGGAGCAAACGCCGTTCGTGCGCGAGATCGACCGTGTCGAGACACCCGATCCGTACACGGTGCGGTTCGTCTCCAAGGCACCGACCGCGATTCCGCCCGGGCTGAATCAGCCCATCTTCATCGTCGACGCGAAGTACGTCCAAGAGAAAGGCAATGCATACATCGCCGAGCATCCGGTGGGAACCGGCCCGTACGTCCTGCGCGAATGGAAGCGTGACGACCAGCTGACGATGGACGTGAACCCGAAGTGGTGGGGCGGCCGCCCGAAGATCGACCACGTCGTGTTCAAGCCGATCCCCGAAGCCGCGGCGCGCGTCGCGGCATTGCGCACGGGCGCGACCGATCTCATCACGAACGTTCCGTCGCAGTATTACATCCAGATCACCGGCGGTCAGAACACGAAGCTCGTCAGCGCGCGCAGTTTGCGCCAGCTGTTCATCGCGTTCAACACGCTGCAGCCGGGCCCGCAGCAGAACAAGCTCGTGCGGCAGGCGATCAACTACGCGGTCGACGTCCCCGCGATCGTGAAGAACGTGCTCGGCGGGCGCGGTTACGAGCTCACCTCGCCGATCCCGCCGAATTACTTCGGCTACGATGCATCGGTGCCGGGCTACAAGCACGATGTCGCCAAGGCGAAGGCCCTGCTCGCCAAAGCCGGCTATCCCGACGGCAAGGGAATATCGCTGATCGTGAACGCGCCGATCGGGCGCTACAATCGCGACCGGGAGGTCGCCGAGGCCGTGTCGGGCCAGCTGCAAGCGGTCGGAATTCAAGCAACGGTGAAGCCGCAGGAGTGGGTGTCGTACTCGAGTATGGCCGGGAAACGCGCGCTTACGCCGCTCTACGAGCTGGGCTGGAACTGGCCGTCGGCCGATGCGGACGGCGTCGATTTCGTCACTGTTCACGTCGTACGGGCCGCTCTCGTGCTATGCGAACCCGGAAGTCGACAAGCTCGCCGACCAGGCGCGCGGCGAGCTCGACGTCGCCAAGCGCAAAGCGATCTACAAGCAGATCGTGACGATCCTGCACGAAGATGCGCCGTGGATCGTGCTCTTCGAGTACGAAGACCTCTACGGAACGTCGAAGCGCCTGCACTTCCAGCCGCGCGGCGACGAAGCGCTCCGCGTCTACGAGATGTCGGTGAGCTGACGCCTTGACGGCCTACCTCGGGCGGCGCGCGTTCGGCGCGCTGTGGGCGCTGATCGGCGTCGCGATCGTCGTCTTCATCATCTTGCACATCGCGGGCGACCCCGCCGCGGTGATGATGCCGCCGGAGTCGACGCGCGCCGAGATCGACGCGTTCCGCCACGCGCAGGGCTTCGACCGGCCGCTGATCGTGCAGTTCGCATCGTTCGCGGCGTCGGCTGCGCACGGTGATCTCGGGTTGTCGCTGCGCCATCAAGAGCCGGCGATGGGCCTCGCGTTGCAGCGGCTCCCCGCGACGATCGAGCTCGCGGGAGCAGCGTTCCTGATCGTCGCGCTGATCGGCGTCCCCGCGGGCGTGCTCTCGGCGCTGCGGCCGCGCACGTGGATCGATTATACGGCGCGCGTGATCGCGCTGGTCGGGCAGAGCGCGCCCACGTACTGGATCGGCCTGATGCTGATCTTGCTGTTCGCGGTGCGCCTGGGCTGGTTTCCGGCGAGCGGGATCGGCGACTGGCACAACCTCGTGCTGCCCGCCGCGACGCTCGGATTTTTCTCCACCGCGAAGATCATGCGGTTGACACGCTCGGCGATGCTCGAAGTGCTGCAGGCCGACTACCTGCGCACGGCGCGCGCGAAGGGCCTGACGGCGGTACGCGTGTCGCTGGGCCACGGCCTGCGCAATGCGTGGCTGCCGATCGTGACGCAGCTCGGCGTCGAGCTTGGCACGCTGCTGTCCGGCGCGATCATCACCGAGACCGTGTTCGCATGGCCCGGCGTCGGCCGGCTCGCGGTGCAGGCGGTGTTCGAGCGCGACTTTCCGGTCGTCGAATCCGTCGTGCTGCTCACCGCGACGATCTTCGTCGTGCTCAACCTCGCGGTCGACCTGCTGTACGCGGTGCTCGACCCGCGCATCCGGTACGCGTAGTGGCGACCGCCGTCGCGGGCGCCGCCGCCGCGCATGCCGAGATCGCCGGCGTCACGTCGCGCGCCGCTGCGCTGCGCAAGCTCGCGCGCGATCCGGCCGCCGTGATCGGCGCCATCATCGTCGCGGTCCTCGTGGTGTGCGCGGTGTTCGCGCCGCTGATCGCGCGCGGCGACCCGAACGCGCAGGACCTCACCTCGACGCTGCTCCCGCCCGCATGGATCGTGGGCGGCGTGCACGCGCACCCGCTCGGCACGGACAACCTCGGGCGCGACGTGCTCACCCGCATCATCTGGGGCGCGCGCGTGTCGGCGATCGTCGGCATCTCGGTCGTCGCGATCGGCGGCACGATCGGCGTGACGGCGGGCCTTCTCGCCGGCTATCGCCGCGGCTGGGTCGACGCGGTGATCGCGCGCATCACCGACGTGCAGCTCGCGTTCCCGCTGGTACTGCTGGCGGTCGCGATCGTCGCGGTCGTCGGCCCGGGCTTGTGGACGGTGATCGCGGCGATCGGCCTGACGTCGTGGGTGCAGTACGTGCGCGTCGTGCGCGCGGAGACGCTGAGTCTGCGCGAGCGCGAGTTCGTCCTCGCTGCGCAAGCCGCGGGCGCGACGTCGACGCGCGTGATCGGCCGCCACCTGCTCCCGAACGTCGCGTCGGCCGCGATCGTGCTGGGCACGTTCGAGATCGCGCGCGCGATCGTGCTGGAATCGTCGCTGTCGTTCCTCGGCCTGGGCGTCCCGCCGACGACCCCGTCGTGGGGCGGCATGCTCGCCGACGGCCGGCAGTATCTCGACACCGCCTGGTGGACGGCGCTGTTCCCGGGCCTCGCGATCATGATCGCGGTGATGGGCGTGAACCTGCTGGGTGACGGCCTGAGGGACGCGCTGGACCCGGCGTCGCGCTAACGGCGGTTGTTCTATCGGCGGCTCGCGAAGAGCGCGATCGTGGACCCGCTCATCATCACCGTCGCGCCCGTCGGCGCCGAAGTCATGCCCGATCAGACGCCGTATCTGCCCGTCACTCCGGCGCAGCTCGGGGAGACCGCGCGCGCGATTCGGGCGGCCGGGGCGAGCATCGTGCACGTCCACTGCCGCAACGACGACGGCTCCAACACCCACGACGTCGAGCGCTTCCGCGCGGCGTACGAAGCAATCCGCGCAGCAAGCGATCTCATCGTCCAGTTCTCCACCGGCGGTGCCATCGGCATGACGCCGGAGGAGCGCGCCGCGCCGCTCGCGCTGCGGCCCGAGATGGCAACGCTCACCTGCGGCACCGTGAACTTCGGCGACGACGTCTTCGAGAACAGCTTTCCGATCATGCGCGGGATCGCGGCCAAGCTCCACGAGTTCGGCGTCACGCCCGAGCTGGAAATCTTCGACCTCGGCCACCTCTCCAACGCCAAGCGGCTCGCGGCCGAAGGCGCGATCCGGCTGCCGGCCCACGTCGACTTCGTGCTCGGCGTGCCCGGCGGCGCTCGAAGCGTCCGTCGAGCACCTCGTCGACTGCGTGCGCGCGCTGCCCGCGGGCTGCACTTGGTCGGTGGCGGGGATCGGGCGGATGCAGCTCACGCTCGCGGCGGTCGCCGTCGCGATGGGCGGCCACGTCCGAGTGGGGCTCGAGGACAACCTCTATTACAGCAAAGGCCGGCTGGCGCGCAACGAGGAGCTCGTCGCCCGCGTCGTGCGCATCGCCGAGGAACTGGGGCGCCCCGTCGCCACGCCCGACGAGGCGCGGCGCATCCTCAAACTGCCAACCGCCGCCGCCGCATAGCCGTTCCCTAGGGGATTCGACGGCTCGACCGGAAACCGCGTCGGCCCGCTTCCCGGGGAGGTCCACCGCTGCTCACGTACGTCGTCCGCCGGACTCTGCAGAACATCCCGATCCTGCTGCTCGTCTCGATCGTGCTCTTCACGATCCTGCAGTACGCGCCGGGCGGGCCGCTCACGCCGTATCTGCAGAACCCGCACATCACCGAAGCCGACATCATCCGGCTCAAGCACAACCTCGGCCTCGACAAGCCCGGCTACGTGCAATACTTCATCTGGCTGTTCCGGGTGCTGCAGGGCGACTTCGGCTGGTCGATGTCCAACTCCGAGCCCGTCACCCAGGCGATCCTGGAACGGCTCCCCGCCACGTTCGAGCTGATGGGCTGCGCGTTCGTGTTCTCGCTGGCGATCGGCGTCACGGCCGGGATCATCAGCGCGGTGCGGCAGTACTCGTGGCTGGACTACACGGTCACGACGCTCGCGTTCTTCGGCCAGTCGATGCCCGTGTTCTGGTTCGCGCTGATGATGCAGCTCGCGTTCTCCGTCGTCGGCATCACCGCGTTCGGCTACAAGTTCTCGCTGCCGTCGGCGGGCATCTCCACGTCGGACACGTTCGATTTGTGGGACCGCCTCGCAGCATCTGATCTTGCCGACCGTCGTGCTCTCGCTGCTGTTCATCGCGCAGTGGAGCCGCTTCATGCGCAGCTCGATGCTCGAAGTCGTGCGCACCGACTACATGCGCACCGCCGCCGCGAAGGGCGTGTCGCAGCGCGCCGTCATCCTCAAGCACGGCCTCAAGAACGCGCTGATCCCGCTGGTCACCGTCATCGCGCTGTCGCTGCCCGGCCTCGTCGCCGGCGCCGTCGTGACCGAGACGATCTTCGCCTGGCCCGGGATGGGCCGGCTCTTCATCAACGCGCTCGGCCAGTTCGACTTCGCGCTGCTGATGGGCTACATGATGCTCGTCTCGTTCCTCGTCATCTTTTTCAACCTGGTCGCGGACTTGTGCTACGCCTGGCTCGACCCGCGCGTGAAGTACACGTAGATGGCCGCATCGCTACCGCTCGACCCGACCGCCGTGCCCGTCGCCGAAGAGATGGCGCCGACGCGCAACACCGTTTGGCGCCGCTTCCGCCGCCACAAGGTCGCGCTGGTCGGCGGCGTCATCATCATCTTCATGGGGCTGATCGCGATCGTGCGCGAACATCCTCACGCCGGCCGACCCCAACTTCATCGACCAAGTGAACTGGCAGGGCTACCCGCTCGCGCCGGGCGTCGCGCACCACATCCTGGGCACCGACGAGAACGGCCGCGACCTGCTCGCGCGCTTGATGTTCGGCGCGCGCATCTCGCTCACGGTCGCGCTGTTCGCGGTGATCATGGAGATCTCGATCGGCACGTTCCTGGGCGCGATCTCCGGCTACTACGGCGGCTGGGTCGACTTCGTCATCATGCGCGCGACCGACGTCGTGCTCTCCATCCCGCTGCTGCCGCTGCTGCTCGTGCTGACCGCGATCGTCGCCGGCACGTCGAACAAGGCGTCGCTGAACTTCGGCGTCATCGTCGTCCTGATCGGCGGGCTTGTCGTGGCCGTCGGTCGCGCGGCTCGTGCGCGCGTCGTTCCTGTCGCTGCGCGAGCGCGAGTTCGCCGAGGCCGCGAAGGCGCTGGGCAACCGCGACGGGCGGATCATCTTCCGCCACCTGCTGCCCAACGCGATCGCGCCGATCATCGTGCAGGCGACGCTCGAGGTCGCCAACGTCATCATCCTCGAGTCGACGCTCTCGTTCCTGGGCTTCGGCATTCAGCCGCCGACCGCGTCGTGGGGCAACATGCTCGCCAACGCGCAGTCGAACATCACCGTGGCGCCGTGGGCGGCGATCTTCCCCGGGCTGTGCATCCTCGTCACCGTGCTCGCCATCAACTACCTCGGCGACGGCCTGCGCGACGCGCTCGATCCCGAACATGCGCTGACGCCGCCCGAAGCGTGCGTGTTTTCTGCGGCGAATAACGTTCATACGAGTGTGTGCGGTGGGGCGCCGCTTAGGACGCCAAGGAGGTCGGATGGATCGGCCGAGTCACGGGAACCCGCTCGAAGTGTCTGCGCGGTGGACGCCGCAGCACCTCGACGTGACGGATGCTCCACTGCGGTATGCCGCGCCGAAGGCGCCGTGGATCGACGGATTTCAGAAGCTGCGGCCACTCGTCGTGACCGACGCCGGCGACCGGATGGCGCGTCGGCGCGAGCACACGCGGGCCATCGTCGACCCCGCTGAGATCACCGTGCTTGCCGCCGCTGCCGCGGCCGGCGCTCGTCCGCGACGAGCCGCGGTCCGGTGCACGCCGTGTTGCACGAGATGTGGTCGCTGTCGCGGCGCGTCATGCGGGGGCGCGTCGCTGGCTGACGGCACGATCATCGCGATCGGCGGCGGCGGGTTCATGATGCGCGGCGTGTTGTCGCCGCTGCATCGCTACGTGCTTGCCGCAGCGCGCCGAAAACGCCCGCGCGTGTGTTTCATCGGGTCGGCAGCCGGCGATCCCGGCAAGTACGTGCGGCGGTTCTACCGCGCGTTTGGGGACGTCCGCTGCGTTGCGTCGCATCTCGACGTGTTCAGCGTGCCGCTGCAAGGCGTCGAGGCGTTTCTCGCCGAGCAAGACGTGGTGTACGTGGGCGGCGGAAACACGCGCAATCTGCTGCTGTTGTGGCGCGCGTGGGGCATCGACCGCGCGCTGCGCAAGGCGTACGCGGACGGCACCGTGCTGGCCGGGGTCAGCGCCGGCGCGTTGTGCTGGTTTCGCGAAGGGACCACCGACTCGTGGCCCGGGCGGCTCGAGCCGTTGCGCTGCCTTGGGCTCGTTGACGCGAGCTTCTCGCCGCACTACGACGCCGAGCCCGGGCGGCGGCCCACGTTTCAGCGTTTGATCGCGCGCGGGCGGCTCGGCGCAGGCTACGCGGCGGACGACGGCGTCGGGCTGCGGTTCGAAGGCGGCACGTTCCGCGAAGCGGTCGCCGAGGAACGCGGGAAATCCGGCTACCACGTCGCGCGCACGGCGACCGGCGTCCACGAGCGGGTGCTGCCGACGCGGCTTTTGCGCTAGCGGACTGGTGCCGTGCGCTTTTGCAGCGCGCGGGCGACGGCGTAGATGATGCCCGCGAGCGTCAGCGGGATCGGCGCGACGGCGACGCACCACGCGATGGTGCTCAGCAGCGCGATCGCGCTGTCGGCGAGTGCGTTGAGGCCGTTGTGGAACGCGCCGTCGATGCGCGCGGTCGGACCGGGCTTCGCCGGCGTCGCGTTGGGGCGGTCTTCGGTGAGGGTGACGGCGATCGTGCTCGTTGCGACGCGGTGCACGTCGTTGCGGTGCTGCGCGTCGAGCTGCTCGATCTGTCCGCGCACGTCGGTCAGATTCTGCTGCACGTTGAGGATCTCGTCGACCTTGCCGCCTTTGTCCATCAGCTTGCGCAGGTCGGCCTCCGCGCGGCGCAAGTTGCGCAGCCGCGCTTCTTCGTCGACGATCGTCGCGTCCACGTCTTCGGCGTCGATGGCACGCGTCTGCACCGCGCCCAGCAGCCCGAGGTGGTCCAGTGCGTCGTCGAGCCGCTCGGCCGGGACTTCCACGTCCATCGTTGCGCCGTGCACTGCGCTCGCGTCGCGCGGCGTCGTGTCGTTGAGCGACGTCACCTGACCGCCCGCGCGGCGCACCGTCGCTTGCGCCTGTTTGAGCGTCGCTTCGACGTCGCGCACGAGCAGCTCGAGCCGCGCCTTCTTCGCGAGCCGGTGTTGCTTGGCAACGGTCGGTTGGGGCGGCGCGTCCGCGGCACCCTGCGCGACCGTTTGCGTCGCTGCCGCCGGCGCGGCGGCGCGATTCGCCACCTTGATCTTCGGCGCGTTGGGGGCGGGCGTGACGTGGAAGATCGTCGTCAGCTTCTCGTCCGCGGTGGGATTCGGAACCCCCACGGCAACGTACCGGGTGACGTTCGCTTCGCGGGCTTGGTGCGCGGCGAACGCGGCGGCACCAAAGCCGACGACCAGCGCCGCGGCCGTTGCGTAGCGCGCGGGCGTGCCCCACCAGGCGGTGCGCAGGCGCGTCGCGGCGAGCGCGGTCGCCGGCGTGGCGATGCGCGCGAAGACGTCGTCGAGCACGTGCTCGGGTAGCGGCGGCATCGCGTCGGCGTGCGCTTTGAGCGTCGCGCCCAGCGCTTCCAGCTCGCGCAGCTCGCTCGCGCACGACGTGCACGTGGCAAGCTCCGCCTCGACGCGCGCGCGCTCGGCGGCGTCCAGCGTGCCGTTGGCGTAGAACGGCAGCAGTTCGGCGATCTCGTGATCGGTCATCGCGGGTGCTCCGATTTTTCGCGCGAGCTACCGGTCGCGAGCGCGTCGCGCAGCCGCTGTTTGGCGTAGAAGGCGCGCGTCTTCACGGTTGCGATCGGGACGTCGACGATCTCGGCGATCTCTTTTTGCGAGAAGCCCTCGACGTAGGTGAGCTCGAGCACGGCGCGGTGCTCCGCGCTCAGCGACGTCATCGCGGCGTCGAGGCGGCGGCGGTCGTCGGCGCGCAGCGCGGCTTCTTCGGGCGTCTCGCCGCCGCCGGCGACGCCGAGCAGCTCGTCGAGCGGCACGACCGTCGCGCGCCGCTTGCGCAGCGCGTCGATCGCCTTGTGATGCGCAATCCCGAACACCCACGTTCGTGCGCGCGAGCGGCCGCCGTACTTGCCGGCGTTCCGCCAAACCTCGACCATCACGTCGCTCGTCAACTCCTCCGCCAAACCGTCGTCACGCACCAAATCGCGGACGAACCGGTGGACACCCGATCCGTGCGCGCGGAAGAACGTCTCGAACGCGAGCTTGTCGCGTGCGGCGATCCGTTCCAGCAGGCCCCGGTCGTCGGCGTCGCTCATCGGCCTTCCATGCTGCTCCGTCGAGGGCAGGCCGGCAGAGGTTCAGCCCTCCGTCTTCGGCTCGAACGCCAGCGCGAGCGAGTTGATGCAGTACCGCTCGCCGGTCGGCTTCGGGCCGTCGTCGAACACGTGCCCGAGGTGCGAGCCGCAGTGCGCGCAGCGCACCTCGGTCCGCACGGTTCCGAGCGAGCGGTCCTCGACGAGCTCGACGTTCGCGCGGTCCTCGGGCGCCCAGAAGCTCGGCCAGCCGCTGCCGCTCTCGAACTTCGTCGCGGACGAGAACAGCGTGTTGCCGCACGCGGCGCAGGCGTACGTGCCGGCGGCGTGGTTGTGGTAGAGCGCCCCGCTGAATGGCCGCTCGGTCGCGCCCTTACGGAGGACGGCGTACTGCTCGGCCGGCAGCTCGGCGCGCCACTCGGCGTCGGTTTTCTCGATCTTGTTCACGTCTGCTGAGACCGCTCGCGGGGCGCGCGCGGTGGCACGGGCGATGGTCCTACGCGCAGCGCGCGCAGCGGCCGCTGAACGTGACCTCTTCGTACTCGATCGCGACGCCGTGCCGGCGGGCGAGATCGCGCAGCGTATCCGGCGGGACCGCGAAGTCCACGTCGGCGATCGCGCCGCAGGCGGTGCAGCGGAAGTGCGCGTGCTGGCTCGCGGCCGGCTCGTAGATCGTCGCCGCCCCGCCGGGGACGTCGACTTTGAGCACGGCGCCGGCCTCGTGCAGCCGGATCAGCGCCCGGTGAACCGTGGCGAAACCGATCCGCGGCCGCAGCGCGCGGGCGCGCAGCCAAATCTCCTGGGCGGTGAGGTGGCTGCCCGGCCCGGCCTGCTCGACGACATCGAGGACCGTCCGGTAGTTCGGCGGCAGCGGTGCATGATCGGTCGTAGACATGGATTTCGGTTTGCGGTAACCTCCAGCGGAGTGAAATCGGTTCTCAATCTCATTTCGTTATAGGCGAGAACCGGCGCCCATAGCAAGCATGTTCGGAGGATTCGTCTGTTGTTAGCCAAGGTCGGTCAGCCCGCCCCCTCGTTTGCCCTCCCGTCGACCAAGGGTGCGACCAGCCCCAAGGACCTGGGCCGCGAGATCAGCTTGTCGGATTATCGCGGCAAGTGGCTGATCTTTTTCTTCTATCCCCTCGATTTCACGTTCGTCTGCCCCACCGAGATCATCGCCCTGTCGGACCGGCTCGACGAGTTCGCGGAGTTCGACACCGAGGTGCTCGGCGCGTCGACGGACAGCGTCCACTCGCACTTCGCCTGGCTGAACACGCCCCGTGAGAAGAACGGGATCGCCGGCACGGCCTACCCGCTGGCGTCCGACTACACGAAGGACGTCTCACGCGCGTACGGCGTGCTCGACGAGGCGACCGGCGTCGCGCAGCGCGGCCTGTTCATCATCGATCCCGAAGGTGTGCTGCGCTATGCGGTGGTGACCGCCGACAACGTCGGCCGGTCCGTCGAGGAGACGCTGCGCGTGCTCCAGGCGCTCCAGACCGGCGGCCTGTGCCCGGCGGAATGGACGCCCGGCAAAGAGCTGCTGGCGGTCGGAGCCTAAGCCGCCGATGCCCATGCGCACCGGGAGCCCGCTGCCCGACCTGAGCGGCGTCGCCACGTGGATCAATGGTGCCCCGAAGGCCGCGGAGCTGGCCGGCAAGCCGCTCCTCGTCCACTTCTGGTCGGTCAGCTGCCACATCTGCCACGATGTTGCCGCCGAGGTCGCGGCGTGGCAGGCGGAGTACGGCCCGCGCGGCCTAGCCGTCGTCGGCGTGCACCAGCCGCGCGGTCCGCAGGAGCTCGCCGCCGCCGCCGTTACCGCCGACGCGCTGGGCCCCATGGGGATCACCTGGCCGTGCGCCGTCGACAACGAGCACGCGCTGGTGCGGCGCTTCGAGAACCAGTTCGTGCCGGCGTACTACGTGTTCGACGCGGACGGCAAGCTGGTCCACCGCCAAGCCGGCGACCGCGGCTTCGAACGCCTGCACGCGAAGATCGACGTCGCTCCTGGGCGACGCCGAAGTCGCCGCCTGAGAACCTCTTGCGCCGCGGATACCGATGGCCTACACTCTCGGGGTTGCGGACTCGGCCCTTGCCGAATCCGTGAGCCCCGTGCGCGAGTGGCGGAATTGGTAGACGCACTAGCTTGAGGGGCTAGCGCCCGCAAGGGCGTGCTGGTTCGAGTCCAGTCTCGCGCACCAACGACTTCGTAAACGGCCGGAAGCCTACGCTTCTTGCCGTTTTCTAACGTTCGGGCCGGCGGGGCGCCAGGAACAACGATGGAATTAGGAGGAACGCTCCGAAACATCCGGTTCCGCTTCGCGTAGCTCCGGGTGGCCGACGAGAGGACGATCTAAGCGCATGTGGCTGACGCGGTTTTCCCTCCAGCGCCCCATCATCGTCGCGATGTTCTTCATTGCGCTCGCGGTCTTCGGCGCGCTCTCGTACAAGGCGCTCGGCAAGAACGCGCAGCCGAACGTCTCGTTCCCGATCGTCTTCGCGGTCGCCAGTTACCCGGGGGCATCGCCGGCCGAGATCGAGCGGCTCATCATCAAGCCGATCGAGGACCAGGTCGACGGGATGGAACACCTCGACAAGCTGACCGGCACGGCGCAGGACGGTTTGGCGGTCGTCGTTGCACAGTTCAAGCTCGGCACCGACCTCGATCTCGCCGCGATCGAGATGCAGCGCCGCGTCGACACCGCGCGCATCTACATGCCCAGCGACCTCGACCCGCCAACGGTCCAGAAGAACGGCGCGCAAGACGCGCTCCTGACCTACGCGATCAGCTCCAAGACGCTGACGGGCACCGCGCTCGCCGACATCATGAACGACCGCGTCATCGCGGACATCAAGCACATCCCGAACGTCGAGGGCGTCGACCTCAACGGCGCCGCGCAGCGCGAGTTCGAGGTGTATGCCGATCCGCTGCGCCTCATGGGTGCCCACGCCTCGCTCGCCGACGTCTTCGGCGCGATCGCCCAGAACAACATGAACGTCCCCGGCGGGCGCATCGACCGGCCGACGATCGAGCGCGACGTGTCGGTTCATGCGGAGATCAACTCCGCCGCGGACATCGCAGCGATCCCGCTCAACGTTTCGGGCACCGCGCAAAAGGGGCTCACCGTCGGGCACGTCGCGACCGTCGTCGACGGACACGCCGAGCAGCGCCGTCTGACGCACATCAACGGCGCGCCCGGCCTCTTCATCGACCTCAGCCGCAACGATCACGGCCGACGAGATCGCGTCCACCAAGATCGCGCGCGCCGAGATGAAGAAGATCGCGGACAAGTACCCGCAGATCACGTTCAAGGAGCTGTTCGCCCCCGCCGACTACACCGAGGCCTCGTTGAACGGCGTGTGGCAGTCGCTGGGCGAGGGCATCTTGCTCACGGCCGTCGTGCTGATGCTCTTTCTGCACGCCTGGCGCAACGCGGTCGTCGTGATGATCGCGATCCCGTCGTCGCTGCTCGCGACGTTCGTGGTGATGCGCATGCTCGGGCTGACGATGGACAACGTCTCGCTGATGGGACTGTCGCTGATCATCGGAATCCTCGTCGACGACTCGATCGTCGTCCTCGAGAACATCACCCGCCACCGAGACATGGGACAAGCGCCCGGCGACGCCGCGCTGAGCGGGCGCAACGAGATCGGCGGCGCGGCGATCGCGATCACGCTCGTCGACGTCGTCGTGTTCCTGCCGCTGGCGTTTTTGAGCGGTTTCGTCGGCAAGTACATGCAGGAGTTCGGCATCGTCGTCACCGTCGCGACGCTGTTCTCGCTGTTCGTCTCGTTCACGCTCACGCCGGTGCTCGCCGCGAAGTGGTCGGTGAAACGCCGCTCCGCGGCGCCCCCGCGGTATCTCGCATGGTTCCAGCGCGGTTACGACCGGTTCAACGTATGGTACCGCGACCGCGCGCTGCCGCTGGCGCTGCGCCACCGCTGGATGACGTTCTGGCTCAGCGGCTTGTTCGTCATCAACGCGATGACGCTCGTGGCCGGGCCGCAGGCGATGACGTTCATGGCGGGCGTCGACGTCGCGCTCGCCGTCGCGACCGTCCTGTGGTTTGCGCTGGCCCGCGGGCTGCACGGAAAGCGGCTGATCGCCGGAATCCGTTTCGAGCTGCACGGCGGGGCGTCGCTCGCAGCCGCGGGCGCGTGCCTTGGCGCGGCGGCCGTCTTGTTCACGCTGGCGGTCACGAAGACCAGCATCCAGAGCGAGTTCGTGCCCTCCGAGAAGATCGGTCAGGTCGCGATCACGCTGACGTATCCCACCGGCACGCCGATCGGCACGACGCAGCTCGCGATCAATCGCATCGAGACGGCCGCGCTCAGCCTGCCGTACGTCGATACGGTTCGCTCCACCGCGGGCCGCAAGCCGTCGGGCTGGGGCTCGACCAACGGCGGCTTCGTCGGCTTCCTGCGCGTCACGCTGCAAAAAGACCACCGCCCCGAAGAAGACAATCTGCTCGGGCAGCTGCGCAAGATCGCCCCGCCGCTCGCGAAGGGCGCAAAGGTCCAGGTGTCGCTGCGCGGCGGCGGCGGCAGCGGTTCGCCGATCAACTACACCCTGTCGGGGCCGGACAACGTCCTCGACCAAGCCGCGACCAAGCTCGCGAACTTCATCCGCACGCTGCCGGGCACCGTGAACGTGCAGACCGGCGCCGAGGACGCGGCGCCGCACTTGTCGGTTCGGATCGATCCCGCGAAGGCGGCGGTGTTCGGCGTATCGCCGGGCGCGGCGGCAACGGCTGCGCGCGTCGCGGTCGGCGGCGCCGTCGCAACGAAAGTGCGCACGTGGAACGGGTTGGTGGACGTTCGGCTGCAGTATCCCATCGACAAGCGGAGCTCGATCGACGAGATCCAGCGCATCCCCGTGCGCGCCAACGACGGTTCGTTCGTGCCGCTGGGCTCCGTCGCCACGTTCGTCGAAGACCGCACTCCCACGAAGGTTCAGCACGTCGGGCGCGAGCGTGTCACCGCGGTCAACGGCGACATCGACCGCTCCAAGACAACGCTCGGCGAGGTCATCGGCAAGGTCAACGCGCAGCTCGCGAATCCCGGGTTCTTCCCGGCGGGCGTGCAGCTCGCGACGCAAGGCGACTCGCAGCTGTTCGAGGAGTTCCAGACCAGCATGGCCTTCGCGCTGCTGACGTCGATCGCGCTGATCTACTGCTTGATGGTGATCCTGTACGGCTCGTTCCTCACGCCGCTCGTGATCATGTTCTCGATCCCGGTGGCGCTGATCGGCGCGCTGCTCGCGCTCGCCGTCACGCACCAGACGAGCAACATCTTCTCGATCATCGGGATGATCATGCTCTTCGGGCTGGTGGTGAAGAACGGCATCCTGCTCGTGGACTACGCGAACACGCTCAAGAAACGCGGGCTCACCTACGCGGAGGGGATCGTGACCGCGGGCGGGACGCGCTTGCGGCCGATCGTCATGACGACGGCGGCGATGGTGTTCGGCATGCTGCCGCTCGCGCTGGGCAAGACGGAAGGCGGCGAGATCCGCATGTCGATGGGCATCGTGCTGATCGGCGGCCTGCTCAGCTCGCTGTTCCTCACGCTGTTCCTCGTGCCGGCGATGTACGTCACCGTCAACCGGATCAACGGCTGGATCGACGACTGGCGCGCGCGGCGGGCGGAGCGCGCCGCGGTGCCCGACGACGGTTCGCTGCGGCCGCGCGTCACGTCGGGTGCTTTGGGCGACTGACCGCGAAACATCGGGCCGCCGCCCGCCGTAGCTTCGTGCGACCGACGAGAGGACGGTCTGTACGTTATGTGGCTGACGCGGTTTTCGATCCAGCGCCCCATCATCGTCGCGATGGTCTTCATCGCGCTGGCGGTATTCGGAGGACTTTCCTACCAGAAGCTGGGGCGCAGCCTCTATCCGAACGTGACGTTTCCCGTCGTCGTGGTGTCTGCGAACTACCCGGGGGCGTCGCCCGAAGAGATGGAGCGCCTCGTCATCAAGCCGATCGAAGATCAGATCGACGGCATCGAGCGCCTGGATAAAGTGTCGGCCACCGCGCAGGAAGGCCGCGCGTCGGTCGCCGTGCAGTTCAAGCTCGACACGAACCTCGACTTTGCCGCGATCGACGTGCAGCGCCGCGTCGACACCGCGCGCGTCTACATGCCCAGCGATCTCGATCCGCCCGTCGTCGACAAAAGCGCCGGCGATCAGCAGGCGCCCATCCTCGAGCTCGCGCTCAGCTCGAAGTCGCTTTCCGGGACGGGCCTCTCCGATCTCGCCGACCAGCGCATCATCCCCGAGATGAAGCAAATTCCGGACGTCCAGAGCGTGGACGTTCGCGGCCAGGTGAAGCGCGAGTTTCACGTGACCCCCGACCCGCGGCGGCTCGTCGCGGTGGGCGCGACGCTCCCCGACGTCTTCGGCGCGCTGGCGCAAAACAACCAGAGCCTGCCCGGCGGCCGGCTCGACTCGCCCGCGAACGAAACCGAAGTCTCGATTCGCTCCAACATCGTGCGGCCGGCGGACATGCTCGGCATCCCGCTCGTGCCGCCGCGCGGCGCGCAGACGTCGCTGACGGTCGGCAGCGTCGCGACGGCTGAGGACGGCCACGTCGAGCAGCGCATCGTCTCGAAGTACAACGGTGCTCCGACGATGGTGCTGGACGTCAACCGCGTGATCACCGCGGACGAGATCAACTCCACGGCCGTCGCGCGCGCCGAGCTCGCCAAGATCGCCAAGAAGTATCCGGCGGTAAAGTTCGAGGAGATCGACGTCGCGGCCGAATATACCCAAGCCTCGCTGACCGGCGTGCTGCAGAGCCTGGTCGAAGGCATCATCCTGACCGCGGTCGTCCTGATGTTCTTCCTGCACGCGTGGCGCAACGCCGTGGTGGTGATGATCGCCATCCCGTCGTCGATCGTCTCGACGTTCATCGCGATGCGCGCGCTGCATTTCACGCTCGACATCATCTCGCTGATGGGGCTCTCGCTCATCATCGGCATCCTGGTCGACGACTCGATCGTCGTGCTGGAGAACATCACGCGCCACCGCGACCTCGGTCTGCGGCCTGCGGAGGCCGCGATCAAGGGCCGCAACGAGATCGGCGGGGCCGCCATCGCGATCACGCTGGTGGACGTGGTCGTGTTCCTGCCGATCGCGTTCTTGAGCGGCATCGTCGGCAAGTTCATGGTCGAGTTCGGGATCGTCGTCGTGGTCGCCACGCTCTTCTCGCTCGTCGTCTCGTTCACGCTGACGCCGATGCTCGCGGCGCACTGGTCCATTCGCCGCCGCAGCCCCGAGCCGCCGCGCGCGCTCGCGTGGTTCCAAAAAGCCTTCGACCGCTTCACCGCGTGGTACCGTGACGTCGGCCTCGCCTACGTGGTCCGTCACCGCTGGCTCACCGTGTCGGTGTGCTTCCTACTCTTGGTCAACGCGATGACGCTGGCGGCATCGGCGTTCCCGGTGGCGCTCGCCATCGACGCGATCGCGATCGCACTGTCGCTCCTGTGGCTCCCGCTCTCGCGGCTGGTCTACGCCGTGGGCGGGCGCATCGACGGGCGGCGCGGCGCGCGCGTGAAGCGCATCGCGCTGATGGCTGCGGGCGCGGGCGTCGCGATCGCATTCGCCGGCGCGATCGCGCTCGCGGTCGTTCCGCAGGTCGCCGGCGTGCTGGCTGCAGCGGGCGGCGCGCTCGCCGTGCTGTCGATCGTCACCCTCGCGCTGACGCACCTGCTCGTCGACCGGCCGCGCGTGAGCGCGAAGAGCAGCTTGGGATTCTCCGGCGCGATCGCCGCGCTTGCCGCGCTGGTCGCGGTGCTCATGCTGACGCAGCACGGTATCGAGACCGAGTTCGTCCCGCCGAGCTCCGACGGTTCGATCTACATGACGCTCACGTACCCGGTTGGGACGCCGCTTGCGAAAACGCAGGCCGCGCTCGACGTGCTGGGAGCGCAGGTCCTCAAGGTGGACGGCGTTCAGAAAGTCATCACGACCGCCGGCGTGAAGCAGGGCACGGTGGGCGGCAACGTCGCGCGCATGTACGCCGGTATGGACAAAGCGCGCCGGGGCGAGATGAATCGCGCGCTGGGCGACATTCGCAAGCTGTCGAGCTTCGTGCCCGGGGCCGTGTTCAACGTCGCCGGCGAAGGCGGCGGCAACCCCATCTTCTACACGCTTTCCGGGCCGGAAGACGTGATTCAGGGCGCTGCCGACAAGCTCGCGACGTTCATCCGCGACATCCCGGGCACCGTGAACGTGCAGACCGGTGCGGAGAACGAGGCGAACCGGCTCAACATCATCGTCGATCAAGCGAAGTGCGCGATGCTGGGTGTCGATCCCGGCGCCGCCGCAACGTCGGCGCGCATTGCCATCGGCGGGGCGGTCGCGACGCGCATCCGCACCGTGAGCGGTTTGGTCGACGTGCGCGTGCAGCTGCCCGCCGCGTACCGCAACCGCTTGGCTGACGTGCAGAACATCAAGGTGCGCGCCGCCAACGGTTCGCTGTACCGGCTCGCGGATGTCGCCGCGTTCAGCTATGCCAAAGCGCCGACGAAGGTCGAACGGCTCGACAAGCAGCGCGTCGTGCGCGTCACGGGCGGACTGGACCCGGCGGTCACGACGCTCGGGGCGGTCATCGGCAAGATCAATGCCGCCGTCGCCACGCCCGGCTTCTTCCCCAGCGGCGTCGGGCTGCGCGCGTCGGGCGATTCGCAGTTCTTCGCCGAGACGATGTCCAGCATGGGGCTCGCGCTGCTGACGTCGTTCGCGCTGGTGTACGTGCTCATGGTCGTGCTGTACGGTTCGTTCTTCACCCCTGCGGTGATCATGGTGTCCGTACCGGTCGCGCTGGTCGGCGCGCTGTTCGGACTTGCGATCGCGCACCAGACGCTCAACCTGTTCTCGATGATCGGGATCATCATGCTGTTCGGGCTCGTAGCGAAGAACGGTATTCTGCTCGTCGACTACGCGAACACGATGCGCAAGCGCGGGATGCGCGCCGGCGAGGCGATGCGCGCGGCGGCCGGCATCCGGCTGCGCCCGATCGTCATGACGACCGCGGCGATGGTGTTCGGCATGCTTCCGCTCGCGCTCGGCCTGGCGGAGGGCGCCGAGTTCCGGCGGTCGATGGGCACCGTGCTCATCGGCGGCCTGCTCAGCTCGCTCATCCTGACACTTTTCCTCGTGCCGGTGGTCTACAGCTGGGTCGTCGGCTGGCTGGAACTGCGGGCCGACCGCCGCGCGATGCGCCACGAGCACGAGGACGACGCGCCCCTCACAGCGCCCATCCCGGCGGGCGCCATGGGCGACTGAGCGCCCGCCGTGTTGCACCCTGCGAGAGCATGCCGGGTTCGAAAACGAACTCGCCGGTCTGAGAACGTGCTGAGAACGGGTAAGGGGACCTCCGGCAACATGCTAGGAGGTCCTCGTACTCGATGACATCATCTACCACACGACGCCTGTCCGCGCTTGCTGCGGCTACACTCCTGGCGACTGCGGTCGCCGTCCCCGCGTTCGCTGCCGGTCCGGTCTCCGTCACGGTCGACGGTCAGCCTGCGAACCTCAACCCGCCACCCAGCGAGCGCGCCGGACGCGTCTTCGTGCCGTTGCGCGGCGTCTTCGAGAAGCTCGGCGCGAGCGTCGTGTATCAGGCCGGCGTGATCAACGCGAGCGGCCGGGGGCACAACGTCTCGCTGAAGATCGGTTCGAATCAGGCCATGGTCGACGGCCACCAGCAATCGGTCGACGTCGCGCCGTTCATCATCGGCGCGTCGACGTACGTGCCGCTGCGCTTCGTCGCGCAAGCGCTCGGTACGACCGTGAACTACGACGGCAGCAACCGCGTCGTCGCGATCAACACCAGCGGCGGCGGCGGAGGTAACACGGCCGCAGCGGCGCCGCCGGACACAACCATCACGCCGCAGCCGGCACCGCAAGTCGGCGGCGGCAACCTCAGGCTGGTGAACGAACAGCCGGGTCGCGGCGTCACCGTGACATCGCGTCGCCCGACGATCGGCGCATCGTTCAGCGGCGCTACCGCAGATCCGACGACCGTGCGAGTCACGCTCGACGGTACCGACATCACCAACGACACGACGCGTTCGCCGAAAGGCTTCTTGTACGTCCCTGGCGCGCCGCTGACTCCCGGACCGCACCGCGTTCAGGTGTCGGGCACCGACAGCAGCGGCAACCCGTTCAGCCGCCCGTGGAGCTTCACGTCGGGCACGTCGACAGCGACGGCCGGCCGGATCACCAACGTGCGGCCGACAAACGGCGCGGTCGTCGGCCAGCAGTTCACCGTTTCCGGAGACACCTCACCGGGCGCGCGCGTGACGATCACGGTCGGCGCGAGCGGTGGCCGCACCGGGAACGGCAACACGATCGCCGGCATCCTCGGTCAGATTCTGGGCGCCGGCCAACAGAACACGACGGCAACGGGATCGACCGTCGCCGATGCGAACGGCCACTTCTCGCAGCAGGTCAACATCAATGCCCCGTCCGGGACGCAGCTGTCGCTGACGCTTACCGCGACGGACCAGCAGACCGGCGCGAGCGGTACGCCCTTCAACGAGTCCGTAACCATCCAATAAGGCAACGCACACCTGCCTTCGCGCCCGCGGGCGCGAAGGCAGGTCCGAGGCCAACCCGCGTTTCATGCATTCGCGGTGTCCGCGCAGCTTGACCGGTCCGGTCCGCGCTCCTCGCGCCACGTCCTGATCACCGGGGCGGCGGCCGGCCTCGCCAAGGGTATCGCGCAGGCGTTCGCGCGTGACGGCGAGCGCGTGTCGTTCACGTACCGCCTGGGCGGCACGCCGCCGGACGCGACGCTTGCGCTGGTGCGCCGGCACGACCCGGGCGCGGTCGCCGTGCCGGCCGAGTTCACCGCCGACGGGTCGGCGGCATCGGTCGTGCGCGCGATCGAGGAGGTGCGCGGTCCGGTCGACGTGCTCGTGCACGCCGTCGGGCCGATCGTGGTGAAGCGCTTCGCGCGCTGCACGCCCGACGACTACCGCGCGATGATCGAGGGCAACCTCGGCTCTGCGGTCGCCATCGCGGCCGCGGTGCTGCCGGGGATGCGCGAGCGCCGCTACGGCCGGCTGGCGTTCTTCGGGATGAGCGGCTCGTCGGTGACGCAGCCGGCGCGCGGGATGGCGCTGTACGGGGCAGCCAAGGCGGGCGTCGTGACGTTTGCGCGCGCGCTGGCACTCGAGGAAGCGGCGAACGGGATCACGGTGAACGTGATCGAGCCCGGCGACATTCGTGACAAAGATGCGGACCGGGCAGCGGCGCGCGCCGTCGCGGCGAACAACCCGACCGGGCATGCGGGATCGTGGGAAGATGTCGCGGCCGCGGTGCGTTTCGCGACGGCGGACGAGAACGGGTTCTTGAACGGGATGGTGCTCGCGGTCAACGGCGGACGCACGGAGCCGCACGAGTGAAGTACGCGACCTGGGCGATCGTCGCGTTCGTCACCTTGCTGCGCGGCTTCGCCGCCTGGAAGGTGCCGCTCACCGGCGACGAGGCGTACTACTGGGAGTGGGCCAAGCACCTCGCGCTCGGCTACGCGGATCACCCGCCGCTGGTCGCGTACTTGATCTTTCCGTTCGATTGGGTGACCGCGAACCCGTTTTGGATCCGCATCGGCTTCGTGTTGTGCGGCGTGGTTGCAACGCTGGCCGCGGCGGCGACGGCCAAGCGGCTCACCGGTGACGAGCGCGCGGGCATGGTGACCGCGCTCGCGATGACGCTCACGCCGATGCTCTCCGTCGGCTTCGTCATCGCGACGCCCGACGGTCCGCTGATGGCCGCGTGGGCGCTGTGTTTGTATCTCGCGGTGCGCGCGTCGCAAACGCACGACCGGCGCGACTACGCATTGCTCGGGATCGCGATCGGTCTTGCGCTGCTCGCCAAGATGTTCGCGTTCGCGCTGGTCGCAGGGATCGTCGCGTGGGCGCTCGCGCCGCAGCGCCGGTCTCTGTGGCGTGAAGGGCTTGGCCTGTCGTTCGTGCTCGCGGCGGTCGTCTACGCGCCGTTCGTCGCATGGAACGCAGCCCATCACTGGGTGACGTTCGCGTTCGCGTTCCAGCAGCGGCACCAGGCCGACCCCAAGCTGCTGCGGCCGCTGAACTATCTGCTCGCCAACGCCGGCGCCTATTCGCCAGGGCTGTGGATCGCCGCGCTGCTCGTGCTCGTGCGCCCACGCGTCGCGCTGCTCGCGTGGACGTCGATACCGCTGGCGGCGCTGCTCATCGTGCTCAACGCCCACGAGCGCATCGAGCTGCACTGGTTCTTTGGCCCGTACGTGTCGCTGTGCGTGGGGATGGGCGTCGCGTTCGTGTCGCTCGCGCATCGCGCGCGCGTGCTGTGGGCGACTGCCGGTGCCGTGCCGGCCGCGGTGCTGATCCCGTTCCTGTTCTTGGCGGCGGCGTTCCCAGGCCCGCTGTACGAGCAGTTCCGCAATACCGGCTCGACGCTGCGCAACGACGGCCCGTTCGAGATCTTCACCTACTGGCCGCTCGCGCAGGACGTGCGCCGCATGGCGGACGCGAACGGCGCGGTCGTCGTCACTGACGGGTACGGGTTCTCGTCGCAGATGGATTTCGAAGCGGGGATCCCGCCGGTCGTCATCGGCTACAACGCCCAGGGCCAGGAGGCGCGGCATTGGTACGACGCCGAGATGCACCCGCGCCGCATCTTGTTCGTCGACAAAGAGTCGCTCGTCCGGCGCCCCGGTCATCCCGGCGACAAAGGGCGGGACGATTTCGTGCGCCGTCTCGCGGCCGCGTGCGGCCGCGTGCGGCCGGGCCCGGCGCTGGGCTACCTCTACACCGATCCGACCGGGCACACGCTGCCCGCGCGCACGTATTTCACTACCTGGTGCGACGACCCGCGCTCCAACGCCATTCGCATTCTGCGCTGGGAAGACGCGCTGACGCCGCGGACGGCGAAGACGTGATCGACTACATCCCGCTCACCGCGATCGCCGGCAAGCGCACCACCACGGCGGAACTGCGCACGCTCGCTTGCGAGCGGATGCGCCGCCTGGGGTATCCCTACGTCGCCACGGAATTTTCGCCCAACGGTTCGGGCTGCCGGTTCGACGTGATCGGGATGGGCCGTTACACGCGCCAAGTGCGCATCTACGAAGTCAAGTCATCGCGCGCGGATTTCCTCGCGGACGCAAAGTGGGAGTCGTACCTGAAGTTCTGCACGCAATTCGCCTTTGTCGCCCCGGCCGGCGCGATCCAGCGCTGGGAGCTCGACCGCGACGTGGGCTTGATCGAATACGGTCATCCCGCGTTCGAGCGCATGATGGCCAACCGGCGGTTCGGTTTTCGTATCCGCCCCGAAGATGCGCTTCGCGCGTCGCGGCCCGCGCGCCGGCTGCGCGACGCGGTCGACGATGCCGAGTGGCTCGCGCTGCTGGAGACGATGGCGTTTTCGCATCCGCTCGCTTTCGACGAGCCCACCTTCAACGACGGAGCCGGTATTTGAGCGATCATCGTCCCTTTGCGCTGCCCGGGTCGCGGCTGCAGTTTGGGCCCGACCGGGTCGTGGACGTGCTGCACATCCACTTGGACCTGCGTCCCGACATCGAACAGCGGCGGCTCGAGGCGCACTGCACCACGACCGTGCAGGCGATCGAGGGCGGCGTCGCGCGGCTCGTGCTCGATGCGGTGGACCTGGACGTCCGCGCGGTGCGCCGTGACGGCGACGGCGGCACCGCGATGGCATTCCGGGCCGCGAACGAGAAGCTTGAGATCGCGGTCGATCCGCCGCTACGGCGCGGCGAGCGGCTCGTCTTCGACGTCGAGTACAGCGTCGAGAACCCGCGGCGCGGCGTGTACTTCATCGACCACGGGCCAAAGCACGTGTGGACGCAAGGTCAGGATTCCGACGCGAGGTTCTGGTTCCCGTGCTTCGACCATCCGGCCGAGAAGCAGACGACGTCCGCGACGATCACGGTGCCCAAGGGGCAGTTCGCGCTCGGCAACGGCGCGCTGGTGGAGCGCGCCGATTCAGCGGCGGAGACGACGTTTCGCTACGAGCAGCGCGTCCCGCACTCCGCGTATCTCGTCACGATGGTCGCGGGGCCGTTCAGCGAGATCGAGCAGCACCACGACCGCTTGCCGATCTGGTATTACGTGCTGCCTGGGCGCGAGGCCGACGGCGAGCGCGCGTTCGGCAAGACACCGGCGATGGTCGACGTGTTCGAGCGCGTCATCGGCGTGCCGTATCCGTACGAGCGCTACTCCCAGATCGCGGTGGCCGAGTTCGTGTTCGGCGGGATGGAGAACACCACCGCGACGACGCAGACCGACCGCGTCCTGCACGACGAGCGCGCTCACCTCGACTTCTCCGCCGACTTCCTGGCCGCGCACGAGCTGGCGCACCAGTGGTTCGGCGACCTCGTCACGTGCCGCGACTGGTCGCAGGCCTGGTTGAACGAAGGCTTCGCGACGTACTTCGAGGCGGTGTGGTTCGAAGCGCGTTCGGGCTGGGACGAGTACCTGTACGAGGTCTTCACGATCGTCCACCGCTATCTCGAAGAGGACGGCGAGCGCTATCGCCGGCCGATCGTGTGCAACTTCTACCGCGACGCCGGCGAGCTGTTCGACCGCCATCTCTACGAAAAGGGCGCCGCCGTCCTGCACATGCTGCGCGGCGAACTGGGCTGGGACCGCATGCAGCGCACGCTCGCGCGCTACGTCGGCGACAACGCAGGCCGCAACGTCGAAACGATCGACTTGATTCGCGCGATCGAAGCGGAGACCGGGCGGAACACGCGGCGCTTCTTCGCGCAGTGGGTGGAGCGCGCCGGGCATCCGGAACTCGAGGTGAGCTATCGCTGGGACGGCGAGCGCAAGACCGCGCTGATCACGATCGCGCAGCAGCAGAAGATCGACGACGACAACCCCGCGTACGAGTTCGACGTCGAGCTCGGCTTCGTCGGCGACGCGCCGGCTTCGCCGCACGCCGACTTCGGGCCGGGGCCGCTGCCGGGCGAGACGCGCGTGCGCGTGCACGTCGACCGCGCGCCGCAGGTGTTCGCCATCCCGCTGGAACGCGAGCCCGCGTTGGTGCGTGTCGATCCCGGCGCGTGGCTCCTCGCGACATGGACGTCGTCGCTGGGCACCGAGGCGCATGCCGCGATCGTGCGCGGCGACCCGTCGCCGGCCGCGCGCATCCGCGCTGCGGAGGCCCTCGCGAAGGACGACCGCCGCGTCGCGCGCGAGGCGTTGGCGCACGCGCTCGCGCACGATCCGTTCTTCGGCGTCGGCGTCGAGATCGCGGCCATGCTGGGCGACTCGCGCGCCCCGTCGGCGCGCGCGACGCTGCTCGCGAACGTGGCGCACCCGCATCCGAAGGTGCGGCGCGCGATCGCCAAGGCGCTCGGCGCCTGGCGCGACGCCGGCGTCGCGAGCGCGCTGCTCGAACTGCGCGAGGACGTGTCGTACTTCGTCGCCGGTGACGCGCTGCACGCGCTGGGCAAGACGCGCGACGCGCGCGCGTTCGACGCGCTCGGCGCGGCGGTCGGTGTCCCGTCGTGGAATGAGACGATCGCGGCGGGCGCCGTGCGCGGTCTCGGCGCGCTCGCCGACGCGCGCGCGCTTCCCGTCATCGAAGCGGCGCTCGCACCCGGCCGCCCGCAACCGCTGCGGCGCGCGGCGGTGGCCGCCGTCGCGGAGCTGGGATCGCTGGTGGACAGCGCGCGCGCGCAAGCGGTCGACGCCGTGAACCGCACGCTGGACGACTCCGATACGCTGCTGCGGATGTGGGCGTGCTCGGCCGCCGAGCAGCTCGCCGACGCGCGTCTGCTGCCGGCGCTGGACCGCATGCGCGACGAGCGCGACGGGCGCATCCGGCGGCATGCGGCGGAGGCCGCGATTCGCGTGCGCGAGGCGCAGTCGAAGCCCGCCGAGCTGGCCCGCTTGCGCGACGAGGTGGACCGGCTGCGCGCCGAGTCGCGCGAGCTGCGCGAACGGCTCGACGCGCTCGACCCGCTCCGCGCGAAATGACCTTGCGCCTCCGGCATGCCGCCGCGATGCTGATGCTCGTGGTGGTTTCGGCGTGCGGCGGGCGCGCGCCGGCGACGCAGCCGGCGAGCGCGCCGACCCCGCTGGGCGCCGCGCCCAGCGCGCCGGCGTGGAGTTCGCGCGAGCTCGCGGCGCTGCAAGCGCAACTGCGCGCGGCGTTCGGCGCGTCCGCGCTGGCGACGAGCGGCATCGCGGTGGTCGACGGCGACGGGCGCCCGCTGTTCGCGCGCCGCGAGCGCACGCCGATGACCCCGGCGTCGACGTTCAAAGTGCTGGTCGGCGCGGCGGCGCTGCAAACCCTCGGGCCGAACTACCGCTTCGCGACGACGCTTGAATGCGTCGACGATCCGTCGGACGGAACCATCGGCGGCGACGTGTACCTCGTGGGCACCGGCGATCCGCTGTTCACGCGCGACGATCTGCGCGGCGGCATCGCCGCCGTCGCGCGCAGCGGCCTGCGCGAGATCGGCGGCGCGATCGTCGCCGACGCGAGCGTGTTCTCAGGCGCGGAGCAGAACCGCGCGTGGGAGCCCGACGACTTGCAGTACGGCTACGCCGCCGGGACGAGCGCGCTCTCGCTCGACCAAGGCACCGTGGAGTTCCACCTCGTGCCGGCGGGCGTCGGCGTGCCCGCGCGCATCCGCGTGCTCCCGCCGTCGAGCGCCGTGCGCGTGCACGGCGGCGTGCTCACGTCGTACGCGACGCTGCTGACGATCCAGCGCGACGCGGTGCGCAACGACTTCACCTTCAGCGGGCGCATTGCGGCCGGCGCGGAGCAGTCGTTCTGGCGGCCGGTGATCGATCTGCCGCTCTACGCCGCCGACGTGACGCGCACGATGCTGCGCCAGCGCGGCGTGCGCGTGGGCGGCGGCGTGCGCGCCGGCATCGCACCGCTCGCGCCCAACGTGCTGTGGCGCCATCGCTCGCCGAAGCTGCGCGACATCCTGCACGAGATGATGCTCGAGTCGAACAACCATTTCGCCGAGCAGCTGCTGCGCGCGGTCGGCGCGACGCGCGGTCTGGGGACCGAGGCCAACGGCGCGCTCGTCGAGCGCGCAATCCTCGTGCGTGGCGGCGTGCCGCAGGACGGCCTGCGCATCGTTGACGGCAGCGGCTTGGCGCCGTCGGACCGCGTCGCGCCGCTCACGCTCGCGATGCTGCTCGCGCGCGCCGCCGTCGAGCCGGCCGGGCCGCTGTTCGTGGGCTCGCTGCCGCGGGTCGGGATCGAAGGCACGGTGCGGTGGCGGCACGTCACCGACGCACGCGGCCGCGCGCGCGCGAAGAGCGGGCACATCGCGCACGTCAACGCGCTCACCGGCTACGTGCAGACGCGGCGGCACGGGCGGGTCGCGTTCGCGATCATCGTCAACGACCGCCGGGCGGACGACGGGCCCGTCGAACACGGCATCGATCGCGCGCTCGACGTGCTGGCCCGAAGCTGACGCTAGGGCTTGTGCCGTTGGAGTAACGCCGCCCGTGCCAGGGACTCGTCGCGCTTTGCGCGGTTGCGTACTTCCGGCGGTGCGTTCGGGTCGTCCTGAACGCGCTGGGCGACGACGGTCGCGTGCGCCAGCCACCGGCGCGCAAGCCGATCGCGACGGTTACTCGCCGTTCCGGCTTTGCGCCATTCCGAGGCCGCGCGCGCCGCGTAAAGCGCGTGCTCGAGCCCTGCTGCGTGGTCGGCGCAGGACTCGGTCGCTTGCGCGTCCGCCGCGCACTGCGCGATCGTGGTTCCGTTCGGGCGCGCAGCGTCACATGCCGCGGCGTCGCGGCTTCCGGCCGGTGGACAGCTTGCGGCCGCCGCGGAGAGGGATGCCGCGAGGACGAGCGTCAGCATCGTCGCAGCGGTGCGGGCGGGCATGATGGGGTGCTTCCGCATCGAAGGCACGAAACCGTGTTGACCGGTCTCGATCCCGTGCTGCTTGCCCGGGTGCTCGCTCGGGCGCTGCGGCGAGGCGGCGACTTCGCCGACGTGTTCTTCGAGAACCGGCTCACGCAGTCGTTTCGCCTGCAGGACGGGCGCATCCACGAGGCGTCGTCCAACGTCGTGCGCGGCGCGGGCGTGCGCGTCGTCGTGGGCCAGCGCGCGGGCTATGCGTACTCCGACGACCTCGATGAAGCGGCGCTGCTGCGCGCGGCCGAGGCCGCTTCGCTGATCGCGCGCGACGGGCGCGAGCACGAGCCGGTGATGGAGCTGTTCCCGGCGGCCGCGCCCGCACTGTACGACGCGCATGCGGACGAACCGGCGGATTCGGCGCGCTACGTCGACCTGCTGGCGCGCGCCGACGTGGCGGCGCGCGCGTTCGACCCGCGCGTCGTGTCGGTGAACGCGGCGATCACCGACGAACTGCAGTACGTGCAGATCGCGTCGAGCGACGGGCGCGTCGTGACCGACCGGCGGCCGCTGGTGTCGCTGGGCGTGCAGGTCGTCGCGCGCGCGGGCGCGCAGCGCGAGAACGGCTACATCGGCGACGGTGGGCGCACGAGCATCGACGTGTTCTCCGAGAAGACGCCGGAGTCGCTCGGGCGCGAGTCGGCGCGCATCGCCACGGTGAAGCTCGGCGCGCGCGAGGCACCCGCGGGCGAGCTGCCCGTCGTCATCGGCGCGGGCGGCGGCGGCGTGCTGCTGCACGAGGCCGTGGGTCACGGGCTCGAGGCGGACTTCAACCGCAAGGGCACGTCGTTGTACGCCGGGCGCGTCGGCGAGCGCGTCGCGAGCGATCTCGTGACCATCTTCGACGACGGCGATCTGCCGGGCGAGCGCGGCACCGTCGCGGTCGACGACGAGGGGATCCCCGGCCAGCACAAAGTGCTCGTCGACCGCGGCATCCTGCGCGGCTACATGCAGGACCGTTTGAACGCGCGGCTGATGGGCGTCGCGTCGACGGGCAGCGGGCGGCGCGAGTCGTACCGCGTGCTGCCGCAGCCGCGCATGTGCAACACGTTCATGCCGGCGGGCACGTCGACGCCGGAGGAGATCATCGGCTCGATCGACCGCGGCCTGTATGCGACGTCGTTCAGCGGCGGGCAGGTGGAGATCAGCAAGGGCGACTTCGTGTTCATGATCGCCGAAGGCTACTTGATCGAAGGCGGCAAGGTCACGGCGCCCGTACGCGGTGCCACGCTGGTCGGCAACGGCCCCGACGCGATGACCAAGGTGACGATGGTCGGGCACGACGGGCGGCTCGCGAACCGTTCGTACACGTGTGGCAAAGGCGGGCAGCGCGTCCCCGTGGGCGTCGGGATTCCGACCGTGAAGCTGTCGTCGTGCACGGTCGGAGGAACGGGCCGTGGCTGATCCGCGCGACGAGGCGCTCGCGCTGGCGGACACGGCGATCGGGTTGATCTCGGCGGCGGGCGCGACCGACGCCGACGCGATCGTGCAGATCGCGGACCGCTTCTCGTGCGAGGCGCGCGACCGCGACGTGACCAAGCTCGAGCGCTCGCGCGGGCGGGCGCTGCACATGCGCGCGTTCGTCGGCACGCGCCACGCGACGCTGGCCACCACCGATCTCTCGCGCGACGGCGTCGCGGCGCTCGCGAGCCGCGTCGTCGCGGCGGCAGCATTCGTGGGCGAAGACCCGCACGCCGGGCTGCCGGACACCGCCGAATCGGACGGCGTGTGCGATCACGATCTCGGCACGGTGGATTCCGACGTCGCCGCGCGCAGCGACGAGGAGAAGATCGACGAGGCGCTCGCGATGGAACGTACGGTGCGCGCGGCCGACGTGCGCATCACCAACTCCGACGGCTCGCGCGTGCGCGACTCGCTGGTGTCGTGGGCGCTGGCGAACACGCGCGGCTTTCGCGGCGTGACGCAAGGGACGCAGGTGTCGCGCGCCGCAGCGCCGGTCGCGCTCGACGGCGAGAGCAAGCGGATCGGCCACTACGGCACGGCGGCGCGCGGCTGGAGCGTCGCGGAGGCCGCGCCTGCCGTGGCGCTGCACGCCGTCCACCGCGCGCTCGCGCTCGTCGGCGCGCGCAAGCCCGCGACGATGCGCGTGCCGGTGATCTTCGAACGCGACGTCGCCGCGTCTGTGCTCAACGACGTGTTCGGCGCGATCAACGCTGCGAACGTTGCGATCGGCAACTCATGGTTGGCGGACCGCGTCGGCGAGCGCATCGGCAACGAGCGCGTGACGCTCGTCGACGACGGGCGGCTGCGCGGCGGGCTCGGCGCGGCGCCGTTCGACGGCGAAGGCACGCCCACGCGCGAGACCGTGGTCTTCGAAGGCGGCGTGCTGCGCACGTATCTCAGCGACGCCTACTGGGGCCGCCGGCTGGGGATCGTGTCGACCGGCAACGCCTCGGGCGGCGGCGGCGTGGCGGCGAACAACTTCTACCTCGTGCCCGGTTCGGGGACGCTGGACGACCTCGTGTCCTCGACCGAACGCGGCGTGCTCGTGCTCGACACCATCGGCTTCGCGACGGAGCTTGCGAGCGGCACGTACAGCCGCGGCGCGCGCGGCATCTACATCGAAGACGGCGTGCCGCAGTACGCGATCGACGAGTTCACCATCGCGTCGACGTTCGGCGAGATGCTGGCCGGCATCGACGCTATCGCGGGCGATCTGCGCTTCGACGCCACGATCGTCTCGCCGTCGTTCCGCGTCGCCGAGATGACGGTCAGCGGGACGTAAGGAGCATGATGAATCGTTTCACCACGGCCGCGGTCGTTCTCGCGGCGCTCATCGCGTTGCCGGCGAGCGCGTTGCCGCCGTCCGCACCGTCCGACGTGACGCCGGCCGTCGCCGCGGAACTCGACACCGCGTTGTCGGCGCTCGCCGGCGGCGCGAAGGGGCAGTCGCCCGGGCTGTCCGTTGCCGTCGTCGAGAACGGCCGCATCGCGTACGCGCGCGCGTTCGGCGTGAGCGACCTCGCGACAAAGACGCCCGTGACGCCGCGAGACGCGCTTTCGCATCGCGTCGGTGACGAAGACGATCACCGCCGTCGCGGTGATGCAGCTCGTCGAAGCGGGCCGCGTCCGCCTCGACGCGCCGCTTGCGACCTATCTCCCCCGCGCCCCGCACGCATCCGAGGTGACGATCCGCCAACTGCTCACGCACACGTCCGGGCTGTGGAACTACGGCGACGAGGCGCTCACGAGCGGGCGCGCCAAGACGCCGACGACGCCGCGCGCGATCGCCGATTGGGTGGCGAACCGCCCGCTCGAGCGCATGCCGGGGAGCGCGTTCTCGTACAGCAACACGGGCTACGTGCTGCTGGGCCTGGTGGTCGAAGCCGTAACGCACCGGCCGCTCGCGCAGTACGAGCGCGAGCGCATCTTCGTTCCGGCGAAGATGACCGCGACGACGCTCGGCGACCCGCCGGGGAACGCGCCGCTGGCGCGCGGCTACATGGATGCCGCGGGCACCGCCGCGTGGCCGTACTCGCCGTCGTGGTTCTATGCGGACGGCGACATCGTATCGACGGCGTCCGACCTCGCACGCTTCGACGTTGCGCTCATGGACGGGCATCTCGTGAAGTCCGCGACGTTCGCCGCCATGCAGTCGAATGCGGTTGACGCGCTAGTGTACGGGCCAGGCGTGCGCTACGGCCTCGGATTGACGCTGATCTCGTCCGCAGGCCACACGCTGGTCGGGCATCATGGCGGCGTTCCCGGCTTTGAGGCCGAGAACGAGATGGTGCCCGCGCACCGCTATGCAATCGTCGTGCTCAGCGATGCGTTCGATTTCCTGACCGCGCGCGCGAAGAAGGCGATCGTCGGGCAGACGTTTCCCGCGCTGGTGCCGCCGTCGGTGACCACGACGCCGGGCCCCGGCGCGACGGAAGATCCTGCGGTCGCACCCAAGCTGCGCACGTTCATCGCCGCCTTGCAGACTGGCACGGTCGATCGGGCGACGTTGACGGACTCGCTGAACGCGGCGTACACACCGGAAGTGCTTACCCTGATCAAAGCGCAGTTCGCGCCGTTCGGCGAGCTCCAAACGCTGACGCTCCGCGACACCGTCCTGACGGAAGGCTACCACGTATACCATTACACGGCGGTGTTCTCGAGCGGTCGGAGCTTGTTGCTGAACTTCGCGCTCGACGAGAAAGACGGAAAGATCGGCGGCTTCTCCGGCACCTAGACAGCGCCGCCACCGCCGCGCCTGGTCAGACGGGGCGCTTCGCGAGCTTCACCGGCCCCGTCGATACGCGGCGCACGTCGGGCTGGGGCTCGAGCGCGAACACGTCGAGCGGCTCGCGCTTGCCGCGCACCTTCTGCGCGCCCAGCGGCCGCACGAGGTAGCGCGCAGGCTCGCGCACCGCGTGCATGACGCTTTCGGTCACGACGACGGGGACTTGCAGCCGCTTCGACAGGCCTTCGACGCGCTTCGCCGTGTTCACGGTGTCGGAGACGACCGTTGTATCGATGTGGCGTGCGTCGCCGACCGTGCCGAACGTGACGGGCCCCGTGTGCAGGCCGACGCCGATCTCGATCGGCGGCCCCAGGGCCTCGCCGTTGAGCTCGCGCACCGCCGCTTGCAGCGCAAGCGCGGCGTCGAGCGCGTCCTCGACGCAGCGCGGGAACAGCGCCATGTAGCCGTCGCCCAGGTACTTGTCGATGCTGCCGCGGTGCTCGCGCACCACCCGCGCCGAGCGCGCGAAGAACTCCGCGATGAGGACGAATGCGTTCTCTGAGGACAGCTCTTCGGTGAGCGCCGTGGAGTCGCGAATGTCGGCGAAAAGCACCGTCATCGGCTCGGTGGCGCGGTCTCCGATCTCGATGTCCGCCAGCGACGTGCGGCCCAGCCGGTCCACCAGCGTGCGCGGCAGGAAGCGACCCTTCGCTTCGCTTTCGCGCTGGAACGTCGCAAACAGCCGGGCCGGTGCATCGCGCGTGGCCGAAACCACGGCTTGGGCGTACCGCGCGATCGCGGCCCCGCCGAGCACGATGGCCACCCCGGCGAGGACGGCTTCGTCGCCCCCGAGGATCATCGCGACGGTTCCCAGCGCCGCGGCCGCCGCGGCCTCGCGCGCTTCGCGCCTGCGCCGCAGCGCCCGGCCGGTCGCCGCTGCGATCACCGCCAGCGCGCCCAACGCTCCGGCAGCAGCCGCCGTGACGGACGTCATATGGAAAGCATGCGCGTTGCGGAACTCCTTCGTCGAGTGTCGACCGCTGGGACGGGCCGCCCGGAGACGTGGACGAGCCGGTGCGGCGAGGACACCCGGGGAACAACACCGTACCCGCTTCCGATGGCCTCCGCTCCCTCCATCGGCACCCAGCTCGTGATGCGGCTCGAGGCGCCGAACACCCCCGGCTCGTTCGGTGTCCTGGCTTCGGCGATCGGTGACGCCGGCGGAATGGTCGGCGCGGTGGACACCCGGACGGTCGGCAAGACGACGATCACGCGCGACGTCACGGTGAACGTCCCCAGCGAGCTCGTAGGCGACCAAGTGCGCGCGGCGATCGAAAACGTCGACGGCGTGCGCGTCCTCAACGTGTCCGACTCGACGTTCCTCGCCCACCTCGGCGGCAAGATTCGCACCGGCATCACGCGGCCCGTCAAGACGCGCCAGGATCTCTCCACCGTCTACACGCCGGGCGTCGCGCGCGTCTCGAGCGCGATCGCGAAGGACCCGTCGAAAGCCTACGCGCTGACGATCAAGCGCAACACGGTGTGCGTGCTCACCGACGGCACGGCCGTGCTCGGCTTGGGCGACATCGGGCCGTACGGCGCGGCGCCGGTGATGGAGGGCAAGTGCATGCTCTTCAAACAGTTCGCCGACATCGACGCCTTTCCGATTTGCCTCGACACCAAAGACGTCGAGGAGATCGTGCGCACCGCGAAGCTGATCGCGCCGATCTTCGGCGGCATCAACCTCGAAGACATCAGCGCGCCGCGCTGCTTCGAAGTCGAGCGCCGGCTCGTGGACGAGCTCGACATCCCGGTGATGCACGACGACCAGCACGGCACCGCCGTCGTCATCCTCGCCGCATTGATGAACGCGGTCGCCGTGGTCGGCAAGAAGCTCGAAGACGTCACCGTCGTGCTTACGGGCAGCGGCGCCGCCGGCACCGCGACGATCAAGATGCTGCTGGCCGCCGGCGTGCGTGACGTGATCGCCGTCGACCGCGAGGGCGCGCTCAACCGCGAACAACAGTACCAGAACTCGCACTGGCAGTGGCTGGCGGAGCACACGAACCGCGAAAACCGCCGCGGCTCGCTGCAAGAAGTCCTCAAAGGCGCCGACGTGTTCATCGGCGTCAGCGCACCCGGCATCTTGGAGCCGGAGTGGATCGGCACGATGGCGCGCGACCCGATCGTGTTCGCGATGGCGAACCCGACGCCCGAGGTGATGCCCGACGCGGCCGCACCGTATGCGGCCGTGATCGGCACGGGCCGCAGCGACTTCCCGAACCAGATCAACAACCTGCTCTCGTTCCCGGGGATCTTCCGTGGCGCGCTCGACTGCCGCGCGCGCCGGATCACCGAAGGGATGAAGCTCGCGGCCGCGCGGGCGATCGCCAACATCGTGGGCGAGGAGCGCAGCGCGGAGTACATCGTGCCAAGCGTGTTCGACACCAAGGTGGTCGAAGCGGTCGCGCGCGCGGTGCAGCAGGCGGCGATCGAAGAGGGTGTGGCGCGGCGCGAGCTGCTCAAGCCAGACGACGAGGCGGCGCAGGAGCCGGCAGGGGTGAGATAGTGTCCGATCGGATCCTCATCATCGAGGACGACGCGGACGTCGCGACGTTCGAGAAGATGATCCTGGAACGCAGCGGCTACGAGGTTCGCATCGCCAGCACCGGCTCGGCCGGGCTCGAAGCCGAACCGGCGTTCAAGCCCGCCATCGTGCTGCTCGACGTCGAGCTGCCCGACATCTCGGGGCTCGACGTCTGCACGTCGCTGGCGAATTCGAGCGACGCGTTCATCCTGATGGTCAGCGCGCACTCCAGCGAGAACGACGTGCTCAAGGGCCTCGGCCTCGGCGCGGACGACTACATCCGCAAACCGTTCTCGGGCAACGAGCTCGTCGCGCGCGTGCAGTCGTTTCTGCGCCGCCGCGAGCGCTCGCGCAAGACCGATCAAGAAGGCCGGTTGCAGACCGGCGGCGCGACGCTGGTGCGCGACTTCCACACGCTGGAGAACGAAGGCAAGAGCGTCACGCTGACCGCGCTGGAGTTCCGGCTGCTGTGGTATCTGGCGGAGAACGTGGGCAAGCTGCTGACCCGCGCGCAGATCCTCGAGCGCGTCTGGAACGACGTGAGCGGCGTGCCGACGCGCGTGGTCGACGTGCACGTCGCGGCGCTGCGCAAGAAGCTCAACGAGGTCGGCGCCATCATGGCAATCTCGTCGGTGCGCGGCATCGGATATAGGTTAGACGAACGCTAGGCGGGTGATGGACCGAGCGCAGAAACATCGTGCTAGGTCGTCACGTTCAATGCGAGGTCGAACGTGGGGGCCCCGCGCGTAGCGCGGGGGGCGCGCAGCTGGGAGCGGAGCGCCGTTAAACTCGACACGCGCGATCCGCGGCCGTTGTACGTGCAGATCGCGGATTCGCTGGCGACCGCGATCGAGCGCGGTGAGCTGGCGCCCGAAGAGCGGCTGCCGCCGATGCGTGCGCTCGCCGGCGAGCTCGACGTTGCGCTCGTGACGGTGTCGCAGGCGTACGAGACGCTCGCCGCGCGCGGTCGCGTCGTGTCGCGCGTCGGGCGCGGCACGTTCGTCGCGCCGCAGGCGCCGTTACCGGACACGGCGTTCGCGCACACCTGGGAGCCGTCGCTGCTGTCGCGCGGCGAGCGGATGGAGGGCGTCCTCGACCGGCTCGCGCAGGCGCGTACGCCCGGCGTCATCTCGCTGGCGAGCGCGCATCCCGCGCCCGAAACGTTCCCGATGGCCGAGTTCGGCCGCGCGATGCAGCGCACGTTCGCCGACGATCCGCCCGAAGCGATGCAGTACCGCGCGAATACCGGCGATCCCGATTTGTGCGCGGCGCTCGCCGAAGGGCTCAGCGCGCGCGGCTGCGATGCGACCGCGGACGAGATCATCGTGACGTCGGGCGCGCAGCAAGCCGCGGACCTGATCGCGTCGGTGCTGCTGTCCGACCGCGCGGTCGTCGCGTCGGAGTCGCCGACGTATCCCGGCACGCTCGGCGTGTTCGACGCGCGCGGCGCCAGCTACGTCGAGGTGCGCAGCGACGCCGACGGCGTGCGCATCGACGACGTCGAGCGGGTGTTCGCCGAGTACCGGCCGCGGCTGTTCTCGATCTGTCCGATCGCGGAGAACCCGACCGGCGTCGTGCTGCCGGCGCGCCGCGGCAAGGCGATCGTGGAGCTGGCGCGCCGCTACGACGTGGTCGTGCTCGAAGACCAAACCGGCTGGACGTTCGCGTACGAGACGGCCGCGCCGCCACCGCTGGCGGCGTATGACACCGACGGCCGCGTCGTGATGATGGAATCGCTTTCGAAATCGATCTTCCCGGCGCTGCGCGTCGGCTACTTGCGCGTGAAGGGCGCGATGCGCGATTCCATCGAGGCGGCGAAGGTGCGCACCGACTCGTTCACCTCCACGCTCACGCAGCGCGCGCTCTGGCGCTTTTTGCGCACGCCGGCATACCCGCGCCACCTCAAGGCGGCGCGCGCGCTCTACCGCGGGCGCCGCGACCTGTTCGTCGACGCGCTCGCGCGCGCGCTCCCGTGGGCCGACGCCCGCCCGCCGCAGGCCGGCACCAACGTCTGGCTTCGCCTCCCGCCCCGTCTCTCGACGCAGGCGGCATTCGACCAGTGCGCCCGCGAAGGTGTCTTGGTCATGCCTGCCGATCCGTTCTATCCGACGCGCAGCGGCCCGCCGGCCCTGCGCCTGTCGTTCGGCGATCACGACGACGAATCGCTCTTGCGTGCCGTGGAACGCCTCGCTCGGGCCCTCAACTAGCCGCACAGAAGGACACGATGAAACCGATCCGCTTCGCCGCCGCGCTGCTCGCGCTCGCGCCTTGCGCGGCGCTCGCCGCGCCGCGGCATGCCGCTCCGGCGCATCGTCCGCCGCACGTCGCAACGCCCGCGCCCGTTCGCAACGCGGTCACGTATGCCGCACCCTCGGGCAACATCCCCGCGGGGCACTATCGTGGCGCGGTGTACGACGCGGTGTTGCCGTCGGGGCGCATCGTGACGCCGCTGGGCGAGAGCGTGCTGACCGGGATGAACGCGCTGGGGGTCGCGTTGACACCGGACGGGCGCTTCGCGATCGTCAGCAATGACGACGAACGCCAGGCGAACACGCACTCGCTCATCGACTCCGGCGCGACCGGCGGGTTCTCGCTGGCGGTGGTCGAGCTCGCGACGATGCGCGTCGTCGACCGCTATCGCGCGCCGGGCGAGAAGTTTTGGGTCGGTATCGTGGCCCTGCCCGATCCCGCGGACGCGACGCGCACGCTCGTGCTCGCGTCGGGCGGCCCCACCAACGCCGTGTACGCGCTCGATCTCGACACCAGCGGCCACCTCACCGCCGACGCGACGCACGTCATCACACCGCCGGCGCCGTCCGACGTCGCATTTGCGGACAACGGGCACAGTTATCCGGGCACGATCGTGCTGTCGAAGGACAACCGGCGCGCGTACGTCGTGAACGAAGCGGCCGGCACGGTGGTCGCGATCGATACCGCGGCGCGCACGATCGTTCAGCCGGTGCGGCAAGTCGGCTTCTTCCCGTTCGGCGCGGCGCTCGCCGGTGACCGGCTCGTCGTCACCAACGAAGGCCTGATGCGCTACGCGAAGCTCGCGCAGCCGGCGGCCGTCCCGCCGTTCCGCACGCCGGCCGCCGACCCGCAGCATGCGTCGTCGCTGGCGTTCGTCGATGTCGCCGCGGGCGGCGAGCTCGCCGCGCAGGATGCGGCGCCGTTCGCGAACGCCGCGTTGCCGATGGATCCGGCGCCCGACGGCGTGCGCACCATCGGCGGCGCGCACCCCACGTCGGTCGCCGTCACGGCGAACGGCGCGTTCGCATTCGTCGCGATGACCAACGTCGACCGCGTCGCGACGGTGTCGCTCACCGGCACGCCGCGGGTCGTCGGCGGCACCGAGTTGCGGCTGTTCGACAAAGGGCCGTACGGCACGCAGCCGTCCGCGCTCGCGCTCTCCAAAGACGGCTCGCGGCTCTACGTCGCGCTGGCTGGGCTCGACGCGGTGGCGGTGATCGACGCGCGCGATCCCGTGCACCTGCACCGGCTCGGCTTGATCCCGACGGGCTGGTATCCCACCGCGCTCGCGCTCGCAGGCGATGACCGCACGCTGTACGTCGTGAACACCAAGGGCTACGGCCACGACGCCGGTTTCACCGGCGATACGGCGATCTCGGCGGATTCCAACGCGGTGTGGTCGACGCTGCAGAAGATCGATCTGCCGGCGGTGCAGCTCAAGTCGACCACGATGACGACGCTGGCGAACACGCGCCGCGTGCTGACCAAGCCGGTGACGTATCCGGCGGGGATCGATCACGTCGTCGTGATCCTCGAGGAAAACAAGACGTTCGACGCGATGCTCGGCGATCTGGGTGCAGCGTACGGCGGCGACCCGGCGCTGGTGTCGTTCGGCGAGAGCGTCACGCCGAATCTGCACGCGCTCGCGCGGCGCTACGGCTTGGCGACCAATATGTTCGCGGATGCCGAGGAGTCCGACGCCGGGCACCAGTTCCTCGCCGGCGGGATGGCGACGCTGTACTCGGAGCGCACGCTGTACGCCAAGGGCGGGCGCACGCCGCTCGTCAACAAGAACGAAGACCCCGAAGACTATCCGCGGCTGGGCTATGTGTTCAATGCGCTCGCGCGACATCGCGTCGCGTTTCGTGACTACGGCGACTTCGTGCGGGTCAGCGGATACGACGAAGGCGGCGCCAAAGATCCCAAGACCGACGACCCGCAGTACGCGGGGATCGACGACAAGGACGCGCCGACGCAGGGACTCGGCGGCGTTTACGGCCTCGACGTGCCCGCGCCGGCGGTGCTCGACGGGCACCTCGACGTGAACTTCCCGGGCTGGAACTTGCGCATCCGCGACGAGCGGCGCGCGAAGGAGTTCGTTCGTGACTACGGCGCGCTCGTCGCGCAGGGGCGCCAGCCGCGCTTCACCTACATCTGGCTCCCCGCCGACCATACCGGCGCCGGTCCGGGCATCCCGCCCGTGCCCGAAGAGGTCGCCGACGGCGACCGCGCGCTGGGCGAGATCGTGCACTACCTCTCGAAGCTGCCGTCGTGGCGCCACACCGCGCTGTTCGTGCTGCCCGACGACGCGCAGTCGTCGCGCGATCACGTCGACGAATACCGCACCTACACGATCGTCGCCGGACCGTTCGTGAAGCCGCATTATCTCGGCACGCACCACCTCTCGACGGTGAGCGTCCTCAAGACGAGCGAACAGCTTCTGGGCTTGGGCACGCTGGCGCTGGGCGACCTGCTCGCGACCGACATGAGCGACTTCTTCACCGCGCACGGCGACACCGCGCCGTACGAAGCGATCCCCGTCCCCGCGCAGACCGCCAGCACGGAAGGCAACCGGATCGCGGCGCTGCTCGCGCGCACCGATCAAAGCGCGCCCGACGCCGACACGGCGCGCGGCGCGCGCATCGTGGACCTGTCGCGCCGAGCCGACAAGCTAGCGCAGCAACGGCACGCGATGCGCCCGGAGGTGTACCGGCGCATGCAGGCATCGCTCTACGCGCGCGCGCTCGCGGTCGTGGAGTGATCGAGCCCGGGCCGCATTCGCGGTAGGTAAAGATGCTCTTGCGTCAGGACCTCGGCGGTTCCCCGGCGAACCCGCGCTAGTCGTGACCGTGAAGTCCTATGCCGCCCCGTACGTGTCGTCCGACGCCGGCGCCCTCGCCGGCGTCGTCGTGCTGCGGCCCTCCGGCGCCGTCGACCGCTTGCCGCCCATCAAGGGCGAGCCGTCGCCGATCGCCGAGCGCGCGCGGGAGCAGCACGCCATCCTGGTGCGCACGCTGCGCGACCGCGGCGTGACGGTGCACGAGATGGCCCCGGTGAGCGAGTCCGCAACCGAGACGCTGGTGGCGGATTGCGCGATCGTTCTGCCGCACGGGGCCGTCATCGCGCGGCCGTCGCAGATCGAGCGCCGCGCGGAAGTCGTCGCGGTCGAAAAGCAGCTCGCCGAGCTGGGCATCCCGATCGTCGGGCGGATCGAGGCACCTGGGCTGCTGGATGCGACGGACGTCGCCGTGGCGCCGGGCCGCATCTTCATCGGCGTGCCGCGCGCGGGTGCGGGGCTGCGGCGCCGCTCCAACGAGCTGGGCCGCCGGCAGCTCGAAGCGATTGCGGTGCAGCAGGGCTTCAGCATCGTCGAGTTGCCGGTCGCCAACGACGTGCCGCGGCTGCGCGACGTGTTCTCGCTCGTCGCGTCCGACACGGTGGTCGCCGCGCCGGACCGCGTCGATCTCGTCGCGGCGACGGATTTGCGCGTCATCGAAGTGCCGCGCGGCGAAGAACTCGCCGCGGGCGTGCTGGTGATTCGCGAGCGCCTGGTCATCGCGAACCTGCGCTTCCGCGAGTCGGTCGCCATCATGCGCAAGGCGAAGATTTCCGTCGAGGCGATCGATCTGTGGGAGTTCGGCAAGGCCGGCTTCGGCCCGTTCTCGCTCGCCGTAGCGGTGAAGCGCGGGTAACCGCCGCGCGCCTTCTTTGCGAATAGCAGTATTGTCGGACATCCACGGCAACGCGCACGCGCTGGACTGTTGTCTCGACGACCTCGCGTCGCGCGGCGGCGCCGATGTCATCGTCGCGGCGGGCGATTTGTGCATGGACGGCCCGAAGCCCAAGAAGGTGCTCGAACGGTTGGACGCGATCGGCGCGCGCTGTTTGCGCGGCAACACCGACCGGTTCGTCGGCACGGCGGAGCTCTGCGAGCTCGACGACGAGGATGCGCGCTCCGCCGCATGGGTGCGCGACCGCATCGGCGCCGAGTGGACGCACTGGCTCGGCGAGCTGCCGTTCTCGCTCGCGTTCGGTGACGGCGAGGACGGGCTGCTGGTGTGTCACGCCAACCCCAAGAGCGACGACGAGCACGTGTGGCCCGACGCCTACGACGACACGCTGGAGCGTTTGTTCGACGGCGTCACGCAACGCACGATCGCGTTCGGGCACTTGCATGTACCGTACGTGCGCGTGTGGCGCGGGCGCACGCTGATCAACGTCGCGTCGGCCGGTTTGCCCAAGGACGGCGACCCGCGCGCGCACTACGCGATCCTCACCTGGCGGTCCGGCGGCTGGGAAGTGCAGTCGCGCCGCGTCGCGTTCGACGTCGGCAAGGTCGCGCGCCAGCTGAAGCGCAGCGGCATCCCCGACGTCGAAGGAGCGGCTCGCGACGCTGCGCCGCCACCGGTATCCGAAGCTTGGACCGCCGGGTTCTGTGATTCCGTGAGGTCCCCGCGCTCAAGGTCGACAAGCTCGTGAAACGCTACGGCGACTTCACCGCCGTCGACGGCATCTCGTTCGAAGTGCAGGAAGGCGAGTTCTTCGGCCTGCTCGGTCCGAACGGCGCCGGCAAGACGACGACGATCAACGCCACCGTCGGCCTCGCGAAGATCACGAGCGGCTCGATCTCGCTGTTCGGCCACGACGTCGAGCGCGACTGGCGCACCGCGCGCCGCCAGGTGGGGCTCGCGCCGCAAGAGTACAACTTCGACCGCTACCTCAACATCCGCGACGTGCTGATCTTTCAAGCCGGCTATTACGGTATCCGCGGCAAGGCGGTCAACGCGCGCGCGGACATGCTGCTCGAGCGCTTCGACCTCGCGTCGAAGGCGAAGCAGGCCTACACCAAGCTGTCGGGCGGGATGAAGCGGCGGCTGACGCTCGCGCGCGCGCTCATCCACGAGCCCAAGCTGGTGATCCTCGACGAGCCGACCGCGGGCGTGGACGTCGAGCTGCGCCTGGAGCTGTGGTCGCTGCTGCGCGAGCTCAACACCAACGGCACGACGATCATCCTGACCACGCACTATCTGGAAGAAGCCGAGGAGCTCTGCGACCGCATCGGCATCATCCAGACCGGCAAGCTCATCGCCCTGGAGACGACGCAGCAGCTCATCGGCGACGGCTCGCTGCAGGACATCTTCCTGGAGCTCACCCGACGATGATTTCGGCCAGATGGTGACCACACGATGATTGCGAACAGTATCGGTTTCCAGACGCTGATCAAGCGCGAGATGGTGCGCACGTTCTCGATCATCAACCAGGTGATCTGGCCGCCGGTCATTCAGACGCTGCTCTACGTGTTCGTGTTCGGCCTCGCGCTGGGCACGCAGCATCAAGACGATGAACGGCGTGCCCTACGCGCAGTACCTCATCCCCGGCCTCATCATGCTGCAGGTGATCGACCAGACCTACAGCGAGAGCTCGTCGTCGGTGTTCCAAGGCCGCTTCATGAACTCGATCCAGGAGCTGCTGATCGCGCCGCTCTCCGCGATCGAGATGGTGCTCGGGTACGTCGTCGCGGGCGCCGTGCGCGCGATCTTCATCGCGTTGCTCGTCACGGTGCTCGGCGTGATCTTCGTGCACGCGGTGCCGTCGAACTGGGGCCTGTACGTGCTCGTGATCGCGCTCGTCGCCGTACTATTCTCGTCGCTCGGGATCATCTTCGGGCTGCTGGCGGAAAAGTTCGACCACATCGCCGTGTTGACGACGTTCTTCATCACGCCGCTCGTGTTCGTGGGCGGCGTGTTCACCTCGGCGCAGTCGCTGCCGCCGCTGCTGCGCCGGATCTCGCTGTTCAACCCGATGGCCTACATGATCGACGCGTTCCGCTACAGCTATATCGACAAGGGTGACGTCCCGCTGAGCCTGTCGCTCACCGTGGTGGGCGTGCTGTCGGCCCTCGCGTTCACCGTCGCGCTGCGGATGATGGCCGTCGGCTATAAGCTGCGCACCTAGCACGCCATCGCACGAGCCGATCGTGGTGCACCCTCGACGGGATCAGCCGCGGCTGACAGTATGTCAGGGTGACGAATGGGCGCGCAACCTCCCCCGGGCGCGGGACGTTCCGTAGGCACATGAAGCGCCGTCTCGCGTTGTTTGCCGTGCCTGTTCTGGCTGCCGGGTTCTGCGCGGCAGCCCCCTCGGCCGCGCCGCTCCCCGGCCCGGTTGTGGGCCAGCCCGCTCCCGCGTTCACGCTGACGACGATCGACGGCAAGACCGTTCGGCTCGCGGACTATCGCGGCAAGACGCTCGTGATCAACGTGTGGGGCTCGTGGTGTCCGCCGTGCCGGCTCGAGACCCCGGATTTCATCGCCGAATCGAAGGGCCAGGCGTCGCGCGGCGTCGCGTTTCTCGGCGTCGACACGACCGAGACGGCCAACGTCGTGCGCGCGTACGTCGCGGCGAAGGGGATCGCGTACCCGCAGGCGGTGACGTCGGGCACGAGCGAGTTCGCGAAGGCGTACGACATCCGCAACTACCCGACGACGCTGGTGATCGGGCCCGACGGCGCGCTGCGCGCCCGCCATGCCGACAACATCCTGCCGCGCGCACAACTGCACGCGTACATCGTCGCCGCGCAGCGCAACGAGAGCGCGCCGCTCAACTCAGCATTCCAGGCGCAGCTCGACGCGCTGCTCGATCCGGCGAAGTACCCGTTCACCGGGGACGCCGCGTCGATTCGCGCCAACGTCGCCAACGCCGCGAAGGCGATCGCGAGCGCCGACGACTTGCAGGACGAGGCGATGAACGACGTCTCGCGCGATCACGACTTGATCAAGACCCATGCGGAGCAAGAGACGCTCCGCGCCGCGGCGATCGCGGCGTTCGCGCCGGTCGCGTCCGGCGACGCCGATATCGCGCTGCTCGCGCGCCTGCGCGGCGACGAAGCGGCGGAGCTGGGCAAATGGCGCGAGGCCGACGGCGCCTACGAAGAGGCGCTCAAACACGCGCCCAACGACGTCGACGCGATGAGCGGCCAGGCGTATGCGGCGTCGCAGCTCGCCGACGACGCCCGTGTCGCGGCCATCGACGCGAAGATCGCCGAGCGGGCGCCGTCGTACGCGGCGTATGTCTCGCTGGGCCGCGCGCTCGCGAAAACGAAGGACCTTGCCGGCGCGGAGAACGCGTTTGAAAAGGCGCTGACGCTCGCGACGAAGCCGGCGCAGCTGGCGTGGACGAACCTCTATTACGGCCGTACTGAGGCGGCCGCCGGCAACCGCGACAAGGCGCGCGCCGCGTTCGCGCGCGCCGCCGGCGCCGCGCAGCAGATCGCGAAGAACGATCCGCGCTCCGATTGGTACGTCGAGCAGGCGCAAGAAGCGGCGGTGGCGCTTGACGTCGCGCGCGGCAGCCATGCCGCACTGTCGCTCGCGCCGTGGACCGGCGCCGACTTGCCGGGCTCGATCGCGAGTACGTTCAAGTACCGGCTCGTCGTGACGGGCGCGGCCGGCGCGAAGATCACGCTCGCGGCGAGCGGCCTGCCGCAGCGCTGGATCGGCTCGTTCTGCACCGACCGCGTCTGCGCGCCGTTCCGTACGTCGGTCGTCATGCCGGCCGACGGCGTGAAGGTCATCGAGTTCCAGGTGGTGCCGACGACCGAACACAAGGGGCCGGTGAACGCCCGCATCGACGCGATGAGCGGTGGGCGCACGGTCGCGACCGTCGGCGCCGTCGTCAACGTGTAGGGAATCGATGCTGCACGTCATCCTCGCCGCGGCGGCACTCGTCCTCACCGGCCCGCAAGTCGGCGCGCCGGCACCGGACTTCCACCTCACCGCGCTCGACGGCAAGTCCGTCTCGCTGGCGGATTTCCGCGGCAAGACGCTCGTGCTCAACGACTGGGCGACGTGGTGCCCCCCATGCCGCGACGAAACGTCCGACCTGATCGCAACCGCCAAGAAGAGCGCCTCCAAGGGCGACGTCGTGTTCCTCGGGGTCGACTCCACCGAAGCTGCGCCGATCGTGCGCGCATTCGTTGCGTCGAAGTCGATCCCGTACGCGCAGGCGATCGACGTCGACAACGCGTTCGCCAAGGCGTACGACGTGCGCGCGTATCCGACCACCTTCATCATCTCCGGCGACGGCGTGCTGCGCGCGCGCTACGTCGGCAACATCTCGCCAGCCGTGCTCACCGGCTTCATCGCCGACGCGCGCGCGGGCCGCAATGGCGTGCTGGTAACCGCTGCGCAGAAGAAGGTCGACGCCCTGCTCGACCCCGCGAAGTTCGTCTTCGCCGGTGACGCGATGGCGATCCGCGACGCCGCCAAGAAGATGCTGTCGGCGATCGACGCGGCGGACAACGTCGATGGCGCCACCGACTACCTCCGCACGCAGGCCGAGGAAAACGTGCTGCGCGACGCCGCGGTCAAGGCGCTGGAGCCCGTCGCGGACACGGACCAAACCAAAGCGCTCCTCGCGCGGCTGCAGGGCGATGCCGCGTCAGCGCGCGAGCAATGGCCCGATGCGCTCGCCGCGTACCGCCGCGCGCTCGCGATCGCGCCCGACGACGTCGACGTGCTCGGCAATTACGCCGGCACGCTGCATGCGACGGGGGACGACGCGGCCGCAACCGACGCGTACGCCACGGCGGCGCACGTCGCGCCGAGTGTCGACACATTCGTCTCCCTCGGCGTGTCGGCCGGCGACGCGAAGCGTTTCAACGACGCGTCGGTCGCCTTCGCACAGGCGATCGGCCTGGCGCGCGCCGCGGTGGACGCGAAGCCCAAGAATGCCAAAGCGATTCGCAGGCTCGCATGGGCGTATCTGTACCAAGGCCGGATGTACGCGAAAGCCGGCGACACCGGCAAGGCGCGCGCCGCCTTCGCGCAGACCAGCGCATGGACGTCAAAACTGCCCAAGACCGACAGCCGCTATGCGATGTACTTGGAAGAAGCCCAGGAAGCCACGGTCGCGCTCGACGCGGCGCACCCGTCGGGCAAGACGGCCCTGTCGCTGGCGCCGTGGACTGGCCCCGACCTACCCGGCTCGGTCACGAGCACGTACAAGTACCGGCTCGTGGTCGCGGGCACGCCCGGCAAGAACGTCGCCCTGGCCGCGAGTGGTTTGCCGAAGCGCTGGGTCGCGTCGTTCTGCAGCGACCGCCAATGCGCGCCGTTCCGCACGACGATCGTGCTGCCGCCCTCGGGCGTGAAGGTCATCGAGTTCCAGGTGATCCCGGTCGGGCCGGGGACCCTCGCGCCGACGGTCCGCGTCGACGGCGACGGCGCCACCGCTCACGTCAGAGTGGCCGCAACCGGATAGTTCGCGCAAGGTTCCGCCGCACAGCGGCGTAACATCCCGTATCCCGCCCGGTACGGACGGGCGTCTTGCTGCGGAGAGGCGGAGGACCATCACGGACGAGGTCGTGGGGAAAGTCGGGCGCGTGACGGGGACCGTGGGTCCCGGTCGGGTCGGTGAGATCATGCTCGCCGTGCGCGGAGGTACTGAACACTTCCACGCCTACCCGTGCGACGCGCAGATCCTTGCGGTCGGCACCCGCGTCGTGGTCGTCGAGTATCATCCGCCGCGGACGGTGATCGTCGCCCAGGCTTGACCGCGCGGGCGCGGGAGGAACATCGTGACCACACTCGAGGGATCCGCTGCTCTCATCGTCGGCGTCATCGTCGTCGCGTTCGCCATCTTCATCGTCCTGTTCCGGGCGATGTGGCGGGTGGCCGAACCGAACGAGGCGCTCGTTATCTCCGGACTCCACCACCGCTCGAACGAAGAGACGGGCGAGTCGCTCGGCTTCAAGATCGTGACCGGGCGCGGCACGCTCGTCATCCCCGGCGTCCAGGTCGTGCGGAAGCTCTCGCTCGACCTGCGCGAGTCGGAGCTGCAGATCGCGTGCGTGACGCAGCAAGGAATCCCGGTCCACATCAAAGGCGTCGTGATCTACAAAGTCGGTGACGACTTCGCCTCGATCGCCAACGCCGCGCGCCGTTTCCTGGATCAGCAAGATCGCATGGACGCGCGCATTCAGCAAGTGTTCGCCGGTCATTTGCGCGCCATCTGCGGCTCGCTCACCGTTGAAGACCTGATCCGCGAGCGCGACAAGCTCACCGAAGCGACGCGCGGCGCATCCGGTACCGAGATGGAGAAGCTCGGCCTCATCGTCGACTCGCTGCAGATTCAAGAGATCGACGACCCGACCGGCTACATCGACAACCTCTCGAAGCCGCACACCGCGACGGTGCAGCGCGACGCCCGCATCGCGCAGGCGCAGGCCGACCAAGAAGCCACGCAGCGCGAGCAAGAGGCCGCGGCGCTCAAAGCCCAAGCGCAGCGCGACAGCAAGATCAAACAGGCCGGCTTCCAGGCCGAAGTCGACAAGGCCGCTGCGCTTGCGAAGCAGGCCGGGCCGCTCGCGGACGCGCAAGCGCGCCAGCAAGTCGTCGTCGAAGAGACGAAAATCGTCGAGCTCGACGCACACAAGAAAGAATCCGAGCTGCTCGTGTCCGTGCGCCGTCCGGCCGATGCCGCGGCGTACGAGAAGACCACGCTCGCCAACGCGCAGCGCGACGCCGACATCGCGGCCGCCGAGGCGCGCGCGAAGCAGATCGAGCTGCAGGCGCAGGCCGATGCGACGCGCGTGAAGCTCGCGGCCGACGCCGAGTCGACGCGCACGAAGATGATCGGCGACGCGGAAGGCTCCGCGATCCGTGCGAAGGGTACTGCCGAAGGCGACGCGATCAGCGCGCGCGGCCTGGCCGAAGCATCCGCGATCAAGGCGCGTTCCGAAGCGCTCGCGCAAAACCAGGAAGCGGTCATCTCGCAGCAGCTGGCCGAGCACTGGCCGGCGATCGTCGAAGCGGGCGCGAAGGCCTTCAACAACATCGACCAGATGATCGTGCTCAACGGCGCCGACGGCATGTCGGAGATGATGGGCAAGATCATGACCCAGGGTGCGGCCGGCTTGCAGCTCGCGCGCAACCTGCTGGCGCGCACGAAGTCCGGCGCGGACTTCACCACGCCGCCCGCTGCCAACGGCGAGGCGATCGTGCCGGCGAAGGCCGCCGACCACAAATGAGCCTGTGGACGCGCATCGTCCGGATGCTGACGGGGGAGGCGCGTTCGCAGATCGCCCGCCTCGACGACCCTGCGGCGTCGGTCGATGCGGCGTACCGCACCCAGCTCGAGATCGTCGACGAGGTGCGCGGCCACCTCGTCGAGCTCCTCACGGCGCGCAAGCGACTGGAGATGCAGCTCACCTCGTACGAGCGCAGCGCGACGCAGCGCGAGGCGGTGGAAGCGTTCCGCGCCGAGATCGAAGAGCTGCGCACGCGCGAGGACGCTCTCGACGCCGCGGCGCACGAGTTGCGCCGCCGCGCGGACGCGCTTCGCGCCGAGCGGGACATCACGCGCGCCCGTGTGGCGGCGGCAAAAGCCGGTATCGCGGCACACGGCGCGATCGCCGGCGTGAACTCGGCACACGCGGAGATCCGCACGCTGCTCGACGACGCGCGCGAACGCACGCTGTCGCTGCAAGCGCGCGCGGCGGCGCTCGCGGAGCTCGTCGACCGCGATGTGCGCGCGGCGTCCGGCCCGCACGCCGAGGCGACGGTCGAGCGCGAAGCGCTGACCCGCCCGCCGGAATAGCGCCGCTCAGACCGTCGGTATCGTGTCCAGGTCTCCGAACGCGAGCATCGCGCCGAACGGCGGGATGACGGGGACCCATAGCGACAGGACCGCGCGCGCGTGGCTGCCGCCGTGCGGCCGGCGCGCCACCGTGAAGTCGTCGGAAAACGCGGAAACGATGTAGAGCCCGCGGCCGCGCTCGCTCAGCACGTCGTCCGGCAACTTGGGCAGATGCCGGAAGCCGCGCCCTTCGTCGAGGATGTGCAACACCGGCGCCGGGCCGCTGCGGTCGAGCGCGACGCGCACCGTGCCGGGCGCGTAGCGCACGACGTTGCCGAGCAGTTCGGCGAACACCACTTCCGCCGCGCCGAGCGCTTCCGTCGAGAGCCCGTGCTCGATGAGCGCGGTCGAGACGGCATGGCGTGCCTCGCGCGCCGCCGCGATGTCGGCGGATTGAAATCCCCACTGCGCGATCGTGCGCCCCTCCGTGTCAGGCGTGCGCCGCACGGTGAAGATCGCGACGTCGTCGCGCGAGGTGCCGGAGATGACGGCATCGTGGATCGCTTCCGAAACGTTCGGTGCGGCGAGAATCTCAGGGTCGTCGAGTGCCGCGCGCAGCGCCGCTTCGCCGTTCGCGATGTCGCGCGTCGCTTCGGTCAAGCCGTCGGTGTACAGCACGAGCACGCCGTCGGCCGGCATCGTCACCGATTCCGTAACGCGGCTCCCTTTCGTCGGCGCGCCGAGCGGAAGACCGGGGGCGATCAATTCCACCCAGTGGCCGTCGTGGCGTCGCAGCAGCGGACGCGGATGGCCCGCGGAGGCATAGGTCAGCTCGTCTGTCACGGGGTCGAGCACGGCGACGAAGGCCGTCACGATGCGGTTCAGTTCTTCCGATTGCAGCGTGCGATCCGCCGCGTCGAGCATCATCGCAGGGTCGGGGTGAACCTGCGCCACGCCGCGCAGAACCTGGCGCACGTTGGACATCGTCACCGCGGCGTCCAAGCCCGATCCGCTGACGTCGCCGATCCCGATGACGATGCGGCCGTCGGCGAGCCGCAGCGCATCGTACCAGTCGCCGCCGATGCGCGAGTCGTCCATGCCGGCACGATAAAATGCGTCCAGAGCCGTCCCCGGAATGTGCGGCAACGCGCGCGGTAAGGCCGCCTCCTGCAGCCGCTCCGTGATCCGGCGTTCTGCTTCGTAGAGGGCGGAGACGCGCCTGAGCCGCAGCGAGAGGCGCCGTGCGCGCAGCAGTGATTCCACCCGCGCGTCCATCTCGAGCCGCTCGACGGGGCGCAGCAGCACGTCGTCTACGACCTGCCATGCCGCGCGCGTGGTGAGGCCGACGTCTTTGCGGTCGGCGAGCAGCAGCACGGGCAACAGGACTGGCTCGTGCGCGCGCCGCTCCGCCGCGAGGCGGTCCCAATGGCGGTGCAGCGAGAGTCCGTCGACGATGCAGAGGTCGACGGCGGCGCCTTCTCCGACCGCGCTCTCCCACGGGATCTCTTCGACGACGTCGTACCGGCGGCCGAGCACGCTCGCCAGCAACCGGCGGTTTTCGCTGTTGGCGAGGACGACGAGGATGCGCTCGCGCGGCTCGGGGCGGTCAGGAACGCGAATCGCCGTTCCCTTCGTGCGGAAGCGCCGCGAACACCGAGTTCAGGCGCAGCACGTCGCCGATCTGCACGCCGTCGCGCGTGATCTCGAACGAGCGAACCGTTTTTTCGAAGTCGCTCATACGTTTCTTGAGCACGCCGATGGCCTTGCGAAGCTGCGGTATATCGTCGACGACGCGCTCGATGTAGCGCAGGAAGACCAGGTTGTCGGCGAGGTAGCTGATGCCGACCTCGGTGGCGCGGAAGCTCGTGAGCTCGCGCAGCTCGTCGATGAGCAGCAGCGTGACGCCGACGTTCTGCAGGTAGCGGCCAAGCGCGTGGAGCCGCTCTGCCAAATCGCCGCCGGTCACCGAGAGCCGGTAGCCGCTGACGCTGTCGATCATCACGATGCGCGTGCCGTTCTCCTCGACGTCGCGGCGAACGAAGTTTGCGAACTCGTCGGGCCCGTAGCGCATCGCCTCGAGCTCGATGACCTCGAGCGTCCCCTTCTCGAGCATCGCGCGCACGCCCATCCCAACGCCTTCGCAGCGCCGAAGAATCGTCTCCGCGGGTTCGTCGAACGTGTACACGACCGACCGCAGACCCGCGCGCGCCGCCTCTTTCATGAACTGCACGCCCAGCGTCGTCTTGCCGACACCGGTCGGACCGCTTATCAGCGAGATGGTGCCGCGTTCGAACCCGCCGTGCAGGAGAAGGTCGAGGTTCGGCAGCCCCGATGAGAGCTTCTCCGTGAGGAAGCTGCGCACGTACTGGGACGGGATCAGTCGCGGATAAACGGTCGCGCCGCCCGGGCCGAGCGCCAGCGTGTGCTTGCCGATCCGAAATCCCGACCCGCGAAACTTCGAAATCGAGAGCGTGCGGCCGCGCGCGTCGAGCTCCAGCTGGATGACGCCGTCCGCGATGAAGCGCAGGTCGTCGTCCGGGGTCTCCGTCGTCGATTCCGAGGTGACGACGACGGCTGCGCCGCGGTCGGCGAGATAGCGCAGAAACGAGAGGGACTGGCGGCGGAAATGGAAGCCGTCGCTGGCGAGGAACCGCAGATGTGTCATCGAGTCGACGAACACGCGCTGCGGCTTGAGGCGTTCGACCGCGTCGACGATGCGCGCCGTCGTCGGCTCGCGTTCGACCTCGCTCACCGAGAAGATGTCGTACGTCTCGGCACGCGCGAAAAGTTCCGGCGACGGGCTGAGATCGACGATGTGCACGCCGTTCGCGTCGAAGCCGCTCAGCGCGGCGTTTGCACGCAGCTCGCCTTCCGACTCCGCGAACGAGATGTAGAGAACGGTCTCGCCGTTGCGGAGACCGTCGCACAGGAAGTGCCAACCGAGCGTCGTCTTGCCCGACCCCGGCGGCCCGGTGATCAAGTACGTGCGCGCGGCGATCAAGCCGCCGTCGAGCACTTCATCGAAGCCGTGGACACCGGTCGATGTTCGCCGCTGCTCGCTTATGACCATGACCGCCGTCCTATTCCCTGAAAGCGCTCACACCCTCGTGGCGGAGCCGAGCCGTTTTGACGGCCGAGCTTTCGGATAAAAGCCCCGGTGGTCTTTGGAGGAGGCGCCTGTATGCGAGTTTTCGTCTTAGCCTTGGCATTCTGCCTGGGCATGGCACCGTCTACGGCGTCCGCGGTCGTCCGAGACAGCTTGCCGGCAAGCCCGCCGTTGACGTTCAGCGACGGTGCCGTCGCGACGGCCGTCGACCACTGCGGCGACGCAGATTTGAAGAAATGAGGCGGAGCACTGCTAGAAGAACGGGTTGTGCGCTTTTTCTTGCGCGATCGTCGTCGGCGGGCCATGGCCCGGCATCACGACCGTTTCGTCGTTGAGCGCGAACAGCTTGAAGCGGACGCTGGCGAGCAAGTCGTCGTAGGTCGACACGTCGGCGAAGATGCCGCCGACCGAGCCCGCGAACAGCGTGTCGCCGCTGAACAGCGTCGAGCGGAAGAGGAAGCACGAAGAACCGTCGGTGTGGCCCGGCGTGTGCAGCATGCGGATCGACGCGTCGTCGCCGAACGGCAGGTCGTCGCCGTCTTTCACCGGGATCGCTTTGCTCGAGAGGGAGCCGATCGCGTGCACGTCGGCGCGGTGCATCACGATCTGCGCGTCCGGAAACGCGCGCGCGACGTCGGCGGTCGCGTCGCAGTGGTCGGCGTGCTTGTGCGTCACGAGGATGTAGCGCAGCGCGTACGGGCCCTCGTTCACGGCGTTGAGCAGCGTCCGCGGGATGCCGGCCGGATCGATGAGCGCCGCCGTTTTGCCGTCTTGCAAGAAGAAGAGATAGCCGTTGGATGGGTGCGGGTCGTGCGGATGGTGGCGCACGTCGGGCGGCATCTCCGCGCCCGGATACCAGCGCCGCGCAGCGGCGTCGGCGAACTTGCCGGGATCGAGCCGGAGCACGACCGCGACTGCGCGCGCCTGATCGTCGTTCGGCACGCCGTCGCCTTTGAGCCACGCCTGGATCGCGCGCACCTCTAGCCCCGTGCGGCGCGCGAGCTCCGCGGGATCGAGCCCGACGCCGCGCGACGCTTTGCGCAGGATGTCCGACGGGTCGTCCTCGAGCGCGATGCGCGGCCAGCCAGCCGTGATGGTCACCAGAGCGCTCCGCCGCCGACGAGCGTATAGAGCATCGGCCCAATCCCCCAGACGATGCCGACGACCGCCCAGATGATCTTCTGCCCCAAACTCAGGTCGGTTCGGCCCGCGAGGTTGATCCACATCAGGACGACGGCGATGGGATGCAGGAAGAGCGAGACGAGGATTTGGAGGACGCGCTTCATGGGGGACGTCTTCGAGCCGAACCGGACGCAACCCAGCCCGGGTTGAAGAAGGCGGAATGCCCGTCCCCACCCACGCCAAGCTCATCATCATCGGCTCCGGCCCCGCCGGCCTCACCGCCGCCGTCTACGCCGCCCGCGCGAACCTGGCGCCGCTCGTCTTCGCCGGCCACATGTACGGCGGGCAGCTCATGCTCACGACCGAGGTCGAGAACTACCCGGGCTTCCCGGACGGCATCATGGGCCCGGACCTGATGGAAGCGTTCCGCAAGCAGGCCGAGCGGTTCGGTTCGATCATCCATAACGTCGACGTCACCGAGGTCGATTTTTCGAAGCGGCCGCTGGTCGTGCGGACGGCCGAGGACGAGTTCACCGCCGACAGCGTCATCATTGCGACGGGCGCGAGCGCGCGTTGGCTCAACATCCCGGGCGAGGCGCGGCTGCGCGGGCGCGGCGTGTCGACCTGCGCGACGTGCGACGGCGCGTTCTTCCGTGAGAAGCGCATCGTGGTGGTGGGCGGCGGGGACTCGGCGATGGAAGAGGCGCTGTTCCTCACGCGCTTCGGCAGCGAGGTGATCGTGGTGCATCGCCGCGAGGCGCTGCGCGCGTCGAAGATCATGGCCGAGCGCGCGCTCAACCACGAGAAGATCGGCTTCATCTGGAACAGTGCGGTCGAAGAGGTCGTCGGCGATCAGCACACCACCGCGCTGCGCGTGAAGAACCTCGTCACCGGCGCGGAGACGATCCTGCCCGCCGACGCGCTCTTCATCGCGATCGGGCACGATCCGAACACGGCGATCTTCCGCGGGCAGATCACGCTCGACGACGCGGGCTACATCGTGAGCGAAGACGGCGTGCGCACGAACGTGGAAGGCGTGTTCGTGGGCGGCGACGTGTACGACATCCGCTACAAGCAGGCCGTCACTGCGGCGGGGATGGGCTGCAAGGCCGCGATCGACGCGGAGAAATATCTCGAGGCGCTGGAGTCGCACCATAAGGCCGCGCTGCCGGTGAGCGCGTGAACGAGTCGCGGGCGTATCCGCACGCGGTCGACGCGTTCCGCCGCATGGACGGGCTCGAAGCGCTGCAGATGATGCAGCGCGGCGAGATCCCGACCACCAACATCACGCGCTGGATGAACTTCTCGCTCGAAACCGCGGAGCGCGGGCGCGTTGTGTTCGCGATGATCCCCGAGGCGAAGCTCTACAACATGATCGGCTCGGTCCACGGCGGCATCATCACGACGCTGATGGACAACGCGCTGGGCAGCGCGGTGCAGTCGGTGCTGCCCGCGGGGCGCGTCGCGACGACGATGGACCTGCACACGCGATTTCACCGCCCCGTGACCGAAGCCACCGGCAAAGTGTTCGCCGACGCGCACGTGGTGCACGCCGGCCGCCGCACCGCGACATCCGAGGCGCACCTCGTCGACGCGCACGGCACCGTCTACGCGACGGGCACGTCGACGCTGATGATCCTCGAGGACAAGCCGGCCGTCTAACGGCGGTGAAACACCGTCACGCGTGGGTTTTGCGGGTCGACGCGAGGGTCGATGTCGACCGCGATGACCTTGTTCGGGTCGACGTTGAGGTGCTGGAGATACTCGGCGAGCGAACTCTGGTCTTCGCTCTGACCGTTGTTGCGGTCGACGTCGGCGACCGTCGCTTTGCCGAGCGCGTCTTCCAGCGCGGCGTGGCGGGTGCGGCTGGCGGTGCGCGCCAGCAGACGGCGGGTCGCCGTGCCGGCCTGCGTGACGTTGACGACGACGATGTCGCGCGACGAGATGTGGTTCTTCATCGTCGCGAGCGTGTGGATCTCGCTGTCGATGTGTGCGAGCGCATACTGCAGCAGCGAAGTCTGCTGGCTGCCGGTCATGGTGGACTGCGCCGCCGCGTTCAGTGGGAGCCCGAGCGAGAGCGCCGTGGCAAGCAACGCCGCGCCTGCTCTTCGTGCGTTTTGAATCATGTTGCTGTTATTCCCGCGCGCGGAGATTTTCCGCGTACGCCTGCTCGATCAAGGGCGCGTACCGCTGCTCGACCACCCGGCGCTTGATCTTCAGCGTCGGCGAGAGTTCGCCGTCGTCGACGGTGAGATCGCGGGGCAGGATCGCGACGCGGTGGATGCGCTCGTACGGTGCGAGCTCTGCCGTGTTGGCGGCGATCTCGCGGATGACGAGCGCGCGCACGCGCTCGTCGGTCGCCATCGTCGCCGTCGGCGTTCCGGCGGGGAGGCCGAACTCTTTGCGGATGAGGTCCCAGTTCGGCGCGACGAGGACCGCCGGGTGTGGCCGGTTCGCGCCCAGCGCCATCACTTGCCCCACGTAGATGGACCGTTTGATTGCCGTCTCGATGCGCGCCGGCGAGATCCACTTGCCGCCGCTGCTCTTGAAGAGCTCGTTCTTGCGGTCGGTGATGACGAGGTGACCGCGCGCGTCGAACGCACCGATGTCGCCGGTGCGAAACCAGCCGTCGGCGGTGAACGGCTGCTGTTCGCGCGGCAGCTTGTAGTAGCCCAGCATCACGTTGGGGCCTTTGACGAGCACCTCGCCGTCGTCGCCGATCTTCACTTCGACGTTCTTTGCGGGCACGCCGACGGTGCCGAGCTCGTTGTCGGCGGGGTGGTTCACCGTCACCGTCGGCGACGTCTCGGTGAGACCGTAGCCTTCGATGATCGTGATGCCCATCGCCGCGAGCGTGAGCGCGGTGTCACGGTGCAGCGGCGCGCTGCCGCTCACGATGTACACGACCCGGTCGAGCCCGAGTGTCGCGCGAATCTTCGACAGCACGAGCTTGTGCGCGATCGCGTGCTGCGCCCGCAGCAGCGGCGAGAGGCCGCCGTCGCGGACGGCGCGTTCGTATGCGCTGCCGACCTCGAGCGCCCACGGCACGAGCTTCGCTTTGAGCCCGCCGGCGTCGCGCGACTTGCCGATGATCCCGGCGATGAGGCGCTCGAAGATGCGCGGCACGAAGGAGATGAAGGCCGGCCGCACCACCTTGAGGTCGTCGAGCAGATGCTCGGGCGTCGTCACCCAGTGCACGAGACGGTTCGAAAGATAGCCCAGCGCGTTGGAGTGCTCGAAGATGTGCGCGAACGGGAGCACGGACAGCGCGACTTCCCCTTCATGCTGCAGGCTCGTGGCCGGATCGAACACGTTCACGGCGTTCGACACGAGGTTGCGGTGCGAGAGCATCACGCCTTTGGGCTGGCCCGTCGTGCCCGAGGTGTAGATCAGCACGGCGAGGTCGTCCAGCGCGATGCCGTCGCGATACGCCGTCAGTGCCGTATCGTCTCGGCCCAGCGGGTCGCTCGCGCGCACGAACGCATCGAAGCCGTCGTCGCCGTCATCGTCGAAGATGACGATCGGCGGTGCGTCGGCCACGGCGGCGCGCACGTGCGCAGCGCACTTCGCGTCCTCGACGAACACGAGCTTCGCTTCGCTGTCGGCGAGGATGAACTGCAGCTGATCGGCGGCGGTCGTCGCGTACATCGGCACGACGACGCCGCCGGCGTACAAGATGCCGAAGTCGGCGACCAGCCATGCGACGCTGTTGTTGGCGACGATCGCGACCCGGTCGCCGCGCGCGACGCGCCGTTGGCGCAGTGCATGCGCGACTGCGGCGGCGCGCCGGTGAACGTCCTGGGTGCTCAAGGCGAGCGTCTGACTGCCTCGCCGCTCGGCGAGCGCGATGGGTCTAGGCGTTACTAGCGCCTCGGCGATGAACGCGCCAAGGGTCGGCAACTCGCGCCCCGGCGAGCTTGGGCTATCTTGCGCTTGGCGAAGGACGGTCATCGGCCGGGCCCTCCAGAGCGAGTGCCTTGACGGGTTAACTCGAACCTATTATAAATAACATATGGCAACGCGGTCAAGGACCGCCGCTGTGGCGTCCGACGACGCCCAGGCGGAGGGCCAGGGATCCGACTTCCCCACCGAGCTGTGGGGCGACCGCGTCTTCACCGGGGAGGTCAAGACGAAGACGGTCTTTCCAGCCCTGGTTCTCCAGATGCTGCACGCCCAGCCCGACAGCGGCTACGGATTGATGCAGCGCATCGCCACCCTCGGCGGCATCTTTCCGGTTAACCCCAACACGATCTATCCGCTTCTGCGGCGGCTCGAGGAGCGCGGGTTCATCCGCGGGGAGGCGGATGCGTCCACCAAGCGCGGCACGACGCTGTATCGCATCACCACCACCGGCGAAGAGCGGCTCGAGCGCATCAAAGCCAATTTCAAGCCCTACCTCACCAATCTCATCGCGGCGCTGCAAGTGCTTCGCCGCGACCTGTACGGAGAGACCTCATGAGCACCTACCGCGCGCCGTTGCGCGACATGCAGTTCGTCCTGCGCGAGCTCGCCGGCGTCGAGGAGATCGCGAAGCTTCCCGGTTACGAAGACACCACCGACGTGCTCGACGCGATCCTCGAAGAAGCATCGACGTTCGCCTCGGAAGTGCTCGCGCCGCTGAATCAAAGCGGCGACCAGGAAGGCTGCACGTGGAACGACGGCGTCGTCACGACGCCCAAAGGTTTCAAGGAAGCGTACCACCGGTTCGCGCAGGCGGGTTGGATCGGTCTGCCGGTGTCCGCGGAATACGGCGGCCAAGGTTTGCCGCAGCTCATGCTCGGCCCCACGTTGGAGATGTGGAACGCGGCGAACATCGGCTTCGCGAACGGTCCGCTGCTCAATCAGGGTGCGATCGAAGCGATCGAGCAGTTCGCGTCGGACGAGCACAAGAAGACGTACATTCCGAAGCTCGTGAGCGGTGAGTGGACCGGCACGATGTGCCTCACGGAGCCGCAGGCCGGTTCGGATCTCGCGCAAGTGCGCGCGACGGCGGCGCCCGAGGGTGACCACTACCGCGTCAAGGGCCAGAAGATCTTCATCACGTTCGGCGAGCACGACATGGCGCCGAACATCATCCACCTCGTGCTTGCGCGTCTTCCCGACGCGCCGCTTGGCACGAAGGGCATCTCGATGTTCATCGTGCCCAAAGTGCTGGTGAACGCGGATGGTTCGCTCGGCGAGCGCAACGACGTGAAGTGCGCCGGGATCGAGCACAAGCTCGGCATCAACGCGAACCCGACGTGCACGCTCAACTACGGTGAGAACGGCGAAGGCGCGATCGGCTACCTCGTGGGCGAGGCGAACCGCGGCCTGGAGTACATGTTCGTGATGATGAACGCCGCGCGCTTCAGCGTGGGCGTGCAGGGTCTCGCGATCGCCGACCGCGCGTACCAGCACGCGGTCGAATACGCCAAAGAGCGCATCCAGTTCCGGGACGTCGCGTCGCGCGATCCCAAGCCCGTCGCGATCATCAAGCACCCCGACGTGCGGCGCATGCTGCTCTGGTGCAAGGCGAACATCGAGGCGATGCGCGCGCTCTCCTACGTCACGGCGGCGTCGCTCGATTACGCGCACAAGTCCGAAGACCCCGCGGTGCGCAAGGAGCACCAGGCATTCGTCGAGCTGATGATCCCGGTCGTCAAGGGCTGGCTCACCGAGCGCGCGATCGACGTGTGCTCGACCGCGCTGCAAGTGTTCGGCGGCATGGGCTACGTCGAAGAGACGGGCATCGCGCAGCAGTACCGCGACGTGCGCATCACGACGATCTACGAAGGCACCACCGGAATCCAGGCGCTCGACCTCGTCGGCCGCAAACTGGTGCGCGACATGGGCGCGAGCGCGACCAAGGTCCTCAAGCAGATCGGCAAGTTCGCCAAGGAGCTCGAGGCGTCGGACAACGAGCAGGTCAAGGCGCTCGCCGCGCCGCTCGCAGAAGCGACGAAACAGCTCGGCGACAGCGCGCAGTTCATCGGCATGAGCGCGATGGGCGACACGCGTAAGGCCTTCGCGAACTCCGTGCCGTTCCTGAACTTCTTCGGGATCGTCGCGGGCGGCTGGCAGCTGTTCCGCGGCGCGAAGATCGCGGCCGAGAAGATCGCCGCCGGCGACACGGACCCGTTCTACACCGCGAAGCTCGACACCGCGACCTTCTACGCCCACAACGTGCTTTCGCAGTCCGCATGGCTGCAGAAG
>CAWBVR010000022.1:0-100768 GCA_963792235.1 Vulcanimicrobiota bacterium
ACACAATCCGCTGGTGGTCGGTCCGCAATGCGGTGATCTGTTCAAAGCCGCCGTCGGCAACGTCGCTCCGCGGACCGCGGTCACGTTGCTGCGCCCGGGGCAGTCTACCACCCTGCAGATCGCTCGGAATCCGGTGCGCTGAGCGCCCGCGACGGTGCGCACCTCGTTATCATTCGATGACTGAATGCGTCCTCGAGCGTTAGCGGTACGCCGCCTGGATCGCCGCGTAGTCCGCGTGCGGGGTGCGCACGTCGAGGTGCGCGATCGGTGTCTCGGGCAGCTCCGTGCGGTCTTCGAATGTCGGGCGGTCTTCCTTGTAGAGGATGCCCAGCGGGATCTTGCCGTCGGTCGTGAGCGCTTCGAACGCAGCGAGCTTGTCGTTGGGCGCGTAGCCGTCGCGCAGCGTGCCGTCCTCGGTGTTCTCTTTGAACCATGCGTACGTGTTGATTTTGTTGTACGTCACGCACGGCGACATCACTTCGACGATCGCGAAGCCGCGGTGCTCGACCGCTGCCTTGATCATCGCGACCATCTGCTTCGGCTGCGCGGAGAAACCGCGCGCGATGAACGTGGCTCCCGCGGCCAGCGCGAGCGCGAGGCCGTTGAGCGGGGTGTCAGGGTTGCCGTCGGGGCTGACCGACGCGACGTAGCCGGTCGCGCTCGTCGGCGACGACTGGCCCTTCGTCAAGCCGTACGTCTGGTTGTCCATGACGATGTACGTCATGTCGGTGTTGCGCCGCACGGCGTGCACGAAGTGCCCCGCTCCGATCGCGTAGCCGTCTCCGTCGCCGCCGGCTGCGATCACGGTGAGGTCGCGGTTGGCAAGCTTGACGGCCGTCGCGACGGGGAGCGCGCGGCCGTGCACGCCGTGGAACGCGTAGCTGTGCAGGTAGCCGGAGATTTTCCCCGAGCAGCCGATACCCGACACGAACGCGACGTCCTTGGGCTGTTTGCCGAGCTCCGCCATCGCTTGTTTGAGCGCGGAGAGCACGCCGTAGTCACCGCAGCCCGGGCACCACCACGAGGGCGTCGCCGTCGCGAAATCTTTGGGGGTGAGCGTCGCCGTCATCTCAGAAGACCTCCGCTGTACTGTCACCGTGAGCTTGTCGAAGGGCGACGTCCGCGATCCGCAGCACCGGCTCGATGATCTCGATCGGGCGGAACGGCCGCCCGTCGTACTTGCGCACGCCGTGCAACTGGTCCAGCGGTCCGACGACTGCCCGAATGAGTTGCATCAGCTGCCCCGTGTAGTTGTTCTCGACGACGAACACGTGCTGGGCGCCGCGCACGCAGTTCTTGATGTCATCGTCGGGGAACGGCCACAGCGTGCGCAGCTGCAAAAAGCGCGCCGGCACACCGCCCGCACCCAGCCGGTCGACCGCCTCGGCGATGGGGCCGGTGTTCGCGCCGTAGCCGATGATCGCGATGTCGGCGTCGGCGACGCCGTGGAGCACCGCGCGCGGTAAGTCGCCGCGCATCGACTCCAGCTTGCCCATCCGCTTCTCCATCATCCGCGCGCGGTTGTGCGCGTTCTCGGTGATGACGCCGGCGTCGTTGTGCTCGGAGCCCGGTGCCAGGTGCATGCCGCCGGGGATGCCGGGGATCACGCGCGGCGACACGCCGTCCTCGGTAAACGCGAAGCGCTTGTACTCACCGAACACGACCTCGCCGGAATCGATGAGCTTGCCGCGCTCGACGCGCACCTTGCTGAGATCGAACGGCGGCAGCGTCGCCTTACTTTGGCACAGCGCTTGTTCGGTGAGCACGAACACCGGCAACTGGTACTGCTCGGCGAGATTGAATGCGTCCACGGTGAGCTCGAACGACTCCGATACCGTACCGGGCGCGAGGATCACGCGCGGGATCTCGCCGTGACCCGAGTAGATCAGGTGGTTGAGATTGCTCTGCTCGGTCTTGGTCGGCATCCCGGTCGACGGGCCGGTACGCGCGCATTCCACGACCACGACCGGGATCTCCAGCACCCCGGCAAGCCCGATCGCTTCGGTCATGAGCGCTTGTCCCGGGCCAGACGTTGCCGTCATCGCGCGCACGCCCGTGTAGGCCGCGCCGAGCGTCATCGTAATCGCGGCCAGCTCGTCTTCAGCTTGCACGACGACGCCGCCGAACTTCGGCAGCTGCTTGGACATCCACTCGAGCACGTCCGTGGCGGGCGTGATCGGATAGCCGGCCATGAAGCGGCAGCCTGCGACGAGCGCGCCGTAGGCGATCGCGTCGTTGCCCATCATGATGAGCCGATCGCTGTCGTTTGACGCGACGAGCCCGTAGCCGCTGGGTTTGTCGGCGAAGTTCTCGCGCACGAAGTTCTCACCGGCTTCGATCGCGCGCAGGTTGAGGTCGACGACCTTGTCGCCTTTGCGCTGGTAGAGCGCGCGCACGTCGTGGCGGATGATGTCCGGATCCATCCCGATCAGTGCACCCAAGACGCCGAGCGAGATGGTGTTGCGGATGAGTTCCAGGCCGAGTTCCTTGGCGAGCTTTGCCAGCGGGATCTCGTACCACGTGACGTCGTGGCGGCGCATCTCGTCGGAGATCACTTCGGACGTGTTGTCGAACACGACGAAGCCGCCGGGCCGCATCTCGTCGATGTGCGCCTCGACGGCTTCGAGATCGAACGCGACCAGGCCGTCGACCGCGTCCGCCATCCCGTAATCTTCGTGCTCGCCGGCCCGGATGACGTAGTTGGTGTGTCCGCCGCGGATGCGTGACGGGAAATCTTTGTAGGTGTAGACTTCCAGGCCCATCCGCTTGAACACGCCGGCGATCAGGTCGCCGGTCGTCAAGCTGCCGTCGCCGGCCTGCCCTCCGAACATCACTTCGACGTGGTTGAGGATCACTCTGGACACCTCGCGATTCGGGTACCGCGCGCGCGGCGGTCGTTGGAGAGAGATTCCGAATGGCGTCGCAATGGCCCTGTCGCGCCCTCGGCCTCGTCGCTGCGCGCGGTCAGGGCCGTCCGAGCAGCCGGCTCCGGTCCCATGGGTTTGGATGATTAGGGGCGTGCGGCGGCTCGTCGCACCGTTTCCGGGGTGCGCCGGCCGCCTCATGGCGCGAGGCACCCGCCGGCGCCGCATGCGTCGCGACAACAGCGTTGCGTGCATTCGCGCTAACGTACACGCAGCGCGTTAACATATGCGTATGGTCTCGGTGCGTTAACGCGTACGCGGCGCGCATTGCGTGCTATCTTTGCGTGCCGGCTTGCAATGCAAATTCGAACGCTGTATTCTAACGACCCGAACACACGTTTGCCCAAAGGGTGTTACCAATGGCCGATCCCAATCCTTGCCGAAAAGTTCCCGCTGAATATTCACCGATCGCAAACCGCGTCACCGCCGCGCAAAACCTTCGTATCACGCGCGCGAACGCACAGGCGGTCACGCCGCCGGCGCAGCCGTGCAACGGCGACGAAACCGATTTTCCAACGTACATCGCGAACTTCTCGAAGTCGCTCCAGCACAACGCCGACGGCGAGCCCGACGTCGCCGCGTACCAGGCGTTTATCGCCGCGCTCTTCGAAGAGCACGTTTGCGCGTGGGACCGTCATCTCGAAGACCCGCAGGTGAATCCCACCCTCGAGCGCCTCGGCACGATCCCGGTGACGCCCGCAGCCAACAACGCCCTGCGATTCCAGCAGCGCAACAGCGCCGGTACGGGCATCGGCCCCATCGGCGACCGTTTGCTCTTCGACAACCCGCTCGCACCCGAATCGTTCACGCTCGAAGGCAACGATCCGCAAACGGCGGGCATCTACGATCTGCGTCCGCCGAGCCCAGGCGCGACGGGCTACACGCCTGCGATCATCGCCCTGCCGGCGCCGCCGAAGTTCAGCTCAAACACCGAAGTAGCTGAGATCGTCGAGAACTACTGGATGGCACTCTTGCGCGACGTGCCGTTCAAGTACTACACCGCGGCGGGCCGCAACGACGACGTCAGCCGCGGCATTCTCACGCCGGCGATGGCGACCCAGATCGCAGCGCTGGTCGGGTCGGCCGTGTCCGATCTGGGGGGCAGCAACCTGGTGTACTACTTCGGCCAGAACTACGCCGGCGGCAACAACGGCACGGTCACCGAGCAGACGCTGTTCCGCGGCTTCAGCGAAGGCGACCGCGTCGGTCCGTATGTCTCGCAGTTTTTGGTGCGGCCGGTCCCGATGGGGCGCCAAACGCTGAACCCGAAGCTCACGACCGCCGCGATGCGCTCGGACTACGGCGGTAAGCCGTCGTCCGAGGCCGGCAAGGGCGGGCGCGACTATCTGACCACCAAGACGGAGTGGAACGCGCGCCAGCGCGGCTGGGTGCCGCGCCCGACGTCCGGGACGAACACGCTCAACCCGTTCTTCGACACCGAGCCGCGGCTCGTTCGCGCCGGGCGCGACGGCGGCGAGTACGTGCACACCGACATCGTGTTCCAAGAGTACTTTGACGCCTGCAACATCCTGTTGACGCCGCCCGGGCCGCGTCCCGCGCCGTCGCAGGCGCAGCCGCGCGACCAGATCTACCAAGACCTCGATCCCAGCGGTACCGCGCTGCCGTACGAGGGCGGGCTCTTCGACCCGAAGCAAACGCTCGCGCCCGAGATCCCGTACCAGTTCTCGCAAGTCGAAAAGGGATTCATCACGTTCGGCAACCACGACCTGAAGACCATGATCGGCGAGGTCGCGCGGCGCGCGCTGCTCACCGTGTGGTATTTCAAGTGGAACATCCATCGCCGCTTGCGCCCCGAAGAGTTCGCCGGCCGGATCAACCAGCAGCTGCTCTACGAATCGGGGCCGTACCCGTTCTCGCCGTCGCTGCACGCGTTCACCGCGAACGTGCTGCCGAAGATCTTCGACTCCAACGGCAGCAACCCGCAGGATCCGCAAGGCGACAACATCCAGCCGTCGCCGGAGCCGGGCTATCTGCTGCCGCTCCAGTTCCCGGAAGGCTGCCCGGTCCATCCGTCATACGGCGCCGGCCATGCCACCACGTCGGGCGCGTGCGTCACGGTGATGAAAGCGCTCTTCAACGACGATCTGCCGCTGTCGGCGCTCAAGCGCACCGACCCGCAGACGGGCCTGCAATCGACGTACTTCGTGCCGGTTCAGCCCGCCGCGGACGGCCGCACGCTGGAAATCTACAACGGCTCCGATGCCGGGCAGATGACGATCGCGAGCGAGCTCAACAAGCTCGCGTCCAACGAGTCGCTGTTCCGCAATATGGCGGGCGTGCACTGGCGCTCCGACCACACGTACTCGCTGCTGCTCGGCCAAGCCGTTGCGATCTACTACCTGCAGGACATCGTAAACACGTACTCCGAGGAAGGCAGCGGCACCGACAGTTACGCCAACCCGGCGACCGCGTGCGACAGCCGTCCACCGCTCTCGTTCACGCTCCGCACGTTCGAAGGCCAGCGCATCCGCATCGCCAAGTCGTCGGCCGCGGTGCCGGCCGGCGTCACGGTGATCGAGCAACCGCCCGCGGGCTACCACGATCTCAGCGGGATCTACACGCCGAGCTATCCGTAGCGTCTGGAGAGCCGGAACATGCGCCGCGCCAGGCATCGCGCCCGGTGCGGCGCTTTTCTGCTGGAGCATCGCGAGCGCGCCCGCCGTGCTTCACCGCCGCGTCACAGCCGTTGCTCGAGCGCGCGGATCGCATCGGGCGGACCGGCGGTGACGAGCTCGTCGCCCGACTTGAGCTCCGTGTCCGCCGCCGGCCGAAAGCGCATCGCGCCGTCGCGCTTGAGCGCCAGCACGAAGGCCTCGTCGTCGTGCGGGAACAGCTCGACCAGCGCGCGCCCGATCCACGCCGAGCCCGGCCGGATCGTCAAGTCTTCGAGCAGCAACTGGCCGTTGTCGGCGGAGAGGACCGTGTCGACGAACTCCACCGCGGTCGGCCGCATCGCCAGGCTCGCCATGCGGCGGCCGCCGATGGTGTACGGCGAGATCACGCGGTTCGCGCCGGCAAGGCGGATTTTGCGCTCGGCGTCTTCCGCGTTCGCGCGCGCGACGATGAACAAATCGGGCTTGAGGATGCGCGCCGACAGCGTGACGTAGATGTTGTCCGCGTCGTCGTCGACCGCCGTCACCAGGCCGCGTGCGCGCTCGATACCGGCAGCTTGCAGGGTGCCGACGTCGGCGGCGTTGCCGTTCATCACGGTGAAGCCTTGCGCGGCGGCGCGTTGCAGCGAGTCGGGGTTGATGTCGACCACCACGAACGGCATCTTCTCGGCGGTGAAGTCGCGCGCGATCTCCCGGCCGACGCGGCCGAAGCCGCACAGGATGAAGTGGTCCTGCATCTTAGCGACCCGCCGCTGCATCCGGCGCGCGCCGAAATGCTCGCCGAAGTGGCCTTCGATAACGTACGCAACCAGCGCCAGCACGGTGTAGGTCAGCACGCCGAACCCGAACGCAACCACGGCGATCGTCCACCACTTGCCCGCGACGTGCAGCGGCGCCGGCTCGCCGCCGCCGAGCGTCGTCACCGTCGTGACGGTCATGTAGAGCGCGTCGAACCAGCTCCAGCGCTCCAGCACCACGTATCCCGCCGTGCCGAACAGCACCACGGCGACCAGCAGCGTCCCGGCGATCAACAGCGTCCGCGGAAGGACCGAGCGCTCTTTCATACACGGCCGCCCCGTCCTTCGGGGCTCGCGGACGGCGTTCCGGCGAGCGCGGATTCGACGGTGGCGCGCAGTGGGTTCGCGGCGTCGTTCCACTGCTCGACGAACGAGCGCAGGATGTGCCCGGTGAGGCCCCACACGCGGCGGCTCTCGTAGTCGAGCAGATACGTCTCGATGGTGTGCTCGCCCACCACGTGGGTGCCGGGCTGCAGGTGCTCGACGATGACGTCGAGCGGGATGGTGAACACCGCCGCCGTCTCGCTCGCGTCGATCGTGAGGGGACCGGGCGCGAGCGCCGCGACGAACGGCGTCACGTCGAAGTTGTTCGCGCGCGTCTGGCGGACCATCGGCAGCTCCGCGAGGATCGTCACGCGCTCGGGGATCACGCCGACCTCTTCGCGCAGCTCGCGCAACGCCGTGCGGCGCAGGTCGCCGCCGTCCTGCGCGTCGACGGAGCCGCCGGGCAGCGCGATCTGGCCGGGGTGGTCGCGCAGGTGCGCCGCGCGCTCCACGAACACCACGCCGTACGGCGGCTTGGTCAGGATCGCGATGACCACGGCCGCGGTACGGCGCAAGGGTTGCATTCCTGGCAATTTTCGACATGGGTTCGGCACCCTCCGGGGTCGAAGAGGGCCGCGGTGATCGAGTTCTTCCTCCATCGCCCGGTGTTCGCGTCGGTCTGCGCGCTGTTCATCGTCCTGGCCGGGCTGATCTCGATCCCCACCCTCCCCGTCGCCCAGTTCCCGCAGGTCGCGCCGCCCGTCGTCACCGTGACGGCCACCTACATCGGCGCGAACGCGCAGTCCGCGGAGTCGTCGGTCACCACGCCGCTCGAAGAGGCGATCAACGGCGTCGACGGCCTCCGCTACATCTCGTCGACCACCACCAGCGACGGCACCAGCACGATCGTGTGCACGTTTCAGCTCGACCGCAACATCGATCTCGCCGCCAACGACGTGCAGAACCAGGTCAACAACACCATCGGCCGCCTCCCCGCCGAGGTGCGTGCGACCGGCGTGACGGTGACCAAGAACAGCGGCACGTTCGTCATCGCGATGGGGCTGACGTCGAGCGACGCGCGCTACGACCGCGTCTTCATCAGCAACTACGCGTCCAACAACATCGTCGACGTCCTCAAGCGCATCCGCGGCGTCAACGACGTGCGCATCTTCGGCGAGCGCCGTTACGCGATGCGCCTGTGGCTCGATCCCACGCGCCTGAACCAGAGCCATCTCACCGCGTCGGACGTCGTCGCCGCGCTGCAAACGCAGAACGTCCAGGTCGCGGCCGGCTCCATCGGCTCCGCGCCGATCCGCTCCGACCAGCCGTACCAAATCTCCGTGCGCGCGCTCGGCCGGCTGCGCACGTCCCAGCAGTTCGGCAACCTGATCCTGCGCTCGAACCCCGACGCCGGATTCGTGCGGTTGCGCGACGTCGGGCGCGTCGAGCTCGGCGCCGAAAGCTACGCGCAGGATTTGCGCTTGGACGGCAGCGACGCGATCGGCATCGCCGTGCTCACCTTGCCGAGCGCGAACGCGCTGCAAGTCGCGGCCGACGTTCGCGCGACGATGGACAAGCTGCATACGCGGTTCCCGGCCGGGATCGGCTACCGCTTCGGGTTCGACACGACGCCGTTCGTGAGCGAGTCCATCCGCGAAGTGCTCAAGACGCTGGCGATCTCGATCGTGCTGGTGATCGCGGTCGTGTTCCTGTTCCTGCAGTCCTGGCGCACGACGCTGATCCCGGCGATCACGATCCCCGTGTCGCTCATCGGCACGTTCGCGCTGATGAAGCTGCTGGGGTTCTCGATCAACACGCTCACGCTGTTCGGGCTGACGCTCGCGACGGGCTTGGTCGTCGACGACGCGATCGTCGTCATCGAGAACATCGCCCGCTTCGTGAACGAGAAGGGGATGGAGTCGTATGCCGGCGCCTCGGCCGCGATGAAAGAGATCACCAGCGCGGTGGTCGCCAGCTCGCTGGTCCTGCTCGCCGTGTTCATCCCCGTGGCATTTTTCGCAGGCACCACGGGCCAGCTCTACAAGCAGTTCGCGCTGACGATCGCTTGCGCGATCGCCATCTCGCTGTTCAACGCGCTCACGCTCACGCCCACGCTCTCGGCGCTGCTGCTCGGCGAGCACAAGGTGCATCGCACGGGCTTCTACGGGCTGATCAACCGCGCGATCGACGCGTCGCGCAACGGCTATCACGCCGTGTTGCCCGCGCTCGTGCGCTACCGCGGGCTCGTGCTGGGGCTTTTCGCGCTGGGGCTCGTCGCGACGTTCTTCGCGTACCAGAAGATTCCGACGGGCTTCCTGCCCGACGAAGACCTCGGCTACTTCTACGTCACGGTGCAGCTGCCCGAGGGTTCGTCGCTAGCCGACACGGAGCGGGTCACGCGCCGCATCGAAGGCATCTTGCGCAACTTTCCCGAGGTTCGCATCGTATTCGAGCCCAACGGCACGCAGTTCGGCATCAACGCGCCCAACCGTGCGATCATGTTCGTCTCGCTCACGGAGTGGGCGGACCGCACGGCCGCGGACTCGTCGGCCAACGGCGTGATGCGCCGCTTGCGCCCGCGGCTCGCGCAGATCGCGAACGCGGCGGTGCTGGCGTTCAACCCGCCGGCCATCCGCGGCATCGGCAACCTGGCCGGATTCCAGTTCGAGCTGCAAGATCAAAACAGCATCGGGATCCCTGCGCTGACCGCCGCGGCGCGCGGTTTGATCGCCGACGCGCGCCGCGACCGCACGTTAGGCAACGTGTCGACGACCTTCCGCGCCGACGCGCCGCAGCTCGTCGTCGAGCTCGACCGCGAGAAGATCGCTGCGCTCGGCATCCCGCTTACCGACGTCTTTGCAGCGATGCAGGTGTACCTGGGCTCGCAGTACGTCAACGACTTCGACTACCTCAACCGCTCGTACCGCGTGTACGTGCAGGCCGACACGCCGTTCCGCGATCGCATGCAGGCGCTGGACCGCATCTACGTGCGCACCAGCGGCCCCGGGCCGCAGCTCGCCGCGACGACCCCGCTGTCGTCGCTGGTGCACACGCACCTCGACCGCATCGCGCCGATCATCACGCACTACGACCTGCAGCGCTCGATCGAGATCAACGGCATCCCCGCCGCCGGCTACGGTTCGGGTCAGGCGCTGGCCGCGATGACGAGCGCGGCGCAAAACCTCCCCACCGGGACCAGCTACGAGTGGACGGGCATCTCGCTCGAGCAGATCGAGTTCGGCAGCCAAGCGCTGGTGATCTTCGGGCTCGGCTTGCTGTGCGTGTTTCTCGTGCTTGCCGCGAACTACGAGAACTACAGCGATCCGATCATCATCCTCGTTTCGGTGCCGCTTGCGATCCTGGGCGCGATCCTCGCGCTCGACCTGCGCTCGCTGCCCAGCGACCTCTACGCGCAAGTCGGCTATCTGATGCTCATCGCGCTCGCCAGCAAGAACGCGATCCTGATCGTGGAGTTCGCGAACCAGCGGCGCAAGCACGGTCTCGACGCGGCCGCGGCCGTGCGCGACGCGGCGCAAACACGCTTGCGCCCGATCCTCATGACCTCGCTCGCGTTCATCCTCGCGACCGTGCCGCTGGTGTTCGCGTCGGGCGCGGGTGCCGCAAGCCGCCGGTCGCTGGGCACCGCGGTGTTCGGCGGCATGATCCTCTCCACCGTCCTGAACCTGTTCGTCGTGCCGGTCGTCTACGTCGCGCTCGCGGGCGTACGCGCGCGGCTCGCGCGCCGCAAGCGCACCGCAACGGCTGCGAACGGTCACGCGCCGGTGGGCGCCGTGCCGGTGTCGGTGGTGCGCAACGCCGACGGCGAGATCGTGCTGCATTTTGCGGACGGCAGCGAGCCCGTGCGGCTGGCGCTGCCGGAGTGAGCGGGCGCGCCTACGGCGAGTACTGCTCGGCGACGTCGTAGAGGTCGCCGTCCTCCGCCGCCATGCGGCGCTCGAGCGCGGTCCGCACGGTGCTCCACGCGGCGGCGAACGCGTTCGGCTCCGCCTCGATCGTGTGCTCGGCGCGCCATCGCTCCATGAACGCGACCACGTGGGAGCTCAGGTCGCCCATCTCCTCGCGGTAACGGCGCGCGCGCTCCGCGACCTCCGGCTCGGCGGCGGCCTCGAGCACCGGGTACAGACGCGCGTCCTCGAAATCGAGATGGCGCACGAGCACGGTCTCGAGATTGCGAAGCGCCGAGCGGATGCGCGGCGCGTTCGCGGCGTCGGGTGCCGGAAACGTCTCGAGCAGTTCGCGCAACACGGCGTGGTGGCCGCGGCACGTCTGAATGTCGCGCGCGAGACCATATGGCATGCTAGCGGTGTTCCTCGCGCGTGAACGGCAACACCACCGATACGTCCGTGCCGCCTTCGAGCCGCGTCGCCGACGTCACGCTGCGCGCGAACGCGGAGATGAGAAACAGCCCGCGACCGCTCTCGCAGAACACGTCCTCGGGCAACCGTGTGCGCGGCTGAAAGCCGCGCCCGTTGTCCCGCACGGTGAGCAGCGGCTCGTCGCCGCGCCATGCGAGCTCCACGTGCACCGGGCCGGGCGCGTGCTCGACCGCGTTCGCAAGCAGCTCGCCGAGCACGAGCTCGGCTGGAAACAGATCGGTGTCAGCCTCGACGAAGCGGCCGAGGAACGCGGTGAACTGCGAGCGCACCGCGGCCGCGGAACTGGGGTCCGACGCATCGACGTCCCACGACACCGCGTCGCTGCGTGTCTGCGTCGAGCTGATCGCGAAGCGCGCGCCGGGAGCGGCGAACCGGACGACGAGCAGGGCCAAGTCGTCGTCGGTGCCCGCCCCGCCGAGCACGCGCTCGACGATGCGCAGCGCGTGGTCGCGCGTCGGATCTTCGTCCGCGGCGAGCTCGACCGCGCGGCGCAACGCCGCCTGGCCGGCGTCCACGTCGCGCGCGTACTCGATGAGCCCGTCGGTGTAGAGCACGAACAGCGTCTCGTCGCTCGCGTCGAGCCGCGACTCGGTGATCGGCGGATCGTCGAGGATCCCGAGCGGGATGCCCCCGGGTTCGAGGAAACGCGTGCCGCCCCGCCCCGCGACCAGCGGCGGCGGATGCCCCGCCGACGCGTACGTGATCGCGCGCGTGCGCGGGTCGAGGAAGCCGACGATCGCCGTCGCCATCCCCGCGTTTTGCAAGAGCAGCACGCGGTTGACGGTGCGCAGCACCACCGACGGATCGGGCGAGTCCAGCGACGCGATGTAGATGGCCTGGCGGATCGCGCCCATCGTCACTGCGGCGTGCAGGCCGTGGCCCGCGACGTCGCCGACCGAGAACGCGAGCCGGCCGTCAGGCAGCCGGAACACGTCATACCAGTCGCCGCCGACGCGCGCGTCGTCCTCGGCCGGCACGTACACCGCGTCGAAGCTGATGCCGGGCACCGTGGGGAACGCGCGTGGGATGTAGATCTGCTGGAGCGTCTCCACGATCTGTTCCTTGCGCCGCAGCTGCTCGCGCAGCAGGCGGTCCGACTCCTGCAGCGCGTCGAACGCGGCGCGCATGCGCGTCACCGCGTGCAGCTCGCGCAAGCGCGCGCTGACCTGCGCGCCCAGGATCTCTGCAAGTCCACGGTCTTGGGACGAGAAACGTGTCGCAGCGGCGCGGCCCGCGCCGAGCATCCCGATGCAGGCGCCCTCGACAAGGATCGGCACGACGAGCGCGCCGCGCACGCCGAGCGCCCGCGCGAGCGCGTCTTCTTCCGGTGACGCGCGCTCGATGCGGTCGTACGCGACGCTCTCGCCGCTGAGCAGCGCGGTGACGCCGGGGATGTCCTGGTCGCGCAGCGCCAGCGTCGACACGCCGGCGTCGAGCCCGCGATGCGTCGACATCGACCACACGCCGTTTTCGCGCCGGGCGAACCACGCCGCGTCGACGGCGAGGAGCCGCCGGGTGGCGTCGACCGCGACCCGCTCGATCTCCGGCATCGAGCGGGTGGTGCTCAAGCGGCGCACGCTGAGCCCGGCGAACTCGTAGTCCAGCGCGGTGTCGCCGCTATACAAGCGCCCGATGTAGCCGGTCAGAAACCATGCGATCCGCCGGACGGCGAGCGTGCGCAGCGGCGGCGGTAGCCGCTCCGGCAGCTCCATCAGAAACAGGTCGACGCGCGCCCGGTGCAGCCGGTCGACGACGTCGGGTAGCCGGTCGCCGCGCCCGCGCAACCAGCGCGCCGTGTCCTCGCCGAGTTCCGCGCCAAACGTGTAGAAGTCGTCGGCGTCGCCCGCGAAGGCGGCGACGAGGCCGTCGAGGATGGCGCCCGCTCGCTCGCCGTACGCGGGTGGTAGACCACGCGCTGCGTAGACGCCGCGCGCGACGGCGCGAAGCTCGGCGTCCTGGGCCCGAAGCAGCGCGGCGATCGCCGCGAGGTCTGCCACCTCGCTCGGAATCTGCACCACCGGCACCGTTACCACACCGGCCCGGCGAACCTTTCCATGCGGATCGGCCGTGCTCGCGCGCGGCTGGTTGCGTTAAGCGCCGACTAGGGTTTACGCCTCGTTCGTTTCGCGCGTCCGGCGCACGCGCTGGTTGAACCAGCGCGCCGCGCGGGTGGGAAACAGCCGCGTCAGCACGTCGATGCGCGGCGCATCGCTCCCGGCGACGACGCGGTCGCGCTTGCGTTTGATCCCGTCGACGATCGCCGCTGCCAGCACCTCGGGCGGCGTCGTGAGAAATCGCTCGTCGAACGTCTTCATCGTTTTTGCGGCGAGCTCGGCGTCGGCGGCGCGCGCGACGCGCGAGCTGCGCGCGATCGCCGTCTTGATGCCGCCGGGATGCACCGTGAGCACGTGGACACCCGTGCCGGACAGCTCGCCGCGCAGCGATTCGCTGAAGCCGCGCACGGCGAACTTGCTCGCGGCGTATGCGGCCTGTCCGGGCGGCCCCCACAGGCCGAACACGCTCGACGTGTTCACGATGCATGCTTCGGGCTGCGCAAGCAGTGCCGGCAGAAACGCCTTCGTGCCGTACACGACGCCCCAGAAGTTCACGTTCATCAGCCACGCGATCTCGTCGGTGGCGAGTTCTTGCACCGTGCCGAACATCGACACGCCGGCATTGTTGGCGACGACGGTCACCCGGCCGTGCGCGCTCAGCACGGTTTGCGCGAACGCGTTCACCGCGGCTTCGTCGGCGACGTCGAGCACGTGCAGCGACGACGCGCCGCCCGCGCGCGCAAGCAGGAGCGCCGTCTCGTGCAGGCCCTTCTCGTCGCGGTCGGCGAGCGCGACCGTCATCCCTTCGCCCGCCAGCGCGAGCGCCAGGGCGCGGCCGATGCCCGACGCCGCGCCCGTCACGGCCGCGACGCCGGCCGACAGTTTCATCTGCATCGCCGCGCTCTTCGCGCTTAGCCGAGCAGCTCCGTCAGCCGCAGCGCGTTGGCGGTCGCGGCATCGAGTGCGGTGTTGTCGAAGATGCACCATGCCGGCGCGCTCGCGGCGCGCAGCGTCGCGGCAATCGCGTCCAGCGCCGCCTCGTCGTAGGCCGAGTAGTAGGTCCGCGGTGCGCCGTGCAGCCGGTAGTAGACGAAACCGTCCCAGCCGCCCGGGACGGCGGCGGCCGCCAGCACCGCGGGATCGGCGGCGACGCGCACGACGTGCGCGCGCCGCAGCGCGTTCTCGGCATCCGCGCCGAACCACGTCGGATGGCGCGGCTCGCACGCCAGCAGTCCGTCGTAGCGCGCGCGAAACGCCGCGAAGAACGCGCCGGCGAGCGCGGCGTCGTACGCGAAGCTCGGCGGCAGCTGCACGAGCAGCACGCCGCGCTTGTCGCCCAGCTCGGCGCTTTCGGCGAGAAATCGCTCGAGCGGCTCGACCGCGTCGACGAACCGCCGGGTGTGCGTGATCTCCTTGGGCACCTTGAGCGCGAAGCGAAAATCGTCGGGCACGCTGGCGGCCCAGCGCGCGTACGTCGCAGGCCGGTGCGGCCGGTAAAACGACGTGTTGATCTCGACGCACCGGAAGCGCCGCGCATAGCGTTCGAGCCGGCTGCCGTCGCCGTCGAAGCGGTCGCGCACATCGCGCGGGATCGCCCACGCCGCCGTTCCCACGCGCACTTCGCTTTCACGCATCGCGCTGCAACTCTGCCCAGCCCGGGCGGCGCGTAACCGTATGTCGTCATGCCGCCGGTCTCTGTCCCGCAGGGCGGCATCGCTCGGCGCTTCACATCCGCGGGAGGGTGATCACGAAGCGCGCGCCGCCGAGCGCCGAGTCCGACAAGTCGACGCGGCCGCCCGAGCGCTCGATCATCAGCCGCACCAGAGCAAGGCCGATCCCGCTTCCACTCGCCGGGGTTGCCGCGCGCTCGCCGAGTGTGAAGACCCGATCGCGATCGGCAGTCGCGATCCCCGGCCCGTCGTCATCCACGGTGATCCGCACGAGGCGGGCGTCTTCCGCATCGATTCCGACGAAAACGCCGCCGCCGGGACGGCCGTGCTTCACGGCGTTGTCGATCAGGTTTACCAGCACCAGCGTGAGGCGATCGGTGTCGATCGCGATCGCGAGCGGCGGGACCTCGTCGATCGCGATCCCGACCTGTCGCGCGGCCGCATTCGCTGCGCAGGCTTCGTGCGCCGCGGCGAGCGCGGGCCCGAGCGCGCCGAGCGCCGGCACCGAGCCGGCCTCACGCATGTCGAGCAGCGAGATCTCGAACATCCCTTCCACCAGCCGGCTCAGGCGCAGCGCCTCGTTGTACGCGATGCGCACGAAGCGATTGCGCGTGTGCAGGTCGACGTCGTCGTCCAGGAGCGTCTCGAGATAGCCGCGGATCGACGACAGCGGCGTACGCAGCTCGTGGCCGAGCGACGAGAAGAATGCGTACCGCTCGCGCTCCTGCGCGCCGCGCACCAATGCGCGCTCGATGACCGCGTCCATCGCGCCGGCGTCCGCGGCGCCGTCGTACGTCGTCCAGCCGGGATGCACGTCCAGCCGCATCGTCGCCTCCATCGCCGCCGCGATGCGTGCGAGCGCGGAGCGCACGTCCACCGGCCCGGGCATCGTGCCGCCGTCGCGCGTCGCGCCGACGAGCGCGGCGACGAACACGTCGCTGCCGCCGTCGTGCGCGACGAGATCGTCCGCGCGCAACACGCGCGACACGGCGGTCGAGAACGCCGCGCCCGCCGCACGTTCCAGCGACCGCGCGGCGCGCAACCCGCGCCGCCACGCGACACGTTCGAGCTCCGGCAGCCGCACCGCGAGCAGCGGGCGCGGTTCGTCCGCGAACTGCGCGAGGCGCCGTTCGAGTGCGTCGAGCCGCGGCAAGAGGCCGCGAACGTCAGCTGCGTGCAAACCGGTAGCCGAAGCCGTGGACGGTGTGCAGCAAGACCGGCAGGCCTTCGCGTTCTTCGAGCCGTTGTCGCAGCCGCCGCACGTGCACGTCGACCGTGCGCTCGTCGCCGTCGAAGTCATAGCCCCACACGCGCGCGAGCAGCGTCGAGCGCGAAAGCGCGACGCCGGGGTTCACGGCGAGCTCCAGCAGCAGCGCGAATTCGCGCGGCTTGAGGCCGACGTTCACGCCGTCGACACGCGCCTCGCGCGCGGCCTGGTCGATCTCGAGCCTGTCGTATGTCAGCGTCACGGGCGCGTTCGTCGACGCGAGGCCGGCGCGCCGCGCAATCGCCCTGACGCGCGCGACCACCTCGCGCGGCGAGAACGGCTTGACGACGTAGTCGTCGGCGCCGATCTCCAGCCCGACGACGCGATCGATCTCCTCGCAGCGCGCCGTCAGCATCACGATCGGCAGCTCGCGTCCTTCGCGTCGCAGCGTGCGCACGATCTCGAAGCCGTCGACGACCGGCAGCCCCAGATCGAGGATCAGCACGTCGGCGCCGGTGCGCGCGAGCCGCAGCGCCGCGGGGCCGTCGGCTGCCTCGTCGCACGAAAACCCATCGCGCTGAAGATGATGCACGAGAAGCTCGCGGATGGACGGGTCGTCCTCCGCGACCACGATGCGCGTGACCGCCATACCGCCAGCGGTGCCCAGACTACGCGCCGCGAATCACCGCCGCGTCAAGCCGCAGACGGGCAGCGTCCGTGAGGTGCTGGAACGCTACGCCGGTGCGTACAGCCGTGCGTCGTCTGCTTCGAGCAGGTCGAAGATCACCGGATGCCGCTCGCGCAGCTCCGCCGGGTACGAGCGCTCGAACGCCTCCTTGAGCGCCTCCGACGTGCGCGAGGATTCAAAGCGCTCCATCTTGCCGTTGACCTTGGCCTTGTCGACCTGCGCCGTGCGTTCGGCGATCCACGCCTCGACATCGGCTTCAGACGCGGCGCGCGCGACGACGCCCTGCAACTCGTGCAGGTCGATGCCGGTGTAATATGCCCACAATTCGCTGAAGCCGGCGAACGGAAAGTATCCGTTCGGCTCGCCGCCCGGAAGCGACGCGCGCAGCTTGTCGATCACGCGCCCGGTGAAGACGATGCCTGCGACCTGCTCTCGCGGTCCGCGCGGCGGCGCGGTGCGCAAATCCAGCGGTTCCATGACGTGCGCCTACGCCGGGTAAGACTCGCGCTCCCGCGCGTCGAACCTACGGGGTTGATGTGCGCGCGCTTTTCCCTCGCCGGCCCAGAACGGATCGCCGACCGCTATCCGCAGTTCAAGCTGCGCAGCGCTTGGCAGCGCCGCTATAATATCGCGCCGACGCAGGACGTGCTCGCCGTGCGCAACGACGCAGCGGGCGAGATCGCGCCGCTGCGCTGGGGTCTGGTGCCGTATTGGGCCAAGGACCTCGCCATCGGCCAGCGGCTGATCAACGCGCGCGCGGAGACGCTCGCCGAGAAACCGGCCTTCCGCAGCGCGCTGCAGCGGCGCCGTTGCATCGTGTTCGCCGACGGGTTTTACGAGTGGAGCGGCGCCAAGGGACGTAAGCAGCCGCTGCGCTTCACCGTCGCCGACGGTGCACCGTTCGCGTTCGCCGGGCTGTGGGAACGCTGGGGCCCCAAGGAAGCGCCGGTCGCGACGTGCACGATCGTGACCTGCGCGCCCAACGCACTGCTCGCGCGCGTCCACGACCGCATGCCCGCGATCCTGGACGACGGTGCGCTGGACGCGTGGCTCTACGGCGACGCCGCGGACGCGCTCGAAGCGATCGTCCCGTTCGACGCCGCCCGCATGTGCGAAACCGCCGTCACGCCGCAGATGAACCACCACGCGTTCGACGATCCGCGCTGCATCGAACCGCTCGCCGCGCCCGCGACGCTGTTTTAGCGCTCGTCCTTCTGCAGCACGCCCTCGCCGTCCACCACGGTCTTGCCGTGCTGGTTGACGATGCTCGTGCGCACGCGCAGCCGCCGCTTTTCGGCGATGAGCTCGGTGACTTCCGCGCGCGCGGTCAGCGTGTCGCCGATGAACACCGGCCGCCGGAAGCGCACCGACTGCTCGACGTAGATCCCGCCCGGCTTCTGCAGCATCAAGCCGTTCACCGTGGAGAGCAGGCTCGCGGTCAGCATGCCGTGCGCCGCGCGCTGACCGAAGCGCGTCGTCTTCGCGTACTCGGCGTCGACGTGCAGCGGGTAGCTGTCGCCGCTGACGGCCGCGAACAGCAGGATGTCGGCCTCCGTGATCGTCTTTGAAAACGTCGTCGCGTCGCCCACGCGGAACTCGTCGAAGCGCTTGTCGCCGTAGCTCATCGCGAGCGCATTTCCGCGCCGACGATGAGAAACCATGGCCGCGTGCGCAGCTTCGCGGCCACGACCGGATCCCGCCCGCCTGCCTCGGCGACCGGGCGCGGCTCGCGCAGCGCGCGCAGCGTGAACCCGGCCGCGAGCACGTCGCCGACGATGCGCTCCAGCGGGCGGTGATAATAGCGCACCGATACGGGCGTGCCGACCGTTCCCCACTCCTCTTCGATGAGGCGCACCGCATGATAATCCGCGGCGGGATCGTCCGTCAGCGCGGGATGATGCGTCGAGAGCACGAGCCGCCCGCCGTTCCGTAACACGCGCGCGAGCTCGCGCAGCGGCGGCAGCCAGTCTTCGAGATAGTGCAACGTGAGCGATGACAACACGACGTCGAACGATGCGTCGGCCAGCGGCAGCGGGCGCGCTAAGTCGGCGTGCAGCACCGTCGCCGCATCGCCCAGGCGAGTGCGGGCCAGCTGGACCATCGCGGCGCTCGCGTCCAGCGCGACGACGCGCGCGCCCTGCGCCGCGAGCCACGCGCTGTTTTCGCCCGCCGCGGCGCCTGCGTCCAGGACATCGAGCCCGCGCACGTCGCCCAGCATTTCGCGCACCGCCGGGCGTTCGTACGCGGCGTTGTAGACGTTCGTCTGCGTGACGCGCGCGTACGCGGCGGCGTGCGCCGGGTCGTCGTAGAGCGGATTCGGCTCGCTCACCGCGCGCGAAGCGGCGGCGGGCGCACGAGCATCACGTCCACCGGCTCCGCGATGCCGCGCAGCACGACCGTGCCGCGCTCGCCGTCGGGCAGCGCGTCTGCCACGCGCGGATCGTCGGCGACGGCGGCGGTCATCAACACCTCGCCCGGGCCGGCCGCGTGCGCGACCCGCGCGGCGAGGTTCACCGTCGCGCCGAAATAGTCGAGCCGCTCGTTCGCGCGCATCGCGATGCACGGCCCACGGTGCAGCCCGATCCGCAGCTCCAGCGGCGCGCCGGCGGCGGCAAACTCCAGCGCGGCTTCAACGGCGTCGCGCGAATCGGCGAACACCGCCATCACCGAATCGCCGATGGTCTTCACGACGGCGCCGCGGCGCAGCGCGACGACGTCCTGCAGCGCGTCGAAGTGCTCGCGCACGAGCCGGAAGGCACGCGCGTCGCCCGCCTCGGCGTACATCTGCGTCGAGCCGACCACGTCGGTGAACACGACCGTCAGCGAGCGGATCGCGAGCTCGATCCCCGGTGCGAGCATCTTGCTGGAGAACAGGTCGCGAAACGCTTGCAGCGCGGTGACCTGCGCGGCCGTCGCGATCTGATCGGTGAGTTCCGCGTCGCTGACGCGCACCAGCGCGTCACGTGTCGACGCGTTCTCGACGCGCACGCGCACGCTGCCCGAGCGCACGACCGACGTTGCGGTACGCACCTGCGCGTCCTCGATGCGCACGTCGAGCGTCCCCGCGCCCGCGTCGTCCTCGACGGTGAAGCGCGCTGTACGATCAGGCAGCGCCTGCACGACGTACGCGCCCGCGCGCAGTTCGGCGACCAGCGACGTTTCGGCGCCCGGCGCGACCGCCGTCTGCGCGAGCGTCTGGCGCGCGGTCTGCGGGCCGGCCAGGCAGTATGCCGCCGGCGACGCGCTGCGTCCGGAGGGACGCGCGTCGAACGTCACCTCGACGTTACGGTCGAAGTCCGCCGTGTACGCGATGCCGCACGCGTCGCAGTGCACGCGGCCGCCCACGCGCGCGAGCGACGCCACGCTGTTCTTCTGCCCGCGGCAGCTCGGGCAGATCAGCGTCCACGACAGGTCGAGCAACCCGCCGCGCGTCGCGGCGAGCATCGCGCTCAGCACGCGGTCGCGCGGCAGCTCCCATGCGTCGGCGAGCACGAAGGGCCGCATGCGCGCGACGGTCGCGTCGTCGGCATGCTCGACCAGAGCCGCGAGCCGCGCGGCGATCGCGGGCTCGTGCTCGGTGTGCGGGCGCAGCGTCTCGAGCGCGTCCACGAAGCGTGCCACGCGCGCGATCCCGCCGGCCGGCAAAGACGGCTTGCGCGCGCGCTGCGCCGCCAGCGCGTACGCGCGCTCGGCTCCCGCGCGCCCGCGCGCCAGCACCGCCGGCGCGAGCAGCGCGCCCAGCGCACCGTGCGCGTCGAGCTCGACCGCGTGCTCGATCCGCGCGCCGTCGCCGTCGGGCAGCACCCGCACGTCGCTGGAGAACCGTGCGAACGGCCCGCGCCGGAAGCGCCGCTCCACGGCCACCCGGTGCGGCGCCTCCCATGTGAACGGCGGTTCTTCCCACTCCAGCGCGAGCGGCCCCAGCCGCGCGTGCGCGACCGTCGTCGCGGGGCCGCCCGCCCGCGCCTCGTAGGTATAGCGCACCGGCGGCAGCCCAGCATCGCGGTTGACTGCGTCCGTGTCCGAAACGGTGCGCCATAGCACGTTCGCCGGCACGTCGAACGTGAAGGTATAGCGGTCGGCGAAGCGCCTCACGCGACCGCGGCGAGAGCGGCGCCGGCATCCGCGAGCAACGGAGCGGTACCGGCGTACGTTGTTCGCGAAGAGTCCGCCACGATGAGGCCGCTTTTGATCGTTCTCCCCGCCCTCCTGTCCCGGCTTGCGGCGTCGCTCGCGTGATCGCCGCCGACGTCCAGTTCCGCCAAGCGGCGAACGCCGCCGCCGTCGCGTTCGCGAACTCGCCGCCGTACCTGGCGTACCGCACCGAGGTCGTCGTCGACGTGCCGTCGCTGCGCCGCCATCAGGTGGTCGCGCGCCAGGTCGAGACGCGCACGAAGGACGACTTCGCCGCGCTGCAGGACCTGCCGCGCGGCCAACACCAGTACGCGCACAGCTTCCCGCTGATCCCCACGTTCGACGCGCTTTCGTATTTCCGGGTGACGTTCAACGGCAACCGGCGCGACCTGCTCACCTACGTCGAGCCGGGCTCGCCCATCACGTTCAAGGACCCCCGCGAAAGCTCGCACGCCGACGTCGTGGTGACGTCGCTGCGCTACTACCGCGCGTCCTACGCCGCCGACTCGGGCGAGCGCATCGCGCACATCGCGATGGAAACGCTGCCGACGCTGACCGCGAACAACCCGTCGGACTTCTTCATCCACGACGTCTACGTCGACACGGTGACGAACCTGCCCACCAAAGTCGTCTACGTGGGGCCGACGACCACGTTCACGTGCGATTACGAAGTCGTGCAGGGCCACTGGCTGGTGCGGCACGCGACGTACACGCACACGTTCCTGGGCCCGCTGCGCCTGGGCCGCGTCACGGCGACGGCGGACGCGACGAACAGCGACTTCGCGTTCCCCGCCACGCCCGCCGACCCCAAGCTCGCAGGCTAGCCCCCGAAGGTCCACTCGGCGACGTGCCACCAGAGCGTCACGCCGTTGGGCTCGGGGCGGTGCAGATCGGCGTTGCGGAACACGCGAATCTTCGGATAGCTGATGAACGCCATCGGCACGTCGCGCACCACCAGCGCTTCGATCTTCGCGTAGGCAGCGCGGCGCTTCGCGTCGTCGTACGTCGTGCGCGCCTCGCGCTGCAGCGCTTCCATCTGCGGCGAGCAGTAGTTCTCGTAGTTGCGGCCGTTGGGCGGCCGTGCGCCGCACGTGAAGAGGATGGAGTTGTCGAGATCGGTGCCGGACAGCCAGCTGAACGGCGCGAGGTCGAAGTTGCCCGAGTTGAGCGGACCCCCTGCGCTCGCTGGAGCGAAGAACGTCGCGGGCGCGTAGTCCTTGATCTGCGGGTCGAAGCCGACCGCCTTCAGCTCCGACTGCACCTGCACGTCGAAGCTCCGCGCGCTCGTCGAGCCGGCGAAGCCCACCAGCAGGAGCTCGAGCCGCTTTCCGTTGCGCGTGCGGACGCCGTCGGGACCCGGCTTCCAGCCCGCCGCGTCGAGCAGTGCGCGCGCGGCGGCGGGGTCGAAGCCGTTGGGGTCGTCGTGCGCGGTTCCGCCATAGAGCGCCGGCGGAATGTCGGCATATCCCACGTCGGCCGTGCCGAACGCGATGCGCTTCACGAGGCCGGCCCGGTCGATGGCGCGCGCGACCGCGCGCCGCACGCGCACGTCGTCCAGCGGCGGCCGCCCCGTGTTCAGCAGATACGCACCGAACCCATTGGCCACGATCAGCTCGCCTTCGAGTCCCTCCGCGCCGCGCAGCAGGTTGAACCCGTTCGGATCCAGCCGGCCCAAATCGACGTGATGCGCGCGCAGTTCGATCGCGACCGTCGTGAAGTCCGGGATGATGCGCACGACGACTTTGGGGATGTGCGGCGCCCCACGAAAATACGCGGCGTTCGCTTCGTAGGTGACGCTCTGCGCGCGGTCCCAGCGCACGAACTTGTACGGCCCCGTGCCGATCGGATGCGTGTTGAAGTCGGCGCGGTCCAGCGACGCCTCGTGCTCGAGCAGGTGTTGCGGCAGAATCCGGAAGGTCGTGTCGGCTTCGGCGAACACCGTGCGCACGAACGGCGCGAACGGTTCCTTCAAACGGAACACGACCGTGTACGGATCGGGCGCTTCGACCCGCTGGACGCGGTCGTAGCCGTGACGGTTGGGAACCGCGTTGCGCGTATCCATGATCGCGCGCCACGTGAACGCGACGTCGGCGCTGGTGAACGGCGCGCCGTCGTGCCAGCGCACGCCGCGCCGCAGCGTGTAGCGGATCGTCTTGCCGTCGGCGGAGATGCCGCCGTTGCGCAGCGTCGGCACGTCGGCGGCGAGGTCGGGAACGAGCCGGCCCGCGCCGTCCTGGGTGACGAGCAGATCGAAGCAGAGCGACGCGAGCCAGTCGTCCTCTTGATTCGTCGGATAGATCGGGTTGAAGCCGTGCGGGTCGGCTCCCACCGCGAGCCGCAGTGTGGTGGGATCGGTCCACGAATGCAGCGCTGACGCGCCGTGCGCCGAAGCGACGGACGCGCCAAGTACCGCGAGCGATAAGAGGACCGCGCGAAACCACATGCGCGATTCTAGCATGCGAAAGCGACGAGGCGCCGTCCCGGTTCGGGCGGCGCCTCGCTCACGTGGCGGAGAGGGTGAGATTCGAACTCACGGTACGCTATTAACGTACGCCCGCTTTCGAGGCGGGTGCCTTCAACCACTCGACCACCTCTCCGCGCGCCGCTTCTGTGCGAAGAACTCGCGCAGCTGTGCGGCGGTTTCTTCCGCGAGCACCCCGTCGACCACGTCGACGCGATGGTTCACGGCGGCCGACCCGAGTATATCGATGACCGAGCCCGCCGCCCCTCCCTTGGGGTCGCGGCAGCCGAAGATCAGCCGGTCGATGCGCGCCGCCGCGAGCGCGCCGGCGCACATCGGGCACGGCTCCTTGGTCACGTAGAGCGAGCCGCCGACCCGCCAGCGGCCGAGCGCTTGCGCCGCGGCGCGGATGACCAGCAGCTCGGCGTGCGCGGTGGGATCCGGCCGCTTCTCCTTCTCGTTGCAGGCCTCGAAGACGCGGCCGTCCACCACCAGCACCGCGCCGATCGGCACGTCGCCGGCTGCGGCGGCCGCCGCCGCGAGCGCCATGGCACGCCGCATCGCCGCCACGTCGGCGGCGGTGGAGGGGACGTGCTCCCGGCCCGGCTCGAACGGGCAACCTTCGCCTTCGGAGGGCGACACTCTATCCAATTGAGCTACGGGAGCGTGCTTCGCCGCGCTTCGCTTGGCGGAGCCGTCGGCATGACCCGCGCACCACGCGGGTCAGCCTTCCTGCGACGTTGTGGCGCGGCGCGGCTTTTTAACGGCTTTGCTCTGCGATGGCGAGATTGTCCCGCCGTTTTACCGGCCGCGGTCTTCGGTGGGGGTGGGGCCGCTCGCTGGGCCGGTGGGGCCGGTGGTGGGCATGTGTTTGAACAGGTCGAGCTTGTGCTCGACGAGGCCCCGGTAGAATTTGCGGACGCAGTCCGGGTGGCCGAAGAAATAGGTCCGCGCGTACGCCAAATCGTCCCCCGAGCTGTCCGGCACGTAGTGGCTGATTTCGATCTCTTCCATTTGCGCCCGGTCGACCGGGTGCGGGCAGAAATCGCAGGGGATCGTCGACATCGTTGTACCTCGAGAAAACCTGACTCGGGTAGGATTTGAACCTACGACCTAGGGCTTATGAGTCCCCCGCTCTACCGCTGAGCTACCGAGCCGTTGCATCCGGCGCACGCCAACCCTGAAGCTGCCGATGGACGAACGCACGTCGATTATAGAGAACACGTCAAGACCCTCCATGGGTGCACGGTCCTGCACGTTCTCGGCAGGCCCTGGCAGCGGACCGTGGCAAAAGCGCTCGTCACTATGCCTTTTCGGGTGTTCTACGCAGCCGCCGTTGCGGCGTTCGTCCTCCTTCTGCCGCTCGGCGCGTGGTCCGCGGATGCCGATCGTGGTACCGCGATCATCGCCAAGCACAAAGCGTACGTGGGGTGGGCACTCGGCGACGGGATCCTGAAGAGCGCGCGGCAATCCTATCGAGCCGTCCCGCCGTCGCCGGCGCCGTCACCGGATCCGCGCGCGACGCCGGACCCGCTCGGCGAGCCCAACGCGTCGACGGTCGAACTCCGGCGCGAGTTGCTCTATCGCACGAGCACGACGGCGTACGGCGTCGAGGTGCGCTCGCAAGGCTTCACCGGCAGCGTGTTCTGGAGAGCGAACGTCAACGGCCACACGGTACCGATGCGCGGCCGCTCCGCGCGCGAGGAGCTCACCACCGACGTCATCGACGCCGAAGGCCTCGCCGAAGTGCCGGCGATGGCACGGCCCGAGGAGACGTTCGATGGCAAGAAAGCCGACGTCGTGCGCATCGAGCCGAAGACTGGGGTACCGGCAGACATCTATTTCGACCGCGACACGAGCGCGATGCTGGGCTACCGCCTCGAACCGGACGTCCCGGCGGAGCGCTCGACCGTGCACGTCGTCTCGTACGGTGAGTTCGCACCGGGCAAGCGGTACCCATCGGCGTTTCGGTACGGCACCTCGAAGTGGACGTACGAGGTGACGAAGTTCGACCCGAACGTCGCGGTTTCGGATGCCGACCTCCACCCGCCCGCGCCGCGAACGACGTGGTCGTTCGGCCCCCCGCAGCAAAGTGCGCGCGCGGAGATGGTGCGGTATATCGGCATGTTCATGAGCGGCAGCCGCTCGATCAATGTCGACGTCGCCGTCAACGGGCACGTCGGGCATTTCCTGTTTGACTCCGGCGCCGGCAGCACGCTGGTCTACGAACCGTTCGCGGAGAAGGCGGGCTTGAAAGACCTCGGCCGCAGCGGCTACAGCGGCGTGAACGGGCGGATCGTGCGCGCGACGCTCGCGCGCGCCGATACGATGGAGCTGGCCGGGAGCACGCTTCACGACGTGATCGTGCAGCGCAGCTCGACGCGTTTCGACAAGGTCGACGGCATCATCGGCTTCGACATCCTCGCAAACGCCGTGGTCGAGGTCGATCTCGTGAAGCACACGCTGAACGTCCTCGACCCCAACGGGTTCGAGAAAGTCATCAAGCCGGGAGCGTATGCGTTTTCGGTCGATTTGTCGGGCTTTCACGCCGGCGTGCCGATGAAGGTGGACGGCCGCGTGCTTCCGAGCGTATGGCTCGATACCGGGGACGACTACTTCCTCATCCTCCCGAACGAGTATTCGAAGCGGGCGGTGCCGCTCCCGAACTTTCCGGACTTTCCGTTCGTCGGGGTGGACGGCGAATCGGGCGAAAACGCGTACTGCCGACGGCTCCCGGACACGCAAGTCGGGCCGTACAAGTATCAAGACGCGATCACATGCTTCGTGCCGAATCACATCTTCGGGCTCGAAGGTGGTCTCATCGGGTTCGATTTCTTGCGCCACTTCAACTGGACGTTCGACTACCCGCACGGAAAAGTCGTCCTCACTCCGAACGGAGAGTAGCAATGCCGCGTGCTCGTACCATGCTCGGCGCGTTCGCCGCGTTCTCGATCGGCGCTGCGCTCGTGCCGCACGGCGCGGCAGCGGCCGACGATGCCGCCGCGCTGCTCGCCAAGCACAAGGCGTACCTCGGCTGGCAAGCCGACGACGGCGCGATCGCGTCGCTGCGCGAATCGGGGACGATCACGCTGGACGGGCGCACCGTGGGGACGGTCCGCGTGCTGCACCGCGGACCGCTCTTCCGGGAGTCGTACGCGCGCGGCGCGGGCCGCAGCCACGAAGCCGGCTTCACCGGCCGGGTCGCATGGACGTCGAACCAGAACGGGTTCACCGTGCAGACGATCGGCGAGGCGGCGCGCTTCGTCTTCACCGAAAGCGCGTTCTTCGACGAGCGCCTGACGGCGCTGCCGGCGACGGTCGTTCGGACCGAGACGATCGACGGCACGCCGGTGACCTGGGTGCGCGTCGCGCCGGACGTCGGCGTCGTCGCCGAGCTCGCCGTCGACCCTGCGACGGGCGCGTTCAAGCGCGCGGTGCTCGACCCCAACGGCAAGTATGAAACGCGCTACGACGTGCTGGGCTACACCGACGTCGGCGGTGGCAAGCGCGTGATGTCGTCCTGGCGCTACACCGGCGGGAAGACGGTGTACGCCTACACCACGGTGGAAGCCAACAAGCCGGTCACCGACGACGAGCTGCACCCGCCGAAGCAGACGGCGACGTGGACCTTCGACCCCGCCGTCGGCACGGTGCCGGTCGAGCTGACGCAATACCGCATCCTCGTCAACGCGACGGTGAACGGCGTGCGCGGCAAGTTCATCCTCGACACCGGGTCGGCGTCGATCGCGTTCACCGACAGCTTCGCGCGGCGCGCCGGCGCCAAGCGCGTGGGTGAGGCCGGGATCGTCGGGATCGGCGGAGGCGCGACCGCGAACCTCTACAAGGTCGACACGATCGCCTTCGGCCAGAACGTCTTGCACGACGTCGTCATCTACACGGGGCTGGACGAACGCGGATCGTCCGAGAACGACATCGCCGGGCTCGTCGGCTTCGATCTGCTGGCGGGCGCCATCGTCGAGCTCGACCTCGACGGCAAGACGATGCGCATCATGGACCCCGCGAAAGTCCAGCCCGACCCCAAACGCGGTCTCGTCGTGCGCGTGGACCTCGCGGACGGGACGCCACGCGTCGCGATGACCGTCGGCGGCCGCGTGCCGGTGCTCGCGACGCTCGACAGCGGCAGCCCGTTGCACGCGCTGTTCAGCCAAACCCTCGTCTCGCGCGATCGCGTTTCGTTCTTCTCGGACCCCACGAGCCTCGCGCAGCAGATGCAGATCTACGGCGTGAACGGCAACGAGACCGTGCGCTGTGGCCAGTTGCAGAGCCTCGAGATGGGCCCGGTGGTGTACCGGCCGGTGCCGGCGTGCGCGTCGCCGTCGATGTCGCACAACGACGTGCTGGTCGGGCTCGACTTCCTGCGCGCGTTCAACGTCGTCTTCGACTATCCCGACGGTTATCTGCTGATGATGCCGCGCAAATAAAAACCCCGCCGAAGCGGGGCTCATCTGCGGTCGGAGGGACTCGAACCCCCAACCTACAAGTTCGTAGCCTGTTGCTCTATCCAATTGAGCTACGACCGCATGTGTCGCTGCGCGCAGCGGCGACCTCGTGGGATACGGCGCACCGGACGCGATCCCTTCCGCGTACCGCAGCGTGCTCGATTCGGAGAGGGAGGGATTCGAACCCTCGATACGATGTAACTCGTATAACGGTTTAGCAAACCGCCGCCTTCAGCCGCTCGGCCACCTCTCCTCGGCGCGCTGCGGCACGTTCGAACGCCCGTCGCCGGCTCCCTGCGCCAGCATCGCCAGCCGGGCCGCGACGCGCTCCGCGGCGTCGGGGTGCGCGAGGTGCGCCGCGCTGGCATGCAGCCGCTGCGCGACGCGCTCGTCGTGCAGCACGCTGTCCACCACGCGGACAAGATCGCCGGGGCGCGCCGCGCGCAGCGCCGCGCCGCGCGATACGAGATAGCGCGCGTTCCGCTCCTCCTGGCCCGGTAGCGGTTTGAGCAGCACCAGCGGGACGCCGACGGCGAGCGCCTCCGACGTCGTGAGCCCGCCGGGCTTGGTGACCAGCACGTCGGCCGCGCGCATCCAGTCGAACACGTTTTCCACGAACCCCAGCACGCGCACGTCGGCGCCGTCGCGCCGCGCTTCCTCCGCGACGCGGTGCTCCAGCCGGCGGTTCTTGCCCACGATCACGACCGGCGTGACCGGCGTGGACGTGCGCGCGAGCGCGCGCACCGTCGTCGCGACGGGCCCGAGCCCCAGGCCGCCACCCATCACCAACGCGACCGTCCCGTCGCGCGGCAGCCCCAGCGCCTCGCGCAGCGCGCCGCGATCGGGCGGCACGATGCCGAAGCGAGGATCGACCGGGATGCCGTCGACGCCGATGCGCGCCGGATCGATGCCGCGCCCGATCAGCGCGGCGCGGATCTCCGGCGTTGCTACCGCGTACGCATCGATGTTGCGATAGATCCAGAACGGATGCACCACGAAGTCGGTCACGATGCCCATCACCGGCACGGTGGGATCGTAGAGCCGTTTGTACGCGGCCATGACGCCGCACGGAAACGCGTGCGTGCACACCACGACGCTCGGGCGCAGGCGCTCCATCAGCCCGCGGATGTTGCGCGCGGTGAACTCGCTCGCCCACACGCGAAAGCCGCCGGCCTCCGTCGCGCGCTCGGCGCGCGCGTAGATGAAGCCGTAGACTTGCGGGATCGTGCGCACCATCCCGATGTAGCCGTCGCTGACCACTTTCGAGAACAGCGAGGCCGCGTAGCGGTAGCTGTCGACCACCTCGCCGCGCATCCCGCGCGCGGCCAAGCGCGCGCGCACCGCGTCCGCGGCGGAGCGGTGGCCCTCGCCGACGCGGGCGGAAAGGAAGAGGACCGGTCCTACGGCGCCTGCTCCTCCGGCGGCGCCGACTCTTCGGCGAGGACGAAGAAGTCGTCGAGGATTTCTTGTGCGAGTTCCTCGTCCTCGAGAAGATCGCCGAACTGATCGGTCACGACGAACTCGTCGTTGACGTCGTTGTAGCACACCGCGTACGCGTTGCCTTCGTCGTCCTCGACGAGGCCGACGACCTCGAAGCGCAGCGCGGTGCCGTCCTCCATGTGCAGTTCGAGGACGTCCTTGAGGTCGAGCGGCTGCTTCTCGCCGCCCGTTCCGTTGCCGCTCGCTCCGGCGGTGCCGTTGGTTTCGATGACGGTGCTCCTTATTTGAGGTACCGGGACACGTTCGCGTTGTGCTCTTGCAACGTCTTTGCGAACGCGTGGTGGCCGTCGCCCTTCGCGACGTAGTACAGGTAGTCGCTGTGCGCCGGCCGGAACGCGGCGTCGAGGGAGGGCTTACCAGGGTTCGCGATCGGGGTGGGCGGCAGGCCCGTGTGGGCGTAGGTATTGTAGGGCGAATCGCTCTGGAGGTCACGCTTCGTGATCACGTCGTGATGTTCCGGGAACGTGTACTCGATCGACGCGTCGATCTCCAGCGGCATCCCCAACCGCAGGCGGTTGTAGATCACCGACGCGATCGTCGGCCGCTCGTCGTCCGCCTTGCCCTCACGCTCGATCAACGAGGCGATCGTCACCACCTCGGGGACGGAGCGGTGCAGCTCCCGTGCGCGCGCGACCGCGTCGGGCGGCAGTTCCTGGCGGAACTGGTCGACCAGCACGCGCGCGATTTGGCGGGGCGAGTCATCGGTCGGCAGCAGGTAGGTGCTCGGGTAGAGATAGCCTTCGAGGTTCTGCGTCGGGACGTTGCCCACGGTGATCCCGCCGCTGCGCAGGAAGATGCGCTCGTACGCGGCGGCGTCGCCCAGTGCGCGCCCGGCGAGGGTTTGCGCGACCTCGCGTGCGGTGTAGCCCTCCGGGATCGTCACCCACACGGCGAACTGCTCGCCGCGTACGAGCCGCTTGAGGATGTCGTCGCTCGTCTGGTGGGCGGGGAAGCGGTACTCACCCGCTTTGATGCTCGCGTCGGCGTGGCGCAGCCGCGCCAGGATGCGAAATGCGAGCGGGTGCTGCAGCACGTGCTTGTCGTTGAGCGCCCCGACGACATCGGCGAACGTCGCGCCGCGCTGGATCACGACATCGGTCTGCTGCGCGGGCAGCGCGCGGTGCACGTACACCGCGTCGCGGAACCAGATCGACGCCGCGCCCACGATCAAGCCGGTGCTGACGACGATCGCCACGGCGATCACGAGCAGCGTACGGCTCGCGCGGTTCACTGCGGTCTGCGGGCCAGCCACGACTCGAGGATACCCACGGCGGCGAGTTGATCGATCACTTGCTTACGCTTCGAACGGGACACGTCGGCACCGATGAGCGCCTTTTCCGCGGCGGCCGTCGTCAGCCGCTCGTCGATGCGCGCGATCGTGCCGTCGAACGCCCGCGCAAGGTGCGCGACGAACGCGTCGATGCTGGCGCTGGCCTGGCCGCGCTCACCGCTCATCGTCAGTGGGTCGCCGACGACGATCGTGCGCGCGCCGCGCTCGCGCGCGAGCGCGACGATCCCCGCCACGTCGTCGCGGACGTTCGTGCGGTGGATCGTCGAGTGGGGGAACGCGAACGTCCCCTCGCCGACCGCGACGCCGATGCGCCGCGTGCCGACGTCTAAAGCGAGCACGACGTCGCTCACGTCGATTCGAGCTCGTACACGAGCGCGCGCGCTTTCGGCCGGCGGCCGAGGTGCCAGGTCACGATGTCGTCCGCCGCGCGCGCGACCTTCAGCGTCGCGGTGAACGCCGCTCCCGAACCGCGCTCGGCGCCGAGCGCGCGGAAGTTTGCCACGTCGGCGGCGTCGAATGCATGCGCGTCGCCGCGCACGCCGTAGCAGCGCGCGCAGCCCAGGCCGCCGGCGTCGAGATCGAGGTGCGCAATAGCCTGCCCTGACGTGCTGTCAGCTGTGGCTGAGCCTGTCGAACGGTGCTCGTCGAACGGCTGCCCGCAGCGCACGCACGCGTCGTCGGCGGGCGCGAGCCCGAGCGCGTGCAGTAGCCGCAGCTGGAAGCGCGGCACGAGCGCCGCAGGCGACTCGCTCGCCGCGACGGCGCCGATCGCGCCGGCCAGCAGCACGTAGATTTCGGGCAGCGGCAGATCCGGCTCGCAGAACATGTCGACGGTCTCCGCGAACAGCGACGCCGTCGCGAGCGCGTCGGGACGCACCAGCGCGCTCCAGTACGACGCGATCGTGCGCACCTCGGTGATCACGTCGAGCGAGCGGCCTTTGTGCAGCGCGACGCGCACCTCGGCCAACGGCTCCAGCCGCCCGCCCAGCGAGCTGCGCGGCCGCCGCGCGCCCTTCGCGACGGCGTCCGCCTTGCCGCGCTGGCGCGTGAGCAGCGTGTACACGCGATCGGCTTCACCAAGCGGGCGCGCGCGCAGCACGATCGCATCGGTGGATGAGCTCCGTTCAGTCAGGAGTCCGTTCCTCGCTGCGGCTGCGGTACGGACGCCGCCTCCGCAGAAAATTCAGTCACGGACGGCTGCGGCTTCGGCTTCGTCGGCCTCGCGCACGTTGCGCGGCGGCGTCAGCACGCGCACCGTGAGGATGCGGCGGTTGGCCGTGCGGTCGACGCGCAGCTTCACGCCGTCGCCGACGACGATCTCTTCGCCCTCGCGGGGCAACCGCCCGAACAGCCCCACCGTGAACCCACCGATCGTCTCGAACTCCTCGTGCGGCAGCGAGATGCCCAGCTTCGCGTTGACGTCCTCGATGTTCGTCCCCGCTTCGACGATGTACTCGCCGTCGGCAACCTGCACGATCGGCTCTTCTTCACCTTCGTCGTGCTCGTCGCGGATCTCGCCGACGATTTCCTCGAGCAAGTCCTCCATCGTCACCAGGCCCGCCGTGCCGCCATATTCGTCGAGCACGATCGCGAGCGAGTACTTGCCGCGCTGCATCTCGCGCAACAGCTCGGCGACGCGCTTGTTTTCGGGCACGTGCGTGACGGGCCGCATGAGCGTGCGCAGCGACGTCTCCGCGACGGTGCCGTTCGAGAGCGCGATCAGCAGTTCGCGGTCGTGCACCACGCCGATGATGTCGTCGACGGTTTCTTCGTACACGGGCAGCTTCGAATAGCCTTCGGCCACCACAAGGTCCAGCGCGCGCCGCGGCGACGAACTCACGTTCACCGTCACCATCTTGTTGCGCGGCTTCATCACCTCGCGCACGATCGTGTCGCCGAATTCAATGATCGAATGAATGAGCTCGCGCTCTTGCTCCTCGAGCACGTTCTGCTCGACGCCCACGTTGACCAGCGTCTTGATGTCGTCTTCGGTGACGTACGGGCCTGCTGCGCCGTGGCCGCCGAAGAGCCGCACGAGGCGGTCGGTGATCGCGAGGAACGCCGCGGTGAGCGGCGTGAGCGCGGTCTTGACCGCGCCGAGCAGCGGCGCGAGCCGCAGCGCGGTGCGATCGCCCGTCGAGACGGCGAGCGTTTTGGGGAGGATCTCGCCGAACAGCAGGATCATCACCGTCATCACGACCGTCGACCAGATCGCGCCGTTGGGGACGTTCCAGCGCAGGAAGAGATAGGTCGCCAGCGAGTCCGCGGCCAGCAGCACGAACGTGCTGCCGATCAGCACCGAGGTCAGCGTGCGATTGCGGTCTTCGACCAGCCGTTCGAGGCGCTTGGCGCCGCGGATTTTCTTCTCGACCAGCGCGCGCGCGCGGATGCGGTTGACGGATACGACCGCTGCCTCGGACGCCGCGAAGAAGGCGGCGACGCCCACCAGCAGCACGAGAACGAGGATGCCGGGCCAGTGCGCCTCCGTCATCGGAAGGGGGGCCGCCGGCAGGGGCCCGGAGGTAGCGGGTCGGTACTCAAGCGGGGGTCATTATAGCACACGGCTACGCGCGACCCGTGGCCCAGAGCACCAGGCAGAATCCCACCGCGACCGCTGCCGCGGCGGCGACGAGCACGGCGGCCGCGGCAACGTCCTTGGCTCGCTTGGCCAGCGGATGGTCCTCGGGCGACACCAAGTCGACGACGCTCTCCAGCGCGGCGTTGAGCAGCTCGGCGGCCACGACCAAGCCGATGGTGAGGAAAAGGACCGCCCACGCGGCGGCCGGTAGCCGCAGCAGCGCCCCGGCGACGACGACAGCGGCCGCGACGACGCCGTGGATGCGCAGGTTGCGCTCGCTGCGCCACGCGGCGCCCAGCCCGGCGAACGCGTAGCGGAACGCCGCGGCGAGGTCGTGGCGCCTACCCGAGATCGGCAAGCGTGAGATCGCGGCTGCCCTTCCAGTGGGTTCGGTAGGCGGTGCGCATCGCCGCGTCGTCCTTGCCCTGCGCCTTGAGCGCCTCGGCCAGACCCCATTCCAGGTGCGGGTCGTTCGGGAAGCGCCGGAGCTCCGCGGCGAACACGGTTTCCGCGTCGGCCGCCTTGCCGGCCGCCAGCATGGCGGCGCCGTAGCCCTCGCCGATCGGTTCGGACCAGTAGTTCTTCGGATCGCCCGGCGATCTCGACTTCGTCGCGTGGTAGGCGCGCGCGTACGCGCCGATGCGCTCCGCCGTGTTGCCCGCGTGCGCCGCCAGCGCGGCGTCGACGAGCGCTTCGAGCGCCGAGCGGTCGTCGGATTGGATCTTCGCGCGCTCCGCTTTCGCCGTCGCGACGTCGCCGGTGCGCGCCGCGGCGATACCGCGCGCGAGCGGCCAGGACGCGGGCGCAAGCTTGAGCACTGAAGCGTCATCGTGCAGCCGCAGCGCGACTTTGCTCTGCATGTACGCGTCTTCGTTCTTGGCGAACGCGCGCGCCTCGTCGTTGCGGCCCACCGTCGTCAAGCCGTAGAGCACGAAGTCGACGTCGTGGTCGTGATAGGTGCGCATGTAGTGCTGACCGGCGCCGTCGCCTTGCGCGAACCACGCTTTGTCGTTGGCGACGGCGCGCTCGTTATCGTCGACCAGCCGCGCGTACTCGCCGACACGCGACCAGATATGACCCGCCATGTGCGGCAGATGCGACGTGCCGGGCGGGTAGCCGTACGACGACAGCGCGTCGGCGTCGGGCACCGCCTCCGGCGCGCGGCGCAGCTCTTCGAGCAGGTGGATGCGCAAGTGGTGCGCGCCCAAGTTCGTCGGCTCGAGTTTGAGCGCGTCGTCGAGATCGGCCAGCATCTCTTTCGTCTTGGGTGTGATCGCGTCGTGGCCGTCGAAAAACGCGTCCTCGGCGTTCCAGATCGCGTACGCGGTGACGGTGAGCACGTTGGCGTCGTCGCGGTTTTTCTTCGTCCACGCGCTCAGCGCGTCGGCGTAGCCCTTGAAACGCTCCTTCTTCGTGCCGCGCCCGTAGCGCTTCGCGATCGCGTCGACGAGCATACGCTCGACCTCGCTTGCGTGCGCGAGGTGCTTGCGGCCTTCCGCCACCATGTCGGCGCCGCGCTTGTCGCCCGCGTCGCTCTGCGGCAGGTTGATATCGATCGTGTCGGCTTCGGCTTCGCCCCAGTACGCGAGCGCGAGGTCGGGCGCGCGCTTGCGCGCTTCGGCGAAGGCGACCCGCGCCTCGCCTTCGTCGAACGCGTACAGCATCATCACGCCGCGGTCGACGAGCCGCTGCGTCTCGTCGTCGGCGGCCTGCACGGACCAGTGCGCGCGCGCCGGCTGCACCGTCGGCGGCTGCGGCGGCGCGGTCTCGGGCGCGGCGCCCAGCAGCGCGACGGCAAGGATCGCGGCGAGCGAGCGGTTCATGACGCGGTCGATTCCAGATACGGCCACGGCATCCCGATTGCGCCCGCGAGCCGCCGCTCCTCCGCCTCCATGACGGCACGCTCGCCCGCTTCGAGGTGATCGTGCCCGGCAAGATGCAGCACGGCATGAATCAGCAAGCGCTGCACCTCACGCGCGAGCGGCGCATCGTACTCCGCGGCTTGCCGGCGCGCCGTATCCACGCTTACGACGATATCCCCAAGCATGCGCTCCGCGGGGCCCAGGTCACCCTGACGTTCTGTCCGCTGCGGCTGCGCTTGTCGAAGGGTGCGCTGTGACGGTGCCGTTGGGCCCGACCGGTCGAACGCATCCGGCGGATACATCGGAAAGCTCAGCACGTCGGTCGCCGTATCCTTCCCGCGATGCTCGCGGTTGAGCGCGCGCATCTCGGGATCGCGAACGAACGTCAACGACACGCTGGAACCGCGCTCGCCGATCTCGCCAAGCAGCTGCTCGACGACGTTCGCCGCCGCGTGCGCGTCGAGCCCGGCGCGGCGCGTGCGGTTGTCGAGATAGATCATCTCGACGCGGCCATCAAGCCTCGCGTTCGCGCGAGAGCTGGTTGTACGCGGCGACGATGCGCCCGACCAGCGGATGGCGCACCACGTCGGTTTCGTCGAGCCGCACCACGCCCACGTCGTCCATCCCGATGAAGAGCCGCTCCACGTCGCCGATCCCGCTGCGCATCCCGCGCGGCAAGTCGATCTGCGTGTCGTCGCCGGTCACGACCATCTTCGAGTTCGCGCCCAAACGCGTGAGGAACATCTTCAGCTGCTCGTGCGTCGCGTTCTGCGCTTCGTCGAGGATCACGAACGCGTCGGAGAGCGTGCGCCCGCGCATGTACGCGAGCGGTGCGACCTCGATGGTGCCGCGCTCGAGATACTTCTCGGTCGCCCCGTTGTCGAGCAGCTCTTGCAGTGCGTCGTACAGCGGGCGCAGATACGGGTCGACCTTCTCTTTGAGATCGCCCGGCAGGAAGCCGAGCTTCTCGCCCGCTTCCACCGCGGGCCGCGACAGCACGATGCGCGACACCTCGCGGTTTTTGAGCGCGCGCACCGCCATCACGATCGCGAGGAACGTCTTGCCCGTGCCCGCCGGTCCGATCGCGAACGACAGCGTGTTGGCGGCGATCGCTGCGACGAGCGCGCGCTGGCCGTCGGTCTTGGGCCGGATTTCGCGCCCGCGCGCCGTGGTAGCCAGCGTCGGCGGGATGCCGGGGGCGCGCTCGCCGCTTTGGCGCGCCGCGAGCGCGACGTCGTCGGGCGTCACCTGCGCCCCGGAACGGGCGGCCGTCAGCATCGCCGCGAGCACGTCCTCGGCGCGGCGCACCGCGCCGCGGTCGCCGCTGAGGTGAACGCGGTCGCCGTCGAGCCGCAGCACCACCGGGATGAGCGCTTCGAGCGCGTTCAGGTTCTGGTCGCGGTACCCGCAGAAACGGATGGGATCGGAAAGCCCGGTGAGGTCGAACGTCGCCTCGCTGGTGATCGACGGCATCTCCCCGCTACAACGCGTTCGAGCCCGGGGAAGTTGTCACCGCAGCCCGACGGGTGGACCGAGGACCTCGGCGATGACGATCGCCGTGCGGGCGTGCGCCGCGTCGCCGAAGGCGTCGGCGAGCGTCCACGCGCCGCTGCGGGCGCGGCCGCTTGGGGCGCCCGGCACGGGAACATCGACCGAACGAGCGACGGGCGTGACGCCGCGCTGGGCGGGCGCAGACTCGCGATGCAGCTTGCGTCCCGCCGATCCGGCGTGTGACGGTGCGGCGGCCGGCGGCGCGGCATAGGCAGGCTGCGCGGCGTACGCGGATGCGGCATACGTCGGCGCCGCGGTGTACGCCGGCCCGGACGGCTGCGGCGCGGACGGCCGTGCCGCAGCCGCCGTCCCGCTGCGCGCCAAAGCAGCGACGAGGAGAGACCTGGCCTGTGCTCTGGCCGCGATCACGGCGGGGTCGGCCGCGTTGCGGCGGCTCCAGTCGCGCATCCGCTTGCTGGTCCAGGCGATTCCCGCCGCGATCGCACCCCAGACCCACCAGAACTCGTTCGAGTGGTTGAAGACCCACTTCAGGGCCTCCACGGGGTCGCTGGGGAGGCTCACTGCGGCGGCAGCGTCCCTGCGGCGGGCGGCGGTGACGTGTTGTCGTTGCCGACGGTCTGGCCGATCGAACCGCGCATCTCGGTGTCCGCCTTGATGTTGTTGAGCTTGTAGTAGTCCATGACGCCGAGGTGCCCGGCGCGGAACGCTTCGGCGATCGCTTCGGGAATCTGCGCTTCGGCCTCCACCACTTTGGCTCTCATGCGCTGCGTCTCGGCCTTCATCTCTTGCTCGGCCGCCATCGCGGCGTACTGGCGCTCCGCGGCCTTCGCCTGCGCGATGCGGCGGTCGGCTTCGGCTTGCGACGTCTGCAGGTCGGCGCCGATGTTCTTGCCGACGTCGACGTCGGCGATGTCGATCGACACGATCTCGAACGCCGTCCCGGCGTCGAGCCCCTTCGCGAGCACGGCCTTGGAGATGCGGTCGGGATACTCGAGCACTTCTTTGTGGTCGACGGCGGCACCGACCGCGCTGACGACGCCTTCACCGACGCGCGCGACGATGGTCGGCTCACCCGCGCCGCCGACGTAGCGGTCGAGGTTCGAGCGCACGGTGATCCGCGCTTTGACGTTGAGCTGGATGCCGTTCTGCGCGACGCCTTGGAACAGCGGCGTCTCGATGACCTTCGGGTTCACCGACGTCTGCAAGGCTTCGAGCACGTCGCGCCCGGCGAGGTCGATCGCCGCCGCGCGCTGCCACTCCAGTGGGATCTGCGCGCGCTGCGCGGCGATCATCGCGAGCGTGACCTTGTCGACGTTGCCGCCGGCCAGGATGTGCGACTGCAACTGGTCGACGGTGAGCGCCAGCCCGGCTTTGCGCGCGCGCACGAGATTCGCGACGAGCAGCCCGGCCGGCACGCCGATGATACGCATGCGGATCAGCGAGCCGATCGAGAGCGGCACGCCGGCCGCGACGGTGCGGATCCACAGCCCCAGCGGGAAGTAGTAGAAGAACAAAATGATCGCGATGATGACCGCGATCGTGACGACGATGAACAGGAACGGGATCATGAGACTGCCGATCCTCCGGTCTCGGAGAGCGCGCGCACGAAAATGCGCGCGCCTTCAACGCGAGTGACGCGGACAGGTGTTCCGGCGGGGACGAACTCCCCCTCCGTGAGGACGTCGACCCGCAGGCTGTTGAAGGTCGCCACGCCGGCCGGGCGCAGGAACGACAGCGCCGTTCCGCGGGCACCGAGCAGATGGCGATGGTCCAAGCTCGCGACGTAGTCGGGGCCTTGCGTCCCCGCGAACGTGAGGCGCTTGACGAACGCGTTCTCCGGCAGCACGCGCTGCAGCAGCGCGAACGTCACGGCGCTGAGCACGATCGCGAGCGCGAGCGATCGCAGCCCCCCGACGATGAACTCCAGTCCGCCGAACGCGAGCAGCACCGACGCGACGAGGATCAGCACGCCAAGCGAGAGCGCGATCCCGTGACCGGGCAGGACGTGCAGCTCGAAGAGGATCAACAGCACGCCGACCAGCGCCAGCGCGAGGATCAACCCGTTCGAGAAACCGGCGTAAATGTGCGTCCCGAAGAACAGCGCCAGCGATCCGGCGCCGATCGCGCCCGCGACGCCGTGCAGCGTTTGCAGCTCGATGAGCAGCCCCAAAAATCCGAGCGCCAGCAGGATGCCGCTGATCTCGGGGCTCGTCGCGAAGCGCGCGATCTGCTCGCCGAACGTGTACGCCGCATCGGCACGCGGGGCGTTCGCGAGGCCGAAGTGCTGGAGCGCGGCGGCCAGCGTGGGGACGGTGGCCTCCGAAAAGCCCGCCTTCTGCGCGGCGTCCGCACTGAGGTTCAAGATCGAGCCCGGCGGCTTGTACGCCGGCACGTCGATGCGCTTGTCGACCATCGCTTTGGCAAGCCGCGCGTCGCGGTGGCGCGCCTGCGCGGTCGATTCGAACTCACCGCGCAGGAACGAGACCGTCTTCTCGGTGTTCGGGATCGGCTGCGCGTCGCCGAACGACGCGCCCGGCATCATGACGATGTGCGATGCCGCCAGCGTGACCAGCGCGCCGGCCGATGTGGCCCGCTCCACGTAGGCGTCCACGGGCACGTCGCTGTGCAGCAGCGTGTCGCGGATCTCGGTGCCGGCGATGACGAGCCCTCCGTAGGTGTAGACGTCGAGAACGACGGCTTTGGCGTGCTCGGCTTTCGCTTGGGCCACGGCGCGCTCCACGAAGTGCGCCATCCCCTCGTCGATCGTGCCGTGGATCGGCACGACCAGGACGCCGCCTTCAGGCGCGGCAGCAGCCGACTGCGCCCACGCGGACAGACTTCCCGCGAGGAGGCAGAGCACGGCGGCGAGACGGCGGATGAGCACGGTTCGGACTACCTCGTTTCCGCCGTCGTAGTTACGCCGATGCGATTTCCTCGGCGACGATCTGCCGGATCGCGTTGCCGTCGGCCAGCCCCTTGAGCTGCGGCATCACCAGCTTCATCACCGCGCCCTGGTTGCGCCCGTCCGCGGGGATACCGGCCAGCGCCGCGCGGACCACGTCACGGATCTCGCCGGCGGACTTCTGCGCCGGCACATACTGCTGCAAAATCTCGCGCTCGCGCGTCTCCTTGTCCGCCAGCTCGGTGCGCCCCGCGCCGGCGAACGACTCGATCGAGTCGGACCGCTGCTTCACGAGCTTCTGGACAACCGCGAGCTGGTCGGCCTCGGAGAGGTCGGAGCCGGCCTCGATGCGGCGGTAGTTGAACGCCGAGATCACGCTGCGCAGCGTGTCCAGCCGAACCTGGTCGCGCGCGCGCATCGCGTCCTTGAGGTCTGCGGTGATTTGGTCTTTGATGCTCATGCGAACGACGGCAAAGGGGGCATGGCGCTCGCTTCGTCCCGGCCGAAGCGGCGCCCCCCGCATGCTCGGGCGGCCATCGGCGCCCGCGCAGCGATTTGTCTAACGCCCCGTGTGCCAGCGGACCTGGAGCCGCACGATTCGGGGCGGCGCGGAGACAAGCGTCGGGGTGAACGACGTTTGCTGAACCGACGAGAAGTTGACGTCCGTCGTTCCTGCAGTCAGCGGGGTGCCCAGATTCGGGATGGCGAGACTTTGGTTGAAGTTGTTCGTGTTGAGCAGGTTCTGGACGCCGACTTGGAGCTCGAGGTCCTTACGCACGGGATGCCGCAGCGTGAAGTCCAGCAACGCGAACGGCGACTGGAAGTACGCGTTGTTGCGGCCTTCGTAGTCGAGCCCCAAGCTCGCAAACGTACCGTTACGCCACGTATACGTCAGCTGCCCATATCCCTTGAGGTACGGGATGCACGTCGGGATGCCCGGCGCGGCGACGCCGTTGCCGCAGATCTGCACGTTGTTCACCGGAAAACTCGGGGTGCTGGGCGAGAAGAGGTTCGGGGTGAGCCCGTCCACGATGGACTTCTCCGCGGCGACCGCACCGTTATAGCCCAGCCCGAAGCGCGGCGCGAAGACAAACTTCAGCGTCGCGAGTTGCGTGCGCAGCCGGGCGGCGTTGATCGGCGAGAAGATGCCCTCCAAACCGGTTGGAGCCTGCACGCTCGACGTCAGCGTCTCGAACACGTTGTGCACGACGGTGTTCTGCAGGTCGAGGCTGACGACCGCGCCGCTGCGGAACCGCTTGTCGACGCCGACGCTCTCCTCGATCGCGACCTCCGGCTGCAAGTTCGGGTTCTTCTGCGTCAGCGTTCCGCCGAATTGAAACGGCGGTCCCAACGAGGCCGCCGGCGTTTGGTAGGTCGCCAGACCGCTCACTTGCCCCAGGAACGGGAAGGTCGCCGACGTGCCGTAGGCCGCGCGATACGACAGGCCGGCGGTCGGCCGAAACACGAACGCGATGTGCGGATCGAAGCGCGTCACGCTGCGGCTGAGACCGGTGAGCGTCGTGTCGGTGAGCGACGCGGGGTTTGCTCGCTGCACGCCGACGACTTTCCACGTGGTATCGTAGAGCCCGACGTCGATGCCGAGATTCCGGATAAGGTGCAAGTCCCCGGTGAGCGAAAACGTCGAGTAGCGATTGGCCGAGAACGGTACCGACACGCCTTGCGGGTTGTCAATGTACGCGTACGTGCTCTGGCCGTGGAAATCGTACGTGAAGTTCAGCAAGCTGTCGCCGAACGGATGCAAGAACGAGAACGTCGTTCCGTAGAGCTTGTCCTGTTCGAACGTCGTGTACGGGCCGCCGTAGCATTGCGTCCGGTTATTCACGACCGTGACCGACCCGTTGGGCGCCGTCGGCGTGCCGAAATTAGCGCTGCAGTCCGCGACAAATGAGTTGTACGCGGCGAGGTTGGCCCCCGTCGCGGTCGGGACAGCGCCGGGCGGCGAAAAGAAGTTCGGAAACGACGTCTGTCCTGCGCCCAGAATGATCTCGGGTTCGATGGTTCCGACGTACGGACGTACGAGCAACGTGTTCTTTCCGATCGACGTGCGGAATTGGGCATCGAACAGCGTTTGATTGTTGTACACCGACGAGCCCGTGTACCAGCCGTAGCCCGGGATCGTGCTGCCGGTGAGGAAGCCGAAGTTCGGGTTTGTGCACTTGAGCGGATCGGACGTCAGGCACGGCACGATCGTCGTTGCGCCGAGCGACGTCCCCCAGGCCGTGCCCTGCGGGTTGTAGCCGCCCCATGCGCCCACGAACCCGGCTTCGAGCGACGTCGACGGCGAGAAGTTCCAGCGCACCTTCGCGACCTCGCCCTTATTGAAGAACGACCCGCTCGCGTCCGTGCAAGTTTGAACGATGCCGGTATTGCCGGCCCGGTTCTCGTTGCCGCCAAAGTTGTCGGGGATCACGATGCATTTCTTCGTGCCGAAGTACGGCCCGTTGTAACCGTCCACCCCACCTCCGAACACGTACTGCAGCTTTTTCAGCGAGCCCGTGACCAGCGCGTGCGAGTACTGCGCCTGATAGTTGTCGTAGCCCGTCACGAACTCCGCGGTCGGCGCGTTCGTGAAGCCGGGTGTCAGGAGATTCGCCGTCCCGCCGACGGCGATGTTTGCGAACGGCGTCGTGTTCCCAGGCCCGGACTGCGTCTCCGCGCCGCCGATCAGGTAGGAGGGAAAGTACTGGCTCAGCCACACGCCGTACTGCCCCAGTGCAATCGGATGGCCGTCGATGAGCACCTGGGTTTCGTAGGGTTGTACGCCGCCGATGATGATGGTCGTGTCCGGCTGGCTCCCCATGTGCTGAATCGTCACGTCGGGCAGCCGCTGCAACACGTCGTTGATCTGCGGATTGGCAAGGTTTGCGAACGCCTCACCGCTGACGAAGCTCGACGTCGCTGTCCCGACGTTGATCGCCCTACCGCTGCCGCGGCTTGCGGTCGAGACGCGCCCGATTGTTTGAAGCGAAGTGAGATCCGCTTGGTTGAGCGCGACGGTGACGGGCACGGTCGATCCCGCGACGACCGCGAGGTCCGTGAGCACCGCGGGCAAGTAGCCGCTGCGCGTCACGTCGATGCGGTACACGCCCGGCGGCACCGTGACGCTGAACGTGCCGTTGGCGTCGGTCGTCGTGTTCGCCGTAGCGGGCCCGCTCAGCCTCACGCTCGCGCCGGCGATCGGCGCGCCGCCGTACGTTCTGACGGTGCCTTGGATCATCGCCGTCGTGGCAGATGGGGCTTGCGCGACCGCGTTCGGCTGCGGCTCGCCCGCGGGGGGCGCAACGCTTGCGGCGGGCGGCGCTGCTTCCGCGCCGAGAGGCAACGCTGCTGCGGCGGCGGGCGGCGCGGCTGCGGTTGCGGCGGGCGCCGCTTCCGCGGAGGCGGGCGCCGCTTCAACAGCAGGCGCGGCTGGTGCGGCGGCGGGCGGCGCCTCTGCGGCAGGCGCGACGCCCGTGGCGCGGCGCGCGGCTTCCGTGGCGAGGCGCGCTGCTTCGATTGATGCGGGCAACGCTTGCACGGCTGCCGGCGGCGCTTGCACGGCGGTGGGCGACGCCTCAGCGATCGGGACCGCCGATTCTCCGACGACGGTGGGTGCCGATTCGCCGTCCGAGAAGGCCGGCTGTCCCGCGAACATCATCGCGGAGATGACGAGCGAGCACACGCCGGCGCGCCAAAGAGAAAGTGAACGCACGAAAAAAACACCTCGCCCGAAAGGCGGCCGGACCATCCCGGCATGCCGTTCGTATGCTTAGTGTTTTTCCGTCGTTACCGCTTCCTCTTTGGCCAACGGGCCAACCTGGCGCGGGTCAGCTGCGGCGCTTGCGCGCGGCGGCGCTCTTCTTCTTGCGGCGGACGCTGGGCTTCTCGTAGTGCTCGTGCTTGCGGGCCTCGGCGAGGACGCCGGCTTTCTGGGTCGCCTTCTTGAACCGGCGCAACGCGCTCTCGATCGTCTCGCCTGGTGCGACTCGAATCTCCATCTACTAGAACACCTCCCTCCGCCACGGCAAAGCCGCTTTGTGACCCTAGCTGGTCCATCGGACCCAGTGCGGGCCCGACCAGGGACGATACCACAGGATCGGCGCGGGGTCAAAGCGAGGTCGGCCGGTCGGCTAACCGGGCGGCCAGGTCATGTGCCGTCCGGCGAGGACGTGGGCGTGCAGGTGGCCGACGGTCTGGCCGCCGTCGGGGCCTTCGTTGATCACCACGCGGTAGCCGTCGCGGCCGAAGCGGCGGCCGACCTCCGACGCCGCGGCCAGGATGCGCGCCGCGCGCTCGTCCGTGGCCGATGCCGTGAAATCGCTCAAATCGGCCGCGTGCTCGGTCGGCACGACAAGCACGTGCGTGGGTGCATGGGGGTTGATATCGTGGAACGCGACGACGTGCTCGTCGCGCAGCACCTCCTGCGCGGGGATCGTCTTGCTCACGATCATGCAAAAGATGCAGCTCGAATCCGTCGCCATCGTTACGACCCCGCCGGTGCTTTTATGAGGTTGAAGTGGTACGAGGTGTTCGGGCTGGGGACGAAGCCTTCGATCGACGACTTCATGACCAGCGGCACGGTGGTGTGCACGAGCGAGACCGCCGGTACTTGGTCGTGCACCATCGCGTTGGCTTGCATGTAGATCCCTTTGCGTTTGGCGTCGTCGACCGTCCCCTGGCCCGCCAGCATCAGTTGATGGAATGCCGGATCGCGCCAGAACGAGTAGTTCTGCGCGTTGCCGTCCTTGCGCGCCGAGTCCTGATCCAGCAGTGGGTAGAAGAAATTGTCGGGGTCGCCGTTATCGCCGGTCCAGCCGATGAGGCACATCTCGTGGCGGCCGTGCTTGATCTTGTCGAGGTACACCCCCCACTCGTCAGGCTGCAGCGTGATCTGAATGCCGGCTTGTGCGAGCTCGGCTTGGATCGTCTCGGCGACGCGCTGCGGCTCGGGCAGATACGGGCGCGGTGCGTTCGAGTAGCTCAGCGTCGTCGCAAAGCCGCGCGGGAACCCGGCGTCCGTCAGCAACTGCTTCGCCTTGGCAAGGTCGTGCGCGTACGCTTTCACCGACGGGTTCTCGCCGAGCATCCCCGGCGGCGTCCAGTTGTCGGCCACGACGGCGCCGGAGGAGTACAAGCTCTTCGCCATCGTCGCGGCGTCGAGCGCGTACGCGACCGCACGGCGCACGCGCACGTCGCCGAACGGCTTCTTCTCCACGTCCATCGCCACGTAGCTCACGTTGTTCGACGGCTGCTCGGCGACCGTGATGCCGCTCTGCTTCGCGAGCGACTTCGCATCGTCGGGGCGCGGGTCGGTGAGCATGTCGATGTCGCCCTTTTGGATCGACAGCACGCTCGTCGCTTGGTCGGGGATGTCGCGGATGATCACCGTCTGGTAGCCGGGCTTGTGCCCCTGGAACTTGGGGTTGGCGACGAGCGTGATGTGATCGTCGCGCTGCCACTCAGCCACCATGTACGGCCCGCTGCCCACCGGCTTGAGCTCGAATCCCTTGGGGTCGGTGTTGATCGCCTGCGGCGAGCCCAGGCCGAACGACTGCTCGGCGATGTCGCGCAGAAATGGTCCGAACGGCTTGCTCAGCGTGATGACGACGCGCGTGGTCGTCGGCGTCTGCACGTCGGTGATCACGCCGGGGAAGCCGCCGAAGTCGTCGGCGTAGTACGTGTACGCGAAGTTGCCGTGCGCGGGGTTCGAGGTGAGGCGCCAGCGGTTGAAGTTGAACTTCACCGCCTTCGCATCGAGCGGCGTGCCGTCGGAGAACACGAGGTTCGGGTACAGCTCGAACGTCCATGTCTTGCCGTCCGCCGAGCGCGTCCACGACTTCGCTGCGTCCCCGGCGACGTCGAACGAGCCCGGCTTGAACGTGACGAGGTTCTGCAGCACTTCATTGGTGGTGTTGAGCGAGAGGCCGTCGGTCGCGTGCGACGGGTCGAGCACGACCGCGTCCTTCACGCGCGCCATCACCAGCGGCGCCGCGTTGCCGCTCGAAGCGCCGCCCCCGGACGAATTGCTGCTGCAGCCCGCGAGTACGACCGCGATGAAAAGCATGCTGAACGCAGCGAGTCCGCCGCAGGCCGCGGGTAGGCGCACGTTGCGACTACCCATGCGTGCGCACCACGAACGTCCACGATCGCGACTGCTTGTTGCCGGCGTTATCGTAGATCGTGACCGTCACGGTCACCGGGCCGTCGGGGAGCGCGGCGCCCGGGCTATAGGTGATGAACTGGTCGGTGCGTGTCGACGACGCCGTGACGTCGAGCCCGTTCACTTCGATTTGCACCGAGGATGCGTTGACGCCGACGTCGGTGGGCGAGCGGTACGTGGCATAGATCGACGGCTTGCTGTTGTTGACGACTTGGCCGCCCGGCGGCGCGATGTCGACGATCTGTGGCGGCGTCGTCGTGACGGCGACGAGCTGCGCGGCTTCGGCGCGCGGCGCCTCGGTCGTGCCCACCGTCAAGTGGCCGTACACCGTGGTGCGGCTGAAGTTCACGCCGGGCGGCACGGTGTAGCGCGTCGAGTACGTGCCGGGCTGCGTCTCGGGCAGTGCGATCCCGGTGAGGTACGCGCCGATGTCGAATGCCGCGCGCCCGCCGGGCGTGCCGTGCAGCGTCACGGTGAACGCGTCGCCGGCGCGCAGCGCGCCTTTGGCGCTGATGGAGACGTCGGTGATCTGCGCCGCGCCCGCGGGGCCCGGCGTGGTCGGCGACGCGCGCGCGACGATGATCTGCCGCTTCTCGCCGGTGTCGGGGTTCAGCCGCACGGTGGCGTTGTCGCCGACCTTGAGGTCGCCGATCGTCGCGGGCTGGCTGTTGAGGGTGATGTCCGTGCTCTTGTCGGGCGTGACGACGTAGCCGTTTTGCAGCACGAAGGCGCTGGGCGACACCGCCGCAATCGTCCCCGCGCGCGACGCGTAGCGCGCCACGACCTCGTCGACGCGGCCGTCGCGGCGCAGGATGACGCTGACCGCGTCGCCCACGTGCACGTCCTTGAGCGTGGCCGGCGTGCTGGTGCGCGTCACCACGTCCTGCACGACGATGCGCGCGTCGGAGGTGATGGCGATCGTGCGCGCGCCGGGACCGCGCGTTACCGTGATCGATTCCGGCGCCGAGTTGAGGTCGATGGCGCTCACGGTGCCGACGATCTGCGTCGAGCCGCCCGGCGTGTGCTGCTCCAGCCCCGGCGCGCGGCCGACGATCGACGAGGTGACCTCCACGCGCTCGGCCTTGGGATCGTAGGTGACCTGCGCGCCCAGCGAGTCCGCGACAAAGCGCAGCGGCACGTAGGTGGCGCCGTCGATCTCGATCGCAGGCGAATCCATCATGATGGTGCGCGTGTCAACCGTCGCGCGGCTCGAACCGATGGTGATGCGGATGCGCTTGGAGGGCGCCGACGCGACGAGGGTGGCGCCGTCGCGCGCGACGTTGATGCCCAGCGCGCTGTAGATGCGCACGACGGGGATCAGGATGCGCCCGCCGACGCGGCGCGGCGCGGGGTCGCGCGCGAGCTCGTCGCCGTTGACCAGGATCGCGATCGCGCGGATCGGGACGTCGTCCTTGCGTGGCGGCGGGGCGGCCGACGCGGGCACCGCCCACGCCGCGACACACGTTGCGAGCACCGCGGCGACCACGGAACGGATCAGGGGCATACCACCTCGCGATAGACGGCGGCCGTCGAGGCCGCGAACCGATCCCACGTATACGCCCGCAGCCCGGCGGCGCCCTCGGCGGCACGCTCGCGCGCGCGCGCCGGCTCGCGCGCGACCGCGGCGAGGAGCTCGCTCAGCGCGCCCGCGTCTCCGGGCGCGAACGTCTGAGCGTACGGCGCCACGGCCGCCGGGACGGATGTCGCCGTCGCGAGCACCGGCGTGCCGGCAGCGGCTGCCTCCAGCGCCGGGATGCCGAAGCCCTCCGCGAGCGACGGCTGAACGTAGGCGAGCGCGCCGCGGAAGCGCCGCGCCAGCGTCGCGTCGTCGAGGTCGCCGAGAAATTCGATCGTGCCGTTGGCTCGCACGTAGCGAGAACGCACGGCAGGTTCGTCGCGTCCCGTCAGCACGAGATCCAGCACGATCTCTTCGGGCAGCGCGGCCCACGCGGCGTACAGCGTGCCCAGGTCCTTGTGCGGCGCGTGATTGCCCGCGTAGAACGCGTACGGGCGCGGCGCTTCCCAGGGCAATGCGGCCAACTGCGCCTCGTCGTAGCCCAGCGGGACGACGCGAATGCGGTCGGGCGGTACGCCCAGCAGCGCGACGCAGTCGTCCGCGACGCGCGGATCGCTCACCAGCACCCGCGCTGCGCCGCGATAGAGCGGGATCGCGACGAATCGCCAGTAGAGCGCCGTCGCGCGCGAGTACAGCTGCGGGTAACGCAGATGCAGCAAGTCGTGCACCATCGCGACGTACGGGCGCGGCACGAGCGGCGCCGCTTCGAGATACGGCAGGTGCACGAGTTGCGGGCGCGCGGTGCGCAGCGCGAGCGGGTGCAGCACGACCGGCGACTCCACCGGCACGAGGTCGATGTCCGGCGCGACGCGCGGCATGCGCTCCAGCAGCGCGCGCGTGTACGCCCGCATCCCGGCCGATGCGCGCATCGTCGGGCGCGCGGCCAGCACGACGCGGATCACGTCCGCTCGCCTGGGCGCGGATTCAGCAGCGACCGATAGACGTCCGCCGTCGCGCGCACCGTGCGGTCCCACGTGAGGTGCGCGGTCGCGTCGCGCGCGCGCTCGGCGTGCGCCGCGAACGATTCGGGCTGCTCCACCACGCGCAGCAGCCACGCGCGCAGCGCGACCACGTCGTGCGCGGGATAACGGTGCACGTACGGCGCGAGCACGGCGGGCGTGGCCGCGTCGGCAGCGATCACCGGCGTGCCCGCGCGCAGCGCCTCCAGCAGCGGCAGCCCGAAGCCTTCGCGCAACGCCGGGTGCACGTACGCGACGCGCGCCGCGGTGATAGCGCCAGACGTCTTCCGTGGTCCGGTCGCCGATGAAGATGAGCTCGCCCTGCGCGTGGCGCGCGCCGCGCAACGCCGGCTCTTCGGGGCCCGTCACGATCAGGTCGACCGGCGTCGCGATCCGGCAGCGATGCCCAGGCGGTGACCAGCGTCGCGAGATCTTTGTGCGGGCGGTGGTTGCCGGCGTAGAACAGATACGGCCGCGGCCGCACGAGCGGGCGCCGGCATCGGATCGGGCGCATCCACGCCGAGCGGTACGACGCGCACGCGCGCGGGATCGACGTGCAAGAATCGTTCGAGCAGCCCCACCGTCGCGTCGTCGTCGGTGATGACCGCGCGCGCCGAGCGCAGCACCGGTCCGACGATCCGGCGAAAGTACGGGCCGACCTTGCGCTTCGCATACTGCGGGAACTCGAGGTCGATCACGTCGTGCACGGTGACGACGTGCGGTACGGGCACGACGCGCGGCACGAACGGCGTCGGGAAATGCACGAGCCGCGGGCGCGCGCGCGCGAGCGCCAGCGGCATCCCGAGCTGCTCGGCGGCGTCGAAGTTGTCGCCGCTGCCGAACTCCGCCAGCCGCAGATCGGGCGCGACGCGCGGCAAGAGCTTGCGCAGCGCGCGCACGTACGCAAGCATCCCCGCCGACATGTGCGAGGTCTCGCGCACGTCCAGCGCGACGTCGATCACGCGTGGCGCAACGTCTTCGACGAGCGCGCTGCAGCGCCTTCGCGCGCACGACCACGCGATAGCGCGCGCTTTCCCAGGCGACGAAGAGGCCGCGCCAGCCGTCGCGCCAGCCGCCGTAGCGCAGGATCGACCACAGAAAGCGCGGCAGCATCGTCGCGAGCGCGCGCAGGTACGCGCGGTGCGACGGCTTCAGCGCCGCGGCCTCGACGGTGGTGTAGCGGTCGAACTTCGCGCGGTACGACGCGAGCGTCGGGATACGAGTCGTGCACGATCGCGCCGGGGAGGTCGGCGATCGGGCCGTCGACGATCCAGCGCTCGTGCAGGTCGGCGCCCAGCTCGTTCGCCGCGACGCGCGCGCGGTCGGTGCGAAACAGCCGCAGCAGCCGTTCGTTCGACCAGCCGGCGGCGCGCACGGGCTGCCCGCACAGCATCGTCACGCGCCGCAGACGGTAGCCGGCGACGTCGTCACTCGCGGCGGGGATCGCGTCGCGCAGCGTGTCGTCGAGCAGCTCGTCGGCGTCGAGCATGAGCGCCCAGCGCGTCGCCACGCGGCCCAGCGCGTAGCGGCGCGCGTTCACGAACCCCGTCCACGGCCGCGTCTCGACCTCCGCGCCGTGCGCGCGCGCGACGGCGGCGGTGTCGTCTTGCGACGCGGCGTCGAGCACGAACACGCGCACGCCGCGCGGCAGCTGCGCGAGTAGCCGTCCAAGGCGCGTCGCTTCGTCACGCGCGAGGACGACGACGGTGATGTCCGCGGCGTTCAGCGGTGCACGAGCGCGCCCTCGCCGGCGGCGGCTCGCGCGCGCGACCGTTCCAGCGCGGCGCCGATCCAGTCGCGGTACAGCGGCGACGGGCGGTCCGGACGGCTCTTGTACTCGGGGTGCGCCTGCGTTCCGACGAACCACGGGATGCACGCTCTCAGGCAGCTCGATGAGCTCCACCAGCGACGTGCGGCCCAGCGGGTGATGGCCGCTGAACACCATGCGGTGTTCTTCGAACAGCGCCTTGTACTTGTTGTTGAACTCGTAGCGGTGGCGGTGGCGCTCGCTGATGTCGATCTCGCCGTACGCGCGCGCCGCGAGCGAGCCGGGTTCGAGCGTGCACGCGTACGCGCCTAGGCGCATCGTGCCGCCCTTGAGGTCGAGGTTGCGCTGCTCGGGGATGAAGTCGATCACCGGATCCGGGCGTCGTCTCGTCGACCTCGGTCGTCATCGCCTCGGACAAGCCGCACACGTTGCGCGCGAACTCCACGCACGCGAGCTGCATGCCGAAGCAGATGCCCAGGAACGGGATCTTGTTCTCGCGCACGTGCTGGATCGCGACGAGCTTGCCTTTCACGCCGCGCGCGCCGAAGCCCGGCGCGACGAGCACGCCGTCGACGTCCTCGAGCGCGGACAGCCCTTCGGTCTCGATCCGCTCGGAGTCGACGCGCACCACGTCGACCGCGACGTCATGGAAGATGCCCGCGTGGCCGATCGCCTCGCTGATCGAGATGTACGCGTCCTTGAGCTCCACGTACTTGCCGACGAGCGCGACCTTGACGCGCCCGCGCGGGTTCTGGATGCGCTCCGCGATCGCGCTCCACTCTTCGAGCTGCGGCGGTTTGGTCTGCAAGCGCAGGCGCGCCACCGCGATGTCCGCCAAGCCCTCGGCTTCCAAGTTGAGCGGGACTTGGTAGATCGTCGGCGCGTCGCCGTTCTGCACGACGTTCCCCACCGGGACGTCGCAGAACAGCGCGATCTTCTCTTTCAGCTCGACGGGGATCGGCCTGCGCGCTTCCGGTGCGCAGCACGATCGCGTCGGGCGTGATGCCGATCGCGCGCAGCTCGCGCACGGAGTGCTGCGTCGGCTTGGTCTTGAGCTCGTCGGCCGCGCCGAGATGCGGCAGCAGCGTGAGGTGGACGAACATCACGTTCTCGTCGCCGACGAGATGGCGCACTTGGCGGATCGCTTCGAGGAACGGCAGCGACTCGATGTCGCCGACCGTGCCGCCGACTTCGACGATGCACACGTCGGCGCCGCTGCGTCTCGGCGACGCGCGTGACGTGCGCCTTGATCTCGTTGGTGATGTGCGGGATCACCTGAACGGTCGCGCCGAGATAGTCGCCGCGGCGTTCCTTCTCGATCACCGACTTGTAGATCTGGCCGGTGGTGACGTTGTTGTCGCGCGTGAGCGACTCGTCGATGAAACGCTCGTAGTGGCCAAGATCGAGATCGGTCTCGGCGCCGTCCTCGGTGACGAACACCTCGCCGTGCTGGTACGGGTTCATCGTGCCGGCGTCGACGTTGATGTACGGATCCAGCTTTTGGATCGACACCGAGACGCCGCGACTCTTCAGCAGCCGGCCTAACGAGGCGGCCGTGATCCCCTTCCCGAGCGAACTGACGACCCCGCCGGTGAAGAAGATGAACTTGGCCATGGGGAATGCTTCGCTTCACCGCACCGCCTGCCGAACCCCGCCGTGCCGGTCCAGGCGACACAGGCAGGCGTTGCTTGCCCGTATCGGCAAGCCTGGCGTATGCTCGCACCCACTGGGGTGTTACACGCCCGGAGGTCATGATGCGTTTCATCCGAGTCACCCTCGCCGCGGTCGCGCTCGCCGGCGCGTTCGTCGCAGGCCACATCACCAGTGCGCCGCCCACAGCGGTCGACGCGCAAGTTCCGCAGTTCTCGCACTTCCGCTGCTACACGTCGCTGTTCTGGAAACCGGCCAGCGTGTCGATACCGGTGCAGTTGCACGACCAGTTCAGCACCGAGACCGACCGTGCTGCAGAAACCTCAGTTCTTCTGCACGCCGGTAGTGAAGAAGCTTCTCAAACAAGATACCGCATCCGTTCAAGGGCCCGGCCGATCATCTGACCTGCTACAGCACGAGCGAGGGCAAGGTCGTCGGAACCGCGCGCAGCGGCGAGAACCAGCTCGGCCCAATCCTGGTTCGCGATCTCACGCCGCGAATGGTCTGCGTGCCGACGCGCAAGGACGAGAAGTTCCCCGGCTAATCCTCGGGTTCGGCGGGACGACCGCGACGACGAAGCGGTCGAGGTCGGCGTAGTCGCGGATCGTCTCGACGCCCGCGTGCGGCAGCGCCTCGCGCACGAGCGCGTTCGAGCGCGCGCGCGTTCGCGGGCGCCGCTTCGAGCACGGCGATCCCGCGCGGCGCGACGAGCGCGGGCAGATCCGGCACGAGCCGGCGGTAGAGCGACAGCCCGTCGGGGCCGCCGTCGCGCGCGAGCAGCGGCTCGAACGACACCGGATCCGGCGCGGCGGCGCACTCGGCGGTCGGGCACGTACGGCAGGTTCGCGACGACGCAGTCGAACGGCGCGTACGGCAGCAGCGGCGCGGCGAGATCGCCGTGCAGAAACGTCACGTGCTGGAACACGTCGTTGCGCGCGGCGTTGCGGCGCGCGACCGCGAGCGCGTCCTGCGACACGTCGCTCGCGTACACGCTGAGCTCGGGCAGCTCGCTCGCGAGCGTCACCGCGATCGCGCCGCTGCCGGTGCCGACGTCGGCGGCGCTGCCGTTCTCGCGCCCGATCGCGCGCAGGTGCCGCACCGCCCATTCGATCGCGAGCTCCGTCTCCGGGCGCGGCACGAGCACGCGCTCGTCGACGCCGAACATGCGCCCGTAGAATCCCGCCTCGCCGGTGACGTACGCGAGCGGCGCGCCCTGCGCGCGCCGCTCGACGAGCGCGCCGAAGCGCTCGCGCGACCTCCGGCGCGAGCTCGCGCTCGCGATGCGCGATCATCTCCGCGCGCGACACGCCGCCCGCGTGCGCGAGCAAGAACACGGCGTCGAGCCGGCCCGTGCCGCCGACGCGGCTCGAGCCGCACCGCCGCGTCGCGCAACGCTTCGCCGATCGTCACGCGGCGGTGGTCTCGCCCGCGAGCAGGCGCGCTTTCTCGTCCTTCTGCAGCTCGACGACGAGCTTCTCCATGTCGCCGTCGAGGATCACCTTGATGTTCTGGAAGTTCTGGTTGATGCGGTGGTCGGTGATGCGGTCCTGCGGGTAGTTGTACGTGCGGATCTTCTCGCTGCGGTCGCCCGTGCCGACCTGGCTCTTGCGCAGCGACGCTTCCGATTCTTCGCGCTCGCGGCGCTGGTTGGCGGCGAGCTGCGCGCGCAGCATGTCCATCGCGCGCGCGCGGTTCTGCAGCTGCGAGCGCTCCTCGCTGCACGACACGATGATGCCGCTGGGCTTGTGCGTGATGCGGATCGCCGACTCGGTCTTGTTGACGTGCTGGCCGCCCGCGCCGGACGCCTTGAACGTGTCGATCTCCAGATCCGTCGAGCGGATCTCGATCTCGCCGTCGTCCTCCACTTCGGGCAGCACGGCGACCGTCGCCGTGGAGGTGTGGATGCGGCCCGCCGCTTCGGTCGCGGGCACGCGCTGCACGCGGTGCACGCCCGACTCGTACTTGAACCAGCGGTACGGCTCGCCGCTCTTCACGGCGACGACGACTTCTTTGTAGCCGCCCGCCTCGTTCTCGTTCTCGCTCAGCAGCTCGACGCGCATCTTGTGCGACTCCGCGAAGCGCGTGTACATGCGCAGCAGATCGCCCGCGAAGATCCCCGCTTCGTCGCCGCCCGCGCCGGCGCGGATCTCGATGAACACGTCCTTGCCGTCGTTGGGATCGCGCGGGAGCATCAGCTCTTGCAGCTGCGCGTCCGACGCGGCGAGGCGCTCGCGCAAGCCGGGCGCTTCTTCTTCGGCGAGCGCGGCCATCTCCGGATCGGACTTGTCCGCGCGCAGCGCGTCGTTCTCGGCCGTCTCGCGCAGCAGCGCACGGTGGCGGCGGTAGGCCGCGACCGTGTCTTCGATCGACGCGCGCTCCTTCATCAGCGCGGTGAAGCGCGCTTGATCGAAACCGCCGCTCGTGTCGGCGAGCGCGGCCTCGATCTCGTCGAAGCGTTTCGAGAGCGTCTCGAGGCGGTCGGTGTATTGCATCGTCAGGCAAGCAAGAAGCGCGCCGAAGATCGGCGCGCTTCCTGGAGTCTGTAGCGAGGTCGCTAAACGGAAGCCGGGACGGCCTCCGCCTGGTCGGCCTGCTTCTTGGTCTTGCGCGCGGCGGCGGCGGCCTTCTTCTGGTCGGCCATGGCGACGCGCTGGTTGAACTTCTCGACGCGGCCGGCCGTGTCGAGGAACTTCTGCTGCCCGGTCCAGAGCGGATGGCAGTTGGAGCAGACTTCGACCGCGATCGTCGGCGTCGTCGATCCGGTGGTGAACGTGGCTCCGCAAGCGCAAGATACCTTGGCTTCCGGATACCATTTTGGGTGACCCTTGGTTTTCACAGCCCTCCTATTTTATCACCCGGGCGCAAGTGGGATAGTCGCACCGCCTCGCCGGGCGGCCGGCGACCTGGGGCGCGAGCGTACGTTTGGACTACCAAATACGCAGTAGTTGGCCGCTCGCTGCCGTATAAGCGCGAAAGCCCCGAAAGGCGGATGGTGGGACCCATACGACAGTCGCGAGCGCACGGTGCTTGGAGCCCGCTGCGTTTCGCCATGGCGGTGATCGCGCTCGCGGCGACGCTCGACGTCTCCGGCGTGTTCGCCGCGCCCGCGCCGCCCGCCGGCCGGCGCCCAAGCGCATCCAGCTCGAGGAGCACGACCAGCCGGTCCGCGACGTGCTGCTGCGGCTGGGCGGGCTCGCGCACCTCAACGTGACGGTCGCGGAGGACGTGCGCGGCAACGTCAACCTGTCGCTCCACGACGCGACGCCCGACGAGGCCGTGCACGCGGTCTGCTCGCAGCTCCAGCTCCGCTGCGTGCGCGAGGGCCGCTCGCTCGCGGTGTACGGGCAGTCGTCGGTCGTCGTGCCGCTCGCGATCGTCCGCGCCGGCCGCGCCGCGCAGATGGTGCGCCAGCTCTATCCGCGCCTCGCCGTACGCGTCGACCCGGCGGCGAACGCGCTGATCCTCGCCGGCGCGCAGAACGACATCCAGAGCGCGCGCGCGGTGATCGCCGGGCTCGACGTGCGCGACGCGACCAAACCGACGACCGAAGCGATCACGCTGCGCACGCAGTCCGCGCAAACCGTCGCCGACCGGCTGCGTTCGCTCTACCCCGCGGCGAAGATCAGCGTGCTGTCGCGCACGACCATGCTGATCAGCGCGACGCCGCCCGACCTCGCGCAGATCAAGACGCTGGTGGCCGGGATCGACGCGCCGACGCCGCCGCCGGTGTCGGTGCCCGTGTCCAGCGACGCGGTGAAAGTATCGCAGCGCCGCCCGCAGGACGTCGCGCGCGCGATCACCGCGCAGATCCCGCACGTGCGCGCCGCGGTGTCCGGCACGTCGATCACGCTCACCGGCTCGCCCGACGACGTCAACCGCGCCAAAGCGCTGATCGCGCAGCTCGACCTGCCGCCGTACGGCGCGCGCTACACGCAGATCTATCGCGTCCGCAACGTCGACGCGAAATCGGTCGGCGCGCTGATCCAGCGCTCGTTCCCGTCGGCCACGGTGACGGTCGACGCCGACCTCAACTCGCTCTCGGTGACGGCGACCGCCGCCGAGCAGCAGCGCATCAGCGACGGCATCGCGCAGATCGACGGCACGGCCGCCGCGCCGAACGGCCAGAACCCCGCCGGGCGGCGGCGGCGGCGCGCCGTCGTCGCACGAGGTGATCCAGCTCAAGTCGATCATCCCCGGCGTGCAAGGCGGAGGCGGCGCCTCGACGACGCCGCAAGACATCGGCGCCGCCGTTCAGCAGGCGCTGCAAGGCTCGTTTCCCGACCTGCGCGTGACCGTGCCCAACGGCTCGCAGCAGCTGATCCTCACCGGCAGCCCGCAGAGCATTCGCGCCGGGCGCGAGCTCATCGCCGAGCTCGACGTGGTGCCGCAGTCGGTCGTGCTCGACACCGAGATCCTCGAGCTCGACGAGAACAGCTCGAAGAACCTGGGCTTGCAGCTCGGCAACTCGGTGCAGTCGACGTTCACCGAGCAACAGCCGCCCCTCGATGCCAACAACAACCCGACGCGTTTGATCGGCATCCAGCCGTTCGGCCGTTCGCCGATCAACGTTCACCGCGACGCTGAACCTGCTGATCTCCAGACGGCAACGCGCGCGTGCTCGCCGACCCGCGCATCACGACGCTGTCGGGACGCACGGCGACGATCCGCGCCGGCGACACGCTGAGCATCCTCACGACGACCGGCGGCGGAACCGGCACGATCGCGACGCAGCAGCTGCAGAGCTTCCAGACCGGCGTCACGCTCGACATCACGCCGATCATCACGAACAACGGCGAGCTCACCGTCGCGCTCCATCCCGTCGTCAACTCGCTGACGGGCTTCTTCAACAACGTCCCGGAGATCTCGACCCGCGACACGCAGACGACGGTCCACCTGCGCGACAACGAGACGCTCGTCATCGGCGGCCTGATCCAAGAAAACTCGCAGCACACCGAGAACAAGATCCCGCTGCTCGGCGACCTGCCGCTCATCGGCCGCGCGTTCCGCAACCAGAACACGACGAACACGCGCAACGAGCTGATCATCGTCGTCACGCCGCACATCATCAACGGCAACACGACGTCGACGGTCCCGAGCGCCGCCATCCCGCCCGGCATGGTCGTCCCGACGCCGCGCCCGCTGCCGACGGTGCCGCCCGGACCTCGCGTTCCCCAGCGTCCGCGCCGGGGCAGCAGCCGGTGCGGCAGCAGACCCAGCAGCAGCGGCAGCGCGCCGGCACGCCGCCGCCGCCGGCCGCCGGACGCCCGGTGCCGCAAGCGGCGCCCGGCGGCGAGCGCGCCGCCGACGCCGCAGGCCACGCCCAGCGCGCTCGCCCAGGCGAACGTCTACGTGTTCGGGTCGCCGCCGCCGAACACGTTCGCCGCGCCCGGCGACGCGCCGCAGATCTTCTACGCGAGCTTCCAGCCCACGGTGCTCACGCCGAACGCGACCGTGCGCATCAGCGCGATCACGACCACGAACGTCCAGCGCGTGACGATCGGGGCCGGCAACACGAACATCTCGCTGTCGTCGATCGGGACGGGGATCTGGCAAGGGCTGTTCTCGGCCAACGTGCTCAACTTGCCGCCCACGGCGACCAACGTCCAGCTCACCCTCGATCGCGGCGCGGAACGACGGCCAGACCGCCAGCATCCCGATCCCGGTGTCGGTCACGCACTGAATCGTAAGCTTTCCGTTAAGCCGCAAGGCGGCGCAGGGATGAACGGCCGCGCCGTTTGCGAACAGGAGAGCGTTCCCCAGTCATATCCCCGCAAGCGACTCCGCTGCCGCCCCAACAAGAGGTCCCGTTGAACGTTCGTCAGCTCGTGCTCGTGGCGGTTGCCGCCCTCGCCGTCGGCGGCACCGCCGTCGCGCAGGTCGGCCAGTCCGGTCCGGCCGGCCAGGTCACCCCGCCGCCGCCCCCGCCGCCCAACGGCAACGTCGCGACCCCCGGCACGTTGATCGGCACCCCCGTCCCGGCCGCGACGCCGCCCGGCCCAGGGCCGACGATCACGCCGGCGCCCGCGGCGTCGTCCACGCCGGCGCCCGCCGGGCGCCGCGGCCGCCGCAACAGCACGCCCGAACCCGGCCCGAGCGCGTCCGACACGCCCGAGCCGCCGCAGTTCTCGACGATGGACGGCGTGTGGGAAGTCCAGCTCCAGCCGCTCACCGGGAGCGGACGCGCGATCTACTCGCACCTCGCCATCGCGCAAAAGGCGACCAGCTCAGCGGCACGTGGATGCGCGAGAACAACCAGAAGATCCCGTTCACGGGCACGTTCGACGGGCGCTTGTTCAAGCTGACGTCGACCGACGGCAAGGCGACGTGGACGTTCACGGGCTACGCGGAGAACTTCTCCGACATGGTCGGCTTGATGCAGACGGCGGATCCCAAGGACAAGGGCACGCCGTTCACCGCTTCGCATCGCAAGAAGGACCGGCTCTAGGGGTGACGTGACCGCGGCGGCGCTCGACGCGCGCGTGCTCGCGGCGATCCGCGCGTACGCGCTGGACGACGCCGCGTTTCTTGACGCTCGCCCGCGACCTGTTCGCGTACCAGGTCGAGCACAACGCGCCGTACGGCGCGTTCGCGCGCGCGGCGGGCTTCGACGCCGCGCATCTGCCCGCGCGGATCGAGGACATCCCGGCGGTCCCCGCCGCCGCGTTCAAGGAGGCGCGGCTCGCGACGTTTCCGCCGCGGCGAAACCGCGGCGTGGTTCGAGACGAGCGGCACGACGCGCGGGCGCGGCGGCCGCCACGAGCTGCCGACGACGCGGCTGTACGACGCCGCGCTGCTCGCGTCGTTCGACCGCATGCTGCTCGCCGACGGCGCGCGCTTGCGCTACCTCAACCTCGTCCCCGACCCGCGCGAGCGCCCGCACAGCTCGCTCGGCCACATGATGGGCGTGGTCGCGCGCGAGCGCGGCGACGGCGCGGACGGCTGGTACCTGCGCGGCGACGACCTCGACACCGACGCGTTCGTGCGCGACGCCGCGCGCGCGACGCGCGGACGGCGATCGCCGTGTGCGTCGCGACGACGGCGTTCGCGCTCGTCGCGCTGCTCGACGCGCTCGCCGAGCGCGGATGCGGTGCTCGCGCTGCCCGCCGGCTCGCGGATCATGGAGACCGGCGGCTTCAAGGGCCGCAGCCGCGTCGTCGAGCGCGCGACGCTGTACGCGCAGGCGTCGCAGCGGCTCGGCGTGCCCGTCGACGCGATCGTCGCCGAGTACGGCATGACCGAGCTGTCGTCGCAGTACTACGATGCGTTCGCGTCGCGCGTCGCGGGTCGAGCCGCGCGTGAAGGTCGCGCCGCCGTGGCTGCGGCCGATCGTCGTCGGCGGCGACGGCCGCCCGCTGCCGCCCGGCGTCGTCGGCGCGATCCGGCACGTCGACCTCGCGAACCGCGGCTCGGTGATCGCGGTGGAGACCGAAGACCTCGGCGCGCTGGTCGGCCCTTCGACGGGCTCACCGGAAGGCCGGGCTGGTGCTGCTCGGCCGCGAGGAAGGCGCCGAGCTGCGCGGCTGCTCGCTCGACGCGGAGACGCTGCTCGCGCGCCGTGGCTGACGACGCCGCGCACGGCTCGCTGCGCGCGCTCCCGGCGCGGCGCATCGTCGCGCACGTCGCCGACGCGGCCGAACGCTGGAGCGACGCGGACTTTCCGCCGCGCGTGCGCGCGGCGCTCGCGATCGAGGCGCGGCTGGGCTACAGCGCGCCGGTCGTCGACTACGCGCTCGACCGGCTCTTCTTCGGCGTGACGCGCGCCGCGCTCGAAGCCGCGATCGCGTGCGGAGCTCGGCAGCGTCGAAGCGCTCGACGGGATCGTCGCGCGGCGCGGCGCGCCCGCGGCGTGGGCGCGCGGCGTCGACCGCGTCGCGATCGTGTCGAGCGACACGACGATCGGCGTCGCGATCGTGCCCGCGCTGTTCGCGCTGTGCGCGAAGTGCGACGTCGTCGTGAAGGACCGCAGCGACGCGCTCGTCGCGGGCTTCTTCGCCTCGCTCGCCGAGGAGCATCCGGCGTTCGCGTCCGCGGCGCGCGCGCACGCGTGGACCGGCGGCGACGATCCCGGCGAAACCGCAGCTGCTCGAGCGCGCCGACGCGGTGGTCGCGTTCGGGCGCGACGAGACGCTGCGCGCGATTCGCGCGCGCTGCGGCGCCGGACACGCGCTTCATCGGCTTCGGCCACCGCGCGAGCATCGGCCGCCTCACGCGCGACGACGCCGCCGCGCTCGACGGCGCGCTCGCCGAGCGGATCGCGCGCGACGCGCTGCTGTACGACGGCGAAGGCTGTCTGTCGCTGCACGCGCTCTTCGTGCACGGCGACGCCCCAGCGCTCGCACGCGTCGCGCAGGTGCTCGCGGCGGCGTGCGAGCGCGTGGCGATCGAGTTCCCCGGCGGCGTTCGTTCCGCCGCGCGAGCACCGCCGCCGTCGCGGCGTACTGCAACCTCGCGGCTTTTCGCGCGGCGGGCGGGCGCGGCGCGGTCGTCCGCGCCGGCGACGCCGCGCTGATCGTCGATCCGCCGCGCGACGAAGCGCCGCCGTTCCTGCCGCGCGTGCTCCCGCTGCATCGCGCGTCGACGGCGACGACGCGATCGCCGCGTACGCCGCCGCGCACCGGCTTCCGGTGCAAGCGCTCGGCGTCGTGGCCGCGCGATGCGGCGGCGTTCGCGCTCGCCGAGCGGCTCGGCGCGGTGCGCGTCGCGCCGTTCGGAACGATGCAAGACCCGCCGCTGGGCGGGCATCACGGCGGTGTACCGCGTATCGCCGACTTCGTGCGCTGGATCGACCGCGAATGACTTTCTTCCGTTCCCGGATCCTTCGACCGAGCTCAGGATGACCGCGCCGGCGCGATCGGCGACGACGCGCTCGAAGCGATCGTCACCGCGGTGCCCGGGCCGCGCTCGCGCGCGCTCGCCGCGGAGCTCGCCGCGTACGAGGCGCCCGGCGTGACGTACCTCGCCGCGGACTACCCGGTGTTCTGGGAGAGCGCGTCGGGCGCGCTCGTCACCGACGTCGACGGCAACCGCTATCTCGACCTCACGTCGGCGTTCGGCGTCGCGGCGACGGGCCACACCAACCCGCGCGTCGCGCGCGCCGTCGCCGAGCAGGCGCAGCGCTTGATGCACGGGATGGGCGACGTGCACCCGACGGAGCTGCGCACGCGGCTGCTCGCGCGGCTCGCGCAGCTCGCGCCGGGCGATCTGCGCAAGACGTATCTCGCGACGTCGGGCGCCGAAGCGGTGGAGTTCGCGCTGAAAACGGCGCTGCTCGCGACCGGCAAGCCGCGCGTGCTCGCGTACCACGGCGCGTATCACGGCCTGTCGCTGGGCGCGCTGGAGGTCGCGGGGATCGACAAGTTCCGCGCGCCGTTCGCGCCGCTCGTCCCCGGCCGCGCGACGTTCTTGCCGTATCCCGGCGCGGACGCGACGGTCGACGCGCGCGATCGACGCCGTGCGCACGGCGCTCGCGCACGATCCCGACATCGGCGCGGTGATCGTCGAGCCGGTGCAGGGCCGCGGCGGCGTGATCGTGCCGCCGCGCGGGTTCTTGCGCGCGCTGCGCGCGCTGTGCGACGAGCGCGGCTTGCTGCTGATCCTCGACGAGATCTACACCGGCTTCGGGCGCACCGGCGCGATGTTCGCGTGCGAGCACGAAGACGTCGTCCCCGATCTGCTGTGCGTCGGCAAGGCGCTCGGCGGCGGCGTGCCGCTCTCGGCGACGATCGGCACGCCGCGCGCGATGGACGCCTGGCCGGTCAGCGCGGGCGAGGCGATCCACACCTCGACGTTCTTGGGCAACCCGCTCGCGTGCGCGGCCGCGCTCGCGAACCTCGACGAGCTCGAACGGCTCGACGCGATCGGCCGCGTGCGCGCGCGCGAAGCCGCGCTCGGCGCGCGGCTGCGCGCGCTGTCGTCGCACGCGAGCGTGCGCGACGTGCGCGGCGTCGGGTTCTTGTGGGCGGTGGAGTTCGCGCACGCCGCGTTCGCGAACCGCGTGGTCGTGCGCGGGCTCGCGCGCGGCGTGATCCTGCTGCAGTCGGGCGCGACCGGCACGTCGATCACGATCGCGCCGCCGCTGACGATCGGCGACGCGCAGCTCGCGCGCGCGCTCGACGTGTTCGAAGCCGCGATCGCCGAAACGGAGGAGCGCGAATGAGCACGCTGCGCGTCGGTATCGTCGGAGCCGGGTTCGGCGGCGTGGTGCACGCGCCCGCGTACGCGCTGCACCCGCGCTTCGAGGTGGTCGCGATCGCGTCGCCGTCGAGCGCGGAGCGCGTCGCGCGCGAGCGCAAGATCCCGCACGCGTTCGCATCGGTCGAGGCGATGCTCGCCGGCGTCGAGCTCGACGTCGTGTCCGTCGCGTCGCCGCCGTTCGACCACCATCGCTCCGCGCTCGCCGCGCTCGCCGCGGGCAAGCACGTGCTGTGCGAGAAGCCGCTGGCGCTCAGCGTCGCGCAAGCCGAGGAGATGGTCGCCGCCGCGGAGCGCGCCGGGACCGTCGCGGCGATCGCGTTCGAGTTCCGCTACGTCCCCGCGGTCATCGCGCTCAAAGAGCTGATCGACAACCGGCACGTGGGCGCGCTGCGCGAGATCGAGGTCGCGCGGCTGAGCGGCGAGCTGCTCGAGCGCAACACCGGCCGCCCGCGCGGCTGGTGGTTCTCGCGCGCGAAGGGCGGCGGCGTCGCGAACGCGTTCATGCCGCACTACTTCGACCTCGCCAACCACCTCGCGGGCCGCGCGCCGCGCGCGACGACGGGCTTGCTGCGCACCGCCAACCCGCGCCGCGTCGATGCGCACGGCACGTTCGAGAGCGACGTCGCCGACGGCGCGTTCGCGTTCGCCGACTACGGCGACGGCCTGGTCGCGCGCGTCAGCGCCGACATGACGACGGTCGTGCGCTCGACGACGATCGCGGTGCACGGCGAGACGCGCAGCGCGGTGGCGAGCGGGCCGGACATCGGCGAGCTCAGCGTGTTCGCGATCGCCGAGGACGAACAGGACGAGCTGGAGATCGCGGCGTCACCGTACGAGAAGCACGGCCAGATCCAGGGGAACCTGCCGTTCTTCTTGCCGCTGCTCGACGCGTTCGCGCGCGCGATCGATCTGGGCGCGCCCGGCGTGCCCACGTTCGCCGACGGCCTCGTCGCGCAGCGGTCGCTCGAGGCCATCGGCTACACGGTCTAGCTGCTACGGCAGCGTGAACCCGGCGGCCACCGCGTGCATCGTGATGGTGCCGATCGTGCACTTCTGCGCGGCGCTGCAGGTGCCGGCGGCGTTGCCGAACTGATCGCCCGCGTCGACGATGCCGTCGCCGTTCGCGTCGTACCACACGCCGACGTGATAGACCGTCGCGCTCGTCGGGCACGTCGCCGAGGCGGAAGTTGCCGTTCGACGTCGACCGGCACGCCGCTGGGGTAGTTGACGTCGAGGATGTGCGGCGTCGTGCCGCCGGAGTTGTCGTACGCGAACGCGACGACTTGCGTCGGGGCGGTCTTCTGCGGGCTCGGGCCGCTGTACGCGCCGGTGTCGCCGGTGAGCGCCGCGAGCGCGCGGTAGATGTTGAGCCGGCCGTGGCCTTGGTGCGGGTCGTTGATGTTGTCGGCCGTGTCTTCGAGCAGCTGCGCGACGCGCGCGGGCTGAGCGAGTGATGGCCGCCCGCCGCGCGATGAGCAGCGCCGCCGCGGCGCTGACCTGCGGCGTCGCCTGCGACGTGCCGGCGAAGAACGCCGTGCAGTTCGTCGGCATCTTCGGCAAGCGTGCCGTGCGCGTACGTGCACTGGTCGCTCGGGAGGGCCGCGGTCGTCGTGGAGTAGTTCCAGATCCAATGCAGCGGGCTCTGATCGCTGCCGCCCGAGGGGTCGCCGCCCGGCGCGACGAGCCCAAGGGCGGGTCCGTACTGCGAGTACGGCGCGACGTACTCCGTCGAGCCCGCGAACGCACCGGTGTTGTTGTCGTGCAACCCGCTCGCGCCGACCGAGATCACGCCGTCGTATGCGGCCGGGTAGTCGAGCACGGTATGCGGCGTGCCGGTCTCGCCGCCGTCGGCGTCGTTGCCCGCCGCCGCGACGACCGTGACGCCGGCGGCGATAGCGGCGGCGATCGCGTCGTGCTCGCCCTGGTCGAAGCCGTTGTTGCCGGCGTAGTCTTCGGCGGCGCCGAGGCTGAGGTTGATGACGTCCGCGCCTCTCGACACGGCATCGTTGATCGCAGACACCTCGTCGGTGACATTGGCCGTCTGGCCGTGGCTGCTCGCCGTCGCGTCCGGGAAGATGTTGTACGCGAGCAGGCTGACGTTGTAGCCGCCGCCGGCGAAGCCGAGCGCGTTGTTCGTGATCGCCGCGGCGATGCCGGTGACGTTCGTACCGTGACCGTTGGTGTCTTGCGCGGTGTGGTTCGCGCTCTGGTAACCGGTCGAGAACACGAGGTTCTTCGTCAGGTCGGTGTTGTCAGATCGACGCCGGTGTCGACCACGGCGATCTTGGCGCCGGTGCCGTGCGTGGTGTACGACCACGCGTTGGGGAAGCCGTCGGCGAACAGATACCACTGGTCGACGTGGTTCGCGTGCGGATCGTCCGACACGGGGCGCGCCGGCTTGGTCAGCGCGAAGCGCTTGTGCACCGGGAACACGTCGAGCACGTCGCTCTGCGCGCGCAGCTTCGCGGCGAACGCCGTCGCGTCGGTGCCCGCCGGGATGCGCACGAAACGCTCGTACGCGCCGGTGCTCGGACGTCGAGCTCGGCGCCGGGCGTCACGCCTTCCGCCTGCGCGATCTGCGACGCGCGCGAGCGCATCTGTGCTGCGCTGCCGCGGTAGCGCACGAGCAGCTGGTCGGCGACGACGCCCGCGCCGCTGAAGCGCTGGATGCCGCGCGCCGTTTCCGTGCCGCGCAACACCGATGCCGGTGACGCGCTGCGCGCGATCGACTGCAGCGAGCTCGTGTTGATCGTACCGCTCGAGTCGCCGGCCTGGTTGTAGAAGATCGTGTGGTTGCCGTTGATCGTCTGCGCGACGTTCACGGTGTACGGGCTCGCCGAGCTCGGCGTGAACACGTACTGCCACTGGTGCGGTGCGGTCTGCGGCGTGTCGCTCGTCTGCGTCACGCCGGCGAAGTACACGCAGGTCGTGGCCGTCGCGTCGATGCGCTGCACGATCAACCCGGTCGGGTTCGATTGCAGCGTGTACGTCGACGCGCTGGACTGCGGCGACACCGCTGGCAGCCGGGGGCCAGCGGGGGCGTGGTGGGCGTGGGCACCACTTTCGACTGGCCTTTTCCGCTGCACGCGGCGAGCGCGCACACCGCCAAGAGCGGGAGAAGTCGAGAGACCGGGCGGTGTGTCATGCGCATCGCTTTCTAGGGGACGGCGGCCGGGGGCTGTACGTCACGTTCGAGACGGCGCCACAAAAGACCCAGCGCCGCGACCGTCGCGCGTTCTCGTATGTCGGACCGCGAACCTGGAAACGTGAGCCGGCGCGTTTCGATCTCATCGTCGCCCAAGCTTAACGCATACCAAACCAAGCCGACCGGCTTCTCGGGCGTGCCGCCGCCCGGCCCGGCGACGCCGGTCGTCGCGATGGCGACGTCGACGCCGAGCCGGCGCCGGGCGCCGCGGGCCATCGCGGCCGCGGTTTCCTCGCTCACCGCGCCTGCTTGCGGCAAGTGTACGTTCTGGTACGTCGAGCAGCGCGGTCTTCACCTCATTGGCGTACGCCACGATCCCGCCGCGAAATGCAGCCGACGCGCCCGCGACGCTGACGATCTGGTCGGCGATCCCGCCGCCGGTGCACGACTCGGCGGTCCCGAGCGTGAGCCCGCGCTCTGTGAGCGCGCGCACGATCGCGCCGGGCAGCGTCGTCTCGTCGTCGCCGTAGTAGCCGCTGCCGATCCGCGCGCGCAGCTCGGCGGCGACCGGCTCGATCATCGCCTCGGCCTGCGCGCGGCTGCTCGCCTTCGCCATGATCTTCACGTCGACGGCGAAGCCGTGCGCGAGCATCGCGATCTTCGGGTTCTCCAGCGTGCGGAAGAGATCTTCGACGCGGCGGTCGAGCTCGGACTCGCCGATGCCGACCGTATGCAGCGTGCGGGTGTAGATCGCTTCGCGCAGATCGAAGCGCTGCACCAGCCACGGCAAGAGCTGGTCGGCGAGCATCGGCTTCATCTCGCGCGGCACGCCGGGCATGCACGCGACGAACTTGCCGTCGTCGCGCAGCGCGACGAAGCCGGGCGCGGTGCCGTTCGGGTTGTCGAACACGACGCAGCCTTCGGGCAGGAAGGCTTGGCGCCGGTTGTTGTCGGCCATCGGGCGGTTGAACTGCCGAAAGCGATCTTCGATCGCGCGCAGCGACGGCTCGTGCAGCACGAGTTTCTTGCCGACCGCGCGCGCCACCGCATCTTTGGTGAGGTCGTCGACCGTCGGCCCGAAACCGCCCGTGCACACGGCGCCGTCGGCGCGCGCGAGCACGTCGTCGAGCATCGCCGCGAGCCGCGCGGCGTTGTCGCCGACCGAGTGCTTCGCGTACACGTCGACGCCGTGATCGGCGAGGCTGCGCGCGATGTGCACGCTGTTGGTGTCGACGAGGTGACCGAGCAGGATCTCGGTGCCGATCGTCACGATCTCGGCGGAAGCCATCCGGCAAGCTTCGACGCCGCGAAGCTCGCTCCGTCAGCCTGCTTCCGGCGTTAGAACGCGTCGGCGAGCGTGGGCGCGTACGGATACACGTGCGTCATCCAGCCGTACACGTTGTCCAGAAAGGCGCCGCCCACCGCGTCGCACGCCGCGCGCGTCGTGATGCTGCCTCCGAATCCGAACGGCGCGCGCTGTGCGTGCGTCGCCATGGGCGCGCCCTTGGGCGGCATGCAGATGTTGCGGTGGCTGTGCCAGTGCCCCAGCGCGAGCGGGATGCGCCGGTCGAGCTCGTCCATCGAGGCGGCGATCGGCGCGGTGAACATGACGCCTGCCAGCTCGAAACCGGTGGCGGTGCGGCGGTAGAGGATCGCCGCGGGCGCGTTCGGGTCGAGATGGCTCTGGTTCTTCGCGAAGTTCGCGTACTTGAAGAAATGCTTGAGCGCGCCCGCGGGCACGTCCTCACCCTCTTTGAGATAGCCGTCGTGCTCCGCGGCCGCGGGATCGCGATAGCGCACCAGGTCGTTGCGCAGCATCGCCAGCAGCCGCTGCGTGTGCGCCAGCTCGGCCGGCGGCACGACGTCGCGCGCCTCGCTCATGCGCGTGTGGCCGAACGGGTCGATCCCCATCCCGCTCGACCGCGTCGCGACGCGCGCAGCATGCGGCGCGCACGAGGCGAGCACGGCGCACGCGACGGCAGCGGCCGCCGCGCGAAAGACGATCGGGACGCTCATCCATCAACCATGAAGCGCGCGGTTCGGAAGAGCCTGGGAATCAGTCCGCCGGGCGCGGTCCCAGTGCCGCCAGCTCGTCCTCGAACCATTGGGGATACGACGCGCGCGCGTCGAGCGCGAAGCCGTCCGCTGCGGCGATCATCGCCCGGCGGCGCGCTTTGCCGTCGTCCGCCAGCCGCGTGCGGTTGCGGCGCTTCTGCGTGGCCAAGCAGTCGACGAAGCGCGCGAACTTCGCGTCGAGCACGCGCTGCAGCGCCTCTTTGAGCGCCTTACCGACGCGCGGCGCGACGCCGCCCGTCGAGATCCCGATGCGTACCGGCCCGGCGGACACGATCGCCTGCATCGCAATGAAGCCGAAGCGCGGCTGGTCGATCGTGCACAGCAAAAACCGGTGCGCGTCGGCGAGCGCGCGCAGCCGCGCGGAGAGGACGTCGTCCTGCGGCGTCGAGATCACGAAGAACGCGCCGGTGACGTCCTCGTCGCGCAGTGCCGCGGGATCGGTGATCCAGCGAACGTCGGCGTCGACGGCGCGCAGCGCAGCGACCTTCTCGATCGCTTCGCGGTCGTTCGCCTCGCCGATGACCACGCACGGGCGGCCCACCAAATTCAAGCTGACCGGATAGAACCCGTGCGGCGGCAGCGGATCGTCGGCGAGCACCGGCGGCGACATCAGAGAGTCCACCGGGCGCAGGTAGAACTCGTTGATCGCCGTGCCCGACACGAGCGCCGTGGTGGGCAGGTGGCGCTTCCAGTGCGTGCCGTCGACGCGCCGGCGCACGAGCTGTCACCTCGGCGGGATCGAGGCCGCGCGCCACGATCGCGTGGTCTTTGTAGCCGAGCAAGATCAAGTTGAGGATGCGATCCGCCTTCGCGTAGGTGATGCCGAGGTCGCTCTCGTCGGTCTGGTTCGCTTCGAGGTCCGCGCTGGGCGGTTTGTCGACCACCTCGTTGGGCACGCCGAGATGGCGCGCGAGCGCCCACACCTGTGTCTTGAACAGATCGCCGATCGGGTTGACCGGCGGCGTGTCGTCGGCGTGCCAGGTGAAGTAGCCCATGAGCCGCTCCGTCTTGTTGCCGGTGCCGACCGGCAGCGCGTTGCGCCGCGCGGACTGGTCGAACAGCACGAGCATGCGCATGCGCGCCATCACGTTGCCCTTGCGGCGCGGGTCGGCGTCGGGCGCGTGCTTGAGATAGCCGTCGACCGCGTCGGTGATCTCGATCGTCTCGCTGTTGATGCCCAGCGCGTCGACGATGCGCTGCGCGTCCGACAGCGACGACGGCGCCGACGTTTTGTACGGCATGCGGATCGCGTAGACGTTCTGGGGCCCGAGCGCTCGCGCGCACAGGTACGCGACGAGCGCGCTGTCGATCCCGCCGGACAGGCCCAGGATCGCCTTGCCGATGCCGCGCCGCACGATGAGCTCGTCGCGCAGGAACGCTTCGAGCCAGCGCGCGGCCAGTTCGGGGTTGATCGCGAGCGGCGGTTCGTCGAGCCGCGCTTCGACCACCGGCAACAGCGTCGTCACCCGCGTTCCTCCAGCCGCCGCAGCACCGGGATCTCATCGTCGAGCCACAGGTCGGGCAGCACGGCCGACAGATCGCCGAGCAGCGGGATCGTCGCGCGCGCAAGGTCGACCTCGTCGCGGTCGAGCTGCACCTCGACGATGCACGCCTCGAGCGGGCCGGCCGATGCGATCAGGTCGCCGCGCGGCGAGTACGCGCACGTGCCGCCCGACATCCCCTTGCCGCCTTCGAAACCGGTCAGCCCGGCATAGAGCACGTACACGCCGTGCTCCGATGCCGCCGACGACAGGATCGCCTTCCAGCGCACGTTGCTCTCGAGCTCGTCGCCGCCACACAGCCCGCGCCCCGGCGACGCGCTCGGGATGATGATCAGCCGCGCGCCCTTGAGCGCCGCGACGGTGGGCATGATCGCATGCCACGCGTCCTCGCAGATCAGCATCGCCGCGGTCGCGAACGGCGTCTCGAACACCGACAGCCGGCGCCCGCGCGTGAGGAACCGCTCCTCGTCGAACACCCCGTATGTCGGCAAGAACATCTTGCGGTGGACGTGCACGATGCGCGGCCCGCCGGGCTCGCCGCAGCGCACGTACAGCGCGCTGTTGTGAAACGTGCCCGCGACGTTCTCGTAGAAGCCGGTGACGACGTCGCACGGTTGCGCGGCGCCGGATGCGCGCCACTGCTCGTCGACGTGCCGCGCCATCGTCTGCGCATCGAGCGCGAGCTCGTACACGGCGCCTTCGAGGAAATAGCCGGTCAGCGCGGCTTCGGGGAACACGATGAGCCCGGGCACGTCTCCCGACGCCGCAAGCTGCACGAACACGTCGCGCATCGCGCTCAGGTTCGCGGCGAAATCGCCTTTGCGCGGCTTGAACTGCACCAGCGCGGCGCGCATGGTCTTACTTCGCGACCGCGAGCGGCGTCGGCGTGCTGCGCAGCTGGTCGGCGAGCTCTTCGGCGGGGTAGGTGAGGATCTCGACGAGCGTCGGGTGCAGGTGCGGGATGCGCGCGTAGTCTTGCACCGTCGCGCCGTACGCCATCGCCACGATGAGCGGCTCGATGAGGTCCGACGCGTTGACCCCGAGGATGGCCGCGCCCAGGATGCGCCCGTCGCTGGGCGACGCCATCATCTTCACGAAGCCCTTGGTCTTGCCGAGCGCGACGGCCTTGCCGTGGTCGTTGAACGGATAGCTCGCGCGGATGTACTGCACGCCCGCGCGCTCGAGCTCGCGCTCGGTCTCGCCGACGATCGCCACCTGCGGATCGGTGAACACCGTGTGCGTCTTGCTCAGCCGGTAGTCGACGCGCTCGCGCGCGCCCGTCGCGGCGTTGCGCCCGGCGATCTCGCCCTGCTGGATCGCGACGTGCACGAGCAGGTGGAGGCCGGTCACGTCGCCGACGGCGTAGACGTCGGGGTTGGACGTGCGCAGCGTGTCGTCGACGGGGATGCCCGTGATGTCGTGGTGCTCGACGCCGGCGTTGTCGAGCCCCATCTCGCAGACGTTCGGGACGCGGCCGAGCGCGTAGAAGATCTCGTGCGCGGCGACCTCGTGCTCGTCGCCGTCCTGCGTGTAGTGCACGACTTTCATGCCGTCGTCGCGCACGGTCACGCGCTGCACGTGCGCGCCCAGTTCGACGCGAATGCCCTCTTCGCGGAAGTACTCGGTGAGGCCGAGGCCTACGTCGGGGTCCTCGCCCGAGAGCAGGTGCTTGGAGCGCAGCACGATCGTCACGGGCACGCCGGCGCGGTGAAAGAACTGGCCCAGCTCGCTGCCGACGTAGCCGCCGCCCAGCACGACCAGCGACTTCGGCGGCGACTCCAAGTCGAGCGCCTCGTCGCTGTCGATGAAGCCGGCCTCGCGCAGGCCCGGCACGGCGGCGGGCGCGACGCTGCTGCCGGTCGCGATGACGAACCGCGGCGCGTAGAGCACCTCATCGCCCACGCGCAGCGTGGTCGGCGACTCGAAGTACGCGGCGCCGTTGAACACGGGGAACGTCTCGATGCCGGCGATGCGGTAGTCGGCCCAACCTTGCACGAGCGTGCGCTTGCGCTCGGCGAGCGCCCGGTAGTCCAGCACGGGCTCGCCGGCGTGGACGGCGAGCTGGCCCGAGGTGCGGATCTCGTGGAGCAGGTCGCCGGTCGCCAGCAGCGTCTTGGACGGCATGCACCCGCGCAGGATACACAGGCCGCCCAGCGGGCCATGGTCGACCAGCGCGACGGCAGCGCCCAAATCGCGGGCGGTGCGGGCGGCGGCGTAGCCCCCGCTCCCCGCGCCCACGACGATCACGTCGAATCGGTTCGGAATCGTTTTGCTCCTTCGGGATACAGCCCCACGGGTGTGGACACGTCGAACGAACCGGACGGTTCCGTTCCCGCGACAGGCTCAGGACCTTCGGCGGATGAACCAGGCGGACCGTGGATCTCGCCGTCGCCGGGAACGCCGTCCGCTCGAAACCGGCCGAATTCGTCGCCTCCGTCGGCCGCCCGGCCGTCGCCGCGGTCGGCATCGCCGGCCTCAGCCTCGGCTTCTTCCTTTGGTACGCGCTCGCGCTGCGCGGCCCGCACGGCGGTGTCTTCCTCGAACTCAGCTTCCTGCTCGCGCTGGTCGCCGGCGTCACGGCGACGTTCGCCGGCTGGATCGCCTACGGTCACTACTTCGCGCGGCGCGCGCGGGTCGACGAGATCACGGCGCTCCAGTACGACGCGATCTCGTGGTCGTCGCTGGTGCTGCTGTGGGCGATGCTGCTCGCGCCCAGCGGCGGGACGGGCACCGGCCGCGCCGCCGCGCTCGCCGCGGCGGGGTTCGTGCTCGCGAAGCTCGTCGTCGCGGCGCGCTTCAACCGCACCGTCCGCGACGTCGCGCTGACGTTCCTCATGACGCGCCTGCCGATGATCGCGATCGCCGAGCTGGCGGCGATGGTGATCGGCCAGCGGCCCGGCGTGCACTACGCCGCGTCGACGAACCCGCTGCTCGCGGTGTGGGGCCGCTGGGACGCCGAGCACTACCTGCGCATCGCGGGTCAAGGCTACTTCGGCACCGAGCCGGCGTTCTTTCCGCTCTACCCGCTGCTGATCCGCATCGTCGGCGCGTTCACCGGCTCGCACCTCATCGCGGGGCTGATCGTGTCGAACGCCGCCAGCTTCTTGGCGCTGCTCTACCTCTACAAGCTGGTGGAGCACGAGTACAACCGCCACGTCGCGCAGCGCGCGATCGTTCTTCGTGTCGATCTTCCCGACCGCGATCTTCTTCTCGGCCGTGTACAGCGAGTCGCTGTTCCTGTTTCTGACCGTCGCGTCGTTCTACTACATGCGCGAGCGGCGCTGGCTGCTGGCCGGGCGTGTTCGGGTTCTTCGCCGCGCTGACGCGCTCCGAAGGCGTGCTGCTCGCCGTGCCGATGCTCATCGAGTGGGTGATCGCCGCGCGCGAGGGCGGGCGCGAGTTCTTCCGCTACTGGGTCGACGACGTGGTGAAGCCGCTGATCGGGATGGCGCTCGTGCCGCTCGGGCTGGCGACGTACATGGCGTACCTGTGGGTGATCAACGGCGACCCGCTGCGCTTCTCGCACGTGCAGTCGCACTGGGGCCGCTACTTCGCGCCGCCCTGGGTGTCGTTCTCGAACACCGTGCACAAGATCGTGACCGCGCACACCACGCAGACCGTCGCGAACGAGAGCCTGGAGCTCGCGTTCACGCTGCTGATGGTGGTCGTGCTCGCGGTCGGGCTTCCGGCGCCTGCGGCTGTCGTACGTGGTCTACATGGCGCTCTCGATCGTGATCCCGATGTGCACGGCGAGCCTGATGAGCATGCCGCGCTTCGCGCTCGTGCTGTTCCCGATGTTCGCGCTGTTCGGGCTGTGGGGCGCGCGCCCGACGTTCCAGAACGCGTACGTCGCCTTCTCCTTGCCGCTGCTGGGGCTGTTCACCGTGCTGTTCGCCGATTGGTACTGGGTCGCATGAGCGCGCCCGAAACCTCCCGAAGACGACGCCCGCCGGCGTGCCGAAGACGAGCCTGTTCCACCGCGTGCGCAACCGGCGCGGCGTGCGGCAGTTCGTGAAGTTCGGGATCGTCGGCGCGTCGGGGTTCGTGGTGAACCTCGTGATCTTCACGCTGCTGCAGACGCGTCGTCGCCGAATCCCACCGCTGCGCGGTGCCGTACTACGTGATCTACTCGATCGCGTTTCTCGCCGGCGGCGTCTCGAACTACTTCCTCAACCGCATCTGGACGTTCCGCTCGACCGGCCACGCCGGGCGCGAAGCGGCGCAGTTCCTGAGCGTCTCGGTGCTCGCGCTGCATCGTCGGGCTCATCGTCTCGGCGATCGTCGCGCCGTATTTCGGCCACGGGCACAAGACGTGGTTCCTCGCGACGCTCTCGGGCATCGTCGTCAACTTCTTCGTCAACAAGTACTGGACGTTCCGGTCGGTCGCGTGACGCCCGCGCGGCTCTTCTGGATCGCGACCGCGGCGTTCACCGCGATCGGCGCGCTGCTGCGCCTCAAGGGCATCCACGACCCGATCTTCGACCATCCGGGCTGGCGCCAGGGCGACACCGCGGCGATCGCGCGCAACTTCGCGCAGCTGCAGTACAACATCTTCTTCCCGCAGACCGACTACAACGGCCCGCCGCCCAACTACGTCGAGCTCGAGCTGCAGATCGTGCCGTTCCTCGCGGCGACGCTGTACAAGCTCGTCGGCGTGCACGAGGTGATCGGGCGGCTGATCTCGCTCGCGTTCGGGATCGCGACGATCCCGGTCGTCGCGCGCGTTCGGCCGCTGGCTGTGGAAGTCGGACGTCGCGGGCTTCGTCGCCGCCGCGACGTTCGCGGTGCTGCCCGGCGCGTGGTACTACAGCCACACCTTCATGCCCGACACCGCGATGGTGTTCTTCACGACGTGCGCGCTGTTCGCGTGCGCGCGCTGGATCGTGGAGGACGAAGCGCGCTCGTGGCGCGGCTGGTGGCTGCCGGCGCTGCTGCTGATGACCGCGTTTCTCGCCAAGCCCGTCGCGGTGACGGCGGCGATCCCGGTCGCGGCGTGCGCGCTCGCGCGCGCTCGGCTGGCGCACGGCGCTGTCGCGGCCGCAGCTCTGGGCGCTGTTCGCCGTCGCGTTCGTGCCGCTCGCGCTCTACGACGCGTTCGTCTCGGCGCACGCGGAGTGGCACTGGGCCAGCGGGATCACGAAGCTGCACGTACATCCCGTCGCTGCGTCGCCGCGCTGACGTCGCCGGCGGCGTTCGTCGCGAAGGCGGTCGCGTTCGCGCACGCGTTCAAGCTGCTCGCGACGACGATGCTCGGACCCGTCGGCTTCGTGCTCGCGCTCGCCGGCGTGCTTCGTGCCGCTGCGCTCGCGCAGCGACGCGCTGGTGTGGGGCTGGCTCGGCGGCGGGCTGCTGTACGCGTACGTCGTCGTCACCGTCGAGCGCGTCGACTACTACCTCTACCTGCTGCTGCCGCTGGGCGCGCTGCTGATCGGGCGGCTCGGCGACGTTCGCGCTCGAACGCTGGGGCACGACGACAGCGCGAGCGGCGCATGACGCTGGCCGGCGATCGCCGCCGCCGTGTGGATCGTCGCGCTGCTCGCCGGCTACCGCGAGATCGCGCCGTACTACCGCTGGAGCGCCGCGAACTACGTGCGCGCGAAGCAGCTCGACGCGGCGCTCGCGCCGGGCACGCTCATCGTGATGGGGCACTACGACCCGTCGATCCTCTACACGATCAACCGCAAGGGCTGGGAAGAGGACCCGCACCTGTGGACGCCGTTCAACGAGCAGAGCGCGATCCGCAAGGGCGCGCGCTACTACGTGTCGGTGGAGCACGCGCGCCTCAAGCAGACGAACCTCGAGCTGTACTGCTGGCTGTCGCGCTTCCCGGTGCTCGACCCGGCCGCGAAGTGGCCGGTGTACGAGACCGATCTCGCGAAGATGCTGCCCGGAGCCGAAGACCGCTGGCGCGCGTTCCGCCGCGGCGAGATGGCCGGCGCGTTCGCGAACTGGAGACGAGACATGGAAATCAGCGCCCGACCCGTGCCCGATGCGACAGACGTAAGAACGGTCGGCTGAACTCGACGCGGATGTCGAGTCGCTGCGCGCGCACGCCGATGCGTGGGCGCGCCTGGGCATCGCCGGCAAGATTCGCCACCTGCGCGCGATGCGCACGAACACGATCGACGTCGCGCAGCAGTGGGTCGACCTCGCCGCGGACGCCAAGGGGATCGCCGGCTCGCAGCTTGCGGGCGAGGAGTGGTTGTCGGGTCCGTACGCGCTGCTGACGGCGATCGACCGCCTCACCGCGACGCTAGGCGGCATCGCGCGCAACGGTGCGCCGCCGATCCCGGAGCGCGCGATTCGCACGCGGCCCGACGGTCAAGTCGTCGTCGACGTGTTCCCCGTCGACAACGCCGACCGCATTCTGCTCAACGGGTTGCATGCCGAAGTCTGGATGGATCCCGCCGTCACGCGCGCGACGCTGCGCCGATCACACGGCGAGCTTCTACAAGCGCGTCGAGCCGAACGGCTTCGTCACGCTGGTGCTGGGCGCGGGGAACATCGCGAGCATCCCGCCGCTCGACGTGCTCACCGCGCTGTACGCGCACGGCAGCGTCGTGCTGCTCAAGCTCAACCCCGTCAACGGCTATCTCGCGCCGGTGTTCGCGCGCGTGTTCGCGTCGCTGATCGGCGAAGGCTTCGTACGCGTTACGGGCGGCGGTGCCGACGCGGGTGCGTATCTCACGGCGCATCCGGGCATCGACGCAATCCACCTCACCGGCGGCGAGCGCACGCACGACGCGATCGTGTTCGGGGGCGGCGACGAAGGCGCGGAGCGCAAGCGCGCGGGGCATCCGATGGTCACCAAGCCGGTGACGAGCGAGCTGGGCAACGTGACGCCGGTGATCGTCGTCCCGGGCCCTTGGAGCGAGGCAGACCTGGATTTTCAAGCGGCGCATGTCGCCACGCAGAAGCTGCACAACGCGGGTGCGAACTGCATCGCTGCGCAAGTCATCGTGACGCCGGCGGCTTGGGATCTCGCGCCGCGCTTCTTGGCGAAAGTGCGCAAGGCGCTGGCCGAGGCTCCGCCGCGCCCGTCGTACTATCCGGGTTCGCGCGAACGCGTCCGCGCCGTGGAGTTCGAACACAACGATGCCGAGAGCGTGGGCGTGCCGATCGACGGCATCCACCGCACGTTCGTCGGCGGAGTCGACCCCGGCGCCGGCGACCCGCTGTTCCAAACCGAAGCGTTCGGCCCGGTGCTCGCGCAGACGGCGCTGCCCGGCGCGGACGCGTGGGAGTTCCTGGAGAACGCGGTCGCGTTCTGCAACGAAAAGCTGCACGGCACGCTCGGCGCGGCGATCCTGGTCCACCCGCGCACGATTCGCGAGCTGGGCGTCGCTTTGGACGAGGCGATCGCTGCGCTGCGCTACGGTTGCGTGGCGGTCAATACGTGGCCAGGCGTCGGATTCTCACTGGCCACGGCAACCTGGGGCGCGTTCCCGGGCAACCCACTCACCGACGTGGGCAGCGGCATCGGGATCGTGCACAACACGTATCTGTTCGACAGCGTGCAGAAATCCGTCGTGCGCGCGCCGTTCGCACCCTTCCCGCGCAGCCTGTTCAACGGCGAGCGCACACTGCTCCCGGTGCCGCCGTGGTTCGTCACGCACCGCCGCGCGGAATCGGTGGGCCGCAAGATTTTCGCGTACACGGCGAGGCCCAGCGCGCTGCGCATGGCGGCGACCGTGGGCGCCGCGATGCGAGCCTAGGCCCGCGATGTGCGGTCTCGTTCCTCACACGGCAGGGGAAAGCGACCACCTCGACCTACGTATGAATGCGTAGGTAGTTCCGAAGTCCGTCAGCTGGAGGCTGTGTCCATGCGTCTCTTCCGCCACGTCGTCCGGGGCCTCGGCCTCGTCGCTGCCCTCGCCCTAGGCGTCTCCGCCGTCCGGGGTGCCGGCGCCGCAGGCCTGTACGGGCTCAACGGCCCGGTGCCGCCTGATTCGGCCGTGGCGAAGGCCTCCGCCGCGAACGGGTTCGACCTCTCCAGCCTCGACCCGACGTGTCCGGCGTGCAAGGACTTTGCGCAGTTCGCGACCGGCGGCTGGAAAACGAACAACCCGATCCCGGCCGACCGCACGAACTGGGCGCGCTTCATCAAGCTCTCGCAGGACAATCAGAACATCGTGCGCGGTCTCGTCGAGGAGTCGGCCGCCGCGCACGCCGCGCCGGGCTCGAACACGCAAAAGGTCGGCGACTATTACGCCTCGTGCGTGAACATGACCGCGCGCGATGCTGCGGGCATCACGCCGATCCGGCCGCTGCTCGACCGGATCGATGCGACGGCGCCCGCCGACCTGCCGGTGACGCTTGCGCAGTTGCACGGCCTGTTCGTCGGCGGCTTCTTCAGCGCGGGCGCGACGGTCGACGCGCGCGATGCGGACGCGACGATCGTCGGCGTCGGGCAGGGCGGGCTGGGGTTGGGCGACCGCGACTTCTACCTCAAGGACGATGCAAGAGCGCAAGCGATCCGCGACGCGTACGTCAAGCACGTCGGCAACGAGCTCGTGCTGTCCGGCTGGGACGAGGCACGCGCCCGCGCCGCGTCGCTGCGCGTGATGGCGCTGGAGACGGCGCTCGCGAAGCTCTCGCGCGACCGCGTCGCGCTGCGCGATCCCAAGCTCAACTACCACAAAACCGACCTTGCCGGCGTCGTTGCCGCTGCTCCGGGCTTCGCGTGGGATCGTTATTTCACGGCGCGCGGGCTGCCCGCGACGACCGCCCCAATCAACCTGTCGAACCCGGACTACGCGCGCGACGCCGTCGCGGTGATGAACGCGACGCCGCTCGACGATGTCAAAGCGTACCTGCGCTGGCACGTGCTCAAGCAGTTCGACGACACCCTGTCCAAGCCGTTCGATGACGAGTCGTTCGCGTTCGCATCCGTGCTGAGCGGCGCAAAACAGCAGCAGCCGCTGGAACGGCGGTGCACGTCGGCCGTCGATCAAGCGCTCGGCGAGGCCGTGGGCGAAGCGTTCGTTCAGAAAAAGTTCTCGCCCGCGGCGAAGCAGCGCGCGAAGACGATGATCGCGAACCTGCGCTCGGTGCTGCGCGACGACATCGCGAGCCTGTCGTGGATGAGCGAACCCACGCGCAAGGAAGCGCTCACCAAACTCGACGCGTTCACCGTCAAGGTCGGTTATCCCGACACGTGGACGGACTACTCCAAGCTCGCGGTGTCCTCAGGACCGTACGCGGCCAACGCGATCAGCGCGATCCGGTGGAACGATGCGCGCAGCATCGGCTTCATCGGCAAGCCGCGCGACCGGTCACTGTGGGGCATGACGCCGCCGACGGTCAATGCGTACTACAGCCCGTCCAACAACGAGATCGTTTTCCCCGCCGGGATCCTTCAGCCGCCGTTCTTCGACCCCAGCAACGACGACGCCATCAACTACGGCGGCATGGGCGCGGTCATCGGCCACGAGATGACGCACGGTTTCGACAACACCGGGCGCCAGTTCGACGCGCACGGCAACAACCGCGACTGGTGGGTCGCGGCCGACGCGACGGCGTACGAGCAGCGCGCGAAGTGCGTCGAGGACGAGTTCTCATCGTTCAAGGTCGGCGACCTCAACATCAACGGTAAGTTCGTGCTCGGCGAGGCGATCGCGGACCTCGGCGGCATCACGATCGCGTACAAAGCGTTCGAGAAGGCGCAGGCGGGTAAACCGCGCCGCATCATCGACGGCTTCACGCCCGAGCAGCGTTTCTTCCTCGGCTACGCGCAGTGGTTCACGCGCCAGTTCCGCGACGAAGAGGCGCGCAGCCGTATCACCACCGACCCGCACCCCAACGACATGTACCGCATCAACGGCACGGTCGCGAACCTACCGGAGTTCGCCACCGCGTTCTTCTGCAAACTGAACGACCCGATGGTTCGCCCGCCGGCGAACCGGTGCAAGATCTGGTAGCGGCCGGCTACGGTCCCCGCCGCTCGTAGAACCCCGTCGTCCATGCGCGGACGTCGTCCCAGCTGGATTCGAGAAGCGCGGCGATGTCGATCTTCTTTACCGTGCGCACGTAGGCCAAGAACGCCTCGAGCAGTGCCGCCCGCGCGGCCACATCCATCTCAGCGAGCGGGATGTAGCGCGCGGCGGTGCGCGGCGAGATCAAGCGCCCGACCGCGGCGAGCCACAGCAGCCGGCGCTCCGGCGTGCTCGCGCCGGCGAGCATCGCCTGCTCGAGCATGCACGCGCAGTGGACGATCCAGGCCCGCGTTCGCTTTTCGACCGGCCACGCATCCCATTTCGTGTGCACATTGTCGGCATGGTAGCGCTTGCGGGACAGCGTCTGCGGCACGCGGTGCAGCTCGCCCCAGCGCGCTGCAGCCGCCATCCACACGATCTCGCACGCGAAGCTGTCCACCTCGTTGAGGGGGATGCCGCCGGCAAGCGCCGCTGCGTGCGTCAGGCCGCGAAACGCGACGCCGGCGAGCGCTTCGTAGAGGAGCGCCAGCTGCCGCGCAGGCGCACTACCGGTCACGGACGACTGCGCGAACGTACCGGAATACGTTCCGAACGCCTCGATGTCGCCGTACACGACGGCCGCTTCAGGCGTAGCGCGCGCGTAGTCAAGGAGTACTTGCAGGCAGTGCGGGTCGAGCACGTCGTCCTGCTGATGGTACATCCACCACGGCGTGTCGACGTTCGCCATCAGCCAGTTGATGTTGCCGACCCACCCCAAGCGCTCCGGCTGAACGACGAGGCGGAACCGCGCATCGCGCAGGAACGGCCGGCACACTGCTTCGCTCGCATCGTCGGGGCCGTCGAGCGAGATGACGAGTTGAAAATGCGGATACGTCTGCCGCTGCGCGGAGAGCAGCGATTCTTCCAGAAAACGCTCGCCGCGATAGACCGGCAGACCGATGGTGATCGCGTCCGTGGTAGAGATGGCGCTCAAGCGATCTGACGGATGCGGTCGGCAACCAACTTGCCGAACAGCGGCGCCATCGTGAGCTTGCCGGTGTCGATGCTGTGATACCGCCCGTACGAGCGCGGCCCGATCGCATGTCGTTCGTGCAGACCGCTCGCCGGGTCGTCGATGCCGGTCCTGCCCCACGCAACGATGATGCCCGCGCGCACGGCTGCGGCGTCGATGACGTCCGGTTCGAGCTCGCCCAACAGTGGAACGATGCGGGCCAGACCGGCGACGATACCGCGCCGCACCTCGTCCGACGCGGGCTGGTCGAGGACGAGCGGCCAGGGCGGCGGGGTGATCTCGCAGGACGCGCCGCGCATGCCGACGGGATACCACGAGAGGTAGAACTGTCCGTCGCCATACGCCGCGATGTCGCCAAACCCGCCCAGCACGATCGTCGCGGACGGAACGCGCGCGATAAGCGCCGGAGCACGCATGCGCACGTAGTGCTTCACGCGGTACAGCCACGGGCGATCCGGCTTCAGCCCGGCCGTGCGGTCGACGGCGATGCGGCCGTCCCACAGCGTATTCACGACGTGGTCGTACCGCTCGCGCACCCGCGTCCCCGCCACGTCGACGTCCACCGTGACGCCATCGTCCGCGGGTTGGGCGCCGTGCACGTGCGCGCGCAGCAGGCAGCGAATCTTCGGATCGCCGGACAGGCGGTCGCGCACGACGCCGGCCATCACTTCCGGATCGATGGCGACCTCGGGGGTCGTGTACGCGGCGCGGACCCGGCGCCCGTCAAAGCGGGCGTCGACGGCGGCAGACGGGATGCGGGCCGGTGCCATGCGATAGTCGCTGCCGAAGTAATCCGGAGTCAACCCGGCACCCGCTTCGACCGCGAGCGCGTGCGACCGGTGGAAGTGCCGTTCGACGTCGTCGACACTCAGCAGGCTGTCGGCGTGCACGAGATAGTGGAACGGGGCCGACACCGGGATCGCATCGATCGCGCGCCCGAGCCAGCGCCGCATCAGCGGTGCGAACGCGAGCGCACCCCGGATCATGGTACGCGCCGTGCGAAGGCTGCGGTCGTTGGCGTAGACGTAGCCCAGGTGAATCTTGCCTTCATTCTGCGCCGATGCTTGCGTCACGCACCGGTCGTGCTTCTCGAACAAGTCGACGCCGATATTCGCGGAAGCGAGCTCCATCGCAACGCAGGCGCCTTGCAGGCCGGCTCCTAGGACTGCGACGCGCATCGCCACTTCGTCAACGTGACCGCTCCTTTTTGCCAGCCACCCGAAGAGACGTCGTCCCTACGTCGTGCGTTTGCGGCCCTAGGGCAAGATCCCGCTTTGGTAGTCGCTGCCGCTCACCGGCAGCGTCAGCAGCTGGCGGCGGTTCCGGTTCGGGTCGAACGAGAGATGCACCCAGTTGCGGCGCTCGTGGATGAGCTGGTCGAACTTGATCGAGGACGCCGCGATCTTCTTGCACACCTCGTACGGCGTGCCGAACGACGCGCACGTGAAGTCGACTGCATAGCCCAGCGCGTGCGCGCTGTTGGGCACGCCGCCCACCGCTTCGTTCACGGCCTTGTTGCGAAACGCGCTGTTGACGGTAATCGGCTTGTTGCCCAGCAGCGTCCGCACTTCTTCGAGCTTCGCGGCCGTCGCCTTGAGCACTTCGAGTTGCGCCGGCGTCGGTTTGTTGTCGATCCCGGTGTTCGTGGTCGAAAGCTCTTCGAGCGTGAAATTTTTGGACAATTGAGTCGGCATGGTAACCTCCGTTACGGGAGCGGCAAAAGGCTGGCCGGCGGCGCGAGATTCTCCGCCCCGTGTTCCGGGACCCCGGACTCCACCAGTTGGCGGTATTGCTGCAGGCGGTTCGTCAGGCGCGCGATCTCTTCGTTGAGCGCGTAGCTCTGCCGGATGGCGGCGGAGAGATCGTTCGTGTCGTAGGTGTAGTCGAATCGCTTGAGTGCTAACAAGATAAGCTGGTTCTGCGCCTTGAGCTGCGTGTAGGACCGGCGCAGCGACGCGCCCGTGAGCTTGTACGACGGGTAGTTCGACACGACGATGTCGCGCTTGACCTGGGCTTGCACGATCTCGTTGTGCAGCGTCGGCACCCGGTCGTCCCCCGGCGAGGATCGCTGCGCGACGGCGAGCGCTTCGAGCGCGTCGTCGAACTTCGACGCGGCGAAGAAGGTTTGCGCGAGCCGGATCTGCACGGTGGTCAGGCCGGTGCGCGCGTGCGTGTTCGCGGGATCGAGCTTGAGCGCGAGCTGGTATGCGACCGAGGCGTCGGGGAAGTTGCCGCGCGAGAGCGCGACGTCGCCTTGGTGGTTGCGCTCCTTGACGATCCAGGACGCGATGGCGGGCGCGCAGCCGCTGGTGAACAGCATAGCGAAGATGAGGAGGATCAGCGCGAACGGACGAGCGCGCACCACGACGTTACCTCCCATGGCGGAGCAGATGCGCCGCGTCGACGATCACGTACGTCGCGGGCGTCAGGATGAGCTGAGACAGCAGGGTACCGATGATGGCCGTCACGCACAGCCAGAACACGAGCGCGCGCACGTCGTCCATCGTCTTCTCGCCTTTGACGGCTTGGTCGACGATCAGCGACGACGTGGGGTCGACGAACAGCGTGAACGAGATCGTCGCAAGGCCGTTGACGATGCCGGACAGCAGCGTGGTGGTGCGCGCCTGTTGCGGGTCGAGGACGCTGGCGTAGACGGCCGCCACCACGCCGATCGCGTAGATGCCGGTCACCACGACGTTCGCGATGAGGAGCTTCATCGGGACCGTTTGCGGGCCGAACCGGGCCAGCAGCGACGGCGGCGGGACGCGCACGCCCCGCACGACGCTGACCATGACCGCCGGATCGGCGAGCCGGAAGAGCGCGCGCGGCAGCGATCCATAGAGTTCGAACGATTTGATACCACGGCGGAACAGCAGCGCGAACGTCGGCAAGAGCGTCGCACCGAGCGTCGTGCCTAGCGTGCCCGCGATGACGATCGCGCGCAGTTGCCACTCGAACTGGTGGGTGACCGCATCCGCCAGCGCGGGATGCTTGACGATCGCCTCCGACGCGGAGTCCGAGACCGTCCCCAGCATCGGCGCGTAGAACATGTTCGCGAACCGGCTCGCCGTGACGAACAGGTTGAACAACGAGATCGAGGTCGCGACGCGGGCCGTCTGCACCCCCGCCAGCCGCGCGGCGTACGCACCGATCTGAAGCGTCTGCAGCGCCGCGTTGAGCACGAGCGCTGCGACGAGCTCGATGCTCCAGAACGCGGGCACTAGGCCGCCGCGGCTCCCGGCACCTGCACGCCGCGAACTTCCGCCGGGCCGAGCACGCACAAGCCGCGCTGCGCGGGGCCGAGCAGCTCCTGCGCGAGGGCGTCGACCGCCGCGACGTCCACGGCGTCGAACGCCGCTTCGACTTCTTCGGTCGAGATCTGGCGGCCGTGCACGAGGTGGTTGCGCGCGAGGCGCGACATGCGGTTGAACGTGCTCTCCAGCGCGAGCGTGAGGTTGCCTTTGAGGTGCTCGCGCGTGCGCGCGACCTCGTCGGCGCGGGCGCCTTCGTGCAGCAGCCGGTCGATCTCGTCGACGACGACGTCGACGCACTCTTGCACGCGTTCGGGCGAACAGCCGGCGCTCACGCCGAACAAGCCCGCATCGCGATAGCCTTGCTGAAACGTCGAGATCTCGTAGGCGAGCGCGCGCTGCTCGCGCACGCTTTGGAACAGCCGGCTGGACATGCCGCCGCCGAGCACCACGTCGAGCACCGAGAGCGCGTAACGCCGCTCGTCCGTGAGTCCCAGGCCGGGCATCCCGAGCAGGACGTAGGCCTGCTCCGTTTCGTCGATGGTCACGTCGAGCGCCGGCGTGAAGCGCGGGCGCTCCGGCACCGGCGGCGGCGCCTCGCCGCGGAACGAGGCGAACGCGTCGCCCGCGAGCTGGACGACGGTGTCGTGGTCGACATTGCCCGCGGCGGTGACGAACACCGTCGAGGGCGCATAGCGCGTCGCGCGCCAGGCGAGCAAGTCCTCGCGTGAGATGTCCGCGACGGTGTGCGCGAAACCGATCGTCGGGTCGCCGAGGTTCGCGCCGCGCCACAGCGTGCGCGTGAAGCGGTCGTGCACCACCTCGCCCGGCGAGTCATCGTACATCTTGATCTCTTCGAGCACGACTTGCTGTTCGCGCGCGAGATCGTCCGCCGCGAAGCGCGCGTGCTGCAGCATGTCCGCCAGCACGTCGACGGCCAGCGGCAGATGCCGGTCCACGACGTGAGCGTAAAAGCACGTCGTCTCCTTGTCGGTCATCGCGTTGAGCTCGCCGCCGACTGCGTCCATCTCCTCGGCGATCTGCCGCGACGTGCGCCGCGCGGTGCCCTTGAACACCATGTGCTCCAGCAGGTGCGAGATACCGCGGTGCGACGCCGGCTCGTACGACGAGCCCACGTCGGCCCACACCCCGATGGTGGCGGACCGGACGTGGGTCATCGCCTCGGTCAAGACGAGCAGGCCATTCGGAAGCGTGGTGGTTCGGATCATCCGGTCGTTCCCTTCGACAGCGACGCCCGGAAGGCCGGGTCCCAGAACACGCCCGCCCCGTTGGGCAAGCGAGCGCGCACGCGCGCGCGGCCCGCTCGCGGCACGGTGATCGAGAAGACGGTCGCGGCGGTCGGCTTGGCGTAATCGCCGCTAACCACGCTTCCCTTGCCCGCGTCGAGCGGGACCGTGGCCCAGCAGTCGATCTCGCCTGCGTCGGGGGCGGCGGCGTACGCGCCGTCGATCAGCGCGGCGATCTCCGCATCCCACGACCGCAGATCGAGGGCGCGGTGGAACTTCACGCCCGACACGATCAGGCCGCAGTCGACGTACCGGCCGACGCGCTCGCACCGCACGCGCAGCAGTTGCGCCGCGAGCGGGTGAGCGAGGAGCGCGGTCGCGATGCGGCGCGCGGTCGCGCCGTCGGTACCGGAGCTGCGCTGCACGACGCGCGCGTCGTCTTGTGGCGCGGCCTTCGCCAAGCTCAGCCCGGAGGCTGACGCCCACGTCAGCGTGACGGCGGCGGCGATCCCCAGCAGCGCGCTAATAACTTTGCGCGAAATAGGCCTGGTACCGCGCCGGCTCGCCGCACGGCACGCACGTGTCCGCGCGCGCGGGCTCGCGAATGTTGCGCGTGGAGGCTCGCGTTGCTTCTTTCACCACGGCCTCGCACTCCGGCCGCCCGCACCACGGCACGTCGATCATGCCCGCGCGTTCTTCCAGCAGCCGCAAGAACTCGTCGCGGTCGAGCGTCGCGATCGTGTGGTCCTGCAGAAAGGTCTTCGCCTGGGCGAACATGTTGTGCTGAATCTGCTCGAGCACCGTCGGGATGAACGCGACGACCTGATCGAGCGGGACCTGCTGCTTCTGCCCTTCTTCTTTCACCGCTTTGTCGCGGCGCACGAGCGTCGCCACGCCGGCGTCGAGATCGCGGTTGCCCAGCTCGAGGCGGATCGGGACGCCGCGCATGTCCCACTCGTTGAACTTGTAGCCCGGCGACTGCCCGGGCTTGTCATCGAGCTTCACGCGCAAGCCCGCGGCCTTGCACTGCGCGTACAAATCGCGCGCCGCCGCGTCGAGGCGTTCGGTGTCGCCGCGCGGGATCGGCACGATCACCACTTCGGTCGGCGCCATCTTCGGCGGGATGCGCAGGCCACGGTCGTCGCCGTGCGTCATGATGAGCCCGCCGAGCATGCGCCACGACATGCCCCACGACGTGGTCCAGCAGAACTGCTGCGTCTGGTCTTCCGCCGCGAACGTAATGTCGTACGCGCGCGCGAAGTTCTGGCCGAGCTCGTGTGACGTCCCCGATTGTAGCGCGCGCCCGTCCGGCATCAGCGCTTCGATCGAGTACGTGTGGTTGGCGCCCGCGAAACGCTCCGCCGACGATTTCTCGCCGGTGTAGACCGGTACGCCGCACACGTCTTCGGCGACCTCGCGATAGACTTCGAGCATGCGCGCGACCTCTTCGGCCGCTTCGCTCTCCGTCGCGTGCGCGGTGTGGCCCTCTTGCCACAGGAACTCCGCCGTGCGCAGGAACGGGCGCGTGCGCTTCTCCCACCGCATCACGTTGGCCCACTGGTTGATGAGCACCGGCAGATCGCGGTACGACTGGATCCACTCCGCATACATCACGCCGAAGAGCACCTCCGACGTCGGCCGGATCGCGAGCCGCTCGGCGAGCTTTTCGGTGCCGCCTTGCGTGACCCACGCGACCTCGGGCGTGAAGCCCTCAACGTGCTCAGCTTCCTTGGCCAACAGCGACTCGGGGATCAGCAGCGGGAAGTACGCGTTCTCGTGTCCGGTCTCTTTGAAGCGCCGGTCGAGCTCAGCCTGGAGCCGCTCCCAGAGCCCGAAGCCGTACGGGCGGAGCACCAAGCACCCGCGCACGGGGGCTTGCGACACCAGCTCTGCACGATAGCAGACGGCTTGATACCACTCCGAAAGATCGGCGCTCTTGCTCGGGATGCGTTCCATGACCAATCGGCCGGGGTTCGCGCAGGTCGGCAACCGTCCTCTCCGAAGCGGGTCGGGTGCCCAAACTGACCCGAATCTACACGCGGACGGGGGACGACGGGACGACCGGGCTCGTCGGGGGACAGCGCGTGCGCAAGAACGCGCAGCGGATCGAGGCCTATGGGACGATCGACGAGCTGTCGTCGGTGATCGGCCTCGCGCGCACGGCGCTGGGCGACGTGCTGCGCACGCGTCCCGTGCAAGACATCCACCACGCGCACGCGGTCGCGCGCGAGCTCGACGCATGGCTGGCGTGGACACAGGATGCACTGTTCAACCTCGGCAGCGATTTGGCGACGTTGCCGAACGACCGCTGGGAAGGGATGCCGCTTATCGGGCCCGGCGACGCGACCGCGCTCGAGCGCGCGATCGACCGCGCACAGCAGGATCTCGAGCCGCTCGCGAACTTCATCCTGCCGGGCGGCGCGTATCCCGGCGCGTTCCTGCACCAAGCGCGTACGGTATGCCGCCGCGCGGAACGGTTGCTGATCACGCTCGGCGAGACGGAGCCGCTCTCGCCCGACGTCGTGCGCTACGTGAACCGGCTGTCGGACGCGCTGTTCGTATGGTCGCGCTGGATCAACCACGCGCTGGAGCAGCCGGAGCACTTGTGGAACGCGAAGACGGCACCCCCCGAACTGACCTCGCGGTAACCGTCCGGCCCTTCCGCGACGAGGACGCGCAAGCGCTGTGCGCGATCTACTTCCGCTCCGTGCGCGAGGTCGCGCCGGCGAAATACGACGCCGCGCAAGTTCTTGCGTGGGCGCCCGCCATGCCGGATGCCGCACACTGGGGCGCGCGCATGCGCGAGTTTTACACGCTCGTCGCGGACGGTGCGGACGGCACGGCCGTCGGCTGGATCGCGCTCGACGGCGGCTACGTCGACATGCTGTACTGCGCGCCCGAAGCCGCGGGGCGCGGCGTCGCGGCGCACCTATACGCTGCAGCCGAAGCGGCCGCGCGCGAGCGCGGCCTCACGCGGCTCACCGCCCATGCCAGCCGTTTCGCGGAATCGTTCTTCCGCAAACACGGATGGGCGGTCGACGGGCGCGAGATCATCGTGCGCGACGGTGTCGAGATCGATCGCGCGCAGATGTCGAAGGCGTTGCAATGAAAGAGCCCGTCGACGCTCGCATCTCCTTCGCAGGGTTGCTCGCCGCCGTCGCCGGCGTCGTCTACCTCGCGATCCGGTTTCACGGCGACGCGCCGCTCCTCGCAGCCATGCTCGTCTACGGCGTGAGCATGTGTGCGTTGTTCGGGGCGAGTTCGCTGTACCACGGCGTGCGGGCGAGCGCCGAACGAACGATGGTGCTGCGCAAGATCGATCATGCCGCGATCTACGTGCTCATCGCGGGCACGTACACGCCCGTGTTGTTCGTCGGTCTGGACGGTGCGTGGCGCATCGGGACGCTCGCCGCGATCTGGGTCGCGGCCGTCGCCGGCGTGGTGGTGACGATCTGGTTCGTGCACGCGCCGCGCTGGGTTTCGGCAGCGGTCTACGTCGCGATGGGTTGGTTTGCGGTCGTCCCGGCGTTCAAGCTCGTGCCGGTGCTGCCGATCGCCGTCACGCTGCTCATCGCGCTCGGCGGCCTCCTCTACACGCTAGGCGCGGTCATCTATGCAACGCGCAAGCTCGACGTGCTGCCGCGCCGCTTCGGGTTCCACGAGGTCTTCCATCTGTTCGTGCTTGCGGGGGCGGGGGCGCAGTTCGTCGCGATCGCCGGGTTGCTCGTCCGTTCCTGACGCGCTCAGCGCCGCGTTCGGGCGCGATGCGCGCGCAGCAGCGCGATCGCGGTGACCGCATCGTTGATGCGCCCGTCGGCGCACGCTTCCAGCGCGTCGGCGAACGGCATGCGCACCACCTCGATGCGCTCGACCTCCTCCGGCGCGAGCGGTGCCGCCGTTAGTCCGGTTCCGAGGTACAGCGATACCGGCTCCTGCACGATCGACGGGATCTCGTACGTTTCGCCGAGCGCGTGCCAGTTCGCCGCGACGACGCCCGCTTCTTCACGCGACTCGCGCTGCGCGCACGCGAGCCCGTCCTCGCCGGGATGCCGCCCGCCCTTGATCACCTCGAGCACGATGCCGTCGACGGCGAAGCGCGGTTGGCGCACGAGCAGCACGTCGGCGCCGGCGACGAGCACGACGGCGCTCGCGCGCGGCGTGACGACGACACCGTGCGCGCCGGGCGTGCCGTTGGGGTGCACGATGTCGTGCGCCTCGAACCGCAGCCACGCGTTTTCGTACACCGTGCGCTTCGCACGGCGCACGTAGCCGGCGTCGCTCACTCCGGCGCCGCGCCGTCGCGGATCGCGTCCTTGGTGGGGATGAATCGCTTCACGGTCCGTCGCACCTCCGCTGGGTGACCGACAGTTTCCTCGGAAGGCTGTTCCGGAAGACCTCCGTCGATGCGATGCGAGCCCGGCGCGAGCCCCACTCCCTCAAGCGCGCGCTGCGCGGGCGCGACCTCATCGCGATCGGCCTCGGGACGATGATCGGCGGCGGGATCTTCACCACGATCGGCCCCGGCGTTCACAAAGCCGGCCCGGCCGTGGTCGTGGCGTTCGTGCTGGCGGGCCTGGCGTCGCTGCTGGCGGCGCTGTGCTACGCCGAGCTCGGCTCGGTGATCCCCAGCGCGGGCAGCGCGTACACATTTGCGTACGCCACGCTGGGGGAGGTCGTCGGCTGGATCATCGGCTGGAACCTGATCCTGGAGTACGCGATCTCCGCAGCGCCCGTCGCGCAGCAGTTCTCGCAGTCGCTGCAGGAGGCGTTGCACGCGCTTACGGGATGGCGGCTACCGCCGGGGATATCAAAAGCGGTGCTGGCCCATCCCGGGGACGTCTGGTGGCAAGTCGACTGGAGCAAGACCTCGATCGACCTCGTCGGCTCGCTGTTTGTGCTGCTGCTCACCGTGCTCATCATCATCGGCATTCGCGAGACGGCGCGCGCCAACAACACGCTGGTGGTCATCAAGGTCGCCGCGCTGCTCGTGTTCATCATCGCGGGCGCCGCGCTGTTCCGCCCGGAGAACCTTCAGCCGTTCAACCCCGTCGGCATCATCGGCCCGTGGGACAAAGACGGGATCCCGACCGGCATCTTCGGCGGCGCCGCGCTGGTGTTCTTCACCTACATCGGCTTCGATACCGCAACGACCACGGCCGAAGAGTGCGTGAACCCGCCCAAGGACATCCCGGTCGGCGTCATCGGCTCGCTCCTGATCGGTACGGTGCTGTACTGCGCGGTGGCGATCGTGCTCGTCGGCGCCGTACCGTGGGACAAGGTGAACATCGACACGCCGCTGCAGTCGGCGCTCGCGCCCCTGCATGCGGGCTGGGCGGAGTGGGTGATTCGCATCGGCGTGCTCGCGGGCACAGCTTCGGTCGCGCTCGTGTCGCTGCTGGGGCAGTCGCGCATCTTCTTCGCCATGGCGCGCGACCGGATGCTGCCGCCGAAGGTCGCGCGGATCCATCCGCGCTTCCGCACGCCGGCGCTCATGTCGGGGATCACCGGAGTCATCGTTGCGCTCTTCACCCTGATCGTCCCGCTCGATCTGCTGCTCTCGCTCGTGAACATCGGCACGATGAGCGCGTTCATCGCGGTGTGCTTGGGCGTGCTCTTCCTGCGCAAGGCGCGCCCGGATCTACCGCGCCCGTTCCGCACGCCGTTCGTGTGGGTGACCGCCATCGGCGGCATCGTGATCACCGGCGCGCTGGCCGTGCTCGGTTTGGGCGCGATCACGTTCTTGTGGTTCGGCGCGTGGCTGGTCATCGGACTCGTGTTTTACTTCGCATACGGCTTCCGCCAGAAGACGCACGACGCCGACGTGCCGGAAATCCTACCCGACGTGCCGGTTTGACGACCGTCGCTACGCGGCGACCCGAGGCGCGCGCGGCGAGCTGACGACCACGTCTTCGAGCTTGGCCGTGTACGCGCCGCACGCGGCCAGGCCGCTGCAGCGCAGGCGGTGCAGCAGCGACTGCGGCGTGTGCTCCGTCGCGCGCGCGTACTCGAACGTCAGCGGCCACGGGCGGCGGCGGGGCATCGTCTTGTTCATCGCGCACAGGCGTTCCGTTGCGATGAGGTCTTCGTGCTCGCCGCCTAGGAACGCGACGCCGGCGACGGCGACGGGGACCGTCGCGCCCAGCACCCGCAGCGTTGCAGCGACCACATCGGCCGTCTCGACCCGTTGTGACGACGCCAGACCGGGCGTGACCATGTTGACGGCGAGCACCATCGCGCTCAGCTCGACGTCCGCATCGGCGAGTGCGGCGAACGTGCGCCGCAGCACGCGCGTCGTCGCATCTTCGCAGCGCGCGAGCGTGTGCTCGCCTTCGGTAACCACGTCGCACGCGACGATGGGGACGATCCCGCTCGACTGACACGCTGCCGCGAAGCGCGCGAGCGCGTGTGCGTTGGAGGCGATCGTGCGGTCCGCCGGCGGGCCCACGCCGGACTCGATGCGCAGCGTCGCGCGACAGGTCGCGAAACCGATGCCGAAGACCGCGTACTCCGCGAGTCGCCACGGGAGCGTGCTCAAGCCGTCGCCTAGCCCGACGCCGACGCCGGGGAGGATGCCGCGGTCGCGCACGACGTCGACGATGCGCCGGCCGCCGCGCGGGCTGCGCCGGATCGTCGCTTCGTCGAGCACCAGGCCGCTAACGTAGCGCTCGACCCCCGGCGCGGTGATCGGCAGCTCGCGGTGTGCTCGCGGAGCGGCATCGAGTGAGAGGAGGCCGCGTCCGCCCGACACCAGCGCGTGCGCCGTCGAGGCGAGGTCGGTCGTCATGACGTTGCGTCCCATAACGAGATCGACCGTACCGCGAACGGCAGCGCCCGTCTCGGGGCCGAGCGCGAACGGTTTGAAACGGAGCGCAAGATGCAGCCCGCGCTGCACGGCGAACGGGGGGCTGCGATGCGCGTCGTGATCCGAACCCACGTCCTCGCCCCGCAGTTCGAGGCGCTCGCCGCGCGCCACGGCGTCGAGGCGGTCGCCGTCGGCGACGCCGGCGCGATGCGCCGCGAGCTGGCCGATGCCGACGCGCTCTGGGCATGGCCGGCCTTCTACGACGCGGAGCTCGTGGAGCTGCTCGCGCGGCACCGGCCGCGGCTGCGCTGGGTGCAGCTGCCGACGATGGGCTACGACCCCGTCGAGCTGCACGGCGTACCGCACGGGGTGACCGTGACGACCGCGGGCGACGCGTACGGGCCGACGGTTGCGGAGCACGCGGTGACGCTGCTGCTCGCGCTCGTTCGGCACCTGCCCGAAACCGTGCGCAACGCCGAGCAGCATCGCTGGGATCAATCCTTCGCGACGAGCATCGGCACGCTGCACGGCGCGACGGTGGCCGTCGCCGGCTTCGGCAACATCGGCCGCGAGGTCGCGGCACGATTGCGCGGGTTCGGCGCGCGCATCCTCGCCGTGACGCGCGGTGGTCGGCCGGATCCGCTCGCCGACGAGGTCGTCGCCGCCGACCGGCTGCACGACGCGCTCGGCCGCAGCGACGCCATCGTGCTCGCGGTACCGCTCAACGCGAGCACGCGGCACCTCATCGACGCGCGCGCGCTCGCCGCGATGCAGCCGCACGCGATCCTGATCAACGTTGCGCGCGGCGGCGTCGTCGACCAAGCCGCGCTGACGGCGGCGTTGCGCGAAGGCCGCATCGGAGGCGCGGGACTCGACGTCACCGACCCGGAGCCGTTGCCCGCCGACGATCCGCTGTGGACCCTGCCCAACGCGCTGATCACGCCGCACGTCGCGGGCTACGGCGGCGATGTCGCCCCACGCCGCATCCTCGCCCTGGTGGAACGTAATCTGCGCAATTTCATCGAAGGCCGCGCGCTGGAGTCCCCCGCTCCGGTAGAACCGTCCTGATCTACAATCCCAGCGCCTTGCGCACCGCCGGCAGGTAATTCCGCGACACCGGCACCTCGCTACGCGCTTTATCGTCGACGCGCAGCAGATACGACCCGCCGAAGAACGGTTCCACTTCCACCACGCGCTCGGGATTCACCAGATACGCGCGGTGTACGCGCAGGAAGCCCGCCGGCTCGAAGCGCGCCGCGGCTTCGGCGAGCGAACCCTTCCAGCGCAGGTCGCCGTCGAATACGCGCGCGGTGACGACGTGGCCGTTCGCCTGAACGTAGCGGATCTCCGCGACCTTGACCAACCGCGTGCGATCGCCGTCCTCCAGCGCGATGCGCGCGGGCAGCGCGTTCCCCGGCGGCGCCGCGCCCACGCCGTTGGGCCGCAGCGCGCGCAGGCGTTCGACGGTTTGCGCGAGCCGCGCTTGCGACACCGGCTTCACGACGTAGTCGAACGCGGCGAGGTCGAACGCGTCGAGGGCATGCGACTGGTGCGCCGTGACGAACACCACCTGCGGCGGGGACGGCAGCGCGTTGATCACCTTCGTCGCTTCCAGCCCCGTGAGCCGCGGCAAGTTGATGTCGAGAAACACCACGTCGTAGGCGGAAGCGGCCAGCTCGGCGAGCGCTTCGACCGCATCGGCCGCCTCGGTGACCTCGATGTCGCTCGGCGACCTTGCCTAGCGCGTACACGAGCTCGCTGCGCACCAGCGGCTCGTCGTCGACGACTAGCGCGCGCACGGGCGTATCATCAGCGCGCGGCGACCGGCATGCGCACCGGGACGGTGAACGCCACGGTCGTACCTTCGCCGGGCGCGCTGGTGACGCGCAGCCCGCTCGCCGGGCCGAACAGCTTGACGAGCCGCTGGTCGACGTTGTCCATGCCGATCCCGATCCCGCTGCTGCGCGCCGCACGGCCCGGCGTGAAGCCGACGCCGTCGTCGCTCACCACGATCTCCGTGGAGTCTTCGCGGGGTTGCGCGCTGATGCGCACCGTGCCGCCGCCGCCGCGCGGCGCGAGCCCGTGGCCGATCGCGTTCTCGACCAGCGGCTGCACGGAGAGCACCGGCACGAGCGCGAGCCGCGCGCGCGGGTCGACGTCGATCTCGACGCGCAACCGCTCGCCGAAGCGCGCGTGCTCGAAGCGCAGATACTGCTCGACGTGCTCGAGCTCTTCGTCGAGCGACACGAACTCCGCGTGCTGCGCGAGAGAGTCGCGAAAGTATTCGGCGAAATCTACGACGAGGTCGTGCGCGCGCTCGGGGTCGGTGCGCGTCAGCGCCGCGATCGTCGTGAGCGTGTTGAACAGGAAATGGGGCGACACGCGCGCGCGCAACGCGTCAAGTTCGGCCTGCGTGACGAGCGCCGAGCGGGCGTCGAGCTCTGCCGCTTCGAGCGACACCGAGAACACGCGCGCGAGCCCGGCGGCTACTTTCTCGTCATCTTCGGCGATGGGGGTCCCCGCACGGTAGAGCTTGAGCGCGCCGACCGCGGTGCCGTGCACGATAAATGGGGCGATCGCCACCGAGGTGAGCGGACAGCCGGCGACGGGGCAGGCGATCTCCTCGCGCGTGCGCGCCGTGAGCGGAAGCCCCGTCGCGATCGCGCGGTGCGTCAGGCCCGTCAGCGACGGTCCGCCCACGAGATGATGGTCCTCGCCGCGCCCGACGTACGCCAGCACGCGCTCCGTGTCGATCACCGCGCACGCGTCGAGCTCCAGATGCTCGTACAGCAAGCGCGCGGTGAACGCGGCGGACTCTTCGCCAAGCCCGCCGCGCAGGTGCGGGAGCGCCTCGAGGACGAGGTCGAGGACGTTGGTGCTCATCGACCGCGACGTTCGACACCGCCGCCTTCAGTGCTTCGTGATGCAACGCGTGCACCGGGTTCGTGTTCTAGCGGCAACCCGACTCCCGTGAGGTCATCATGAACGCTTCTCTTCGCATCGCCGCCGTCACCGGCGCGCTCACGCTCTCGCTCGCTGCGGCAGCGAGCGCCGGCACCGTTCGTCTCGTCCCGTTCGCCGCGCAGACCGCCGCAGTGACGCGCAACGCATGCTCCGCCCCGTCCGCCGCCGCATCGGCCTTTGCCGCCCCGGCCGAGTTGCCCGAGATCGCCGTCCAGCAACACGTCACCGGCGTCACCGCCGTTCGCGTCGATCTCGATGCGCGCGGCAACCTCGGCATCGCATCCGTGCTCGAATCGAGCGGCAACCGCTACATCGACCAGGCCGCGCTGCGCACCGCGCGCACGGCGCGCTACAGCGCCGAGGTGCGCACGTGCGAGCGCGTCGGCGGGTCGTACGCGCTGATCGTCGACTTCACGGAGTGATCGGCGCGACCTGATCGCGCGGCGGGACCCAGGCGCGCCTCACCCCGGCGGAGTACCGACGCCGGGATGAGCCGGAGTGTCGAGGTGCTGCTGGGACCGCCGTGGTCCGCCGATGCCGTGCGCGGCGCGCACGTCGCGGTCGTCGACGTGCTGCGCGCGACGACGACGATTGCGACGGCGCTCGCCAACGGCGCGGCCGGCGTGATCCCCGTCGCGCAGCCGGAGGACGCGATCGCGCTCGGCAACCGGCTCGGGCGCGACCGCGTGCTCTTCGGCGGCGAACGCCACTCGCTGCGTATCGACGGCTTCGACCTCGACAATTCGCCCGCGTCGTTCACCGAGTCCGCCATCGCGGGCAAGACCATCGTGCTCACCACGACCAACGGCACGCGCGCACTGCGCGCCATGGCGAACGCCGCGTCGGTGCGCACCGCCGCGCTGGTCAACCGTACCGCCGCCGCCGACGCGCTCGCGCACGAGGACGGCGACATCGTCATCGCGTGCGCGGGCGCGACCAACGGCTTTGCGCTCGAAGATGCGCTAGGTGCGGGCGCGCTCGTCGACACGCTGCTAACGCTGATCGGCGACTTGGAGCTGTGCGACGGCGCGCGTGCGGCAGCGCTGCTCTACCGCGCGGTCGCGAACCGTCTAGCCGACGCGATTGCCAGCGCCGATCACGCGCAAGCGCTCGCGCAAAAAGGCTTCGCGCGCGACGTGACCCGCTGCGCCGCGCTCGACACGCTCACCGTGGTGCCGACGCTGCGCGACGGAGTGTTCGTCGCGACCTAACGGCTACTCACCCGAGCAGCTTGTCCGGGGCGCCGGCTGATTACGCCGGGCGCCGCTCGCACGAGGGTGCTGCGGCTAAGTCAGATTACGGTGTGTCGTCGGCGGCGCCGGCGACGACCACGCCCGGCGTACGAACGATCACGCGATCGTGCTTCGCGTCGTAACGGACCGTCGAGCCGAACGTGCTCGCGATCGTGGCGCTTGCGACCATCGTGCGACCGTGCACGGTGAACGGCGCGTGGGCGAGCGTGACGGGACGGCCGTTCAGCTTCGCGGTGCGGGTGCCGGCGCGCATCACGAGCACGTCGGTGCCCTTGCGCACGACGATCTGGCCGTCGGCGGTGTCGAACGACGTCTGCGCGCCCGCTGCGTCGGCGACCGCGCGCAGCGGCAGATACGCGCCGCCCGGCGTGGTGACCGGCGCGACGTCGGAGGCGAGACGCTGGCCGTCGACGCTGATCGAGGCCGGGGTCGACAGCGCGAGCGACAGCGACGCGACCAGGGCGGTCACGGCGGCGGCTACGATCGTTCGTCCGCTCGGGACGAGGTTACGCAGGTGTCGCTTCACGGTGGATCTCATGTCGGTAGTCGGGGTACTGCTCGTCGATGACCTTTTCGATCTCGATGCGCAGGCGGCCTAGGAGGTCGGCTTCCGGGAAGGTGCCGACCAGCTCGCCCTTGCGATAGATCGCGCCCTTGCCTTTGCCTCCTGCTATCCCTACATCGGCCATCTTAGACTCGCCTGGGCCGTTGACGACACAGCCCATCACTGCGACTTTCACGGGCGCCGTGTACTCTTTGGCTATCGCCTCGACCATGCGAGCGAGCTCGACGACCTCGATCTCGGCCCGGCCGCACGACGGGCAGGCGGTGATGTCGAAGCCCTTCTCGCGCAGGCCCAGCGCCGTGAGGATGCCCCAGGCGACGGGGACTTCTTCAACCGGATCGGCGGCCAGCGAGACGCGCAGCGTGTCCCCGATGCCTTCGAACAGCAGCACGCCCAGGCCGATCGACGACTTGATCGTGCCGGCAAGGGGGAGCCCCGCCTCGGTGACGCCCAGGTGGAGCGGATAGGGCGTGCCACGCTCGTCGAGCTGCTTGGCCAGCAGCCGGTATGAGTAGATCGTCGTTACGGCGTCGTGCGCCTTGACCGAGATGACGATGTCGGTGTGGCCCAGCTGCTCCAGCAGTTCCACGTGCCGCAGCGCGGACGCGGCCAGCGCCTCGGGCGTGTGGCCGAGCTTTTCCTCGAGGTCGCGGGCTAGCGAGCCCATGTTGACGCCGATGCGAATCGGAGTCCCCCGCTCAACGGCGAGCTTGACGACCTCGCGGGTCTTGACCGGGTCCGTGATGTTGCCCGGGTTGAGCCGCAGCTTGGCGACCCCGGCGTCGATCGCGGCCAGCGCCATCCTGTGGTCGAAGTGAACGTCGGCGACGATGGGCACGGGTGACCGGGCGACGATCTGCGGCAGGGCCGCGGCGTCGCGCGCGTCCTGGCACGTGACCCGGACGACCTCGCAGCCGGCCATGGCCAGCGCGTAGACCTGCTCGAGCGTCTTGTCGGCATCGGCCGTATCGGTGGTGGTCATCGACTGGACGACGATGGGATGGTCGCCGCCGATCCACGCCTTCTTGGCGTCCTTCGACCAGCTCGACTTGTTCTCGAGCAGTATGGCCTTGGTTTGGCGGCGGAGGCGGATCATGGACTAGAAGGCGCTCCGGCCGGCGATCGCCGCGGAGATGTCGTGGAACGAGACCGCCAGCATCAGCGCGATCAGCACGGCGAAGCCGCCGACGTGGACGAGCGCCTCTTTTTCGGGATCGACGGGGCGCCCGCGCAGCATCTCGACGAGGATGAAGACGCCGCGGCCGCCGTCGAGCGCAGGGATCGGCAGCAGGTTGAAGATTCCCAGCGAGATCGAGATCATCGCCGCCAGCGTAATGAAGACGAACGGGCCGAACTGCGCCGCCTGCGCCGACGCGCGCGCCATCGCGATGGGCCCTTGCACCTGACCCGCGACCGTGGACGGATGGGTCACGAGCGCGCCCAGGACGCCGGCGGTCGAGCCGATCACGTTGGTGAACTGCGCCCAGGTCCCGCGCCACGCGTCGGCGACGCCGACGCGCTGCGAGATCGGCAGCGGGGAGAAGCCGAGCCGGCCGACCGTCTTGCCGTCGGGCAGCTTCCCGGCGACCGGGGTGACGTCGACGAACGCCTCTTGACCGCTGCGCGTGTAGCCGACGTGCAGCAGCTTGCCGGTCGAGCCGTGGATCGTCTTGACGAGCGATTCGCCGTCGCGGACGGCCTGGCCGTTGATCGACACGATGGTGTCGCCGGCGCGCAGGCCGGCCTTCTCGGCGGGCATCCCCGCCATGAGCTGATAGATCGTCGGGGTCGACGCGCCGGTCGGCACGCCGAACGCCAGGGCGCCGCCGAACAGCAGCACCAGCGCGACGATGAAGTTCGCGACCGGGCCGGCCAGCACGATCGCCAGCCGCTGCAGAGGCGTCTTGGCCTGGAAGTTGTCCGCTTCATAATCCGCCGCCGTCTTGCGGAACGCGCGCTGCTGCTCGGCCTGGGTGGACTGGCCGTCCTCACCCTTCATCTGGCAGTAGCCGCCGATCGGCAGCAGGTTCAGGCGGTAGTTGGTGCCGCTGCGCGGCGAGGTCCACTTCAGCAGCGTGGGACCCATGCCCATCGCGAAGTCGGTGACGCGCACGCCGTTGAGCCGGGCCACGATGAAGTGGCCGTACTCGTGGAGCACCACGAGGACGGAAAGCATCAACAAGAAGACGATGATTTGTTGCGGGCTCATGTGCTCCGTGTGACCTCGGCTGACCGCTCAACGACAAACGCATGTGCCACGTCTCGGGCCAAGCGGTCGGCGTCGCGAACGGCGTCGAGGCAGATATCGAGTCTATCGACCCTTGCGAGGGCCGTTTCGATGCAAACGGGGATGTCGCCGAACCGGATGTCCCCCGCCACGAAGGCTGTCACGGCAACCTCGTTGGCGGCTGAGAGAATCGCCGGCGCAGTCCCGCCAAGGGCCAGCGCGGCGTAGGCCAGCTGCAGGCAAGGGAACCGTTCGGGGTCGGGCCGCTGGAACGTGAGAGCGGTCACATCGGCGCCGGGCAGGCCGCCGAGCGCCGCGATGGGGTCGCTGGACACGGGGCGGTCGTCCAGCCGGTCGGGGTAGGCCAAGGCATAGCCGATCGGCAGACGCATATCGGGCGCGGCGAACTGGCCGACGATGTTGCCGTCGGTGAACACGACGAACCCGTGGGCGACCGACGTGCGGTGCACGACGACTTGGACGCGGTCGCCCGGCACGCCGAACCACTTCGACGCCTCGATCACCTCGAGGCCCTTGTTCATCAGCGTGGCGGAGTCGATGGTGTTCTTCACGCCCATCTGCCAGGTCGGGTGCGCGAGCGCTTCGGCGACGGTGGCCGACGCGATCTGCTCAGCGGTGCGGTCGCGGAACGGCCCGCCCGACGCCGTGAGGATGATCGCCGCGACGCGCTCGCGTGGCTGGCCTTGCAGGCACTGAAAGATCGCGGAGTGCTCGCTGTCGACGGGCAGCAGCGTCGCGCCGCTGCGCGCGGCTCGCGCGACGAGCAGCTCGCCGGCCGCCACGATGAGCTCTTTGTTCGCGACCGCGACGTCGATGCCGCGGTCGACCGCGGCGAACACGGCGTCGAATGCGACCGAACCGTCCGTGGCCGCAAGCACGATGTCGGCGCCGCTCTCGCACGCGACGCCGTGCAATCCCGCCGCACCGTCGGCCGCCGACGAGACGACGCGCGGCGAAAAGCGCGCGACCTGCTCGTCGAGCAGATCGGTGTTCCGCCCGGCAGCGAGCCCGACGACCTCGAAACGATCGGGATGCCGCGCGATCACGTCGAGCGCCTGGCGACCGATGCTGCCCGTGCTGCCGAGGATCGCGACGCGCTTCACGAATTCACCAAGCGGTACTGCGAGATCACGCCGATCAGGTACAGCGCGAAGTAGAATGCGACGCCCGCGAAGATGTACGAGTCGAAGCGGTCGAGCACGCCGCCGTGGCCGGAGATCAACGAGCCGGCGTCCTTCACCTTGGCGTCGCGCTTCAGCGCGCTCTCCACGAGGTCGCCGGCTTGCGCCGCGCCCGATGTGATCGCGGCGACGATGACGCCCTGCCACCACGCAACGTGCACCCACGGCACCAGCGCGATCGCCGCGCCCGCGACGAGCGCCGCGACGAATCCGCCGACCGCGCCTTCGACCGTCTTCTTCGGCGAAAGCTTGGTGAGCAGATGCTTGCCGAACGCGGTGCCGATCAGCATCGCGAAGATGTCGGTGAACGCGACGATGAAGATGATCCAGACCATCCACAGCGCGCCGTCGTGCAGCGCGCGGATCGCGATGAAGTAGGTCATCAGCTTGCCGATGTACAGCACGCACAGCAGCGTGTAGCCGCTGCGCGCGAAGTAGCCGGAGTCCGCGGTAAACGTCGCGGTCGCCAGCGCGATGATGACCGTGGCCGCGAGCAAGATGCCTTCGTATTGGTGGATCAGGCCGAAATGCGTCAAGAGCACGTACGTCCAGACCGCGCCCAGCGCCACCGGCAACTCGACGGCGGGACCTTTGCGCGCGGAGAGCCCGGCGAACTCGTACACGCAACCCGTCGCGATCGCGAGCACGAGCACGGTAAACGCCGGCGTCCACGCGACGGCGGCGAAGCCCACGACGGCCAGCAGCAGCCCGATCACGACGCGGCGCGTGCTGACGGCGGGCCGCGGGTTGGGCGACTTCGCCGACGCGGACGCTGCCGGCGCCGCGGTGGTCATGCGCGCTCGGTCTCGAGCCGGCGCTGGTATTCGGCGATCGCTTCGCCGAACGCGTCGCGTGTGAAGTCCGGCCAGAACGTGTCGCGCAGCACCAGCTCGGCGTACGCGACCTGATACAGCAAGAAGTTCGACAGCCGCGACTCGCCGCCGGGGCGGATCAGCAAGTCCGGATCGGGCATGCCCGCCGTCGACAGGTACGACGCGAGCGTGTCGTCCTCGATCGCGTCGACGGAGAGCGTGCCGGCTTGCACATCGCCCATCATGCGCCCGACGGCGTCGCGCAGCTCGCTCCGCGCGCTGTAGTTCACCGCGAGGTTGAGCACGAGGCCCGTGTTGCGGGCGGTCTTCGCCACGAGCCGGTCGAGCGCGTCCTTCGACGCCGGCGGCAGCTGCTCGTAACGCCCGATGATCTGAACGCGCACGTTGTTGCGGTCGAGTTCGGAAAGCTCGTTCTGCGCGAAGTACACGCACAGGTCGAGCAGCAACGAGATCTCCGTCTTGTCGCGCTTCCAGTTCTCGGTGGAGAAGCCGTACACGGTCATCATCGGGATGCCCCAGTCGCTCGCCGCGCGCGTGACCTCGCGCAGCGCAACGATCCCGCGGCGGTGGCCCTCGATGGCGGGCAGGCGCCGCGCGCGCGCCCAGCGGCGGTTGCCGTCCATGATGATCGCAACGTGCTTGGGCAACCGGCTCGCGTCCAGCGTCACCCCGCGCGGCGGCTTGAGCAGCGTGGCCATGCTAGATCCGTTCGTACCCGTCGTAGCCCGCGACAAGTTCCCACGCGCCATCGTGCTCGCCGTCCAGCGCGCGCACACGAAGCGCCCGCAAAACCCCAACCCCGACGGCAGCATACGGCGGCGTCAACACCCGAAACCGCATCGAACGCCCCCCAAGCACGCGAACCGCCTCAAGCCACGGAAGCATCGTAACATCTTCAAGACTCAGCACGAAAGTTCCATCTGCGGAGCGGAGCGACCGCGGCGGTCAAGACTGCTGAGAACTTCCGTCTTCGGACCGCGGCGCAGCCGCGGGAGGGTTTGATGGGCTCCGTTCCTGAGCCCATCAAACCTCCATGATTTCTTTTTCTTTGTTGTGGACGAGATCGTCGATCTGCTTGACGTATTTGTCGGTGAGCTTCTGAACCTGATCGCT
>CAWBVR010000023.1:0-181279 GCA_963792235.1 Vulcanimicrobiota bacterium
AGGAGCGGGACTGCCGCGAGGGTCAGCCGGGCGGCGCTGACCGCGAGCGGACCCGACGAGGCCAGGGCGAAGCGGGCGAAGACCGCCGCCGCGCCGATCGCAAGCTGGGCGAGCGCGACCAGCAGCAGCGCGCGGTTCGTCCTTGACACCAGGGCCTCTTCGGCATACCGTCGTCAGTACGCTACGGGAGCCCGAAAGAGCCGGGCTGAGAGGACGTGCGGCAGGCCGTCGACCGTTACCACCTGATCCGGATCATACCGGCGAAGAGGAGTGCACGCATGGCGACCATGCTACCGCCGTCCAACGACGTTCTTTCGCGCGACCCGTTCCCGAGCTCCGCGAAAGTCTACGCGACCGGCAGCGACCCCACCATTCGCGTCCCGTTCCGCGCGATCGCGCTCAGCGACGGCACCGCGCACACGGTCACCGACACGTCCGGCCCGTTCACCGATCCCGACGTCGGCATCGACGTGCGCAACGGCATCGCGCCGATCCGCGAACCGTGGATCGCGCGCCGTAACGACACGGAGACGCTGGCGAAGGCGTCGTCGGTGTACCGCCTCGGCCGCGAGGCGATGCGCGAGCTCGACGAGATCCGCTTTCCGTCGCCGCGCGCGATCCGGCGCGCGAAAGCGGGCGGCAACGTGTCTCAGATGCACTACGCGCGGCGCGGCGAGATCACGCCGGAGATGGAATTCATCGCGATTCGCGAGGGCGTCGAACCGGAGTTCGTGCGCAGCGAGGTCGCGCGCGGCCGCGCGGTGATCCCAGCTAACATCAACCACCTGGAACTCGAGCCGACGATCATCGGCCGCAACTTCCTGGTGAAGATCAACGCCAACATCGGCAACTCCGCGATCGGCTCGTCGATCGAGGAAGAGGTCGAGAAGATGGTGTGGGCTGCCCGCTGGGGCGCCGACACCGTGATGGATCTGTCGACCGGCAAGAACATCCACGAGACGCGCGAGTGGATCGTGCGCAACGCGCCGGTCCCGATCGGCACGGTGCCGATTTATCAGGCGCTGGAGAAGGTCAACGGCAAAGCGGAAGACCTCACCTGGGAGATCTACCGCGACACGCTGATCGAGCAGGCGGAACAGGGCGTCGACTACTTCACCGTGCACGCCGGCGTGCTGCTGCGCTACGTTCCGCTGACCGCGGACCGCATCACCGGCATCGTGTCGCGCGGCGGCTCCATCATGGCGAAATGGTGCCTCGCGCACCACCAGGAGAGCTTCCTCTACACGCACTTCGACGAGATCTGCGAGATCATGAAGGCGTACGACGTCACGTTCTCACTCGGGGACGGACTGCGGCCGGGCTGCACCGCCGACGCAAACGATGCGGCGCAGTTCGCGGAGCTCGACACGCTGGGCGAGCTCACGCAGATCGCGTGGAAGCACGACGTGCAGGTGATGGTCGAAGGGCCCGGTCACGTGCCGATGCACTTGATCAAAGAGAACATGGACCGCCAGCTCGCGGTGTGCCACGAAGCGCCGTTCTACACGCTGGGGCCGCTCGTCACGGACATCGCGCCGGGCTACGACCACATCACCAGCGGCATCGGCGCGGCGATGATCGGCTGGATGGGCACGGCAATGCTGTGCTACGTCACGCCGAAGGAGCACCTCGGCCTGCCGGACCGCGACGACGTCAAGGTCGGCGTCATCACGTACAAGCTCGCCGCGCACGCGGCCGATCTCGCGAAGGGCCATCCCGGCGCCCGCCACCGCGACGACGTGCTGTCGAAAGCGCGCTTCGAGTTCCGCTGGAAGGACCAGTTCAACCTCAGCCTCGACCCCGACACGGCGCAGCAGTTCCACGATGAGACGCTGCCCGCGGACGGCGCGAAGGTCGCGCACTTCTGCTCGATGTGCGGCCCGCATTTCTGCTCGATGAAGATCACGCAGGACGTGCGCGAATACGCCGAGCGCGAGCGCGGCATGGCGGAGAAGTCGGCGGAGTTCCTCGCGAAAGGCGCGGACGTGTACGTTCCAGGCTCCAGAGAGCGCCGCGGGCGCGCCGTAAAGCGCTAGCGGCGCATCGACCCAGTCGTACCATGTGCTTTGCTCGGCGACGATCGCGGGGACGTCGTCCCCGAGCACGAACCGCTGTGCGGCAAGGCGTTCCGCCGACGACCGTATCTGCGCCACGTATGCGTCGCGTGACGCGTACCGCTGCGCGAGCGACGCGCGCTCGTCGCCGGCCTTGCGCGCGGCGTCCGCGGTCGTCGCGAACGGCACGAACGAGCCGCGCAAGCCGTCGAGGTAGCCGAGCTTCGGTAACTCCGGCACGCTGATGTTCCAGCCGGTGTACGTGCCGAGCGGCACGTCGACGTGCGGCAGGCGGATGCCCGACGTCTCGTTGCCCGCTGCGTCGACCGCGGGGACCAGGACGTGCAGCCGCGGACCGAGCGCGGGCGGCTCCCGGTCGACGATGCCGAGCGCATCGAAACGCGGGCCGAAATCGAGTTGCCACACCGGCGGCGCAGAACGCGGAAACGCGAAGCCGGGGATCCGCGGCGCGCGCAACGCGGCGGGCTCGACGAGCCCTCCGGCGCGAACGGTCGGGTACTCCGACGCGGGCGGCGGCGTTCCGCTGCCCACCCATGCTTGCAAATCCATCAGCAGCGCGCGAAACGCCCAGTGCTTGGGCCCTGGATCGTCGAGATACCGCGCATTACTGCCGGTCACGGGCGGGAAGTGCTCGCCGTAATGTTGCGATCCCGCGACGAAATATAAACGATGATCGGGGTCCAGCGGCAGGTCGCGTTTGCCGTCGGTGCTGACGTGGACCAGCGATCCGGCGCGCGCCCAGTACTCCGACGACGTGAACACCGACATCAGCTTCGGCACCGCGCCGAGCCGGTGCGCGTTCGCGAGCAAGCCGGCGTCGTCGAACGGCGGGATGTCCACGGGCTGGAGCACGCTCAGCACGGAGTTCCCGGCTTCGCCCGGCGCGGCGAACCGGTGCTCGAAGCTGCCGCGCCCGGCGCCCGCGGCGACGATCATCATCCCGTCGAACACCGGGCGGGACTGCTCGTCTTTCACGAAGCCGCGGTACAGCAGCGAGCGCAGATAGCGCGCGCTCTGCGAGTAGCCGAAGGCGATCACGTGCTGCGTGTCCGACCGCGGCGGATAGCGGTAGCGCGACGCGACCTCGCGGACGGCGGCATAACCGAGGCTCGCGAGCGGCGCAGAGCTCGCGCGTACACGAATTCATAAATCGGCCCGGGTGCGAGGCCGCCGTGACGGACGAATACGCCGAGCGCGAGCGCGGTATGGCGGAGAAGTCGGCCGAGTTTCGCGCGCACGGCGCGGAGGTCTACGTCACCGCGGCGGAGAGCGACGCGTAACGCGCGGCGAGCACCCCGCGCCTGGTGCCGGTAGCACGTCGTCGCTCGATCATCCCGTAGGGTATACCAGCCGCGCGCCGTCACTGCGCGCTACGGCGGACTCACCGGCTTCGCTCGCGAACCATCGCGGCGATGAGTCTCGCGCGCGTTTCAACCGCGGTAGCTGCTTGCGTCGTACTCGGCGCGGCGGTTGCCGCGTGTTCCGGGTCGTTCGGTTCGGGGACCGGGCTACCGAACACGATGGCGACGCCGAACTTCGGGGGGAACGGGTCACCCACGCCGCCGTCCACGTCCTCCAGCGTGATCCTGACCTACGGCGAAAATACGGCGTTCCAGCCGCTTCCCGAGGTCGGCGGCTACGGTGGCTCGGTCGCGTTTCCGAAGGCGCCCGAGCCTACGGCTGCACCGGCGTCCAAGAGTTCCAAAACCAAGAAGGACGCCACGCCCGAGCCCGCCCCCACCCCGGTCGCGGTGTCGATCGGCGCGACGCTTTCCATCGTCAAGCCGCAGGACGGGCCCGACCTCAACTTCGTGAGCGGCAAGGGTAAGCGCAAGAAGTCGCGCGAGCTGCCCGCCCGCGCGCTCGCATACATCACGCTGCTGCCCACGCACGACGCCGTGCTCGAGAGCTTCCCGCGCGTCCAGCTGGACGTGCCGCGTGAGGTTGCGTCGCAGTATCGCGACGGCGAGTTCGGCCTTGCGCTGTGGAACTCGGGCGAGAAGGACTCCAAGTACCGGCTCGCCGTCGCCGAGCTCGATACCACCACGACCCCGCCGCCACTGCGGCAGACGGCGTCCGTCGTCGCCGTCCCGAGCGGCAGCCCCGGCGCGACCGCCAGGGGGGGCGCCGCGGCGCCCACGACGACGCCCAAGCCGGCGGCGACCTTCGCCGCGGGCGGATCGCCCGCGCCCGGCAGCTCCGCGAGCCCGGGCACCGGCACCACGCCGCCCACCGCCGCACCCACGTTGCCGCCCGCGCGGCTGCTGTTCTCGGGCACCGCGACGCCGCTGAAGCTCGTTGCGAACCGGCCCGCCGTGTTCGCGCTGTACGCTCTGCCGCATCCCGCGACGCCGGCGCCGAAGACATCGGGTTCGCCCGCCGCGTCGAGCTCGTCCGCGCCGAAAGCAGCTGCGTCGAGCGCGCCGAGCGCTGCGGCGTCCGCATCGCCCGCCGCGACCAAAGCGCCCTAGCAAGCGAACCCCCACGGTGACCGTGGGCAAGAGCGCGTCATGAAAGAGCAGGACGCGATCGCGCTTCTCAAAGCGGATCACAAGACGGTCAAGGGTCTATTCAAAGAAGCCGAAGGGTTGTCCGACCGCGCCAAAGTGCAGTTGAAACGGCTCGGCGATCAGATCTGCAAAGAACTCACGGTGCATGCGCAGATCGAAGAGCAGATTTTCTATCCGGCGATCAAGCAGAGCGCCGGCAAGAAGCACAAAGAAGAGTACGACCTCGTGCTCGAGTCGGTTGAAGAGCACGCGCTCGTGAAGCACGTCATCCGCGATCTCGAAGCGATCGACGGCAGCGACGAGACGTACAAGCCCAAGCTCAAGGTGCTCAAAGAGATCGTCGAGGACCACGTCAAGGAAGAAGAGCGCGACATGTTTCCCGGCGTGCGCGACCTGATGGACGAAGACGAGTTGCTCGAGCTCGGCCGCCGCATGAGCGAATTAAAAGCGCAAGCGAAAGCGGCATAGCGGCGGCTACGCGACCTTTTCTTCGACCTGTTCTTCCGCGTCGACGACGAGCACGATGCGGCCCAGGACGTGGCCGCGGTCGAGGCGGCGGTGCGCTTCGGCCGCGTCGTCGAGCGAGTACGTCGCGGCGATCGGGACCTCGACTGGGGCGGCCTCAACCGTCGCGGTGAGGCGCGCGAACGTCTGCGGGTTCGGCACGCCGTTGAACGCGCGCGCGGGCGTGCCGTCGGGGATGACGACGCCGTTGGGGTGCGCGAGCGTGCCGCCGTCCCGCAGCGCTGCGATGCAGCGCTCGAGCGCGGTTCCGCCGGCGAGCGCGAGGATCGCATCGACACCGCCCGGCGCGAAGCGGCGCGCGGCGGCCAGGATGTCCTCGTGCTGGGTGTCGACCGCTTCGTCGACGCCGAGCCGGCGCAGCAGCTCGCGGCCGTCGCCGCCGTTCGCCGTGGCGATCACGCGCGCGCCGCGGCGCTTCGCGAGCTGCACGGCCATCGTGCCGACGCCCGCCGTCGCGCCGTGCACGAGCACCGTCTGCCCTTCGCGCAAGCCGAGCACGTCGTCGATCCCGGCGAGCGCGGTAATGCCCGTCACCGGGATGGCGCCGGCCTCGCGAAAGTCCAGCGAGGACGGCATCGGTGCGACGTGCTCCGCGCTGAGCACGGCGTACTCGGCGTAGAAGCCGCCTTTCTTGTCGCCGTAGGCGTAGCCGTACACCGCGTCCCCGAGCCGGAGGCCTTGCACGTCGTCGCCCAGCGCCGCGACGGTACCCGCGCCGTCGGCGCCCAGCACAAGCGGAAACGTGCGCCCGCGCGACCACTGGCCGCGCCGCGCCTTGGCATCCCAGACGCCGACGCCCGCGGTGTCGACCCGGATCAAGACCTCGTGGCGGTCGACGCTCGGGACGGCGATCTCGTGGACGGTCAGCCGCTCGGGCCCGCCGAACGCGTCGATCGCGACCGCCCGCATCATCGCGGGCACGGCCCCGTCCGTCTTCATGCGGGTCGTGACCGGCCGCGCGAACGGCGCGGTTGCGTGGCCCGGCGGCGGAAGGTTACTTCGTGGGCTCGGCCGGCACCGGAGCAACGGTAGCAGAAGCGGCGATCCCGCCCGAGGTCAGGACCGGGTTCGGCACGGTTTCGACGGCGGCCGCCGTCGCAGGCAGCACTTCGTTGACGGTGGTCAGCCACTGCTTCTCGTCGGGCAGCGGCGCCGCGGCGCTCGCACCGATCGCGATGGTGGCCGGAGCGGTCGCGAACGCGCGCCCCACGCGCCCGTTGAGCGACTTCCACACGTTGAGCACCTTGACGACGTAGCGCTGCGTCTCGGCGTACGGCGGGATGCCGTGGAATTTCTCGACCGCCTTGGGACCGGCGTTGTAGCCCGCGATCGCCAGCTTCGTCGCGTCCGGCTTGCCGGCGAAGTGGTCCATCAGCGTCTTGAGGTAGTTGGACGTGCCGCGCAGGTTGTCGGCCGGGTTCCAGGCGTTGACGCCCAGCGTGGCGGCCGTCGCCGGCATCAGCTGCCCGAGCCCGCGTGCCCCCACCCGTGAGACGGCGTTGGCGCGCCAGCGCGACTCGACCGTCACGATCGACATGATGAAGCGCGGGTCGAGGTGGGTCCGCCACGCGTCGGCCATCACCGAACGCGCGTAGGCCTGGGCCTTCGCGAGCGGCAGCTTCGGGTTGATCGTGCGCAGGGCGGCCGCGTAGGTCGCCATCGAAGGGCCCGCGGTCGGGGCGGCGACCTCGTCGGCGGCGCAGGCCGGCGCGGCGGCGAGCGGGGCGGCGCAAAAAACGAAAAGCGCTGCGGCATAGCGCAGCGAGGGGAGCCGGAACATCACCCCCCTCGTTCGGACGCTCGGGCGGGCGGCCTTCTTCGATTGTCCAGTCTCGTGCGAAATCTGACCGGGAGTTTACGTGCGGTGGATTTCGTCGAGCCACCGGACCGGCTGAGGGTGTTCGACGGCGGGGATGTCGAGGTTCACGACAACGGCTTCCTGGCCGCTGCGGACCATGACGCATTCGAGCGCCTGGTCGTGCGCGGCGTTGATCTCTTGGTGCGGCACGTACGGCGGCACGAAGATGAAGTCGCCCGGACCGGCTTCCGCCACGAACTCGAGGCGCTCGCCCCAGCGCATCCGCGCACGGCCGCGCACGACATAAATGACGCTCTCCAACTCGCCGTGGTGATGAGCGCCGGTCTTGGCGTCGGGGTGGATGGTCGCGGTCCCCGCCCACAGCTTGCGCGCTCCCGCGGTCGCCGTCGTGATCGCGGCGGCGCGGTTCATCCCTTCCGTCTGCGGCGTGTTCGGGTCGAGGTCGCACCCGCGCACGACGCGGATGCCGTCGAACTTCCAACGCGGAGTGTCGTCGTTTGCCATCATGGCACGTTTCTCCAAACGACCCGGCCACCCGCCTGGCACGGTCTCGGCGTATCGTCGTCGTATGAAGAGGCGGTGGTCGAAGCGGTGGAGCGGGTGACGGAGCGGGTGCATGCGCCTCGTTGAAGGACGGGTCGTCTTCGCGGCGTCCGATCTCAACGACTATCTGGCCTGCCCGCATCGCGTCGCGCTGAACCGCCGCGCGCTGCTGCGCCGCGAAGTGCTGCCCGACGAGGACCCGACGCAGCGGATCATCGCCGAGAAGGGCCGCCGCCACGAGCTGAAGGTGCTGCAGCGCTTGGAGGGCGAGGGCGTCGCGGTCGTGCGCGTCCCGGAAGGCGACAACACGGCGCACGACCTGCTGCAGGCGGTCGAGACGACGCGGCGGGCGATGGCCGGCGGCGCGGCGGCGATCTACCAGGCGTCGTTCCTGCACGACGGGTGGACCGGGCGGGCCGACTTCCTCATGCGCGTCGACGATGAGCCGAGCGATCTCGGTTCGTGGTCGTACGACGTGGCCGACACCAAACTCGCGATCCGCGAGAAGCCGCAGTTCCTGGTGCAGTTGTGCACGTACGCGGAGTTGGTCGCCGCGGTCCAGGGCGTGCTCCCGCGCAGCGTGCGCGCGCTGTTCGGCGACGACACGGAGAAGGCGTACGATCCACGGCACTACGTCGCGTACGTGCGCGCGGCGCAGCGCCGTTTTGCGGACGCGATCCACGCGCTCGATCCGGAGGCGGTCCCCGAGCGCGTCACCGGGTGCGAGCAGTGCGTCTGGACGGCGCGCTGCGACGGCGTGCGGCGCGGCGTCGACCACCTCTCGCTCGTCGCGGGGATGCGGCGCGATCAAACCAAACGGCTCGTCGCGGCGGGGATCGCGACGCTCGAACGGCTCGCGACGTCCGCCGAAGACGCGCACCCGCCGAAGATGGCCGTGCAGACGTTCGCGAACTTGCGGCGGCAGGCGGCGCTGCAGCTTCACCAGCGTGTCACCGGCCTGCATCGCTACGAGCTGCTCGAGCCGCGCGAGCTGCACGGCTTCGCGGCGTTGCCGCACCCCAGCGACGGCGACGTGTACTTCGACATGGAAGGCGACCCGCTGTACGAAGCCGGCAAGGGGCTCGAATACCTGTTCGGCGCGTACGTGCCCGACGACGCGTTCCAAGCATACCGCGACTTCTGGGGTGAGACGCCGGAGCAGGAGCGGCACGCGTTCGAAGCCTTCGTGGACTGGCTCGTCGCACACCGCAAGGCGCACCCGCACGCGCACGTGTACCACTACGCGTCGTACGAGAAGAGCGCGCTGCGCAAGCTCGCGATGCGACACGGCACGCGTGAGGACGAGGTCGACGACTTGTTGCGCGGCGAGGTGCTGGTCGATTTGTACGCCGTCGTGAAGGGCGCGCTCGCGCAGTCGCAGGACGGCTACTCGATCAAGAAGCTCGAAGCGTTCTACGATTTCGCGCGCGATGCCGAGGTGCGGCGCGGCGACCAGTCGATCGTCGCGTTCGAGGAGTACCTGCAAGACCGCGACGAGGCCAAACGCGCCGACATCGTGCGGTACAACGAAGAGGACTGCGTTTCGACGCACCGCCTCCACGCGTGGCTGCTGGCGCTGCGCGACGAGGCGCGCGCGCTGCACGCCGGCGAGATCCCGTTTCGGCCGCAGCGCGATCCGCGCGAGCCCACCGAGGCGGAGCGCAAGCTCGACGAGGAACGCGACGCTTTGCAGCGCGCGCTACTCGACGCGGCTGGTGCCGCCCAGGGTGCTGCGCCGGGCTCGGTGCGAACGCTGCTCGCGCACGTGCTCGCGTACCACCGCCGCGAGGACAAGCCCGTGTGGTGGGCGCTGTTCGACCGCTACGAGCAGGCCGCCGAAAAGACGTTCGTCGACGACGACACCGAAGCGCTGGGCGGGCTGACGCCCGCGCCTGAATTTGCACCCGAAGAACCCAAGCGCCGCAACGCGCGCCCGACGTACACGTACCGGTTCCCGGTGCAGCAGCACAAGGTCGGCGCCGGCGGCTTCCTCGATCCGCACCGCCGCGATGCGCCCGCGCTGGAGGTGGTTTCGGTCGACGACGATGCGCAGCTGGTGCGCCTGAAGAAGTGGCCCGACACACCGCACCCGCGCGCGCTCGTGCCCGGCGGACCGATCCAGACCGGCGCGCAGCGCGCGGCACTGCGCCGGCTCGCCGAGGCGGAGCTCGACGGCGCGCTGCGCACCCGCTACTCCGCGGCCTGGGACATCCTGCACCGCGCGCTGCCGCGCATCACGGGATTGCACGAAGGTGCGCGCGTGCAGCCGGCGATGCGGCCCGGCGCGGAAGCGATCGATCCCGCCGACGTGGCCGATCTCGCGCGCCGGCTCGATCACAGCGCGCTGATGGTGCAAGGCCCGCCGGGCACCGGCAAAACGTACACGGGCGCGCACGTGATCGCGGCGCTGCTGGCCGACGGCAAGCGCATCGGCGTGACGTCGACCAGCCACAAGGCGATCAACAATCTGCTGCACGAGGTCGAGGCCGCGGTCGCGCGGCGCGGCGAGACGTTCCGCGGCGTGAAGCGCTGCGACGGCAGCAACGAGGACACGCGCTTCGTCTCCACGCAGCCGCGCGCGTTTCTGGAGTGCGCCTACGCGAACGCGTCCTTCGCGGAATACGACCTCGTCGCGGGGACGGCGTGGCTGATGGCGCGCGAAGATCTCGCGCGCGTCGATTACCTCGTCATCGACGAAGCGGGACAAGTCGCGCTCGCCGACGCGCTGGCGATGGCGACGAACGCCGACAACGTGCTCTTGCTCGGCGATCCGCTGCAGCTTGCCCACGTGTCGCTCGGCGTGCATCCGGAGGGCGCAGGCGCGTCCGTGCTGGAGCACCTGCTCGGCGAGGACGGCACCGTGCCCGAAGAACGCGGGGTGTTCCTCGACCGCACGTTCCGCATGCACCCCGCGCTGTGCGACTTCGTCTCGACGATGGTGTATGGCGGGCGGTTGTGCTCGGCGGCGTCGTGCGCGGCGCAGCGCATCGATGCGCCGTGGTTCGCCGGCGCCGGGATGCGCTACGCGCGGGTCGATCACGATGCCAACGTGCAGTCGTCGGAGGAAGAAGCGGCGGAGGTCGAAGCGATCGTCGCCGGGCTCGTCGGGGGGACGTTTACCGACCGGCACGGCGCGACGCGCCCGCTCGGCATCGCGGACGTCCTCGTGGTGTCGCCGTACAACGCGCAAGTGCGGTTGCTCAAGTCGCGGCTGCGCAAGCGGTTCGGCGACGGCGTGCGCGTCGGCACGGTCGACAAGTTCCAGGGCCAGGAGGCGCCGGCGGTGATCTACTCGCTGGCCGCGTCGAGCGCGGAGGACGCGCCGCGCGGCGCGGACTTCCTGTTCGAGGAGAACCGCTTCAACGTGGCCGTGTCGCGGGGCCGAGCGCTGGCGGTCCTCGTCTGCTCGCCGCGCCTCCTCGAGACGCGCTGTTCGACGGTCGAGCAGCTCCGCGCGGTCGCCGCGTTCTGCGCCTTCACCGAGGCGGCAAATCTCTAACTCATTCCTTAGTGACTGGCGGCCGGAGGAGTGCTACGCTCGGCGCATCGATCACCTATAAATTTAGTTGAAGGGCATCTCATGATCCGCACGCTGATAGCCTCCGCCGTCCTCGCCGCCGCCATCGTGGGGCTCGGCGCCGACCTCGCCCGGACCGCATACTCGGCGGCCCGCACCGCCGAGACGGTCACGCTGGCGTCGCTCGACCGCGCCTAACCCGCCGGCGACGGGAACTTCGCTGCTCGCACGGGATTCAATTCCTTGTGCGCGTTTTGGTGACCGGAGGAACCGGCTACATCGGCGGAAGACTGGTCCCGGCGCTGACGCAGAGCGGCCATGACGTCCGCTGTTTTGCGCGTGACGCCGCGCGCCTCGCCGACCGCTTTCCCGGGGTCGAGGTTGCGGCCGGCGACGTCTTCGATCGCGACAGCGTCATGGCCGCGATGCGCGGCTGCAACGCAGCGTACTACCTCATCCATTCGATGACCGATGCGCGGCACGACTTCACGCGGCGCGACCGCGAAGCGGCGACGATCTTCGGCGAAGCGGCGCGCAGCGCGGGCGTCGAGCGCATCATCTACCTCGGCGGGCTCGGCGACGACGGTCCGGACTTGTCGCGGCACCTGCGCAGCCGGCACGAGGTCGGCGCGCTGCTCGGCGCTGCCGGTGTGCCCGTCACGGAGTTTCGCGCCGCCGTGATCGTCGGCGCCGGCAGCGTTTCGTTCGAGATGGTGCGGTATCTCACCGAGCGTCTTCCGGTGATGGTCGCGCCGCGCTGGGTGAAGTCGCGCATCCAGCCGATCCACGTCCTCGATGTGATCGCCTACCTCGTCGCCGCGCTCGCGAACGCCGAGAGCACCGGCCGCATCATCGAGATCGGTGGGGCGGACGTGCTCACGTACGGCGACATGATGCGCCGCTACGCGCGCATTCGCGGCCTCGTGCGCAGGCTGCTGATCGTGCCGGTGCTCACGCCGCGGCTTTCATCGTATTGGGTGCACCTCGTCACGCCGATCCCGGCCGCGATCGCGCGGCCGCTCATCGACGGCCTCGTCAACGAGGTGATCGTCCACGACGACGCGGCACGCCGGATATTTCCCGCCATCGAACCCATCGGCTACGACGAAGCGGTGACGCGCGCCCTCGACCGGTACGACGCCGACGGTCCCGAGACGACGTGGTTCGACGCGTTCGACGTGAAGACGCTGCCCGGCCAGTTCTCGGGCGCGACGCAAGGGATGCTGGTCGACCGGCGCGAGCGCGTGACGAGCGCCAAACCCGCAGCGGTGTTTCGCGTCTTCACGAGCTTGGGCGGCAAGCGCGGCTGGCTGTATGCCGACTGGCTGTGGGAGCTGCGCGGCGTGCTCGATCGTCTCGTCGGAGGCATCGGCACGCGCCGGGGCCGGCGCTCGGCGACGGCGCTTCGCGTGGGCGACGCCGTGGACTTCTGGCGCGTCGAAGCGTGCGATGCCGGCCGGCTGCTGCGCCTGCGCGCCGAGATGAAACTGCCGGGTGCGGCGTGGCTCGAGTTCGAGACGAGCGTGCGTGACGACGGCAGCACGTCGCTCAAACAGACCGCGTTTTTCGACCCGCGCGGGACGCTCGGATTTCTCTACTGGTACGCGGTGTTGCCGTTCCACGAGTTCATCTTCGCGAACATGGCGTCGCGCATCGTAGCCCTGGCCGAAGCCGAAACCCAGCTTCCCGTGGCGACGGCGCTCGCGAGCTAGGAGACCGCTGCTACGGCGGCCACGGCAACTGATACGGTGCTGGGACCGCCTGAGAGCCGAGCCGCGGTACAAACGTACCGCGGACTATCAGAACTCACGGTAATGCTCATGAAAGATTGTGTCATGCGCGCTGCTCTTGTACGATCCGGGGGATTACTTCGTCTAAGGGCGGTGACACGTGAGACTCACGATGATTGCAGCGGCAGCGCTTACGGCGCTGGCGATCTCGGCATGCGGCGGCGGCGGTGGTGGAGGCGGCGGCGGATCGGTCATCCCGCCTCCGACGGTGGTCTTCGCGAATACCAGCTCTCCGCTCTACCTGCCGCTCACACCGGGTAACTCGTGGACGTTCTCGAGCGGATCGAAGTTCGTCGACGTCGCGAAGGCTGTGGCAAGCTGCCCGTCACCGTGCATCTTCAACGGGCATCGCTACGACCGCATCGACCTGCTCGACCCCAGCGGTGCCTATAGCAGCTCGTTTCTCTTCACCAAGTTCTTCGACACGTCGAACAACAACGTGCTGACGTCCGTGCTCCTGGGTACCTCGCCGGATCACGGACAGACGATCTCGTTCTTGGGATCGAACACGAACCCGGGCATTCCGATCATGAACGATTCGCCCACGCAGGGCAAGACGTATTCCGCGAACGGAATCACGTCGCAGATCACGGCGGTCGGGCAAACGCAGCCGCTTCCGGACGGCCGAACGATCCAGAACATCGGCATCGATCTGCTGACCCAGTCCGGCGCGCAGAACATCACGTTCGGTTTGGCGCAGGGCGTGGGCCTGACGTCGATCGCGGTGGGAACGCAGAACGCAACCCTGACGACGTTCACGATCGACGTCGCGAACTCGGCGTCGGAGGCGCGGTGGGCGCAGGCCGACGGCCGCGCCATCCGGTCGAAGTCCGCTGCCGGCGTGCCCGCCGACATCGCAAACGCGCTGTCGAAACTATTCTAACGCCTCGCAGCCGCTTCGGGAAGGGGCGGCTGCTGGGCTACACCTTTCGAAGGACTGCGTCGAGGAGCTTTTGGCTCGCTGCCGCGTCCATGGTGGGCCTGCCATCTCCCAGATGCGTGTTGCCGACCTCGGCCATCACGAGCACGCCGCCTTTTACCGCCGCGAGTTCGTGCCGCACATTCGTATAGATGTCACGGGCTTGCGAAAGCTTGGCGCCCGGCGCCCACATCAGGTTGATCTTGGCGAAGCGACCCGGTTGGATACGGCCGTTTCCCTGCAGCACGTACGCACAGTTGGAATACGTCGTGTCCCCACGGACGGACGGTTTGTTCGACCCGGCCTCGAAAATCGTTACGCTCGAAGCCGTCAGGGCATGAACTTCGGTCAAGGACAGGAGGTCGCACGCTGCACGCGCGCCGGCGTTCGCCGGCGCTCCTGCCGCGCACGACAAGACCGCCGCCGCAAGGAGACTCGCGCTAAAACGTATCGCTGACATGAGAGCAACCCTTCTTACTTGATGATTGACTTGAACATGCCGTTGACGGCGTTGTTCATCTTGGGATCGATGCGCTCGACTTTGCACGTCCACGTCAGCGAGCCGGAGACGGTCTTGCCGCCGCTTTTTGGATTCGACGGGTCCGCGATTTCGCCGGGTATCGGCGACCACATATCGCTGAATTCCGCATCGCCCTTTGCGCCGTCACCGCTGATCGCAATCGTCAGCTTCGAGTTCGGCTTGAGCATAAATGCGAGCGGCACCGGCGAATCGGGCTGCACCATCATGAGCGTGAGCGGCCCCATCGTTCCGTTCGTCATTGCCTGCGCAACCTGGCCTCCCGCGGTCTTGTCCGTCGGCGAGTACGTGCCGTCTTTGTCGTAGTTCTTCACGGTGACTCGCACCATCTTGAGCGCGTCGTCCTCTTTGTTCCCCATGACGTAGCCGCTCAGGAGACCGTCGCCGGCCGGTGAAATCACACACTGGTCAACCGCGAAGTCGCGATCCAGCGTGACGTCACCGGTAAGGTGAAGGTGCCCGCCCGCCGGGCCCGGCGGCGCGGCTGCGGCACCGGTATCCGCAGCGGCGGTGGTGCTATCGGCAGTCTTCGTGCCGTCGGACGACGCCGTTTGCGTCGACGCGTGCGCCGCGCAGCCCGCGAACGCGAGAGCCAAAACCAATGGTAAGAGCCGGCGTGAAACGTTCATACAGTCCTTCTCTGGCGCCCTACAGGAAGGGCGGCCGCTTCCCGGAGGTGTTATTGCAGAACAGCATGTGCTCGGCGTGGGGCACGTACCAGGCATGGATGTCGTAGTGCGGCACCGATAATCCGGGGTGGCCGTTCTTCTCGTACCAGATGTCCACGTGGTCGATCTTGTAACCCGGCAGCGGTTGAATCTCATCGACGCTGAAGCCGTCGTTGAACTGCTGAACCGTCGGCATGTATTCGGTGAACACCGCTTTGCCGTTGTAGTATCCGTAAATCGGACCGAACGGCATGTCGGCGTCTTTCGCGTAGTGGAAGCCCATCGAGGGGACGCAGCCACTTTCGGGAGTGAGCCCGCGCGGGAGGCCGGCGGGATCCTTTTGACCCAGCGTCATCATCATCTTCATGATTTCCGGCGTCATGCCGGGCGGCATCGGGTGCGGTGCCGGCGCCGGTGTCTGCGCGATCGCCAAACTGCCCGCGACCGCGAGAACCGTCGCGACCGAAGCAGCAGCCGCAAGAATACGTCTCGTCAACAAACTCATGCGATCATCGTAGGCGTAAGCCGTCCAAAGAGCGTCCAAACGTGCGTGTCATCGTTGGTCCTTCACGTTGAGGGTGTGAGAGTGGTCGTCCAGGTCGCCGTCGGGATCGCTCTGCCACGACTTGGTTGCCAAGAGCTCGTGCGAAGCGATGAACTCGCAGAGGGCGCCAAGATTGGAAAAGTAGCGAACCTTGGTCGAGCGAACGTGCTCCGCGCGGCCTCGCCAATGGCCGGCCGAGTCGTCGGCTTCGCGCCACACGCGCACGACGAAGACCTCTTCGAGCCGTGCTCTCTGCGGCGTCATGCAGTCACCGCACCACCGCCACGAGCTTGGCCACGCCGGCATGTGCTGCGGCGGTCGACGTAAAGGAGGCCATTGCCGCAGTCTATCGGGTCGCCGTCCAAAAACTGTCCAACGGCGCGGACGCGCCGAGCCGCTAGCCGGGGAGTGCCTCGAATGCGCGAGCGATCGCGTCGTTGAAGGGCAACGAACGGTACATCGGCCGGGCGCGCTTATCCGGAATCGCCGACAGACGGCGTTTGAACTCGCCGTACGCCCGCTCCAACGCGGCCCGCGACTCCTCGCGCCGGCCGAGCGCATCGAGTAGCGCGCTCTTCACCCAATCGAACGACTGCGGAAACATCATCTGATCGACGTCGTGCTGGTCGACGTGCGCGAAGATCTCGAGAATCTCGGCCGCACCCCGGAGATCCGACATCTTGAGGTACGCGAGGCCGAGGTCGCACAGATCCGCGCAAAGATCGGCGGCTTCGTTCAACGTCCGGCGGATCGCGATGCCCTCGGTCATATGCGCGATCCCCGCCGCGAATTGTCCGGCATCGCGTTCGGCGGCGCCGAGGTTGGCGAGCGCGTGCGCTTCGAGGGAGCGGTTCGCGAGCGTTCGCGCCAAGCGCAAGGCCACCCGAGCGCTGTCGGCTGCCGCGGCGGGATCGGCAAGGTAGAGGGAGCAGATCGAGGAGTTGAGCGCGCAGAGCAGTTCGCCGCGCACGTCCTTGAGCGTGCGGAACAGCGGATTGGCCGAAGCGTACGCGTGCAGCGCGGCGCTGCAATCGCCGGTGAGCAGCCGCAAGGTGCCCACGTTGAGAAACACGACGGCCTCACCTTGCTGTTTCCCGAGCGCTCGATAGAGTTCAGCAGCAGCGCGGTAGTGTGTCTCGGCGAGCGTCACGTCGAACGCCCGGCCGATGGCCGCCCCGAGCCCCGCATGCGCGTCGGCAGCGCCTTCCCGATCGCCGATGCGTTCGAACAGCGCCAGCAGTTGCTGCCCCGCTTCGCGAGCGCGCACGAAATTGCGCTCGTCCATCGCGAGCTTGACGGCAGCGCTCAGGACGCGCGCCAGGAGTGTGGTGTCCGCCGCCGCGTCCGCGACGGCGCGAGCCGCCGCGAGTTCGGCTGCTGCTTCGCGGTACAAGCCGTCGCCGGAGTACAGTTCGGCGAGCAGACAGTGCGAAGCGACTCGGCCCGTGAGCTCGGCCTCGGCCGGCTGCAGCGCGAGCGCTCCGCGTGCCGCAGCGATCGCGGGCGCGTTTTCGCCCAGCGCTTTGTGGTAGAGCGCACGCGCCATGAGCCGCGCCGCGTCGATCGCCGTATCGCCGTCGTCTGCCTGGAGCGCGTCCAGTTCGGCAAGGGCCGCGCCTTCTTGCACGCGTTCGCCCAAGCTATGGTGAAGGGCGACGCGCCGCAGCAGCAGGTTTGACCGCACACGCGTTGCGTCGTCACCGCCGGAGTCGCGTTCCAACGCCGCCAGCTGGTCGGCCTGAGCGGCGCGATCGCCGATCCGGGCGTAGAGACTTTCCAAGAGCAGCGACAGCGCGACCCGGGTTTCGGGATCCGTGCAGCCGGCGACGCCGCGGCACGCAAACTCCACGGCATCGCGGTTTGCGAAGAGGCGTTGCGCCGAACGCGCCGCGCGCAGGTAATACGGCGCCGCCGCTGCGTCTTGACCGGCGCTGGTAAGGTGAAACGCGATCTGCGGGGCAAGATCGTCGAGGCGCTCCGGATACAGCTCGCACAGCGCTCGTGCAATGCGCCGGTGACGGCGCTTTTTGGTCGCCGCTGGGCAGCGCTCGTAGATTGCGGCGTGGATCAAGTGATGGCCGAATGCAAAATCCGCCGGCGCAACGGGCGATTCGCGAATCAGCTGACGGTCGAGCAGTTCGTCCAGGGCGTCGAGGAGCGCCGACTCATCCCAGCGGCAAACTTCTTTGAGCAGCTCGACGTCGAAGCTGGCGCCGATGACGGACGCGGCCTCGACCAGCGACTGGGCGGGTTCGGACAGGGTCGCGGCGCGCTTGGCGATCCACGCCGGTATCCCGTCGACGCCTGCACCCAAGGCGGTCGTACCCTCCGCGTGCGACCGCAGCATCTCGGTGAGGAAGAACGGGTTGCCCTCGCTGTTCGCAAACAGCGCATCTGCGAGTTCCGGCACGCCGCGTGTCTTTGCGATCAGCGCCACGGCGTCGCGTGAGAGCGGGCCGAGCGGAAGATGCTTGGCGTACCCCGGCTCTTCGAGGAGCCGTCGCAGGGCGCGCATCGGATGGGCTCGCGACACCTCTTCGTCGCGATACGTGATGACGATGAGAAGATGCGCTGCGGAAGCGCGACGGCCGAGGTAGCCGAGAAGATTCGCCGTGCCCGAGCCGGCGAGGTGAACGTCTTCCACCACGAGCAGGACGGGACGTTTTTTTGCAAGCTCGAGCAGCAACTGCGCGGCCGCTTCAAACAGGCGCAGCTCCTCGCGTCCCGGGCCGAGCGGCGGAAGCGCTTCGGCGCGAACGTCTCCACTGCGCAACTCCGGCAGCAAAGCGGTGAGCGCTTCGTGCCACACCGGCTCCAGCTTGAGCTGCGGATACAGGGGCAGCGCCGTGCGGAGCGCCTGCGCCACCGCGTCGTAGGGCGAGGACTCGACCGCGGCCGCAGCACCGAGGAGAACCCGGGCGCCCTCCGCCTCGGCCAGCAGCGCCAGTTCCGCGGCAACGCGAGACTTGCCGATCCCCGCTTCACCGCTCACGAGCACGGTGTTGCCGTGACCGCGCGCCGCCTGCGACCAGCGCGCCGTCAACGTGCTCACGATCTCTTGCCGGCCGGTAAACGGAAGGGCGGCAGATTTTGGGCGCTTGTCGATCTCCGTCTTCTCGTTTGCACGCGCCAACACCGGGGCGTTGCGCCGGATCGCTTCGTAGACTCCCATCGTCTCGGGCATCGGATCGAGGTCCATCTCGGTGCGCAATCGCTTCGCGAAGTCCAGGTACTCCGCGAGGGCGCCCGCGCGGTCGCCCAGCTCGAAGCGCAAGGTCATCGATTGCCGGATGGCATCCTCACGCCAGGAGTCGGCGCGCAGCGCGCGCTGGATGTACGTTAGTGCCTGTTTGAAATCGCGGCGGCTGCGGTGTTCGAACGCGAGCGCGTCGAGATCGGCGATGTACAACAGTCGCAGGCGCTCGCGATACCGGAACACCCACTCGTCGTGAACGCTGTCCATCAGGTCGCCGGTATAAAGTTGAACGGCATCATCCAACGACGCCGGCGACGCGCTGAGGCGCTCGAACTCCTCGACGTCGAACCACAGCGGAACTTGTGGGCTCCACTGCACCGTCTTGCCGTCGGCCACGATCACCGCCGGCTGATCGGCACTCGGATTCAAGACGCGTTGCAACTGCGAGAGATGCCGGCGCAGGTTTGCACGCGATCGCGCCTCATCGTCGTCGGGCCAAAATAACGCCGCAAGCTGCTCTCGGTCGACCGGCGCCTTGCGAGTCAGCAAGAGATAGCCGAGCAAGGGAAACGCTTTCGGCGGAGCCGTAAAGCGCAGCGGCACGTGGTCGAGCCAAAATCGCGCTTGGCCCAGGAGTGCGATGCGGAGCGTCGGACGCGACGCTCGTCGCGCTGTCCTGCCGACGGTCGCTGTTCTCAATATGGCCGACTTTCCGGGCGAGGCGTGCCGCTCGTCGCTTTCGTGCAGGCGGCGCATATCCCGCTGGACGCTTCTTGGACGACCCTCCCTTAGGCTCGGACTTATGAGAAAGAAGACCTTGGCTTTGGTCGCGTTCCTGTCGTCGCTCGTACTCGTGTCGTGCAACGGCAGCGCCACGTCGGTCGGCGTGTCCGGGACGCCGGCGACGGTGTTGGGCGAGACGAAGCCGCTCGGCAGCGGGACGGTGTCGACGTTCGCGCAGGTCGACGCCGCCGGAACGGTCACCGCGATCGGCGCGACCTTCGGAGCGGCTGCGCTGAGCGGGCTGCCGGCAACGATGACGGAGACCGTCGTCGCGCTGCCTGCCGCCGCCGTCTCCGCGGGCCCGTACACATTCTTCGCTGCGAACTGGAACCCGATGGGCCATCCGCCACCGGCCATCTACACGGTCCCGCACTTCGACTTCCATTTCTACATGATCAGCGACGCGACGCGCATGGCGATCGCCGGCGGGCCTGCGACATCGCCGCCGCCGGCCCCAGCGGTCGCGCCGGACTACGTCGGCGACCCTGTCACCGTACCGATGATGGGACAGCACTACACCGACTCGAAGGCGCCGGAATTCATGGGCCAACCGTTCACGGCAACGCTTGTCTACGGTTACTACGGCGGGAAGATGGCGTTCGTCGAGCCCATGATCGCGCTGAGTTTCCTGAATTCGAAATCGAGCTACAGCGCAGCGATCAAACAACCTTTGGTTTATCCCGCGCCGGGCGTGTATCCGACACACTATTCCGTCAACTTCGATACGGCCAGCAACACGTACACGTTGATTCTGGACGGCATGATACGCCACTAGCGACTGCCTAGATCGGTCGGGTATCAAGCGACCGCCATCACGTCACCGTAGTTCTTTGAAAGGCGATCCTTATGGTTTTCTCCGCTTCGAGCGCCGGCGCTAGCGCCATCATCCTCGCCTCGCTGCTGACCGTGACGTCGGCGGCGGGTGCCGCCGCGCTCGACCCATGCCACGTTCTCCCGGCTTCCGAGGCAACGAGGATCATCGGCACGGCGGTGACGGAACTGCATTCGGGATCGCCGGCGCAGCCATCATGCCTGTATGTTTCGCAACGTCCGATCGTCGGATTCGGCCTGATCGCCTTTCAATCGGAATCGGATGCCGCCGCGATGGTGAAGAGACTGACCGCGAGAAGCCGGCCGATGGTCGCGTATCGTCAGAAAGGCGTGTTCGTCCTCTCCGCGATCAGCATGAACCACGACGGCAGCAAACTCGCCGCGCTGCTCGACGCGGCAGCAAAACACCTGTAGACGTCTCGACGCGCCGAATGTGCCGGCGAAAACGTCGGACTCGTTCCGGACGACCATGTCAGCCGGTTCTGGGCACCGTGAGACTTTTCGTCGAAACGAATCGTTCGAGTTCACATGCACAAGGCCACATGGTCAACGTTGCGGTGCTGACGAACCATGACGTGTCCGGCGCGCCGTAGAAGCGATCGCGACCTCGGCTGGGTTTGCGGCGCGTGACACTGCTCCGCGGCCTGTGCGCGGTCGCTGCGTGTGTGGCGCTGGCCGTGGTGGCTGCGGCACGCGCAGACGCAATGTGTACGCCGACCGACCTGCGCCTCGACCGCGACGTCGGTCCGATGGTCGCCTTCGCGCCGCAGCCCGCACCGAACCCGGGCGATGCCGAGCGCGCGCAAAGCCGGCTACGTGCCCTGAGACGCATGATCGAGCCGTTCCATGATCTCCGTCAGGTCATCGCCGAGGCAGACCCAGATCCTGCGCGAGCCTTTGCGCACTTCGCACGTGCGCCGCGGGGAACGCTGATCTCCATCGACCGCCCGCGCTCGCACGACAACGAACACGAGCCGCGCATGCTCCTGTACCAGCGAAGGCCGAACGGCTTCGCGCTCGTCGGCGTGCAGTTCCAGGCGCTCAACGAGCGCAGCGACGCGGAGCTCGACGACATCTTGCCGTTGAGCATCGCGCGGTGGCACCAAGTCGTGCGGCACTGCTCGCTGCCGCCGAGCAGGGTCTGGATCGCGACCGTCTTTCCGTTTGCCGGCACGGCGGCGGCTACGTGGCGCACGCTAGAATTCGACCGCTACGTACCGATCCGGCCGAATCGCTATCAACGCAACGCGACCACGCCGAGCGCGCTCTGGTAACAACACGCGCGATCTTCGCGACCAAGACGAAGCTCGACGTGGAAGCCTTGCGGCTCAGAGATCAAAAAGCCCGTCGAACCTTGCGGTGACGGGCTTCCGGTCGTGGTGGAGGTGAGGAGACTCGAACTCCTGACCCCTTACATGCGAAGCAAGTGCTCTACCAGCTGAGCTACACCCCCCACGGGCCGACGCGGATTCTAACAGGCTATGGTCCCGGATGTCAAAGGGACGTGTCGGCGTTCCGGCGAGAGAGAGGGCGATGCCTTCTCCCCGCTGGGCGGTCGCGGTGCTGGTGCCGCTTCTGCTCGTCGCGTGCTCGCATGCGGCGGCGGACCGGCCCGCCGGGCCGCTGCGCATCGTCGCCACCACCACCACGCTGGCGTCGATCGCGCGCGGGGCCGCCGGCGCCAAAGCCGACGTTCGCTCGCTCGTTCCCATCGGGACGTCGCCTGAGGACTTCCAGCCCTCGCCGCAGGTGATCGCCCAGCTCCGCGACGCCGACGTGCTCGTCGAGAACGGCGCCGGCCTCGAAGGCTGGCTCGATGCCACCATCCACAACGCCGGCAACCCGCATTTGCGCATCGTGGTGTGCGCCACCGGGCTGCCCGTGCGCGACGGCAACCCGCACCTCTGGATGGATCCCGAACTGGCGCGCGCCTACGCCGCGAAGATCAGCGCCGCGCTGATCGAGGTCGACGCGAAGAACGCCGCCGCGTACCGCGCGAGCGCAAGCGCGTACGACCGCGAGCTGGCCGCGCTGACGGCGCGCACGCGCGCGAAGATCGCAACGATCCCGCCCGCGCGGCGCACGATGATCGTGTTCCACAACGCCTTCGACTACTACGCGCGCCGGTTCGGGCTGCGCATCGTCGGCGCGATCGAACCGACCGCCGGCGCCGAGCCGAACGCCGCGCACATCTCCGACCTCGTGGGGCTCGCGCGCGCGCAGCACGTGCCCGCGGTCTTCGCCGAGCACGAGTACAACGACAAGCTCGCCCGCACGCTCGCGGCGAGCGCCGGCGGATTGAAGGTCGCGTTCCTGTACGACGATTCCCTGGGCACCGACGCGGCCGTGAGCACGTACGCCGGCATGATCGACACCGACACCGACACGATCGTGAGCGCGCTGAAGTGAACGCCGTCGAGGTGCGGCGGCTGCACGTTCGCTACGACCGCGTCGAGGCGCTGCAAGGGCTCGACTTCGACGTGCCGCGCGGCACGGCGCTGGGGATCGTGGGCCCGAACGGCTCGGGGAAGTCGACGCTGCTCAAAGCCGTTGCCGGATTGCTGAAGCCGTCGGAAGGGACCGTGCGCGTGCAGGGGCAACCGCCGCGCGCGCTGCCGCCGGGCACGATCGGTTACGTGCCGCAGATCGAAGACGTGGACTGGCAGTTCCCCGTCACCGTGCGCGACGTCGTCGCGATGGGGCGGTATCCGCGCCTCGGGCCGTTCCGCGCATTTTCAGCGCACGACCGCAGTGCCGTCGCGCGCGCGATCGACGCGCTCGATCTTGCCAAGCTCGCCGGCCGCCACATCAGCGCGCTCTCCGGCGGGCAGCAGCAGCGCGCGTTCGTTGCGCGCGCGATCGCGCAAGAGCCGCTGCTGCTGCTGCTCGATGAACCCACGACGGGCGTCGACGCGGCGACCGAAGAGTCGCTGCTGCACCTCGTGCGCGGGCTGGTCGCCGACGGGCTGCCGGTGCTGATGACGACGCACGACCTCGACCGCGCGCGCGAATGGTTCGACCGGCTGATCGTCGTCGATCGCAAGATTCTCGCGGACGGCACGCCGGACGCCGTGCTCGAGTCCGGTGCGTACGCCGGGATCCGCGAGCACACGCACACGCACGGCCACCTGCGATGATGATCGTGGGCCGAGCGCAGCAGCATCTTCCGCGTACAACACCGTTGTTGCGAGGCCGGACCGGGGGCCCCACGCAAAGCGTGGGGGGCGCGGAGCCTAGGGCGGAGCGCCTTTAGATGGATGGGATCCTCGCGCCGTTCCAGTATGATTTCATGCAGCGCGCGTTCGTCGCCGCGCTGGTCGTCGGCGCGCTGTGCTCGGCGATGGGGACATACGTCGTGCTGCGCAAGTTGTCGTTCATCGGGGACGGCCTCGCGCATGCGTCGTTCGCGGGGATCGCGATCGCGTATCTGCGCGGCGCGAACTTCTATGCCGGCGCGGCCGTTGCGACGATCGTCACCGCGCTGGGCATCGGCTTTGTGCACCGGCGCGCGAAAGTGTCGCTCGACACGTCGATCGGCGTGCTGTTCACCGCCGCGTTCGCGCTGGGCATCTTCCTGATGTCGCGCTCCACGCGCTCCACCGTGGACTTGCAGAACTACCTGTTCGGCAACATCCTCGGCGTGTCGGCGTACGACCTCGCGATGGTGCTCGGGCTCGGGTTCGCGGTCGCGGTGATCGTCGGCGCGCTGTGGCGGCCGCTGCTGTACACGTCGTTCGATCCCGTGGTCGCCGAAGCAACGGGGATTCGCGCGGGCTTCGTCGACTACGCGCTGCTGGTGATCCTGGCGATGACGATCATCGTGTCGCTGCAGCTCGTCGGGATCGTGCTCGTCGCGGCATTGCTGGTCACGCCGGCGGCCGCCGCCGCGCAGCTCACGAAGCGTTTCGTGCCGATGATGGGCTTGTCGTGCGCGTTCGGCGTGTTCGCGGCGGTGGGCGGGCTCTACGCGTCGTACGAGCTGCACGCATCGCCGGGTGCGACGATGGTGCTGCTCGCGACGCTCGTGTTCTTTTGCGCGCTCGCGGTGGCGAGCACGCGGCGGCGGCTAATCAGCGCAGGGCTTCGACCGCCGCGCGCGTCTTGATCGAACCCAGCCCAGTGACGGCGTTGAAGCCGGTGGTCACCGTGCAGCCGTCGGGCTGCTGATCCGCGCAGCCTCGCACGAGCGGCGCGGGCGAGGGCAGCAAGCCTTTGAAGTTCTTGGGCAACGGGTCGCGGCGCGGGCGCAGCGTGTTGTCCTTCCAGCCGCGGTCGTTCTCGCGCGTGATGGTGCGGAACGCCTGCGGCGCGGCGTGCGCCAGCGCGTAGAGGTCGCCGGTCGACTGCAGCCGGTGCTGCGGCGCGATGAGGCTGTTGATTGCGGCGAGCTCGCCGCCGACGAGCGCGGCGCTCTCGCTGGTACCGCCTACGCCGCCCAGGCCGTAGCCGTGCCAGTACACGCGCAGGTGGCCGGCCGCGTCGGCCGACACGTCGGGGACGATCCGGTTCTTCACGTAGCCCGGCGAGAACAGGAAGTCGCCGGGCGCGTTCTGCCACGACGGGCGCGGCTCGGCGGAAATGCCGCCGCCGCCGGCGTGCTCGAGGTCGTTCCAGGGGCCTTCGTCGGCGACGCCGTCGCGGTCGCCGAGTTGCGAGCCGCCCGCGCAGATGACGTATGGCGAGACACACGGCCACGCGACCCGCGGGCGCTCGACCCCCTTCTCCTTGTAGCCGTAAGCGCCGTCGTCGCCCGCGGGGACGACGAGCGGGATCCGCGCACGAGCGCTTCGAGGATCGGGATCGGCGTCGCGCCGTAGCGCGCGCCGATCGGGCCGTCCGCGGGGCCGATCACGAACGGAAACACGATGACGGTGGGATCGAGGTCGAGCGCGCGCGCCAGCGCGAGCGTGCCGTCGTTGCCCCTGGTGCAAATGTCGTCGTAGCTGATCGCGACGTCGGCGAGCGGCGCGGTGGTGATCGCGGAGTCTACGTCGAGCGCGGCTTCCTGGCCGCGGTCGTCGCGGCCGCAGTCGACCGACGCGGCCTTGAACACGAAGCTGCGCTCGGTGACGCGGCGCGCGTCCGCGCCGGGCGGCGCGCCCTCGGCGGCCACGAACCGGCGCACGTCGTTGAGGTCGAAACCATCGGACACGTCCTCGACCAGCACGATGCGCTGGCCGGTGCCGCCGTTGGCGACGGAATCGGTCATGGAGCGGAAGCGCGCCGGCTCGTACCAGTCGCCGCGAAAGTACGTGAACGACGCCCGCGTGTCGGCGAGGCGCGGGATCGTCGCGACCACCGCGCCGCGCACGTCGCGCAGGCCCGCGGCCGGCACGTTGAGCGGGCCGTCGGGCGCGAGAACGGTCCGTTGACCGTCGGTCCACTTCTGCCAACGCACGCCGAACAGCCGTTCCGCCTGGTCGATTCGCAGCTGCCCGCCGGCCACCAGGCCGTTGCCCGCCAAGGCCACGTCGGTGCCGCCGGCGGCTTTGAGCATCACGACGAGCGCGCGCGCATCCGGCAGGCGCCCGAATTTCTCCACGAAGGCTTCGCGGGACAGGACGTTGCGGTGGGCCGGGTCGGCCGGGTCGCTCATGCGCGCGGCCAGCCCGTCAAGATCGGCCTTGGGTTGCAGCTCAAAGGCCAGGTGCAGCTGGACGGCGCCGTTGGCGGGGCCCTCCTGGTGCAGGCCGGCGAGCGCGCCCTGCGGGACGGCGACGCGCGATGAGGCGGCCCGGGCCGTCGCCCATGACGTACTGAGGAAAACCGCGACCGCCACGAAACCAATGACCGCGCGGGAAAGTTTGTTGGTCAACCGCGTCCTTTCCGAGGGAATACGTACATGGAACGCACCGCGTTCATCCGCAGTCTCATCGCAACCGTCGGCGTCACCCAACTCGCGCACGTCGCGCCGGCGCTGGCCGGGATCGACGAGCCGGCGGTCGGCCGCGAGGTGTTCGCCCAGCTCCGCGAGGACGGCGACCTTCTCTTCGACTCGGGCTTCTACGAGCACCTCAACGAGATCGGGTCCGTCGTCGCGGACACCGTACGTTCCCGCTATCCGTATCCGATCCGCTATTACATCGTGCGCGGCGACTCCGCCAACGCGTTCTCGGTCCCGGGCGGCAACATCTACGTCAACGAGCCGCTGCTGCGCCTGGCCAAGAACAAGGACGAGCTGGCGGGCGTGCTCGCGCACGAGACCGGCCATATGGTGCTCCACCACGTCGCGCAGCACATGGCGTCGCTCCAGAAGAAGAGCACCGTCGCGTCGATCGGCTCGATCCTCGCGCAAATTTTGGTCGGGCCGCTGGCGGGCGCGGCGTTCGACTACGGCTCGCAGTATGCCGTTGCCGGCAGCGACGCGGCGCAGTCGCGCCACATCGAGGCGCAGGCCGACGAGGAAGGCGCGCGGATCATGGCCGCGACGGGCCAATTCAACCCATGGGGCATGGTCTGGTTCTTCCAAACGATGACCGAGACGTACGGCGCGGGCCAGAACTCCTGGCTGCGCAGCCACCCGCTCGACAATCAGCGCATCGTCGACCTGGAGAACCAGTTCAAAGCGAACCCGGCGGTGTTCGGCAAGTACGTCGACACCAAGCAGAAAGACGTCGCGTACTGGTAGCGTTCGCTATGCGGTGCCGCGGTGCGAGCCGAACGCGACGTGCGTCGTGCCGCTGGGATCGATCGTGACGTGCAGCGACGCGTTGCCGGGGCGGTGCGCGTCGTCCCAGCCCACGATCGCGCGCTGCACGCGCATGACCGCGCCGCGGTCCTCGCCGAAACGGCGCACGCTGACGTCATAGCCGCCGCGCGGCGCGAACACGGCGAGCTCGTCGCGCTCCGCAAGCCCGAGCGTCGTCGCGAGCCCGTAGAGCGCGCCGCCGCCCACCGCGAGGTTCGGCACCGGGCTGCCGGCCGCCGCCGGCCCCTGCACGGTGAGCCGGCAGAGCGCGTCGTCGTGCACGCCCAGCCATAGCGCGAAACCGTCCCACACGTCGGCGATCGAGATGCGCCGCGCCGGCGCGAAATCGTGCGGCTTGCCGCGCAGCGCGCGCGCGAGCGCGTGCACGTCGACCGAGCGCGCGTGCGCGGTCAGCACGCGCAGCGTCATGCCGGGCTCGTCGAGCATCAGCGAGACGCTCTCGGCGTAGGCCGCATCGCCGCGCAGCATGATGAAGCCCGCGTCGACGACTCCGTCGCTCTCCAGCCCGCGCGGCGTGCGCGCGAACGCGAACACTTTCTGCTGGCAGCGGATCGTGAGCGGCGCGACGAGCCGGCCGCCTTCGCGCAGTTGCGCGATCCATGCCGGCGGGATCGCGTCGACGCCGACCGTCGCAATGATGCGGTCGAACGGCGCGCCGCTCGGGTCGCCGAGCACGCCGTCCGCGCTCAGCGTGCGCACCTGCGCGTAGCCGGCGGCGTCGAGATGCCGGCGCGCGGCGGCGACGAGCTCCTCGTCGACGTCGATCGTGACGACGGAGCCGGACGGTCCCACGAGCTCCGCCAGCAGCGCCGCGTTATAGCCGGTGCCGGCGCCGATCTCCAGCACGCGCTCGCCGCCGTACAGCGCGAGCATCTCGATCATCTCCGCCATGATCGCCGGCTGCGACGACGAGCTGACCGGGATGCCGTCCTGGAGCTTGATCGCGATCGAGCGATCGGTGTACACGTCGTGCGCGGGGACGTCGGGGACGAACACGTGCCGCGGCACCCGTTCGAACGCGGCGCCGACGCGCTCGGTGCGCACGGCGCCCCGCTCGCGCAGCACGCCGACGAGTTGCGCGCGAAGCTCGGGGTACTGCGGCGTGCTCATGACGCGCGCCGCGCGCTCAGCCGGGGACGCGCAGCACGCGATAGCGTCCGGCATCGCGCTGCAGAAAGCCCGCGTCGCAGAGCGCGTCGAGGACTTCCACCGTCGCGGCGCGCTCGTTCTTGTTCGGCATCCCGGCCCATTGCAGCGCGACCTCGTGCGCGTCGAGCACCGCGTCGCTGCGCAGCAGGTTTCGCACGAACGCCTCGTTCAGGCGCACGCGTTCCATGCGCCGCCGCAACGGCTCGAGCGCGGCGTCGAAGTCTGCCGCGGCCGCGGGATCGGGCGGCGGCGGCGTGGCCGCGTGCAGCGCGGCTTCGGCTTCGTCGCTCGACGCGTACCGGTCGAGCGCCGCCATCGCCGCGGCGTTGGTCACGCTGAGCTCGTGGGCCGGTATCTTTGTTTCCGGCGCCGGTGCGGCGGCGGTGGCGGCTTCGTTCATCGCGGCGTCGATGGCTTCGGCGGCGGTGTCGCGCGCGGGCGGGCGCAGCACTTCGGCGCCGAGCGCGGGCGTGGGCGTGACGTTCTGCGTGCCGACCAGCGCGGGGTTGCGCTCGAGCACGAAGTCGGTCAAGCGCGGAAACAGTTCTGCGAGCGCGACGAACGCGGTTTGCCACGGCACGGCGTTGAGCACGCGCGGCCGCGTGCGCACCGCGACGAGGAGCTTGCGCGCGACCTGCTCGGGCGTCGCCATGATCGACGCGGGCGCGCCCGGCATCCCGGCGCGCGACATGAAGGCCGTGTCGACGACGCCCGGATCGACGTACGTCACCGCGATCCCCTGCGGTTTGAGCTCGCGCCGCAGCACCGCTGTGGCCGAGCGCGTCGCGGCCTTCGACGGTGCGTACGCGCCGAGGCCGCCCACCGGCACGCGCGCGACGCCGCTGCCCACCATGAACACGATGCCGTGCGACTCGCGCAGCAGCGGCAGCGCTTCGCGCACGAGCGCGACCGGGCCGATGACGTGCGTGCCGAACTGCGCGCGCAGCGCGTCGTCGGTCTGTAGCGAGAGCGCGCCGACCGCCACGTGTCCGGCGTTGTTCACCAGCACGTCGATGCGGCCGAACTTCTCGCGCGCGAGGTCGACGATCGGCAGCGCGTTGGCGGGATCGCTCACGTCGAACACGGCGGTGACGATGCGTCCTTGCTCGGTGCGCACGCGTTGCGCGACCGCGTCGAGCGCGTCGGCGTTGCGCCCGATCGCGATGACGTCGTAGCCCGCGCGCGCCGCGCGCAGCGCTAGCGCGCGCCCGATGCCGGACGACGCGCCGGTCACGACGATGACGCTCATCCGGTCTTCTGCGGCGCCCGCACCACCTGGAGCCACGCCTTCGAGCCGTTGGTCAGAAACGTCACGTCGCCGCCCACGCCCACGAACCGGTAGCCGTGCTGGATCATTTGGACGGCTTGCTGCGCCTCGCGCGCGAGGATGCCGGCGAATTTCCCGGCGGCTTCGGCGGCGGGCGGCACGGCGTCGATGAGCTTCATGTACGCTGCGTCTTTTTCCCAGACGTCGGGCCACGGCTTGCCGCCGGAGAACGCGAGGTCATTCGGACCGACGAACGCGCCGTCGATCCCGTCGACCGCCATGATCTCCGCGATGTTCGCGACGGCCTGCTCCGTCTCGATCTGCACGAGCACGAGGACCTCGTCGTTGGCGCGCAGGCTGTACGTGCCGGGGTCCGTCTCGAACGTGAGGTTCGCGCGCACGCCGCCGCGGCTGCGCTCGCCCAGCGGCGGAAAGCGCGCGTCGCGCACCACGCGCCGCGCATCGTCCGCGGTGTTGACGACGGGCACCATGATGCCCCACGCGCCCAGATCGAGCACGCGCTGAATCTGCGAGCTCTCGTTCCACGCGACGCGCACGATCGGCACGCCGCCCTGCGCACGTGTCGCGGTCACCATCGCGGCGGCGTCCGCGAGCGGCACCGGGCCGTGCTCCATGTCGATGAGCAGCCAGTCCCACCCGTGGCTGGCCAGCAGCCCGGCGACGAGCGGCTCGGCCAAGTTCATCCAGGTCCCGACGACGGTTTCACCGGCCAGCAGCCGGCGCTTCAACGAATTTTCACGCACGCGTCCGCTTACCGCGCCGCGCCGCGCCGTTCCTCGATGGAGCGAACCCATCCGTCATATAACGTGCGCGTGCTGTCGGGCAGCGTGCGATAGTAGTAGGTGTCGGCGATCACCGGCGGGTCGTTCGGCGCGAGGACGCTGCGCTGCTCGCGGGCGAACGCGGCGAGCGCCGCAGCGACCGGCTTCTCGCTGCCGTCGCTGCGGACGATCCCGAAGGTCAGCTCGTGCGGTGCTACGTCAAATGGTGGCTCGCCGCGCAATTCGTCGGCGTAGTCGGCCCAGCACCACCAGTACGCGCCCAGCCGCCCGTCGGCGTGCAGCCGGTCGAGCACGTTCGTGCAGTACGCTGCCATCTCGGTCTCGGTGAGGCACGCATACGGCGCGAGCACGGGATCGTCCGGCGAGATCGTCGGGTTCGGCGGTTCGTCGGGCATTGCGACGCGTTCGTAGGGCGAGAGCTTTCCGGTTGGACACGTCGGATTACCGAACTCGCTGAAAAGCACGGGCTTGTGTGAGAACGACGCGGCAAGCGAGGCGAGAAACGGTACCACTTCGGGATCGAGCCGGCTGCGTGCGAATGCGCTGTACACGCTGTACCCGTGCATCGTGCATAGCCCGTGCCGCGCGCACAGCGACGAAAGCCGAATGTTGCGGTCACGGGTAAGGTCCTCGCCGTGCGAGCCGGCGGTGACCGCAATCCCCGATGTCGCCTGGAGCGCGTCCGTGAGCCGTCTGCTCCATTCGCCCGCGTCGCGATCGCTCGCCGGCTCGCGCAAATTGCTGAACTCGTTGCCGAGATCCCACATCAGCACACCGGGATGATCGCGCAAGCGTTCGCCGACGGCGCGGGCGAAGAGAATCTCCGCTTCGAGCAGCGCGCCGGTATAGAAATCGCCGATACCGTACTTCGACTCGGTGCCGCCCACGATGGTGCGGAAGCGCCCGTGCGGCGTTGCGGGGTCGAGCGTCCACGCGGGGAGCCAGTTCGCGCCGCTCATGTGGCCGACGAACAGCGTCGGCATTGTTTGCAGCCCGGCTTCGGCGGCGATGTCGGCAACGGCCTCGAGCCGTGCGAGCATGGAAGCATCGATCGTGTCCGCGCGTGGTTGAAAATCATCCCACCGCAGAAAGAACCTGACGGCATCGAGACCGAGAGCGGCGATCCGGGCGAAGTCCTCGCGCACTTCGCCCGCATCGAATCGCCGCCACATTTCCATCGCGCTTCGGCGCGGCCAATAGTTGATCCCGAGCGAGAAACGCACCGGCCGATGGTTACCGTCCAAAACCGATCGTCCCCTGCGTGGCCTTGTCCGTCGTTACCCGGTCGTGCTATGATTATGGCCCTCCACGCCGCTTCCGCTTTCGGGCCGAGTGTGCCATGGCGAAACTCCGACCTTGAAAATGCAGCATCCGCACGCTGACCGGAGCGCCGAGCCGCTGGTCAAGACCGTGATCTGCGACGACGCTCCGGTGAGCGACGGTGCCCACGACTCGCTCGGATTCGGTGTGTACGTTCGTGGCATCGCCGAGTTTCTGTTTCACCGGGAGACGAAGACACCGTTGACGATGTCCGTCGAAGGAGAATGGGGCAGCGGCAAAACGTCCTTCCTGATGCAGCTTCGGGCGGTGGTCGAGGCGAAAGGAAGCCCAACAGTTTTCTTCAACGCCTGGCGCCACGATAAGGATGAGTCGCTCTGGGCTTCGTTCGCGCTCGAGTGCGTGAAAGGGGTTCGCCGGCGTAAACCGTTCGGGCGGCGGATGCTCGACGACTTGGGATTCACCTTCTCGCGTTTCAACTGGAACGCTGCGATCCCCGACATCGTGACGATCGGCCTTCGGCTGAGTCTGCTGGTCGCCGTCATCGGTCTCTCCGTGTGGTTGCTCTACAATGGTGCCGCGGCCCAAGCACAATCCGCTGCGGCAGCGCGCGGGTCCGAGAAGTTCGTCGCGCTCGTCGTCGGGAGCGGCGGCGTGTTGGGTTCCGTCTTCTTGGTGCTCGCACTCGCGAAGAAAACGAAAGAGATCGTCGGCGACCCGTTCGAGGTGAAGCTCCGAAAGTACGTCGCCGATCCGGGGTACGCGAAACGAGTCGCGTTCATCGAGACGTTTCAGGAAGACTTCGCTCGCGTCCTCAAACATTACGTCGAGCCCGACAAGCTCTTCATCTTCATCGACGATCTCGACCGCTGCGACGTACCGCGCGCAGCCGAGCTCGTTCAGGCGATCAACATGCTGACGTCTTCCAGCGAGAAGGGACCCGTATTCGTCATCGGCATGGACCGAAAGATCGTCGCCGCATCGGTCGCAGCAAAGTACCAAGCATTGATGCCCTACCTGGCGCCGTCCGACGCGGCGAACGCCAACGCGGCCCAGTTCGAGAGCTCGCTGGACTACGGCTACGCCTTCATGGACAAGTTCGTCCAGCTTCCGTTTCGGGTGCCTCGCGCCCGGGATGAATTCCTCGCGCGGTTGCTCGACGGCGCGAGTGTGCCGAGCGCGGCCGAAACGGTGCCGGTGGACGCCGTGACGGACAGCGATCGCGCCGCGCACATCATTCAGAGCGCGGCGTTCTTGCTCGACTTCAATCCGCGCCGCATCAAGCAGTTCATGAACGTCTTCCGGCTGAACGTGTACCTCTTCGTCGTGACGAAGCGTCTCTCCGGAACGCCGATCACGCCTGACTGGCTCCCCGGCATGCGCGAGCTGACGCTCGAGAAGCTCGGCCGTTTCCTCGCGATCATATCGCGCTGGCCGCGCATCGTCGATGCGTTGCAAGATTCGCCGCTCCTGCTCGCGGAGCTTCAGAAGTGTGCGCTGGATCCGCTGTACGAGCCGGCAGTCCCGATTCCGCCGGCGTACCGGAACAACGCTGCCTTGACGCGATACCTGCGGCAGATTTCGAGCAAGAGCTTTCCCGACGTCGACTGGACGCCCGCCGATCGCCGGCGCGTCTTCAGCCTCGAAGAGGTCGACATCCAGCAGCTCATCGAGATCGCGCCGACACCACGCGCGAGCTGGACCGACCGGGTGCCGCAAGCGACGGTCGAGAGCAGCATGAGTTCCGGCATGCGCTTCGACGCGACCGGGCTACCTGGGTTGTCTCGCAATGCGCAAGCGTGGCACCAAGGTTCGCTGCAACTCGTCACCCCGCTGGTGGACGGCGGCCTGGCCCACTTCAGCTGCGAGCCGAACCCGGACGGATCGAACTGGCGGTCCGTGAGCGTTCTTGCTCGCGGCAAGCAGACGTTCGATGCTGCAGCGCTCATTCAGAGTCGTTACCACAAGGGGAACTTGGAGCTCATCGCGCGACGGCACGACGAGCTCGTTTTTCTCTACCATTCGTCCGACGATGACGCGCAGTGGCAACTGCCGGAGAGGTTCAGATTCCAGGTTCGCGGCAATCCCGTCTTTCTCCAAAGTGTCGTTGGCGCGGACGGTAATTTCGAACTCGTCGTACCGGTCGTCGACGGCGGTCTCGCCCATTACTGGCGCAACAACAGGCAAGACACGCGGGACTGGCTCGGTCCGGATACGTTCGCGAACACTCTGGTCGGCGTGCAGCCGCTCGCAATCTTCGAAACGGTCACGCCGGGTGACGCGGTGATGGGCGAGCCGATCAGCAACCTGGTCGTGTTTGCCGCGGTCGACGGCGGCCTCCTCAGCGTCGATCGTTTACGGTACCAATGGGGTGCGCCGCGACCGTTGAACGGGGCACCGTCCCTTTCGCCCGGCCAGTTCCCGGCGATCGTGCAGCGGCCCAAGGTGCCCGACGATTTCGACGTATTCGTTCCGCTTGCCGAGCGCGGAGTCGAGCATCACGTGTTCCACCGTCCCGCGAGCGCGTGGGAGAGCCTCGGCATCATCGACCGAGAATTGCCGCACGTTGACGCGATCGCTGCCGTGGTTGGCGATGATGGCCGTTACGACGTCGTCATGCGCTCCGAAACCGCGCTCCAGCATATCTCATGCGAGGCCGGTGCCCGGAGCTGGAGCCCGCAGTGCACGATCGTGGCCGGCGCTGTCGTGACCGCGCGCGGTGCGGACGGCGCGGTGCACAGCGCGTCGCCGGCGTAGCGACGAGCAGAGCGGCTCACGGCGGGATGAGACCCAGCGGTAGGTCGATTCGCCCCCGCCGCGCCGCGAGGGCGCTTCACTGAGGGGCCCGAACGCCGGACGGCGATGAGCGCTACGCCCCGTGTCGGGATCATCATGGGCTCGAAATCCGATCTGGAGACGATGCGCGCCGCCGCAACGACGCTGGAGGAGCTCGGCGTGACGTGCGAGCTGCGCGTCGTGTCCGCGCACCGCACGCCCGACCTGATGTTCCGCTACGCGAGCGAAGCCAAGGCGCGCGGCATCGAGGTGATCGTCGCAGGCGCGGGCGGCGCCGCGCACTTGCCGGGCATGGTCGCGACGAAGACGAACTTACCCGTCATCGGCGTGCCGGTCGAATCGAAAGCGCTCAAAGGCCTCGACTCGCTGCTGTCGATCGCGCAGATGCCCGCGGGCGTCCCGGTCGCGACGATGGCGATCGGCGGCGCGGCGAACGCAGCATTGTTCGCGGCGCGCATCCTCGCGCTGCATGACACCGAACTCGCGCGCAAGCTCGACGAACGCGTTGCCCGCGTCACCGCCGACGTCGAAGCGATCGAGCTGTGATTCGCACGATCGGCATCCTCGGGGGCGGCCAGCTCGGGCGCATGCTCACGCTCGAGGCGAAGCGAATGGGGTTTCGCATCGTGACGCTCGAGCCGTTGCCCGACTCGCCGTGCGGACAGGTCGCCGACGAGCAGATCGTCGCAGCGTACGACGACGTGCGCGCGATCGGCGAGCTCGGCGCGCGCACCGACGTCGTCACCTACGAGTTCGAGAACATCCCGCTCGAATCGGTGCTCGCGCTCGAAGCCGACCGGCGCATCGTGCATCCCGGCTCGAACGCGCTGCGCATCACGCAAGAGCGCATCTTGGAGAAGACGTTCGTGCGCGGGTGCGGCATCCCGACCGCGGAGTTCGCGCCGGTGCGCTCGCGCGAGGAGCTCGATGCGGCCGAACGTGCGATCGGGTACCCCGGCGTGCTCAAGACGACGCTCGGCGGTTATGACGGCAAGGGCCAGTGGGTCGTGCGCTCCCGCGACGACGCGGAGCGCGCGTGGGCCGCAGCGAAAGGCAGCGCGCTGATCTGGGAGCGGCTCATCGCGTTCGACCGCGAGCTCTCGATCATCGCCGCGCGCAACGAAGCAGGCGAGATCGTCGCGTTCCCCACGTCGGAGAACCAGCACGACGAAGGCGTGCTCGCGACGTCGATCGTGCCCGGCCGCATCGCGCCGGCGATCGCGGAGCGCGCGCGGCGCTATGCGACGACGATCGCCGAGCGGCTCGAGATCGTCGGCACGTTCTGCGTAGAGTTCTTTCAAGCTGGGGACGACCTGCTCGTCAACGAGATCGCGCCGCGCGTGCACAACAGCGGCCACTACTCGCTCGACGCCACGCAGATCAGCCAGTACGAGATGCACGTCCGCGCGATCTGCGGCCTGCCGCTGGTCGAGCCGCGGCAATTCCGTCCGGCGGTGATGGTCAACATCCTCGGCGCGGGTGCGGGCGATACGCTCGCCGGCGTCGCGGACTTGCTGCGCGAGCGCGATCTCAAGCTGCACGTCTACGGTAAAGTGCATGCCGCGCTGCGCCGCAAGATGGGACATTTCACCGTCCTCGGCGACACGGTCGAAGACGCACTCGCGAAGGCCGACCGCGGGCGCGGCGTGCTGCACTGGATCGACCAACGCGCGGCGGTCGTACGGTGAAAGCCCAAGTGCGGGGACGGCCCGCCGGCCCTCGAAATGCGCACCCATGCGCGCGCTGACGGTTTCCCTCGCACTCGTTCTTGTCGCTTCTTCGTCCTGGCGAGCGGCTGCCGCCCCGGGCACCTTCTCCGATGTCATCTGCCCGCAGGCAACGCAGTACGTCGTCGCGGTCGGGAAGCTGCGCACCGACGACGCGCCGCAACGCGTGTACGATACGGCGCAGGCCGCCGTCGATGCGTACCAGCGCTGTTCGAAGGAGAAGCTGTCGTTCGCGTTCCGCGAAGCGCAGCACTACGCCGACACGCGCGCCGCCGGTTTGGCCGTGGTGGCCGCGCGCGCGCTCATCGCGCTCGGCCGCGGCGCGGAAGCGCGCAGCGAGCTGGAGCACTGGCGCCCGCTCGCGCAGCAGGTCGTCGACTGGCAGACGGAGACGCAGACGTCGGTTTCACCGCATGCCCCGTCGGGCGACGGCCCGGAGGGCGGTGGGGCGACCATCGCCGGCAGCGACCATCGTAAGTCGATGTATCGCGACGCCGCGAAGGAGATCGTTACGGCAATCGACGCCGAGTTGATTAAAATCGAGGCGCTGCGCGCGCAGCCGCGACCGCAAGGCCGCAGCGTCCCAAGCCCCACGCCCACGCCGGCGTAAAGCCTCGGCCACGGTCGCGGGGAGGGTGCGCGAGGATGCGGAACCCAAAGCCATGCGCACGTTGACGGCGTCTTTCGCCATCGTCTTTGTCGCTTGCTCGTTCGGACGAGCATCGGCCGCGTCGCCCGGCTTCTCGGATGTCATCTGCCCCGAGGCGACCCAATACGTTCTCGGCGTCGGAAAGCTGACGAAGAGCGACCCGCCGCAGAAGGTGTATGACGTCGCGCAGGCCGCGGTCGACGCGTACCAGCGCTGCTCCAAAGACAAGCTCTCGCACGCATTTCGCGAAGCGCAGCATTATGCGGACACGCGTGGCGCCAGTTTCGCGGTCCTCGCGGCTCGCGCGCTGGCCGCGCTGAACCGGGCCGAGGACGCGCGCCGAGAGCTGACCGAGTGGCGACCGCTCGTGCAGCAGGTCGTCGACTGGACATCGGAGACGCAGACGCCGGTGCAACCACATTCCACGACCACCAAGGGCGACGATACCGGAAAGCCCGAAAATCAAGCCAATGCCATCGCGAGCGATCATCGCCCGTCGATGTACCGCGCCGCGGCTAAGGAAATCGTCGTCGCGATCGACGACGAACTCGCCAAGCTGCGCGACCTCGCGCCTGCCGCCCCGAAACCGTAACGGCGGACGCGGCGCCTACCGCGAATCATGAGACGAGCCGGGTGACGTCGATCGAGTGCGCCGGCTTGGGCGGGATGTCCGTGAACGCCATCGGGCGATCCCACCAGTCGTGGCGGCGCCAGCGCAGCTGCTCGTCGGCCGGCGGCGGCGGCGTGTGCAGGCGCAGCGCTTCGGCGTACGCGTCCACATAACGGTCCACCATGCGGTCCACCGAAAACGTTGCCTCGACGTGCGCCCGGCACGCGGGTCGCGATAATGCCACGAGATGCGGCACCTTTTCGACGGCGCCGGCGACGTTGTCGCAGAGAAACCCCGTCACGCCGTCGACCACGATCTCCGGGATCGAGCCCATCCGCGCGCCCAGCACGGGCGTGCCGCACGCCATCGCTTCGATCAGCGTGAGCCCGAACCGTTCGGGGCGTGTCGTCATGTGCACGAGGGCGAGCGCGCCGCCGACGAGCTCGTCGCGAGCCTTGCCTTTCACGTGGCCCAGGAACTGCACCGCGTCGCCGTCGATGTGCGGCGCGACCTGTTCGCGGAAATACGCTTCGTCGTGCGGGATTCCGGCCAGCTTCAGGCGCACGCCGGCGCGCTTCGCGACCTCGATCGCGAGGTGCGCGCCTTTCTCCGGATGGAACCGCGCGAAGAACAGCAGATAGTCGCCCGCGGTGTCGCGAAACGTCCACGCCGCGGGATCGATGCCGTTATACGTCGTGGCGAGATAGGACAGCCCCGGATCGCGGTCGGCGTCGCTGATCGAGCAGTAGAACGACCGCGACGCGCCGGCGTAGTACGCGCCCAGGACCGGCGGCGACGAGAAGCCGTGCACCGTCGTGACGAGCGGCGGATGCGACGTCGCGAGGGCGTGGAGCAGCGGCTTCCAGTCGAAGTTGTTGTGGATCAGATCGAATTCCGATGCACGTGCGAAGCACGACGCAATGTGCAGCTCGCCGCAGACGTCGCCGTTGAGCGCGAGATCTTCGTTCAGGCCGACCGGAACGACGGCGGCGAGCTTCCCCGGGCTCGACGAGTTCGCGGTCGCGAACAGCGTGACGTCGAGCCCGCGCGCGACCATGCCGCTGGCGATGTTGTAGGCAACTTGCTCCCACGGGCCGTAGCCCGGCGGCGGCGTCGGCCACGAGATCGCACCCAGGATCGCCACCTTGAGGCCGCTCAGCTTCATGCGCGTTCGTGCGCGACCGCGCCGGCTTTGATGACTACGCGCGGTGCGCGCAGCGCGCGCACGTCGGCGCCCGCGTCGCCGTCGAGCAGCAGCAGATCCGCGGGCTTACCTTCAGCGAGCACGCCCGCGTCGACGCCGAGCAGCTCGCCCGCGGTTGCGGTCGCCGCGGTGAGCGCCTGCTGCGGCGTCATGCCGAGCACGGTCGACATGAGCTCGACCTCGTAGGCGTAGTTCTCGTGCTTGTTGTACGGGGTGCCCGCGTCGGAGCCGCCGGCGATGGTCACGCCGGCGCGCCACGCCTTGCGGATGTTTTCGCCGGCGCTTTGATAGAGTTCGGTCGCCTTGCGCACGACGTAGTCGGGCTGCGCGCCGCTGGAGATGTTCTCGTAGATGCACCACACCGCCGCGAGCGTCGGCACGAGGTACGCCTTGCGCTCTTTGAACAGCGCGATGGCCTCGTCGTCGAGCAAGTGTCCGTGCTCGATCGACGTCACGCCCGCGCGCAGCGCGTTCTTGATGCCGTTCGTGCCGATCGCGTGCGCCGCGACGCGCATCCCGTGCGTGCCGGCTTCCGTGATCGCCGCGCGCATCTCGTCCTCGCCGAGCTGGTCCTGCCCCGGCACCGCGCCTTTGGTGAGCACGCCGCCCGTCGCGATCAGCTTGATGCAGGTCGCGCCCGCCTTGCGCTGCTCGCGCACCGCTTTGCGCACATCCCATGGGCCGTCCGCCTCACGCCCGAGGAAGAAGCCGTGGCCGCCCGTCATGCAGATCGCGCGCCCGGCCGGCACGATCGTGGGGCCCGGATGCTGCCCGTTCGCGACCGCGTCGCGCAGCGCGATCGCGTTGGATTCGGAGCCGCCGAGATCGCGCACCGTCGTGACGCCCGCTTCGAGCGCGAGGCGCGCGTTGCGCGCGGCGTCGAGCGTGCGTTCCGTGGGCGTACGAATGAGAAAGAACGTCTGCGTGTCGGGCTCGCCGTTTACTTCAAGGTGGACGTGGCTATTGATCAAGCCTGGTACCACCGACGCGCATTCGTAGGTGCGCTCCGCATCCGCGGCCTCGGCGTCGCCCGCGACGCGCGCGATGCGGCCGCCGTCCACGACGATCGTGACGTTCTCGCGCGGCGCGGCCGCCGTTCCGTCGTAGAGCTTGCCCGTGCGAATCGCGATGCGCATCGCCCCGTCGTACGCAGCGGGGGTCCCGGTCGCCTTCCAGCGAATCAACGCGCGGGACATCCGGTGCGCAACAACCTTTTCGTTCGAAGTTGGTCGGTTTTCGCCGTCGCGTGCATGCTGGGCGGTTGCTCGGTCATGGGCGGCGGCCCCAGCGTCGGGCCTCCTAACGGGCCTACCGTGGTTCCCCCGACGATGTCGCCGCCATCACCGACGCCGGCGGCGACCGGGACGCCCAGCTCGACGACCGCGCCTATGAGTGCGCGGGCGTCCCGCCGGAGGCATGCGGCGCATCATCACGCGCTTGCGCCGGATACGCCCCCCGCGACGACCACTCCCTGACCAGCGCCTGGCGGTTGTCGACCGAGAAGGTCTTCAACAGCTTGGAGATGGTGTTGCGGATCGTCTGCGCGGAGCGGCCGCGCAGCGCGGCGATATCGGCCGTGGACTTGCCTTCCTGCAGCAGCTCGAGCACCTCGCGGTCGGCGCGCGTGAGCTCGGCGAGCAGCGGATCCGTCTGCCATGCGGCGAACCGCGCGGCGCGCGCGCGAATCCACGAGCGCGCGGGCAGCGCGCGCGCACGTTCCGCCACGAACGCGAGCAGCTCCGGCTCGCCGTTGAGCTCGCCCAGCCGCAGCGCCGAAAGCAGCGCGCGCCGCGCCATCCCGAGGTGGGAGAACACGCGCAGCGCTTCGCGATAACGGTGCTGTGCGCTGAAGGAGTCGCTGTTCGCGTCCGCCGTGAGCCCGTCCACGAATGCGAGGTAGGCGCGTTTCATCGGCTCGTCTTGAAGCGACGCCAGCTGTTGGGGCGACATCGTCTCGAGCCGTTGCAGTGCCGCGGCGGCGCCCGCACCGTCGCCGATGAGCGCAAGCGTCTCCGCGACGACCACCGGCAAGTTGATCTCTTCGAACTCGTGCAGCCGGGTCAAGTCGATCGCGTCGAGCTCGGAACGGATCGACCCCGCGAGATCTTCGTATCCCAGCATCTCGCCGTACGAGAAGAGCACGGCGGCGCGGCGGCATTGCGCGAACAAGGCGAACGCGGGCGATGGCGCCGCGATGGCGGCGTTGCGCGCCGCTTGCAGCGCGTCGCGTGGCCGGCCGCCCAGCTCCGCCGCCATCGAGCGCGTCATCTCCATCCAGAAACGGTAGTACTCCAGGCCGCTCGCGTCCCAGCCGATGCTCCGCGCGCGGGCATCGTACGCCGTCCAGCGTGCTTCGTCGAACAGTTCTACCGCGATGTAGCCCAGCGTGGCGACGAGGTTGGCTTCGAGGAAGCGGTCGAGCTGAGCGCACCGGTCGAGTTCCGCGAGCGCCGCTTCGAACGCCGTGACCGCCCCGCTGAAGTCGTTGCGGCACTTGGCGATCCAGCCGCGGCATTCGAGCGCGCGCGCGTACACGATGCCGCTGGCCGGATCGACGTCGTCGAGCGCGCGTTCCGTTGCCTCGAAGTCGTGCATGCGGTAGTGCGCGAGCGCGATCCCCAGCGCGATCTCCGAGCGGGTCGCAACGTTCGCTGTTTGCGCGCGGCGAGACGCTTCGTGCAACAAGGCCAGCCCGCGCTCCACGTCGCCGCTGCGCGCGTACGCCGTTCCGAGCAGCATCGCCGCGACGGGCGATGCGTCACGCGCGCCGTCTTCGCCGAACGCCGCGCTCAGCGATGCGATCGCCTCGTCGTGGCGGCGCAAGCGCACCAGCACGCGAGCGCGCAGATGCACGAGCGCGGGGTCGGTCGCGGGATCGTCGCTCGCCACTCGGTCGCAGAGCTCGAGGCAGCGCTCGGCATCCCCATCGAGCCAGGCCCGCTCGGCTTCCGCAAACGTCGCTACCCCGATCACCATCGAAAACGTACGTTCGGGATGAACGTACTCCTAGCATCCGTCCCGCGAATCGAAGATACTGGATTGCATGAGACGTCCCGCTGCGAGACTGCTCGTGTTTTCGTTGGCCCTCGCGGGCAGCGCGGCGCTCCCCGGCTGTGGCGGCGGAGCCTCGCCGACGTATGGCGGGGGGCCGGTCCAACCGGCCGGCGGCACTATCTCCGTGGTGTGCACCGCGATCACGCTCAGCGGACCGCCGCTGCTCGCGCCCGCGCCGGGCTCGACCGGCGTGCCGGTCACGCTGAGCGTGCTGACGTTCGGGATGCTTCCGATCCCGGACGCCATCTCCGCGACCGCGACGCTGACCGGCAGCGACGGCTCGACGATCACGAGCGGCCCGCTCACGGTCCCGCCGTCGGACCCCATGCACACGACCGCGTCGATCGCAGGCCTCCAGCCCCACACGACCTACACGGTGAAAGTAACGGGCACCGTAAACGAACGCGGCTGCATCTACACGGTACTCGGAAACGACGGCAGCTTCACGACGCAGTAAGCGGCGTTAGGCTCCTTTGCGAAGATCGCGAAGCAGGGAAGAAGCGTCCTCGAAATAGCGAGCGTGTGACGAACGAACCGCGGCTTCATCGTTGGCTCTAAGCAACAGAGATTCAATGTCGCCTTGGTCTCCTGCGTCGAGTTCGGCTTTCAACCGATCTCGTTCCGCTACGTCCGACGCGGAGTCCGCATACTCTTTGAATAATTGGAGCTGCCGACTTTTCCGAGAATATACGATAAGGAATATCATATTCTATGAATCTCGCTGCAAGTGTTGGATAATTGCTTCAAGCTCGGCGAGATTCGAGCTCCAGCTCGCAGTCGGCCTCGGCGATCTCCGCAAGAATTTTGTCTCGACCGAAGTCGTCAGCATAATCAACCCCCTCCGGAGAAGCTTCATCAAGCTGAAGCCAACTATCGGTAGTTCTTCTTGATGTTCTCGATCAAGTAGATTATTCTTCCCGAGGAGATCAATCGCTACCTGAAGCTCTTCTGGGCCGTCCCCATATTTTATCTCGAAGCCCACGACGATCGGCGAACTTTTCCGAAAGCTGTGCCCAGCGTTGTTGCACCTCAGTTCGTATCTGCAATTCATAGCTTTGGGCTTGCTGCCGTATAGACGAAATGCACAGCATGATATCCAACAATCGGACTTTTCTCGCCGATCCACGAGCCGAGCTTCTGGGAAAGTGAGCTACGAGACTTTTACGAGATGCGCCATCCTGCGCTAGCAAATTGCTACGACGATGCGGCCCCCAGCCATATCCTGCATCCTGCTGACAGGCGATTTGCTGCCGTCTTAGTTTCGCGACAATCGAAGGCGTTGACTTTCCAGGGCGCTCTGTAATAGGTCGGTCGAGCAAATGCCGCAGCCGTTCCGTAATCGTATGCGAACGACCTGTCGTTAAAAGAATCGCTCGCGATATCATCAGGCGAATACGGTCTTCCGCCGATATCCCGTTGCCCTTCGCGAAGTCGCTCGCCTAGCCGGTCAATCTGGGACTCGAGATAGCTCCGTCATCGCAGCTCTCTGCGGTGCCGGAGAGCGTCGATGGCTGTAAAGCAGCGGTCGATGTCTGCGGTGTCGTTGTAATGCGCGAACGAGAGGCGGACCGCGCTGCCGTTCGTTTCGGGGGCGAGCGTGTTCAGCAGGCGTGGGGAGTAGAAGTTGCCGACGTTTGCCTCGATGCGGGCTTCGTCGAGTGCGCTTGCGACGGTTTCCGGAGACACGCTGCGGACGTTGAACGCGAACACTGGTAGGCGGTCGCGCTCTGTCGTGCGGCCGTACAGCACGACGCGTTCGGCGCGGGCGGCGAATCCATCCAGGGCGTGGCGCGTGAGGGTCGCTTCCTCCGCCGCGATGCGGTCCATCGCTGTTCGTACGTCGCCGTTGCCGATGCTGCGCAGGTATGCGACGGTGCCGAGCCAGCCGGCGAGGCCTTCGTGGTTTTGCGTGCCCGTCTCCATCGACCAGTGGAACGGCGCGCTGGGGATCAGCGGGTCGTCGGCGGTGAAGAAGCGGCGTGCGAACTCCGGGTGCGCGTACCAGGCGCCGAAATGGGGCGCGTAGATCTTGTACGCCGAGAAGTACGCCGCATCCACGGCTTCCGGGATGTCGAGGCGCAGGTGCGGTGCGGCTTGCACGCCGTCGACTACCACGATCGCGCCGGCGTCCTTCGCTGCGGCGCACAGGCGTGCGACGTCGAACACGTTGCCGGTCCCGTTCGAGGCCCACGGCAGCGCGACGAGGACCGGTTCGCCGTCGAGCGCTTCCGCGTAGGCGCGTTCGTCGAGTTCGCCGTGTGCGTCGACGCCCACGTGCACGATCTCCGCGCCGAAGCGGCTCAGCCACGACCACGGCACCACGTTGCCGTAGTGGTCGGCGTCCGTCACGACGACGCGGTCGCCGGGGCGAATCGTGTGCGCGAGCGAGCGCGCGAGGTCGAACGCGATCGACGTCGCGTTGAGCCCGAGCCCGATCGTCCCGTGCGGCACGCCCAGCAGGTCGGCGAACGCGTTCTTCGCGTCGGCGATCAGCGCCGATACGCGCAGGTTGCGCGCGAACGGCGTGCCCTTGCGCGCGTTGTCGAATTCGAGATAGTGCGCTACGCCGTCGAGCGCCTCGCGCGGCAGCTGCGTGCCGGCGCCGTTGTCGGCGAGCACGCGGCCCTCGCGCTTCGCGGCCATGACGCCGGGGAAGCGCGCGGCGTGGTCCACCGCGGCGTGAACGCCGGAAGAGCTCGTCACGCGGTGGCCCCGGCGAGCCTCTCCGTGCGGGCGTCCGCCGCTTCGAGCGCGGTGTAGGCGCGGGAGGCGAGCGGGCGGCCGAGCTTCGACGCGATGAAGCGCGACGCGGTGCGCAGCTTCGCGAGGTCGATCCCCGTCTCGATCCCCATGCCGTGCAGCAGGTAGAGCAAATCTTCGGTCGCGCAGTTGCCGGTCGCGCCGGGTGCGAACGGACAGCCGCCCAGACCGCCGGCGGACGTGTCGTAGATGTGCACGCCGCACTCGAGCGCCGCGAGCGTGTTGGCGAGCGCCGTTCCGCGCGTGTCGTGGAAGTGCAGCCCCAGGCGGTCGAGCGGCACCGCGCGCAGCAGCTCCCCAACGACATCGAACACTTGGTTGGGCGTGCCGACGCCGATCGTGTCGGCGACGCTGAGCTCGTCAACGCCGAGCGCCAGCAGCCGTTCGCACACCCGCACCACGTCCGCCACGGCGACGTCACCTTGGAACGGGCAGCCGAATGCGGTCGACACGGCGGCGCGCACCCACATCCCCTCGGCCTTCGCGCGCTTCACCACGCCGCTGAACGCGGTGACCGACTCGTCGATCGTCATGTTGATGTTCGCCTTCGCGAACGCTTCCGATGCGGCGGTGAACACGGCGATCGCGCGCACGCCCGCGTCGATCGCGCGGTCGAGGCCGCGCTCGTTCGGCACCAGCACGAGATACGTCCGGCCGTCGTCCTTGCGGATGCGCCGGAACACCTCGCCGGCGTCGGCCATCTGCGGCACGTGTTTGGGGCTCACGAACGACGTCGCTTCGAGGATCGGCACGCCCGCGTCGGACAGCAGGTCGCAGAAACGCACCTTGTCGTCGGTGGAGATCGGGACCGCCTCGTTCTGCAGCCCGTCGCGCGGCCCCACCTCGCAAATCGTTACGCGCCGCGGTGCGGCTTTGAGCGGGTCGTTCATGTCACGGGCTCCTTTCGCAAGAACCGTGCGATCATCTCCACGGCCTGGGGCCACACCGCGTCGTCGTGCTTGAAGCGGCGGAAGATCGTCGCGAACCTGTTTTGCACCGCGCCGAGGTTGAGGTGGTTGGCTTCGTCCTGGTCGATGGTCACGACCGGCATCGCGCCGTCCATGGTTGCCGACTCGATCATCACGACGCCGTCGCTCTGCAGATGGTACTTCGGCATGCGCCCGATGATGTGCAGGTAGCGGTGGCCTTCGGGCATCACCCACGGCGTGCCGTCGAGGTGCCAGCGCTCCTTTTTGTCGTTGTCGGGATCGGGGGCCCAGTGACCGCCCACGCCGTTGAGCCAGCGCATGAAGTCGGACGACACGTCCATGTCCTTGAGCACGTGCGTCGGCATGCGCGCGAGCCACAGCGTGCTCGCCGCGTAGTTGGTGATCAGCCCGCCGTTCGGCGCGGCGAGCTGCACCGTAGCGGCGACGTCGGACTCGCGCTCCGGATACGCGCGCAGAAAGCCGCGGTTGATCAGGCCGCCTGCGCTGTAGCCCACCGTCGCGACCGGAAACGCGCCGGGCTCGCGCGCCTTGAGCAGGTCGAGAAACGCGCGGAAGCGCTCGATGCGTTCGCGCAGCGGCTCGTTGCCGTCGGGGAAGATCGAGCAGTCGTAGCCGTAGGCCGCGAGCCCGTCCTTGCCGTGCCGGCCGTCGGCGAACGTGCGCATCAGCTTCGCGGCTTCGTTCCACCCGGCGATCAGGATGACGCGCACGTCAGTTCTCGCCCGCGTAGGCCGCGCCGATCGTCATCAGCGTTGCGCCGCTCTTCACCAGCTCGCCCGGCTTCACGCGCACGTCCTTGACGACGCCGGCGACGGGCGCTTCGATGCGGTGCTCCATCTTCATCGCTTCGAGCACCACCAGCAGCGCGCGCTCTTCCACCGCCGCGCCGGGCTCCACCGCGACGCTGACGATCTTGCCGGGCATCGGCGCGGTGACGTCACCGGACGCGGCAGCGTGCGCGGAATGCTCCGCGTCGGCACTCGGTGGCGAGGGAGCCGTCCAGCGCACGCAACGGCCGCCGATTTCGACCGTCCCGCCGCTCTCATCGTACGTCGCACCGTGTGCGTCCGGTTCGATCGGCCCGGCCACGTCGCCCTCGACGTGCCAGCGCGTGCCGTCGTAGGTCGCATTCGCGTGCACGGTGCTGCCATCCACCGCGAACGCCAGCGGGACGCCGACGCCGCCCAGCCGCCACGCATCCGAGCGCGCGAGCAGCGCCGCCGCGATGCGCCGTTTCGTCTCGTCGTCGGCGCGCGCTTCGCCGAGCCGGAACAGCGGCATGCGCTCTTCAAGGAAACGCGTCGTCGTGTCGCCTGCGCGGTACGCGTCGTCGGCGACGATCGCGCGCAGCAGCGGTAAGTTCGTCGCGATCCCGGTCACCGTTGTATCGCGCAGCGTCACGTCCATGCGCGCGATCGCCGCGGCGCGGTCCGCGCCCCACACGATGACTTTTGCGAGCATCGAGTCGTAGTAGACGGGCACCTCGTCGCCGGCGCGGAAACCCGCGTCGAGCCGCACGCCCGGCGCGCGCGGCACGTCAAACGCTTCGATGGTGCCCGACTGCGGGAGAAAGTCGTGCGCGGGATCCTCGGCATTGAGCCGCACCTCGATCGCCCAGCCGCGCGGCACGAGCTCTTCTTGCGTGAAGCGCAGCCGTTCGCCGTTGGCAATGCGAAGCTGCTCGTGCACGAGGTCGACGCCGTACACCAGCTCGGTGACCGGGTGCTCCACCTGCAAGCGCGCGTTCATCTCCAGAAAGTAGAACGCGCCGTCCTCGTCGAGCATGAACTCGGCGGTACCCGCGTTCGTGTAGCCGACGCTGCGCGCGGCGTTGACGGCCGCCTCACCCATGCGCGCGCGCAGCGCCGCATCGAGCGCGACGCTGGGCGCTTCTTCCACGACTTTCTGGTGGCGGCGCTGGATCGAGCACTCGCGCTCGCCGAGGTGCACCGTCGTGCCGTGCGCGTCCGCGAGGATCTGGAACTCGACGTGGCGCGGCCGGCGCAGGTAGCGCTCGAGCAGCACGGTGTCGTCGCCGAACGCCGCCTTCGCCTCGCGCTTCGCGCTCGCCAGCGCGTCGGAGAACTGTGCGAGGTCGTCGACAACGCGCATCCCGCGCCCGCCGCCGCCGGCGCTGGCTTTGATCAGCACCGGCGTGCCGATCGCCTCCGCTCGAGTGCGCAGCGTGTCTTCGCGCTGGTCGTCGCCGTCGTAGCCGGGGACCACCGGCACGCCGAACTCGCGCACGCGCCGCTTGGCGTCGATCTTCGAGCCCATCGCCGCAATCGCGTCGGGCGTCGGTCCGACGAAGACGAGCCCGGCGTCGACGACCATGCGTGCGAACGATGCGCGCTCGCTCAAGAAGCCGTAGCCGGGATGGATCGCATCGGCGCCCAGCGTCTTCGCCGCCGCGACGATGCGCTCGCCGTCGAGATACGACTCGTTCGCCGGCCCGGGCCCGATGCGGACCGACGCGTCCAGCGCTTCGCGAAAGAACGCGTGCTCGTCGGCGTCGGAATACACACCGACCGGTACGATGCCGAATTCGCGCGCGCCGCGCGCGACGCGAATCGCGATCTCGCCGCGGTTCGCGATCAGCAGCTTGCGGATCACTTCGCCGCCCACGCGGCGCCGCGCCGCTCCAGAAACGCGCGCAGCCCTTCTTGGGCTTCGTCGGTGGTCCGCTGGCGCGCGATCGCGCGCGCGGTGAGCGCGCGCGTCTCGTCGTACGACGCCGCCGTCACCGCCGGGATCAGTCGTTTCGCCGCGGCGACCGCGGACGGCCCGGCAGTGTCGAACTCGCGCGCGATCGCGTCGACCGTGCCGTCGAGCGCATCGGCGCCTGCAACTTCGTGCACGAGGCCGATCGCCTGCGCGCGCAGCGCGTCGAACCGCTCGCCGGTCAAGAACAAGCGCCGCGCGTGCGACACGCCGATCTTCGCGATCGCGAACGGCGAGATCACCGCGGGGATGATGCCGAGCTTGGTCTCGGTGAAGCCGAACACGGTCTCGCTGTCGGCGACCACCGCGTCGGCGACCGCGCACAATCCGGCGCCGCCGCCCACCGCCGCGCCGTGCACCTTCGCGATGACGGGCTTGGGGCAGCGGTCGATCGCGCGGTACATGTCGGACATCGCCTCGGCGTCGCGCACGTTCTCGTCTTCCGAGAGCGCGAGCGCGCCGCGCATCCAGTTCACGTCCGCGCCGCCGCAGAACGTCTTGCCTTCGCCCTCCAGGATCACGACCCGTACGGCCGAGTCCTCGGCGAGGCCGAGGAACGTGTCGCGCAGCCGGGCGATCAGCTCGGCGTTGAAAGCGTTGCGAACCTCGGGGCGGGCCAGCACGACGCGAGCACGCGCTCCCTCGCGTTCGACGCGCAGAACGGGTTCGGGCACGGCGTCGGTCGTTCCGCGAGGTCGGCCTCAGCCCTCTCCGGAACAATGCAGACGTCATGGCTTTCCCTCGCCGCTTTCTTTCCGCTGCACTCGCGGCCGCGTTGCTCACCGTTCCGCTCGCGCCCGCCGGCGCGCAAGCCCCGCAAGCAAACACCGTCGACGTCACCCGCGCGACTTTGCCCAACGGCATGCAGGTGGTCGTGTTGCGCGACACGCTCGCGCCGGTCGTCTCGACGTGGATGAACTATCTGTCCGGCGCGAACGAAGAGCCGATCACCGGCATCGCGCACGCGCAGGAGCACATGCTCTTCCGCGGCAGCAAGACGCTGACCGCGTCGCAGTTCGCCGACACCACGGCGATCACGGGCGGCACGTTCAACGCCGACACGCAAAGCGAGATCACACAGTATTTCTTCGAAATGCCGTCACAGTATCTCGATATTGCGCTCAACCTCGAGCGGTCGCGCGCGACCGGCGCGCTGGACTCGCAGAAGCTGTGGGACCAGGAGCGCGGCGCGATCACGCAAGAGGTGACGCGGCGACAACTCGAGCGCGATCCAGCGGCTGTTCGCCAAGACGACCGAGCACGTGTTCGCGGGGACGCCGTATGCCGATCCCGGGCTGGGCACCGTCGCGAGCTTCAAGAAGATTCAAGCACCGGATCTGAAGCGGTACTACGACCGCTGGTACCATCCGAACAACGCGATCTACGTGATCGCCGGCAACGTCGATGCACAGCAGACGATCGCCAAGGTGACGAAACTGTTCGGCGACATCCCGGCGGCGAAGCTGCCCGCGCGCTCGCCGGTGCACCTGCAGCCGCTCAAGCCGCTGACGCTGCACGACAACAGCTCCGATCCGTACACGCTCGTGTTCGTCGCCTACCGCGTGCCGGGCTACAACGACAAGGACTACTTCGCGTCGCAGATCCTCAACGACGTGCTCAACAGCCAGCGCGGCGCGCTGTTCGAGCTGCAGGCGTCCGGTAAGGCGCTCGGGACGATCGCACAATCGGCCACGCATCCCGAGGCGGGAATGAGCTTCGTCGGCTCCGCCGTGCCGATCACGACGACGGGCGACACCGCGATTTCCGATCTCAAAGGCGTGATCGAGAACTACAAGAAAACGGGCCTGCCCGCCGATCTGGTCGCGGTTGCGAAACAGCGCGAGGTGTCGTCGGCGGAGTTCGCGCGCAACTCCATCTCCGGGCTCGCCTCGGCGTGGAGCCAGAGCCTCGCTGTCGAGCACCGCACGCCCGACGAAGACCTTGCCGGCTTGGCAGCCGTGACGCTGGACGACGTCAACCGCGTGCTGCGCACGTACTACGATCAAACGACGGCGACGACCGCGATCTCCACGCCCAAGGAAGCCGCGGGCTCGGCATTCGGCGGCCGCCAGGGTGAGGACAACACCGTCATCCCCACCGAGCACACCGGGCTGCCCGCGTTCGCGCGCCAGGTTCTCAAGCAGCTGAAGGTGCCGGAGCAGACGATCCACCCGGTGATGCAAACGCTGCCCAACGGGCTCAAGCTCATCGTCGTGCCGTCGACGATCTCGCACACCACCGTCGTGCGCGGCGGGGTCGACGGCAATCCCGGCCTTCAGGATCCGCCCGGCAAGGAAGGCATCGACTCCGTCGTCGACGGCCTGTTCCCGTTCGGCACGACGACGTACGACCGGATCGCATACCAGACGGAACTCGACAAGATTGCGGCCACGGTGACCGCGGGCCGCGGTTTCAGCCTCGACGTGCTGTCGAAGGACTTCGACCGCGGCATCGAACTGCTCGCCGACGACCAACTGCATCCGGCGTTTCCCGAGCAAGCGTTCGGGATCGTCAAGCAGCAGACGATCGGCACGCTCACGGGCCAGGTGAAGAGCCCGGACTACAAGGCGGGCCGTGCGTTCGTCGAGGCCGCGTACCCGACCGGCGATCCCGTCCGCCGCACCGCGACGCCGGAAACGGTCGGCACGATTACGCTGGCCGACGTGAAGTCGTACTATGCGTCGGCATATCGGCCCGATCTCACCACGATGGTCGTCGTCGGCGACGTGACGCCCGAGCACGCGCGCGCCGCGATCGAGAAGTCGTTCGGCGCGTGGAAGGCGGACGGCCCCAAGCCGAACACGTCGTCGCCTGCGATACCGCCGAACAAATCCGCTCAAGCCGTCATCCCGGCGACGGGCCGCATCCAGGCCAACGTTCGGCTCGGCGAGGTGATCCCGATCTCGTACAACGATCCGGACTTTGCCGTGCTGCAGCTCGCGAACACCGTGCTCAGCGGCGGCTTCTACGCCTCGCTGCTGTTCCACGACCTTCGCGAGCTGCACGGTTACGTCTACACCGTGGGCTCGAGCTTGACGGGCGGCAAGAACCGCAGCACGTTCAACGTGAACTACGGCGCCGATCCGAAGAACGTGGCGCGCGCGGCCCGGCTGGTCGTCGACGATCTCGCCTCGCTCCAGAAAAAGCCGTTGGCCGCCGACCGGCTCACGCGCGCCAAGGCGCTGATCCTGGGCGAGCTGCCGATCCGCAAAGAGTCCTACGACGGGCTGGCGGACCAGCTGATCGTCTACGCCTCGACGGACCGCCCGCTGGACCAGGACCGCATCGACGCACAGGCGCAGCTGGCCGCGACGCCGGAGCGTATCCGCGCCGCCATGGCCAAGTGGATTCGTCCCAACGACTTCGTCCGCATCGTGACTGGGCCGGCCGGGAAGTAAGGGCGCTTACGCGGGGGCGGGCGGCAGGCGTGGTAGCATCGCGGCATGGATGGTCTGGGCATCGCCCTGGAGCAGTTCGCGACGATGCGCCCGCCTGAGCGCCCGCCCAGCGGCGCCGACGACGCGAACAAGGTCTGGTATCTGCGCCAGAACCGCCTCTTCGGCGAAGCCACCGAAGCCGGCGTCGTGTCGAACCAGCACCTCTTCGTGATGTGCGAGCTACCGCGCGGCACCCGCGTGTTCGACCAGGGCGACACGACGCGCATCGTCTACATGGTCAAGCGCGGCACCGTGCGCATCGCGCGCGAGACGCGCGACGGCAAGGACGTCACGGTCGCGTTGCTTGGCGCGGGCGACTTCTTCGGCGAGGAGACGCTGTTCGACGACCTCCCGCGCACCACGATTGCCGTCGTCGTTGAAGACGCATTGCTCTGCCAGGTGCGCGCGGACGATCTGTTCGCGCTGCTCGCATCCGATCCGGTGCTGGCGATGAACGTCGCCAAAGTGCTCAGCGGCCAACTCGGCGAGGCGCGCGAGACGATGGAAGACCTCGCATACGCGCGCATCGGCGACCGCATCGTGCACCTGTACCGCAAGCTTGCGGCCGAGCACGGCGTGCCGGCCGAAGGCGGCACGCGCATCGACCTGCGCCTGACGCACGCCGACGTCGCGTCGCTGGTGGGCAGCACGCGCGAAACCGTCAGCGCCGAGATCGCCAAGCTGGCCGATGCCGGCCGCCTGCGCATCGACGGCCGCAGCGTCATCGTCCCTCCGGAGGATCCGTCGTGATCGCATCGCTCATGCTTGCCGTCGCAACGACGCTATCGCCCGTGCTGGGCGCGGTGCCGTGGGCGAATGCCCCCGGCCCGCCGCCGACCGCCGGGCGCGTGACCGTCGTCGACGTGTTCACGTTCGACTGCATCAACTGCAAGCACGTCACGCCGGAATTGCGCAAGCTGCGCTCTGCATACAGGCCGAACGATCTGGCGATCATCGGCGTGCACGCGCCGGAGCTGCCGATCGAACACGTCCACGCAAACGTCGTGCGCGCGCTGCGCGATCAGGACATCACCTGGCCCGTCGTGTACGACGACAGCTTCAAGGTATGGAACGCGTACGGCGTGAGCGCGTGGCCCACGCAGCTCGTCTTCGACCGCCACGGCAACCTGCGCGCGACCTACGTCGGTGAGGGCAACGATACGGAGCTCGAGCGAACGGTGCGCAGCCTCGTCGCCGAACGGCCGTGACGTCCGAAGCGGCCGCGCCGCCGTTCCATGGCAGCATGACCGAGGTCGCGACGGGCAAGAAAATCTACCGGCACAGCATCGCCGCGCGCACGACGCACTGGGTGTGGACGCTCGCGATGCTGGTGCTCGTGATGAGCGGGCTGCAGATCTTCAACGCCGCGCCCTATCTGGACGCATCCGACAAGAGCAATCCCGCGAAGCGGGTGCTCGCGTTCGACGCGAAGGACAGCCCGCCGACCGGCTACACGATCGTGTTCGGGCACCGGTTCACCACGACGCACCTGTTCGGCCTGACCGACGACGGCATGGGCGGCGAAACCGCGCGCGCGTTCCCGGCTTGGCTGACGCTGCCGGGCCCACAGAACCTCGCGGACGGCCGCCGCTGGCACCTGTTCTTCGCGTGGATGCTGTTCGTCGCGTGGGTCGCGTACCTGATCTCCGCGGCGTTCCGCGGCACGCTGCGCGAACTGATAATCCGGCCGTCCGATCTTCCGAAGCTCTTGCCGATGCAGCTCTACTACTTCCGCTTGCGCCAAGAACCGCCGCCGCACGGCACGTACAACCCGCTGCAAAAGCTGGCGTACACGGTCGTGCTGTTCGGGATGTTCCCGCTCCTGATGATCACCGGGCTCACGCTCGCGCCGGCCGTCGACGCGGCGTTTCCCTGGCTGACGGCGCTGTTCGGCGGGCGGCAGTTCGCGCGCACGTGGCACTTCACGCTGATGGTGCTGCTGATCGGCTACTTCGGCACGCACTTGGCGCTGGTACTCACGACCGGCGTGTGGAACAACATCCGCTCGATGATCACCGGCTGGTACGTGCTGGGCAAGCACGACGGAGTGGGCCCATGAAACGACGTCTCTTCATCGCCTCATCGCTCGCATCGATTGGGCTGGCGGGCTGCGGGCCGGTGAAAGAGTCGCTGACGAACGGCCCGTTCCGCGGCGCGCTCCTGTCGACGGAGAAGCTGAACGACAAGGTGCTCGGCACCCACGGGATGGCGCGCGAGTACACAGACGCGGACATCGACCGCGATTTCCGCGTGAACGGCCTTGCGACGCCGAGCGACAGCGGCTACACCGCGCTCGTGAAGGACGGCTTCCGCAACTACCGGCTCGTGGTGGACGGCCTTGCCGACCGGCCGCAGAAGCTGTCGCTCGCGGAGCTGCGCGCAGCAGGCGAGAAAACGCAGATCACCCGCCACGACTGCGTGGAAGGCTGGAGCGCGATCGGCAAATGGCGCGGCGTGCAACTGAGCACCGTGCTTGCGATGGCGCAGCCGAAGCAGAACGCGCGCTATTGCGTGTTCCACTGCCTCGACCGCGACGACAGCGGCCAGCTCTATTACGAGTCGCTGGACCTCGGCCAAGCCGCGCACCCGCAAACGATCCTGGCGCTGGACCTCAACGACAAACCACTCGACAACGACCACGGCGCCCCGGTCCGCCTAAGAATCCCAACCCAGCTCGGCTACAAGAGCGCGAAGTGGGTAGGCCGCATCGAGCTCGTCGCTGATTTGAAGCCAATCAACGGCGGCACGGGCGGCTACTGGGAAGACCAAGGCTACGAATGGTACGCGGGTATTTAGCCGCGATGTCACCCTGAGCTTGTCGAAGGGTGCGCCACCATCCTCATCGGCAGCCGGCTTTATCCAGCGTCAACCCCGCTTCGCCGTAATTCACCTTCGAGTACCGCACGGCACGCAACAAACAGCGTTGCGCGAACGAAAACGTCATGACGTTGTTGTCGTGTTTCGGCTGAGCCATCTTTCCGTCGCGAACCAAGCCGAACAGCGTGAAGCGAACCTCCGCAGTCCCGCCATGGTCGCGCCAGGTGCCGACTTCGGCGATGGGCAGCACGTTTGGCCCAACCCTCCGTTCGAGATCCGGATACCGCGTGATCAGCGACGCGCGCCCGTTCGGTGCGAGCACGAGCGTGATCGCCTGCGTGCTGTCCGCACCGGGTCGCGTGGTCGTGTAGGTGCCGACGAAGCGTGACGCGGCGTCCGCGCTCGTGCTGGCGAGGACAAGCGCGGCGAGCGCGAACGCGGCGGCGACGAGGCGCATGCGCATGCCGACGGTATCCGCCGCCGGCCGCGCGCGTCCTCTCGCGCGCAACCGCGCTATGCGGCCTCCTGCGGGCGAGCGGAGCGCAACGCGATCCACATCCCCGCGATCACCATCGCGGCGCCGCCGAGCTCCTTGATCCCAAACGCCTCGCCCCCGATGAGCGCCCCGACCGCCACCGCGATCACCGGCATCACGAGCGTCGACAGCCCGACCACCCACGTGTCGAGCCGCTGCAGCAGCCATTGATTGAGGTAGAACGCGACCCCGCTGCCGAGCACCGCCAGGTACAGCACCGCACCGATCGACGACGGCGATGCGCCGCGCACCCAATCGGGATGCTCGAACACCGCGCCGACGACCGTCATGGTCACGCCGGCCAGCAGCATCGCGGGCGGCAGCGTGCGGAACGGATCGCTGGCCGCGAACTTCTTGAGCTCGACGTTCGCGAACGCGGAGATGGCCGCCGCGCCGAGCGTCGCGAGCACGTACGGCCATGAGCCGTGCGTATCCGAACCGATCGAGATCGCCGCTACGCCGGCGAGCGCGAGCAGCGCACCGATGACGGTCACCACCCCGACGCGCTCGCCGAGCATCAGCGCGCCGAACCCGAACAGAAAGAACGGCAGGGTCCCGAACAGCACCGCGACGAGCCCCGACGCCAGCCCGGTCTCCGCGTAGTACGTCAGCACGTAGTTCCCGCCGAAAAGCGTTGCGGCGAGGATCACGATGGTTTTCCACGGCGGCGCGGCTCCGCGCGGACCCGGCACGAACCGCGCCAGCGCCCATAGGAACAGCGCGGCAAGCACGAAGCGCACGCCCGCGCCGGTGACCGGCGGCAAGCCGCGCAGCCCGATTTTGATCGCGAGCCAGGTCGTCCCCCAGATCGCGCACATCGCCGCATAGGCGACCACCGTACGAAGCGCCACGAAGCAGCACGACCGCGAAAACGTTCGGCCGGTTCCGCGGCGAAGCACGGACCATGGACGAGCACTTCGAAAAAACGGTCCGGCGCGAGCTGCGCGCCCTGCGCATCTACGCCGCCGCGACGACCGCCGTCGCCGCGCTAGCCCTCATCGGCGCGACGGCCGCTGTGCGCAGCGCGTCGTTCGACGTGCTGACGGTGCACCGCATCAACGTCGTCGACCACCAGGGCCATCCGCGCATGCAGACGGAGGTCACGCCCGAAGGCGTTGCGAGCCTGCAGATTCTCGATGAGAACGGCAACGTGACGTCGACGTTCCCGAACTCAGGTCCAAACCGGCGGCGGCCGCTCTGATCCGCTACATGCGGAACACGCCGAACTTCGTTTCTTTCGGGCACGTGTAGCGGGCGGCGGCAAGGCCGATCGCGAGGACGCGGCGCGTGTCGAGCGGGTCGATGATGCCGTCGTCCCAGATGCGTGCCGTGGAGTAGTAGGGGTTGCCTTCGGTTTCGTATTTGTCGAGGATCGGCTTTTTGAACGCCGCTTGGTGCTCGTCGTCGAGCGCGGGCTTGTGTTTTTCCGCGTCGGCGTTCATGCGCACCGTCAGCAGCGTCGACGCTGCTTGCGCGCCGCCCATCACGCTGATGCGCGCGTTCGGCCACATCCACAGCTGCCGCGGCGAGTACGCGCGGCCGTTCATGCCGTAGTTGCCTGCGCCGAAGCTGCCGCCGATCACCACGGTGAACTTCGGCACCTCCGCGCACGCGACCGCGGTGACGAGCTTCGCGCCGTCCTTGGCGATGCCGCGGTTCTCGTACTCCTTGCCGATCATGAAGCCGGTGATGTTCTGCAAGAACACCAGCGGGATGCCGCGCTGGCAGCACAGCTCGATGAAGTGCGCGCCTTTGAGCGCCGACTCGCTGAACAGGATGCCGTTGTTCGCCAGGATGCCGACCGGGTGGCCGTCGAGGTGCGCAAAGCCGCACACCAGCGTGTTGCCGTAGCGCGCTTTGAACTCTGCGAAGTCCGAGCCGTCGACGATGCGCGCGATCACTTCGCGCACGTCGTACGACTGGCGCGCGTCCGACGGGATGATGCCGTACAGCTCGTGCGGGTCGCGTGCGGGCGGCCGTGGCTCGCGCATCGGCCACGCGTCGTACGGTTCGCGGTCGAGGTGGTCGACGACTTGGCGCACGATCCCCAGCGCGTGCTCGTCGTCGACGGCGTAGTGGTCCGCGACGCCGCTGATGCGCGTGTGCACGTCCGCGCCGCCGAGCTCTTCGGCGGTGACGATCTCGCCGGTGGCCGCTTGCACCAGCGGCGGCCCGCCCAAGAAGATCGTGCCCTGGTCCTTGACGATGATCGACTCGTCGGCCATCGCGGGCACGTACGCGCCGCCGGCCGTGCACGAGCCCATCACGGCGGCGATCTGCGGGATCGCCTGCGCCGACATGCGCGCCTGATTGTAGAAGATGCGTCCGAAGTGGTCGCGGTCCGGGAAGACCTCGGCCTGAAGCGGCAAGAACGCCCCGCCGGAGTCGACCAAGTAGACGCACGCTAGCCCGTTCTGCTCGGCGATCTCCTGGGCGCGCAGATGCTTCTTCACCGTGATCGGGTAGTACGTGCCGCCCTTGACGGTCGCGTCGTTGGCGACGATCACGCACAGCGTGCCGGAGATCGTGCCGATGCCGGTGACGAGGCCCGCGGCGGGCGCGTCGTCGCCGTACATGCCGGTCGCGGCGAGCGCGGAGAGCTCGAGAAACGGCGTTCCCGCGTCAACGAGGCGGTCGATGCGGTCGCGCGCGGTGAGCTTGCCGCGCTTGCGATGGCGGTCCACGGCGACCGGTCCGCCGCCGCCGCGCACGCGCGCCAGATGCGCGCGCAAGTCGTCGACGAGCGCCGCCATCGCCGCGGCGTTGCGCTCGAAGTCTTCGGAGCGATTGTCGATGCGGGTCGCGAGAAGGCTCACGACCGTTCGATTTAAGCTCGTGTGAGAATATCCATCCCACAGCATGCAAGCGGCGGTACTTGCGTTATCATCGCATCGTGGCTGCTCAGACGACCGCTCCCGCCTCGTATCGCCCCGCCGGCTCGCTCGACGCGTCGACCGCGCTGCTGCCGTATGCCGGGCCCTGGAACCGCCGCATGGCCGCGCACTTGCTGCGCCGCGCCGGTTTCGGCGGCGCGCCCGCCGACGTCGACCGCCTCACGTCGATGTCCGCGCGCGACGCCGTCGATTCGTTCATCAACTTCCCGGACACGCGATCGCTGGCGGCGCGCCCGTCGCTGGAAGACCCGCCGGTCCCGCCGCGCGGGCTGTACCGCGGCTTCGCGCAGGGGATGGCGGCCGACAACGCGACCGTCGACGCGCGCAAAGCATTCCAGATGCAGAACAACCGCACGCGCCGCCAGAATTTGATCGCGATGCAGCAGTGGTGGCTGGGCCGCATGATCGCGTCGCCCGCGCCGCTGCAAGAGAAGATGACGCTGTTCTGGCACGGGCATTTCACCAGCTCGCCGGAAAAGCAGACGTCGGCGCAAGAGCTGCTCATGCAGAACCAGCTCTTCCGCGAGTACGCGCTGGGCAACGTGCGCGACCTCACGCTGCACGTGTCGCAAGACCCCGCGATGCTGCGCTACCTCGACAACAACGTCAACGTCAAGGCGCATCCCAACGAGAATTACGCCCGCGAGCTCATGGAGCTCTTCACGCTGGGCATCGGCAATTACACGGAGCAGGACATCCGCGAGTCGGCGCGCGCGCTCACCGGCTGGACGTTCCGCAAGAACCCCGACGGCACCGGCAGCTTCTACGACAACCGCTCGGTGCACGACGACGGCACGAAGACGTTCCTGGGCCAGTCCGGGAATTTCAGCGGCAACGACGTCGTCACGATCATCTTCCAGCAGCCGGCAGCGGCGAAGTGGTTCGCCACGAAGTTGCTGTCGTTCTTCGTCTACATGGACCCCGAGCCGGCGCTGGTCAACCAAGTCGCCGCGCTGATCGCGCGCAACAACTTCGAGATGAAGCCGGTGATGTCGGCGCTGCTGCGCAGCAACGTGTTCTTCAGCGACCGCGCCTACCGCGCGCTGGTCAAGAGCCCGGTGGAGTTCCTGGTCGGCACGCATCAGCTGTTCGGCATCCCCGAGGTCGCGCCGGTGGAACTCGCAACGCTGCGCGCGATGGGCCAGGTGCTGTTCTACCCGCCCAACGTGAAGGGCTGGGACGGCGGCGCCGCATGGCTGAGCAGCGCGACGATCCTCACCCGCGAGAACTTCGCCAACGGCATGGCGCAGAACCCGAAGATGATGCAGGGCGCGGAGTGGATCGGGTCGGCGATGCGCGCGATGGACCCGCGTGCGGTCGCGAAGCTCCTCACCGACACGATGCTGCAAGGCGACGTATCGCCGGCCTCGGTCGCACAGCTCGTCGCGTACCTGGGCGGCGCCGGACAATCGGCATTGTCGGAGCTCTCGCACGAGAACGTGGACGAACGCGTCCGCAACGCGGCCTACCTCACGATGGCGATGCCCGCCTTCCAACTCGCGTAAGGATACGAACGGATATGAAACGCAGCGGTTTTCTCCTCGGAGCGGTGTCGGGGCTCGCGGTCGTCGCCAACAACGATACGCTTTTCTCGCGCGCGCTCGCACAGTCGCCGCTCCCGGGCTTGCCGGGCGGCACCGATCGCGTGCTGGTGGTGATCAACTTCCAGGGCGGCAACGACGGCCTCAACACGGTCGTGCCCTTCGGCATGCCGGAGTACTACCGCTATCGGCCGTCGATCGGCGTGCCGCAGAACGACGTGCTGCGCATCGACGACACGTTCGGCCTGAACCCGGTGCTCGCGCCGTTCAAGCAGATGTACGACAAGGGCAACGTCGCGATCGTGCACGGCGTGGGCTATCCCGACCCCGATCACTCGCACTTCCGCTCGACCGAGATTTGGCAGACGGCGCAGCCCAAGGGCTACGAGTCGACGGGCTGGATCGGCCGTTACCTCGACTCCGCCTCGCTGCCGAAGAACAACCTGTTCAACGCGGTGGCGCTGAGCAACGTGCTGCCGGAGATCATGATCTCGAAGACGACCGATGTGCCGGCGATCGACGCCCTGCGCGGCTACGGTCTGCGCAGCGACAAGACCAGCGGCAACAAAGAGGCGTTCCACGAGTTCGTCCGCGACACGACCGTGCCGTTCCGCTCGCCGTTCCTCGCGAAGGTCGCCGAGATCGAAGACCACGCGCAGCGCGGTGCCGAAGAGCTGCCGAAGCTCGTCGCCGGCTACCAGACGCAGGCGACGTATCCCGCGACGCCGCTCGGCCGCAGCCTCGCGCTGGCCGCGCAGATCGTCGGCTCGAAGCTCGGCACGCGCGTGCTGTACGTGAACCACGGCTCGTTCGACACCCACGTCACGCAGAAGCAAACCCAAGAGCGCCTGCTCGGTGATTTCGCCAACGCGATTGCGGCGTTCTATCAAGACCTCGCCGCACACGGCAACGACAAGCGCGTGCTAACGATGACGTTCAGCGAGTTCGGCCGCCGCGTCCCGGAAAACGCGAGCCGCGGCACGGACCACGGCGAAGCAGCGCCGCGTGTTCTTGATCGGCGGCGGCGTGAAGGGCGGCCTGTACGGCCAGCACCCGGACCTGAACCGCCTCAACGCGGGCAACCTCGCGTTCACGACGGACTTCCGCCAAGTCTACGCAACGGTGCTCGAGCGGTGGCTCGGCCGCCCGTCAGCGGCGATCGTCGGCGGAACGTTTTCGACGCTGGCTGCGCTGAGCTAAGGGGGGACTGACTTTACCCGGCGACCGCAGCGACCGAGCAATCTCGCAGTGAAACTACGCCGCTCCATTCGTGCAGCTTAATAAGCAAGTCCATCGTTTGCCGCTTTCGTGTTTGCAAGGTCCCGTGAGTAGCCCGCTTGCTTATACCTCGTAGAACATAGGGGTGAATCCATAGGCCCATTTTCAAAGGCCCGGCTGTTGACATGAGGCGGTCACCTGGGTATCATATGGATGTCTGCGCCCACCCAGGTGTTTTTAGACTTGGCCGGCGCATTCCCCGAAGACGGTATCGGGGCCAACTCGATCTGCGGAAGCACCTTTGACCCAGTGGATCGTGAGCCTCGAAGGTGTGATAAGCGGCAACGCGCATCACGCCTCTCGGTCTAGGCGACAAAGGGGAGATAAGTATTTCAAGGAAGTGCGTCATTCTGACGCACTTCTTTATTTTCCGAAAACCGCGGGAGGAGAATTTGATCGAGGCCTCACCTGACCTCAAGCAGATCGTCTTAGAGGCCCTTCAGGATGCACCCAAGGATCGGCGTTTGCTTGGCTCGACTCTTGGTAACCTCGCTGCCAGAGTAGCGGCTGCGCACGGTTTTGTATTTAAACACGAATTGAAGCGTGCTGGGCTTACCATGAAGCGTCTTCTTGAGCAGATGCAGGAGATAAGAATACGTCCTGCAGCGGTGGGTCCGGACTTCGAGGTGACAACGTCCGACGGCAATTTCCAAGAAACGAAGAGCACTGAGGGCGCTCAGCAGCTACGCAAGGATATTTACGACGCGTTCACGCGCCTTCGCGATGAGCCACTGTTCTACGATCCAGTGTACGACAAATTTCACCGCGATGGGACGGATGAGTCGCGCATTATTGTTCCACCGATTACGATCGACATACTCATTGATGATCGGCAAAAATTTGCAGCAACCGTTGCTGACGCCAATGTATCGGCCGCGCTCGAACGTGCCCTTCAGACTCCCTCCGTAGCGTTAACGAATTTCAAAAATACAATTGACCAGGCAGGTTTGAAGCCGGAATGGTATTCAGCCGTCGCAGAATTAGTAAAAGCGCGCATCCAAGGATGGGTTGCCCAAAGCGGCCTGATATTTAGGGAGGAATGGCTGCGTTTCGAGCAGCGGTCACACGCCAGAGACCCGCGGCAGACTTTGAACGATATTGCTAAATACATGACAGACCAGGAGGTGCGAGCTCTGAGCATTCCCCTTCGAGCGATTGAAGCTTTGATCGTGATGCGCGGGCTGCGATAATAAAACTGTGCCTTCTCCGTTAGCCCTGATAGTTGGGATGCCCCGGAGCTTCGCAAAGCGTAGAATTCCGATCACCCGAGAGGGATGGCGCATTGAGGAGGTTTTCGCCACTGTTCAGCAGCCGGACATTCAGTCATGTGAAAAGGCAATCGTAGGTTATGAGTGTCTGTCGGATCACGATGGCGTTCACATTTTGGCGTTCCATAAGAAGGAATCGGATCGCGGCTCCGTCGGACGGCTTATCGGGGATTTCAACCGTCTCGTATGGATTGACAACTCCGCGCTTCAGGTCTATGGCCATCCGGATTTCGCGAGCCTAGTCCAGGAATGCCTTGCTTTCGAAGAAGGCTGGCGCGAAAGGCTGAGGCCCGCAAGCGTGAAGGAAGCGGTGATTCTGCCTGAGGCCTCGTTCGCCGCGAAGCGAGGTCACGATGCGCTTTGGTCACGCGTTCGGTCTGTTCGGATTGGCGCTGACGAACTCGATCGCGTTGCGACCTACGTAGAGGAGTTTGCAATTGCTCACGCTCCTCCGGCTGGACTCTTCGGGTACATGGATTCGAAGCAGCGGGTTTTCAAGCTCGGCGGCGCCAGACACGGCACTGCGAGGAACGCGCTTTGTGGTTGGAAATTCACTCGTAATATTGGTCTTGATTTTCACTACGACGTGCAACAAGGACTTGGCGAGGAGGCCGTCACCATTACGGATGCACGAGGTGATACGCGAACCTTTCAGACCCACGCTAATTTGGACGCCCATGGCGTTGTCGTAACCTAAAATGCGATCTCCGCGTTTTACCGCGACCTCGCCGCGCACGGCAATGACAAGCGCGTGCAGACGATGACGTTCAGCGAGTTCGGCCGCCGCGTCCCGGAGACGCGAGCCGCGGCACGGACCACGGCGAAGCAGCGCCGGTATTCTTGATCGGCGGCGGCGTGAAGGGCGGCCTGTACGGCCAGCACCCGGACCTGAACCGCCTCAACGCGGGCAACCTCGCGTTCACGACGGACTTCCGCCAAGTCTACGCAACGGTGCTCGATCGGTGGCTGGGACGACCAGCGGCAGCGATCGTCGGCGAGACGTTCCCGACGCTGGCTGCACTGACCTGACGAGCTATCATTTCACCTCGGCCTCGCACAGAAGCACCGCTCTCGGCGCCGAAGATTGTGTTCGAGCCTCTTGTGAGCGCAACGACACGTGATCAGGGACAATAGCGGATGCGCTATCGACTTAACAGTGGCGCCTCCCCTGGCGTATCTGATTAGTGTTTGAGGCCGGCAGAACCTGGCCATCGCGGTCCTCGGCATCGCGACGAGCGCGCTCCTATTCGCAATATAGCCGGCGCCCTACGAGCAGCTCTGCTTCACGGCGCTCGGCTTCGGCCCTGCGCTTTCCGTCATCCCTGCGAGCCTGTCGACCTGAGGAATCGCGCACGACGCCAAAGTCGATTCGACGCACCCGTTCGCTGCCGTGACGATGAGGGCAAAGACACGCATTTCAATCGTGGCGGCGAACGTAATTATCGTGGCGTCGCCGTACATCAAACGGAAACCGTGCAAGGAGAACACGGCGCGCCTCTGACGCGGCCGCGACGGCAGCGGCGACCGCATGCGGCAGCGCTGTTCGCCATTACGTTAACCGATGTCTTTCAGTCCCGCAGCTTGCCGGAATCACCTTTCGTCAAATCCGGCGGATTGCTCTCAATCGTCCAGTGTGGATCGCCCCCGCCGGGCCGTTCACCCGCGGTCTGTCCACCGCCCCCCGAGGCATCGGACCCGACCGACCCGTCCGCGCTCCCACCCGTGCCTTCGTTACTCATGAACCAAGGATTCGTGAGGAAACAAAGAAGGCCTACGTGTGACTCGGTGCTGGTTTCGGCAAGGCTGGCCGCTTCGTCGGCGTCGCCCGCGTAGTCGGAGAGGGACTAGGCGTCGTCGTTCCAGAGGGTGACGGGCACGGCGACGCATTGGTGGTGGCGGCACCCATCGCGGACGCGCCTGCGTAGGTTGCCGCTGCGAGAATGGCGATAAGCGCGAGTAGTATCACGATATAGCTAACGTTCAGACGAGCCGTCCTAATCTGGACAATCCGTGCCAACTCTCCACAATAGCTCTCCCAGTCGACAACGAGATCCGCAAGCACTTGCGCACCAGACTCTGCACGATTTAGCGTCGTGGCATCGAGGTATTCGAGCACGTGCGGGGCGCTTCGTCGCGGTCGTACGGGCCACAGTGCGCTGACTGCACCGATAATCGCGAGTACCGCCAGCCCAATTCCGACCCAGCCCGGAATGGTTGAGAAAAGCGCGGCGCTTCGAAAGCTGGCTGTAAACGCGATGATCGCCGACGCGAGCGTCACCACAGACGCTGCTTTCGTCTCGATTACGCGGTTCTGCTCTCGGCGATGCTTAACACCGCCTTGAATCTCATCCAGTAGTACAGACAGCGCTGCAGCCGCAGTCTCTTGATAGTCCGACTTTGCGACGATGTCCCTGGCGCGTGCCCCGACGCGGTCCGGCGGCGTCTCGGCTGTCCGGGCGTGGCCGACGACAACCCATGCGAAGCGCGATAAACGGGACGTCCATTTGTCGGAATCTATCGGCTTAGCGATGGCCAGTTTCCTAGCATCGTTATCGGACATTATAGTTGTTTACACTTCAGTCCTAAGCTTCGCGGACCCGCACCACGCCTTTGCCCACCAGGCGGCGTTCGTGCAGGTCGGCAACGGCTTGCGCCGCGTCGGCGAACGCGTACGTCGCGTCCACGCGCGGGTGCAGCTTGCCCTCGCGCATCAGCGCGAACATCGCGTCGAAGTTCTCGCGGTTGTGTGCGGGGTTGCGCGCCGCCCAGTCGCCCCAGTACACGCCGAGCACGTCGAGCTCTTTGAGCAGGATGCGGTTCGCCGGGATCTGCGGGATCGTGCCGCCGGCGAAGCCGACGACGAGCAGCGCGCGTCGCGCGTCCGCCGCGCGCAGCGCAGCATCGAACTGCTCGCCGCCGACGTTGTCGATCGCGACGTCGAGGCCGCCGTCCGTCGCCTTTTTCAGCGCGTCGACGAGATCGGGCGCAGCCGCGTCGAGCACGACGTCCGCGCCCGCGCGCTTCGCCGCCGCGCGCTTCGCGTCCGAGCTTGCGGTGCCGACAACGTTCGCGCCGAGCGCCTTCGCGAGATCCACCGACGCGGTGCCCACGCCGCCGCCCGCGCCGCTGACGAACAGCCACTCGCCGGCGCGCAGTGCCGCGCGGTCGGCGAGCGCGTGATAGGCGGTGCCGTACGTCAAGATCATCCCCGCCGCCGTAACGAAGTCGACCGTCTCGGGCAGCACGATCGTCGTCGCTGCGTTCGCAACCGCGCGCTCCGCGAAGCCGCCCATCACGCCCGCGGCGACGCGGTCGCCGACGCGCGGTTCGCGCACCCCCTCGCCGACGGCCGCAACGATCCCGGCAACCTCGACCCCGGGGCTGAACGGCAGCGGCGGCTTCACCTGATACAGCCCTTGCACCAGCAGCACGTCGGGGAAGTTTACACCCGCCGCGTACACGTCGATGACGATCTGGCCAGGTCCGGCTTTCGGCTCGGGTGCGTCGGCGAGGACGAGGTCCTTCGGCGGCCCGTAGGCGCGGCACACGATCGCTTTCATCCGCCCGTGCTTGCGAAGCGGGACGAACGTTTCCTCGTCCGAAGCGCACGGGATGCCGCCAACCGTCTTTTCCAGCGTCGCCGACCTCGAGCGCATGCGCGGTCAGCGCGTCGGAGAGAGCGCGTGGCGCACGGTGACGCAAGAGCTCGTCGACGAGTTCGCGCGCGTGAGCGGCGACCACCAGTGGATCCATGTCGATCCCGAGCGCGCACGGCGCGAGTCGCCGTTCGGAACGACCGTCGCGCACGGCTTCCTCACGCTCAGCCTCCTGTCGTCGCTCAGCGCGGAGGCCATCAGCATGCAGAACCCGCGGTTCGGCTTGAACTACGGCTTCGACCGCGTGCGTTTCGTGTCGCCCGTCCCCGTCGGCTCGCAGATACGCGGCACGTTCGCGATCGAAGACGTTCGCCGGCTCGACGACGGCGCGCAGATCACCTGGCGCGCCGAAGTCGAGATTCGCGATGCGCCCAAACCCGCGCTGTCGGCATTGTGGCTGACGCGCGTCATGTTCGCCGAAACCGGGCGCTGATCAGCGCTTGACGAAATCGCTTATCGCAACCTCATACTCGTTCTCCGGCGCATCGTATTTCACGCTGTATTTCGTCGGGTAGTAGCCGTGCCGCTTGACGGATACAGGCTGCGGAAACGCACCGGTTTTGCCGGCCTTGCTCACGAGCCAGTCTTTGGTGAACATCACCTCGAAGAACGCCAGATCGCCGTTCCAGTAGCCGATGATCGGCGACACGGTGAACTTCTTGCCGTTGAACTCCGGCTGACCTTTCCCGATAACGTGCATGCCCATCCCGGGGACGAATCCCGGTGCGAGCATCGAGTTGGGCGGCAGGATGTGTTTCGACGGCATCACCTTCCCGAGCGGCGCGTTCGGAACGATACCGCCGCGCACGGCTTCGGTGATCGTGTAGAAGTGCACGTCGAAATGCGGCATGTCGTACACGTGTTCCGGCTCGTGACCCACCGGATGCCACTGCAGGTTCGCGGTCTGAACCATGCCGCCGTCTCGAAGCGGGTACACGGCCTCGGAGCGTTTTTTCGGTAGCGCGTCGATCAATGCGGCGGGGATGATTAGCGCGATGTGCGTCGGGTGCTTCTGCGCGTCGAGCTGGACCATCGGCTTGGCGCCGGTGTCCTTCCAAACCGCGGGCGGCGCGTTCATGTCGGGCGGCATCGCGGCGAAGGCCGATGCGGCGAATCCTAGTGTAGCGATACAGCCGGCTGCAAACGCAGCGGCAGCGGGTCGTGCCATGGTTGCTCCTCCTGATAGATACCGCCGCAACCGCACGGCAGGCAGGGTTGTTCGGTCGAGCCGGTTCGTTCCCGCGACGGGGACGCCCTTGGCGTGCCCGCAATAGGGGAAGACACCATGCTCGCCTCCGCCACCACCGGGCTCGCGCCGCGCCGCCGCGACCTCGACTTCCAGCTGTTCGACGTGCTCGACGTCGCAGCGCTGCTGCGCCTGCCGCACTTCGCCGACCACGACCGCGCCACGCTCGACGGCGTGCTCGACACCGCGTACGAGATCGCCGCTGACTTCTACGCGCCGTCGGCAGCGGAGCTCGATGCGTTTCCGTTCCGGCTGAACGACGGCAACGTCGTGACGCCGGACTCGCTCAAGCGCGCCGTGCGCGCGTACGTCGAGGCGGGGTTCATGGGCGCGACGTTTCTTGCGGCGGACGGCGGATTGCAGCTGCCGTCGACGCTCTCGTCGGCCGCCGGGATCGTGTTCAACGCCGCGAACGGCTCGGCGAACGCGTACGCGTTCCTGACGATCGGCGCGGCGCACTTGCTTGCGGCGTTCGGCGACGACGAGCAGCGCGAGCGCTGGATGAAGCCAATGATCGAAGGCAAGTTCTTCGGCACGATGGCGCTGTCGGAGCCGCAAGCGGGCTCGTCGCTGGGCGACATCACGACGCAGGCGGTGCCTGCCGGCGACGGCACCTACCGCCTCACCGGCAGCAAGATGTGGATCTCCGCGGCGGAGCACGACCTCACTGAGAACATCGTCAACCTCGTGCTCGCGAAGCTGCCCGACGCGCCGCCCGGCGTCAAAGGCATCTCGCTGTTCATCGTGCCGAAGTTCGTACTCGACGAGCACGGCCGCCCCGCGCGGCGCAACGACGTGCACGTTACCGGGCTCAACCACAAGCTCGGCCAGCGCGGCGTCGTCAACACCGTGCTGACGTTCGGCGAGCGCGGCGAGTGCGTGGGATACCTCGTCGGCGCGCCGCACGACGGCATGCGCCAGATGTTCCACATGATGAACGAGGCGCGCATCGCGGTCGGCGCGGGCGCCGCCGCGCTCAACCTCGCCGCGTACGAATACGCGCTGGGCTACGCGAAGGATCGCCCGCAAGGCCGCCGGCTCACCGACAAGAACCCACTGTCGCCGCCGGTGCCGATCGTCGAACACGCCGACGTGCGCCGTATGCTGCTCGCGCAAAAAGCGATCGCCGAAGGCGGGCTCGCGCTCGTGCTGTACTGCGCGCGGCTCGTCGACACGGCCGCGGCGTCGGAGGATGCGCGCGAGCGCGACGACGCGAACCTGCTGCTCGACGTGCTCACCCCGGTCGCGAAGACGTGGCCGTCGGAGCACGGCATCGAGTCCACGTCGCTGGCGATCCAAGTCCTCGGCGGCTACGGCTACTCGCCGGAATATCCGGTGGAACGCCATTTCCGCGACCAGCGTCTCAACCCGATTCACGAAGGCACGACGGGTATTCAAGGCCTCGACCTGCTGGGACGCAAGGTGCGCCTGCACGACGGCGCGGGCCTGCGCGTGTTCGTCGACGCGATCGCGCGCGACGTCGAAGCGGCGCGCACCATCGAATCGCTGCGCGCCCAGACCGATGCGCTCGCAGATGCGTCGAACGAGCTGGTGCGCGTGACGCGCGCACTGCTCGCCGCACAAGTGCAGCTCGGCCCCGAGCGCGCGCTCGCGGAGGCGACGGCGTATCTCGACGCGTTCGGCACGATCGCCGTGGCGTGGCGCTGGCTCGCGCAAGCGCGCGCCGCGGCGGCCGCACCGCCCGACGACTTCTACGCCGGCAAGCTCGCGGCGTGCCGGTATTTCTTTCGCTACGAGCTGGCGCCGGCCGTCGCGACGCTGCACCGCCTCGCGGCGCTCGACGATTTGATCTTCACCGTTCGGCCCGAGATGCTGTAGCGCCGACCCGTCCGGGCGCAGCTCCGAACGAATACGGAGGCGACGGCCGCGCGGGTGCGAATGGCGCGGGATGCTCGTTCGACGCGCCCTCACGGTCGCGGCGCTCGTCGCGTGCCTCGCTCCCGGCCTCCCGGCTCGGACGAGCGCCGCCGACGTGACGTCCGACGCCGCCCCCAGCTTCGCCGAACCGTCCGTCTCCCCGGACCACGCCGAGATCGCGTTCGTCTCCGGCGGCGACATTTGGAGCGTGCCGTCGGCGGGCGGAACGGCCCGGCTGCTCGCGGCGACGGGCGGCGCGGCGCACCGGCCGTTGTTCTCACCGGACGGCAAGCAGCTCGCGTTCGTGTCGACGCAGCCGGGCGCCGCCGGCGTCTACGTGCTCACGCTCGACGGCGGCACGCTGCGGCGCGTGACGCACGACGATCAGCTTCCCGAGTTGAGTGCATGGTCCGCGGACGGCAAGTACGTCTACTTCTCCGCCGCGTCGCACAACATTGCGTACGACGCCGACGTCTACCGCGTCGCCGTCGCGGGCGGGACGCCGATGCGCGTGCTGCACGAAGATTACGTCATGTCGACGGCGCCGGCGCCTTCGCCGGACGGTGCGTCGATCGCGTTCGTGCGCAACGGCTACACGCAATGGTGGCGCCGCGGCCACAGCCACATGGACGAGAGCGAAATCGTCGTCGCGCACCCGAGCGCGCGCACGTTCGACACCGTCGTTGCCGGCGCGGCGAAGAACCTGTGGCCGATGTGGTCGCCCGACGGGCGCACGCTGTACTTTGCGTCCGACCGCGGCGGTAGCGACGAGCTGTGGGCGCACGGCGGCGACGGGCACGTGCGCCAGTTGACGTCGCTGCACGGCGGGCACGTGCTGTGGCCGTCGATCTCGCGCGACGGCCGGTTGATCGCGTTCGAGCGCGCGATGAAGATCTGGACGTACGACGTCGAGAGCGGCGCGACGCGCCAGCTCGCGATCGTGCCGCGCGGCTTGCCCGCCGTCGTCACGCAGCGGCACGTCACGCAGTCCAACCGCTTCACGTCGCTCGGGCTATCACCGGATGGAAAGAAGATCGCGTTCGTCGCGCGCGGCCGCGTCTTCGCGGCGAGCGCGACGGAGGGCGGCGCGGCGCAACTCGTCACCACGCAGGACGACGCCGCCTACGACGTGCCCGTGTGGGCTGCCGGCAGCCGCCGCATCGCGTACGTCGTCGACCGCGGCACCGAGCAGGCGATCGCGACGTACGACTTTCCCGACGGCCCGCAGCACGTGATCACGCCCGCTGGTCATCACGACGACTACCCGCACTGGGCGCCCGACGGCAAATCGCTCGCGTTCGTGCGCGACGGCCGCGAGTTGCACGTCATGGACGTTGCGACGCGCGCCGATCGCATCGTCGCGCACGGGGTCATGGACCGCCGCCCGTTCGGCGACATGGGCAACCTCGCGTTCTCACCGGGCGGCGAATGGATCGCCTACGCGGACAACGACCGCGGCGGCTTCACCAACGCCTACGTCGTGCGCACCGCGGGTGGCACGCCGCACGCGGTCACGTTCTTGCCCAACGGCAACGGCGGCCCGCTGGCGTGGGCGCCCGACGGCTCGCGCTTGTTCTTCGTGACGTCGCAGCGTACCGAGAACGGCACGATCGCGCAGGTCGATCTGATCCCGCGCTCGCCGCGCTTCAAAGAGGACGAGTTCCGCAAGCTGTTCCCCGGCGACAACCCGCGCCAAGAACTGCCGTCGCGCACCATCCCGACACCGCCGCCGAGCGCGTCGCCCAAACCGCAAGGCGCCGCGTCGCCGAACCCGTCGCCGGCACCGGCCCACGAAACCAAGATCGACTTCAACGACATCCGCGAGCGCGTGAGCTTCGTGCAGACGGGGCTCGACGTCAACCGCGTCGCCGTCACGCCGGATTCGAAAACGCTGGTGCTCGTCGCGGTCGCCGCGGGCCAGGAGAACTTGTACGCGTTCTCGATCGACGAGACGTCGACCGACGAGCAAGTCGCCAAGCAGCTCACCAGCAGCGCCGGGCGCAAAGCCGGCGTCGCCATCATGCCCGACGGCAAGAGCGTCATCTACCTCGATGCTGGACGCGCGTTCGTCGCGGACGTGGGCGGCAAGGGGGCGAAGCCGTTGCCGCTGGCCGCGGAGCTCGACGTGAACTTCGCGCACGACAAGCCCGTCGTGTTCGCGCAAGCGTGGTCGACGCTCGACCGCTGGTACGCCGATCCGTCGTTCCACGGCGCGAACTGGAACGCCGTGCGCCAGCAATACGAGCCGTACGCGCTCGCGGCGCGCACGCCGCAAGAGTTCTACCGCGTGCTGTCGCTGATGATCGGCGAGCTGAACTCATCGCACAGCGGCACCCGGCCACCGTCGACGCCCGGGGTGCCGCGCTTCACGACCGGACGGCTCGCCGTGGACTGGGACGTCGCGGAGTACGAGCGCTCGGGCCGCTTGCGCATCGCGGCGGTCGTTCCGCTGGGCCCCGCCGTCGTCGCGGGACACCTCGCGGCGGGCGACGTCGTGCTCGCCGTCGACGGGCGCAGCATCGACCGCACGACCGATGTCGACGAGCTGCTCGACAACCGCATCGGCAAGCGCACGGAGCTGCGCATCGCCCCGCACGGCGACGCCGCTGCTGCGCGCACCGTCATCGTGCAGCCTGTCGATCAGCCCACCGAGGAGCAGCTTCGCTACCGTGCATGGGTCGCGTCGCGCCGCGCGTACGTCGAACGGCTGAGCGGCGGCCGGCTCGGCTACGTCCACATCTACGACATGGGGCAGGACTCGCTCGCGAAGTTCTACGCCGATCTCGACGTGCAGAACCGCCAGAAGGCCGGCGTGGTCGTCGACATCCGCAACAACGAAGGCGGCTTCGTCGACCCGTACGCCGTCGACGTGCTGACGCGGCGTGAATATCTCACGTTCAAGTCGCGTTTCGGCAACGATCCGACGGAGCGCACGTCGCTGGGCCAGCGCGCGCTCGACCGCCCGACCGTGCTGGTCGTCAACGAGCACAGCCTGTCCGACGCGGAAAACTTCACCGAGGCGTATCGCCAGCTGCATGCCGGCAGCGTGGTCGGCGTGCCGACCGCCGGCTGGATCATCTTCACCAGCGGCGTGAGCCTCGCCGACGGCGGGTTCTTGCGCGTTCCGTTCATCCGCACGATCGCGCACGACGGCGTCGACATGGAGCTGCACCCGCGACCGGTCGACGTGCGCGTGGAGAACCCGCCCGGCGCGGCGGAGCGCGGCGAAGATCCGCAACTTGCCGCCGCGGTGCGCGAGCTGCTGCGCCGCGCGGGAGGCCGTCGCTAGGCGGCTAGAACGCGAACAGCATTGCTGTGGTGAGCGTGTCGCGGAGCGTCCCATCCGTGTCGCGGTGCAGCGTGCCGAACACGGTCAGGCGCGCGTTGTGTGCAACGCGATAGCCGAAGCCGCCCGTCAGCGCGCGCGCGAACGAGGTGTCCTGCGTCGCATCGTAGCGCGCGATCCCGAACCAGCGCGGCGCGAACTCGTACCGCAATTGCGCGAACCCGCCGGTGGATCTCAGCGGCCCGTCCGTGCTCGCATGCACGTCGTAGCCGCGCTGGTAGACCGCATCGAACCGCGCGCGCGAGCGCTCGAGCCGAACGCCGTAGCCCTCGCGCCAGAAGCGGTCGTCCACACCGTCGACCGCGCGCGTGCCGTCATAGCGGTACGCGCTGAGCACCACGTTCGCGCTCGCGTGCTGCACGTACAGCGCGCGGTCGAGCGCGCGCGCCGGCAGTCTCGAACCCGGCTCGTGGCCCTGCACCGCCGCGAGCGTCGCGCTCCAGCCGCGCCCCTCATCGCCAAGCGTCGCGGCCAGCCCCGTCTTCGGCTCGAAGAACGCGAACGGGTTCGCGCCCGCGGTCTGATCCCAGATCGGATAATGGTCAGGCGTCTCGCGGAACGTCTCGGGGTCGGCCGGCAGGCGCAGCGTGAACTGCCCCGCGCGCAGATTGACCGGGAGCCGCGCGCCGTCCGGCGTCGCGCGCCACCCGAGCCACAGATCGCGCGTGCGCCCCGGCAGCCCGCCGTCGACGACGTACTGCTCGGCGAAGTACGAGCCACGCTTCCCGACGGGACCGCCCATCAACAGCTCGACCTCGTCGACAACCGCCTTCGGGAGCCGGCCGTCGCCGTCGCTGCCGTACTGTAGCTGCACCTTCACGGCGACCGGGAACGTGCCGTGCTGCGGCGCGCCGGGCAACTGGTACCCCAGCGCCAAAAACTGCTGGCCGAACGCCGTCAGGTGCGGGACCTCCGTGTGGCAGGCCTGGCACGTGAGCCCGTAGCGGTGGGCGAAAACCGGGATCGCCGCCGACGGGCGAGGAGCGAGGGACGCTCCAGCCAGCAATGCAGTGGCGGCGAGGTAGGCGAGGCGGCGCACGTAGGGGCTCCTAAACGATGAGTTAGGAGAGCCTAATCGTCGCCACGTTGCTCTATTCCTGGGCGTCGCGTCTCCGATCCCGCCGGGGTAGTTCCGGCTCACGCTGCGAACCGGCTGGCGTGGTCACGCTGCGCTTTCTGGGCACCGGCGGCGCGCGCTGGGTCGTCGCCAAGCAGATCCGCTCGTCGGCGGGTTTCTGGCTGCAGACCGACGGCGCGAACATCCACGTCGATCCAGGGCCCCGGTGCGCTGGTGCGCGCGCACGCGCAGGTGCCCAAATGCGATCCAGCTACGCTGGACGCGATCGTGCTGTCGCACAAGCACCTCGATCATTCCGGCGACGTCAACGCGATGATCGAGGCGATGTGCCAAGGCGGCTGGCGGCCGCGCGGTGCATTGTGCGCGCCACGCGATGCGCTCGACGAGGCGATGCAGCCGGTCGTGTTTCCGTACGCGCGGCGCTTCGTGCCGCGCGAGTGGATCGTCGAGGCGAATAGCGGCCCCTTCGCGGTCGGCGACGTCGAGCTCAGCGCATCGCTGCGGCTGCAGCATCCGGTGGAGACGTACGGCTTGCATTTTCGCGCGCCGGGCGCAGCGATCTCGTACGTCCCGTGCACGCGCTATTTCGATGCGATCGTCGAAGACTATCGCACGCGTGCTCCCGATGTGCTGGTGATGAACGTGCTGCGTTACCGTGACGCGATGGATGTCGACCACCTCACCTACGACGACGCGCGCCGGCTCATCGAAGGCATCCGCCCCGGCGTGGCGATCATGTCGCACTTCAGCACGCGCATGCTGGAACGCGATCCCAAGCGCCTGGCCTACGAGCTCGAAGACGCGACCGGCATCAAAACGTTCGCCGCGTACGACGGCTGGGCGTTCGACGCCGCTTGATGGCGCTCGAGATCGAGAGCGCCAAACCGGGCGAGAACGACGCGTTCTGGAAGGCGCACGACCGCGACGCGCGCAGCGAGCTTTGGGCGTTTCGCGTCATCTGGCACGAGCAGACGCACGATCTTCTCGCGCGCGACGACTCGGGCGAGATCGTCGCCGCGCTGCGGCTGCGCATCGCCGCATCCCTCGGTCACGTCGACGCGCTCTACGTGGTGCCGGCGCAGCGGCGGCGCGGCGCCGGCCGGTTGCTGCTCGCGCGCGCCGAGGACGTGTCGAACTGGTACAACTGCCATAAGATGACGGTGCCCGTGCTGAACGGCGGCGAGGCGCAAAAGTTCTTCCTTGCGTGCGGCTACGCCGTCGAGGCCGTCATCCCGCAGCACACGTTCAAGCTCGACGTCGCGCTGCTGCGCAAGTTTCTGCTGTAGCTTAGGGGCGCCAGCGCGGCGGCCGCGGCAGCCCGGGCGGGCGCGGCAGCGCTTCGGGACGCGGCGCCGCCGCACCGCGGTCGCGCCGCCGCCCGGCGAACACCTCGTGCACCGCTTTCCACTGCGGGCCTGCGCGGCGGCGCGTCTGCAGCGTGCCGTCGTACAAGAACACGTTGCCGCGGCCGCTGATCGCGTTGACGAGCGGGCCGCCGCCGTTGACCGTCGCCGTCGCGTCGCCGTCGCCGCGCTGCTCGACGCTGCTCGCGCTGCGCCGGTCGAACAGCGTGTAGACGTGTCCGTCCTGCGAGCGGCCCGTGAGCTGCGCGGGACCGGTCACGCCGAGCGCGATGTTGCCGGTTTGCGTCTCGAAGCGGGCGAGCCCGGGATCGAAGCTGCCGCGGTCGTACACGATCGAGCCGTGCACGCTACTCGCCTCGATCTGCTTGCTGCGGCAGTTCTCGAACACGTCGTGCGCGGCGATCCCGCGCACGCGGATGCGGTCGAACGTGCCGTCGGCGGCGAAGAACGTCCCGTAGTTCATCTGCACGAACGCGGTGGTCGTCGCGCCGGTGAGCGCGACGTGACCTTGGCCTTGGATCACGAAGAGGTTCGCGCCGCGGTAGCCTTCGATCGTCGTTTGGCCGCCGCCGATGCGCAGCGCCAGCAGCCCGGTGGACGCCGGCACCGTCACGACGATATGCGAGCCTTCCTGCGCGTCGATGACGACGGTGTCGTGCGGCCCGGCGCGAAACGCCGCGTACGGAAACTCCTCGGGCGGCAGCGCCGCCGCGGCGACCTGGCCGTTGCCGTCGCGGCCCGTGTAGATCATCGCGGGGATCTGGCGCGACAGCGGGAAGCGCGGCGTGCCGAACGGCACGCTCGTGCGCGCGATCGAGGGCACGTTGTCGTCGGCGTAGTCGACCTGCACGCTCTGGCGGTCCCACACGCGCACGATCACGTCGTTGCCCTTGCCGCGGACGATCACGTTCACCACGACGCTGTCGCCGACATCGTTGGACTGCGAAGCAGCCGCAGCCGGCGCGGCTGCGACTGCGAGGCACGCCAGAAGCACCCCTAGCCCCGCGGCGATCCGCCGCAAGGCTCGGGCCCGGAGCTCGTCCACGGCCCCATGGTACCGTCCGAGCGAACCCTGCGTCATGAACCGCCGGTGAAGGATTCCGGCTCGGCCGGCAGGCGGACGCCGAAGACGGAGCCGCCCTGAGGCCGCCGCTCCGCCGAGACCGTGCCCCCGTGGACGCGGGCGATGCTGCGCACGATCGCGAGGCCCAGCCCGGTACCTTCGACGGCTCGGGCGTGCGACGGGTCGCCGCGGAAGAAGCGGTCGAAGAGGCGCTCCGACGCCTCGTCTTCGATCCCGGGCCCGGTGTCGGTCACCTCGACGACCGCCCAGCCGTCCTCGTTGCGCACGGCTACGTCGACGCGCCCTTCGTTGGTGAACTTGATCGCGTTGTCGACGAGGTTGCCGACGAGCTGGCGCAACAGCCCCGCGTCGCCGACGACGATCGTGCTCGCGTTAGGCGGATGGTGCGACGCGAGCGCCAGCCCTTCGGCGGCGGCGCGCTCCTGCGCGTGCGCGACGACGTCGTCGACGAGGCGCTCGAGGACGTTGGGCTCCTTGGGGATCGCGTCGCCCGCCTCGGCTTTCGACAGCGTCAGCATCCCCGACACCATCTGGGCGAGCCGCCCGCTCTCCTCCGCGATCGCTTCGAGCGAGGTGCGGGTGATCTCCGGATCGCGGTCGCCCCAGCGCTGGAGCATCTGCGCGTTGGCGTTGATGACGGTGAGCGGCGTGCGCAGCTCGTGCGATGCGTCGCTGATGAACTGGCGCTCGCGCGCGAACGCGGACTGCAGACGATCCAGCATCGCATCGAACGCGCTGGCGAGCCGGCCCACTTCGTCGCGGCGTTGCCAGCGCAGCCGCCGGTCGAGCCGCTCGGAGCCGATCTCCGCGACGGTGCGCGTCAGCCGCTCGATGGGATCGATGGCCGACGCCGCGATAAAGTACGACGCGACGACGATGACGATCATCGCGGCGATCGTGACGAGCAGCAAGATCGTGCGCGCACGTGCAATCAGACCGTCGACGATGTCGAGCCGTTCCGCGACGTGCGCGACGGCGATCGGCCGGCCGTCGGAGTCGATCAGCACGCGGTTGAGCACGAGCATCCGGCCCGGCCGGTCGCCGCCCACCGGCACCTCCGCGTATGCGCGATCTTTGCCGGACGGAGGCTCGAACGGCGTGAACGCAAGCCCGCCGAGGTTCGTGCTCTTGCCGAGGATCTGCCCGCCGGCAGTGTCGATCTGGATGTACTCGTTTGCGGAGGCGAAGTGGTCGAGCGTCGCGCGGTTCGACAGCACGAGCGGCAGCGAGCCTGGGCCGGCAAAACCGTACGTCGTGGCCTCGACCGCGTTGCGCTCGATCTGGTCCGCCGTCTCGGCCAGGTTCAGCTTCGTCTGATCGATCAGCTCGGATTTGAGCGCGTAGTCGATCGCCACGGCGCCGACCGCGAGCACGACCACGATGAGCGCGGCGTACACCGCCGCGATTCGCGTGCGCAGCGAGCTCACGGGCGACGGCCGCGCCGATGCTGAATCCAACCTAGTCTTTTAAGGCGTAACCGACACCGCGTACGGTCTGCACGAGCTTCTCGGAGAACGGGTCGTCGATCTTGCCCCGCAAGTACCGGATGTAGACGTCGATGAGGTTGGAGTCGCCCAGGAAATCGCTGCCCCACACGCCGTTGAACAACTCGTCGCGCGAGTGCACCTTGTTGCGGTGCAGCAGCAGGTACTCCAGCAGCGCGTACTCTTTGGCGGTAAGGTGGATGGCCTGGCCGGCGCGCGTGACCTCGTGGCGGTCGCGGTCCATCACGAGATCCTTGACCGTCAGCACGTTCTCGTGCGGGTTCCGGTCGCGCAGCCGCGCGCGGATGCGCGCCAAGAGCTCTTCGATCGAAAACGGTTTGACGACGTAGTCGTCGGCGCCGCGGTCGAGGCCGGCGACGCGGTCGGGGATGCGGTCCTTCGCGGTGAGCATGATGATCGGCACGCGCGACTTGGCGCGCACGCGCGACGCGACTTCCATGCCGTCGAGCTTCGGCAGCATCAGATCGAGCACGACGAGATCCGGTTCTTTGAGCGCCTTCTCCAGCCCCGATAGCCCATCGGCGGCGGTGTCGACTTCGTAGCCTTCGTGCTCGAGCTCCAGCTTGAGGACGCGCGTGATCTGCGTGTCGTCCTCGACGAGCAGGATCTTGTACTTGCGGTGCTCCTCGCCGGACGCTGCGGCGTTCACCGGACCTCGATGCGTTTGCGCGCGGGGATCGTGAGCTGCGACAGCCACCAGGCGGCGGATGCACCCGCGGCCAGCCACACCATCGTGTAGGTGGACGTCAGCCCGACGGACTGCACGGCGTAGATCAGCGCGTCGGCGATGCGCTGGGTGGCATGCGGCTCGCTGCCGACCAGCCAGGTGAGCCATGCGGCGATCGCGAGGACCGTCCCGATCAGCCACACTTCCCAGGCGCGGACCGCCGGCTCGGGCCGGTAGACCGTGGCGGCCATGACGCGCGCGCGGAAGCCGGCCGGCGGCTCGGCCAGCGGGAGCGCCGCGATCGCGCGGTCGAGATCGTCGTCGAATCGGCTCATGTGGTCCGGGGTGTCGAAGCTGCTCATACGCTCAGCGCCTTCCTTAGCTGTTCTTTCGCCCGAAAGAGGTGCGTTTTCACCGTTCCCAGCGGAAGGTTTAACACGGTTGCAATCTCCTCGTACTGCTTCCCTTGTAGGTGGTACAGCGTGATGACCGCGCGGTACTTCTCGGGGAGCTCGTCGATCGCGGCGTGGAGCCGCCGCGCCTCGTCGTTGCGCTCGGCGAGCGCCGCGGGGCCGGCCGACGGGTCGGCGCGGTCCGGGAGCTCGTCGCGGGAGAGCCGTTTGCGCTTGCCGAGCCGGTCGCAGCAAGCGCGGTAGCAGATGGTGAAGATCCAGGTCGAGAACTTGGCGCCGGGCCGGAACGAGCCCAGCGCCCGGTAGGCTTTGAAGAAGGCTTCCTGCGCCGCGTCCTCGGCTTCGGTGGGATCGTGGAGCGTTCGCACCGCGAGGTGGTACACGGCGCGCTCGTAGCGCGCCACGAGCTCCCCGAACGCATCCGGCCGGCCCGCGAGCGTAGCCGTAATCAGCGCCTGGTCGTCGACGACCGGCGCCGCTACCGGCGGTTCCACCGCGAGGGCGAGTCCCATGGTGCCCCCATGTACGGCCGAGGGGTCCGCCGGTTTCGAAACTCCACAGCCGACGGGTCGTACATGGGGCATGATTTCCCGCTCGACCCTCGTCGGCGCCTTGGTCGTCGTCGAGCTTGCGATCCTCGGCGCCGCCGGCCAAGCCATCGCTGGCGGGCACCAGCACTACCATGACACGCACCGCCACTTCGGCCTGATGCACGACCACGGCACCGGCAACAGCGACGAGCCGGTGGTCACGACGGTCGACAAGACGTTTGCAGCCGGCGCTGCACCGCACATCGTGGTCGACGTCGACAACGCGAACGTGTTCGTGCAAGCCGGTTCCGGCATGGAAGTTCGCGTGGCTGGGACGATGCGCGTGTCGGGAACGACGTCCGGCTCGAAGCCCTCGCTCACCGCCGTCCGGACGGCGGACGGGGTGCGCGTCAGCGTCGAGTCGGGCCTGGTCCACGTGCGCCGCGGCCGGCTCGAGCGCGAGATTCGGCTCACGGTGCCGACGGGCGCCGAAGTCGAGATCGCCAGCGCGGGCGCCGTCGAATCCACCGGGTTGCACGGGAAGCTCGTGGTGCGCGTCAACGACGGTTCGGTGCGGATCGTCAATCAGCGCGGTGACGTCGACGTGACGACCGGGTCCGGCGATGTCGAGTTGCTGGACGTTCAGAGCGCGTCGATCGCTGCGCATACGCACGACGGTGCGCTGAAGCTCACGTCGTCGGGCGCGGATCGCATCGACGCGCGCACGGGTTCGGGTGCCATCACCGCGGTCGGACTGAGGGCCGTCGACGGCGCCGTCGCGACCGACGACGGCCATGTCGACGTTACCTTCGCCGCCAACAGCGATGCGAACGTGGTCCTCCACACCGACGACGGCAGTATCACGGGGGCCGGCCCCGGCGACACGTCGCAGTCCGCCGAGAGCCGCACGCTGCGGCTGGGTGACTCGCGCGGCAACTTCGCCGTCTCGACGTCGAGCGGATCCATCACCGTCAGTCAAGGAGACAAGGTCTAAGTCATGCGCGACGATTCGATCATCGCCATCTTCTCGATCATGTTCGTGTTCGGAGCGCCCGTCCTCGCGTTCATCGTGTCGCGCGTGCTCCGGCATCAGGAACGGATCGAGATGCTACGGCGGGGCATCGTGCCGCCGCCCGATTTCGACAAGCGCACCTACCGCGCGTGGCGCAAGTCGGGCGCGCCGTGGCCCCCGCCCGGTGCGGCCTGGCCGCCGCCCGGCGGTGCGAACCAGTCGCAGACCCAGGCGCAAGGACCGTGGGTAGTCCAGCCCGGACCCGCATCTGCCTGGACCGCGCCGGAAGACGACCCGCAGCGCGCGCTCTACAAGGGCATCCGCCTGGCGCTGATCGGGTTCGCGATCACCCTGGGCCTGGGCACCGCGTTCGGCGGCTACTCGGGCAACCCGGCGATCTTGTTCGGGCTGGTGCCCATGTTCGTCGGGATCGCGCAGATCATCATCGCCGTGCTGTCGGGCGCCGAGCTGCCGGGCGTCCAGGGCCGCACGACGTACAGCCCGCCGCCTCCGCCGCCGCCGGGACCGGGCGCACCCCCGCCGCCGCCGCCGGGGTACGGCGCGGCGCCGCCGCCTAATACGCCGCCGCCGTGGGCCACCCGCGCGCCGTTCGAGGAGCTCTCCAAGCCGGTCCAGCCGCCCGACGTGCGCTGAGCCGGAAAACTGAAGGGACGGGTCGCCTGAGCGACCCGTCCCTTCGATTTTGGCCTAGACTTCCGTTCGCGTGCGGACCGTCAGCGACAGCTGACGATTGCCATTGCCCAGCCTGCTGCGGTTCGCGTGCGGACGAGATAGCCGTGGTCGGTGCGGTCGTAGACGTGGTAGCCCGCTCGAAGCGCGTCGGCTAACGTCTTGAAGACCATGATTCCGGGCATCTCGTTCTCCTTCCCGGCGCCGTTCTCCGACGTCGTATATCCCTAACGTTCGGCAAGCTCGCGAAGTTCTTTCACCTCGTTGAGCGAAGCATTACGAAAGGATGAGTCCTCCACGGTTAGTCGTCGCCCTCGACGTGCACGATCCTGCCCGTGCCGTGCGGCTGGTCGAAAACCTTACGTCGCTCGGCGTGCTCTTCAAGGTCGGCTACGAGGCGTACTACGGCTACGGCGACACGATTCGCGAGGCGCTTGCGGCAAATAATGCGGAATACGCGCTCGATCTGAAGCTGCACGACATCCCGAATACGGTCGAAGCGGCGCTGCGCGCCGTCGTTCGGCCCGGGGTGCGACTTTTGACGGTTCATGCGCTCGGCGGAGCGACGATGCTCGAAGCGGCCGTCCATGCGGCGGGCGAACGCGCCGCCGAGCTCGGAATCCCCGCGCCGGATATCTTCGCGGTGACGATCTTGACCAGCATCGCGCCCGAGGACCTCGGTGAGCTCGGCCTCATCGGCGGACCGGGCGAGAACGTCATGCGGCTATCGGCGCTGGCGCGCGACGCGCGCTGCGCGGGGGTCGTGTGCAGCGTGCGCGAGGTCGCCGACCTCAAAGCGTATTTCGGCGCGGAGTTCCGCACGTTCTGCCCCGGGATCCGGCCGGCCGGGAGCGCGCACGGCGACCAGCGCCGCGCCGCGACGCCGCGCGACGCGCGCGAAGCGGGCGTGGACTACGCCGTGGTCGGACGCCCGATCGTCGGCGACGCCGATCCGGTCGGCGCGGCGCGGGCGATCCTCGCGGAGCTGCAGGGATGACCGAAGCGACCGCAACCGATTTGCTGCGCGAGCTCGAAGCGCGCGGCGCGATCCTCACCGGACATTTCCGGCTGTCGTCGGGCCGGCACTCGAATCGCTTCGTGCAGAAGTTCCGGATCCTCGAAGATCCCGTGCTCGTGGAACGCGTCGCCGGCGCGCTCGCGGTCTTCGCGCGCGGCTTCGAGCCGACGGTGGTGGTGAGCGCCGCAGTCGGCGGGATCGTGCTTGGTTACGAGACCGCGCGCCGCCTCGGCACGCTGGGCATCTTCGTCGAGAAAGAGAACGGCGCGCCGGCGCTGCGCCGCGGCTTCGCGCTCGGCGCGGGCGACCGCGCGTTCGTCGTCGACGACGTCGTTACGACGGGCGGCTCGGTGCGCGAGGTGCTCGACGTCGTTCGCGCGCGCGGCGCGACGGTCGCGGGCGTGGGCATCATCGTGAGCCGCGCACGCGCGGACTTCGGCGTCCCGACGACCGCGCTGCTGGATCTGCCGATCGAGTCGTTCGATCCGGCGTCGTGCCCGCAATGCGCCGCCGGCGAGCCGATCACCGAGCCGGGCTCTCGGTTCTTGGGCGCGAAGTAGCCGCCGATGACGGTGATGGAGCGAGCGCAGACGTATCACGCCTTGCGCGGATTGTTGTTGCGAGCTCCGACCGGGGGCCCCACGCAGAGCGTGGGGGGCGCGCAGCCTAGGGCGGAGCGCCTTTAAATGGATTATACCAAGATCGTTCGCTCCGAAGTTGCTTCGATGAAGCCGTATACGCCCGGGACGACCGTCTCGCAGGCGCGCAAGAAATACGGGCTCGACGCGTTCGTGAAGCTGTCGTCGAACGAGAACCCGCTGGGGACGTCGCCGAAAGCGGCCGCTGCGCTGGCGGCGATGGGCGATCTGCAGGTGTACGTCGACGACGATCACGCCGAGCTGCGGCAGCGCCTCGCGGAGCCGTACGGCTTGGGAGTCGAGCACGTGCTGGTGGGACACGGCTCGAACGATGTCGTGCGCACGCTGTTCAGCGCGATCGTCGCGAGCGGCGACGAAGTCGTGATGGCCGATCCGACGTTCTCGCTGTTCCCGAAGGATACGATCCTTTTCGGTGCGACGCCGGTGCGCGTGCCGCTGCGCGACGGCGTACACGACCTCGACGCGATGCTCGCGGCCGTCACGCCGCGCACGAAGATCGTCGTCGTGGTCGATCCGAACAACCCGACGTCGACGCGCGTGGAGCGCGATGCGTTCGACCGCTTCGCGCGCGCGCTCCCGGCCGGCGTCGTCCTCTTGCTCGACCAGGCGTATCGCGAGTACATGCCGGCCGGCTCGGTGGAGGGCACGGACTACGTGAAGTCGCGGCCGGGCACCGTGGTGCTGCGCACGCACTCCAAGCTGTACGGGCTCGCGTCGCTGCGCTTCGGCTACGCGCTGGGCGATCCCCAGCTGATCGCGTACGCGCAGCGCGTTCGGCTGCCGTTCAACGTGTCGCGTCCCGCCGCAGTCGCGGCGCTCGCCGCGCTCGACGACGACGACTTCGTGCGCCGCTCGCTCGCGGTCAACGAGGCCGGCAAGACATACCTCTCCGCGGAGTTCGCGCGGCTCGGGCTGCATGTATATCCCACGGCGGCGAACTTCGTCGCCGTCGCGGTGCCCGGCACGGCGACCGAAGCGTACGAAGCGCTGCTGCGCCGCGGGATCGTCACGCGCAGCGGCGACGCGCTGGGCATGCCGGGCCGGCTGCGCATCACGATCGGCACGGCGGAGCAGAACGCGCTGCTGGTCGGCGCGCTCGGCTCGCTGGTGCTCGCGCACGCATGAACGCGGCCGTCACGGTGCGCCGCGGTGACCGTGACGACCATGATTTCGTGCGCGACCTGAGCCGCCGCACCGCGACGAGCAGTGTGTCGGCGTTCCGGATCGCCAAGCACGACGACGTGATGGAGTCCGTCGAGCGGCTAGCGGACTTCGTGTTCGGGCGCCGCCACGACGCCCTGATCGCCGAGCGCGACGGCGAGCGCGTCGGCTTCCTGCTGCTGCTATACGACGTGCCCGACGAGGTGACGCTCACGCAGCAGGCGTTCGTCGCGTACACCGCGGTCGAGCCGCACGCGCGCGGCGCGGGCGTGGGGCGCGCGCTGCTGGCCGCCGCCGAAGCGCACGCGCGCGCGCACGGGCTCGGTTACGTGAGCCTCATGGTCACCGACGACAACGTCCCGGCGCGCGCGATGTACGACCGCGCCGGCTTCCTCACCGAGCGCCGCATGATGACCAAGGCGCTATGAGCCCGGCGCTGCTGCGGCGCACCATCATCGTCGTCGTCACGGCGATCGTGCTCGTCGCGGCGGCGCTGTTCGCGGCACGCATCCCGCACACGATCTCGATCTTCGTCATCGCGGCGTTCATCGCGTTCGGCGCGCTTCCGCTGGTGCAGCGGCTCGAGCTACGCATGCCCCGCCCGCTGGCGATCGTGATGGTCTACGCGGCCCTGCTGAGCGCGCTCGTGCTGCTCGCGCTCGTCGTCGTCCCGATCAGCTACGCGCAGATCCTCGCGCTGGTCGGCCACACGCCGGAGTACCTCGCGTGGTCGACCGACGCCGTGCGGCGCGGCGAAGGAGCGCTGCGGCACTTGCTCGGCAACCGCGTCCCGCTGCCGTCGTACACCGACATGCAAGCGCAGGCCGGTCTGCGCGCCTCCGCGTTCATCACGGCCGGCGTCGCGAGCCTCGGCACGATCGTCGTCGGCGCATTCACCGCGCTGCTGATCGGCGTCTCCGCGCTCATCCTGTCGGTGTTCTTCTTGCTGCAAGGCAGCGGCGTGCGCGACGGCATCCTCGCGTTCATCCCGCTGCGCCGCCGCGCCGGCGTGGGCGCGTTGCTGAACGAGCTCACCGCCGTGTTCGGGCACTTCGTCGCGGGGCAGGCGCTGCTGTGCGCGATCGTCGGCGCGGCGGTGTGGCTGCTGCTGTTCCCGACGCACTTCGCGTTCGCGCTCCTCGTCGCGGTGATCTGTGCGCTGGGCTACGCGATCCCGTTCGTCGGCATGCTCGTCGCGCAGGTCGCCGCCGCGCTGCTCGCCGTGCCGCAGGGCACCGGGATGGTGATCTGGGTGACGATCGCGATTTTCGTGGTCGCGCGCATCGCCGACAACGTGCTCACGCCGAAGATCATGGAGAAGTCGGTCGGCGTCTCGCCGATCACGGTGATGTTCGCGGTGTTCGCGGGCGGCGAGCTGTTCGGCTTCCCCGGCCTGATCTTCGGCATCCCGGCGGCGGCGCTGCTGAAAGTGCTGTTCGGCTACTTCGTGCAGCCGTACGTCGTGCGCATGCAGTCGCGCGACGCCGGCGACGTGGTTGCGGAGACCGAATCCGTCGTCGTCAGCGTGAAGCTAGGACCGCCGTGACCCTTCGTGCGCGGCGAGCGCGAACAGCGCCGCCTCGCGCGCCGGCGTGAGGCCCGCTTTGTACGGCGCGCCGCCGCGCTCGGTCTGCGCCCAGCGCAGTGTGTCCGCGATCGTTTCCTCAACCGGGCGGTAGCGCAGGCCTCGCGCGATCGCGCGCGACGGGTCGGTGCGGGTGATGCCGTCGTACGCGAAGCCGTCTTCGGACCACACCGGCAGGTCGATCCAAGGGCCCGTGGACCATCGGCGCAGAAACTCGCGATCGATGCGCACGACCTTCGCGCCGGAATCGCTCGCGGCGGCGCATGCGTCGAGCAGCGCGCCCAGCGTCGTCGGCGCCGCCGGCCCGACCGTGTTGACGACGCCGGATTGGCTGCGTTCGAGCGCGTCCACGATGAAGACGGCGAGGTCGCGCACGTCGATGTACTGCACCGGCATGTCGAGCGCGTCCGGCACGAGCACGTCGCCGCCGCGCGCGAACCGCACGGGCCAGTACGTGAAGCGGTCGGACGGATCGTGCGGGCCGACGATAAGCCCGGGGCGCACGATGAACGTCCGCTCGGGACCGAACGCGTCGATCGCTTCCTGCTCGCACAACAGCTTGAGCGCGCCGTACGTCTCGGGGATCATCACGTCGCGCGACGCACCTTCGGGAAGCTCGAGCGTGGGCGACGACTCGTCGAGCGGCGCATCTTTCAAATCGTAGACCGAGATGCTGGAGACGAAGACGTATCGCCCCGCGCGCTGACGCAGCGCTCGCGCGCTCGTCGCCACGATGCCGGGTAGGAAACCCGACGTGTCGACGACGGCGTCCCACGTGGCACCCGCCGGGAGCCGGTCCAGATCGGTCGTGCGGTCGCCGATCACGCGCTCGACATCGGGAAAGAGATCGGCGCCGCGCTGGCCGCGATGGAAGAGCGTCACCTCGTGCCCGCGTGCGAGCAACGTCTCGACGACGTGACGGCCCAGAAAGACCGTCCCGCCGAGCGCGAGGACGCGCACTACATCGCGTCCGGTGCGCTGACGCCGCACAGCGCGAGCGCTGTTGCGAGCACGGTCTTGGTCGCGATGCACAGTCCCAGCCGCGCGGTCGTCGTCGCCTCGTCCGCGGTGAGCACTCGGCACGCGTCGTAGAACTGGTGGAAGTCGCTCGCGACCTCGCGCGCGTACTTCGTCAGCCGGTGCGGCGCGCGCGCGCGGGCGACGCCCGCGACGGTCGGGCCGAAGTCCGCGAGCTTGCGCGCGAGCGCGAGCTCGGCAGGCTCGACCAGCGCGCCCAGCCCTTCGCCGCGCTTCGCCGCGGCGAGCTGCTTCGCGTGCGCGTCGTTCGCCTTGCGCAGCACCGACGCGATGCGCGCGTGGCCGTACTGCACGTAGAACACGGGGTTGTCGTTGGACTGCTTCTTCGCCAGCTCCAGATCGAACGTCAGCGGCTGGTCGGTGGAGAGCATCACGAAGAAGAAGCGCGCCGCGTCGACGCCGACTTCGTCGATCACCTCCTGCAGCGTGACGAGCGTCCCGCCGCGCTTGGACATCGAGAGGATCTCGTCACCGCGCTTGAGCGTGATCTGCTGGACGAGGATGACTTCGAACGCGCCGGGGCGCCCGTACGCGTTCGCGAGCGCGTCGAGGCGCTTGATGTAGCCGTGATGATCCGGGCCGAGGAAGTCGATGACGTGGCCGGCGCGTTCCAGCTTTTCGTAATGGTACGCGATGTCGTTGGCGAGATAGCTCGGCCGCCCGTCGCTGCGGATGACGACGCGGTCTTCGTCGTCGCCGGCATCGGTGGAGCGCAGCCACAGCGCGCCGTCCTTCTCGTACAGGATGCCGAGCTTGCGCAGGCGCTCGATTCCGGCTTCGATCTTGCCGGCGTCGTGCAGCGCTTGTTCCGATTGCCACAGGTCGTAGTCGACGCCGAACCGGTGCGACACCGCCTGCTGCTCCGCGACGATCGCGTCGCGCGCGACCTTCGCCAGTTCCGGTGCCGCGTCGGCTTCGGAGACCTGCAGCCACGTGTCGCCGTCGCGCGCGCGCAGCGTTTCCGCAATCGGGATCAGGTAGTCGCCGGGATACCCGTCATCCGGAAACGGGTACGACGGGTCGAACAGCTGGCGGTAGCGCGCGTAGACCGAGCGCCCGAGCGCGTTGATCTGCGAGCCGGCGTCGTTGATGATCCACTCGGTGAACACGTCGTAGCCCGCATGGCGCATGGCGCGCGCGAGCGTGTCGCCGATCGACAGCGTGCGCCCTTGCACCACGACCAGCGGGCCCGTGGGATTCGCGCTGCCGAACTCGAGGGACACGCGCTCGCCGTTGCGCGCGCCGCGCCCGTAGTCCGCGCCTTCGCGCAGCACGTCGGCGACGACGCGCTGCCAGAATGCGGGCTGGAGCTTGAGGTTGATGAAGCCGGCTACGGCATGCGCTTCGGCGACGGTCGCGCGCACGCGCTCGTCGGCCAGGGCGCGCGCGATGATCTCGGTGCCGATGTCCTGCGGCTTCTTGCGCGCGATGCGCGCAAGGCCGAATGCGACGTTGGTCGCAACGTCACCGAACTCGGGCCGGCGCGCGGGTTCGAACTGCACCACCGGATCGGCGTCGGGCCATAGCGCGCGCGCCGCCGCACCGAACCGCGCGGCGAGCTCGTCGAGCGACAGCAACGCATTCTCCTCAGTGGTGGTAGGGCTCATCGCGGACGATCTTCGCCGCGCGGTACACTTGCTCCACCACCAGCACGCGAGCCCATTCGTGCAGGAAGGTCAGCGGCGACAGCGACCACCGGACGTCCGCCCGCGCAAGGAGCGCCTCCGACGCGCCGTAGGTGCCGGCGACGACGAACGTGAGCCGCGCGATTCCCGCGTGCGGCAAGCGCGCGATCCGCCATGCCAGCTGCTCGCTCGAAAAGAGCTCGCCGGAGCGTTCGAGCACCCAGACGTGGTCGGTGGGATCGAGCAGCTTGAGGATCGCCTCGCCCTCGGTGCGCACCGCCCGCGCCGGATCGCTGCCGTCCGCCGCCCGGACCTCGACCTCGTCGAGCCGGTGATAGGGCCGCAGCCGCGCGCGGAAGTCCGCAAGCGCATCGGCAACGTAGCGCTCGCGGACTTTCCCGACGGCGATGAGCCGGACGTTCAGGCGGCGGGATCCGGAGCGGCTGCAGCGCGGATGTCGTCCGGAAACGCGAGGTCGTTGTCGCGCGCGTAGTCGCGTGCGATTGCTACGGATTCAGCGTCGTCCACGTCGATGATTTCGAGTGCGGCGACCTCGTCATTGTCGTCGAGCTCGACCGAGACGCCCGTCGATTCGTAACGGCGGCCATCTTCACTGCCGTACTCTTCGACGCTTCCATCCGGTTCGCGAAGGAGTCGCAAGGACCCCCGGTCCGAAAGCTTACGGTACTCGATGTAACCAACGGGGCACTCGGGGTCGACGGTGATTCGAATTGCTTGTTTCATTGTCGTTTGCGTCGCTCTTTTCGGCGTCGCTCTTTTTCGCGCCGATCTATCCGGCGGCGCTCGTGTAACGTGACGGTCCTGACGAACGTTTCCGCTCGGTTCGTTACGACTTTGGCGTCTTGGCCGTCGTCGGTGTAGCCATAATGCTCAACTGCCGAATGGCTGACCCTACGGTGTACCGGATACCAAACGATCGCCTCGACTTCGTCTTCTGAAATGCGGTAAAGCGTCATGCGCTCACGCGCGTGACGCGAGTATTGCAGCCGGGGAATGTCCATGTCAATCCCGCACCGGGCGCTGCGGCAGGGCGTAACCGTCCGCGCCGCAGGTGATGCGGCCGGAAAGCTCCAGCTCGGTGAGCAGCGGAAACAGCTCCGCGGCCGCGAGATCGAGGCGGTCCGCCAGCAGCCCCGGATCGCACGCGCCGTCGCGCAGCGCCCCGATGACGCGCCGGATCGCCGCCGATTCGTCCACGCCTGCGGGGTCGTGTGCGTCGCCGTTGGCGGCGCGCGCCCCCTTCGCGCCGCGCGAGCGGCGTGGCGGCGGTGCGAGCGGAAGCGGCAGCGCCGCCACGACGTCGTCCGCGTCGCGCACCAGCGTCGCGCCGTCGCGGATCAGCGCGTTGCAGCCTGCCGCCTTCGGGCGGTCCACGTCGCCCGGGATCGCGAGCACGGGGATGCCGCAGTCGCCGGCGTGGCCGGCCGTGTTGAGCGCGCCGCTGCGTGCGGCGGCTTCGACGACTACCACCGCATCGGCGAGCGCCGCGATGACCGCGTTGCGGGCGAGGAATTGCCATGGCCGCGCGACGACGTCCGGCGCGAACGGCGATACGACGGCGCCGCCGCCTGCCACGATGCGCGCGCCGAGCTCGCGGTGGCGCGGCGGGAAGAAGTGCGTATGCCCGCCGCCCAGCACGCCGATCGTCGGCGCGCCGGCGGCGAGCGCGCCCTCGTGCGCGGCGCCGTCGATGCCCAGGGCCAGGCCGGACACCACGCATACGCCGCGGCGCGCGAGGTCTTCAGCAAGGCGGCGCGCGCGGCGCCGCCCGTCGTCCGACGGCGCGCGCGTGCCCACCACCGCAACGCAGGGCGCGCGCAGCCCCTCTAGCGACCCGGCCACCCACAAGCCGTCCAGCGCCGCGTCCCCGAGCCGCTCGCCGCACAGCGCGTCGAGCTCCGCTCTGGGCACCCAGCGGCGTTCCAAAGTGTCCACGCCGGTCTATCACGCGTGGCCCGCCGGGCGGCAAGGCGACCGCAACCTCCAAGGATTCCCTCGTCGGCCCCCGTAACGGCCCTCGCGACACCGCCCGCCCTGCGGGCCGGGCCCGACCGAGGAGAGAGCAAGCGACCATGGCAGCCGAAGCTTACTGCGTCAAGTGCAAGACCAAGCGCGAGATCCAAGACGCGCACGTGATCACGATGAAGAACGGCCGCCCCGCGACGGAGGGCAAGTGCCCCGTCTGCGGGACCAAGATGTTCAAGATCGGAGCTGCGTCCTAACGGGCGCGGCTCTGGAGCCGGCGTCCTGACGGACGCGGCACCGCTTCGTTTTCAGCGTTGGACGGGCTATACTCAGACCGGCACCCACAAGATGTAGGGGCGCCGCCCCTTGAGAGGACCTACCCGACCTGCTCTGTCCGCACTGTCGCAAGAACGAGACCCGTGTCGTCGACTCACGCGACGACGACAACTCCGTCCGCCGGCGGCGCGAGTGTCTCGGCTGCAAGCACCGCTTCACGACCTACGAGCGGATGGAAGCCCCGCGCCTGTTCGTCGTCAAGAAGGACGGGCGGCGCGAGCAATACAGCCGCGACAAGATCCTCGCCGGCCTGCGCCTGGCGTGCCAGAAGCGCCCCGTGTCCGAGGCGCAGCTGGAGGCCGTCGTCGCTTCGATCGAGCGCGAGCTGTTCTCGCGCGGCGAGAACGAGGTCGCGGGGGCGCTCATCGGCGAGAAGCTGATGGAGGCGCTCAAGAAAGTCGACGAGATCGCGTACGTGCGCTTTGCCAGCGTCTACCGTGACTTCCGCGACGTCGCGAGCTTCCGCGCCGAGCTCGAAGACTTGCTCGCGAAATGACGCCCACCGTCGCGGTCGTCCGTCTGCCCGAAGGCGCGGGGCTACCGCTGCCCGCCTACATGACGGCGGGCGCCGCAGGCGCGGACGTGGTCGCGGCCGTCGCCGCCGATCTCGTGCTCGCGCCGGGCGAACGCGCGCTGGTGCCGACCGGGTTTTCGCTCGAAGTTCCGGCGGGCTACGAAGTGCAGGTCCGCCCGCGCAGCGGGCTCGCGCTCAAACACGGGATCACGCTGCTCAACAGCCCCGGGACGATCGACAGCGACTACCGCGGCGCGGTTGGCGTGATCCTCGCGAACCTCGGTGACGCGCCGTTCGTGGTACGGCGCGGCGACCGCATCGCGCAGCTCGTCGTGGCGCCCGTCGTGCAGGCGGCATTCCGCGAAGCGGACGTGCTGGGCGCCAGCGCGCGCGGTGCGGGCGGCTTCGGCAGCACCGGCAGCTAAGACGTTAGCGCGATCGTGAACGTGTACGTCGTCGGGAAGGGTGCGGTCGGAACGTACCTGGGCGAGTTGTTGCGCGGCATCGGCAACGACGTGATCTACGCGCCGCGCGAGCTCGACGCCGTCGAGCCTGTCGACGCCGACCTCGCGCTCGTCACGGTGAAAGCGTACGACACGCCCGCGGCCATCGAAACGCTGCGCCGCGCGCTGCGCGACCCGAGCGCGACGACGATCGTCACGCCGCAGAACGGCGTCGGCAACGAGGAGTTGCTCGCGGCGGCGTTCGGCGCCGACCACGTGGTGTCGGCGGCGCTGACGGTTCCCGTCGACGTCGACGCGAGCGGCAAGGGCATCGCCGCCAAAGGCGGCGGGATCGCGTTCGCGCCCGTTGGTTCGAACGCGCACAACTGGCTGCTCGCCGCGTTCGGCTCAACCGGACTGCCTACGCAGGCGGTCGCCGACTACCGATCCCTCAAATGGTCGAAGCTCGCGCTCAACGTCGTCGCGAACGCGGCCTGCGCGATCCTCGACGTGCTGCCCGAGCGGCTGGTGCGCGAGGATGCCGTGTTCGCGCTGGAGATCCGCGCCATCCGCGAGGTGCGCGCCACGATGAAAGCCCTGGGCATCGCCGCGATCGACCTGCCGCGCTACCCGGTCCGCGCGCTGCTGGGCATCGCGACGCTGCCCAACCCCGTCGCGCGCGCGGTGCTCGCGTCGCGCATCGCGGGCGCGCGCGGCGAGAAGCCACCGTCGCTGCTGGTCGACCTGCGCGGCGCCAAGCACCGCACCGAGGTCGAAGTGTTGAACGGCGCGGTCGCGCGCGCTGCGCGCGAGGCCGGCGTGCCGGCGCCCGTGAACTCCGCCTACGCGCGCATCCTCAGCGACGTCGCGCACATGCCCCAGCTGTGGGCGAAGTACCGCGAACGCCCGTCGGCGCTCGTCGCCGAAGTGAGCCCGAAATGAACGACGAGAACCGAGAGATCAGACCGTGAGACACGCCAACGTCCCCGAGTCGCTCGACGGCTGGGCGATCCTGCACCGCATGTTCCGGTTCGACCGCCGCCGCTTCGACGCGCTCGAGCTGAAGCAGAAGCGCGCCATCGAAAATGAAGCAACGGAACTGCTCGTTGCGCTCGCGCGCGATCCGCACGCCGACGTTGGGCTCGCGCAACTGCTCGGCCACAAGGGCGACCTGATGCTGACGCACTACGCGCGCTCGTTCGACGTGCTGGGCGAGGTGCAGGCGCGCGTCGACAAGCTCGCGCTGCGCGACTACCTCGAGCCGCAAGAGTCGTACGTTTCGATCCTCGAGCTCGGGCTGTACGCCGACACCGCGAAGATTCACGCCGAGCTGCGCGACCGCGGGCTGAAGCCGCATTCGGATGCATGGAACGAGGCGTTCGACGCGATGCTGCGCGACGCGCGCGAGGACCCGCGCAACGCCGGCCGGTTGTGGGCGCGCATCCCGCGGCGCCGCTACGCGTGCTTCTACCCGATGAACAAGAAGCGCGACGGCGCGGACAACTGGTATAACACGCCGTATGACGAGCGCGCGAAGATGATGGTGGAGCACGGCAAGATCGGGCGCTCGTTCCACGGCCACGTGACGCAGGTGATCTCGGGCTCGATCGGGTTCGACGACTGGGAGTGGGGCGTCGACCTGTACGCCGACGACCCGCTGATCTTCAAGAAGCTCGTGTACACGATGCGCTTCGACGAGGCGTCGTCGCGCTTCGGCGAGTTCGGGCGCTTTTGGACGGGCATGCAGTTCTCGGTCGCGCAGCTCGGCGTGTTCTTGGCCGGTGAAGCGTCGCCCGCGCTGCTTGCAACGGACCCCGCGCAGACCGTGTTGCGGTAGCATGCCGTTTTTGGGAATCGACCACATCGATCTGCGCGTGCCGGCGCTCGGCGCTGTCGAGAGCTTCTACGACAGCTTCTTCAAACGGTTGGGGTTGACGAAGAAGAAATACTCGGTCGTGACGTTTGGCGGTGAGTCGTGGAACGACGGTACGCCGGAGAACTACAACGCGGTGGAGTGGTACGAGGAGCACGTCCACGGTCGCCGGGTGGCGTTCTTCGGCGTCATTGAAGAAGAAGGCTGCGCGCCGGCGCACGGGCGCATCGCGTTCGCGGTCGAGAGGGATAGCCTCGACGAGTGGGCGCGGGTGCTGCCCGAGCTCGGTGCGCGCGAGATCGAACGCTGCGAGGACGAATCCTATCCCGCGGTGTTCTTCACCGACCCGCTCGGTACGCGGCTGGAAGTGTGCGCGCGGCCGCCACGCCCCTGACCAAGCGCGATGCGCTGCTCGCCGTCTGCTCGCTCGCGCCGCCGCTCGCCGACGGTGCGTGTGCGTGGTGCGGCGCGGCGTTGCCGCCATTGCGGCGTTCGTGGTGCAGCGACCGCTGCGGCGACGCGTTCTGGGCGAACCACTGGTGGTCGGTCGCACGGCAATCGGCCAAGCGGCGCGATCGGTATCGCTGCCGGCGCTGCGGAACGCGTGCGCCGAAGCGACCGGTTCAGACCGCATACAAAACGCGCACGGCGTACCTTGCCGCGATGCGCGCGTGGCGCCAGGAAAAGCGCACGGCGCGCATGGAGGTCAACCACATCGTGCCCTGCCGTGGGAAGCACAAGTCGCTCGACTGCGCGCACCATCTCGAGAACTTGGAGACGCTGTGCCCGCCGTGCCACAAAGAGCACACGGCGGCGCTCAGAGCACCGGCGCGCGCCGGCGCCAAAGGCTAACGGCGGTTGGTGCGGCCGCGGGTGGGAAACCTGACGTTATGACTACCACGGTCGCGCACGCGCCGTCCATCGAGACGCACAACCCCGCTACGGGCGAGGTCATCAGGCGGTACGAACCGCACGACAAATCCGGGGTGGACGCCCGCTTGGATGCTGCCGTTTCCGCGCAGCGGCGGTGGCGTGACACGTCGTTCGGCGAGCGGGGCGAGCGCGTGCGCGCCGCCGCGCGCTATGTCCGCGAGCACAAGGGCGAGCTTGCCGAGCTCGCCACGCGCGAGATGGGCAAGCCGATCGCCGAGGCGGAAGCCGAGGTCGAAAAGTGCGCCGTGTCGTGCGAGTGGTTCGCCGCGAACGCGGAGCGGCTCTTGGCGAACGAAGATCATCCGTCGAACGCGACACGCAGTTACGTCGCGTTTCGCCCGCTCGGCGTGCTGCTCGCGATCATGCCGTGGAACTTCCCGTACTGGCAAGTGTTCCGCGCCGCGGCGCCGGCGCTGATGGCGGGCAACGTCGTCGTGCTCAAACACGCGGCCAACGTCACCGGCGTCGCGCTGAAGATCGAAGAGATCTTTCGCGCGAGCGGCTGCCCCGACGGTGCGTTCACCACGCTGCTCGTGGGCAGCAAGGCCATGGAGCCGATCGTGCTGGACGATCGCGTTGCCGCGGTCACGCTCACCGGCAGCGAAGGCGCCGGCTCGTCGGTCGGCGCGGCGGCCGGCAAAGCGATCAAGAAAACCGTGCTCGAGCTGGGCGGCTCCGACTATTTCATCGTGCTCGCCGATGCCGATTTGGAGCAGGCGGCCGAAATCGGCGTCAAGGCGCGCTTCCAAAACACCGGCCAGAGCTGCATCGCGGCGAAACGCTTCATCGTCGAAGACGCCGTGTACGATCGATACGCGGAGCTGTTCGTCGCGAAGACGCGTGCGCTCAAGGTCGGCGACCCGATGCAGCGCGACACGAAGATCGGGCCGATGGCGCGCGCCGATCTGCGCGACGACCTCGTCGCGCAAGTGCGCGACACCGTCGCTGCCGGCGCGAAGCTGCTCGCCGGGGGCGAGCCAATCTCGGGCAAAGGCGCGTTCTTCGCGCCGACCGTGGTCGGCGACGTGAAACCCGGGATGCGCATGGCGGTCGAAGAGACGTTCGGTCCCGCCGCTGCGCTCATGCGCGCACGCGACGCGGCGCACGCCGTCGAGCTCGCGAACGACTCGCGCTTCGGCTTGGGCGGCAACCTCTGGACGCGCGACGTCGCGAACGCCGAAACGCTGGCGGCGCGGCTCGAGTCCGGCAACTGCTTCATCAACGGGATGACCGCGTCCGACCCGCGGCTACCGTTTGGCGGCGTGAAGAAGAGCGGGATCGGCCGCGAGCTCTCCGAGTTCGGCATTCGCGAGTTCGTCAACGTGCAGACCGTGTGGATCGGGCCCGACACGGGCGCGACTGCTATCTCGGAATGATCTTGACCGTGCGCGTGAACGTCTGCCCCTGCGCGTCGGTTGCGGTGATCTGCACCAGCACCGGCTGCGAGGGCTGATAGCCGGCAGCGGCGAGCTGCGCGCGCGTCGGCGCCACGTATACGCCGTCGCGCACGGTGCCGATGTCCGGTTTGAGCACGTACCGCACGCCCAGACTCGGCCGTGCGCGCTGGAGATTGGTGGGCTTCGTGGGCTGCAATCGCTGGAGCAGGACGGTCTGTCCCTGCGCAGCGACGGCGTCGTTCGATCCCTTCCTCAGGAATACCGGTATGATCTCGATGAACGCGTCCGCCGTCCGGCCGTCGGGACTGCGTGCGGTGATCGTGATCGAGTGATGCGACGTCGGAAACGGGTAGTTGTAAACGCCGGTGTTGCGGTCGAGGCTTCCAAAATCGCCACCTTGATCGGCGACCATGGTGTAGAGAACGGAGACCTGATGATCTTCGTGAAATGGGATGCTGCCGCCCGAACCGCCAATCGAGCTACGCTCGGGCGAGATATGCAACGCCGCGAGCGCTCGGATTTTCGTCGCGGCTGTTCGGCCGCTGCCGTCCATGGCGAGTGCCCTCACGATGAAGTCGCGATCCGCCGCGATCGCTCCGACGCTGACAACGCCGGCCGGCGACACCACGACGTGGTCGATGTTTTCCGCGAGCGCGAAGGTCGCCGGTGCACCGGAAACCGTCGTGAGAGCCTGGCTGGTGAACGATTTGATCGTGTCGACTGGTGCGATTTGCAAATCCGCGTTGTACGAGCTCAGCACTGAGTTCCCGACGACGCACGCGCCGTCGCTATTCGACCAATACGATACGACGCTGAGCCCGAAAAACGAGGTGGTGTTGTCGCACGGCATGTCGGCGATCTCACCGGTGTCCGAAACTGTGATCAGAAGGGGCCCTGGCGCGGGAAAGGGCGGCGGAGGCGCCGGCAACGGAAAAGTGAGGGTGATGGTTCGCGACGCGGAGCGTTTCCAGCCTGAGTTGATCGGGTCGGTCATCGACTCGATGATCTCATGCACGGCGCTTGCTGTGAGCGCGCTCATAGTACGGTGGCATGAGAGCGGGACGACCACGAACGGCCAAGCCTTGGTGATGCTCGAAGAATGGTAGGCCACGAACGTGCCGGTGGTACTTGGTATGCACGATTCGTACACGCCGCCGTTGCGCACCCGCGTGGAGGCGGGGAGGTATACGACGTAGAGCGTGTCGAGCGCGTCGCTCGCGACGTGGGGTACTGCGGGATCGTGCTCCACCTCGCAGGTTACCCAATTCACGATGTCGAGCGAGTTGACGACGGTGGGCGCTTTGGTCGAGCAGAAAGGACCGGGAGGATGCGATTGCGTCGAACCGAGCGCGAACGGCGCGCCGTCGCGGCTGTACTGACCGGTCTTGCTGAAGTATGACACGGGCGTCGAGGCGAGCGCGCGCGTGAACGCGTTGATGGCGGCGACGGTAGGCGCCGGTCCGGTCGCGAATGTCCCCGTGCCGCCGTGATCGCCGTCCCAGCGCGCGTCCCAGAAGAGGTTGACGATGTTGACGGGGCTTTTCATCACCGTCCCTCCGGATGTCACGTTCTGCGCGCTTGCCGTCGCGAACGACGCGGCCACGCCGAACACGACCGAGATCAAAACCCGCGCCACGAAATTCATGCCAACCCCTTCATCAGTAGCTTGGTCTGCCTCTTAAACCGGCTCAGCGCCTAATCCTGTCGAGGGAGTTCGCGCCATCCCCGCCAAGTGGGGACGACTGCTCGCTTGCCAGCGAAGGGCGCGCCGCGATGAGTGAAACCATTCGGAAGCTGTCCGTCGTGGACTCGGCCTTTCTGTTCGCCGAAACCGCAGAATGCCCGATGCACGTCGGCAGCCTGACCATCGTCAAGCTGCCCGACGGCTACGACGGCGATTTCTACGAGGATTTCAAGGCGCGCATCGACAGCCGGCTCGACCACGCCAAGAGCCTGCGCTGGAAGCTCGCGCAGACGCCGTTCGACATCGACCGCCCGAGCTGGGTGGAGGACGATCAGTTCGACCTGAACCGGCACGTGCTGCGCGGCGCGCTGCCCGAGCCGCACGACCGCGACACCGCGCAGCGCCTGGCGGGCTGGCTGCACGCCAAGACGCTCAACCGCGCGCGCCCGCTGTGGGAGATTTACATCTTCGACGGCATGCCCGACAACGAAGCGGCGATCTACTCGAAGATGCACCACGCGCTCATCGACGGCGGCGCGGGCGCAGCGCTCACGGAGATTTTGTACGAGACGTCGCCCAGCGCGCAGCCCGCCGCCGCGCAGCCGCCGTCCGCGCCGCGCAGCGCGGCGCCCAAGAAGCAAGACGTGCGCGACGTCGCGTCGTCGATGTTCGCCGCGTACGCCGAGCTGTGGCGCGCGCCGTATCAGCAGACGTCGCTTGCCGATCTCGAGTTGCCGCGCAGCGGCGGCACCGATTTGGCGTCGGTGCTGCTCGACGCGACCATCCACGCGGTCGAGTGGCCGTTGCGCATCGGCGCGAACCTCGGCGAGATCGCGACGGCGTACAACAGCGCGATGGCAAACGCGTTCAAGCCCGACTCGCTCAAGGCGTTGCAGCTGCTGTCCGCGCCGTCAACGCCGATCAACGTCGCCATTTCGTCGGAGCGCAGCTTCGCCGGCGTCACGGTCTCGATGAAGCGCGTGAAGTCCATCGCCGCGAAAGCCGGCGGAAAGGTGAACGACGTGGTGCTCGCGCTCGCGAGCGGCGTGCTGCGACGCTATCTCGACGAGCTCGAAGCGCTGCCGAAGAAGTCGCTCACCGCGTTCGTGCCGATCTCGGCGCGCGAGAAGGGCGACACCGAGCTCAAGAACCAGGTGTTCGGGATGATCGTGCCGCTCGCAACCGACATCGACGATCCCAAGGCGCGCATGGATGCGATCGTCTCCGCGGCGGCGACGTCGAAGGAGCTCGCCAACCCGTTCCGCTCGCTGATCCCGCACTTTGCCGACATCCCGACGTTCGGCACGCCAATGCTGCTGCAGCTGCTCGCGGTGTACCTCGGGCGCTCGCAGCTCGCGAACAGCATGCCGCCGCCGATGAACGTCGTCGTGTCCAACGTGTTCTTCTCACGCACGCCGATCTACATCGCCGGCGCGCAGATCGAGCACGTCTACCCGATGTCGATCCCGGTGCACGGCCAGGCGCTCAACATCACGGTGCACGGCTACGTCGACGGCCTCGACTTCGGCCTGATGGCGGCCGCGAACGTCATCCCGGACGTGACGCGGCTCACCGGGATGCTGACCGCGGAGCTCGACGACCTCGAGCGCGCTTACGGATCGGCCGCGTAAGCTTTGAGCGCATGAGCGACACCCTGCCGCGGGAGGGGCCCGCGCCGATTCCCGGTCGGCCCAAGAAGCCGATCGTCGGCAACATGCTCGACGTCAGCGCGAGCGCGCCGATCCAGAACCTCGTCGCGCTGGCGCGTGATCTCGGGCCGATCTTCCAGCTCGACATGATGGGCAAGCCCCTCACCATCGTGTCCGGGTTCTCGCTGGTCGACGAGCTGTGCGACGAGTCGCGCTTCGACAAGTCCGTTGCGGGCGCGCTGCATCGCGTGCGCACGATCTCGGGTGACGGGCTGTTCACCGCGTACACGTCCGAACCCAACTGGTCCAAAGCGCACAACATCCTGCTGCCGAACTTCGGCGACCGCGCGATGCAGGGCTACCACCCGATGATGCTCGACATCGCCGAGCAGCTGATGCTGAAGTGGGAGCGGCTCAACCCCGACGACGAGGTGGACGTCGTCCACGACATGACGGCGCTGACGCTCGACACCATCGGAATTTGCGGTTTCGGTTATCGCTTCAACTCGTTCTACCGCGAGGACAACCACCCGTTCGTCAACGCGATGGTCGATGCGCTCGAGATCTCGATGAGCCAACGCGGTTTGCCGTTCGAGGAAGTCTTCACGCGCCCGCGCCAGGCGCGGCTAGCCGGCGACGCCGAGTACTTGAACAAAGTGGTCGACCAGATCGTGCACGACCGCAAGGAAGCGCGCGCAGCGCAGGGCGACGAGCCGCAGAAAAAAGACATGCTGGACTACATGCTCGCGGGCGTGGACCGCAAGTCCGGCGAGCGGCTCGACGACACGAACATCCGCTACCAGATCATCACGTTCCTGATCGCGGGCCACGAAACCACAAGCGGTCTGCTGTCGTTCGCGACGTACTATCTGCTGAACAACCCCGACGCGCTCGCGCGCGCCTATGACGAAGTCGATCGTGTGCTCGGCGCCGATCCGTCCGTCAAGCCGACGATGAAGCAGGTCAACGCGCTGACGTACGTGCAGCAGATTCTCAAAGAGTCGCTGCGGCTGTGGCCGACGGCGCCGGCGTTCGGGCTGCGGCCGTACAAGGACGAGGTGATCGGCGGCAAGTACGCGCTCAAGGCGCGCTCGCAGGCCGTCGTGCTGCTGCCCGCGCTGCACCGCGACCGCAGCGTGTGGGGCGACCGAGCGGAAATCTTCGACCCCGAGAACTTCGCGCCCGAGCGCGAGCGCGCGCGGCCGGTCAACGCGTACAAGCCGTTCGGCAACGGGCAGCGTGCGTGCATCGGGCGCCAGTTCGCGATGCAGGAAGCGACGCTCGTCATCGGCTCGATGCTGCAACGCTTCCGGCTGATCGACCACACGCGCTACCAGCTGCGGCTCAAAGAGACGCTGACCATCAAGCCCGACGGGCTGAAGATCAAAGTCCGCCCGCGCGCGCGCAAGACGGCGGTGAACGGCGCCGCGGTTGCCGTGCCTACGCCTGCCATGACGCCGCGCAACGGTTCGTCCGCCGCCGGTGCCACCACGACGGCGGCGCCGCCACAGGTGCCCGTGCACGGCACGCCGCTGCTGGTGCTCTTCGGCTCGAACTTAGGCACGTCGGAAGACGCCGCCCGCCGCGTCGCCGATCTCGCCGCGGCGCAAGGCTTCAGCGTGCACGTCGCGTGGCTCGACGACTTCGTCGGCAAGCTGCCCGCCGACGGCGGCGTGCTGATCGTGTGCGCGTCGTACAACGGCGCGCCGCCCGACAACGCCGCGGCATTCTATCAGTGGCTGCAGGATGGCATGGCGCCGAACGCGCTGGCCGGCGTGCGCTATGCGGTGTTCGGCTGCGGCAACCGCAACTGGGCGTCGACGTACCAAGCCGTGCCGCGCTTCATCGACGAAAAACTGGCGGAATTCGGCGGAGAGCGCATGTTCGAGCGCGGCGAAGGCGACGCGCAGGAAGACCTGGACGGCCAGTTCCGCGCGTGGCGCATCGCGCTGTGGCAGCGGGTCGCGAAGGAGCTCGGCGTCGCGTTCGACGCCCGCGCGGAAAGCGACACGCGCCCGCGCTACGCGATCGAGGTCGTGGCGGGACCGCAAGCCAACCCGCTCGCGGCGGTGCACGGCGCAAACGCGATGCGCGTGATCGCCAACCGCGAACTGCAAACGTCGGGTGAGCGCTCGACGCGGCACATCGAGGTGGCGCTGCCGCCCGGCGCGGCGTACGGCGTCGGCGACCACCTCGGCGTCGTTGCGGAGAACCCGCCTGCGGTCGTGGCGCGCGTGCTGCAACGGTTCGGGTTCGCCGAGGACACCTACGTTCGCTTGAGCGCGGCGTCGTCGCGGCCGCCTTCGCTGCCGGTGGACACGCCGGTTTCGCTGGCACGATTGCTTGCGCATCACGTCGAGCTGCAGCACCCCGCGACGCGCAAGCAGATCGCGACCTTGGCCGAGCACACGGAGTGCCCGAACACGAGGCCTCGCCTCGAAGCGCTGGCCGCCGACGAGGCAGAGTCCTCGGCGTACATCACCGACGTAAAGCGCAAGCGGCGGTCGGTGCTCGATCTGCTCGACGAGAACCCGGCGTGCGAGCTGCCGTTCGAGACGTTCCTGGACATGCTGCCCGCGATGACGCCGCGCTACTACTCGATTTCGTCGTCACCGCTGGCCGAACCGGACCGCTGCAGCATCACCGTCGGCGTCGTGCGCGAGGCCGCATGGTCGGGCCACGGCACGTTCGAAGGCGTCGCCTCAACCTATCTCGAGCGCCACGCCGGCGAACAGACGATCGACGCGTTCGTGAAAGACTCGAAGAGCGGTTTCCGTCTGCCGGGTGATCCGTCGAAACCGATCGTGATGATCGGCCCAGGCACGGGCCTCGCACCGTTCCGCGGCTTCCTCCAAGAACGCGAGTCGCTGCGCCGCGACGGCAAGCCGCTGGGGCGTGCGATCCTGTTCTTCGGCTGCCGGCATCCGGATCGCGATTATCTGTACCGCGAGGAACTCGAGCGTTGGGCCGCTGAGGAGATCGTGGAACTGCACGTGGCGTTCTCGCGGGCCGGCGCGGAGAAACGGTACGTGCAGCACGACATTGCCGCGCACGCCGACGACGTTTGGTCGGTGCTCGACAACGACGGTGTCGTCTATGTCTGCGGTGACGGGAGCCGAATGGAACCCGATGTCCGTGCAACGATCATCGCGCTCTACCGCGGCAAGGCCGGCGACGATGAAGCAGCCGCGAATCGATGGCTCGAGACGCTCACGGCGAACAAGCGTTACAACCTCGACGTTTGGGGATCTACCTGAGCTGGGTGGCGGTGTTGCGGCGCGTGACATCGTCGTCACCCTGAGCTTGTCGAAGGGTGCGCCACGATCTTCGCTGCCGCTACATGCTGTTGATCGATTGCCCGCCGTCCACCACGAGTGCTTCCCCTGTCATGAACGAGCCGGCGTTCGACGCAAGGAGCAGCATCGGGCCCGTGAGCTCGTTCAAAGTACCGATTCGCCGCTGCGGAACGCGTTTGAGGGACGCCTGCGCCCAGTCGGTTTTTAGGAAATCTGCATTGATCTCCGTTTCGAAATAGCCCGGGCACAGCGCGTTCACCCGGATGCCATAGCGCGCAAACTCCCACGCCATGCTGCGTGTGAGGTGGATGAGGCCGGCTTTGCTCGCCATGTAGGGTGCGACCGCCGGCGACACGCGCAGGCCGAGAATCGACGCGATATTCACGATGCTGCCCGGCTGCTTCGCGGCGACCAGGCGGCGCGCGGCTTCTCGCGCGACCAAGAACGGTCCGCGCAGATTCACCTCGACCACGCTGTCCCATTCGTCGGTGTTCATCTGCAGGATCATGTGCTCACCGCTGATGCCGGCGTTGTTCACGACGACGTCGCACAGCACGCCGTCGGCGGCAAGCTGCTCGAACCCGGCCTTGATCGACGCCTCGTCGGTCACGTCCATCGTCAGCGCGCGGGCGCGTTCGCCCAGCCGCGTCGCTTCCGCTTGGATGCGGTCGGTGCGCCGCGCCGCGAGGACTACCGTCGCGCCTGCATCGTGGAGCACCTGGGCGAAATGCCGGCCCAAGCCGCTCGACGCGCCGGTGACCAGCGCGACGCGTCCGTCGAGCGAGAAAAGTTCGTTCATTGCCGGGCCTTTCGTGTGCGGTTACCACGTGTCGATGGACGGGCGTTTCTTTCCCGTTCGTGCGAGTGGCGGCGGAATTGCGCGCACGCCGCGCAGGATCCAGTCGCGCGTGTCACGCGGGTCGATTACCGCGTCGAGCTCGCCGACCGACGCCACGTGCAGCGCCTTGCCCTGCGCGTACGACTGCGCGACCATCGCGTCGAATGCAGCTTGGCGCTCGTGTGGGTTCTCGATCGCAGCGAGCTCTTTGCGATATCCAAGCCGGACCGCGCCTTCCAGGCCCATCGGCCCGAACTCGCCGGTCGGCCACGCGACCGACAAGAACGGTTCGTGCAGGCTGCCCGCGGCCATCGCTTGTGCGCCTAGGCCGTAGCCTTTGCGCAGCGCGACGAAGAACACCGGCACCGTCATGCTCGCCGCCGTGACGAACATGCGGCTGACGCGACGCACTTGGCCGGTGCGTTCCACGTCAGGACCCACGTTGAAGCCCGGCGTGTCACACAGCGAGATCATCGGCAAGTCGAACGCGTCGCAGAGCTGCATGAACCGCGACGCTTTGTCGGCGCCGGGGCCGTCGATTGCGCCGCCGAGGTGCAGCGGGTTGTTCGCGATGAGGCCGAATGGCCGGCCCGCGATGCGCACGAGCGCGGCGATCATGCCGGGCGCGTAGGCTGCGCGCAGCTCGAGCACGGAATTTTCGTCGGCCAGCGTCGACACGACATCGCGCACGTCGTACACGCGCAGCCGGTTCTCCGGAATTGCGCGGCGAAGTTCGCGCTGGTCCGCGCACGTCCAGTCCGCGACGGCGCCTTGAAAGTACGACAGATACTTGCGCGCGATGTCGGTCGCTTCGGCGTCGTTCTCGGCGACGATGTCGATCACGCCGTTCGGGGCTTGGTCCGAGACCGGGCCGATCTCTTCGGGACGAAACGTGCCCAGACCGCCGCCTTCGATCATCGCAGGGCCGCCCATGCCGATGTTCGCGTCGCGCGTCGCGATGATCGCGTCGGAACAGCCCAAGAAGGCCGCATTGCCGGCGAAGCAATAGCCCGACACGACGCCGACCACCGGGACGAGCCCGCTCAAGCGCGCGTAGCTCGCGAACGTCGGGACGGCGAGACCGGACGCCCACGTCACGTCGGTGTCGCCGGGGCGGCCGCCGCCGCCTTCCGTGTACATCACCAGCGGTAACCGTTGTTGCTGCGCGAGGCCCAGCATGCGATCCGTCTTGAGGTGGTTGACGTAGCCTTGCGTTCCGGCGAAAACCGTGTAGTCGTATGCCATCGCGATGCAGCGCGAGTGCTCGTCGTCGAAGCGGTCGCCGTTCACGTGGCCGATGCCCGCGATCAAGCCGTCGGCCGGGCTCATGCGCTCGAGCTCCGCCGCATCGCGGCGGCGGCGTTGCGCGGCCAGCGCGAACTCGCCGTACTCGATGAACTCGCCGTCGTCGAACAAGTGCGCCAGTTGCTCGCGCGCGGTGCGGCGCCCGTGCGCGCGGCGTTTGGCGTGCGCGTCGGCGCGCGCTTCGTCGCCGAGTGCGTACCGCCGTTCCAGAACTTCGGCGAGATCCGGACGCAGCGCGTCGAGGTCGGCGTGCGCGTCGGCCGCGCTGTCTTCGGCCTCGACCTCCGCGGGTTCCAGGAACAGCACAGGGTCGCCGCCGTCGAGGATCGCGCCTGGCTGTGCGGCGAGCGCGCGGACGATGCCCGAGAGCTCTGCCGTGAGGACGTGCTCCATTTTCATCGCTTCCAGCACGGCGAAACGCTGGCCGCGCGCGAGCTTGTCGCCCACTGCCACGTCGATCGTAAGCACTTTTCCCGGCGTCGGTGCGCGCAACGCCTTAGTGCCCGGCGGCGCAAGCCGCGGCGCGGTCGCGTTTTGCGGTCCCGACGCGACGGCCGCTGGGTCGCCGGCTGACGTCGCACTACCGGGCGGCGATGTCGGTGCGGACGCCGATGTTGCGGCGGCCGACGATCTGGCGTCCACGGGCGTTGCGGTCTGCGCTTCCGCCGCAAGCTCGCGCGCGTGCTCGGCGACGAAGCGCGTGTAGACGTCGTATGCGGCGACTTCAGAGCGCTGGAGCAGTGCGATCAGGAACGGCAGGTTCGTTGTGACGCCGGCGATGCGGAACTCGCACAGCGTTCGCGCGGCGAACGCGGCGGCGCGGGCGAAGTCGTCGTCCGGCGTGTGGACGATTACTTTTGCCAGCAGCGAGTCGAAGCTGGGATTCGTGCGGTACCCGCCGTAGCCGAACGTGTCGACGCGCACGCCGGGGCCGGTCGGCGGCTCGAACGTCGTCAGGGTTCCGCTGGTCGGCACGATGTCGCCTTCAGCGCTCGTCGTCTCCAGGTTCACGCGCGCTTGCACCGCGATGCCGCGCGGCAACGGCGGCGGGAGTTGCAACCCCAGCTCGGCGAGCGTGGCGCCGCGCGCCAGGCGTAGCTGCGCGACCACGAGGTCCACGCCCGTTATCGCTTCTGTGACGGTGTGCTCAACTTGCAGGCGCGGGTTCGCTTCGATGAACGCGAACGACGCCGCTTCGTCGAGCGCTTCGGTGTCGATCAGGAACTCGAACGTGCCGAGGCTGTCATGGCGGGCCGCGCGCGCCATCGTCAGCGCCGCCTCGATCAGTCGCGTGCGCAGCGCCGGCGACAGGCCGGGCGCGGGCGCGACCTCGATCAGCTTCTGGTTGCGGCGCTGCAGCGTGCAGTCGCGCTCCCACAGGTGCGACACCTCGCCGGTGGCGTCGCCCGCGATTTGAATTTCCATGTGCCGCGCGCGCCGCACGAAGCGTTCCACGTACACACCGCGCTGTCCGAACGCGGCGAACGCTTCCGCTTGCGCGCGCGAGAACGCGTCGGCGACGTTTTCCGCGCGCGACACTGCTCGGATGCCGCGGCCGCCGCCGCCCGCGATCGCTTTGATCATCATCGTGCCGCCGTCGCCAAGGGACGCCAGGAACGCGGTGGCGCCCGCGACGTCCACTTCGCCGTCGCTGCCGGCGAGCACCGGAACGTGCAGCGAGCGCGCGAGCGCGCGGGCGCGCGCTTTGTCGCCGAAGAGCTCGAGCACGTCGGGCCGCGGGCCGACGAACGTCAGCCCCGCCTCGATGCAGCGCTGCGCGAATTCCGCATTCTCGCTCAGGAAGCCGTAGCCCGGATGGACGGCATCGCAGCGCGCGACCGTGGCGGCATAGAGCAGCGCGTCGATATCGAGATATGCTGCGGGCCCTGAAGTCGCCAGCGGCATCGCATCGTCGGCGATGCGCACGTGCAGCGAGTCGCTGTCGTCGCGGGAGAAGGCGGCCACGCTCGCGATCCCGAGCGATGCGGCGGCGCGCGCGACGCGAACTGCGATCTCGCCGCGATTCGCGATGAGGAGTCGGGTCACGCTCACGCGGCTAGGTATGGTGCGCGCCTAACATCCACCTCGAAGCGAGACTGTCCGCAGCTAGGCAGTTGCTTGTTTACTCGCTCGCTCGCCCGCCCGCTCGCCCGCCACGCCCGCCTATGTCACCCTGAGCTCGTCGAAGGGTGTGCCACCATCGCGACAGCGGCCATCCGCCCGGACCGCTTGACAAACACAGCGCATTGCTTGGTATACTTAGCACGCACCACGCCCCGCCGCGCCGACCGCGCAAGGAGACCCCCGTGAACGATACCTACATCGACACCATCGAGAAGCTCCAGACGCAAGGCCTCGAGGCCCTCAAGCAGGCTCAGGCCGCCCAGGCCGCCGCCGTGAACTCGTTTCGCGACCTGATCACCAACGCCACGAGCAACCTCCCGGGCGCGCAGGCGTTCAAGAACATTCCGGCCGTCGTGTCGCAGGTCAACGAGCTGAACTCGGCCTTCGCCGTGAAACTCATCGAGCAGCAGAACGAATACGTGAACCAGCTCGTCAGCGTGCTCAAGGGCGCGCAGGCGCAGACCGCGGCCGCGGAAGGCGACGCCGAGAAGGCGTAACGCCGTGATCGACGCGGGCGCGGGCCCCAAGCGCGCCCGCCTGCGGCAGATGAAGACGATCGCCACGGGCCTGCTGGCCGTGATGGCGGTCGTTTTCGTGATCGCGTCGCGCCTGCAGCCCGCGCATCACTGGCTCGCGTGGGTGCAAGCGTTCAGCGAAGCCGCGCTGATCGGCGGGCTCGCCGACTGGTTCGCCGTCGTCGCGCTGTTCCGCCACCCGGGCGGCATCAAGCTGCCGCACACGGCGATCGTGCCGAACAACAAAGACCGCATCGGCACGCAGCTCGGCATCTTCGTCGAGCAGAATTTTCTCACGCCGACGCTCATCGCGTCGAAGCTGCGCGAGCTCGACCTCGCCGGCCACGCGCTGCGCTGGTTCGCGGTGCCGCGCAACGTCGCCGCGCTGTTCGCGAACGTGCGCGCGCTCGTGCCGCAACTGCTCGACGCGGTCGACGACGCGGAGATCCGCGCCGTGGTGCGCAAGGTCGTCGCCGACGAGGTCGCGCAGGTCGACCTGTCGCGCGCGGCGGGCGGCGTGCTGGAGATCGTCACCGCCGACGGCGCGCACCAGCGCGTGCTCGCGCGCATCCTGCCGGTGCTCGCCGGCTGGCTGGACAGCCAGCGCCCCGAGATCAAGCGCCGCTTCGCGAAGCGCTCGATTCTCACGCCGGGCTTCGTCGACGCGTACATCGTGAACCGCTTCGTCGACGGCATGGTCGACCTCGTCGACGAGATCGCACGCACGCCGGACCATCCGATGCGCCGCGAGTTCGACGTCTACGTGCGCGACTTCGTCGCCCGCCTGCGCGACGATCCGGAGATGCAAGCGCAGGCTGAGCGGCTGAAAAATGCGATCCTGCAAGGCGCGGAGCTCGATCAGCTCGTCACGGCGGGATGGACCGCGCTACGCGCGCGGCTGGAGCGCCCGCCGTCGGGCTCGCCGGAATCAGCGGGATTGCGGTTCGCGGAGGTCGCCGCGCGGATCGCGCGCGAGATGCTCGACGACCCGACGCTCGTCGAGCGCCTCAACGTGCGGTTGTGCGACGTCGCGGAGTCGGTGCTGGCACGCTTTCAGCAGCAGTTCTCGGCGCTCATCACGGAGATCGTGCAGCGCTGGGACGCCGACGAAATCAGCCAAAAGATCGAGACCGAGCTCGGCCCCGACCTGCAGTTCATCCGCCTCAACGGAAGCCTCGTAGGCGGCGCTGCCGGCGTGGTGCTGCACGCAGCGCTCGTGGTCAGCGGCGCGGCATAACGGAGTGGTGCTATCACTGTTCTCCAGTAACATTTGTCTCTCCCGCGCAACTCACGTCAGAAGCCGCGTTGTGTCAGCGAAAGTGTCGCGAAGAGATTAAGCCGGAAGCCTTCGAGGGTGTCGCTGGTCGCGCAATCGCCCCCGAACGCAGCGGTGGTTACGTCGACAACTGTGCCGTTCGGGTGACGTCGTACTCGTATAAGCGCACGGCGTTCTCGATTCCCATGCGGTGGGCGCCGCGTGGTACGCCGAGCGCCGCGCGCCGGTCTCCCAGCGCCGTCGCCGCGGCGGCGAGATCCACGGGACTCAGCTCGCGCGCGTGGGCGCGCGCAAAGGCGAGCTGCGCGCGCGCCGCGGGCAGCCGGTGCCCGAGCGCGTACGCGCGCGCGAGCAGCGCAGCCGCTTGCGGCCGGTAATACGCGTCGACGGCGCCGTATCGCTTGAAGGCCGCGACGGCGGCGTCGATGTCGCCTTGCGCGGCATACGCCTCGCCCAGCGTCATCAGAGCGTCCGCGCGCTGCGGCGCCAGCTCGAGCGCATGGCGCGCGTAGCGGACTGCCTCGTCGAACCGGTGGTTTGCGTACGCGGCGGAACCCAGCCACGCCGTGGGCGTGACGGCGAGCGGGTCGAGCTGCGCCGCGGTGCGGAGGTGGCGCAAGCCTTCCGCGGCGTCGCCGTGGCTCAGCAGCGCGATGCCGTACCATTCGTGCGCGGGCGCGTACGACGCGTCGAGCGCGAGCGCGCGCCGCAGCTCCGCGCCGGCCACAACGTCGTCGTTGCGGTCGAGTGCGAGAAACCCGAGCGTCGCGTGCGCTTCGGCCGAGCGCGGATCCAGCGCGAGCGCTTTGGCCGCGTACGCGCGCGCTCGCGCGAAATACACCGCTGGCTCGTGCGTGCCGTAGCAGTAATCGCCCAGCGTGAGGTTCGCGTCCGCGAGCGCGGCGTAGCTGCGGGCTGCGCGCGGATCGGCGTCGATCGCGCGCTCGAAGTAGCTCACGCTCTTGCGCACGCCCTCACGCGTGCGCAGGTTCCAGTAATAGCGGCCGATCTCGTAGAGCCGCGCACCGTCGTCGTGGACCGCGGACGGCGCATGCACGTGGTGCCCCGCCCCGCCGGTGGCGGCGAGCACGAGCGTTGCGGCGGCGAACGCCGCGCCTGCCATCGCGGCGGCGATCCGGCGTGAGCCGACGCGCGTCGGGCGCGTCGCCGCGGGGGCCGCAACGCCGGCGACAATGTGCACCGGTGCCGTGAACCGGTAGCCGCGCCGCGGGATGGTCTCGATCGCGTCCGGCATGCCATGCTGCCGGAACGTCTTGCGCAGCACGTGGACGTTTTGTGCGAGGTTCGCCTCGTCGATGAAGCCCTCGGGCCAGACCCGGTCGAGCAGCGCCCGTTTCGCCAGCACGGTTCCCGGCGACTCGACCAGCGCGAGCAGCGTCTCCACGACTTTCGGGCCGAGCGCCACCGGCGCTCCGCCGCGCATCAGCAGAACGTGCTCGGCATCGAGGTGGAACGGCCCAAACTCGTAGACGCTCATGGTGCCCTGCTCTCGAAAAACTTTGAGGAGTTTTTGAAAACGATCTCGGCCGCTCGATGGGATGCTGGTGTGGCTGTGACCGTCCGGTTCGCCCTCGTGTTCACGTTCGTTCTGGTCGCCGGCTTGGGATCCCAGGCCGATGCGGCGGTGTCGCCCGCCTTCGCGTTCGCCTTGCCGAAGGCGCCCCACCGGCTGGCCGCCGATCCGTCGCTGAGCGACGCCGCGTGGCAGGCCGGCAAGGTGCCCGGCGACGCGGCGTGGTGGAACGTCACGGCCCGCCGGCCGGCTGACGACGCCACCACCGTGTACCTGCTCTACGACGACAAGTATCTGTACGCCGGTTTCATTTCGGACGGCATACCGATCGGTTACGGCGACGGAACGCCGCGACCGGTCGACGTGAGCGCGAGCTGGGGCAGCTTCGGCGGAAGCTGGCTTCACTTCGACACGGCAAAGACATCGCGGCCGATCGGCGCGAGGTACACCGTGGGCTTCGAGTACGACGGTTCGTACGAGCGCAGCCTGACGACCGGAGCGGCGGATTCGCAGTTTTTGCGTCGCCTGCTGCTGGGCTTCAACCTTGGCCCGTCGACGAACGCGACGCTCGCGCTGCGCAGTATCAACGGCCGCGGCGGGTTCGCGACTAAGCCGGGCTTCGACGTCGCGGCCGCGCTGCACGCGCGCACCAAGCACGGCGACCTGCACGTCAACTTCGGTTCGCCGTCGGCCGCCGTGACGCTGAACCGGCTGATCGTGAAATACGTCCTGCGCCTCGGCGCGGACGCCGGAACCTGACCATTCCTTCTTGCTTGTCCCTCGAAACGGAGATGTGATGAAACGAACCTTGACCATGCTAGCTGCCGTTGCCGCGTCGCTGCTCCCCGCGCATCCCGCTGCCTGCGCTGCACCGTCGGCAGCGCAAGCGATGAGCTCGTTGCGTTTCCTCGTGGGAACGTGGAGCTGCGCGCACACCGTCGGCGATTTTTCCGGCACCTACACCGAAACGTTCGCGAACGCGATGGGTGGCCGCTGGATCGAGCAGTCGTACGACTTCCCGGCGACGACCACGGAGGCAGCGGTGCACGCGCAATATTTCATCGAGTACGACGAGCGTGTGCCGCGGTGGGTGCGCTTCGGCGCGCACAGTAACGGCCAGTACTACGGCATGTACAGCACGAGCCCAGTGGGCGCGACTTGGGTGTGGGACTACGTGCTGCCGTCACGCGGCCGCTCGACCGCGACGTGGACGAAGCGCTCAGACACGGAGTACACGATCGACGGCCCCACCTACCCGCAGAGCGGCAAGCCGGTCACGGAACACCACCGCTGCACGAAGTCGCCGGCAGCATAGCTGCACGCCGCCGCCAAAACGGTCATCGACCAGGGCCACGGCCGCTGACGCGCGCAACGGCTGCCCGCATCGACGCACGCCTGTAGCGATCGTTCAGAGTTTTTCATACAGCTGCGGCACCGTGCGGATGCGACGCTGCACGATGCGCTTCGCTCGCGCGTCGAGGACGTCCTCAAAGAACGCGGCGCGAACTACGTGCAGGCACGACCGACGCCGAAGTTTTAGCGGCCCGCTCCGTACGCGATCGCGAAGGGGCCCGTGCGTGCGAACGGCGTCATCTTGCCTTCGGGCTGCGCGAGCCGGTCGGCCACGGCCCACAGCACCGCGGCATTTGCGCCCAGGCCGATGTGGCTTGCGCCGATCACTTCGATGTTTTCGGTGCGCGCGTTCGTCTTCAGCACCGACGACTTCCAGCTCACGATTCCGTCGACTTTCGACCAGATCGACGTTGACGGCATCGGCAGGTCGCCGGCGAGCGCATCGAGTTCGTGCGCGATCTGCTCGCCGTTGTCCCACGGGCCTTCGCCGCTGACGAACTCGTAGACGTCGCTGATGTTGCTCGCATTGGGGTTGCGCGAGAACGGGCTGCCCAGCGTGATGACGGAACGCACCGCGTCCGGCATCGCGAGCGCCAGATCGCGCGCGTACACGCCGCCCAGACTCCAGCCGATCACGGTGACCTTCTTGCCGGTCTTTTCGTGGATCGTGCGCAGGCGCTCGCGCAGCTTCGCGCGCATCCGCGTGACGCCGCCGAGATTGCGGCCCAGCTCCCAGCCGTGCGTGTCGTAGCCGAGCGACGTGAGGAAGCGGCGCAGCAAGCCCGTCGAGACGTCGCTGACGAGGAAGCCCGGCAGCACGAGGACGGGATGGCCGTCGCCGCGCGGTGCGGTCATCAGCAGCGGAGACGCGGCGAGCGCGAAGCCGATCTCCCAGAACGCGCGGTACTCCGCGAGCCATAGCAGCTTCGACGGGGGACGGAGCCCTCGGTGGCTCGGCGCCGTCGAACCGGCAAAGTTCCAGCTAGCTGCCGTCATGCGAAATCAACCGTTCTCATCATTAGGTTCGTTCCCCGCCCTGCACGGTGCGAACCGCAGTTCGCGCTCGCTTGCATTCGCCAAGCGAGCGGACTCGTACTTTCCAGCGTCGGCTGACAAAGCACTATTCAGACATTATTATCGTCATATGGAGCTAAATGTGCTAGAATAATAGCATGGCCAAGCGGATAGCCTCGCTGCTCCCACCGATGGAACGCCGGCTTTCGCGGCTTGGTGAACGCATCCGCACGGCTCGGCTCCGGCGCCGGCTCACGGCAAAACTGGTCGCGGAGCGTGCGGGCATGTCCGTGATGACGCTCCGGAACGTTGAGAACGGCGGCGTTGGCGTCACGATCGGCGCATACGCCGTCGTCCTGCACGTTCTCGGGCTGGACGGCGATCTCGATTCGGTCGCTGCGGTCGATACCCTCGGTCGTGATCTCCAGGATGCGGCCTTGCCGCGTAGCGCGCGCACGAGGAGCGAGTCGCGATGGAAGGCGTGACGCGCTAGGGATCAAGCGAAGTGAGCAAGGCGAAATGGCCGACGCATTCACGATTCCGCCGTGAGCCCGTACGCCGCGGCGCGCGCGCGAAAGCGCTCGACATCGAGGCTCAGAATCACCAAGTCGTGCTTCACGCCGGCCTCGTCCTTGACGTGGTCGCGCAGCAGCGCTTCGGCGCGGTAGCCCATCGTCTCGAACACCGTCACGGCGCCGATCTGGTCGGGCGTCATGTGCGCGACCAGCTTCTCCACGCCCGTCGCCACGGCGAGCTCCCCTGCCGCCGTGCTCAGCACCCGGCCGAGGCCCTGGCCGCGCGCAGCGCGCGCGACGACGACGCGCAACTCAGCGACGTGCGCGGACCACGACAGCGGATCGCGCACGATCGTCGCGATGCCCACGACGACGGCGCCGCCGCGCAGTGCGAGCACCGTCGTCATCGCGCCGCGCTCGATCTCGCTCACCCACGCCGCCAGCACCTTCGGATGCGTGATGTCGCGCGGCAAGAACAGCAGATCGTGCGCCGGCAGTTCGCGCGCGAATGCAAGCACCGCCGCCTCGTCGCCCGCGCGCATGAACCGCAGTTCCACCTCGCTGCCGCCCGTCGTGACCGTGCGCGGATACACGTTCGTGCCGACGCCGGCGGCACTCATACCGAACGCACCCCGAGCCACGCGTCGAGCCGCGGCCACAGCCGTTTCACCGCGTTCGGCCCCGCAACCAGGCTCACGTGGCCGCCTTTCAACACGATCTCTTCCTTGTCGGTCGAGCCGACGTGGCCGATCAGCGGCTTCGCCGCGTCGTACGGCACGATGTGATCGTGCTCGGCCATCGCGTGCAGCAGCGGCGCCGTGATGTTGCGCAAGTCGGCGTGCTTGCCGCCAATGACGAGCTCGTTCTTGTGCAAGCGGTTCTCCCAGATCAGCTCTTTGATCGTCTCGCGAAAGTACTCGCCCGCGAGCGGCAGCGTGTCCGTGGACCAGCGCTCGAACGCGCGATGCGAGCGCACGAAGCTCTCGTCCCACATGTTCTCCCAGAGATGGAACTGCCCGGCGATGCGCGTCGCGGGACGCAGCATGTCGAACGACGTGAAGATCAGCTCCGAGGGCACGTTGCCGGTGGCGTCGACGAGCTTGTCGACGTCGAAGTAGCGCCGGTCGGACCACTTCGCGAACAGCTCCATGCGGCTGAAGTCGATCGGCGTCGTGAAGCACACCAGGTTGGTGATGTGATCTTCCGGGTGCAGCGCGGCGTAAATCACCGAGAGCACGCCGCCCATGCAGTAGCCGAGCACCGTGATGTCGTCGACGCCGCTGTCGTCGCGCACGAGCTGCACGCACTCGGGGATGAAGCGCTGCGTGTAGTCGGCGAACGTTAGGCCTGAATCGGCCGCGACCGGCGGGCTCCAGTCGATCAGGTACACGTCGTACCCTGCGCGGGAGAAATATTCGACGAAACTCTGGCCCGGCGCGAGGTCGAGGATGTAGCCGCGGTTGCTCGTCGCCATCACGATGAGGATCGGGATGCGGTAGATTTCGTCAGCCAGCGGGCGGTAGTGGTAGAGATGCAGCGTGCCGCAGTCGAGCAGCACGTCCTTGGGCGTCGGGCCGACGGCGGGCGCCGGCGAAGCCAGGTACTCGAGGCCTTTCAGGCTGCGCTGGATCGCGCGCTGGACCTCGTCCTGAATGCGCTCGGCGGTCGGGTTCACGCCTTGGACTCGGCCGCCGGCGGGCTCTTGGTGCGCGGTGGCCGCGGGCGCGGCGGCGTCGCGGCGGGGACGGTCGCCGTCGCGACCGCGTCGGCGCGCGGCGCATCGGCGATGCGCTGCAGCAACTCCGCGATGCGGTCGAGTCGCGCTTCCACGCCGCCGATGCGCTCGGCGATCGCAAGCACTTCGGCGCGGCTGGGCAGGTTCGCGTTGGCGAGATAGGCCGCCATGAACTGCTTCATCGTGTCTTGCAGCTTGAGCATGCCGCCCATCGCGCCGTTCACCGAGCTGCTGTACTCGTCGGTGGCCATCGTCTTGTTCGCGAGCGCGTTGACGTTGGTCTCCCACTGCGAGAGCATGTCGCGCCACAGCGCCATCGGGTCTTTGGGGCCGTCTTTTTCGGCCATCTCAGACCTGCGCCGTCTCGCCGGCGCGGCGCTTCGCCTCTTCGTCGTACAGCGCGGTCTTGAGGATCTTGCCGACCGCCGTCTTCGGCAGCGTGTCGCGGAACTCGATCAGTTGTACCATCTCGTGCTTGCCGAGCTTGTCGCGCAGGAAGAACTTGAGCTCGTCGATCGAGAACGGCGCAGCGTCCTTCTTGAGCGCGATGAACGCTTTGGGCGACTGGCCGCGGTATTCGTCGGGGATGCCGATGACCGAAACTTCCGCGACGTCGGGATGCGTGTAGATCGCCTCCTCGATGTTGCGCGGGTACACGTTGAAGCCGCCGCACAGCAGCATGTCCTTGATGCGGTCGACGATGAACACGAAGCCGTCATCGTCCATGTACGCCACGTCGCCGGTGCGGAAGAAGCCGTCGGGCGTCATGCTGTCCGCCGTCGCCTGCTCGTTCTTCCAGTAGCCCTTCATCACGTTGGGGCCCTTGATGCAAATCTCGCCGCGCTCGCCCAGCGGCACGTACGTGTTCGGATCCTGGACGCTCGCGAACTTGAGCATTACTTGCGGCACGGGGATGCCGCACGAGCCGCCTTTGCGCATGCCGCGCATCGGCGTGAACGTGCCCGACGGCGACGTCTCCGTCATGCCCCAGCCTTCGCTCACCTCGGAACCGGTGACGGCTTTGAATCGCTGCTGCACCTCCACCGGCAGCGGCGCCCCGCCCGACGCGCAGTACTTCATCGACGTCCAGTCCAGCTCGCCCAGGCCCGGATACGACAGCAGCGCCGAGAACATCGTCGGCACGCCCATGAAGATCGTGATCTTCTTGGCGGCGAGATCCTTCGCGACGGCTTCGAGGTCGAAGCGAATGTGAATGACCATCTGCGCGCCAAGTCGCATGCACAGCAGCATGCACGCGCTCAGCGCGTAAATGTGAAAGAGCGGGAGTACCAGGAGCGCGCGCTCTTCGCCCTTCACGAGCACGGGCGGCTCGAGCTTCGTCGTCTCGATGTATTGGCTCATCGCGGCGGTCAGGTTGGCGTGCGTGAGCATCGCGCCTTTTGGCATGCCGGTGGTGCCGCCGGTGTACTGCAGCACGGCGATCGTCTCGGCGGGATCGCCGAACGGATGCTGCTCGTATGCGCCGTCGTTGGCGAGCAGCGCTTGAAACGACACGCGCCCGTTCGCGTCGGCCGCGGCGCCCCCGGTCGTGCCGTCGGCGTAGTCGGGGAAGCCGGCCAGATCTCCGAGCCCGCCGACGATGAGCGTCCGCAAGCCCGCGTGCCCGACGAGCGCTTCCATCTGCGGCAGCAGCATCGGTAAATCGAGCGTGACGAGCAGCTGCGTCTCGCTGTCCTCGACTTTGTGCGCGAGCACTTGCGCGGCGTCGAGCGGCGAGTAGTTCACCACCGTACCGCCCGCCTTGAGCACGCCGAAGAACGCGACCAGATAATGCGGCGTGTTCGGCAGGTACAGCCCCACGTGTACGCCCGGCCGCACGCCCAGCTGCTGAAAACCCTTCGCCGCGCGGTTGGCGAGCGCGTGCAGTTGGCGATAGGTCGCGCGAGCGCCCATGAACTCGACCGCTGGGCGGTCAGCGAACTGCTCCGCCGCCGTGTCGAGGATTTCGTAAACCGGGCCGAGCGCGAGCGGCGCGTCCCAGCGGGCCGGCGACGGGTACGATGTGACCCAAGGCGTGTCGTTCATGGGTTCTCCTGGGCATGCGCGGCGATGGCGTCGATGATGCGGGGCCACACTTCTCGCGGAAACGAGTGACCCATTCCTTCGATGAGGAGCAGCCGGGCGCCGGGGATGGTCCGGGCGGTGTCTCGGCCGCCGGCGTCCGGTACCAGCGGATCGGCGGTCCCATGGATCACCAGCGTGGGCGCGCGAACGGCGCGCAGGGCCTTTTTCCGGTTGCCGGTCGCGATGATGGCCAGCAGCTGGCGCGCCACGCCCGCCGGGTTGATGCCGCGGTCGTACGACGCGGCGCCTTGCCGTGCGGTGCGCTCGGCGTTGAACGGAAAGTGATCGCCGGCGAGCACATGCCACGTGGCGACGTACTCGCGCACGTAGCCCTCGCGGTCGAGCGGCACTTTCTTCGCGAGCCGCGCCCGCGCGCGCAGCGTCGGCCCGGGCAGCTTCGGATCGCCCGTCGATGACATGATGGACGTGAGCGACCGCACGCGCTCCGGATAGAGGATCGCCACCTCGTGCGCGATCGAACCGCCCATCGACGCGCCGACGATGTGCGCGCTGCGGATCCCCAGCGCGTCCATGAGCCCGATCGTGTCCGCGGCCATGTCGGCCAGCGTGTACGGCACGCGAAACTTGATGCGCGTCGCGAACGCGAGCGTCAACTCCGCCAGCCCGGGCGTGCGGGCTTTCGAAAAACGCGTCGACATGCCGATGTCGCGGTTGTCGAAGCGGATCACCCAAAAGCCGCGCGCCGCGAGCAGCGCACACAACTCGTCGTCCCACACGATCATTTGCGCCGCGAGCCCCATGATCAGCACGATTGGCGGATTCGCGGGATCGCCGAACGTCTCGTAACAGAGCTGGATGCCGTTCGCCGGCGCGAACGCGGCGCTCACGTGGCGGCGGTCTCCTCATCCGCGTGAAGCGGCAGCACCCAGTGCAGCGCGGCGCCGTCGGCCTCATCGACGCGAAATCCGGCGCGCCGCGCCAAGCGCTCGAACGGATGGTTCTCGCGCAGCGCGCACGCGACCAAACGCCGCAGCCCGCGCGCCTTCACGCGCTCGATCAGCGCGTCGAGCAACGCGCTGCCGACGCCCACCCGGCGCGTGCCACGCGCGACGACGATCGCGAGTTCAGCCGACTCCTCGTCCAACAGTACGGCGTGCGCCGCGCCCACCGGCTCCGTGCCTTCGAATGCGATCACGCCGATCGTGTCGTCGCGGTCTTCGACGAACCGGTGCACCTCTTCGGCATCGAAGTGGTCGACGAGGTGGAAGAAGCGGCAGTAGCGGTCCTCGGCGGTCGTCGTCTCGAGGATGGCGCGGTACGCGTCTTCGTCGGTCGGTGCGATCGGTCGCACGAGCATCGTGGTCATCCTCGTCTTGGACGCGAGTCGGGAACTCGGCGTCTTCGCCGCCCGCGCTCGGCTGACCGGCACGCGTGCGCGGCACCGGCGTGCTCGCGGTGATCGGCCCTGGACCCCCGCCCGGCCGGCGGCTACGATGAAGGGCGACGATGAAGCGCTGGATCGCCACCGTGCCCGTGGCAGCCGCGTGGGTTTGCGGTGTGCCCGCATCTGCCGCAACGACTGCCGCGCGAACGCGCTCAGCCCGATCGCGGACGCACTGCAGCGGTACGAGGCCGCGCGGCCGCGCGACGACGCCGACGTGCAGGCCGTCGAGGAGATCGTCGCGGGCGCCCCGGCGCCACTGCGCGCGACGCCGGGGCTGCACGAAGTGCTCGTGCCGTCGCGCGTCGACAATCGTTGGCAGCTCGTCGCGGTGTACGTGCCGCCGTCGCTGAAGCCGGGGAAGGCGCCACTCGCGATCGCGCTGCACGGCAACCCCGAGTCGGAGTCGCATCTGCTCGGTATGCCGTACCTGCGCCGGCTCGCCGACAGCACGGGCACGATCGTCGTCGCGCCGGTCGGCCGCGGCATCTACGATTTGAAGAGCCGGCCGGGACCGACGTGTACGATTTCTGCACGCGGTGCAGGACGCAATGCCAGTCGATCGCGGTCGCACGTTCCTCGTCGGCTACTCGATGGGCGGTTTCACCGTCGCTGCAGCGCGCGTGGGACGACATGCACGCGGCGCTCGTGCGCAGAGAAAACGTGCCCATCGTCAGCGCGGGCTTCAACCTACCGGGTAGCCCGCCATCGAGCGTCGTGCATCCCTGACCGGCCTCAAATTAACCAGGATCGGCGTCGGCGGCGGAACCGGCCTCAGAAGCGCCGTCGAATACGCGGTCGGTCGCCGCGTGAACCACGGTTCACCTCCTCCGATCTGCACGCTTCGACGTTCGGGTACAACGCCGCGCACCGCGGCGCCGAACGCGACATCTTTCCCCGCTCAGGCGGCGGCGCGGATCGGATCGGGACGTTGCTTTCAACGAGTGGCGTGCCGATGGCCGGCCGCCGGCAGGTCTGCCGGCCGGCAAACATCTCCCGGATCAAGCAGAGCTCTATCGCTTCGCGCTCGACCAGCCGGAAGTGGAGGTCGTGCTCGCAAGCAACGTTCCGATGCCCGATTACGACGAGTGCCCGCGCGAATCGCCGCAGCCGTCCCGTCGCGACTATCATTACTGATAGCCGCGCCGAGTAGGAAGTGCACATGCGTGAAGAGTACGCTGTTATCATGCGATCGCGTTACGTTCATGCGTCGTCTGATGCAACGGTCTGATGCAGCGTTCCATCGTGAGCCGTTCCATCTCGACGGAGGTGGGTGGTTCCGCGATAACGTCATGACGATGCAGTCCTTGATCGAAGTAGCGGGCAAGCATGATGGTATCCGCACGGGCGCGGATATCACCGCCGCCACGGATACGCGTCCGGCTGAAAGGGATGCTCCTGCATGGCGAGTGTAGCAGATGAGCTTTTAAGCAAATTTGTCGATCGGGCGGAATCGCGCCTGGCCGCGACTGACGACGTGTTTGAGGCGATCAGCGATCTCCGCGTCGCCTTCGGGAGGCTCGCCACGTCGGCGTTCCTGACGGAATTTGTCATACAGCAGCTCGAACTCGCGCGGCGCGCGCCGTCCACGCCACTCGAAAGTGTGCTCGACCGCAGCATTTTGGTCGCGAAGACCGATCATTTGTCGCTCCACTTCAGCATCTTACCGATCGTCACGCGCGGCGACGTCGCAACGGCGCTTACCATCTCGAGTCTGACGGCGAACCACCTTCTGAGCTGCGTCGCCGGGGGCCCCGTGATTCTCGAGACGTATCGCCGCCCGACGTCGGTCAATCCCGACGTTTTCGACGGCGAGCACCAATTGAGTCGCGGTCCCGAGATCGTAATCAGCGCTGGGGAGCCTGCGGCATTCCGTGCCGGCACGGATTTTTTCCGCGTCGTCGAGAGCGGCGGGGCCGCGCTGTTCCGCTTGGAGACCCGGCATCAGCATCGTCTCCGCTGGGACTACGACGCGCGCACCCTCCGACCGCTGCGCGTCGTGGCGGGTCTACTCGAGGATTCGCGGCTTGATTTTGCGACGCGCATCCTCGCGCACCTAGGCGATCGAACGTCGGCGGACCAGCTGGCGCGGTTGACGCGAACACATCCCGCGCACTTCGTGCGCTGGAGCGCGCTACAGGCGCTGGGCGCGCTTGATTCGGATCTCGCGGTCGACCGCTTGCGCGCGGCCGTGGACGACTCTCATCCCCATGTGAGCGAGGCAGCGCGCGCCACGCTCGTCGCGAACGGACTGGGGGCCGTCAACCTTGGCTGAGACGATCAACCTCGAGGATGCGGAGCACATTGAACTCACCTCGTACTTGACGGCGCTCGAGCGGGCACTCGAGACCGACAAGGGCGATGGTGAGTCGGCACTGCGCGAGACGTCGCCGCTCTTCCGCAAACTTCTCAATGAACGGCACATCGTGACGCACCGGTTGAACAAGGAGCTCGAGGCCGGACGCGACTTCCAAGAGGGCAACAAGTACTCGGGGCAGGTCCTGTTGCTCTATGTGACCGAGCACTACATCATTCGCGCGAACGTGTGGGAGCCCGTTCGGACCTACGCGAGCGACGTAGTAAACGACGACGCTGTCTACTCCTACCTGAACGTGCATGATCACAACTTCACGTTCATGACGGGCGGGTATCTCGGGTGCGGCTATGACACGACGATCTGGGAGTGGGAGAACGGGAGCGCCGAGTCCAGGGTCGGCGATCGCGCGGACTTGCGACTGCTCGAGCGCACGAGCCTTCCGTTTGGTCGCATCATGATCTATCGCGACTCCTTGGACGTCCATCGGCAGGAACACGCGCCTGAGTTCTCGATGTCGTTGAACGTCCTGATGCGTCCAAAGGTAGATGGGCGTCGGCAGTATCGCTTCAACCTCGACTCGGGAACGATATCGGGATGCGACTCCATGGATGTTACGCGTCGGCAGACGCTCTGCGATCTCGCCGGGTACGTATCGGATGAACGCACCGTCACGTTGCTTGGCGACATCGCGGAGACGCATACCGACAACGCGTTCCGTGGCGCAGCGATTCGCACGCTCCAGGCGTTGAGGGTGGTGTCTGACGCCGAAGCGGAAGAACGTCTTTCACGGTTGGACCTGCAGTTCGTCATGCCAGTCGGGCATCTCGGTGCGCGCACATGAGCCTGCTGTTGCGAGGCCTCCGCAAGTCGTACGGCACGAAGGACGTCCTTAAGTCGCTCGACCTTCAGGCGCCCGATGCGTCGGTCACGGCGGTCCTCGGCGCGAACGGGGCAGGCAAGACGACCGCGATCCGCATCATCGCCGGAATCCTGCGCGCCGATTCTGGTGAGGTCGTCATCGACGGCGGATGTCCGCATTCGCGGGAGTCGCTCGGATATTTGCCGGAAGTCAATGGGCTCTATTGGTCCGAGCCGGTCTTGGAGCAAATGTTGTACTTCGCAGAACTGCGTTGCGGACGGAGGGGTCGCGGCTTAAAATCGCGTGCGTTCGAGCTCGCCGAGACACTCGGCGTGGCACAATTCCTCGAACAGACGCCGCGGCGCCTTTCGAAAGGAACCGTCCAACGCCTGCAGATCGTCTCCGCATTGCTATTGCGACCGATCCTGGTGCTGCTGGACGAGCCGTTCTCCGGTCTCGACCCGCTCGCGGTCGACGTCGTCGCCGGCGTCATTCGTCGCACAGCGGCGGACGGCGCGACGATCCTCATGTCAACGCATCGGATGGAGGCGCTTGACGATCTCTGTGATCGCTTTTGCATCCTGCGTGGGGGAACGGTGGCGCTCGACGTCTCCGTCAGCGATTTGCGAGGAGCATCCCGGCTGCGGACGTCCGCGTCACCGGCTCCCGCGCCCAGGAGATAACGACGGCCCTACGTGCCGAGGTTTTGCGCGTCGTCGGCGACACGGTCGATGTGGCCTTCACGTCGGATGCCGACGTCGCGCGTCTGGCTGCCCGCGTCGGCGATGGCATCGCGAGCGTCGAAGTGGTGACCCCGAGCGTCTCGGATCTTTACCGTCGCACCTATGAGCCCGAAACGTTGACCGCGTGAGCCGTCTCGCATGCGTCCTCCGGCGCGAGATCGCGACGCGCATCACGCGTCCTTCATTCGCCGTCTCGACGCTCCTGAGCATCGTCGTGATGTCTGGTGTCGCGCTCATGCCGCAATTGCGTTCCACCGGCCCGGCGGCGCCGAAGCTGGTTGTTCGCTGCAGTGTTCCGGCTCCGTGTGCGGAGCTGCGCAACGTCTTGTCGACGCAGGGTTTGCAGATCGTGGACGACGTCGCAAGCGCCAGCGGCGTCGTGGAAGTCCACGGCCGGCATACCCGTTTGGGCGTGAGGTTGCGCGAAAGCAGTCCGCTCGGCCGTCGAATCGAAGATCAAGTCCGCAGCACGATGGCCACCGTCTTGGTGGAAAAGACGGGTGCGCTCGACTACAACGTCGAGCGGGCGGCAATGCCAAGGGCGCGGATGAGCCGAGAACTGGCGGTCGCGCTGATCGTCCTCTTGTACTTCGGCGTGCAGACCTACGGATTACTGGTCGCGTCGAGCGTCGTCGAAGAGAAGAACTCGCGCACGGTGGACCTCTTGTTGTCCGCCGTATCCCCGAGGGAACTGCTTTGGGGAAAGCTGCTCGGGATCGGACTCATCGGTCTCCTACAATCCTGTCTCGTGATCGGCGGCGCCGCCGGCGTCATCGCTATCGGGTTGCCCTTCTTGCCGCAACTCGTCCAAGGTGCCCAAAACAGCGCCATCCTGCTTCCCGACGGCGGGACCGTCGCACTCATGATTGCTTTCTTCGTCCTGGGCTACTTCTCGTTCGGCGCCATCTTCACGGTGCTCGGCGCCGTGTTGCCGGATCCGGAGCGCGTTCGCCAGTATGCACTCGTGCTGTATCTGCCGCTCTACGCTGCCTTCTACGTCGCGATGACGACGACGACGTTCGGTCCGGTGGAGCGAATCCTTTCCGAAGTTCCGCTCTTGAGTCCCATGATCATGTTCGCGCGCTTCACACTAGAGGGCGCGCCGTTGATCGACATCGCGGTTGCCGTCGGCTTGAGCGTAGCATTCATCATCGGGGCGCTCGGCATCGCCGTGCGCCTCTATTCGGTCGAGTCGTTATTGGGAGAGGCCCGCCGTCAACCAATTCGACGACGGACCTCCGCGCAGCGATGTTTCGCGCGGCTACGCTGGCGAGCGCATCACCTCAACTAGCAACCCGAGCCCTGGCATTGCGGCGGATTGCCGCTGACGGCTTCGACCGCGATCGCCGCGATCAGAACGACTGCGATAACGACGACTACCATGGTGTCGCAGGCCTGGAGCGGGGCGACCGGCTCCCGGAGTGATGCGAAAACCAGCGAATTCTTCATGCCTGATGTCCTTTCTGAGAGAGAGGGATGACCGAATTATGACGATTTCGCGTACGTCGCCGCCACTGCGGTTAGAGCTAACGATTGCATCTTTTTGTCATTATTTTGCAGTGGGCGTTCGCAGGTGATAAAATCGACGCCCCCTGCGGTTCGCGAGGCCGACAATCACATGACGCTGATCTCCTCGCTCGTGCGGCATGCACCGGCGCTGGCGGCGTGCAATCGACATCCGACGTTCTTGCGGGTTTTGGTATATTTGGAACTGCATCTCCACGAGGCGATCTATCTGGACGAGGTGGCAAGATATGTCGGCATGGAGTCGTCGTCGTTGTCGCGCGCTTCCTCACGCGTGCTGGGCGTAACATTCACGCGCCTCGTGCACGCGCACAAAATCTACCGCGCGGCACTCGAGATGTATCGCTCCGAATCCAGTCTCGCCAAGATCGCCGCGGACGTGGGATTCTCCGATCATGCCGCTTTTTCGCGGACCTTCCGGAACGTCACCGGGCTGACGCCGCTGACGTTCAAACGACTCGTCGAGTCTCTCGTATCAAGAGGCATTTATGTCGACAGAATCCTATTTTGACGCGTGAGCGCGGACTCGTCGCCGTCCTGACATATCGGTGTGGTGTCGCGTTGCTCGCCGCCAAGGTTGTGCTCGTCGTCGCCGGTCTGCGGATGTCTGCGCACGTCTGGTCCGACGGCGCCGCACACGTGGTGTGGCTCGCAGGAAAGGTGGTCCCTGTCCTGATCGCGCCGGTGTTTCTCGTCGAAGCGTACCTGCGGCCGCGAGGGCTCTTGCTCAAGTGGTTCTGGGCTGTTCTGACGCTGGTCGTGCCAATCTTTGCGGCGCTCGTCGTCATGCGGGAAATGCATCGATGACGACGGACCTCGTAAGCGAGCCCAGTAGCGTGCGTTCTCAGATGCAAACGTACCTCGACGTCGTCCTCGCGCCGAGGGAGGCATCAGCCGAATCGAGCGCGAGCCGACGTGGGTCGTCGCTCTCGCGGCATACGCGGTGTTGCTTGCGGTCGCGGCGATCGCCCAGCAGCCGTCCGTTGATCACGTCACGCTTGAATATCTGCGGGCGAAGACGCCGCAAGCGGCAACTGGAATGACGCCGACGGCGCTTCTCACCGCGACGCTCACTGCATGGGGAGACGCCGCCGTGAGTCTGCTGCTCTCGACGTGGCTCTATCATTCGCGGCGACGATCGCCGGCCGCGGCTAGGACTTCGGCCGAGCGTGGAGCGTCGCGGTCTACCCGTCGACCATCGTTGGCATCACGGCCCTCGCCAATTCGGCAATTCTCGTGATCCGTCGGCCTGCGGCCGCGCATCACTTCTCGGATCTGTTCGCCATCCCGGCGCTCGCGCTGCTCACGAGCGACGCCCGCCTTGCGACGGCGCTCGCCGTCTTCAACCCGTTGAATCTGTGGTACTACCTAGATGTCGTCGTCGCACGTGAGCATAGTCATGGCGATGCCACGAAAGGTCGCTGTTGCGACCGTCGTCGTGCTTGCCGTGAGCACGGGCGGCAATGAACTATGGCATTGCCGCGTTCTACGTGGCGCTACGGGGTCGCATTTGTGCGACGAGCCGATCGAAACCAAGGAGTTCGTCTTCGAAGTCGGCGGACGTCGCGTTCGGCTTATCCTGCCCGCAGACTGCACAACGTCCGAACAGCGCGATGCGCAGCTTGCTCAGGTCGTGCCCATCCCGCCGTACATGCCGCCAATGCCCTCGACGCTGCACGACTGACAATGGAAAGTTGGCGAGCGCGCTCATCGCCGATTCAACAGCAAACGATTGCTGCGCTATCGGCGCGCCGGCTCCGACCATTCCCCGCCCCGAGCGCATCGATGCAGTACGTATCCGCCGCGGCCGGTCGCGGGGCTGATCGGGCGCGACGCCGGACAACAGCGTAAGCTCGTTGACCGATCGATATCGCTGCCTCTCTTGAAGGGCCAGCGTCCCGCCATGACTGGCCTGGTATTCGCGAGCAAGTTAGCCGGCCGTCGCGACTGCCTACTGCCGCCCGAGGTGAAAGTGCGAGGGCTGCGGGTCCTTCGTGCCGTTGGCGACGTCGATCACGACGACCGTCTTGTCGCCCTTGGCGATCAGCGTTGCCGTGCCCGACTCCGACGATCCGTTCATCGCGGCGAGCTTGATCTTGACCGAGCTGTCGGCCGCGCCGGCGAGGACGGGGGCAACGAGAAGCGCCGCGGACGAGACGACCGCGAGCACGGTGGATCGGTTCATGAGGTTCCTTCCTGAAAATGCATGCGGGCCTGCCCCTCCAGCGGGCCCCATCCTGCACCGAGCGCGAGCTTCGATTCCCGCTGCGGGTTGAGAACGCGTAAAGATGGCGTCAGGTTCTTCGCGCAACTAGGCCGCGCGCGTCCGTTCGGCGCCGCGATAGACCAGCGCTTCGGCGACGTGCTCGCGCGCGATGCGCTCCGCGCCGGCGAGGTCGGCGATGGTGCGCGCGACGCGCGCGACGCGGTCGAACGCGCGCGCGCTCAGCGTGCCGCGCGTGACCGCGCTTTCGAGCAGCGCCAGCGTCGGCGCGTCGAGCGCGCACAAGCGGCGCACGTCGGCGGCCGCGATGGCGGCGTTGCGTCGCGACGCCGCGTCGCGCGAACGCGCCGTTTGCCGCGCCGCGCGCGCTTCGACCCGCGCGCGAATCGTTGCCGACGTGTCTGCCGGACCGCGTTGCACGAGCTCGTCGAACGACACCCGCGACACGGTGACGTGCAGGTCGATGCGGTCGAGCAGCGGCCCGGACAGTTTCGCGAGATACTTCTGCACCGCCGCGTCGTCGCAGCGGCAGTCGCTGCCGCGGTCGCCGCGGAAGCCGCACGGACACGGGTTCATCGACGCGACCAGCGTGAACCGCGCGGGAAACGTCAGCGTGCCCGCGGCGCGCGCGATCGTCACCGTGCCCTCTTCGAGCGGCTGGCGCAGCACCTCGAGCGTCGCGCGCGGAAATTCGCCGAGCTCGTCGAGATACAGCACGCCGTGCTGCGCGAGCGAGATCTCGCCGGGACGCGGCTGCGCGCCGCCGCCGACGAGCGACACGCGGCTCGCGGTGTGGTGCGGCGCGCGAAACGGCCGCGTCGCGACGACGCGCGGGCGCGCGCCGAGCAGCCCGGCGACGCTGTAGACTTTGGTGACGTCGAGCGCCTCGGCGGTCGTCATCGCCGGCAAGATCGACGGCAGCCGCCGCGCGAGCATCGTCTTGCCGCAGCCGGGCGGCCCGACGAGCACGACGTTGTGCCCGCCCGCGGCGGCGATCTCGAGCGCGCGCTTCGCGAGCGTCTGCCCCTTCACGTCGGCGAAGTCGCCGCACGCCGCGCGATCGCCGTCGTCGAGCACCGTCGTGCCGCGGCGGCGGAACTTCGCGCCGTGGCCGAGCGCGACCGCGACGGCGTCGCCGAGCGTCGGCACGGCGTAGACGTCGATCCCGTCGACCAGCGCCGCTTCGTCGAGGTTGGCCTCGGGCACGAGGATGCGCGCGAACCCGGCGCGCTTGGCCGCGAGCGCCATCGCGAGCACGCCCGGCACCGCGCGCAGCGCGCCGTCGAGCGCGAGCTCGCCGCACGACGACGTAATCGCGCAGCGCCGCGCGCGCGAGCTGCTCGTCGGTCGCGAGCAGCGCCAGCGCGATGGCGAGATCGAACGCCGACGCCGGTTTTGCGCATATCGGCCGGCGCGAGGTTCACCAGCAGCCGCCCCGGCGGAAAGCCGAAGCCGGAGTTCACGATCGCCGCGCGGATGCGTTCGCGCGACTCGTTCAGCGCCCGGTCGGGCAGCCCGACGATGGCGAAGTGCGGGACGCCGGCGGCGGAGTCGGTCTCGACGCGCACGACTTGCGCATCGATCCCGGCGATGGCGGCGGAAAAAGCAAGGGCGAGCATGCCCCGTCCATCACGCGCGCGCGGCCGCGGCAAGGTGCACGAGGTCCGCGCCGGCACCGCGATCCGCCGTGGTTCGCCGGAAGGCCAAGCAGGGCGACGAGTCGCGAATCGGTCTCCACACGGTACACAGGAGTGACGCTGGATACTGTGGATAAGGGCCGGAACCGATTTCGCGGTCCGTCCGCACGGACAATGCCGGCGTACCGAGCCCTTCCGTGCCGATGGCCGCGCCACGGCCCCCCGAGTGTGCCCGACCCCTCGAAATCCTGCTGCTTGGCGCACCAAACGACGATTTCGAACGAATTCTCTACGAATCGACGGGGCCTGTGGACGACAGCATGTCGCAGGCCGTGCTGCCGCAGCACGGCTTTCCGCAGCGGTGGGCGCCAATTGAGAACGCCTCTCAACTATGTCGCAAAATGCCCCTCCGCCCGGCTGCGACAGGGGTTCGCGCCCCGGCCACCGCAACCGGACCGACGGTATGAAGAAGCCTCTCGTTCTCGCGTGCGCCCTGGCGCTCGTCCTCGGCGGCTGCACGAAATCGTCGGACACGTCCAGCTCCACCACGTCTACCACGACGACCGCGGCCAGCCCGGCGGCCAGCGGCGCCGCCCCGGCGGCCGGAGGCAAGACGATCGGCGTCTCGATCCAGAACCGCGAGGCCCAGTTTTATCAGGACATGGAGTCCGGGATGAAGAGCGAAGCGGCCAAGTACGGCTACACCGTCACGGTCGTCGACGCCGCCCGCGACAACGCCAAGCAGCAGAGCCAAGTCGAGGACTTCATCTCCCAGAAGGTCGCCGCGATCGTCCTGACGCCGTACGACTCGCAAGCCATCGGCAGCGCGATCGTCGAAGCGAACAAGTCGAACATCCCGGTGTTCACCGCCGACATCGCCAGCGCGTCCAAGGACGGCAAGGTCGTCTCGCACATCGCCAGCGACAACGTCCAGGGCGGCACGCAGGCCGGCAAGCTGATGTGCGCGGCGCTGCCGGGCCACGTCGGCACCATCGCGATCATCGACGAGCCTGAGGTCACCTCGGTCCAGGACCGCGTGAAGGGCTTCAAAGAGGGCCTCAAGGCCTGCCCCGGCGTGACGATCGTGTCCGACATCGACGGCGGCGGCGAGCGCGCGAAGGCGTCCTCGTCGATGGAAGACATCCTGCAGTCGCACAAAGACCTCAAGGGCGTGTTCGGGATCAACGACGACTCGGCGCTCGGCGCGGCCAAAGCGATCGAGGGCGCCGGCCTCAAAGGCAAGATCGTCGTGATCGGCTACGACGCGGCGCCCGAGGCGCGCACGGCGATCGCGAACGGGTCGATGTACGGCGACGCGATCCAGCACCCCGACCAAATCGGCGCCAAGACGATCGACGCGATCCACGACTACTTCAACGGCAAGACGCCGCCGCCGAAGATCGCCGTCCCGGTCGCCACGTACACCAAGGCCGACGCCAAGTAGTCTCAAGGCGCTCCGCCCCCCGAAAAGCCCGGGCCCGCATTACAGCGACATGGCAGCATTCCCCGAGGTGGCCCGGACCGGCACCTCAACGTTGCTCACGATGCGCGACATCGTGAAGACGTTTCCCGGCGTGCGCGCGCTCGACGGCGTCACGTTCGACGTCGTCGCGGGCGAAGTGCACGCGCTCGTGGGCGAAAACGGCGCGGGCAAGTCGACGCTGATGAAGATCCTCGCGGGCGCGCAGCCCGCGGACTCCGGCGAGATCACCATCGACGGCAAACCCGTCGCGATCGACGGGCCGAAGACCGCCGAACGGCTCGGCATCGGGATGATCTATCAGGAGTTCAACCTCGTGCCGGACCTCGGCGTGATCGAGAACATCGTGCTGGGCGTGGAGCCGCGGCGCGGAATCTTCCTCGACCGCGCCGCGGCCGCCGCCGAAGCGGCGAAGGTGCTGGGCGAGCTGGGCATCGCGCTGCCGCTCGACCGCAAAGCGCGGCGGTTGTCCGTCGCCGAGCAGCAGCTCACCGAGATCGCGAAGTGCCTGGTGCGCAAAGCGCGGCTCATCGTCATGGACGAGCCGACCGCCGCGCTGACCGAGCGCGAGATCGACGCGCTCTTCGCGCTCATCGCGAAGCTCAAAGCGCACGGCGTGGCGTTCGTCTACATCTCGCACCGGCTCGAGGAACTGCCGCGCATCGCCGACCGCGTCACCGTGCTGCGCGACGGCAAAGGCATCGAGACGCGCCCGATTGCGCAGATGCCGCCGGACGATGTGATTCGCTTGATGGTGGGGCGCTCGCTGGAGAACCACTTCCCCGATCTGCCGCCCGTCGCGCCGGATGCGCGAGTGGTGCTCGACGTGCGCGGCGTCAGCGCGTCGAACGGCGTGGGCGTGCACGACGTGTCGTTCGCGGTGCACGCGGGCGAGATCGTCGGGCTGGCCGGGCTGGTGGGGGCGGGACGCACCGAGATCGTGCGCGCGATCGCCGGCGCCGACGTGCCGACAAAAGGCGAGATCCGCATCGACGGCGTGCGCGTGGTGGTGCGCTCGCCGCGCAGCGCGATCGCCGCCGGCATTGCGCTGATTACCGAGGACCGCAAGGCGCAAGGGCTCGTGCTGGGGATGACGGTCCGCGAGAACACAACGCTCGCGCACCTCGAACAGTTCGAGCACGGCGTGTTCATCGACAAGCTCGCCGAAACCAAAACTGCGAACGAAGAGATCGCCGAGCTGCGCATCCGAACGCCGTCCGCCGAGCAGACGGTGCGCAACCTCTCCGGCGGCAACCAGCAGAAGGTCGTGCTCGCGAAGTGGCTGATCGGCCACGCCCGCGTGTTCTTGTTCGACGAGCCCACGCGTGGGATCGACGTCGGCGCGAAAGCCGAAATCTACGCGTTGATGGTGGAGCTGCTCAAGCACGGTGCGGCGATCGTGATGGTGTCGAGCGAGTTGCCCGAGGTGCTCGGGATGTCGCACCGCGTGCTGGTGGTGCGCGGCGGCGAGATTCGCGCGGACTTCGCGCGCGCCGACGCGACGCCGGACAAGGTGATTGCGGTCGCAACGGGCGTGGCGGCCTAGATGGCGGACGTGAAGGTTCCCGAGGCGGCCGAAAAAGCGCAGGTCACGGCGGAGATGACCGCGCGCGCGGGCGACGTCGCGGCGAAGAACCGCCGCGCGGCGACGATCCGCACCGCCGCCATCGTGGTCGGCTTCGTCGGGCTGCTGTTCGTCGTCGACGTGCTCGCGCACGGCGACTTCCTGCGCGCGGGCAACATCACCAACGTCCTCCGGCAGATCACGGTGAACGCGATCATGGGCGTCGGCCAGACCTTCGTGATCATCACCGCCGGGATCGACTTGTCGGTGGGCTCGCTCATCGCGCTCACCGGCGTCGTCATGGCCCAGGTCGCGAACGCGCTGCCGTTCGGCGGCGCGGGCAACTTCGCCGTCACGCTGGTTGTCGGGCTCGCCGTGGGATGTGCCGCGGGCTACATCAACGCGCTGCCCGTCGTGCGGCTAGGGTTGCCGCCGTTCATCACGACGCTGGCGATGATGCAGGTCGCGCGCGGGCTCGCGTTCATCCTCGCGCACGGCCAGCCCATCCCGCTGGCGAACAGCGCGCCGTTCAACTGGCTCGGCACCGGCTATTTGTTCCCCGGGCTGTTCGGGTTGCCGGGGATTCCGTACGCGGTACTCGTCATGGCCGTCGTCGCGATCGTGTTCTCGATCCTGCTCGGGCGCACGGCGTACGGCCGCTACGTCCTCGCGCTGGGCGGCAACGAAGAAGCGGCGCGGCTCGCCGGCGTCGACACCGTGCGCGTGAAGACGCTCGTGTACGTGATCTCCGGCGGCTGCGCCGCAGTCGCGGGGCTGCTGCTGATGTCACGCTTCGCCTCGGGCGCGCCGCAGAACGGGACCGGCTACGAACTGCAGGCGATCGCTGCGGTCGTCGTCGGCGGCACCTCGCTGATGGGCGGGCGCGGCAGCATCGTCGGCACGTTCTTCGGCGCGCTGCTCATCGGCGTGCTCTACAACGTGATGAACCTGCTGCACGTCGAGTCGTACACGCAGCTCATCGTGCTCGGCGTCGTGATCCTGCTCGCCGTCGTGCTGGACGAATTGCGCAAGCGTTACCTCGCCGCGCGCTGAAAGGGTACCGCATGGAACCGCTCGACCTCACCACGCGCCCGCCGCGCGGTCCGCGCGAGACGCTCGCCGGCCTCGCGTTCATGCCGCGCACGATCGACAAGCTGCGCGCCGAGATGCCGGGCGGCAACATGGGCCCCTATTTCAACCGCCCCGACGGGATGAGCGCGATCCTGTGCAAGCGCGCGGGCATCGATATGGACGAGCTGCGCGGCGTCGTCGCCGCGGCCGCGGACGAGCACACGATCGCGGTGTGGCTACGCGAGCGCGTCGATCCCGCGAAGGCCGAGGAGACGAGCGCGAAGCTCGCCGTCCTCACGCTGGACCGTCTACCGCCGGAGTTCCAGGAACGCGTGCGCGAGAACCATCCGGTCCTCGCGAAGCGTCCCGAGCTCAACGTGTTCTTCGACATCTTCGAGGCGGACGACGCCGAGGTGTATCCCGGCATCTGACCCGCTACTTGCGCTTCGGCCTGGGCAGACGGTGAAGCTGCAGCGGTGTGAAAAACGTTTTCTGCACGAACCCGTACGGCGTCGTCTCCCAGGCGAAAAACGTCACGCCGTTCTGCACCCAGAGGAGAAGGTAGTACTCGTCAGCGGAAAAGTTGGTGAAGTTGCCGGACTCCTCGATCACATCCCAATCGGTCGAGCCGAAGTTGCTCTTGATGATGCCGCCAGTGTTGCCGTTGATGATGAAGACCGGCACGCTCCAATACCGGGCGGGAGCGTTGTTGAAGATCGGTGCGTTCAGCACGCCGAACGGGCCCAAGTCGATCCGCTGGAAACCGAGCGCGCCCGGCGGTAGCGCGATGCGGCCTTGCGCCGCCGCGGCGATGGGGCCGGCCGCGATGACTGCGGCGAGGAACTGCGCTCGCTTCATGATGCCCTTCTATTTGTGGAAGATGTAGCGGGCCGGATCGCCGGCGAGTCTCACGGCGAGAATTTGGCAGGCGACTCCTCTGGTATCCTGGGGCCATTTCCCGACGCTCCATCGCCCCGTCGGCACCGTCGCCGGATGGATCCCTTTTGCGTCGAGCACCGTTGCGATGTGCAGATTCTCGTGCTTCTGGTTGTAGAAGAACATGCGTACCAGATAGCGTTCGACCTGATACGGCGACGTGTTCTGGACCGTGACGTTGGGCGTGAAGTCGAAGACGCCCGGTTTCACATCCGCTTTGACGGTGCCAGTGCAGGACGTGAACTTGAACTCGCCCTGGTTGATCTTGGGTGCCGGCGGCGCGCCTTGCGCGCTCGCGACCGGCGTCATGGCGACGCTCGCCAGCAGAACGATCGATGCTACTGTCATCGTATTTCCTTTCATCCGAAGACATCGAGACCGGAGTGGCCGCCTCACGCCTCGGCGGCCCCGTCTACGACTTGCGACGCCCGGTTGAGCCGGCGGGTGCGTAGATCGGGCAGGTGATTGCGAACCGGCGGTTGCCGTGTATCACGACGTGTGCTTGGTGCCGTTCACGAGCCGTTGGTCGCGCTCGGGAACGTCGCCGTTGAGTCCCAGGAAGATCGCGCTGTCGGGTACGCACGCGGCGCGAAGCTGTTGCATCACCTCGCCGTCCGCCTTGGCCTGAGCCTTGCTGACGTGACGGTGAGCGTCGATGCGGAGCTGCCGGAGCAGCGCGTTCTTTTGCGCCGAGCTCATCGGAGCGCAGGCCGCGAGGGTTTTTTCCGCCTGCGGTTGCGGCGACGGAGACGGAGGCGCGTTTGGGGACTGCGGCTCTGGCGGAGGAGATGCTTCCGGGACCATGACGACCGGCGCCGGCGAGGGGGCGGGCACCGCCGCGATCGTCACGCCGGCGCAGACCTTGGTGAGCTCCGGGAAAACCACGGGGTTGAGGACGAGGCCGGCTTTGTGGAACTCGCCGCACTTCGAGATCATCGTCAACTGCGTGTCGAGCTGGCGCTGATGCAAGATCTCGTCCGCGAGCGCCTGGCAGGCGCGCTGCGATCGCAGTCCGAGCGGCGCGACGAAGCCGATGTTCACGCCGTTGGAGTTCGAGTTGGAGCCGAAGCCGGCGTCGCCTTGGCGCAAACCTTGCGTGTAGGAGTTGATCGCGAGCTGTGGTGACGCGCATTGAACGCCGGGAGCGTAGGAGTTCATCCCGAGATTCGTGTTGTTGATCTGCGTGTTCACCGACGTGCCGGCGGCCGACGAGTTGACGAGCGGCGCCACTTGCGTCTGCTGCACGGGTTGGGAACTCGCGTTCGCGTTGGACGAGGCGCAGTTCGTACCGGTGCAGGGTACCGGCGTCGCGGTGGGCGGCGCCGTTTGGGCTGATGCGGCGAACGGGATGGACACCAACGCACCAGCCAAGAAGAGCATCAATCGAAATGTCGTGATACGCATGATACTTTCCGTTCATCAGATCGCTCCGGCCGGCCGGAGCCGGCCGGGCGATCGAGCGAAGCGTGACGAACTAGAAGTTCGAGAACGCCGAGGACGTGTGGCTGGACGAGTTGGAGCCGCCCGAGCTCAGGGTCGAGAAGTTCGAGAAGTCGCTGCCCCCGAAGAACACGACTTCGTGGTTCGACGACTGGTCGATGATGTGGTAGACGTTGAGCAGGTTGTCGTGAGCAACGTCGTGCACGTTGCGGTACCCGCCGTATGCGTTGCCGGCCATCACGATGCCGCTCACCGAGCCGCTGATCTGCGACTGCGAAGCGGGCGTTTCGACGGTCTGCCCGTTCGGAACCTGACCGTAGATCAGATTTTCGCCGCCCGGACCTGGACCGGCGTCGCCTTCGCAGTTTTCCGGCTCGCCTTCGTCGTCACAGCCGACGACCTGTTTGCTGGTCATCGCGCCGGAGCTGGCGGGATTGTTGGCGACGCCCTTGAGGTTGGCGTTGCCGACTTGACCCATGCTGAAGCTCGCGCCGAACGCGCCGCTGTCGGAGGTCGTGTTGTGCGTGGTGATGATCTGCGGGCCGCCCGGGCCGACTTCGTAGCCTTCTTTGTACGACGTCGTGAGCGAGTCCATCGTGCCGCGGTAATAGTTTTCGGATCCGCCCGTGGTCCTGGTGCTGAAGACGGACCACGAGGTCGTGTAGGTGTTGTTGACGCCTGAGGAACCAGCGAATGCGGGAGCCGAAACGCCTGCAACCATCGCGAGTCCGAGAGCCGCCGAAAGGGCCTTGGTGTTCACGTTCATGCCTCTCGTTGGAAGGGGTGGTGACGCGCTGGAGACCGTCACCCGTTTGGTGCGGCTGCGGTTCCGTGTCGCACCCTGATGATGCTCCCGGCCTGTTACTGCGTCGTTAACGCGTGAACGGGCTTTTTTCCAACCATTTCTGTAACCGGAGGACGTGGCGCCATCACGGTTACAGATGCCGCGGCGTCAGCCGCAGCGGTCGAGCGTGAGCTGCGGATAGATCCGCAGGTTGCGGTCGACGTACACCTCGGTGCCCCCCGCGGTGACGCGATAAAGAGGATTGTACGGCGAGGTCGTCTGCGCCGACGGTTGCCAAACCAGCGGCTCGTGGACCTTCAGATCGGTCCCATGAGGGAACGCGTTCGACTGGCGCAGGCGGTCCGAGATCTTCGCGAACGATTCGAAGTGATAGTCCGTTCGGTCGAGCTGCGCACCCAGGTACGTGCCGGTCGAAGCGTCGACGCGCACGACGGACGTCCGCTTGCCGAGATGCTCGCGGCCGCCATCGTCGAACGGCACGAGATAATAGTACCGATCGTCGGCGCTGCCGATGCACTTCACCAAGTGCGGCGGCCGCGGCATCTTCTCGGCAAAGAATCGTTGCAGTCCGTACGCCTCGGTCCCGCGTTTTGCGGCGTCGACCGCTCGATGCGGTTCGAGGAGTCTACCTGGCGGCGGCGGCTGATAGGGCGCGGGCACGGACTCCGGCGCGCGAAGCGCCGCATCTTGCGCCAGTTGCCACGGAGAAACGACGACGTACTGTTTGTCGAAGCTGGGGCTTCCGATGAAATAGCACGTCAGCCAGGTCGGATAATACGGCACATGCTCTGCACTACGAGCCTCGGGGTCGCAGATCCATACCGCCAGGATCTCGAATGAAGTGCCTTCAGCCGGATCGACGTCCGTTTGCGCTCCGATCACGGCGACCCAATGGTCGATGACTTCGATCAACGCTCCCGACGCCGCCCCCGCGGCAATTCCGTAGACGGCGGTTGCCGTCGCCCGATAGGCGCTGTCACTGATCATGATCGCCCACTCGCGGGGTTGACCGCCCTTGGGGTCAAGTGGTTGCGCGTTGAGCGCGAACTCCATGCCCGTCGGGTTCACGAACCCCAGCGGGCCGGCATTATACTTTTGTGCCAGCGCATAGAGGCTGTTCTGAGACGGGATGTTCTTATCGCCCACCGACTCGAGGCCCATCTGGATGGTAGCCGGGCCGCAGTAATAGGACTTTTTCTGCTCGACCGTGTCGACGTCGAGTATGCGGTACCAACCGGACATGTTCGTCTCCCTTCTGCAAACCGGCTCAGCGAATCGATTGACGCGCCGCCGTCTGGGTGCCGGGCGCGGGGCGAAACGTCGACGTCTTTGCATCGTACCGGTACGTCGTTGCAGGATGCTCGGCGCCGAACCGAATGACGGCAGCTTCTTCGGGAACCCGGGCAATGATGCTGCCGCCGGACGCCGTCCCGGTCCATACGTACACGGTCGTCATCGCGCTGAAGTCGGCGGTGAACCCGTGCGGCACGACGACGGCGTTGAGCGGAGAGGTGGCCGTCTCGCCGTCCAGCACCGCCGTTTGCAGCAGGCCGAACGTCGCCCCGAGCTGCGCGTCGTTGCGGACGTCGAAATGCCCGCGCGGGATGTCGGCACTGTCGGCCGGCGCGCCGAATTCCATGCCGTCGAACGGGTAGATCGCGCGGTCCGCGGCCGGGTCGACCGTTGCGACCGCGCGAATCCGAAGGCCGTCACCGAGTCGGTTTTCCGCGGCGTAGAGACCGTATCTCTCGAGCCAGGTAAGCGTCGTGTGGCGATGTGGTTCCCGCGCGAGCCACGCGACGTTGGGCCGCGACCTGCCGGCCCCCTTTGCCACGACGAGCCGTAAGCCGGCGGCCGACAGCGTGCGAACAGATTCGTCATCGATCTCGAACACGAGGGTGTACTGGGCCACGGCCATCCTCCGCCGGGATGAGCCGAGCGATCCATCGGTCGGCTCCGGTGGAGCCATGGTCCCCGGCGGCCGTTACAAGGCGGTTAACGAAACCGCGGCTGCCCGGACGGTGATGCTCCGCACGCTGTCGTATAACGTCGGACCTGGCGGGCCATGGGCGAGGTGCGGTGTCGCAGACGGCGATCGATTCAGAGACCGGGCCCCTTGCGGCTGCCCTGGTTGCACGCGGGCCGCGCGTGCTCGTGGTCTCCGCGCCGGCCGGCTACGGTAAAGGCGCGCTGCTTCGGTCCTACGCACAGCACATCGGGGCTTTCGCCGGCTGCGACCTCGTCGCGCTCGGTGACAATCCCGATCTGGCCCGCCAGATCCTGGACGCGCTGGTCGCCGGGAATCCTGGGCGTTCGGCACGTTCGGCGGGAGACCGGCTCGCGCAGCGCGGCGACGCCGCGGCCGCGTCCTCGCGGGAGGCGTTGCGCCGCGAATGGCCGCGCCAGGACGGGCCGCAGCTCTTCCTCGTCCGCGACGTTGCGGGCGCCCTCGCGTCACCGGCGGGCGCAGATGTGTTCGCAAACCTCGTCGGCACGTTGCCGGCCGGCAGGACCCTTGCCGTGAGCACGCGGCTTCCGCTTCCGCCGGCGCTGCTGCAGATCGTCGAGCGCGAGAGCGGCGTCTTGCTTGGTCCCGAAGATTTGGCGTTGTCGCGTGACGCGGTGCTCCAGCTGGCGCGCGGGATGGGGGTCGCCTCGACGTCGGCCGCATCGATCTACCAGGAAACCTTGGGCTGGCCGCTCGTCACGCGCCTGCTGCTCCGGCTGATGCGCCTCGACTCCGAACCGGAGGCGCTCGAGGCTGCCGCGAGTCTCCGCGGCGCGGCACTCCTGGCGTTCGCCGCGCACCGCATCATCGCGCGAATGGAGCCGGCCGTTCGCGAAGCGCTGATCGTCGCGGCCTTGCTGCCCGGCGCGACGCACCTCGAACTCGTCCGGGTCTTGGGCGAGGGCTGCGACGATCTCGTGTTCGCCCGTTTGTCGGTACTGCCGTTCGTCGTGTTCGACGGAGACCGCGCGATCGTCCATCCTGAGATCGTGGCGCTGTTGCGCGCGCGGTTCACCCAGCTCGTCAAGTCGCTCTACGAGCGCACGCTGCACGTGCTCGCCGGGGAAGGCGCGTACGTCGAGGGGGCGCGCATCGCGCTCGAAGCGGGCGACGTGTCGCGTGCGGCCGCGATCATGGACGCTGCTCCGCCGTACACGGCCGCGCCCGTTCCGTTAGGCGAGTACGAACGCGTCATCGACCGTATCGACCGCACGCTCATCACGCGCTTTCCGAACATCTGGATTGCGACGATCCCGTACCGCTCCTTCGCCGTCGACCGCGCGACGTTCGCGCGCGAGGCGGAGACGGTGTACTACTGTCTGCCGCACGGCGCCAGCCCCGATCAGCGCGCGGCGGCGCTGATGCTCTTGGGGAACGCGTTTGCCAACGTCGGGCGATTCGACGATTGCGACCAGCTCGTCGAGGAAGGGCTCCGGGGTTTCGCCCTCGAGCATTCGCTCGCGCGGGCGTCGTTGCTGAACTTCTCGGCGCTTCTGCGCGGCATGGAAGGCCGCTTTGCTGCTGCGCGCGAGCTCGCCGACGAAGCCGCGCGCACGTCGCGCGACCGCTTCGGCGAGAACCAAACGCTGCACTACATCGACGCGCACGAGGCCGCCTTCCACGGCAAAACGGAGCGCGTCGTGGTCATCGTCGACGAGCTCTTGCGCCGGCTCGGCGACGATCTTCCGATCCACCGCGCGCACACGGCGACGAATGGAGCGTTGTTCGCCTGGGTCGGCGGCGACGACGACGCGTTCCAGCGCTACATCGCGCTCCTCGAGGAAAGCCTGACGCCCGGACTGGAACGCGGCTTCGCGCCGATGATCGACGCTGCCCGCGGCCGCACCATCCAGATCGAAGAACGATATCCGTGGCCGGTCGTCGTGGCGGTCGCGCAGCTCTATCGCATGGGCGGCGCGCGCGACAAGGCGACCGCCGTCGAGGCCGCGCGCGCTGCCGTGCGCGCGGCGGATCAGCGCCGCGACCCATACGTGCAAATCCTGGCGCACGCCGCGCTGTTCGTGCTCGACGAGCCGGCCCGGCGGCAGGAGGCCGCCGCGCTCGAAGCGGCCGTTGCCCCAGTCGAAAGCCCGGAGCTCCAAAACGCGGTGCGCGCGCTGCTCCGCGGTGAGCGCGCGGGAATTTTGGAGCCCTTCGTGCGCCGCCGCGTCCTGCGCGAGCGCGAGGAAGCGTCGTCGCGGCTGGTCGTCGAACTGCTCCGCGGCTGCGTCACCCGCGACGGCCGGGAGATTCGCCTTTCCGACAAAGAGTTCGAGCTCCTCGCGCTGCTGGGGTCGTCGCACGGTGCGGTCCCCCGCGATCGCATCGGAGAAGCGATCTGGGATCATCTCGACCCGGAAGAATGGCCGAACAACCTCAAGGTCACGCTTTCGCGGCTGCGTGGGAAGCTCGGAATGCGCGACGCCGTGCTCCTCGTCGACGGGCGGTACCGGCTCTCGACCAACATCGACGTCGACTTACGGCGGGCGGAGAGCATCGTGCGCGAGGCGCTCAGCCGCCCGTTGGATGACGCGCTGCGCACCGAGCTTCACACGGTCGTGGCCGCGCATCGCTCCAGCGCAGCGAGCCGGTACGAGCGGTTCCCCTGGATGCAGTCGCTGCTGGCCCGCATCGACGATACCGTGTCGAGCGCGGGCGTCGCGCTTGCGGCCGATGCGCTCGCGCAGGGGCGGCACGATGACGCGCTGGCTCTCGCGAAGGACGTCGCCGCGATCGATCCGTTCAACGAAGCGGCGTGCGAAACGGCGATTCGCGTGTGCCTGGCGCGCGGTGACGTGGACTCCGCGCGCCGGGAGTTCCGCCGTTATGCGCGAGCGCTGGAGCATGAGCTCGGCGCAACGCCGTCGGAGCGCCTCACCGAGCTCATGCGCACGCCGGCATGATTACGGGGTCTGCGTGCCCATCGGGCCCGAGACGCCGCCGCCGCCGTTGACCGGCGGCCGAACCCGAGCGGTCTTCGGTGTTGTCGACGACGACACGTTGACCGGGTTCTCGATCCAGCGGAGCTGGTACGTGTTGTCCTGGTCTTGCACGATCACGTACGCCACCTGCAGCGACGGGATGGCGGGGACGTCGACGACGAGAGCGAGTTTCTGCGTCGTGCTGGTCTCGTCGCCGACGATCGCGCTCAGCGCAAGTGGGCCGCTGCTGCTGCTGCTGTTGATGCTCGAGATGGTTACCGCCTCGGTCGATAGTCCCTGATACGTGACCGTGACCGTTGCTTGCGTCGCGGACCCCGTGGGCGAAAGCTCTTCGACGCCGTTGTCGTTGATGTCGAGGTAGAGCATCCCAGCCGAATCGATCCATGCGTTGCAGTAGAGCTGGTCTCCGAGATACTTTGTTATTGGTTTCGCGAACGTTGCGGATTGGCCGAAGACCGTCACGGTGTCGATGGTAGCGGACAGGGCGGGAAGGGCGGTGTCCTTCGAGTCGTGACGCGCCGTAGGTACCGATTGTGACGCTGTTTCTCGCATGTGATGACACTCCTGACGTGTGAGGGCGGCGCCGGCCGCGTACGGACCGGACAGCTCGGGTGAAGGGGAAATCGAATCAGAACGCGCGCAATCGCTCGAGTCCGCCGTGCAGTCCGATGAACGCTGTCGCCACGGCTTCGACGATCTCGCCTGCGTGTTCGGCGATGGCGCGCATCGCGCGGTCGTCACGCTGTAACGTGACGCAGGACTGGCAGATGGACGGTGAGGCGGGAAATGCATATCCCGGCACGTGCTCGGCGACGAATTCCCCGATCGCGACCGGCCCCGCGACGTGGAGCCACATCTTCAGCAGCTCGCTGGGCGCCGCGCGCAGCACGTCGTCCAGCGTGGCATCGGCGACCGATCCTATCTTCAGGCGCGGCAGCTCTTCCATCGGGAAGCCGCAGCACGACAGCAGTTGCTGATCCGGCGTGACGGTGATGACGTTGAGAATTTGCGCGCACCCGCCGTCGTCGAGGCCGCGGCCGGCCAGCAGCCGCTCGTGCGTGACCGGTGCCGTACCGCGCCCACCGGCGTCGGGGATCCATGGATCGCGCTCCACGACCACCCTGCGCGCGTCGATGAGATCGCGCAGCTCCGCGCGCAGGACCGCATCGTCGAACGTGGACTGATCGCAGTCTTCGACGGAGACTCGTGTCGCGATGCCCGCTTCGCCGGCGCTGCGTGCCGCCGCGATGATGCGCGTGACGGGGACGAAGCTCTGGTGATACGTACCGGTCGAGAGCATCATCTCGTCGAGGCCGGCCGTGCGGAGCGCGCGCACGCGCTCGCGCGCCGCTCGCTCGTTCACCGCCCAGTAGCCATTCGTGCAGACGCGCGTCGTGAACTCGAGTTCGTGCGCGTGCGCGATCAAGGCGTCGAGGTGCTGCCCCAGCAGGAAGCATTCGCCGCCCGTAAAGACGATGCGTTCGAACGAGGGGATGCGCTTGGCTTCATCGATGAGACCGTGGATACGCTCGACCGGGATCTTTGCGGTCTTCTTCGGGCTCGCGCCGACGCAGCAATGATCGCACGCGGCGGTGCACTGGCGGGTGGTGAGGATCGAAAGCACGCGCGGGCGGACTAGCATCGTATCGCCGTGCTGTCGTGCGCCGCCGCCGGCGCTGCTGCAGTCTCCTCAGGCATCGCGTCTCCCCCTGGACACGCTGAGTCTGCGAAGACCGGGTTACAACGCGGTTACGGGTCGGTGCGTCAGCGGGCGGCCTCGTGCGCGAGCGCGAGGGCGGGATCGTCGGTGATCAGACAGTCAACCGGGCCGGAGAAGCTCTCCGCGTCGTCATGCCCGCCCGTGGACGGGATCACGTAGAGCACGATCGGTTTGCCCTTGGCGTACCGCGCGCGCACCGGGATCGTGCCGTAGTGAACGCCGTCCAGCACCAGCGTAACCGATGAGAGCACGTCGTTGCCGCGCCGCCGCGCGGCGAGATCGGTGACCGAAGCACAGCCGGAACCGTTCATCGTATCTTCTCCCTGAGGATACGAAGTTTGCACCCGGCCAATTACAAGGCTCTTACCGCTCCTCGCAGCGCAGCTCGGTCGGCGGGCCGCCTAGGACGCCCGGCGCGCGCGGCTGGCGGCGTCCGTGGCCCGTCAGCGCGTCGTAGGCCCGCTGTGCACGGCCGATCGCGGCGAGGCCGGCGCTCTGGCGGCGTATCTCGGTTTGCCGGTAGGCCTCAGCGTCGGGCGTGACCGTGCGAGGCTCGGCGTTCAGCCGGGCCACCTCGGCTGCCGCCACGCGGACATGCCCGACCTCGTGATGCCGCAGCGCCGCCAGCGCCGCCTCCGCCGACGCGCGCTCGCGGCCGGTCATCCCGGGCCAAACGATGGCCGCGGGATAATGCAGCGTCACGCGCCGGATGGCGAACCGCGTGCGGCCGGTGTAGCGCCCGCGCCGGTCCACGCCGGGGAACGGGACGTGCGCGACCACCTCGACGTTGGCGAACGCGAGCGCCCCTTCGAACGCGTCGACGTCGCTGCACCGCGGGATGTGCACGGTGCGCGCGTCGACCGTCGTCGGGTACGCGCGCAGGAACGCAGCGTCGGTGCTTGCGAGCGCCGACGCCGAGGACAACGCGGTCGCCGCGCACGCGATCGCGAACGCCAGCGGCGCGCGCATCATGCCGCCAGCCTCCGCCGCTGCCAGTCGCCGCCGTTGAAGCGCAGCGTCGTGATCGCGCCGCGCACCACCCAGCTCGCCGTCCAGCCGAGCGGCACGGCCCACAGCCCGAGGTGCAGCAGCTCGATCCCGCTCCAGATGCCGCCCACGGCCACGATCGTCGTCACGATCCCCATGAGCATCACGAAGCGCGTGTCGCCCGCGCCGCGGATGGGCGCGAGCACGGTCATCGCGTAGCCTTTGAGCGGCAGCGTGATGCCGACGTGCGCCGCCAGCGGCCATGCCGCCAGCGATGCGAGCGCGGGGCTGAGCGTCACGATCGCGGCGAGCGGCCACGCCAAGCTCGCGAAGATCGCGCCGACGACCAGACACACCAGCACGCCATACCGCGTCGCGTCGCGCTGGAACACCTTCGCGCCCGCGTAGTCGCGCGCGCCGATGCGCTGGCCGAGCACCACTTCGGAGGCGTCGCCAAGCGCACCGGGCAGCGCCCACGTCACGTCGCTCACGAGCGACATCGCGCGAAACGCCGCGACCGACTCGGTGCCGTACGGCGCAAGCAGCCCGATCGTCACCGGCTCGGGCGCGATTTGTAGCGTGAGGAACACGAACTCCGGCCAGCTGATCGAGGCGGTGCGCGCGACGAGCCCGCGATCGATCGTACGGGAGGAGAAGATGCCCAAGCCGGGCCGCTTCGCCGTGAGCCACACCATGAACGCGAGCCCGACCAGCTCCGCGATCAGCGACGACAGGCCCGCGCCGGTGAGCCCGAAGGGATGGTGCGTGAGCGAGCCAAGCGCGAGCACGAACACCAGCGGCACGTGCACGGCGTTGATCACCAGCAGCAGATAGAGCGTCGGCTTGGACTCGCCCGCGGTCGCGAACGCGACGGCGAGCATGCCGCTGCACACCATCGGGATCAAGCACGCACAGCGCAGCATCAGATAGTGCGCGGATGCGTCGAGCGGCGCCCCGGCGGGCAGGATCGCGTGCATCAGCGGCTTCGCCGTCACGACGGATGCGAGCGCCGCGACGAGCGCGATCGCCAGCGGCGTGACGACCGCCGCGCGCACGATCGCGCCGTAGCGCTCGCTCTGGCCCGCGCCGATCGCCTGCGCGCCGACGATGCGCACGCCGCTGCCGAATGCAAACAGCCCGATGCCAAGCACCATGAACACGCCTGTCGCGCCCGTGATCCCGGCCAGCGCGGCGGTGCCGAGCGTGCCGATTGCGATCGTGTCGACGATGCCCAGCAGCTGGTCGCCCACCATCGCCAGCGCGTTGGGGGTCGCGAGACGGCGCAGCGCCGCGCCCGCGTCGCGGTGTTCGATCGCGTCGATCGCCATCGGGGCTAGCGGATCCGGATCAGCGTTCGCTGCAGCGTGTACAAGACGCGTTCCGCTTCTTCGACTTCCCTGAGCATCGCCCGGCCGCGGAACGTCGGGATGGCATCGGTGATCTCGTTGACCGCGTCGGCGAGCTCGCGCCGGTCGATCGCGGTGCCGGTGCGATCGAAGTCGGTAATTTTCTGCAGCTCCATCGTTGCGTACTTGAGCGCCGTCTTCGCGCGCTCCAGCTCGTTCTTCGACTCCGCGAACGCGGCGAGCGCCGCGCGGTACGCGCGCACGGCTTCGGGATAGTCGCGCTTGCGCGTCGCGAGCATCCCCGCGAGCGACTCCGACTGCCCGACGTCGAGCATCGACTTCGATTTGCCGAACGTGCGCGCCAAAATCTCGCGCGCGTCGGCTTCGATCGTGCTGCGCCGGTCTTGCTCCGCGCTGTTCTGCTTGCCGGCCTTCGACTGCGCCGCGGCCGCCGGCGACGGCGGCTGGTGCAGCGCCGGATCGGCGGGGACGCTGGGCCCTTCGCCCAGCAGCGAGCGCAGCTCGGCGATGACCTCGTGCGCGGTCTGATAGCGGCGGTCGGGTTCTTTCTCGATCAGCTTGAGGATGACGTGCTCGATCTCGGGCGGCACCGCGCGGTTGACGCTGCGCGGCGGCGGCGGCGGCTCGTTGACGTGGCCGAAGATCACCGCCACCAGGTCGTCGGTGTCGCTCTTGAACGGCAGCGTCCCGGTGAACGTCTCGTAGAGCATCACGCCGACCGAGTAGAGGTCGCTGCGCGCGTCCGCGGTCTTGCCGAGAAATCGCTCGGGCGGCAGGTACGCGATGGTGCCGACGATCTCGCCGGCGGTCGTCGCGCTGGACATGTCGCTCGTGCGGCGCGCGAGCCCGAAGTCCATCACCTTCACGGCGCCGCTGGGCAGCACCATCACGTTGGCGGGCTTGACGTCGCGGTGCACCACGTCGTTCTCGTGCGCGTACGAAAGCGCTTCGAGCACTTCGATGTAGTGGCGGATCGCGGTGTGCACGGTGAGCTCGTGCGCCGGGACCGTGCCTAGCGTGCGGCCTTCGACGAGTTCCATGACGATGTACGACCAGCCGTCGTCGCGGCCGGCGTCATAGACCGCCACGACGTTGCGGTGGTTGAGGCGCGCCATGGAGCGCGCCTCGCGCAGGAAGCGGTCGCGCTCGCCGTCGTCGCGCTCGGTGAGCACTTTGATCGCGACGTCGCGGTCGAGCACGACGTCGGCACCGCGGTACACGTCGGCCATCCCGCCACGGCCGATCAGCGCATCGACGCGGTATCGCTCGGCGAGCGTCGTGCCTTCCAGCGACGTCAAGCGAATGCCCCACGGTGCAGCGTCGCCCGCCCGCGGTCGAACGTGACGACGTCGAAGCGCGCGCGCGCGCGCGGCGCCGCAACCTGAAGCCAGTCGCTCGCGAGCGCGCGCAGCGTCGCGCGCTTGCGCGCGTCGACGGCACCGGCGGCGCTCCCGAACGCTCCGTTCGCGCGCGCCTTCACCTCCACGAACACGACGGTGTCGCCGTCGCGCGCGATGATGTCGACCTCACCGCCCGGCATGCGAACGTTGCGCGCAACGATGCGGTAGCCGTGCGCTTCGAGCAGCGCCGCGGCGGCGTCTTCGCCCGCGCGCCCGCGCGCGGCGCGGTTCACGACGGCACGGCCGCTTCGCCCACGTCGTCCTCCAGCGCGGCGTCGTCGGCCTGTGCGAGCGCGTCTTCGTCGGCGAGCGCTTCGGCGTCGGCGACGAACTCCGCCATGCCGGGCAGCGCGTCCCAGGCCGCGCGCACGCGCCAGAACGCCCGCCGGTGCTCGGCGCAGGGGCCGTGCGCGTTGAGCGCGGCGATGTGCTGCGGCGATGCGTAGCCCTTGTGCTGTGCGAAGCCGTACTGCGGATACTGGTCGTGCAGCGCGACCAGCAGCCCGTCGCGATGAACCTTGGCCACGATCGACGCTGCGGCGACCGTCGCGCACTTCGCGTCGCCTTTGATCACGGGCTCCTGCATGCCGGTCCAGGTCTTGATGCGCACGGCGTCGGTGAGCAGATATTCCGGCGCCACGTGCAGCGCCGCGAGCGCGCGCTCCATCGCGAGGATGCTCGCCCAGTAGATGTTGATCCGGTCGATCTCCTCGACGGTTGCCTCACCGACGGCCCACGCGACGCAGTTCGCCTTGATCTCGACGGCCAGCGATTCGCGCACCTCGGGCAGCACTTGCTTGGAGTCGTTCAGGCCGCGCAAGCGCAGCGGCCCGTCCGTGACGACGCACGCGGCGACGACCGGCCCCGCGAGCGGCCCGCGTCCCACCTCGTCGATCCCGCCGACGAGCCGGTAGCCCGACGCGCGCGCGCGCTCCTCGAACGCGTGCAGCCGGTCAAGCCGGCGGCGCTCGCGCTGCGTCGCATTGCGCTTCTTGCGGCTCTTGTCGGCGGCGGTGGTCATTCAGCGCGCTCCGGGCGTTCGAACGTGATCCGCCCGAACTTGCCGTCGTTGAAGTCTTTCAAGTACGCTCCGGCCGCGTTGTGCAAGTCGACGTCGCCGCCACGCCGTGCGAAGCCGCGCGCCCGCGCGAACGTCTCGAGATCGGGCACGTCCGACTGCGGCCGGTTCGCATGCGACCACGCGGCGAACTGGTGTATGACCGCTTCGGGGTCGAAGCGCTCGCGCGGCAGCGCGCCGGTCAAAGCGAGCTGCCACTGCGCTTCCGGCGTCGCGATCTTCGGTACGAGGATGCCCGGCGTGTCCATCACTTCGAGTTTCGGCGCAACGCGGAACCATTGCAGCGACCGCGTGACCCCCGCCTTGTCCTCGGCCTTCGCCGCCGTGCGGCGCAAGAGGCCGTTGATGATCGAGGATTTGCCGGTGTTCGGGATGCCCACCACCATCGCCCGCGTGGTCCCGTGCTCCTTGACGAGCGCGTTGAGCTCCGCCGCGATCCGCTTCACCGACCCTTGGTCCTTGCCGTTGACCGCGATCGCGGTCCGCCCGTGCTCGCCATGCCACGCTAGCCATTCACGCGTTGCGTGCGGGTCGGCAAGGTCTTCGCGCCCCAAGATCACGAGGCGCGGCTTGCGCGCGGCGAGCTTGTCGAGCGCCGGATTGGAGGACGCGCGCGGCACGCGCGCATCGAGCACTTCGACGAGCACGTCCACGATCGCGAGCCGCTCGCCCAGCTTCCGCATCGCGGTCGCCATGTGGCCGGGGTACCATTGTATGGTCGCCTGCGGCGACGGGCGCGCCGTCACCACGGAGTCGGCGTCGTCGTCGGCCATCAGAGGCTCCGCGGCGGCCAGATGCCGACGAGCGCCTTGCCGACGAGGTCGGCATCGTGCAGCACGCCCCAGGTCCGCGAATCGTCGCTCTCCGCGCGGTTGTCGCCGAGCACGTAGTAGGCATGGGGCGGCACGGTTACCGCGGCGGCGCTGCGCCGGTCGCTGAAGCGCACGTAGGGCTCGGAGAGCGGGCGGCCGTCGACGACGACGACGCCGTCACGCACCTCGACGCGCTCGCCCGGAAGGCCGACGATGCGCTTGATGTAGGTCTCGGGATTGGGCGCGTCGTGTCGGAAGGCGACGACGTCCCCGCGCCGGATCGACCCCAGCTTGTACGCGAGCGTGTTGATCAGCAGCAGCTCGCCGGCGGGGACGCGCGGTTCCATCGACAGACCGTCGACCGGCGACGGTCGGATGAAGAACGCCGCGGCGATCAGGAGCAGCGCCGCGAGCTGCGCGGACAGCGAAACGATGGTCCGCGTCTTCGCCACGGACCGGTATGTTCGCGCGCGCTAGTGCAGAATCCTGATGCGGTTCAGCGGCCAGAACAGCAGGAACGCGTGGCCGGTGAACGAGGCCTTCTCGCCTTTCTTCTGACCGCTGAAATACGTCCCGCCGGTCTGCGCGCAGCCCCACACGTGCGAGTCCTGCGAGTTCGTGCGGTGGTCGCCGAACATGATGTAGCAGCCGTCGGGCAGGCGGTTGGGCGCGCTCCACTTGTCGCGCGGCGGGATGTTCGCCATCGCCGGATCGAGCGGCTGGCCCTCGACGTAGATCGCGTAGTTCTTGACTTCGAGCTCGTAGTTCGGCTGCTCGTTGATGTACGGCTCGACCATGGCGGCGCCGTTGCGGTACACGGTGCCGTTGTGCACGCGCAGTGTGTCGCCGGGCAGGCCGATGGTGCGCTTGATGAAATCGTTCGGCTCGATCAGCGGCGGCGGGAACACGACGATGTCGCCTTCGTGCGGCTTGGTGAACCGGTACTCGAACTCGTTGACGAGCAGCACGTCGTGGATCTGCAGCGTCGGCTCCATCGACCCGCTGGGGATGAAGAAGGTGCGCACGACGAACGTGATGAGGAAGAGCGCGACGAGGCCCGCGACGATGAACGCGTCGAGGTACTCGCGGATGACGGTGCGCGTGGTCGGCGCCGTCGCGCCGGTGTCGATCCCGGGGCCGGCCGGGGTGCGGTCCGCGCGGACGCTGATGGCGACGCGAATGATCGCGAAGACGGCGATCAGCGCGAGCAGTTCGAGCGGAGTCACGGGAAGACCGCCTTACTTGGCGGTCTTGCGCTCCGTCTTACGGTCGACTTTGCGCTCCTTGATGCGCGCGGCCTTACCGACCTTGTCGCTCAAGTAGTAGAGGCGCGAGCGGCGGACGATGCCGCGCTTGGAGACTTCGATCCGGTCGACGCGCGGGCTGTGCAGCAAGAACGACCGCTCGACGCCCACGCCGTGGGCCACGCGCCGGACGGTGATCGTCTCGGCGAGGCCGCCGTCCTGGCGGACCGTCACGACGCCCTCGAACATCTGGACGCGTTCTTTGCCGCCCTCGACGACCTTGGAGTAGACCTTGACGGTGTCGCCCGGACGGAAGTCCGGGACGGACGGCTTCTCCTGTTCCTTCTGGATCAGGTCGAGTACGTTCATGACAGCTCTCTGACGGACAAGCAAAAGTGCCGCCGAAGGGCGGCCGAAGGCGCCCGCACGGGGGGCGGCGGGCAACCCCGGTAGTGTACCATGACGCCCCTACCCCGGCAAGGGCGGCCGGTGGCGGTGTCGGGACTCGATAGAGATGGCCCGATTCGAATCAATAGAGGTGTCACCCCAAGTAGAGATGTCCGGTTTCTGCCCAAGTAGAGATGTCCGGTCGGTTGGTTTGAAGGGCTATGGAGCTCCTCGCCATGAGCCGACCCGAACTGAACCGCTTGACCACCGTGAGCCAGGTTGCCGACGGGAGCCTGACCCAAGCCGCCGCCGCCCACATCTTGGGCCTGTCCGAACGCCATCTCCGTCGCCTTCAACGGCGGCTCGAAGCCGGCGGAGCGGGTGGTCTGCAAGATCGCCGGCGCGAAATGGCCGGAGCCGTGCAGTTGCGGCGTGAAATCTTTCAAATATCGAGTATTGCGCGCAGCCCCGTTGCAAGTTGGTCCATGACCGATTGTGGTAGTGCTCCCAACTTCTCAATGACGCGAGCCATGTCGATGGCACGGATCTGGCTGCAAACGATGAGGCTATCGTTCGTCGTACCCGCCATGCCGCTCGTGACGGGGATGAAGAGCGCGCTCGGGCGCTTGCCAGAGGCATCCGTCAGCGGGCAGACGATCGTAGTTCGCCCGCCGCGATTTGCGGCGTCGCGCTGGACGACCACGCACGGTCGCGTTTTTCGAATTTCACTCCCGCGCGTTGGGTCGAGCTGAACCTGCACGACGTCACCGCGCGAGACGGTCACAGCCCGTCCCCCAGCGTCGACTCGAACTCTTCCGCTAGAGCGGCATCGTCTACGGCGTTTTCGCGCATGATCGCTTCGATCTCGGCGTCCTCGCGAGCGCGCTGAACTCGCAAAGCAACTTCCTTCGCGGCGGAAACCATGAACGCCGTACGGTTCGGCGAAGCCGCCGCATCGATAATCGCCAAGTCCTCATCCGAAAGCAACATCGAGATTCGAGGCATACGACGAGTATATACGGAACTTATGCCTCAGGCAACCCGCGATTACGACGCGTCGCGCGCGCGCGCGACTGCTCGCGGCGCCACTCCGATATTTTCGCGTGGTCGCCGCTCAGCAGCACCGGCGGCACGTCGATCCCCCGGAACGTCGGCGGCCGCGTGTATGCCGGGTGGTCGAGCTCGTCCCCGGTCCAGGATTCGGACGCGGCCGACTCCGCGTCGATCGCGCCCGGGATCAGGCGGACCGCTGCGTCCAGGAACGCCATCGCGGCGATCTCGCCGCCCGTCAGGACGAACTCGCCCAGCGACACTTCCTCGACCGCGTAGAGCTCGCGCAGGCGCTCGTCGACGCCTTCGTAGTGGCCGCAGATCAGGATCAGGCGGTCCAGTTCCGCCCATGCGGCGGCGTCGGCTTGGCGGAACACCGGGCCGCTCGCCGAGGTCAGGACGATGCGGCGGCGTTCTTCCGGCGGCGCTTCGCCGAGGATCGCGTCGAGCGTTCGGGCCAGCGGCTCGATGCGCAGCACCATGCCGGGGCCGCCGCCGTAGGGCCGCTCGTCGGCGCGCTCGCGGCCTTCGAGCGCGTCGAGCAGGTGGTGCATGCGGACCTCGATCAGGCCGCGCTCGACCGCGCGGCCGACGATCGAGAGCCCGATGACCGGCGCGAACATCTCCGGGAAGAGCGAGACGACGTCGACGTGCAAGACCCCCACGTGGCGTTCTTCGACCGATTGCGTCGTCTGGTCCCGGGCGCGGAGCCGGCGGGACCATTTGCGCGCGGCGCCCGCGAGCTCGACCGCGGCCGGCTCGACCGCGCCGAGGCCGCGTTCGCGGAGGCGCTCGGGGTCGCGCAGACCGCCGCCGAGGTCGCGCTCGTCCACAACAAGCGCGCGGTGATCGCGATCCACCGGCGCGACCGCGCGCTCGCGATCGACGAGTTGATCGCCGCACTCGAAGCCGATCCGCGCTGCGCGGCCGCCATCACGACGATCGGGAATTTGCTGCTCGAAGACGGTCACGTCGACGAGGCCGTCGCGCATTACGAGTTCGCAATCCTCGTCGACGACGAGTACGCGGCGGCGTATCATAATTTGGGCGTCGCGTTCCACCGCAGCGGTCGCCGCGGCGAGGCGGTGCGCATGCTGCGGAAGGCGACGCGGCTCGAAGGGCGCATCAGACGCACGTGACCGACGGCGGACAGGTGCGGCTCGATCCTGATCTCCTCGACGTGTTGCGCGCGGGCGTGACGCACGCGCTCGCACACGGCGCAGAGTTCGTCGCGCCGCCGCACCTGTTGCTGGGGCTGTTGGCGCACCCGGTGGTCGGTCCGGCGATCGCGCCGCTCGTGCCGCGCGAGAAAATAGACAAAGCTGCGGCGAACGGTGCCCCCAAGCCGCCGCAGCCTGCCGATCCGCCGGACGAGCCGCTGCCCGGCGAAACGCCGCCGTACGCGCGCTACGACTCGCTCGCGTTTTGCTCGCAGGACGGCACGCGCTGGCTGTATCTCGACGCCGAGTCGTTCCGGCTTTTCATCGAGGGCGCGCGCCGCGCTGTCGATGTCTACCGCGCGAAGCACCTCGTGTACGGTTTCACCGCCGAGGCCGTCAAAGATCGCGACCTTCTTAGCCTCTTCGGCGCCGACCCGCAAGCCGTTACGAAAGCGGTAGAAGGCCTTTGATCGCGGATTTTACAGCGTGTGCGTCTCGACCGTCGTGATGTCTTCGAGATAGCTGAACAGCTGCGGCAGCGTGATCTTCTCGAGCTCGCTGCGCTCCTTGATCGCATCGCCGTCCTCGCCTTCATCGCGCAAGTAACAGCGCGACTCGACGCCACCCGAGCCTTCGCTCAGGAACGACACGGCGAAGCCTTTGCCCAGCGTGTCATCGTAGATGCGCATCGCGGCGGGATTGAGGATCTCGATCGAGTGCGACGCATTGTTCGCGTCGAAAATCGTGATCGTGAGATAATCGCGGTTCACGATCTCGATCGAGCCGACCACGAAGGTGTTCTTGGCCGAAAAAAACTCGTGGCCGCGCTTATTGCGCGAGCTCACTTCGTAGAACACGCGGTGCGCGACGAACCGGTTGAGGATCTTCCGAAGCGTCGCGAGGGACGCCAGGGTCTCCGTCCGGTTACCGCGGGTGTAGATGATCTTCAGGGCGTGGGGCCGGCCTTTGATGATCTCCGCGTGCGCCGCCTATTGCACCGCGCGGGGCATGACGCGTTGCACGCAACCGGGAAGAACCCCTTCGAATGCTCTCTGTCCCCGACATGATGGTCCTAGGCGCCGCCGCGCTTCTGTTCTTCGGCCCCGAGCAGCTCCCGAAGGTGGCCCGCAAGGCGGGCAACGTCATGCGGGATATCCAGAACACGTCCCAGTCCTTCATCCGCGAGCTCGAGCGCGCGGCGGACGCCGGGGACGCCAAAGACGCGAAGCCGTACGAGGAGCCGCCGCCGTACGAGGGCGGTCCGTACGACACGGCCTACGAGGCGCCGAACTTCGACCCGCCGGCCCCCGAGCCGGACGCGCCCGTCGCCGACGCAGGCGAGAAGCTCGCCGAACCCCGGCCGGCACTGGACCTGCAGCCGTCCGAACCCGCCGAGGCGCCGCCGGAGCATGCGCACGCGCCGTCAGAACCCGCAAAGCCGTCGCCAGAGCCCGATCACGCGCCGCACCTCTAGCCGCGTCTCGGCGTAGGGCGGGATGCCGCCGTAGCGGTCGACCGCGCCCGCGCCCGCGTTGTACGCCGCGATCGCGCGGCCGTAGCGCTCCGGCGGCGGAAGGTGCCGGTAGCGCGCCAGCAGCCCCGCGAGGTGCGTCACCGTCCCGTGAAGGTTCGCTTCGGCGTCGTCAGGGTCGACGCCGAGCCCGGCCGCGGTGGCGGGCATGAGCTGCCCCAGCCCGCGCGCGCCCGCCGGCGAGACCGCGCGCGGATCCCACGCGGACTCCACCGCGACCAGCGCGACGACCAGCCGCGCATCGATCCGCACCGCATCCGATTCGGCCACGACGCGTACCGCGAGGCGCGTCGCCTGCGCATCGTCGAGCGCCGGCGCGAAGGCGCGCAGTGCCGACGCATACGCGAGGACGGCGGAAGCAAGAAAAGGGCCGGGCACACGACTGGCGGTGCCCGCCCTTTCCGGAGCTAGTCGACGCTCGCGCGCCTACAAATTGAAGTTCGAGCGGATCTCGCTGATGCGGGATTCGAGGACGCCGCGAACCTGGCGCTGCAGCTTTTCTTTCTGCTCGTCCGGGAGGCGCTGGTAGACGAGGTAGCCGGCGGCCGAGAGGATCCCGCCCAGGACGCCCACGAGGACGGTGCGCCCCGCGTCGGAGTTGGCTGCGGGGTCGCCGGTCTTGCTTTGGAGCTCGCCGTTGAGGGGTTTGGTCGTGTCGTGCATCGTGGGGTTCCTTTCGACGCCGATGTACCCGGAATCCCCACGCTCGCTACGCACGCTCGGCCTCGGACTCGCGAACGAAGCGGACGGCGCCGCGCTCTTGCCGCGCGATCTGCTCGATCGCGAGCTCCGCCGTCGCGACGATAGCGCGCACGTCGTCACGGTCGCGCGCGTCCTCGGGCCAGCGCATCAGCAGGTCGCCGCTGCGCCGGTGGCCGCTCACCGGGACGTGCGCGACGTCCGTCAGCCCCACCCAGGCAGCCTGCAGCAGCGCCGAGACGGCCGCGCACACCACGTCCTCGCCGTGGTTCGCCCGATCGGCGTGCCCCGTGGAAACGACAGAGGACAGCCGGTTACGGCTGTCCCTGCGAAAACGGACCTCGACCATCCTTCGACGAGCTCAGGATGACGTTAGAGGGCGATCTTGTCGATCCGGACCTCGGCGAACCGCTGGCGGTGGCCGTTGAGCTTGCGGACGCGCTTCTTGGACTTGTAGCGGAAGACGAGGATCTTCTTGTCCTTGGCTTGGCGCAGCACCGTGCCGGTCACCGAGGCGCCGCTCACGAGCGGGCTGCCGATCGACACGTCGTCGCCGCTGGCGGCCAGGACGACCCGGTCGAAGGTCACCGACGAGCCGACCTCGGTCTCGATGAGATCGGTCCGGATGACATCGCCTTCGGACACGCGGAACTGCTTGCCGCCGGTCTCAACGATCGCGTACATAACCTCGGAACCTTATCACGCGGCCGGGTGGATCGTCAACGCGACTTGTCGTGTCTCACCCCGTAGGCACCGTCCCGCGCTTTTGAGGGCTCATCTTGACAACGACCGACCCGTTGCCCGCTCCGTCCCGTTCGGTACTTCCCGTGACCCTCCGGCTCAACGGCCGCGAGGCGAGCTTCACCGTCGAGCCGCAGGTCACACTGCTCGACCTGCTGCGCGACCGCGCCGGGCTCGAAGGCACGAAGAAAGGCTGCGACCGCGGCCAGTGCGGCGCGTGCACGGTGCTGGTCAACGGGCGGCGCACGCTCTCGTGCCTGGCGCTCGCGCTCGCGCACGCCGGCGACGAGATCACGACGATCGAGGGCCTCGCCGACGGTGACACGCTGCACCCGGTGCAAGCCGCGTTCGTGGAGCACGACGCATTCCAGTGCGGCTTCTGCACGCCGGGGCAGATCGTCTCGGCCGTCGCGGTGATCGCCGAGGGGCGCGCGCACGGCGAGGACGAGATCCGCGAGGCGATGAGCGGCAACCTGTGCCGCTGCGGCGCCTACCCGAACATCGTCGCCGCGATCGCCGCGGCTCAAGGCGTACGCTGATGCGCGGTTTCGAGTATGTCACCGCGGAGTCGCCTGCGGCGGCGCGCACGCTGGTGGGCGAGGTCGACGGCGCGCGCTTCTACGCCGGCGGCACGACGCTCATCGACTTGATGAAGAGCGATGTCGAGCGGCCGCGGCGCGTGGTCGACATCTCGCGCTTGCCGCTGACCGCGATCGAGCGGCGCGGCGACGTGGTGCGCATCGGCGCGCTCGCCCGCAACAGCGACGTCGCGTATGACGCGCTGGTCGCCGAGAACTTCCCGGCGGTGTCCGAAGCGCTGCTGAGCGGCGCGTCGGGCCAGATCCGCAACGCCGCCACCGTGGGCGGCAACCTGCTGCAGCGCACGCGTTGCACGTACTTCCGCGAGACGCGCTGGCGCTGCAACAAGCGCGAACCGGGCAGCGGCTGCGACGCACTCGACGGCTTCAACCGCGGCCACGCCATCCTGGGCACGAGCGACGCCTGCATCGCGACCTATCCCGGCGATTTTGCCGTCGCGCTCGCGGCGCTGTCCGCGCGCGTCGTGGTGGAAGGCGACGGCGGAGAGCGCACGATCGCGCTCGGCGACTTCTACGTGCTGCCGGGGGATCGTCCCGATCGCGAGACGGCGGTCGCGGCGGGCGAGCTGATCATGGCCGTCGAGCTGGACGTCACGCCGCTGCACGCGCGCTCGCACTATCTCAAGGTGCGCGACCGGGCGTCGTACGAGTTCGCGCTCGTCTCCGTGGCGTGCGCCGTCGAGCTGAGCGGCGGCCGCATCGCCCAGACGCGGCTCGCGCTCGGCGGCGTGGGCACGGTCCCGTGGCGCGCGATCGATGCCGAGAGCGCGCTCGCCGGAGCGGCGCCCGGCGACGATGTGTTCCGGCGCGCGGCGGAGGCTGCGCTCGCGACCGCAAAAACCCGCGCGCACAACGGCTTCAAAGTTGAGCTTGCAAAACGCGCGATCGTTCGCGCACTTCAGACCGTTTGCGGAGGTGCGGCATGACGGTCACGGCGGAACGGCCCGCGACGCGCGGGTTCATCGGACAGCCGATCGACCGCGTCGACGGGCGCGCGAAAGTCACCGGCGCCGCGCGCTATTCCGCCGACGCACCGGTCGACGCGCCGCTGTTCGCGGTCATCGTGCAGTCGACGATTTCGCGCGGAACCATGACGGCCATCGACGAGAGCGCCACGCGCGCCGTGCCCGGCGTCGTCGAGGTCGTGACGTACAAGAACGCGCCGCGGGTGCCCACGATCCCGTTCGATTTCACGATGCCGGTCCAGGAAGAGCTCGCACCGTTACAGACCGGCGAGGTGCACTATGACGGCCAGCACGTCGCGGCGGTCGTCGGAACGACATTCGAGGCCGCGCGCGAAGGCGCGACGCTGCTGCGGATCGAGTACGAGCGCTCCGCGGCCGAAGTGACGATCGAGAGCGCGCATCAGGTCGACCTTCCCGAGCAGTGGTTCGGTAGCGATGCGCAACCGCGCCGCGGCGAACCCGAATCGGCGTACGCGTCCAGCGACGTGAAGGTCGACGCGAACTACGTCACGCCGGCCGAAAACCACAACCCGCTCGAGCCGTCCGTGACGGTCGCGGAGTGGCGTGATGGCGAGCTGACCGTGCACGATTCCACGCAGTGGGTGCGCGGCACACGCGCCGCGCTCGCCAAGCATTTCGGGCTCGACGAGGAACGCGTGCGCGTGATCGCGCCGTTCCTCGGCGGCGGATTCGGGTGCAAGGGGTTTTTCTGGGCGCACACCGCGATTGCCGCGATGGCGGCGAAGCTGACGAACCGTCCCGTGAAGCTGGTGCTCAGCCGCGAGCAGATGTTCACCTCGGTCGGGCGCCGGAGCCAGACGCGCCAGCACCTGCGCGTGGGCGCGTCGCGCGACGGCAGGCTGCAGGCGGTGCTGCATGACGTCGTCAGCGAGTCGTCGCGCGTCGGAATGTTCATCGAGTCGGCGGGCGGCGTGACCGAAATGCTGTTCGCCGTGCCGAACATCGCCGTGTCGCACCGGGTCGCGCGGCTGGACGTCCCGACACCGACCGCGATGCGCGCGCCCGGCGAGGCGCCCGGATCGTTCGCGCTCGGCAGCGCGGTGGACGAGCTGGCCTACGCGTGCGGGCTCGATCCGCTCGACGTGCTGCGCCGAAACCACACCGGCACCGATCCGTCGAACGGGCTGCCGTTCTCGTCGAAGCACCTGCTCGCGTGTTACGAGCGCGGTGCGGAAGCATTCGGCTGGAACATGCGCTCGCGCGCCCCGCGCTCGATGCGCGACGGCGCCGAGCTGGTCGGGTGGGGCGTCGCGACGGCGACGTATCCGGCGATGCGGTCGCCGGCGGAGGCGCGCGTGACGATCGAGGCCGACGGCACGATCGACGTCGCGAGCGCGACGCACGACCTGGGCACGGGCATGTACACGATCCTCGCGCAGATCGCCGCGGACGCCCTCGGCGTGAATCCGCGCGACGTGCGCGTGCGCATCGGCGACTCATCGTTCCCGGTCGCGCCGGTCGCGGGCGGTTCCATGAGCTCCGCAAGCGTGGGACCATCAGTGCAGGCTGCTGCGCAACGCGTGTACCGCGACGCGGTCGCGATCGCGATCTCGTCCGGCGCATCGCCGCTGCACGGCTTGTCCGACGATGCGGTCGAGGTGCGCGACGGCGTTCTGCGCGCGAAAGACGATCCGTCGCGCGCGATCGCGTACGCGGACGTCGTGCGGCTCGGGGGCACCGGCGTGATCGAAGCGCTCGGCAGCACCGGGCCCGGCGACGAGGGTGAGCGATTTTCATTCCACTCCTTTGGCGCCCAGTTCGTGGAGGTGCGCTACGACGAAGACATCGCGCGGCTGCGCGTGTCGCGCGCGCTGGGCGTGTTCGACTGCGGGCGCATCCTCAACGCGAAGACCGCGCGCTCGCAGATGATCGGCGGCATCACCTGGGGGATCGGGATGGGGCTGCTCGAGGAAACCGTGCGCGACACGCGCGCGGGCGCCGTCGTCACGAACAACCTGGCCGACTACCACGTGCCGGTGAACGCCGACATCCCGAACATCGAGGTGCTGTTCGTCGAAGAGCCCGACTATGCGCTCAACCCGCTGGGCGCGCGCGGCGTCGGCGAGATCGGGATCACGGGCGTGGCCGCGGCGCTTGCGAACGCGGCGTACCACGCGACCGGCGTGCGCGTGCGCGACCTGCCGATCGTGCCGGAGAAGCTGCTCGGCTCGGCCACGGTCTAGCGGGCTTGCAAATCGCTCGCGTGCGAACGGTCGTCCTCGCCGGCGGCCGTTCGCAGCGCATGGGGTTCGACAAGCTCACCGCGCTCTTTGCGGGCGAGCCGCTCGCGCGCCGCGTCGCGCGCGCGTTGCTGGAGCTCGAACCGCTGTTCGTCACGACGCCGTCGATCGCCGAAACCATCTCCGATCTCCCCGGCGTAGGCGTGGTCGTCACCGAACCGACGGCGGGGCCGAGCGCGACGCTCGCGCTCGCGCACGCGGCGCTCCCGAACGACGCTTACCTGGCGGTGCTCGCGTGCGATCTGCCGTTTCTCGACGCGGAGCGCGTGCGCGCGTTCATCGCGCGCGTGCCGGACGATGCGGACCTCGCGTGGCCCGCCGTCGGCGGCGTGCCCGGCCACCCCGTCATGTGGTCGCCGCAGGCGCGCGCGCGCATCGCGGCGCTGCGCGACGACGAGCCGCCGATGCGCGTCCGCAGCGATCCGGCGCTGCGCGCGCTCGCGTTCAACGAAACCGACGACGCCTACGTCACCGACGTGGACACGCCGGAGGCCTGGGCGCGCGCCGAGGCGCGCGCGCAGGCTCGCCCGTGACTACGCCAGCGCGTCGCTGAACGGCAGCGAGCGTACGCGCTTGCCGGTCGCTTTGAAGATCGCGTTGGCGATCGCGGGCGCGATGGGCGGCGTGCCGAGCTCGCCGATGCCGCTAGGCTTCTGCGTGCTCTTCACCACGTAGGTCTCGATCTTCGGCGCGTCGCTCATGCGCAGCACGGTGTAGTCGTAGAAGTTGTTCTGGTCGACCTTGCCGTCGGTGAACGTGATCTTTGCCGTCATCGCCATCGCGATGCCGTAGTTGATCGCGCCCTCGAGCTGCGCGGCGATGATGTCGGGGTGCACCGCGACGCCGCAGTCCGCCGCCATCACCGCGCGGTGCACCTTGATATCCTTGCCCTTTACCGTCACCTCGGCGACGAGCGCGCCGAGGCTTCCGCCCCAGTCGCAGACCGCCAGCCCTTGCGACGCGCCGGCGGTTTGCGGGTGGCCCCAGCCGGCTTTTTGCGCCGCGAGCTGCAGCACCGCGCGCACGCGCGCGCCCTTCGCGTTGAGCAGCGCGAGGCGGAACGCCAGCGGGTCTTTGCCGGCCGCGTGCGCGAGCTCGTCGATGAACGACTCGGTGACGAACGTGTTCCAGTTGGCGCCGGGCGCGCGCATGAAGCCGACCGGGACGCCGGGCTCGAAGTCGGCGTACGTCGTGCGCGCGCTGCGAAACGCGTAGTACGCGGGCGTGACCGAATCGACGGCCGTGAAATCGACGCCGCCCTTGAACATCGGGGGCGCCCAGCGCTTCACGATGGACGGCGACGCGATGCGGTGTTCCCAGGCGGCGACGCCGCCTCCGGCATCGAGCTTCGCGCGCACGATGTTCACGCTCATCGGGCGGTAGAAGTCGTTCTTGATGTCGTCTTCGCGCCGCCACGTCACCTTGACGGGCTTCTTGACGGCCTTGGATATCTCGAGCGCGTCGACGACGTAGTCGGCGTCCAGCCGGCGCCCGAAACCCCCGCCCAAAAACGTGGTGTGGACGGTCACCTTGTCGGCCGTGAAGCCGGTGATCTTGATCGCGGCGTCGCGCGAGCGTGTCTGCACCTGGGTCGGCGCCCACACCTCGACCGCGTCGTCGCGCACGTCGGCCGTCGCGTTCATCGGCTCCATCGCCGCGTGCGCCAGAAACGGGCCGCGGTACACGGCTTCGACGGCTTTCCCGGTCGCCTTGTCGACGTCGCCTTGCTTGCCCGCGACGACGCCGCCGGTGCGCGCCGCCTTCTCGGCGTCCGCGAACATCGTAGCGGTGTTGACGTGCGCGGCGGGACCGTCGTTCTTCCACGTCACCTTGAGCGCGTCGCGGCCTTGCATCGCGGCCCACGTGTTGCGCGCGACCACCGCGACGCCGCTTGATATCTTCACCACGTCGAAGACGCCGGTTACTTTGCGCGCCGCGGCGTCGTCGACCGTGTCGATGGTACCGCCGAACGTCGGCGCTTTGAGCACGTTGGCGTACACGAGGTTGGGCACGACGACGTCGATGCCGTAGGTCGCCTTCGCGCGCACCTTCGCGTCGAGATCGAGCCGCTTGGGCGACGTGCCGATCAGCGTGAAATCCGCCGGGTTCTTGAGCTTCACGTCCTTGGGCGGCGTCTGCGTGCCGGCGGCCACGGCGAGGTCGGCGTACGACGCGGTGCGCTTGTTCGCAGCGTCGACGACGTTGCCCGCTTTGGTCGTCAGCGACGACGGATCGACGTTCCACTGCTTCGCTGCCGCGGCGATCAGCATCGCGCGCGCCGCCGCGCCGGCGCCGCGCATCAGCGGGTACATGTCGCTGAATGCTCGTGCTGCCGCCGGTGGTCATGTCCTTGAACACCGGGTCGGCGTACTGGTCCTCGGCCGGCGCGATCTGCACGCGAATGCGGTCGAACGGGACGTCGAGCTCCTCGGCGACGAGCATCGGCAGGCCGGTGTAGACGCCCTGCCCCATCTCGCTCTTGTTGATCAGCACCGCCACGGTGCCATCGACGCGCACGTGCAGCCACGCGTTGGGCGCAAACGTCACGCTGGGCTCCGGCGACGGCTGATAGTCGGGCACCTGCGCCGGACCGCGCTCGCATGCGGCCAGCGCGAGGCCCGCGCCGAACGCCGCGGAGGTGCGGATGAAGACGTCGCGGCGCATCAGGCGAGCCCGCCTGCGCGTTTGATCGCGGCTTTGATGCGCGGATAGGTGCCGCAGCGGCAGATGTTCCCGCTCATCGCCTCGTCGATCTGCGCGTCGGTCGGCGTCTTCGATTTCGCGAGGAGCGCAGCGGCCGACATCATCTGGCCCGGCTGGCAGTAGCCGCACTGCGGCACGGCCAGATCGACCCAGGCCTTCTGCACCGGATGCGAGCCGTCGGGCGAAAGGCCCTCGACCGTGGTGATCTTCTTGCCGGCGGCCTCGGACACCGCGGTGGTGCACGAGCGCACCGCCGTGCCGTCGAGTTGCACCGTGCACGCGCCGCACTGCGCGACGCCGCAGCCGAACTTCGTCCCGGTGAGCCCGACGACGTCGCGAATCACCCAGAGCAGCGGCATGTTTGCCGGCACGTCGACGTCGTGCGAGACGCCGTTGATGGTCAGACTTGTCACAAGCGCGGTCTCCCTTTGCCGGGAGGACCGCCGGACGGGTTTAGGCGGTTGCGGCCGCCGCCATGATAGCGGGACCGTCGTCGAGCCGCAGCGTGAGGCACTTCGCGCCCCCGCCGGCCGCGTGGAACTCGGAGAGGTCGGTGCGGCACACGCGGTAGCCCGCGTCGTGGAGCCGTTCGCGCAGGCTCCGCGTGCACTCGTGCATGATCACCGCGTCGCCGATCTCGACCGCGTTACATGCCAGGTGCAGCGCGTCGTCGACGGACACCTCGATCAGGTAGCCGGGCTCGACGGCGCGCCGCAGCAGCGTCTGCGCGTGCGGCGAGAACGCGTCCATGTATGCGAGCACGTGTCCGCTCGAAAGCGGGCACAGCACCGTGTCGAGGTGCTGGAAACGCTCGTCGGCCAGCAGCAGCGGCAGCACGCGGCAGCCGACGATCTCTTGCAGCTGCAACGTCGCGCCGCGCTCGGTGCGCCAGCCGTAACCCGCGTAGAGCAGCGGGCGCACGCGGTCGAACAGCGCGTCGCCGGCGCCTTCGAAATACGTTTGGCGCAGGAACGTGGTCGCGTAGCCGGCGCGCGCCAGCGCGGCGCGGTAGACGGGCTGCTCGCGGCGGCGCTGCGCGTGGCGGAAGCTCGACACGATCGCGAGGTTGTCGACCATCAGCGCGGCGTTCGCGGTGAAGACGAGGTCGGGCGTGCGCGCTTGCGCGTCGATCTGCACGAGCTCGATCTCGCCGACGCAGCCGGCCAGCTCCGCGAACCGCGCCCATTGGCGCTGCGCGTCGGCCGTTGCGTCGTCGGGGCCGGGCGGGCAGACCAGAAACCTCGTCGCCATGATGCAAAGATCCTAGCCGAAGAGCGCGGGGCCTGTCGTTCGACAAACGGTGCGCGCGCGGCTGGTGGCGTGCCCCGCAGGTGGGTACCCGCGCCCCGTGTGGGTACCTCGTCCGTATGGAACGCGAGCACCGGAACATCGATCAGCAGGGCGACTACAAGAACGCCCTTCCGTCGGAGGTCGACGACCGCCCCGATTCCGGTATGCCGCGCGAGCTCCGCACCCAAGCCGACAACGAGCAGCCGCTGAGCCGCCGTGAGGCGGACGTCGCCGGCATATCGACCACGCCGGAGGTCGTCTACGGCGAGAGCGACGAGGACGAAAACCGGGACGACCAGCGCGACGCGCACCACGCGGACCCCGACGAGCATCTCTAAGCCCGCCGCGCGGCGTCAGACGCCTTCGACGAAGACGTCGTCCCCTTCGATGCGCACGCGGTAGGTTTCGAGCGGGATTACGGCCGGCAACGTGAGGGCCCGCCCGGTCGTTACGTCGAACAACGCGCCGTGGCGCGGGCACATGATCTGACGGCCTTGCAGCTCGCCCTGATCGAGCGGACCGCCGTCGTGCGTGCACACGTCCTCGATGGCGTACACGTCGCCGTCGACGTTGCACAACAGCACGGCGACGCCGTCGACCACCACACGCTTCGTCGTCGCAGGCGGGAACTCGTGGAGCTTTGCGACCGGCTGGGGCATTTCGCCGTCGTTCGTGAGGGGTGAGTCATGACCCGTTCCGCATCCGCTTCGCCCGCGCCGTCGGGCGCCTCGTCGAGCTCGTCGTCCGCCAAGCCGGCCCCCGACGACGCGGCCGACATCTACACGACTACGCTGCTGAGCGGCCTGCAGTACACCGACATCGTGTTCGGAACCGGACCCGCGCCGATCGGCGGGCAGACGTGCGTCGTGCACTACACCGGCACGTTCGAAGACGGGAAGCAGTTCGACAGCTCGCGCGACAAAGGGCAGCCGTTTGCGTTCCCGCTCGGCGCGCACAAGGTGATCCTTGGCTGGGAGCAAGGCGTCCAGACGATGCACGTCGGGGGCCGCCGCAAGCTCGTCATCCCGCCCCAGCTCGCCTACGGCGAGGCGGGGCACCCGCCGGTCATCCCGCCCAACTCGACGCTGATCTTCGACGTCGAGCTGCTCGGCATCCAATAGCCGCTCGCGGCGCTCCGTCAGGGGCATGCGCGGCCGGTCGCGAAGGGCGCGGCGTGACTCGTTGCGCATCCGCTGTCCTCGCGCTCGCCGTGGCATTGCCGCTAGCGGCCTTCCACCCCGCCGGCGCCACGACGACGTCGTACAGGCCGGTCGCCACCAGGACGGTCGCCGCGAAGACCGTCACGCTGCCCGACGGCCTGAAGTACGTCGACGTCAAAGCCGGCAAAGGCGCCATGCCGCGCGCCGGGCAAACGGCGATCGTGCACTACACCGGCACGCTGCTGAACGGCAAGAAGTTCGACAGCTCGCGCGACCGGGGCCAGCCGTTCATGTTCCCGCTCGGCGCGCACCGGGTGATCCCGTGCTGGGACGAGGGCGTTGCAACGATGCGCGTCGGCGGCCGCCGCAAACTGACCTGCCCACCGCAGCTCGCCTACGGCGAGCGCGGCTACCCGCCGGTGATCCCGCCCAACGCGACGCTGAACTTCGACGTCGAGCTGCTCGGGGTCAAATAGCCGGCGGGCGCAGGCTCAGCATACCGGACCTCGCGCCAGATTCTCGACCGGCAGGACCGTGAACGTGAAGCCCGGGCCTAGCGTGATGTTGCGGCCCCAGCGAACCATGTTCACGCCCGTCATCACCAGACCCGGGACCGGCATGGGCACGTGCGACGCCGCCTTGTTCAGCAGCGGCTCCGTGGGCGTCCAGGTAACCGGCAGCAGCGGGTTCATCGTGACGGGGACGACGCGCTCGGAGGCGCCGTTCGCCTTCTCGAGCACGATGTAGCGCGGCTCGAGCGACAGCATCCCGTCGTGGTTGTGGCGCCCGGCGGAGCTCGCCGCGCGGACGATGCCGTAGCCGAGCGTGCCGGCCGGCACTTGGGTCCCGTCATCGAGCTGCGTGCTCTCGGCGACCTTGAACCTGAACGGTGCCCCGCTGTGCACGTTGCCGGAAAAGACCGTCGAGACCATCTCGCTGGGGATCGCCCAGGCGCATACCTTCGTCGCCCGCACCGGCGACGGCACGAGCGAGACGACGGCCAATCCACCCACCAAGGCAAAAACCAACCGAGCACGCACGACCGGCTTATTCCCGCGGGAGCACCCTTTTCGACCTCTACCACCGCATGGTGATGGCTTCGACTTCCGTTTTCGGACCTCGTCCGTCAAGGACGAGGGAGGGGTTCGGTGGGCCTCAGCCCACCGAACCCTCCATCTCCATCTTGATGAGGCGGTTCAGTTCGACCGCGTATTCCATCGGGAGCTCCTTGACGAAGAAGTCGAAGAAGCCGTTGACGATCATCGCGGTGGCGTCCGCTTCGGTGAGGCCGCGGCTCATCGCGTAGAACAACTGCTCCTCGCCGATCTTCGACACCGACGCTTCGTGCTCGACCGTCGAGCGCTGCTCGTCGATCTTCATCGTGGGCTTGGTGTCCGACGACGACTTGTCGTCCATGATGAGCGCATCGCACTTGACGCGCGTCTTCGCGCCGACCGCGCCCTGATGAATCTCCACCAGTCCGCGGTACGTCGTCTTGCCGCCGTGCGCGACGACCGACTTGTTCGTCACGACCGACGTCGTGTTCGGCGCCGCGTGGATCACCTTCGCCCCGGCGTCCTGATGCTGGCCTTCGCCTGCAAATGCAGCCGACAGGATCTCGCCGCGGGCGCCTTCGCCCATCAGATAGATCGCCGGGTACTTCATCGTCAGCTTGCTGCCGATGTTGCCGTCGACCCACTCGACCGTCGCGTTCTTGTGCGCGACGGCGCGCTTGGTGACGAGGTTGTAGATGTTGCGGTACCAGTTCTGGATCGTCGTGTAACGGATGGACGCGCCTTCCATGGCGATCAGCTCGACGACGGCCGAGTGCAGCGACGACGTGGAAAACTGCGGCGCGGTGCAACCCTCGATGTAGTGCACTTTTGAGCCTTCGTCGGCGATGATCAGCGTGCGCTCGAACTGGCCCATGTTCTCGGTGTTGATCCGGAAATAGGCTTGGAGCGGCATCTTCACTTCGACGCCCTTGGGCACGTACACGAACGAGCCGCCCGACCACACCGCCGAGTTGAGCGCGGCAAACTTGTTGTCCTGAACCGGGATGACGGTCGCGAGGTACTTCTGCACGATCTCGGGGTGCTCGCGCAGCGCGGTGTCCATGTCGCAGAACAGCACGCCGTCTTTTTCGAGTTCCTCGATGACGGAGTGGTACACCACCTCCGACTCGTACTGCGCCGACACGCCGCTGAGGAATTTGCGCTCCGCTTCCGGGATGCCGAGCCGGTCGAACGTGCGCTTGATGTCGTCCGGCACGTCGTCCCAGTTCTGTTCCGTGCGCTCGCCGGCTTTGACGAAGTAGCGGATGTTGTCGAAATCGATCTCGTTGAGAAGCTCGGTGTCGCCCCACGCCGGCATCGGCTTCGCGCGGAAGACGTCGTACGCTTTGAGCCGGAAATCCCGCATCCACGCCGGCTCGTTCTTCATCGACGAGATGCGCTCGACGATCTCACGGTTCAGGCCCTTGTCGGACTTGAACGCGTACGTGTCTTCGGGATCGTGGAAGCCGTGTCGGTATTCCTCGATCAGGGATTCGGTCGTGGCGGCCATGGGTCTCCCAGCGTATTCGGTCCGGACCAGCTCGGTCAAGAAAGTGCAGAGGTATCTGTACTATCTAACCCGCGAGACGCCTCCAACGTGGCGGCCGTCTTGGTCAAGGCTGCCCGAAGGTACGCCAACGTAGCACTGGGGGCAACGGCGGCGAGCAGCGCCTCGGTGACCGAGCGCTGGCTTGCGCCGTATGCGGGTCGTCCCGGGACTGATTCGGACGCCTCGACCAGCACCGCAGCCTCGATCGCCGCATAGGAGCCGCCCGCGAGCGCGAGGGCGATCAGCGCCCCTTGCAGCGGCGACAGGCTCGGGTTGAAGCCGGCGTTCTCGGCGTAGCGCCCCTGGAAAACCGACCCGCCGGCGATTCGCAGGCCGACCCCGGCGTATGTGCCGCTGTACGGCGCGTAGGCGGCGGCCGCTGCTTCGAGCGCGGCGGCGGTGAGCACGTCCGGGGAGGGCTCAGCGAGCTCGAGGGAATGATGCGACGGCTGCATCAGCCGGTCCGCGACGCCCAGGTCGCGTGGACCGAACGACGCCGGGAGGAGTTCGCCAAGCACGGTCGGCGACTGTCCGGGCGCCAGCACGCGCAGCTCGCTTGCCGCCGGCAGCTCGTTGAGGAACTGGCGGCAGTATCCGCACGGCGCGGCGCTCGACGCGAGCAGCGTGATGCCCGCCTCGCCGTGAATCCAGGCGTTGGAGACGGCCGCCTGCTCCGCATGGACGCTGAAGGTCAGCGCCGCGCCGGGAAACTCCAGGTTCGCGCCAACGTAGAGCGCGCCCGACCGTCCGAGCACGAGCGCGCCGACGCGGAAGTTCGAAATCGGCGCGCGGGCGAAGCTCGCGGCCCACGGCAGCAGCTCGAGCACGAGCTCTTCCCGTGACAGTTTGCGCTCGGCTGCCCGCGCACGAACGTCTGCGGCGCTGAGGAAGGGCGGGCTCATGGGCTCGGTGGGCATCCTCGCGGCCTTCGCCATTCGGCCTACGGTTCACGCCGCGAACGAAAGCTATTTACAAGGTGCCCCCCGGGGGGTACCATAGGCGACGGACTTCCAACGACCCCGTGCTCCTTATGGGTATGGGGTCGCCGTAGTTCAAGGGGGACGGCGCGCCCTACGCGCCATCGCAGTGGAACGCCCGTTCGGCCCAAAGGAGGCCGTGCCGGCAAGAGTCTGCTGAAAGGTCGACGGCGAGACGGTGTACCGCACGCGCTGGACGACGCACCTGGAGGTGGGATTCTCCCAACCGAAAGCTCCCGAGGAGACCAAATAATTGAAAGCACTCGGTACGCACATCGTCTGCGAGCTGTCCGGCTGTAATGCTGCCAAGCTCACCGACGTCGACGCGGTCCGTGCGATGATGGAGAACGCCGCCAAAGCGGCCAACGCATCCATCGTCACGACGGCCTTCCACCGCTTCCAGCCCCAAGGGGTGTCCGGGGTGGTGGTGATCGAGGAGTCGCACCTGTCGATCCACACGTGGCCGGAGACCGGCTACGCCGCGATGGACTTCTACACGTGCGGCGACCACACCGATCCCTGGGCGGCGTGCGAGTACGCCGCAGAGGCGCTCGACGCCACGACCATGCTGACCACCGAGGTGAAACGCGGGGTCGAATCCGGCCACAACCGCTTCACCCACGTCGTCACCACCGAGCACGACACCCGCGAGCTGCTGGCCACGGCCTAAGCCGCGGTGGATTCGCAGAGCGAATCCTCCTCCTCGACAGCTGAGGGAGAACCCGAAGCCCGCTGCGTAAGCAGCGGGCTTCTTCATTGGAAGGGGGTGGCGTTCGCCCGGACAACCCGACGAGCGCCATGCCCAAGACCGAGCACTATCAGTGGTACACCGAGCAGTTCGCGCCGACGGAGCTGCACGCGCACGCGATCGAGGAGACCTACTACGCGGGGCGCACGGCGTTCCAGTCGGTTGCAATTCTGCGCACAGCGGTGTTTGGGAAGATGCTCGTGCTCGACGGCGACACGCAGTCGTCGCAAGCGGACGAGAAGATCTACCACGAGGCGCTCGTACATCCCGCGATGGCGTCGGTGGACGATCGCAGCGAGGTGCTCATCCTCGGCGGTGGCGAGGGCGCGACGCTGCGCGAGGTGTTGCGCGATCCGTCGGTGCGGCGGTGCACGATGGTAGACATCGACGGCGAAGTCGTGGAGCTGTCAAAAAAATATCTGCCGGAGTGGTCGGATGGTGCGTTCGACGACCCGCGGGCGCGCGTGATCATCGGGGATGCGCTGAACTTCATCAAAGAAGACGGCGGGCGCTACGGCGTGGTGATCAGCGACCTCACGGAGCCGTTGCCGGACTCGCCGTCGTTCCCGCTGTTCAACGGCGAGGTCTTCCGCGACATCAAGGCGCGCCTGGCGCCCGGCGGAGTGTACGTGCTGCAAGCGTCGACGGCTGGCTTCCACAACATGGCTCTGCACGCGAAGATGGCGCGGTCGCTGCACCGGCATTTTAAGCACGTCCGAAGCTTCTACACGCACGTGCCAGCGTTCGACAACGATTGGGCGTTCATCGCGTGCAGCGACATGGTGGACGTCGGCTCGACGGTATCAGCCCAGATTGCTGCGTACGTCGGGAAGCTTCGTGACGGGAGCTATTTCTATGACGCGGAGACGCATCGTCGTATCTTTGCTCTGCCGCTATATTTGCGTCGTGAGCTTGCCAATGATGGCGATATCTTCGCTTAAACGCCTTCGTTAGGCTGAAGTGCCGTTGAGCTCACGTTTCATTGAGTTTGCGGATGGCCGCGGAGGCATCATTGAAAGCCTTCTGGTGATCTCGGCACCAATTCGAGTATGACTTGGACCCCGCCGATCGCCGCACGCGCAGCCGAGAGAGCGATTCCGCGAGTCGTTCATTCCACGGCCGCTGGGCCGTGACGGTCCACTCTTGCTGCAGGCAATCATGCAACATCGTTGCCGCCTCCCGCAGAGGGCGCGGGTCCGAGGTCCACGGCGGTAGGGGAGAACATGTGCTATGTATCTCATCGAGACGTTCGCGAACCATTTCTTCGTGGGGCACGGGCACTTGCGGCGAGGTGGTTGAGTAGAACCCTTCAGCGAATTCGGCGTCGTTCGGTGGGCCGCACATCTCGGCGAGCTCCTCGCCGAGCAGGAACGCTGTGGAAGCGAGACGGTCATTATAATAGAGCTGAAGGGAATCTGCTAGCAGCTTTCCGACGGTCTGTTCGTTGTAAAGCACATTGTTGCCACCGTCTGGGGATCGTATATCCGAATACCCGAAGCGCGCGATGTCGAAATCGATGCCCATCGCCTTTGCGATTGGTACGATGTCGCGCATTATTGCCAACGCCGCCTTGTCTCGGACACTGTCCTTGTTTCGCGGATCGATATCCCATCGGGCGTGTTGCTGTACGTCACCCCAGATCTGGCCGAGCGTGAAACTTCCGCTATAAACGCGAAGAGCTTTCTCGTGTTCTTTCCGCGCGTCTTGATGGACGCCGAAGTACCAGGTGACGAGCGAAACCCCGATCGCGGCGATCGCCAATATATCGCTTACCTTGAGCCGTATGCTGCGAAGCAATAATCGAACGCGAACGCGTGCTAACGCAAACGCCGCGCTTAGTTGCGGACGACGCACTCAGCGAACCAGACCGGATACCACCCGTGGCGGGCTTCCCGGCTTGTACGGAGGCGGCGTCCCTGGCGGTGATATGGCTCCCGGACTTGGAGTTGGAGTGGGCGCCGAAGTCGGTGGCCGCTTCGGCTTTTTATGCGAACTCGGGTGGCTGCTCTTGACCGTATGAGGATGTGGTGCCGGCGACGTTACGTGCGTTGTTGTCGCAAACATGATCGAGAGCGCATACGCAGATAGCATTTCGCTGCAGCTTCCTGATTCATGAGGATATCGCTTGGGCAGCTTTATTTGGCAACCTTTGCAGAGGACCCTTTTGGGACTTCGCGAGGGGCTTGCAATTCGATTGGAGCACCGACTGTGGACATGACCACCGAGATCAACGGCACGCTTCGCCGCACCGCGCTCTACGATGCTCACCTGGCGCTGGGTGCGCGGATCGTGCCGTTTGGCGGGTTCGAGATGCCCGTGCAGTATTCGAGCATCCTCAAGGAGCACGAGGCCGTGCGCAAGCGAGCGGGCTTGTTCGACCTCTCGCACATGGCGCAGTTCGACCTGCGCGGCGCGGACGTGGGCACATGGGCCGAGTCGCTGACCGTCAACAAGGTCGCGAACATGAAGCCCGGTCAGGCGCGCTACAACATCTTCACCAACGAGCACGGCGGTGCGCACGACGACGTGATCTTTTACCGGCTCGACGAGGACCGCTGGCTGCTGGTCGTCAACGCCGGCAACGCCGACAAGATGTGGGCGCACGTCAGCGGCAACCTCGCCGGCGACGTGCAGGCGAAGAACCTCCACGGCGAGCGCGCGCTCATCGCGATCCAAGGGCCGCGCTCCGTGGAATGGCTGCAACCGTACATCGAAGCCGAGCTCGCATCGATGAAATACTACGCGGCCGCAGAGACGCGCATCAAAGGCTTGCGCGAGCCGATCGTCATCGCGCGCACAGGCTACACGGGCGAAGACGGCTTCGAGATGTTCTTGCCGTCGGAAGAAGCGACGCGGCGTGTGGGATCTGCTGCTCGCCGAGAACCGCGAACGCGGGCTCGAACCGGCCGGCTTGGGCGCGCGCGACGTGCTGCGGCTCGAAGCGGGGATGCCGCTGTACGGCCACGAGATGACCGAAGAGATCACGCCGCTCCAAGCCGGGACTGGCATGGGCGATCAAGTTCGACAAGCCGGCGTTTCGCGGCCGCGACGCGCTCGTCGCGCAGCGCGACGCCGGCGACTACGCGCGCATCGTCGGCATCAGCATGGAAGGCCGCGTCCCCGCGCGCGCCGGGTACCCGGTGCTTGCGGGCGGCAAGCGCATTGGCGAGATCCGCAGCGGCTCGTTCGGTCCCGCCGTCGGCAAGAACATCGCAACGGCGCTGGTCGACCCGTCCGCCGCCGCCGAGGGGACGGCGCTCGACGTCGAGGTCCGCGGGGCGCATCATCCCGGCGTCGTCGTCCCGGTTCAGTTCTACAAGCGCCCGAAGCCGACATAAGCGGAAGGTTCCGCGCCGTTCGAGGCACTACCATGAGCCTCGACATGGCGAGCGGCGTACCGGACGGACTGGTCTACAGCAAAGAACACGAGTGGGTGAAGCTCGACGGCGACGTCGCGACGGTCGGGATTACCGACTACGCGCAGTCGTCGTTAGGCGACATCGTCTACGTCGAGCTGCCGCGCGTGGGCTCCGCGCTGACGCAGTTCGGCAGCATCGGGGTCGTCGAGTCGGTCAAGGCCGTCTCGGACATCTTCACGCCGGTCGGCGGCGAGGTTGTCGGGATCAACGACGGGCTCGAGGCCGATCCCGCGGCAGTGAACCGCGATCCGTACGGTGACGGCTGGTTTTACAAGGTGAAGCTGACCGATGTCAGCCAGACCGGCGATCTCCTGAGCCCCGAGCAGTACGAGCAGCTAATCGCCTCGGCATAGCGGAACTTCCGGGGACATCCCGGCGGTCAAGAAATGATGTTGCGGGCCCCCACGGGGAATCCGCGCTCAAAGCACTATGATGATGGGCCCGCGCGTCCAGGGTCCCACTTGCTTGCAAGTGGGGGCGCGGAGGCGGGGCCGGAGCGCCTTTCAATTTATACGCCGCATACCGCCCGCGACATCGAGGAGATGCTGCGCGTCATCGGCGTCGAGTCGCTGGACGACCTCGTCCGCGTACCCGATGCCGTTGCGCTGCGCAAGCCCGTCGAAGTCACGCCCCAGCTCAGCGAGATCGAGATCGCCGAGCGCTTCCGCCGCCACGCGGCGCGCACCACCGCCGGCGACTACACGTCGTTCCTGGGCGCGGGCGCGTACCGCCACTACATCCCGCCGGTCGTCGGCGCGATCGCCATGCGCGGCGAGTTCCTGACGTCGTACACGCCGTACCAGGCGGAAGTCTCGCAAGGCTACCTGCAAGCGATCTACGAGTGGCAGACGTACATCGCGCTGCTCACCGGGCTCGACGTTGCGAACGCATCGGTGTACGACGGCGCGACCGCGCTCGCCGAAGGCGTCATCATGGCGGTCAACGCGACGGGCCGCAAAGGTGTGCTCGTATCGAGCGCCGTCCACCCGAACTACCGCGCGGTGCTGCGCACGTACGCCGAAGGGCTCGACCTCCAAGTCGACGAGCTGCCGTACGGCCGCGATGGGCGCACCGATCTGTCATCGCTCGAGGCTGCGCTCGCCGATCAGCGCTACGCCGCGGTCGTGGTGCAGTCGCCGAACTTCTTCGGCGCGATCGACGCGCTGCCGGCCGGCGTGGCCGACGCGATCAAAGCGACGAAGACCGTCGTGATCGGCGTCGTCGCCGAAGCGATGTCGCTGGCGGCGCTCGCGGCGCCGGCAACGTGGGGCGCTGAAATCTGCGTTGGTGAGGCGCAGTCATTCGGCAATGCCGTTGCGTACGGCGGGCCGCACGTCGGCTTCATCGCCGCGACCACCGCGCATCTGCGGCGCATCCCCGGCCGGCTCGTCGGCAAGTCCGTCGACCTCGCGGGCAAGACCGCGTACGTGCTGACGCTGCAGGCGCGCGAGCAGCACATCCGGCGCGAGAAAGCCACGTCCAACATCTGCACCAACCAGGCCCACTGCGCGCTGTGCGCGACCGTGTACCTCGCCGCGATGGGCAAGACCGGTTTGCGCGACTGCGCCGCGCTCAACGTCGCGCGCGCGAACGAGCTGCGCGACAAGGTCACCGCGCTCACCGGTTTTGCCGCGCGTTTCGAGGGCACGCCGACCTTCAATGAGGTCGTCATCCGCGTGCCGGGCCGTGCGGCCGCCGTGCTCGCGACGCTCGAAGAAAAGCAGATCCTCGGCGGCGTCGACCTCGGGCGGTTCTACCCCGAGCTCGAAGACTGCATCCTCATGACGGCGACGGAGCTCACGTCGAGCGCCGACGTCGATTGCCTCGTCACCGCCCTTTCGGAGCTCCCAGTTCGTGCCGCTGCCATCGTTTGATACGCCCCTGATCTTCGAAACCGGCCAGGAGGGCCGCGCGAACTGTTATTTGCCGAGCGGTCCGGCACTGGACACGCTGCTGCCCAAGGACGCGCTACGCGACGACCTGCCGCTGCCGGACAACAGCGAGCTCGACGTCGTGCGCCACTTCACCCGGCTGTCGCAGAAGACATTCGGCATCGACACCGTGTTCTATCCGCTTGGGTCGTGCACGATGAAGTACAATCCGCGCATCAACGACGCGATGGCGAACGTCCCCGCGCTGCGCGACCTGCACCCGTTCGCGCCCGATCACGCCGCGCAAGGCGCGTTGGCCGTGATGTGGGAGCTGGAGCGCGCGCTGGCGTCACTGTTCGGCATGGCGGCGTTCTCGCTGAACCCTGCCGCGGGCGCGCACGCAGAGCTTGCGGCGCTGCTGATCGCGAAGGCGTACTTCCGCAAGAAGGGCGAGCCTCAGCGCAACGTGGTGATCGTGCCGGACACGGCGCACGGCACCAACCCTGCGTCGGCGGCGATGGTCGGCTTCAAGGTGCTCTCGCTGAAGTCCGATGCGCAAGGCCGCGTCGATCCCGAGGAGATGCGCAAGGTCGTCGGGCCCGACACGGCCGTCTGCATGATGACCAACCCGAACACGCTGGGCCTGTTCGAGCCGCGCATCCACGAAGTGTCCGACGTCGTGCACGAGGCCGGCGGCTTGATGTACTACGACGGCGCGAACGCCAACGCGCTCATGGGCAACACGCGCCCGGGCGACATGGGCTTCGACCTCATGCACCTCAACCTGCACAAGACGTTCACCATCCCGCACGGCGGCGGCGGCGCGGGCGCCGGCCCGGTCGGCGTGGCGGCGCATCTGATCGAATTCTTGCCGACGCCTGTCGTTCGCGCGTACGACGCCGGCGGCAAGGACGTCGACGCGAGCGGCTGGCGCGAGACCGCCGACCTCACGTTCGCGCTGGACTTCGAGCGGCCGGACTCGATTGGGCCGATGCGGTCGTTCTGGTCGAACTTCGCGCACATGGTCCGCGCGCTCGCGTACACGTACGCCAACGGCGCCGACGGCCTCACCACGGTGTCGAAGCTCGCGGTGCTCAACGCAAATTACATTCGCGCGTCGATCCGCGACGTCGTCGACATCCCGTACGACGAGATCAACCGGCACGAGTTCGTCGCGTCGGCGCAATCGCTCAAGCGCGAGACCGGCGTGCGCGCGCTCGACATCGGCAAGGCGCTGCTCGACCGCGGTTACCACGCGCCCACGGTCTACTTCCCGCTGATCGTCCCCGAGTGCCTGATGATCGAGCCGACCGAGACGGAGTCGAAGGAGACGCTCGACGCGTTCATCGCCGATTTCCGTGACATCATCGCGACGGCGAAGTCGGATCCGGAGAAGGTGCTGGAAACGCCGGTGAACACCGCGGTCGGGCGCATCGATGAGACGCGCGCCGCGCGCCAGCCCGATCTGCGCTGGCACCCGCCCGCGGCGGTGTAGCGCTCAGCGGCACACGTCGGCGATGGTCAGGAACGTCTTTGCGGCCTGATTCTCGCTGAAGCGCACGGCGTTGGTCATCGCGGCGCTCCATGCGTTGACCGCCGCCTTATCCGACTGCGGCACGTTTCCGTTGAGGATGGGCATACCGGGCGCGGCGGTCAGCGCGGGGATCGGCGCCGGGTGCTCCGGCGGCGGTGTCTGCGGCGGCAAGGTATTCGCGCCCAGCGGCGCTGCCTCACCGCGCTTGCCTCGTAACGCGCCGGAGTCTTGCATCCCGACCCGCGCGACCGTGTTGCGCTCGCGCATCACGAACTCTTGGAGCGCGTTCGCGCGCGCTTGCTGCGTGTTGTAGAGCTGTTGCAGCTGCGCTTTTTCCGCGGCGATCGCGGGATCGGTCGTGTCCTTCAAGCGCGGATCGCCCAGCGCTTTGTTGATCGCGAGCGTCTCGTTGAGGATCACTGAGGCGTCCGATTCGAGCTTCGCCAGCGTCGACGTGCGGAAGATGTCGTAGTTGTGCTCGGGGTCCGCGACGAACCCGGCGTACTGTGGGAGCCGCACGCGCGTCTGCTCGAACCGCAAGTCGGCACGGCGCGCGGCCGCGAACGACGGGATGATCAAATCGCGCATCGCGGCGCAGGCGGGGGCCGTGGAGCGAACGCGCCCGATCTCCGGCAGCACCGACGCGTCCGGTGCGGGGCTTTGTGCGGCGCTTGGGGCAGGCGTCTGGGCGATGACCGGGCCCGTGCCCAGCGCGAGCGCAAACGCTGCTACGGGGATGACGGACCGGATCATCGCGGTCACCTCAGAAGCAGCTGTGGGCGATGGGCAAGAACGTTTTCGCGGCCTGGTTCTCGCTGGCGCGCACCGCGGCGATCATCTGTCCGCTCCAGTCGTTGATAACCGCCTTGTCCGCCATCGCGATGCGGCCGCTCAGCACCGGCATCCCCGGCGGTGCCGTCAGCGCGGGGATGGGCTCGGTCGGCGGCGTGATGCCCTGTGGCGCCTTGCGCTGGAACGCGGAGTCGTCGTCGATGCCGTTCTTGGCGATCGCGACGCGCTGGCGCGTCACGAACTCCTGCAGCTGGTTCGCGCGCGCCTGCTGCGTGTTGTAGAGTTGTTGCAGCTGCGCTTTTTCGGCCGCGACTTGCGGATCGGTCGGGTTCTTGAATCGCGAATCGCCGAGCGCTCTGTTGAGGACAAGCGTCTCGTTGAGGATGGCCGACGCGTCGGCGTCGAGCTTCGCGAGCGCCGACTCCCGAAACACGTCGGTGCGGTGCTCGGGGTCGGACATGTACTCCACGTATTGCGGGAGCCGGACGCGCGTTTGCGCGAAGCGCACGTCCGCGCGGCGCGCGGCGGCGAACGACGGGATGACGAGATCGCGCATCGCGGCGCAGGCGGGCGTCGCGGCCCGCACGCGGCCGATCTCGGGCAGCCCGGACGCGGGCGGCGGCGCGGGCGCGGGCGTCGTCTCGGTGCCGAACGGCTGCAGCGTCCCAATCGGGAACGGCGTCGGCTTCGGCGTTGGAACGGTCGCGAACGCGATCGCGAGCGCCGCGGTGGTGGCGAGGACGTGGGGCATCACGCTTGATTTCGCGCCTGCGCGGAGTGACGCCTCGGCACGCAGGCCGCCGCAGGCCCGCCCCGGGAAGCCACGCGACGGACGGCTGGCTCCGCCAAAACCGATTGTTGACAAAACCTCGCGGAGAATGCGGAGTCGGCGTCGTATGAGCGGGACATGGCCAGGCGCCCAACGCCGACTCTAACCGAGGCGGAGTACCGCCTCATGAACATCCTGTGGGACCTCGGCAGTGCGACCGTCGCGGATATTCACGCGCGCCTCGAAGACCGCCCCATCGCGTACACCACGGTCCTCTCGACGCTCACGATCCTCGAGCGCAAAGCCTACGTCCGGCACACCACCCGCGGCAAGGCGAACGTCTACAAGCCGCGCGTCGAGCGCGACACTGCCCGCCGCACCGTCGTGGACAACGTCCTGGCGACGTTCTTCGACGGCTCGCCGCGCGCGCTGATGCTCAACCTGCTCGCCTCGGAGCGGTTGAGCCCCGACGAGGAGCGGCGCTTGCGCACGCTCCTCGAGGCCGAAGGCTGAACCCCGCGGTCGCGGCGCTCGCGGCGCTCGCCGCGGTCGTCGCCAGCGTTCCGCTGGCCGCAGGGGCGCTCATCGCAGCGCGGCCCTTCGCGCGCGCCGCGGACCGCTACCGCATCGTTGCGACCGGCTTCATCGCCGCCGCCTGCGTCGGGCCGCTCGCCCTCGCGGCGGCCGCGCTGCGCACCGCGCCCGATGGGCAGTCTGCCGGCGGAGCGGCTGCTGCCAATGTTCTCAGCGTGCTCGCGCTGCCTGCGCTTGCCGGCGCCGCCGCCGTCGCGGCCGTGCTGCTGCTGGGCCTCGCCTGCGACGTCGTCCGGCTGCGCCGGGTGAAGCGCCACGCGATCCCCTTCGGCTCCGTGCCGGTCCGGGGCGCGCGCATCGGCTTGTCGCGCACCGTCGGGACGCCGACCGCCATCGGGTACTTCCACCCGGCCGTCGTGCTCCCCGAAGGCTTCCGCGCGCGCGTCGACGACCGCGAGTGGGACGCCGTGGTCGCGCACGAGTGCGCGCACCTTGCACGTGGCGACGATTGGGCCAAGGCCGCGCAGAGCGCGATCCTGCGCGCCGGCTGGTGGGTGCCCGGGCTGTGGTTCCTCTCGCGCGCCCTCGACCTGGAGCGCGAGCTCGCCAGCGACGAGCGCGCCGCCTGCGAGACGGGGCCGCGCCGCTACGCCGCGTGCCTGCTGCGGCTCGCCACCGACCGCGCCGACGCGCTGGCGCCCGGGCTATGGGCCCGTCGCTCGCACGTCGCCATCCGCGTCGAGCGCCTCGTGCGCCCGACCGTCCAAGCTCGGCCCGTCGTGCGCGCCGCCGCGCTGGGTGCCTTCACCGCCGCAGCCTTCGCCATCGTGAGCGCCGCCGTGCTGTCCGTCCCGGGGGCGGGGGCGCGCGTCGCCGTCGCGGTGCCCCGAGCGCATGCGGTCGCCCACACGGCCGTGATGCACGCCGTCACGCACGTCGCGACCCGCGTGCACCACCGCAAGGTCACGCATACGAAGACGCTGGCCTACACGGCTCCGGTCGTCGCGACCACGCTCGCCGCGATACCAGCCGCCGCCGTGCACGCCATCGCCCGCACGCATTCCGAGCCCGCCAGGCGCGCCGAGCCGGCCCGCCGCACCCCGGGCATCCGGCCGGAGTTCGGACCCACCGAGACGCTTGCGTTCGTCGCTCCGCACCGCAAGTGCCGCACGTGCTTCGGCCCGCTCCGCCTGCCCGACGACGTGCCCGAGGAGACGTTCGCCGCCGGCAAGCCGGCGTCGGCTGGCCCCAGCACGGGCGCCGCGGCGATCGTCGCGGACGACCCCAACGCCGGCCCCGTCGACCTGGCATCCGGCCTGGTTTGGTACCGTCTCCCGCCGCGCAGCCAGACGCCGTAACCGGCCGCGCGGGCGCTTCGTCCTCTTGGGCCCGCGCGCTATACTAGAGAAAACCAGCCCGACGTCGGGCTGTCACTGTCTCCGGGGACAACCATGCGGATCAAGTACGAAGTCTCCGCCGGCGGGCTCGTCTTGCGGCGGAACGGAAACACGTTGGAAGCGCTGCTCATCGGGCGGGGCGAGCCGCGCGTTTGGTCCCTCCCCAAGGGCCACGTCGAGGCCAAGGAGACCCACGAGCAGGCCGCCCTGCGCGAAGTGCGCGAGGAGACCGGCTGCTGGGCCGAGATCCTGGCCGGCCTGAACAACATCTCGTACTGGTTCTACCTGAACCGCACCAAGCACAAGAAATCGGTCCATTTCTACCTGATGCGCTACCTCTCGGGCGACACCGCCAACCACGACCACGAAGTGGACGAGGCCCGCTGGTTCGAGATCAAGGCGGCCAAGAAATCGCTCAAGTACGTCAACGAGAAGCGCCTGGTGGACCTCGGCCTCGAGTGGCTCGAGCAGGACGGCAGCGGCATCTTCGAACCCGAGACCGTCACCGCGGCGCAGTCGGTCGGGGACACGAGCGCCTGAGTTGAACCCGGCTGAGACCCTTTCGCAACCAGAAGGCGATCCGCAGGCGGCGGGCGGTCTGCGCGTCTCGCTCGACGTCTTCGACGGCCCGCTCGATCTGCTGCTGAACCTGGTCAAAGAGCGCCAGCTCGACATCGCCACCGTGCCGCTCGCGCTGGTCGCCGACCAGTACCTCGCATACATTCAGGCCATGGAGGCGCTCGACGTCGAGCTCGCCGCCGACTACCTCGTCGTCGCCTCGACGCTGGTCTTCTTAAAGTCGAAGGCGCTGCTGCCGCCGATTCCGATCGAGTTGGCCGGCGATCCCGAGGAGTCCGCGGAGGCGATCGAGGCCCGGCTGCGCGAGCGGCTGATCGCCTACTCGAAGTACCGCGACGCCGGCCAGGAGCTCAAGACGCGGGCCGCCGAGGCGGCGGCCTATTTCCTGCGGCCCGACGGCGGCGACGCCACGGCCGACTTCGTGCAGCGCTACCGGATCGACGCCGTCAAGCTGGCGGGCGCCCTGGCGGCCGCGCTGCGCGCCGCCAAGCCCGAGAAGCGAACCATCGTCCGCGAGCGCGTGTCGCTCAACGAGCAGATGGACGTGGTGAGCCGGGCGGTGCGCCGCACCGGACGCGCCTCGTTCTTCGCGCTGTGCGACGGGCTCGACCGCGTGGCCATCATCGTGACCTTCCTCGCCATCCTCGAGCTGGTCCGCCGCGAGCGCATTCGCGTCGCGCAGGACGCTGCGTTCGGGGACATCGAGCTCCTCCCCGTCCCCGAAGAAGACCGTGCAGCCTGAACTCGTCGACACCGGCAAGCTGCAGCGCGACCTCGAAGCGCTGCTGTTCGTCGCCTCCGAAGCACTCTCGATCAAGCAGCTCGCGAAGCTGACCGGCGCCGAGGAGAGCGAGGTGACCCTCGCGCTCCAGAAGGTCGACGAGGAGTTCGCGCACCGCGGGATCGTGCTGCGCGAGATCGCCGGCGGTTACCGCTTCGCCAGCTCGCCCAGCGCCCGCGAGGCCGTCGAGGCGTACCTGATGCCGCCCAAGACGAACCTGTCGCCCGCCGCGCTGGAGACGCTGGCCATCGTCGCCTACACCCAGCCGACCACCAAGGGCGACATCGAGGGCATCCGTGGCGTCTCGGCCGACTCGGTCATCGCGACGCTGGTCGACCGGCGGTTTTTGACCGAGTCCGGCCGCAAGGATGTCCCCGGCCGGCCGATCCTCTACAAGACCACGCCGGACTTTCTCGAGGTATTCGGCTTGCGCTCGCTCGAGGAGCTGCCGCCGGTCGACGTCGATGGGACCACCCCGGTCGAGCTGGCGCTCGCGCTCCCGATCCCCACCATCCTTGCCCCCCACGAGGGCGAGTCGGCGGTCGAGGCAACCCCGGACGGCGAGGACGCGGTCCTACAGGACGAAGCGGAAGCAGAGAACCGCAACGAGACGCCGGTCGGGACGACCGTCGCACAAGAAATGGAGCCACAACCATCACCCGTCTAGCGAGCTCGCCACCGGCGAGCCCACCTTCTGACATGGCGCCCGCCGACGTTTGGGCGCAAATCGACAAGAACTGCCAGCGCGTCGCGCTGATGCACGAGTTGATCCAACCGGGCGAAAACTTCGCCCTCACCGACGGCCAAAAAGAAGCGATCGAGAAGCTCACGGCGGGCCTCGACGACGGCAAGTTCGAGTTCTTGCTCAAAGCGCCGACCGGCTCGGGCAAAACCGAAGTGATGCTGCGCGTCGCCGTCGACACGATCCTGGCCACCGGCGGCTATATCTCGATCCTCGCGCCTACGCGCGACCTGATCCGCCAGCACGTCACGTATTTCAGCGAACGGCTCGAAGGCACGGGCATCGGCGTCGGCCAGATCCACGGCGGCGCGTCGCCCGGTGAACGCCGCACGGTGGAAGCGGGCATCGAGAGCGGCGCGATCAACGTGGTCGTCGGCTCGGCGATGATGCTCACGATCGACCGCCACTGGGAGATCCTCGACAAGAGCGATCTGCTCATCATCGATGACGTCAACGCGTTCGACGAGCGCGAGCACTTGCGCTTGCTGCAAGACCTCGACTGCCCGATGCTGTTCGCGACGGCGACGCCCGACGAGCTGAAGCGCTTCCTCGAGCGCGTCGGCGCGATGGACAACGTCGTCGCGATGAAGGGCATGCCGTTCGACGTGCTGCCCACCAAAATTCACAAGGTCGAAGGCGTGTGGGGTGAACCGCCGGCCGAGCAGATGACGCGCGCCGACGAGCTCATCAGGGACCATCTCGCGCGCGGCTCGCGCATCTTCGTCATCGGCCGCACGCGCGGCGACGTGCCGCGCATCGCGGAGCGGTTGGAGCAGACATACGGCATCGACGTCGAGCAATTGCGCGGCGACATGGCCGACACCGAAGAGCAAGGCCGGCGCCACCGCCGGAAGGGCGTGCGCGTCAACGAGGTCGGCACGCGCATCGAGATGATGAACAGCTTCCGCGGCAAGGCGCCCGCCGTGCTCGCGGCGACGAACCTGATCGGCAGCGGCATCGACATCCCCGCGGCCGACTTGATCGTGATCACCGACTCCGACGCGTTCGGCGAGTCGGAGATCGAGCAGCTCATCGGACGGGTCGGCCGCCGCGAGCGGCCGTCCGACGCGGTGCTGCTAACGGGCACGACGTTCGAGAAGAACCCGTCGCGCGCGATGGCGTCGCCCAAGGCGAAGTCGTTCATGCCGCGCGGCACGCGCGCGCGCCAGTTCAACTACGGCCGCCGCTGACGGCAGCGATGCGGCTCGGTACGCACGTCCGCGTCGGCGCGGGATACGACGCGGCGGTGGAGTACGCGCAGCAAGCTCGGCGCCGGCGCGCTGCAGTTCTTCGCCGGTAACCCGAAGACGTATCGCGTCGGCGGGATCGACACGCCCGCGCTGCAGCGCTTCGCGCAAGACGCGCGCGGCGGCAGGGATCGCGCCGGCGGTCATCCACACGTCGTATTTGATCAACCTCGCGAGCGAGGACCGCAAGACCGTCGCGAGCTCGCTCAAGCTGCTGAAGAACGATCTTGAAGGTCGCGGCGGTGGGCGACATCGCGTACGTCAACACGCACCTCGGCTCGTACGGCAAGCGCGACCGCAAGGACGGCTTCGCGTGCGTCGTGGAAGCGCTCGAGGCCGCGCTCGCCGGGATCGATCCCAACGTCTCCCTCGTGATCGAGAACAGCGCGGGCGCCGGCCAGCTGTGCGGCGGGACGATGGAGGAGCTCGGCGCGTTCGTGCGCGCGATCGGGATCACCCGAACCTGCGCTTCTGCCTGGACACCGCGCACACATGGGCGGCGGGCTATGCGATCGACACGAAGGACAACGTCGACCGCTTCTTCGAGCTCGTCGACCGCGAGATCGGGCTCGACCGGGTGGTGATGTTCCACTTCAACGACACGGAGATCGAGCTGGGCGGCCACCGCGACCGGCACTGGCACATCGGTGAGGGACGGATCGGGATCGAAGGGTTCCGCGCCATCGTCGCGCATCCCGGAGTCCAAGGGAAGGTCGCGATCCTCGAGACGCCGGGTGAAGAGGAAGACGACCTTCGCAACTTCCGCACGATGCAAACCGTGCTTGAAGGTGTCGCCGCATGAGCGCGCCGGAGGGGAGACCATGAGCGAGACGCCCGAGGGCGGCGAGACGCCGGAGCGCCGCAGCGCCAAGCGCATCGCGATCCGGTTACCCGTCGTCTACCGCGGGCCCGACGGTACGCCCAAGCACGGGACGACCGAGAACGTGTCGCGCCGCGGCATGCTGCTCGTTGCGCAGGACGCGGCGCCCGGACGGCACGCGCCTGCGCGTCGCGGTCACCGGGCTCGACGGGCGCGAGCGCGAGATCATGGCCGAGGTCGTGCGCTCGACGCCGGACGGCCGCGTCGCGGTGTCGATCGCGGAGAGCGACGGCGCGGAGATCGACGAGATCGTCGACTCGGAGGACGCTCCGCCGCAGGCGTGATCGCGCTGCCGTCGCGATGATCGTTCACTTCGATCTCGATGCGTTCTATGCGTCCGTTGCGCAGCGCGACGATCCTGCGCTGCGCGGCGTTCCGCTCGCGATCTCGGGCTCGTCGCGGCGCGCCGTCGTGCTGACGGCGTCGTACGAGGCGCGGCCGTTCGGCGTGCGCTCCGCGATGCCGCTGTACCGCGCGCTGGAGGCGTGCCCGCAGCTCGTCGTCGTGCCGCCGAACTTCGCCGCGTATCGCGAGAGCTCGGAGCGCGTGTTCGCGATCTTCGAAGATGGCGCGCGCGCGGTGGAAGGGCTGTCGCTCGACGAAGCGTTCGTCGGCCTGCCCGATGCGTCGCTCG